>NZ_AQUZ01000001.1 GCF_000372465.1 Kribbella catacumbae DSM 19601
CTCGTTACGGACCTTGCCGCCCTCCCGGAACGTCCGGCGCAGGTAGGCGGACTGGTACTCGCGGCGCTCCCCACGCTTGTCCACATGCGACTTCCGCACTCTGACTACGTGGACCGCGCCATCCTTTCTACCCATGAACACACAGTAACGGCATCTCTCGCGTCAGGCCGCTCAACACGCCGAATATTCTGACTACATCACAGGACAGCAAAGACACAAACACGCAGGTCAGGCAAGGAGTCGCCGCTCAAGGCCGCCGCAACTTCGGGTTAGGTGTTGCGGTGGGACCTGCGTTGGGCGCGAAGCCGGACGCCGAGGTCGCTGACCTGATCCAGGTGGCGAAGCTTGTCGGGGTTCACGATGAAGTGGATGGTCTGGATCGTGCCGTCGTCGGCGATTCCGAGCCCCATCACCCCGGCGAGCTGGTCCTGCTCGTCGTACGCCATGGCGCCGGGCTGGCCGTTGACCTCGGTGAGGCGGAGGCGAACGCCGAGGCGTGCGAACGCGGCCATCCCGGCCAGCACCGTACGTGCCACGTGCTTCCGGCCGTTGACCGATCGGCCCAATGCCGGCACGTTGCCGCCGCCGTCCGCATGCAGCGCCACGTCTTGAGCCAGCAGCTCTTCGAGTGCGCTCAAATCGCCTTGTTCGGAAGCGGCGAAGAAGCGCTGCGCCAGCTCTTGGCGTCGCTCCCGTGTGGCGTGATAGCGCGGCCGACTCTTCCGGACGTGGTTGCGGGCTCGCGCCACCAGGTGCCGTGCGCTGTCAACGTCGGTGCCGATGATCTCGGCGACATCCGCATACGGGTAGTCGAACACCTCGCGCAGTAGGAAGGCGGCCCGCTGGTGCGGCGACAGGGTCTCCAGCAGCACCAGGAACGCCAGCGACATCGAGTCGGCCCTCTCAGCGAGCTCGGCCGGCGTCGGCCCTGTGACCACCGGTTCCGGCAGCCACTCGCCGACGTAACTCTCCCGCCGCACCCTGGCCGACCGGAGCTGGTCGATGGCCAACCGCGTCACCAGGGTGGCGATGTAGGCCCGCGGCGAGGTGATCGGCTCGTCCCGCTGCAGGGTCTGGTGCATCCGCAGGAACGCCTCCTGCACCACGTCCTCGGCTTCGCTGACGCTGCCGAGCATCTGGTACGCGATGGCGAACGCCCGTGGGCGCAGCTCGCCGTACAGGTCCGAGACGGACATGTCGGCTATTCCAATCCCTCGAAGAATCCCGTGCGCCAGCTCGGGTACTGCAACGTCCAGCCCAGTTCGCGCTTGGCCTTCTCGCTGGAGATCCCGCGAGCGCGCGTCATCATATCCACCGCGGCCTGACCGGCCAGCATGCGCACAAGCCAGGCCGGTACGCGACGCGGCGGCTTGGCGCCGAGTGCGCGCGCCAAGACCGGCTGCCATTCGCGCACGGGCACCGGCTCGTCGTCGGCGACGTGGTAGATCCCGGCCTTGCCGCGTTCGACGGCCGCGACCGTGGCCGACGCGGCGTCGACGATGTGCACCAGCGACAACACCCCGCCACCGTTGCCGACGATCGGAAGCCTCCGTTTGCGGATCTGCGCGGTCATGATGGCATCCGGCGCGGCGCTGAGGCTGGTTCCCGGGCCGTAGAAGCCGCCGTAGCGAAGCGCGATGCCGTCAGCCCAGGTGATGCGGGTGACCGCGTCCTCCAGGTAGCGCAGTGCGGCCACCGCCTCCGCCGCGTCGCCAGGGGCGTTCGGCTCGAGCCGGCCGCTCTCGTCGGTCACCGGGCCGCCGGTGCGTTCCATCCACTGAGCGTTGCTCTGGGCAACGAATCTGCGGACGCCGACGGCGCGCCCGGCGGCCAGCAGGTGGTCGGTGCCCTCCGTGCGCAGACGGTTGGTCGCGGCAGCCATCAGCTTCACCTGCCGGAGGCTCATCGGTCCGTTCAGCGCGGTCAACTGATGCACGATCACCTCCGGCTCCGCCTTGGCCACTGCGTCCGCCACCGACTCGGGGTTGAGCGCGTCGAGGACAACCGGTTCGGCACCGAGTGCGCGCAACGCATCGGCCTTGCTGGCCGAGCGCGTCGTGCCGACGACCTCATGGCCGCGGGCTACGAGCTGGACCACCATCTGGCTACCGATCGCACCGGATGCTCCGGCAAGGAAGATCTTCATGACGTCTCCGTTCGTCGAGTACACAGACAAAGACGAGATGCCCCACCCGTCCATGACCACCTGTGACCCACTTCACCGGTCACCGATCAGCTTCGGCGACAGTTGGCCTGGGCTGACAGGTTCAGCGGGGCGCCGGGCTGGGGGCTGGGGCCACCGGGGTGCTCGGGTTCTCGCCCCGGCGACGAGGTCTGCGGAGCCCCATGCCATCAGTACGCCTTCGTCGCCCGGTGGGAAGCGCTTGCGCTACGGCATACGGGGGCGACTGATGGCATGGAGCTCCGCGTCACCCCCGCCGGGCGGCTGCCTGCCGGTACTGCGCACGCCCCGGGCTCGCGCGGTACAGCGCCCGCCGGGCTCGAGTGTGGCGGGCGCCGCTGCGGTCGGCGACTGGCTCGGGTTTCGCTCGGCGGCGAGGGTAGCGGAGCCCCATCCCATCAATACGCCTACGTCGACCGGTGGGAAGCGTTTGCGCGGCCGGCTAGGGGGCGATTGATGGGGTGGACCTCCGCGCCACCCGCCGGGTGGGGGCGGAGTACTGCGCGCGCCAGGCTAACCCCGTGCCTACGCGGGCTGGGTCGCGTTCGACGGGTCGGCGCGTGCCGCGAGTTTCGCGGTACGGCGTCTGCCGGGGCTGGGGGTCTGGCGGTCGGCCGCTGCGGGCGCGGAGCTGCTCGGGTTCGCCCGGTGCCGACGGTAGCGGAGCTCCATCCCATCAATGCGACTCTGTTGACCGGTGGGAAGCGTTTGCGCGGCTGGATAGGGGGGTGATTGATGGGATGGACCTCCGCTTCACCTCGCCGGGTGGGTGCATGCCGGTCTGCGCAGGCCGCGGGCTAGCGCGCGCCGGTATCTGCCGGGGCTGGGTGTGGCGGGCGCCGCTACGGGCACAGAGTTGCTCGGATTTCGCGTCGGCGGCGAGGTTGCGGAGCTCCATCCCATCAGTGCGCCTCCGTTCCCCGCTGGGAAGCGTTTACGGGGCGGTAGGTGGGGTTGATTGATGGGATGGGACTCCGTGTCACCTCCAGCGGGCGGTCGCGCACGGTGAGATCGCTGAGTGGGTCAGTTTCGGAGAGGATCGGACTGGGCTGCCAGGTTGTTCAGTACGGCGGACGCGGGGGCCGAAGGGTGGCGGTCGCCGGTGCGGTTTCGGAGGGCGATTTCGCCGGCTGCCGCTTCGCGGGCGCCGATGACGGCCTGGTGGGGTACGAGGCGGTTCTCGCGGATGCGGGCGCCGAGGCTGCCCTCGTCGGCGTACGCGATCTCGGCGCGCAGACCGACGTCGAGCGCCTGACGGAGTACGCCGGCAGCAGCGTCCTCCTCGGCGTCCGAGATCGGGAGTACGACGAGTTGCACCGGCGCGAGCCACGCCGGGAAGGCTCCGCCGTGGACCTCGATCAGGTGGGCGACCGCGCGTTCGATGCTGCCGACGATGGCGCGGTGCACCATCACCGGCCGGTGTTTGTTGCCGTCGGCACCGATGTACTCCAGCCCGAACGCCGCGGGCTGATGGAAATCGATCTGGATGGTCGACAAGGTGGACTCCCGCCCCGCCGAGTCCTCGACCTGGATGTCGATCTTCGGACCGTAGAAGGCGGCCTCCCCCAGCTCCTCGGAGTACGGAAGCCCGGCCTTGTCCAGCACGTCACGCAGCAGGTCAGCGGCAAGCGCCCAACTCTCCGCATCACCGACGTACTTGCTCGACGCGTCCCCGAGCCGGGCATCCTCAGACGGCAACGAGAGCACGTAGCCCGACGCGCTGATCCCGAGATCGCGATGCGCCTGCTTGATCAGCTCGAGTGCCGCCAGCGCCTCGTCGGCGACCTGCTCCAGCATGCAGAAGATGTGCCCGTCGTTCAGCTGCATCGCGCGAACTCTGGTCAGCCCGCCCAGTACGCCGGACAGCTCCGACCGGTACTGACCGCCGAGCTCCGACATCCGCAACGGCAGCTCGCGGTAGCTGTGCGCGCGAGACCGGAACATCAACGCGTGATGCGGGCACAGGCTCGGCCGCAGCACCACCTCTTCCCCGCCGATGTCCATCGGCGGGTACATGTCCTCGCTGTACTTCGACCAGTGGCCGGAGATCTCGTAGAGCTCACGCTTCCCGAGCACCGGCGAATAGACCTGCTGGTAGCCGGCTCTTCGCTCGACGTCGACGATGTACCGCTCGAGTGCCTGCCGGATCGCGGCACCGGCAGGAAGCCAGTACGGCAGTCCCGCGCCGATCAACGGATCCGAGTCGAACAGGCCGAGTTCCCGGCCGAGCTTGCGATGGTCGTACATGGTGATGGACTCCTCAGTGACGAGTGAGGCGAGTGTCCACACGGCGAAGCCCCGGGGCACTCGCCCCGGGGCTTCGAATTCGACAGTCAGCTGTCAGCGCGCCGGGACGTACCTCGGCGTCGTCGTCACCACTGCGCGCTGGTTCATGTCGTCAAACGTAGCAGGTCATTCCTCGTCCAGGTCAAGTCCGATAGGCCGGATCAGACCCTCCTGCGCAACGGATGCCACCAACCGGCCGTCCTCGCTGAACAGCCGCCCGGTGGCGAAGCCGCGCGCTCCCGAAGCCGACGGCGACGCCTGGTCGTAGAGCAGCCACTCGTCCGCACGGAAGGGCCGGTGGAACCACAGCGCATGATCGATCGAGGCCGGCTGGATCCGCCGGTCGCCGATGATGATCCCGTGCGGCAACAAGCTTGCCCCGAGCAACGTCAGGTCGCTCGCGTAGGCCAGAACGCAAGCATGCAAGGTCTGATCGTCGGCAAGCTTGCCCGAGGCCCTGATCCAGAACTGCCGCCCGGTCAGCCCGGCCAGCCGTACGTCGAGCGCCGCCCACTCCTTGTTCCAGTCCTCGGCCTTGCGCCCACTCGCCGCCTCGAAGACCGACGCGAGCGTCGGCGCCTCCTCCGGCGGTACCAGGTCGTCCGGCATCGGGTCGGCGTGATCCAGCCCCGGCTCGGGCACTTGGAACGAGGCAGACATGTAGAAGATCGTCTTGCCGTGCTGCGAGGCAACGACCCGCCGGCTGCTGAACGAGCGCCCGTCGCGGATCAGCTCCGGCTTGTAGACGATCGGCACGGAGGTGTCGCCGGGGCGCAGGAAGTACCCGTGCAGCGAGTGCACGACGCGATCCGGCCCGACCGTGCGGCCGGCCGCCGCCAGCGCCTGGCCGAGCACCTGCCCGCCGAACACCCGCTGGGCAGATGTCTGCGGTTGCCTCCCCCGGAACAGGTCGGCGTCGATCTTCTCCAGGTCGAGCAGCTCGACCAGATCCTCCAGGGACTCGGGCATGCCTCATCCTGACAGCTCCCTGGCATCAGGTCGGCACGCGGATCGCAGTACCGGTGTGGTGCCCCTCACGCGGTCATTTTCGGTGAGCTTTCGGTGACGGACGGTAGGTTGGTGAACGTTCAACCATCAAACGCACGAATGACAGGAGTAGCTGTGAGCGCCCTCCGCACGCTGACCCGGCCCGTCCACGCCTCGCGCGACCTTGTACTGCTGATCGCCCGAGTTGGCCTCGGCGTAGTCTTCATCGCCCACGGCTGGCAGAAGTTCCGTACCAACGGCCTGGACGGCACCGCCGCCGGCTTCGACCAGATGGGCGTGCCCGCACCGACGCTTTCCGCGTACTTCGCCGCCTTTGTCGAGCTCGTCGGCGGAGCAGCCCTCATCCTCGGTGTGCTCACCACCGTCGCCGGCGTGCTGCTCGCCGTGAACATGGCCGGCGCGTTCCTGTTCGTCCACATGTCCAACGGCATCTTCGTGGCCAACGGCGGCTGGGAGTTGGTTGTCGTCCTCGGCCTGTTCTCCCTGATGGTGGCGGCGATCGGCGCCGGGCGCTTCTCGCTCGACAACGCGCTCACCCGGAGTACTGCGGGGCGCGCGACCGTCTCCGCCTGACGCCCAACGCAACGCGGCGGCTGGTGCACCTAGGTGCACCAGCCGCCGCGTTCGTAGTACCTAGTTGTCGT
Organism: Kribbella catacumbae DSM 19601; assembly: GCF_000372465.1. GTDB lineage: Bacteria > Actinomycetota > Actinomycetes > Propionibacteriales > Kribbellaceae > Kribbella > Kribbella catacumbae. The sequence continues at coordinate 6,121 of NZ_AQUZ01000001.1, forward strand.
CCTCGCGGTTCAGTTCGGCGAGGAACTGCTCGACCTCGGCCCCCAGCTCGTCGGCTGAGGGAGTCGAGCCGGCGAGGAGGCTGCCGCGGCTGATGGAGCCAGCGGCTGCGTCGTACTGCGTCTCAAGCGCGTTGACCACTGAGGAGGCGTCCTCGGAAGCCTCCACCTGCTCGTCGACCATGCGACCCGTCACGGCCGCCTCGTCGAGCAGGGCCTTGCTAGGGAGCAGCAGGCCGGTTGCCGACGAGATGGCGTGCACCAGGGCCAGCGCTGCGCCCGGGAAGCGGTTCTCGGCGAGGTAGTGCGGCACGTGTACTGCGAAGCCCATCGCGTCCTTGCCGGCCTCGCCCAGGCGAACCTGCAGCATCGTCGCGGCGCTCGCGGGGAGGCGCATCTCGCCGTCCCAGATGTTCGAGCGGGTCACCAGCTCAGGGCGGGTCGCGTGTGCGGTCAGGCCGAGCGGGCGGGTGTGCGGGACGCCCATCGGGATGCCGTGGACGCCGACGGTCAGCGTCACGTTGTACAGGTCGATCAGCTGGCGAACAGCTCCGGCGAACCGGTTCCAGTGGTTGTCGGGCTCGACGCCCTCCAGCAGCAGGAACTCGACGCCCGCGTCGTCCTTCATCAGGTGCAGCGACAGCTGCGGCGGGCTGTAGTCGATGAACCGGTCCTCCGCGAACGTCACCTCGGGACGGCGGGCCCGGTAGTCGTGCAGGAGGTCGACGTCGAACCTGGCGAGCAGCCGGTTCTCCAGTACCTCGAGCAGGTGGTCGGCGGTGACGCGGCCGGCCTGGCCGGCGTCCATGAACCCGTCGAGCGAATGCACCAGCACCTTCGGCGTAGCCGCCGGGCCGGTCGCCACCGACTCGTCGACGATCTCGTAGAGGTCGTCCGGTCGCAGCATCGTCGTCTCCTCAACAGTGGCCTTCAGGGCGGTCGGCCCCTCTATCCTGCCTTCCCCTGCAACAACGTCAGCGCGGCGGGCAGGAATTCCGGCCGGTGGGATCTTTCTCACCCCGTACTTCGCGGCGCGCCCCGACCTGTCCGGAACCCGACAGATCCGCCCGCGGACGAGCATTTTGGGAAAGCGCTTGCTAGCGTGCTCCTGTGCGCACCGACTCCGAGCCGACCTCATCCTCCGCTTCCGCCCAACCGTTGCCGGCTGCCGACCCCCGGCCCGGTACGAACGCTCCCGCGGCGGCTCGGCCGACGGTCATGCTGGCGATGAACGAGTCCAGCCGCGCTCGCGTGCTGGTTCCCGCGGTCCGCGACCGCCTGGAGCGGGTCGCCACTGTCCTCCCCGTCGGCCCCGGCAACGGCTTCCTCGCCGATCCCGCGGTCCGCGAAGCTCTGGGCGACGTCGATGCGCTGCTGACCGGCTGGGGTTGCCCGCAGATCACGCCGGAGGTGCTCGACGCGGCGCCGAAGTTGAAGGCGATCATCCATGCGGCCGGCTCGGTGAAGCATTTCGTCGACCCGGCCGCCTTCGAGCGCGGCATCCAGGTCTCGTCGGCCGTGGTGGCCAACGCGCTGCCGGTGGCCGAGTTCACCGTGGCCACGATCGTGCTCAGTGGGAAGCGCGCGTTCCGCCTCGGAGCGGAGTACAAGCTCAGCAAGCACAAGCCGGACACCGGCTCGGTGCCGGGCAACTACGGCAGCACGGTCGGGCTGCTGGGCGCCTCCCGGATCGGGCGGATGGTTGCGGAGCGGCTGCGCGCGTTCGACCTCGAAGTACTGATCAGTGATCCGTATCTGACTCCTGCCGAGGCCGCGGAGCTCGGAGCCGAACTGGTCGAGCTTGATGAGTTGTTCAGCCGGAGCGACATCCTGAGCGTGCATGCGCCGCTGCTGCCGGAGACGGTCGGGCTCGTCGACGCCCGGCTGCTCGGGTTGCTCAGGGACGGCTCCGTGCTGATCAACACCGCTCGCGGGCGGATCGTCGACGCCGCCGCGCTGGAGCACGAGTGCCGTACGGGACGGATCGACGCGGTCCTCGATGTGACCGATCCTGAGCCGCTGCGCCCGGATTCGCCGCTGCTGGAGCTGCCGAACGTGTTCCTGACCCCGCACGTGGCCGGCGCCCTCGGCAACGAGGTCGCGAGATTGGGTGAGTTGGCGGTAGGTGAGATGGAACGTTTTGCCGCCGGCACTCCTCTTCAGCATGTCATCAGTTCCGCCGAACTCGGGAGGATTGCATGAGCCGCCTCGTTCTGCCTGACACCGACCGTGTCCTGTCCCGCCAGACCGGCTGGGTCCGCGCCCATTGGGAGGCGCTGGCCGACCACCTGCTCGACTCGCTGATCCCTTACTGCTCCCCCGGCAACGCCCGCATCGTGCTACCCGGCCGTCCCAGCCGATCCGGTACTTCGTCCGACGAGCTGGAGGGTTTCGCCCGATCGTTCATGCTCGCCGCCTTCCGGATCGCCGGCGTCCGCGGTGAGGGGTGCGAGAAGCTGATCGAGCGGTATGCGCGAGGTGTCGCCAACGGCGCGAACCCCGACCACCCCGAGGCCTGGCTGCGCCTCACCCCGCGCTCGCAGCAAATGGTCGAGGCCGCCGCGATCGCCGTCGCCCTGCACGAGTCCCGCGAGTGGATCTGGGACCGGCTGGACACCCGCGCTCAGGAGCACGTCGCGGAGTGGCTCGGCGGGTTCATCGGCTCCACCACGCACGACAACAACTGGCGACTCTTCCAGGTCGTCAGCGAACAGTTCCTCGCCTCGGTCGGCGCGCCGTACTCCAAGGAGGACATCGAGGGCGGCCTCGACCGGATCGAGGACTGGTACGTCGGCGACGGCTGGTACTCCGACGGCGACGGCCAGAACTTCGACAACTACATCGGCTGGGCGATGCACCTCTACCCGGGCATCTGGACCCGGATGGCGGCGGCGACCCCGGGCGCGCAGTACGACGATCGGTTGAAGGTCTATCGGGAGCGGTTGAGCCTGTTCCTGGAGGACGCGATCCACCTGGTGGGCAACGACGGCGCACCCGTCTACCAGGGCCGGTCGTTGACGTATCGGATGGCGGCCGCGGCGCCGTACTGGATGGGGCAGGTCCTCGACGCCACCCCGCTCACCCCGGGTGCTACACGGCGGCTGTGCTCCGGGATCGCGCGCCATTTCGTGCAGCACGGCGTACCGGATGAGCGCGGGCTGCTGACGCTGGGGTGGTACGACACGTTCCTGCCGACCACGCAGGCGTACTCCGGACCAGGCTCGCCGTACTGGGCGTCGAAGGGCTTCATCGGGCTTCTGATGCCGCCGGAGCACCCGGTGTGGTCGGACCCGGAGGACACGGTGCCGTTGGATGAGGCTGATCAGGTCAGGGCGATGCCTGCGCCGGGTTGGCTGGTCCATGCGAGTCGGCACGACCAAGTGGTCAGGTTGATCAACCATGGTGCCGACCACGCTCCCCCGGCCGAGCCCGCGGGGGTGGAGCCTGCCGTTGACCCGCATTACGACCGGCTGGCGTTTGCCAACCACGCTGGACCCGAGATTTCGGATGCTGCTTCGTTGCAGCGGGTCGACAACCTGACCTCACTCGTCGACCAGCACGGAAAGTCGAGTTACCGCGGCCGGATCCGGCGACTCGGGATGGACACACGGTCGGCGGCCTCCTGGCACAACGCGTGGGTCGGCAGCGACGGGCCGTGGCCGATCGAGATCGCCTCCGTGGTGCACGGCGGTTGGGAGATCCGTTGCTCGCTGGTGGACGGGCCGGGCGGCGTACTGGTGCGTAGCGGCGGCTATGCGGTCGCCGGTGATTCCTTGCCGACGGCAACAGTCGGCGGCGGGCCGGCGTGGGCGTCGGCGCGGAATTCCGACGGGCTGATGTCGGCGGTGGTCACCCTGCATGGGTACGACGAGGCTGGGGTGCACCGTGATCTGGGGGCGAACCCGTTCGGGCCGCACTCCGCTACGCCGTACCTGACGGCGGCACATTCCGGCGAACCGCTGGTGCTCGTTCACGCGGTGTTGCTGACCCGTGACGCGATCCGCCCGGAAGCACTTGCCGAGGGCATCGATATCGCCGTCGACGGTCAGGAGATCACTGTCACACTGCCCGGCGACGACGTCGAGATCGTCCGGTTGGGGAACCGTTGATCTTCTAGTGTTGTGACATGACCGAAACAATCCAACCCGCCATCACCGACGAACTGTCGGCGAATGTTGCGGCCGACCCCAGTACGGCGAACCAGGAAAAGTTGTGGGGGGCAACCTTCGGGCTCGAGCGCTGGTGGTTCGTGCAGCGGGGCGAGCCGGACAACCCGCAGCCGTTCGTCGGTGTTCATCAGGACCAGCCGTTCCTGATGGCGTTCACGTCCGCTCAGCGTGCCCGTGGGTTCGCGATCGAAAACGGGCTGAGCCCGGCAGACGCCGAAGTACTGGTGCTCGCGCTGGCGCCGGACGACGCGGTCGCACAGGCGCCGATCTGGTTGCAGCAGGGCATCGCGGCGATCACCTTCGACCACGGGATCGCGGGTTACTTCGCGCCGCTGGGCAACCTGCCCCCGATTCAGGCGCACGTACGCCGGGCTGCCTGACACGCTGTTAGGACAGCCTCGCCAACGGTGAGAATTGCGTCCGCGAGGACTACATTGGCGCCTATGAGCACGTACGCGAAACTCCTTCAAGAACAGATTCGTAACGAATTCACGGCGTCACACCAGTACACGGCAGTGGCTGTCTGGTTCGACGATCAGGACCTGCCGCAACTCGCGGCGCACTTCTACAAGCAGTCGCTGGAAGAGCGCAACCACGCGATGATGATCGTGCAGTACCTGCTGGACATGGACATCCGGCCGCAGATCCCCGGCGCCGGCGAGGTGGTGAACGACTTCGACAACGCACTGGAGCCGCTCGAACTCGCTCTGCAGCAGGAGATCACCGTCACCAAGCAGATCGAGATGCTGGCCCGGACCGCGCGCGACGACGGCGACTACATCGGCGAGCAGTTCATGCAGTGGTTCCTCAAGGAGCAGGTCGAAGAGGTCTCCGCGATGACGACGCTCGTCAACGTCGCGAAGCGGGCCGGTGACAACCTGTTCAACCTGGAGGACTTCCTCGCCCGTGAGGGCGTCGGCGACCTGGACTCCGACCCGACCGCTCCGAAGGCGGCCGGCGGCAGGCTCTGACCTGCCAGCAGTTCTGAGTGCCGTGCTCAGGGCCGCCGCCATGCGCTGCGGCGGCCCCGGACGGGCCGCGCCGGCCTACCTCGCCGCCCACGGGCGAGGCCTTGCTCCTACTAGCGAGGCCTTGCTCCTACCAGGAGCCGCCGCCTCCGCCGCCCCCGCCACCGCTGGACGAGCCTCCACTGAAGCCGGACGAGCTTCCGCCACCGCCGCCGCTGCCCGAGGGTGAAGGCGGCGGGTCGAAGGTGTTGGCCACGGTCTGGCTGATGTTGCCGGCGGCAAAGCCCGAGCTGTAGTACGACGGACCTGTGTACCAGTAGGGATCCGGTGGGATCCGGCCGGCCGCGACCAGCTGGGCACAGACGCGCTGCCAGCGGTCCGCCAGGCCGAAAGCGATGGCCCAGGGCAAGTACTTGCTGAAGATGTCCTCGCCCTCCTCGAAGCGCAACTGGTCCGCCTCGGCCGTGGCCAGGTAGGTCCGGAAGCCGACCAGCTGATCGGTCACCGCGCGGCCCGCGGCATTTCGTTGCCCCCGGCCCCGAATGCCGAACCAGATGCCGATCGCGACGAGGACCGCCACGGCCGGAAGCCCGATGGTCACGGCCCTCCCGAGACCACCGGTAGCCGCACCGATCACCGTTCCGCCGAGGAGTCCGCCGAAGACCCAGATGCCGACCATGCCCAGGCAGGCGATCTTGGTGCCGCTCGAGAAGCTCGAACCGCCGCCGGCGCGCGGCAGCCGCAGATACCAGCCACGCTGTTTGATCTGCTCCCGGACCTGGCCGATCATCGCGTCGTGCGCCTGCCGCATCGAGGTGTCGCCGACGGCGCCGCGTTCCAGGACGACTACGGAACCGGGCTGGAGCGACGGGAACAGGCCCTGCATCAGGAACTGCTCGTGCGGAATCGTCGCACGGGCAGGGTCCAGCAGTACGGCCATCTGCTCGCTGCCGGTGTTGTCGATCCGTACCGCGCCCCGGACCGCCAGGTCGATCAGCGTCGCCGCGGTCTCGGTGGTGTTCGCCTTCGAGTCGATCAGCAGCCCGCCCTCGGCAACCGGGATCCGCGGTGGGGAGAACGCGACCGGGAGCTGGTCCTCATTCAGGTCGTTCTTGACCTCCGGCGCGGCCACACCGTTCGGAGGGAACGTGCCGGGCGGCATTCCGGCGAAGCGCAGGTCCTTGTTGCCGTTCCTGCTGTAGAACACGGCGGCGACGATCGCGGCGAGCGTGACGGCTCCCGAGCCGATCAGGCCGGGGACGGTCAGGCCCGAACGCTCCAGGAAGCCAGGCGGGTCGACCACGATCGGGGTGTCGTTGCTGACCACACCCGACTTGATCGCCGCGACGATGGCGAGTCCCTTGCCGCGGGTGAGGTTGGTCTGGATGAAGGTGCCCTCGCCGGCCGTGATCGTCTTGCTGTCACACGGTCTGTCCGGCGGTCCCGCGAAGCATTCGACCCGCTCTACGCCGGGCGCGGGGACCTGGACCTTGACGTTGACCTCGGCGAGGGTGGCGTCCCAGCCGTTGCCGGTCGCGTCCCAATAGAGCTCGCTGTGGTCGGGGAAATGCCGGAGCGCTCCGCGCACGTCGTACTCGATGACGTACGTCGCCTTGGTGCCCGAGATGGTCTTGTCCGGGTCGCCGATCTTGATCTGGATGCTCTGGTCGCGCAGGTTGTTCGAGGTGGTGGTGCTCTCGCTGAACTGGTCCGGGGCGTCGGCGCTGCTCACCCGGATGTTCGAGATCTCGTACTTCTGGTCCTTCGACTTGTCGTCGGCGTACACCTCACGCGTGATCAGGTTGCGGTAGATGCCGTGCCGGCCAGTGCTGCCGAATTTGTAGGCGATCGTCTCCTTCACCTTCAGGACGCCGTCGGCCGTGACGGTGTAGTCGAGCTGCAGGTTCGTCACGACGTCGCCGACATCGGTAACGGCCGCACTGGCGGCCGTGGCCGGAGCGGCGCTCGCGAAACCCGCCAGGATCAGGCCGGTGAAGGTTGCAGCGACGGCTGTGAAGAATCCCCTACGCATGCCGCGACAGTACCGACGACGGGGGTCCGTCATCCTTGTCGACCGGCCGACAAGCCGTGAGCATGCCCCTTTGGACTACGCCAGCTTCACGTCGCCGGTGGTTCGCTGCCTGCTGCTTTGATGGGGTGCCGGTAAGAAACGTGCATGAGCCCCAAACGAGCGTTGCTGCGGGAGCCACGACCACCTGAACCTGCCCTTCCCGCTGGTCAGTGATGCCAAGACCCTGGACGTCGGCGATGAGGATCTGTCGATTCTTCATCTGGATCTCTCAGTGATGGGCTGCTCGCTGCGGCCGTGGAGCCAGGTGTGCAAGGGGTCGCGGGCGCCTGCGCGGCTGATCGGTGGTGCTGGGGTGAGGTGGAAGCAGGCGTCGTGGGCGACCGCGGCGCTGGGGGTGTTGCCGGCAGAGATGCGCAGGATCACGTGGGTGGCGGCCAGGCTGTCGTAGGCGTAGGCGGTGATCAGCTGAACGGCGCGGCTGGCCAGGCCCTGGCCGCGGTGCGCGGCGCCGACGGCGTAAGCCAGCTCCACCTCGCCGGGAGCGCCGGTGGGGAACAGCAGGATCTCGCCGAGGGGTTGGCGGCCGTCAGTGGTGATGGCGAGTTGGAGCCTGTGGCCTTGGGCGCGGCGCTGGCGGGCCAGGTCCAGGTAGGCGCGGGCGGCCGCCTGATCGAAGGGGGCGCGCAGCGGCGTCCAGCGGTCGACGGCAGGGTCGTCGAACAGTTCGACCATCGCGGGCACGTCCGCCTCGTCCCATTCGCGCAGGATGAGAGCCGAGCCGGTGAGCTGGATGGGGGCGGGCGAGATGGCGCCGCCCTTGGAGGTGGTGGTCATGGGCGGAGATCATCTTTCGGGAGTGGTGGAGCGTCGCCAGGCGGCATCGCGCAGCAGGCGCAGGCCGTTGAGTCCGACGATGACGGTGGAGTCCTCGTGCCCGGCGACACCGAGGGGCAACGGCAGGTGCCGCGGCCGTGTCAGCGGGCGTCCGGAACGCCGGTCATCTGTGGCTTTCCGGACGGTGCAAGGACTAGCGAGACCACCGCGGCCACGGCGGCGACGACGGTGAACATCGTGTAGACGTTGGTGAACCCCTCGATCGAGGGCGTGCTGGCGAGACCCGAAGCGGCAACGGTGGAGCCCACCGCGACAAAGATGGCCGAACCGGTTGGATTGAAGGTGTAGACCATACCCGATACCAACCCGGCCTCGTCCTGAGTGACTCGGCCGAGGGCAGCGGTGGTCGCGGCGACGAACACCGGGGCGCCGCCCAGCGCGAACAAAACGGCGCCGGGAAGGGCTTGGGCGTAGACGTTGCCGTTTGCCGACAGGCCGATGAGCAGTCCGTTGCCGATGGCGACCAGGGCCAGGCCGGCGACGGCGACGGGGCGGGTGCCGATGGTGCCGACCAGGCGGCCGCCCACAATGGCACCGACCATGGTGGCCAGGGCCGTGGGCAGGAAGAACAGGCCGGTCTCCAGCGCGCTGTAGCCGCGAAGGTGCTGCAGATACTGCGAAGTGATGAACAGGTCCGCGACGGTCACGCCGGCCGCGATGAGCATGAGAAATGCGCCGGTCGCGACCGGACGACGCACCAGCATGTCCGGGCGCACCAGGGGATTCTGCACTTTGCGTTCGACGACCGTGAACACCACGTACAAGATGACGGCGGCTGCGATGGGCACCAGCGTGCCGGGATCCGCCCAGCCGTGGTCACCGGCGTTGATCATGCCGTAGATGAACGAGCCGGTGGCGGCGGTGACGGTCACCGCGCCCAGCACGTCGATGCGCCGGTTGGCGCCCGCTATCCGGCGCTCTGGCACCAGGGCCCGGATGGCGACCAGAGTGATGACGCCGATCGGGATGTTGATAAAAAAGACCCAGCGCCAGCCAGGGCCGCTGGTGAGGAGCCCACCTACGAACACCCCGACGGCGAAGCCGATGCCCCCGAGAGAGGACCACACGCCCAGCGCCTTGTTGCGTTCGGTGCCGTGGAAGATGCCGGTGAGGGCCCGCAGCGCGGCCGGGGACAGCAGTGCGGCCCCGATGCCCTGACAAAGGCGGCCACCGATCAGCAGGTTCTCGTCTTGCGCCAAGCCACTGGCCAGCGAGGAGAGGATGAAGACCACCAGACCGGTCAGGATCATAGAACGCGCGCCGAAGACGTCGGCGAGTCGGCCGCCGAGCAGCAGCAGCCCGCCGAGGAACAGCACGTAGACGCTGACCACCCAGGTGAAGGCCCCACGGCTCAGGCCTAGGTCGGCGCCGAGGTCGGGCAGGGCGACGTTGATCACGGTGAGGTCCAGCATCAGCATGAGCTGCGCCGTGCATATCACCGCGAGCGCCTTCCAGCGGCGAGGGTCCGCGGACTCCTGCGGCTCGCGCGGCTTGTCCGTGTCACGCACCTGATCTTGAGGTTGGTGCATCGCCAGGTTCCTTTCCGTTGCTCGGTTCATAACGTCGTCATGGCGGTCGGTCGGCTGCACGTCTTACCGCGCAGCAGTGCGCCGGGTAAGCGCGGTCTTCTGTTGTTGAGAAGGTCGCGTGGGTGGTGGGCAAGCGGATGCGGGCTTCGCGCTCGTATCCGCGGAGGCAGCAGATCGCTATCCCTGCGCGGCGACGAGGAACATCGGCACCGCGACGAAGATCCGGTTCGTGCGGGCGCGCTCGGCCTGCTCGGCAAGCCAGCTCTCCTCGTCGGTGATCCGGTGCAGCAGGGCGAGCGCGGTGTCATCGGTGAACACACTGGTGCGCACCTCGACGACCGGGTCGGTGAACCCGGCGTCGAGCAGCAGGTTGCGGTACCTGCGGGCGATGCGCGGCGACGGGAGCGAGTCCGCCTTCGCGTGGACCAGCCGGCGGGTGGTCTCCGGCTCGTCCGAGTCGATGACGACCGTGTCCCAGTCCTGGCCGAGCAGCACGGCCCGGCCGCCCGGCGCGAGAACCCGGCGGGCCTCGGCCACGGCTCGCACCGGGTCAGAGAGCGTGTGCAACACCTTGTCCGCGCGGTAGCCGGCAACCGACCCGGTCTCCAACGGCAGCTCGCAGGCGTCGCCGGCGTGGAACTCGCCGGCCGACCAGCGCTCCCGGGCCACGGCGATCATCTCGGGGTCGTGGTCGACGCCGACCGCGCGGGCCCCGCGCTCGGCCAGCTCGGCGACCGCGCGGCCACCGCCGCAGCCGACGTCGATCACGGTTTGGCCGGTGAGGTCGCCGAGCAACTCGTAGGAACGTGTGCGCAGCTCGGCGGACATAGGCTGCGCGTCGACGGCGTCGAGGACAGCAAGCAGATTGGACATGCCCGCCATGATCCGACTTAATGTCGACATGAAGTCAAATTTGATGACGATCGGCCAGGTGGCCGACCACTTCGGCCTTCCGACACACGTACTGCGGCACTGGGAGTCGGTGGGCCTGCTCTCCCCCGCCCGCGTCGCCGGCGACCGCCGCCGCTACACCCGCGATGACCTGTTCCGGGTGGCGTCGATCGTGATCGCGAAGCAGGCCGGCCTGCCGCTGCCGGACATCCGGACGTTTCTCGCCGCGCGCGACCCGGCCGCCCGCACGGACGTGCTGCGCCGCAACCACCGCGCGCTGCAGGCCAGGATGGCGGCGTTGCGCTCAGCACTCGATCTCCTCGAAGCCGGAATGAACTGCTCGCACGAGGACATCACGACCTGCCCGAACTACCGGGCACACCTCGCGGGGGCGGCACTGGCAGGGGCCGATGATCGAGTGATCTGTGTTCCTTCCTGATCGCCTGAGGGGTATCACTATTCGTGTTCACCGGGGGGAGTAGCGGATCCATGGATTTCCGGCCGCGGTGGACACCGCTCCAGAGCTGTCGGCGCCGACCGCCACGGCGGCCACCCTGCTGGCGTTCAACCTGCTTCGCGCCTGACCGGACACGGCCCCGCCGAGCACGCCCAGCCCTCACCCATGGAGGCCAGCAGATAGAGAGGTCTTCGAAGAACCCTTGGCTGGCCAAGTTCGCAATGCAGCAGGCCCACGCCTCCGACCACCCTGTCCCCTTGGCGGCCTTGTCCACCGGGGCATGACCATCGCACCAGTTCTCTTCAGGGAACAGCCCTTCCGTGAAGTCACCTGGCTGCATGCCGTCCTCCACCCCCAGCTCGGCCCCGCTCGACCCGGGCCCAGATCGCGCCGAAATCACTTCACGAAAGGTGGTCGGGCTTCCCGAGCGCCTCGATCCGGCCGACGACAGCCTGTCCGCGTGGACGGAGCGTTACCTCGATCTGGCCGTGCGTGGGGTCCGCTCGGCGGAGGTCACCGCCAAGATCTCCCGGCATCTGCAGCGCTTCGGTGCCTGGATCACGGGCGGACTCGGGCACGACCGACTCTCGGCCGTCACCCCGCGCGAGGTGCGCCCAGGCGCCGGCGGTTCGATCCGCTCCTCGCACAGGTGCTTGAGCAGCTCCTCCCGGACCCGTTCAGGCCGCTGTTCGGCGTGCGCGACCTCCTCGGCCAGCCACACCGCGAGCTTCGTCGCGTCCTCGGTCGTGCAGATGCGAAAGCCGAGGTCCGTACGGATCTGATGGCGGTGGTACTCGATCGTGGAGCCGGACCACTCGTAGAAGCCAAGCTCAGCGGCAGGAACCCGAACCTGCTTGGCCACGTGCTCAACCACGTCGTCCGGCAGCTCTGAACGGCCGCGCGGGAACCGGCCGTGCTGCGTGTAGAACTTCAGCAAGAGCGCGAAGCCGAGTCGAGTGGCATTGCGCTTTCCGGCGATCAGGTCGCGCTCTTCGTCCAGGATCGTCCAGTGCTCGACCAACTCGTCGATGTGCATCGGGGGGTGTTTCATGACCAACCAGCATTGACCAGACAAGTCACAGCAAGATCAACGCCGTTTGGGGCTCATGACACGTTTCTTACCGGCACCCCTTGATGGCGGCGGCTACCAGGTCGGCTGCTGTTGTGTCGCGGGTTCGGCGGCCGCGGTCGTAGTACTGGGTGGTGGAGATGGTGGCGTGGCCGACGTCCGCCTGGACATGCTGGATGCGGGCGTCCTGCTCGAGCGCGATCGTCACGTAGGCGTGCCGGAGCGCATGCGGATGCACGCGGTCGGCGACCTCAGCCAGCGCAGGCCCAGCCTGTACTGCGACCCGCCGCAGCAGGGCGTTGACGTCGAAACGGGAGCACCGGCCACCAGCTTTCGTGGCGATCAGCGGTGCGTGCTTGGCGCTGGTTCTGCCGCGGAGTGCCGGCGTCGCGGCTTCTCCGGAGCGGTCTCGCTCGGACAGGTAGTCGGTGAGGGCTGTTGCAGCTAGGTCGGTCAGGTATACCTCGCGGTGGACGCCGCCCTTGCCTAGTACTCGCAGCATGGGCTCTCCGCCGGACAGGACCAGGCTGTCGCGGTCTAGGCCGACCAGCTCGGAGACGCGGAGGCCGAGGGTCAGGAGGCCGACTACTGCGACTGCTCTGCACGCGTAGAGGTGTCGGTAGCGGGTGCGGTTGGGTAGCTCGGCCGCAGCGTCCAGTAGCGCTCTGAGCTGTCCGGCAGTCAGCCGAATCGTCGGAGAAGCGTCACGAGCTGTGCTGCCGAGCCCGAGCCGGGCGCGGTTGAGAGCCGCCGGGTTGGCCGGTACTACGCCGGTCTCGGTGAGGTGGCCATAGAACGCTGACAACGTGGAGAGCATCCGCTGCCGAGTCCGCTTCTCCGCCCCAGCCGCGTCGAGCTGATGCAGCCAAGCCTTCACCTCAGCCCCGGTAGCCGCCCGCGGATCCAGCCTCCGCGCAGCACACCACCGAAACCACGCCAGATGATGCAACACCCCCACCCGCCCAGCCGGCGGCCGACTCCCGCCTGCAATGCCCGCAAGGCCGGTGCTGGCCGCCCTGCCCGTCCTGCCGATGCTGCCGATGCTGGCCGCATTGCCCGCCCTGTCCGTGTTGCGGGCCGGGTCGCCGGAGGTTGCCAATGCTTCGATCCATGAAGTGGGGAGGCCGAGGGCGTAGGCGTAGGTCTGGCGGGTGCCGGTGTTTGCGTACTGGCTCAGCCAGTCGGCGATCTGCGCCTGGAACTCCGCCGGGTTCTCTACGCCCGGCCACTCGTCTTCGTCTGCCGGCTCGATCTGGGCAGGCGCTGCTCTGAGCGTCTCCAGGAGAACCAAGGCGTCCAGATCTGCGGGCATTTGGCGATCTTCTCGTGCCTCCTGGCGGTCTTTCGAGTGCCGCGCCGTACGCGCCAACAAAACACTGGTTTCGTTGGCTCGTGGTTTGGTTTTAGAAACGCCGTACCGGTTTGCCGGTTTTATAGCTCCTAACCTCTACGCTCACGGGCATGAGTGAGGAGACTGGGCGCTGCGGATACAGCAAGTGCCGGACCGAGTTGCCCGCGCCGGGGATGCAGGGCGGGAGGCCGCGGAGTTTCTGCCGGGATACCCGCTGGGATGGCGGGCGGACTTGCGCGCAGATGGCACGGGCCGAGCGCGAGGCGCTGGGGGCGCTTGGGTTGGATGCCGGCAGCAGTACCTTCCGGCTGGACGCTGAGCGGCTGCGGGAGCACCTGGAGACGATCCGCGAGCCAGTCGACGCTCTGACCGCGGCGCTGGCCGGAGTGGCCGCGCGACTGGATGAGGTAGAGGCCGCTGCTGTCGCCTCGGTAGAGGCTGCTCACGCACAGGTCGCTGAGGCTGAGAGAGCACGAGTGGCTGCTGAGGAGGCCCGCGAGGGAGCTGAGCGACGCACTCGCCAGGCGACGGCATCCACAGAGCGAGCAGCCAAGGAGCGAGCCGAGGCGGTCGACCGGGCCAGTGCGGCTGCCCGGCAAGCGCTGGAGTCCACCGAGGCGCTCGGCGCGTCACGTCAGCAGACCCAGGATGCGATCGGTGCGCGAGACCACGCCGTACAGCAGGCGGAGGCGGCGGCCGCAGTACTGGCTGCTGCGGAAGAGCAGGTCCGTGCTGGCGACCGAGAGCGGCTGGAGTTGGCGGCAGCGGTCGAACATGTATCCCTCGAACGCGACGTTGCTGTCCGCAGCCAACAGGAACGCCGAGCCGAGCTGGACCTACTACGCACCGAGCTCACCACCGAGCGCCAACGCACCACCGAAGCAAGAGCCGCCCACCGCGCAGCCCAAGAGACCGCAAGCCTCGCCGAAGCCGCCCACCAGGCAGCTACCCAATCCGAGGCCGACCTCCGCGTCGCCCTAGCGCGCTCGGAAGCCGAACTCACTCACCTATGCCAAACCACGGCCCAGACCGATGCCGAACTCACCCACCTGCGCCAATCCGCCGCCGGAACCGACGCCGAACTCCTCCACCTGCGCCAAGCCGGCGCCGAACGCGACGCGGAGCTCACCCGCGTCCGTCAGACCGCTACCGAGACCAGGGCCGAGCTCACCCGGCTACGCAGCGACCTCGCCGAGAAGCCCACACCCCGCCTCCACCCCGACGACCTCCAAGCAATGCTCGCCGCCCTAACCCCTGTCCCCCAACCCACCAGCTAACCCCGCCCCCAGCCCCGCCCATCGCGCGCCTCCCCTCCCCTCGCCTCCGCCTTGCCCGGCGCCTCCGGGTGAGGGCGGCTTGGGGCGGGCTGGGGGCTCGCGTTGGGGATGAAGTGGGTGGGGTGAGGGGAAGCTGCGCGCGTGTGGGGGTTGTGTTGGGTGGGGGGTTGGGGGAATGGTGGGTGAACCAGGAGGGACGTCATGGCAGACAAGGCGAATACTTCCCAGGGCGGTGGTGCTGCTCCCGTCGCGGAGCACCCGGCCGCCATTCGTAACGTGGTGCTCGTCGGGCCGTCGGGTGCCGGCAAAACCACTCTCGTCGAGGCCTTGCTGGTCGCCTCCGGAGTGCTGTCCAGACCTGGCACCGTCGTCGACGGTACGACGGTGTGCGACTGCGACGACGCGGAGATCCGGCAGCAGCGATCGGTCGGGCTCGCGCTCGCCCCGCTCCCCTACAACGGGGTCAAGGTCAACCTGATCGACACCCCCGGGTACGCCGACTTCGTGGGTGAACTCCGCGCCGGGCTGCGAGCGGCAGATTGCGCTCTCTTCGTGATTGCGTCCAACGAGGGCGTCGACGAGCCGACCAAGGCGCTCTGGCAGGAGTGCGACCAGGTCGGCATGCCGCGCGCCGTCGTCATCACCAAGCTCGACCACGCCCGGGCGAACTACGAGAACGCGCTCTCCGCCGCGCAGAACGCCTTCGGGGACAAGGTTCTGCCGCTCTACCTGCCGACTGGCGATGGGCTGGTCGGGCTGCTGTCGCAGACGCAGTACGAGTACTCCGGCGGCAAGCGGACCACGCGCGCACCCGATTCGCAGTACGCCGATCAGCTGGAGGAGCTCCGCGGCACGTTGATCGAGGGCATCATCGAGGAGTCCGAGGACGAGTCGCTGATGGAGCGCTATCTCGGCGGCGAGGAGATCGACCAGGCGGTACTGATCGAGGACCTCGAGAGAGCGGTTGCGCGCGGGTCCTTCTTCCCCGTCATCCCGGTCTGCAGCGGTACCGGTGTCGGCACGATGGAGCTGCTCGAGGTCGCGACGAGCGGATTCCCGTCGCCACCGGAGCACCAGCTGCCCGAGGTGTTCACCCCACACGGCGTCGCGAAGCAGAAGCTCGCCTGCGATCCGGACGGGCCGTTGCTGGCCGAGGTGGTGAAGACGACGTCGGACCCGTACGTCGGCAGGGTCAGCCTGGTGCGGGTGTTCTCCGGCACCATCAGGCCCGACACGACAGTTCACGTGTCGGGCCATTTCACGTCCTTCTTCGGTGAGGCGAACAGCCATGCCGACCACGACGAGGACGAGCGCATCGGCACGCTCTCGTTCCCGCTCGGCCGTCAGCAGCGCCCGGCCACCACGGTGATCGCGGGTGATCTGTGCGCGATCGGCCGGCTGACCCGCGCGGAGACCGGGGACACGCTCTCCGATAAGTCGGACCCGCTCCTGCTCAAACCGTGGACGATGCCCGAACCGCTGCTGCCGATCGCGGTACAGGCGCATGCGAAGACCGATGAGGACAAGCTGTCCGTCGGGTTGCAGCGGCTCGCCGCGGAGGACCCGACGCTCCGGATCGAGCAGAACCCCGAGACGCATCAGATCGTGTTGTGGTGCATGGGCGAGGCGCACTCGGACGTAGTGCTCGATGCGCTGGCCAATCGGTACGGCGTGACCGTGGACACCGTCGAGCTGCGGGTGCCGTTGCGGGAGACGTTCGGGGGCAAGGCGAAGGGGCACGGACGGCACGTCAAGCAGTCCGGCGGGCATGGGCAGTACGCCGTCTGCGACATCGAGGTGGAGCCGCTGCCGGAGGGGACCGAGTTCGAGTTCGTCGACAAGGTGGTCGGTGGGGCGGTGCCGCGGCAGTTCATCCCAAGTGTGGAGAAGGGCGTCCGGGCGCAGATGGAGAAGGGCATCGGCGCGGGGTACCCGATGGTGAACATCCGCGTCACGTTGCTGGACGGGAAGGCGCACAGCGTCGACTCGTCCGACATGGCGTTCCAGATGGCCGGCGGGCTGGCGCTGCGCGAGGCGGCGTCCGCGACGAAGGTCAACCTGCTGGAGCCGGTGGATCTGGTGTCAGTGCTGACGCCGGACGATCTGGTCGGCTCGGTGATGAGCGATCTGTCCGGTCGTCGGGGACGGCTGCTCGGCACCGAACGCGTCGGCGAGAGCCGCACGCTGGTGAAGGCCGAGGTTCCGCAGGTGGAAATCACCCGCTACGCCATCGACCTTCGCTCTCTGTCCCACGGCGCCGCGTCCTTCACCCGAAGCTTCGCTCGCTACGAAGCAATGCCCGACTCCGCGGCCCAGCGGGTCAAGTCCACCACCTGACTCAGACGGAAAGGCTTAGCTGAGGCGGCGGCGGATGTCCTTGGTGCGGAGGTAGTCGGCGACGTCGTCGTAGCGTTCCGACTGGTTGGCGAACTCGATGTACGAGCGGACTCGGTGCAACCAGTCCAGCGTGGACGGCTTCACCGTCGGGAGCGCCGCTGACAAGTGCTGCATCGACAGCGGTGGCTCGCCTCCGCTGGCCAGTGCCTCGTCGATGACCCGGTCTACTCCGCGTTCGACCAGCGCTCGCAGATCGGCGCCGCTGAACATCGGCGTTTGCGCGGCGAGCGCCTTCAGATCCAGAGCCGTTGCCGGCACGTCTTTCAGCACCACCGAGAGGATGTCCGCCCGAGCCGGCTCATCCGGCGGCGGAACGAAAACGACCCGGTCGAAACGCCCCGGCCGCAGCATCGCCTCGTCCACGTCCCACGGCGCGTTCGTTGCCGCGAGCACCAATAGCCCGTCGTTCTCTGAGCCGATCGCGTCCAGTTCCTGCAGCAGTACGTCGACCAGCCGCCGCGACTCCGACCCGCCGTGCTTGTGCCGCGCGAACGCCAACGCATCCAGCTCATCAAGGAACAGCACACACGGCGCATTCGCCCGGGCCCGCTCGAACGCCGCATGCAGATTGCGTTCCGAGACCCCGAGGTACGGGTCCATCACGTCCTCGATCCGGACGTTGACGAACGGCAGCCCGCACTCCCCCGCGGTCGCCCGCGCGAGCAGCGTCTTGCCGCAACCGGGCGGCCCGTAGAGCATCACGCCACCGCCGGACTTGCGGCCGTACTTCTCGTACAGCTCGGGACGGCTGAGCGGCAGGATCACCATCCGGTGGATCACCCGCTTGATCTCTTCCATCCCGCCGACCTGGTCGAAGGTCGTCGTCTCCTTCGCGGTGTCGCTGTCGAACGACGGCTCCTCCTCCGGCCCGACCTTCACCCGTACGCCGCTGCGCTCGGTGATCATCTCGTCGGCCAACTGCTGCAGCCGCCCGGTCCCCTCGACGATGCCGGCCTGCCTGGCCGCCTCGAGGCAGCTCCGCAGCAATGGGAGCCTGCCGTTGGCCGCGGCCAGCTCGCCGACCGGTACCAGCTGGTCCACCGGGAGCCCTTGCTGATCGAGCAGTACGACGTACTCGTCGAGGGCGGGCTCAGTGTCACCCGCAGCCACGAGTGACTCGGCGAGGATGAGCCGGAGCAGGACGTCGTCCGGGCTGGCCTCGACCGCTTTGCGCAGCGCGGAGATCCGGTCGTTCGTCATGAACCCCACTTCCGGTTGTACCAGCGGCGTACCAGCGGCGGCACCACCCACGAGTAGATGCAGAACGCGAACCAGCCGATGGCGAAGACGACCGCCAACGGCCGGAGCCCGGCGAACCGCAATCCGTAGATGATCGCGACCGCCGCGATCCAGACGACCAGCGGGTTGAACCGCTGGAAGGGGCGCAACGGCCGGAGCAGCGGATGGTTGAGCAGCTTGGCCTCGCGGGCTGCTCCGCGGAGGTCACCGTCCGACGGATTCGACGCGGCCGCGGAAGCGAGAGAGCGGTATCCCGTCCTGGCATCACCGGTGAGCATGGACGCCGTACCGTGTAGCGCCTGCGCACCTGGATCCTCGGGATCCACAGAGAGCGCTTTCTGGCTGTGCCGGCGCATGTCCTTGTGCCGGCCCTGCGCGAAGGCGACCTGCGCTCGCGCTGACGAGACCGCCGCGCTCTCGGGCGCGAACGACGCGGCGCGCTCGACCAGAGCGGCAGCCTTCTCCGTCTGCCCCGCCGCGAGGCAGACCATTGCGTAGCCGAGCAGCAGGTCGGGCTCGTTCGGGTCGAAGCTGAGGCCTTGCAAGTAGACCGATTCGGCCTCTTGGAGCTGACCGGCAGCACGGAGCGCAGAGCCGAGGAGTTGCAGCAGCGGCACCGACAGGCCGTAGTGCGACAGGCCGTCACGTAGTACGGCGATCGCCTCGTCGTTGCGGTCCAGCGCGTGGAGCGCGGCACCCCGGAACAGGTAGGCGCGATTGTCGAGCGCCGCGTCGCCCCAGAGCCCTTGAAGCTCGTCGAGCGTCCGCTCGGGGTGGCCGATCTGCAGCCAGTGGCCGGCCATCTGGAGTCTGGCCTCGGTCGGCTCGTTCATACCGCGATCACCACGAGCGCCAGCACGGCGATCTCGAGCAGCCCGCATCCGATCACCGCGGCGAGGCCTGGACCCCACAGCGACCTGTACTCCGTACCGCGCAGCTGGAACGCGCGATCCATCGGCTGCTGGATCCGCAGCTGGGCCAGACAGGTCAGCACCGCGATCACGCGGATCGCGACCCGCGTGCCTGATGAGGCCGTGAGCTCGTCCGTCAGGAGAATGAGAGCGATCGCCGCGAGCACCAGCCCGGCTCCGCCGGAGAGCAGGATCAGCCGCCGTCCACTCACCGGTACGCCGAGCCGGCGCGCGTTCAGGGTCGCGATCACGGTGGTCGCGATGACGCCGCCGAAGAAGGCGACGTAGGCCTGCGACGTCAACCGCCAGGGGCGCGCGGACATGTCGACGTCCGCGCCGATGGTGGGGCGGAGCAACTCGTCCGGCATGGGACTCCCTCGGGAAGGATCGGGCTCGCGCAGTTTAACCTGGGCCGATGACCGAGAACTGCCTTTTCTGCGGGATCGTGGCCGGCACCATCCCGTCGCAGCAGGTCGCCGAGAACGACCGGGCGATCGCCTTCATGGACATCAACCCCGCCACTCGGGGACATCTGCTGGTCGTACCGCGGGCGCATGCCACCGATTTGCGGGAGAGCGCTCCCGAGGATCTGATCGGCGCGACCCTGCTGGCCCAGTCGCTGGTCAGCCGGGTGATCGACCGCCTGGACGCCGACGGCGCCAACCTGCTCAGCTGCATCGGCGCCGACGCCTGGCAGAGCGTCTTCCACACCCACCTGCATGTTGTCCCCCGCTACAAGGACGACCCACTACGACTTCCCTGGCACCCCACCCCGGGCGACTCCGACGAGATCACCGCAACCGCCGCCACCCTCCGCTGACTCGCACTGCGTGCGGACTGCTGCGCACGCACGCCCCTCCGCGGATGCCCCGACACGCCGGGGGAAGCGCTTGCTGGCCGGGGGCGGGTATGCATGGGCGTCCGGCGCCTCACAAAGCTGACTACCGCCGGGCGACCAACTCGTAGACGGAGACGAGTTCGCCGACCAGCGCGCTCCAGTCATACCGCTGTACTGCGTTGCGCCCCGCTTCGCGTAGCTTGTCGCGGTCCTCGGGTGAGTCGAGAAGCCGGGACGCCCGCTCGGCCAGGAGTTCGGCGTTGCCGGGCTCGAACAGTTCTCCCAGGCGGCCGCCGTCCAGCACCTGCCGGAACGCGGCCAGGTCGCTCGCCAGGACGGGAGCTCCTGCGGCCATTGCCTCGAGCAGCACGATCCCGAAGCTCTCCCCGCCGAGATGTGGTGCGACGTACACATCCGAGCTGGCGAGCATGTCCGCTCTGGCCTCATCGTCGATCGCGCCGAGGAACACCACGTTGTCGCGGCAGGCTGCCGGCATAGAGCGACGGGCCTCATCCGCTTGGCCGGTGCCCGCGACCAGTACCTTCAACCCGGGCCGCTCGGCGACCAGGCGCGGTACTGCGGCCATCAGCACGCCGAGCCCTTTGCGCGGCTCGTCCAGCCGGCCGAGGAAGCTGATCGTGCCGTCCTTGCCTTGCCACTCGGGACGGATCCGCCCGGCCAAGCGGTCGACATAGAGCCCGTTCGGGATCACGACCGCCTCGCCGCCGATGTGCTGGACCATCATCGAGCGCGCGCTCTCCGACACGGCGATCCTCGCGTCGAGCTTCTCCAGCGCCGGACGCAGCAGCCCGGCCGCCGCGCTCATCGCTCGCGACCGCACCTGCCAGGTATGGAAAGTAGCCACGAACGGCCCATCACCCGCCCAGAGCGCAATGATCGAGGCACTCGGGGTGGTCGGCTCATGCACGTGGACAACGTCGAAATCACCGTCGGCCAGCCAGTTCCTGACCCGCGCGGCCGTGCGCGGCCCGAACGTCACCCGCGCGATCGACCCGTTGTACGGCACCCCGACCGCATGACCGGCCGACACGACGTACGGCGGGCCGTCGTTGTCGTCGACCGGAGCGAGCACCGACACCTCGTGGCCGAGGGCAAGCAACGCCTCGGCCAGGTCCCGGACGTGGTTCTGCACCCCGCCCGGCGTACCGAGCGAGTACGGGCAGACCAGGCCGATCTTCATCGTCAGTCCAGGAAGATTCGCTGCAGCATGTGCCAGTCCTGCGGGTGTTCGGCGATACCGAGGGCGAAGGCGTCGGCGCAACGCTGGGTCATCTGGGCAGGTCCGCCGGTCCGGTCGATCGGATCGTGGAAGGTGATGACCAGGTCCGGGCCGTCGTAGTGCAGCGTCGCCGGGATCAGCGGGGCGCCGGTCCGCACGCTCAGCGCCGCCGGGCCGGCCGGCATCCGCGACTGCCGGCCGAAGAACTTCACCGGTACGCCGCGCTCCGACAGGTCGCGGTCGGCGACCAGGCAGACGAAACCGCCCGCCCGCAACCGCTGCGCCAGTACTCCGAACACGTGGTCGTCGCTTCCCGTCAGGGGAAGCACCTCCATACCGAGCTTCGCACGATAGGCGACAAAACGGTCGAACAGGGACTCAGGCCGCAGCCGCTCGGCCACCGTCGACACCGGCATCCCGGTCCGGCCCGCCCAGGCGCCCGCATGGTCGTAGTTGGCCAGATGCGGAAGCGCGCAGATCACGCCCTTGCCGGCCGCATGGGCATCGCGGAGGACCTTCTCGTTGACCGTGCGGACCCGGCCGACGATCCGCTCGTCGTCCCACTCGGGGAGGCGGAACGCTTCCTGCCAATAGCGAAGGTACGACCGCATCCCGGTCCGGGCCAGCGCGTCGAGCTCGGCCGGACTCGCGCTCGGGCGGACTACGGCCAGGTTGGACCGAAAGCGCTGCACGCCGGACCCGTTACGCCGTACGACGAAGTCCGCCACCCGGACGAAGATCGCCGTGACGAGCCGCTCGGGCAACCGTCGTACCAGCGCCCAGGCAAGCGCGAACGCCCCGTCGACGGCGCGCTGCCGCAGAGCCTCCACAGCTCAGGAACTGGCAGGCGAGGTGCCTGAACCGGAGCCGGTCGTCCCGCGATCCGAGGCGGCATCGTCGGCAGAGGCGTTGTCCGCGTCGGCGCTCGGCGTCGTACCGGGGCCGGCGCCCTCGGCGGGGGCGGTGCCCGCGGCGGCGCTCGGAGTACCGGGTGGGGTGCCGAGGCCGGCGTTCGCGGGGTCGGCGAGGACCTGCTTGCGGACCGACAGAGTGCGCTGGACGACCGTGATGGTGCTGGCGACGGCCAGGGCGCAGAGAACGATCTTGAGCAGGATCGGGAGGTTGAGCACGTCGGAGAAGAAGCCGATGACCAGCACCGAGACCAGGCGGTCCGAGCGCTCGGCCAGGCCGCCACTCGCCTGCAGGCCGAGGCTTTCGGCCTTAGCCCGCGCGTACGACGTGGTCGCGCCCATCACCAGGGCCCAGAGCGTGACGCTGGCCATCCACGGGCTGTCGCCGTGGCTGCCCGCGTAGTACAGCACCAGGCCGCCGAAGATGGCGCCGTCGCCCAGCCGGTCCAGCGTGGAGTCCAGGTAGGAACCCCACTTCGACGACGTGCCCGAGGTGCGGGCCATGTAGCCGTCGATCAGGTCGGAGAAGACGAAACAGGTGATCACGACAACACCCAGCCAGATGTGGCCGCGCGGGAAGAAGATCAGCGCACCGGCGCAGACGCCGATGGTGCCGACCAGCGTGACGGCATCGGCGCTCACGCCGAGCTTGAGCAGGAGGTTGGCGATCGGTGAGATCACCTTGGTCCAGAACTGCCGGAATCTGTTAAGCATCGCGACGCGATCGTAGACCAGCCAGGTCACCGGTGGGTTACTCGCCACCCCGGACCACTATCGCGTGCCCCCTCCGGTGACGCACCATGGCCACACCGGACAGGTCTCCCCCCACCCCCGTCGGGAGGTCCAGATGACCGCACCTCGCCCCAGGCCGGCAGTGATCCCCGGACGCCCCGTACTGCGAAGAATGGGGTGCTGGGTGCTCGTGGGAGCCCTGCTGGTCGGGTGTTCGGTGGCGCGCAAGGCTGACGAGGCGCGGCCCCCGAGTGCTCCGCCGCCGGCGGTGATGCCCCGGGTAGTGGCGCCGCCGCAGGCTGAGGGGCTCGATGGGACGTCCGGTGAGCTCGGGCCCCACGTGTGTTCAGCCGTGACCGCCACGCTGAGCAAGCAGCTCGGAGTAGCGGTGACGGCGAAGCCGGCCTCTTGGAACGATGGCGGTCTGCCGGCGCTCGACTTGTGCACTTTGGTCCTGGACGGCCGGGCGGTCACCGTCGGCGTCAGCGCGCTCCCGCGGCAACCGGATGCGCTCGACCGCCTGCTCGCCGGCGCCGGGACGCCGGAGTTACTCCCCGAACTCGGACCCGAGGCACGGATCGCTGCGTCGCGGGTGGTGTTCGCGGTCGACGACCGAGCGGTCCGGGTGACGCCGGCGGGCGGGATCGACCGCGGCTACCCGAACGGGATCGATCACGCGAAGGCGGTCGCGATCAGCCTGGCGGTGCGGGCCGTAGTACCGAAGATGTTGCGCAATGCACGGCAGTCGGATGCCGCCTGTCAGCTGTCGAATGCAGAGGCCGAGCGGTTCGTCGGCGCGCAGGTGCAGCTCCGGCGCGACTATCGGGTGAACGGTGCGCTGACCTGCATCTGGGGCACCTTCGATGCCACGGTCGCGATCGTCGAGTCGTTCCACATCGACAGCATCCCGGAGGCCAAGCAGACTCCCCCACCACGCTCGGCGCCGATCGGCCGTCCCGGCTACTACCTGCCTGACCAGGGCGAACTCGTCTTCCGGCAAGGGCGCCGCGTGGTCCGCGTGACCGGCCTGACGAATCCGCCTCGCGAGATCCCGCTGAAGACTCTCCTCGACGTGGTCGCCCCGCTGCTGCCGCTGTTCATTAGATAGGCCCAGATCCGGTAGGCCAGGACTTCGCCAGCAGTGCCCGAGTGTCCGACAACAACTGCGGCAGGACCTTCGTCTGAGCGATGACCGGCATGAAGTTGGCGTCGCCGCTCCAGCGCGGTACGACGTGCTGATGCAGGTGGGCCGCGATTCCCGCGCCGGCGATCTCGCCCTGGTTCAGCCCGATGTTGAAGCCGTGGGCCGCCGAGACGATCCGGATCGCCTGCATGGCCTGCTGGGTCAGCGTCGCCACGTCGGACACCTCGTCCGGCGTCAGGTCGGTGTAGTCGGCGACGTGCCGGTACGGGACGACCATCAGATGACCCGGGTTGTACGGATACAGATTCAGTACGGCGTACGCCGCCTCCGCCCGCTGAACGATCAGCCCGTCCGCATCCGACAACGTCGGAATCCGGCAGAACGGGCAACCGTGCCCGGCCTCACCCGTGGTCGGCTTGTTCTCCCCGGCGATATAGGCCATCCGGTGCGGCGTCCACAGCCGCAGGAACGGATCGGGCACGCCGAGCCCGTCCTGCTGCTCCAAGCCATCCGGCCCGTACGGCGAATCGCCGGGGAGATCGGTCATACCTGTACGCGCTTCTGCACGGCCTCGACGATTTCGGCGACGGCGTCGGCGATCGGGATGCCGTTCTTCTGCGACCCGTCGCGGTAGCGGAAGGAGACCGAGCCGGCCGCCATGTCCTCGTCGCCGGCGATCAGCATGTACGGGACCTTGGCCTTCTGGGCGTTGCGGATCTTCTTCTGCATCCGGTCGTCGGAGCTGTCGACCTCGATCCGGATCCCCTCCGCCTTGAGCCGCGCGGCGACGTCGTACAGGTAGTCCACGTGGCCGTCGGTGATCGGGATGCCGATCACCTGGACCGGCGCGAGCCACGGCGGGAAGACGCCGGCGTAGTGCTCGGTCAGCACCGCGACGAACCGCTCGATCGAGCCGAACAGCGCCCGGTGGATCATCACCGGCCGCTGCCGCGAGCCGTCGGAAGCCGTGTACTCCAGCTCGAACCGCTCCGGCAGGTTGAAGTCCAGCTGGATCGTCGACATCTGCCAGGTCCGGCCGATCGCGTCCCGCGCCTGCACCGAGATCTTCGGTCCGTAGAAGGCCGCGCCACCCGGATCCGGTACCAGCTCGAGACCGGAACCTTCCGCCACCTCGCGCAGCGTCTCCGTCGCCTCCTCCCAGACCTCGTCCGACCCGACGAACTTCTCCGGGTTCTTGGTCGAGAGCTCGAGGTAGAAGTCGTCCAGGCCGTAGTCGGCGAGCAGACCCAGCACGAAGTTCAGCAGGTCCTTCAGCTCGTCGCGCATCTGCTCGCGGGTGCAGTAGATGTGCGCGTCGTCCTGGGTGAAGCCGCGGGCTCGGGTCATGCCGTGGATGACGCCCGACTTCTCCAGCCGGTACACGGTGCCGAACTCGAACAGCCGCATCGGCAACTCGCGGTACGACCGGCCGCGGGAGTCGAAGATCAGGTTGTGCATCGGGCAGTTCATCGGCTTCAGGTAGTAGTCCTGGCCCTGCTTGCGGATCTCACCGTCCGGCCCGCGCTCCTCGTCCAGGTGCATGGGCGGGTACATGCCGTCGGCGTACCAGTCCAGGTGGCCCGAGGTCTCGAACAGCTGCGCCTTGGTGATGTGCGGCGTGTAGACGAACTCGTAGCCGTCCTCCACGTGCCGCTGCCGCGAGTAGTCCTCCATAACCTTGCGCAGTACGCCGCCCTTGGGGTGGAAGACCGCGAGGCCGGAGCCGATCTCGTCGGGGAAGCTGAACAGATCCAGCTCGGTGCCCAGCTTGCGGTGATCGCGCTTGGCGGCCTCTTCGAGGCGGCTCAGGTACGCCTTCATGGCATCGCGGGTGTCCCACGCGGTGCCGTAGATCCGCTGCAGCTGCGGGTTCTTCTCGCTCCCCCGCCAGTACGCCGCCGCGACCCGCATCAGCTTGAAGTTGCCCAGATACCCCGTGGCCGGGACGTGCGGCCCGCGGCACAGGTCCTTCCAGGCGACCGAGTCGTCGCGCCGGATGTTGTCGTAGATCGTCAGCTCACCGGCGCCGACCTCGACCGAGGCGCCCTCGGCGGCGTCCGCCGAAGCCGACCCCTTGATCCCGATCAGCTCCAGCTTGTACGGCTCGGCGGCCAGCTCGGCGCGCGCGTCGTCGTCCGAGATCACCCGGCGGCTGAACCGCTGCCGCTCCTTGATGATCTGCTGCATCTTCTTCTCGAGCTTGGTCAGATCCTCCGGGGTGAACGGAGTAGCCACGTCGAAGTCGTAGTAGAAGCCGTTCTCGACCGGCGGGCCGATGCCCAGCTTGGCGTCCGGGAACAGGTCCTGGACGGCCTGCGCGAGCACGTGCGCGGTCGAGTGCCGGATGATCGCCAGCCCGTCCGCGGACGACGCCAGGACCGGCTCGATCTCGTCACCGTCGGCGATCACCCGGGCCAGGTCGCGCAGTTCCCCGTTGACCTTGGCGGCGATGGCGGAGCGGTCCTGGCCGAAGATCTCGGCGAACAGCTCCCCGACAGTCGTCGTCTCGGTCACGCTCCGCTCAGCCTCGCCCTCGATGCCGACCAGATGGACCTTGACTTCGGACACGTTCACTCCTCGAGTACGCCGCCCCGCCGTGCGCGGGCCGTTACATCGCAGATCGTATCTAGTCGGACGCCGGGCCGTTGCAGCCCATCCACAGGGGGAGGCCGACCTGACGAAAGTCAGGGGTAAGTGGCTCCCATAGTCCGATGTGCCGGGGTGCCTTCGATTTCTAGGTTCGTAGTCACACTCCGAACTCCGAAGGGCTCCGCGTGATCACCCTCGAAGCACTCAGCAAACGCTACGGCGAGACCACCGCCGTCGATGCGTTGGACCTGGCCATCTCCCCCGGCCGGGTGACCGGCTTCCTCGGCCCGAACGGCGCCGGCAAGTCGACCACGATGCGGATGATCCTCGGCCTCGACACCCCCACCCAGGGCCGCGCCCTCGTCGACGGCCGCCCGTACGCCGAATGGCCGGTCCCGCTCGCCAAGGTAGGCGCCCTCCTCGACGCGAAGGCCCTGCATCCGCGCCGTACTGCCCGCAATCACCTCGTCGCGATGGCGCGCAGCAACGGCATCCCGGTCAGCCGGGTCGACGAGGTGCTGTCCGTCGTCGGACTCGACGAGGTCGGACGCAAGCGCGCCGGGCAGTTCTCCCTGGGCATGGGCCAGCGACTAGGGATCGCCGGCGCATTGCTCGGGGACCCCGAGGTACTGATGTTCGACGAGCCGGTCAACGGTCTCGACCCGGACGGCGTCCGCTGGGTACGCCGGCTGATGCGCCAGCTCTCCGCGGAGGGCCGGACCGTCTTCGTGTCCAGCCACCTGATGAGCGAGATGCAACTGACGGCCGACCAGCTCGTCGTGATCGGCCGCGGGCGGCTGATCGCCGATGCCCCGATCGCCGAGGTGATCGCGGGCTCCTCCCGGAGCACAGTGCGGGTCCGGATCCCAGCCGTCGCCGACCTCGCCCAGCTCCGCGACCGTTTGCTGCCCGAGGCGGAGCAGGTCGAGTCGCTACAAGGTCAGCTCATCGTTGCCGGAGTACCGGCTGAGCGGATCGGCGATCTCGCGCACGAACTCGGCGTACGGCTGCACGAGCTGCACACCGAGCGCGCCTCGCTCGAGGAGGCCTACATGGAGCTGACCGCCGACAGCGTCCAGTACGGCGTGGTGGCGTCATGAGCGACGCGATCCTGCACTTCACCGAAGAACTGATGTCGTCGTGGTGGATCTATCTCGCCCTGTTCGGCTTCGCCGCGCTGGACGGGTTCTTTCCCGCGATCCCGAGTGAGACGCTCGTCATCACGGCCGGCGTCTTCGCCGCCACCGGCGAACCCAACCTGTACGTCGTGATCGCGATGGCGGCGGCCGGTGCCTTCCTCGGCGACCACGTCTCGTACGGCCTCGGCCGGGGCGCGGGCGGCCGTCTGCTGGACCGCCTCGAACCGGGGACGAAGCGGCACAAGATGGCCGGCTGGGCGCGCAACGCGCTCGAAGAACGCGGCGGCCTGGTGCTGATCGTCGCCCGCTACATCCCGGGCGGCCGGACCGCGGTGACGTTGACGATGGGAGCCGTCCGCTATCCCTTGCGCAACTTCTCCTTCTTCGCCGCACTCGCCGCAGTCAGCTGGGGTCTGTACTGCTCGCTGGTCGGCTACCTCGGCGGCAAGGCGTTCGAGGACAACCCACTCAAGGGTGTTGCCCTGGGCATCGGTCTCGCCCTGACCGTGACGCTGCTCGTCGAGGTCATCAGGCACCAGCGCACCAAACGCCGTACCCCTGAACCTCAGGTCGAGACTGACACGGATCTCATCAAGGCAGGAGAACGATGACCACGGCAACCATCACCGTCCAGCAGAGGTCGAGCGGGCTGCGCAACGCGGTCGCTTCGGAATGGACGAAACTCTGGACGGTCCGGTCGAGCTGGCTGAACATCGTGGCCGCGGTGCTCCTGACCGGCCTGCTGGCGGTGCAGTTCGGTTTTTCGAGAGCGTGGGAGAACACGCATCTCGCGCCGGGCGCGATCGCGGAGAAGTCGGCGGTCGGTACTGTCGCGATGTCGGCGATGATGATCGTCCAGGTGATCGTCGCGGCCTTCGCGATGCTGCTGGTGACCTCGGAGTACGCGACCGGCAGCATCCGCTCGACCCTGCAATGGACTCCGGTACGCCGGAACGTGGTGCTCGCGAAGGCGATCGTGCTGGCGCCGGTGCTGTTCGGCTATGCGCTGCTGCTCGGAGTGATCGGGGCGATCGCCGGTGGCCTGGCGATGGGTGAATGGGCTGACTGGGATCTGGCCGCGCTGGTAGTCGACCTGCTCGCGCTGGCGGCGTACCTGACTTTGGCCGGGCTGTTCACGGCCGGGATCGCGTTCGTCATCCGCAGTACCGCCGGGACGCTGACGGCGGCGTTCCTGCTACTGATCGTGGTGCCGATGATGATGTCTCAGAGCAGCCTGCGAGCCCTCGTCTGGTGCGCCGCCCTGCTCCCAGGCGGCGCCGGCCAGAACTTCCTGTCGGGCTCCGCCGATCCGCTCTCCCCCACCGTGAGCTTCGTAGTACTGGTGCTCTGGGCCGTCGGCGGCCTGTGGGCTGGTTTGAAGATCCTGCAGAAGCGCGACGCGGCCTGAAGGAACGGCCGTGCTCGCCCGCGACTGGCCGCACCGCCTCCACAGCGACATACGAAGGCGTCACAGCCTTCGTTTAGAAGCTGGGCTTGCTGGGGCCTTTCTGGTGCCTTGCCGTCGGCTTTCTGGTTGTGGCTGAGCGGCTGGGGGCGCTGGCAGGGTGAAGTCACCGCGCCGAGCTTGGCGGCGGTAGATCACCCTTCAGGAAGGAAGTATCGGGATGCGTCACGCCCTTGTCCGAAAGCTCGTCGCGGCGGCCGGTTCACGGGGTGGCAGGCGGGGTGCGTCCCGAAACCCCTCTGACACTTCCTGGGGGGAGTTCTTCTAACCCGCCGAACAACGCAGCGGGGGTGATGGCCTTGATGGCCGTCACCCCCGCTGTGCGTGTTGTCAGCGTGGGACGTTGAGCGCGATGGTGATCTGCTCGGCCACCTTGGCGGCCAGTTCCAGGGCTGCTCGGCGGGTGGCTGGTTGCAGGGCCGAGTGGTCGAGCGGTCCTTCGGCGGCGATGTGCGGGTCGGTCGGGATGTCGATGACGGCGGCCGCGCGCGATTCGAAGTACGGGCGGAGCTGCTTCTCGACCTCCTTGTTGACGTCGCCGGGGCCATTGCTGACCGCGATGACCGCGCGCCGGATCAACCGCTGCGCGTCGGGGCCCTGGTGGTCGAGCTCCTCCAGCATCTGGACCGCGGCCGCGCAGGACAGGCTCTTCCACTTGATCGGGATGACCAGGACGTCGGAGGCCTTCATCGCCTCGCGCCAGTTGCTGGAACCCTCGTTGTTGCCGGTGTCGATCACCAGCACCTTGTAGAAGCGGCTCAGCAGCCGGTGGATCTGGTCGAAGTCCTTGGCCTCGATCTGCGCGTACGTCGTCGTCGCGGACGTCAGTACGTCGTACTGGCCCGACACCTGGTGTCGCAGGTACGCACCGACGTCACCGAGCCGTGCATCGGGCTGGGTGAGCATCTGCATCGCCTGCAGCAGATCCGTCACCGTGGAGCGGCTGTTCGTGTCGTGCGTCCGCAGGTGCATGTTGCCGCGCAGCTCGTTGTTGTCCCAAGCCACTACGCCGCCACCACGCGCCTGGCCGAGCGCCCCGGCGAGCAGCAGCGTGGTCGGCGTCTTGCCGGAGCCGCCCTTCGGGTTTGCGATCGTCACCGTCACCGGCCGCCGGAAGGCAGTCGCCGCGGTAGCGCGTGCAATGCGCTCCAGCCGCTCGGAGGTGCCGGGGCGAAGCCGCAGTACGCTGCGGACGCCCTTCTCGGCCGGAGCCTCCCGCGGCAACGGCAGCGCCTGCAGCAGCTCGTCTGCGCGGTACGAGACCTGTCGGTCGGGCTGCGGCGCGTGCTGGCCCGGAATGCCCTGCGGGAAGAAGTGCTGAGCGGCAGGAGACAACGGCGGAGCCTGCTGGCCCTGCGGGTCGTGTGACGTGGGCTCGTGAGCCGCAGGCTGACTCCACGGATCCGCTGCGGGCTCCTTGGCGCCAGTCCTGCTCCACGACTCACCAGCCTGCTCCTGGCCAGCCGACTTGCTCCAGTCAGCGGCCTGCTCTTGGCCAGCGGGCTTGCTCCACTGGTCACCGGCCTGGTCTTGACCGGCTGACTTGCTCCACGGGTCGGCGGCCTGTTCCTGGGGCGCCTTGGTCCATGGGTCGGCGGCGGGCGCCGGCGGCGGTGCGGGCTGGGACCACGAGTCGCCGGAGAGCGCGTCAGGCTGATGCTCTTCCTCGACTGCGTCCTCGGCCTCTTCGGGGTCGGGTGTCGCCTGGCTGCCGCGCGGCGGCTGGGCCTGCGGGTTCTGGGCCGGTGGCGGCGTAGTACCGCCCGGGTTGGGATCCGGCTGGGTCCAGGACGGGGTCGGCTGCCACATCCTCCGGACCTCGGCCGCTGCCGCTTCCCGGTCCTTGTGCTGTCCGGAGTTGTGCGAGTCGGTCACGACCTAGATCCCCCAATTCTGTGAGAGGGGGCGGGGCTGCCGCTCCCCTGGGCCTGGTGAAGGGTTGTACTGCCTGGACACATCCCAGGCACCGTCCGCCCGGGAAAGGTCCACTATCCCATGACCGGGTGTCGAGGCGATGTCACCCGCCGGAGCGTCGGTGGGCCACCCGGATACTGCCCGCCGAAGGCCGCCGTCCCGGGTCCTTGGCCGGTTGCGGTCAATCCGTGACCAGTCCCGCTTCATGGGCAACGATCGCCGCCTGGACGCGGTTCTTCACCGCGAGCCGGGTGAGCACTGCACTGACATAGGCCTTCACCGTGCCTTCGACCAGAAACAGTCGGCCTGCGATCTCCGCGTTCGACAGACCGGCACCGACCAGAGCCAGTACTTCGCGCTCGCGCGGGCTGAGCACGTCGACCTGCTCCTTCGCCGCCGCGGCCCGCGCCATCCGGCCGCCGCCCGTCCCCGCGCCAAGCTCGGCGATCACCCGCTGGGCGACCTTCGGTGACAGGTACGCCGCTCCCCCGGCGACCGCCTTGAGCCCCGCGATGAGCTCGTGCGGATCGCCCGACTTCAGCAGGAAGCCGCTGGCGCCGTCGCCGAGTGCCTTCGCGATGTAGGCGTCCTCGGAGAAGGTGGTCAAGATGACCACCGCCGTGTCCGGAACGGTCCGCCTGATCTCGGCACCGGCGGCCAGGCCGTCCATCCGCGGCATCCGGATATCCAGTACGGCGACGTCCGGCCGGTGACGCTGAGCGAGCGCCACGGCCTCCTGCCCGTCCGCGGCCTCGGCGACGACCTCGATCTTCTCGTCCGAGCCGAGGATCGCGCGGACCCCGGCCCGCACCATCGCCTCGTCGTCGGCCAGCAGTACCTTGATCGTCACGGTGTCCCTTCGGGGGTGGGTTGGACCGAACCGGTCGCAACGATGTCCTTCGCCACCAGAACTCCGTCGTGGAAGCACAACCGGTAGGCGTAGTTGATCGAGAACG
This sequence comes from Kribbella catacumbae DSM 19601, assembly GCF_000372465.1. Lineage (GTDB taxonomy): Bacteria > Actinomycetota > Actinomycetes > Propionibacteriales > Kribbellaceae > Kribbella > Kribbella catacumbae. Next base: position 38,230 of record NZ_AQUZ01000001.1, read on the forward strand.
GCGCGTCCGGCCGGTAGAAACGGCAGTTCCACTCCTTCGGCTGTGGCAGCCTGCCGCTCGGCGGATCGACCATCTGCATGGCCGGCAGATGCTGCTCGACCTGGTCGGCCGACTGACCGAGCTGGATCATCTGATAGTCGGCCGGCCGCAGGATCGAGCTGTAGCCGACGATCAAGTAGTAGCCGAGGGCAACCAATCCGACGACGGCCCCGATCGCCACCGGCGCCGCGACGACGGTGATCAACCCGCGCCGCGCGTTCCGGCGTACGGTGGCTCGCTCGTCGGCCGTCGCGGACTCAGCCGGTACTTCGGGCTCAGGCCGTCCGCCGGCTTGCGGGATCCGGGCCAGCACGCCGAATCCCCCGGTACTACGTGGTGCCGCCGTCAACGTGCCACCCACGAGCCGCACTCGCTCGGCCAGTCCCGCCAAGCCCCGGCCGCCTTGCGTGGCGGTCCCCGTCCCCGTCCCCGTCCCCGTCCCGGGATTCGGAGCGGTGGTGTTCGTCACGTGCACCTCGACCTGGTCGTCCGCATGAGACACCGTGACGGTGACCTCGGCGCCGGGTGCGTGCTTGCTCGCGTTGGTGAGCGATTCCTGGACGACGCGATGAACAGCGCGATCGACCATCGGCGACAGCTCAGCATTGCCCTCCTGGACCAGCTTCACCGCCAGCCCGGACGCGGCCGCGCGGTCGACCAACTCCCCAACGGTCTCCTGCGCAGGCACGACCGACGCCTCGCCGTCACGCAGTACGCCGATGATTTCGCCGAGCCGTTCCGTCGCGGTGGCGGCTGCTTCGCGCAGTTCGGTAGCGGCGCGGCGATGGCGGTCGGGCAGATCCGCGTCGACCTCCAGGGCGGCCGCTCGCAAGGCGATCAGGCTCAGTTCGTGGCCGACCGAGTCGTGCATGTCCTCGGCGATCCGGGAGCGCTCTCTGAGTCGCTCCTGTGCGATCTCCATCCGGTGCTCGCGCTCGATCCGCTCGGCGCGGTCCCAGCCGGCCGTGGCGAGCAACGCCTGCTGTGCGCGGTACCGGCCGATCAGCCACGGGAGCACGACGACGAGAAGTGAGAGCAGCAGGATCAGCAACCAGCTGAGCACGGTCTCGGTGACCGGAACGGCGGGGCGCACGATCAAGCTGAGGACGAGGAGACCGGAGAGCTGGCAGCAGGACATGATCACGAACTGCCGCAACTGCGTCTCGCGACGGCCGGAAACGTAGCTCAGCAACGAGATCGCGGGGACCAGAGCGATCGGAACGCCCAGCGTCGTGCCGAGGCTGACGGCCAGGATCACGACCTCGGCGGTGATCACCAGGCTCAGGCCGATCACCGGCCGCGACCGCCGGAGCAGGATCGCCGCGGCCAGCACCGCGACGCAGCTCGCCTGCATCCAGAGCGGGTCCTGCCGGGCACCGCTCTCCGCGAACACCAGGAACGAGAGACCGGCCCAAAGCCCGAAGTCTCCCGCGCGCGTCCAGTTCACACCCCGAAGCTACACAGGAGAGCGCTCCCTGCAGTACTGCCGAAAGTCAGTCGCCGGCATTGCTGCCGCGGTTCAGTTGCGCCGACGGGTCAGTTGCGCTCGGCATCGATCAGTTGGAAGGGGACCAGGGACAGCTTCGGGACCGATTCGCCGCGGAGCTGGGCGAGCAGCAGGTCGACTGCCTGCTTGCCCATCTCGCGCTGGTCCTGCCGGACGTGCAGGAACGGCGGGCCGGCGATCGGGTCACCCGGCGAGTCGAAGCAGCTGATCACCAGATCGCGCGGCCGGTCGAGTGCCCGATCCACCATCCTGGCCAGGTTGTACTCACAGGCGACGAAAGCGGTCACCTCGGGGAAGCGACTCCGGAACGCCCGGATCAGCTCGAGATCCGAGCGAACGCTCTCTGGCGTGAACGACCCGGGCAACGTACTGCGCAGTTCCGTCAGCTGATGCGCCTGGTACTTGCCGGGCTCCCGCTCGGCGAAGGCAGCCCGGAACCCCTCCAGCCGTTCCTCGATGCTGGACGTGTTCAGCGGCGGCGGCGACACGAACGCGATCTGCTGGTGCCCTCGATCGAGCAGCCGCTCGGTCAAGGCACGCGAGGCGGCGACGTTGTCGGTGTGGACGGCGGAGACCGGGATACCAGACAAGTGCCGGTCGACCACGACGATCGGGAACCCGTCCAGGACCTGGCGCAACAGGCTCGCGTTGTAGAAGTCGCCGTGCACCGGGAACACGATCAGCCCGTCCACTTCCCCGGTCGCGACCAGCGATTCCACAGCTTGTTCCTCGTCCGCCTGACGGCCGCGCGTACGCCGTACGATCAAGTTCGCGCCATGTTCTGCGCACCTCTCCTCGATCGACTGCAGCAACTCGAGGCCGTACGCCTCCGACACGTCCGGGATGATGAGCGCGATCGAACCCGGCGCCTGATTGCGCCGCACCGGAGGGAGCGCTCCCCTGAGCGGCGTGGTCACTCCCTCCAGGTCGGGCAGGTGCTTGACCACGAACGAGCCCTTGCCACGGATGCGCTCGATCAGCCCGGCCTCCCGAAGTACCTCGAGCGCGCGTTTCGAAGTGATCCGGCTGACGTCGAACTGCGCGGCCAGCTCCATCTCGGAAGCGACCCGGTCGCCCGGACCGAGCGCACCGCTGCGGATCTCCTCGAGCACGTGCGTGCTGATCCGCTCGTACAGCAGAACCACGGTGTTCGCCTTCCTGGTCGGTCAGGTTGATATACCAAACCAGCCTTCCACGCCTTGAGGCAAGGCAGGTTGACCTATACCAACCTGTATCACCGACGACTCCCTCGCGGGTCGGGCCATCCACCTTCCCCGCGACGAGGCCCCGTACTTCTTGAACTAACGTCGAAAGCCTTCCGGCGACCCGCAAGGACTGACAGCATGCCCAGATGAACCGACCTGGGGTGGGGTTTGCTGCTCGGCCGGTGGCCGGGATCGCGCTGGCCTTGGCAGCGGTGCTGACGGCTTTGTCGGGACGGTACGGATTCCATCGCGACGAGTTGTACTTCCTCGTCGCGGCCGAACATCTGGCCTGGGGTTACATCGACCAGCCGCCGCTGACCCCGTTGCTGGTCCGCATCTCGACCGACATCTTCGGCAGTACGCCGATGGGCCTGCGGGTGATCTCGACGATCACGAGCGCTCTGACTGTCGTGGTGGTCGCGTTGATCGCCCGCGAGTTCGGCGCCGAGCGGCGAGCGCAGATCCTGGCTGCCGGCTGTGCCGCGGTCTCGGGTTTCCTGATGGGCGTCGGCCACCTCGCGTCGACCGCGACGTACGACTTGCTCGCGTGGATGGTGATCGCGTGGCTGGCGATCAAGCTGCTCCGCACCGGCGACGGGCGCTGGTGGCTCGCACTCGGCATCGCGGCCGGGATCGCCCTGGAGAACAAGTACCTCGTGGTCCTCCCTCTGGGCGCGCTGCTGATCGCAGTCCTCATCACGGGACCACGTGCGGTACTACGCAGTTGGTGGCTGCTCGCCGGAGTCCTCGTGGCCTGCCTGATCGCCGCGCCCAACCTGCTCTGGCAGGCGTCACACGACTGGCCGCAACTCACCGTCGCCGGCGGCATCAGCGAGGACGACGGCACCGAGAACCGCGTCATGTTCATCCCGCTGCAGCTCCTCCAGCTGTCGCCTTTCCTGGTGCCGCTGTGGATAGCCGGCTTCGTCCGCCTCTGGCGCTCCCCCACGCTCCGCTGGGCCCGGCCTGTCGCACTCGCGTACCCGGTGCTTTGCGTCGTAGTACTGGCCCTGGGCGGCAAGTCGTACTACGCCCTCCCGCTGCTCCTGGTGCTAGTCGCAGCCGGCTGCCAACCCACGATCGACTGGGCAGCCGCCGGACGCACCGCAGCCCGCCGTACCGGTCTAGCTGTCGGCCTAGTCCTGACGGCCCTCACCTCGGCCCTCTTCACGCTGCCCGTACTCCCGGCCTCGGCGGTCAACTTCGTCATCCCCGTCAACAAGGAGCAAGGCGAACAAATCGGCTGGCCTGAACTGGCGGCGTCAGTAGCCCAAGCCTGGCAACAGATCCCCGAAGCTCAACGAGCCCGGGCAGTAATCTTCGCCGGCAACTACGGCGAGGCCGGCGCCCTAACGAAGTACGGCCCCGCCTACGGCCTCCCCGCCCCGTACTCCGGCCACATGAGCTTCCACGACTGGCCCCACCCGGCCGACATGCAGGACGGCCCAGTCCTCCTGGTGGAGCAGCAACGCAGCCCCGGCTACGAAAACCACTTCACCAACTGCACGCAGGTAGGCACGGTCGACAACGGCATCTCCATAGACAACGAAGAACAAGGCACGGCCTTAGTCCTCTGCAGCGGCACCACTGCCCCTTGGTCCCAACTCTGGCCAAGCCTCCGCCGGTACTACTAGCTGCGCCTCGTGGCAGCCCTTGCCACTCGTCCAGGGCCAACCGTCATTTGAGGCTGCTCCAGTCGAGCAGGATGAGGATCATGCTCGCGACGGCGAACACCGGCGCAAGCGGCAGCGCGAAGCCCCACCAGAACACGGCACCCACCGGCAGCAGAGCGAGCGCCAGGATGGCCCCCGTCTTGTCGCCACCCCACAACAACCAGCCCGCAGCGCCCTCACCAAGGCAGACGAGCAGGAACGCGACGAGCAGGCCGACACTGGTCTGGAGCCCAATACGTTCGAACGGCCCGCCACCGTAAGCCTTGAACCCCATGACGATCGGCACATCCCGCCCCATCAACAGATTGCGGATGGCCGGAAAACAGAACACCCCGAAGCCGACCGCATTGACCCACAACAGCACCGCGGCTATCCGAACCGATACCGAGACGCCCATTCCCCCGCCTCTCCTTCAACCGCCTTCGACCAGATTAACCTGGCGGTTCATGGGAGCGGCTCAGTCGACGTGCAGGACTGCCTTGCCGGTGATCCGGCGGTCCAGCAAGGCCTCGATCGCGGTCGGGGTCTCCCGCCAGGAGGATTCCAGCTCGACCTGACCGTCCAGGCGACCCGTGGCGACCAGATCGCACAACCGGGCCAGCTCGGCGGCGACGCTCCCCGGTTCGTCGAAGTTGTTGAGGGTGTAGATCCGCGCTCCTGGCGAACGGGAGAACCACCCGGCCCGGAAGCTGACCGGCTCATCCACATCCTGGGTAGCGAGACTGACCACGACACCACGCGGTGCCAGGTGCTCGATGGACTGGCCGAAGACCGCACCTCCGACAGCTTCCACGATCAGGTCGAAGTCACCCTCGATCCGCTCGGTGACCACATCGGCGCCGGGCAATCCGGTCACCGGCGCACGGCGTACAAGAGCTGTGACGTGCGCACCGGCCAACTGCGCAAGCTGTACTGCGAACCGCCCGACCCCACCCGTCGCACCCGTGACCAACACCCGCTTGGCCAGCAGGAGCCCACCGATCTCGAGCGACCGCAACGCCGTCAGCGCGGCCGTGGGCAATGTCGCAGCTTGTACATCGGATACGCCGTCCGGGATCACGGCCATCCATTTCGTCGAAATCGCAGCCAGTTCCGCCCAGGCACCCCGCCGCCACGCCAGCCCCACAACCCGAGTCCCGACCGCCGGACCACTCCCGTCAGCCGCAGCCTTCGCGACAACGCCCGCCACATCCCACCCGGTGACCGATCCGTCCGGCAACTTCGCGAGATCGAGCACCTCGCCCTGGTTCAACGAGAACGCCCGCACCCGAACCACCGCCTGATCAGCAAGAGGCACCGGTTCATCAACAGTGGTCAGCCGGACGGACGCATCTGCCTTAGTAAGAGCAAGCACCCCCAAGACAGTACCTACGCGACGCAGCCCCTCGACGCGCACAACGCCCAACTGCCCACCAGAACACGAGACCTCTCACTCCAGCGCAAAATCTCCTGCCCAAGCAGGCCAACACCCAGCGCAGTGAGGGAAAGCCGAACCCAACCACAACGCGGTGAGAGAAAGCCGAAGCCAGCCAGAGCGCGGTGAGCCGACAGCCGGAGCCAGCCACAGCAAAGGGGGTGTGGGTGGCGAAGCCCCCACCCGCGGCAAGCGAAGCGCAGCCGCACAAAACAAAGCGAGCGACCCGGTCCCCGCTTTCCGGGGACACAAGCCGCTCATCGATCGCGTGGGCGATACTGGGTTCGAACCAGTGACCTCTTCGGTGTGAACGAAGCGCGCTACCACTGCGCCAATCGCCCGGATCTGCTTGCGCCGTACTGTGTTGCGGGTGAAACCATAGCGCATTGATCCGCGACGTACGAATCCGACCGGGCTACTCTTGCTGCAAGACGGAGACCCCGTCGCGTTGGAGACGTGATTGTGACTTTCTCGCACGACACCGAGCACGCGCTCGGCACGCTGGTTCAACTGGTGAACACGCTGCCCGGGCCGAGTAGCCAGGTCGACACGATGGGAACGCTCGAGGATCTGGAGAAGTTCGTCCACGAGCGCGAGTTCAGCGCGGTGGGCCAGCTGACCGAGACCGATCTGCAGGACGTCCGGGAACTGCGGCCGCTGTTCGCGCCGGTGTTCACGACGGCCTCTGACGCGGAGGCGGCGGCGATGATCAACGCGATCGTCGCGAGCGGTACGACGACGCCCCGGCTGACGAACCACGACGGTCACCCATGGCACATCCACTATTCGCGCGACGGCGCGTCGCTGACCTGCCGGATCACGGTCGAGTGCGGGATCGCGCTCGCCCAGGTGATCTCGGCGGGTGAACGCGAACGTTTGCGTCGCTGTGAGGCACCGGACTGTGACGATGCGCTGATCGACCTGTCACGGAACCGCTCCAAGCGGTACTGCGACGCGCGCACCTGCGGCAACCGGTTGCACGTGGCGGCGTACCGCGAGCGCCGCAAGTCCGCCGGCGACTAGGGCGTGTCTCCCAATTCCCTGCAGTAGCGAGCAGGTGCTCGGTGCGGTAGCTCGGCGTGCTGGAGTGAAGGCCTCGATGTTTTTCCATCGTGGCCTTTGCTCCAGTGCGGCGAGGTGCCGTGCCGAGTGCCGCGCAGCACGCAGGGAATTGGGAGACACGCCCTAGACAAAACAGCAGCGTCCGGAGCACCCGCTGGGGCTCCGGACGCTGTCGTTTCCGGGTCGTGATGGTGCCCTTACGGGTCGAGATCCTCGGCTGAGCGCTCGGCGAAGACCCTGGCGACGGCCGCGGTCACCTCACCCGGTACTGCGAGGTCGCGGTCGTCCGCGCGGTGGATAGCCTGGACGTCCCGCGTGGTTGACGTGAGGAAGATCTCATCCGCCTCCGCCAGCCGGGCCAGCGGCACGTCGCGCTCGACTCCGCCGAACCACGCCAGCACCAGATTGCGCGTGACACCGGCCAGCGCGCCCGACTCCAGCGTCGGCGTGACGAGCTCGCCATCGAACACACAGAAGATGTTGGAGCCAGTGCCCTCACACAGGTCGCCGACCGTGTTCGCGAAGATCGCCTCGCTGCCGCCCCGCGCCTTGGCATGAGCGAGGGCGCGGACGTTTTCGGCGTACGACGTGGTCTTGAGCCCGGCGACGGCGCTGCGCTCGTTCCGCACCCAGGGAACGGTGACGATCGCCGACCTCGGCGCGGGCCGCTCGATCGCCTGTGACGCGACGATCAGCGTCGGACCCGCAGTACCGCGATCGGACGACAGCGGCGAGACCCCGCCGGTGTAGGTGATCCGCAGCCGGCCGAACGCGATATCCGGGTCGGCCTTCGCCACGGTCGCGATCGCGTCGCGTACCAGCGCCAGATCGGGCTCCGGCAACCCGAGTCCGGTCGCGGAGACGACCAGCCGCTCCAGGTGCTTGGTGATCGCGAACGGCTGCCCGTCGACGATCTTCAGGGTCTCGAAGACTCCGTCACCCGTGGTGAGCCCGTGGTCCAGCGGCGAGATGGCGGCCGAATCGTCGTGAAGAGCACCGTTCAGCCAGATAGTCATGCGTGTTCCTTCCACCCGGACACTTTATGCCGAAGGACTTCCCGGTCCCGCCCGGGAGGCCGTGAGTGACGAGCCGATGACGCCTGGTCGACCAGCAGGTGACCCCCGTTTTTGACCTGGCCCGGAGGTGCGCTAATGTTCTTCTCGCACCGAGGGGAACAAAATCCCGGTTGCAACGCGAACGTAGCTCAGTTGGTAGAGCGCAACCTTGCCAAGGTTGAGGTCGCCGGTTCGAACCCGGTCGTTCGCTCGGAGAGGGCCATCCTCCTGGTCGAGAAGTCGGCAGGCCAGCTTTCTCACCTGGTGGAGTGGCCGAGAGGCGAGGCAACGGCCTGCAAAGCCGTGTACACGGGTTCGAATCCCGTCTCCACCTCGAACACTCTGAATCTTGGACGATTGGCGCAGCGGTAGCGCGCTTCCCTGACACGGAAGAGGTCACTGGTTCGATCCCAGTATCGTCCACTCGGAGCGAGGGCGATCTGTGTCCGCGGAGAACGCGGACCGGGTCGCCCTCGTCGTTTTGTGCGGCTGCGCTTCGCTTGCCGCGGGTGGGGGCTTCGCCACCCACACCCCCTGTGCCTGGGTTGCCTCCGTCAGTCAGCTCACCGCGCTGTGGTTGGCTCCGGCCTTCGGCCCACGCGCTGTGGCTGGCGCTGCTCTTCGCTGCCCCTGTTGTGGCTCGCTCCGGCTTTCAGCTCGCGCGCCTGGCTGGCTCTGCCCTTCCCTGCCCCCACCGTGGCTCGCCCCGGTGTTATAGCCACTTGCCGTTCAGCATGAGGGTGCGGTTTTTTAGTTCGTTGACTTCTCGCCAGGCCTGGATGGTGAGCGGGGTTACCCGGAAGAACGGGTAGTTCGAGGCGCGGGGGTCGAAGCCGGCCTTCTCGGCGAAGGCCGATGCCAGGTGGTCGGGGAGGTCGTCGACCAGTTTGGCCGTGCCGGTGATCAGGACTACGTCTCGGGTTTCGCCTAGGGAGAGGTGTACCTGGCCGGTGGTCTGGATGTTGCGGCTGGTGGGGTTGTTGCGGGCTGTGGACAGGATGAGGGAGTTGTCTGTCCAGAGGAAGGAGAGCGGCATCAGGTACGGCGTACCGTCGGCTGATGCTGTTGAGACCCAGGCGTCGACGTCCTGGTCCAAACGGCGCAGGGTGTCGGCTTTGCGGGTTTCTAGGGGACGGGCTGCGGGGTCGGTCATGGGGTCTCTCCTCCTGTGTGAGTGATGCAGTGTCACATCTTGCCTAGCGGGTTCGTCAGTCTGATGACGGGCGCCGGGTGCCCGGTGTGACATTGGCGGGATGGGAAGGTGGCGGCATGGGCGGGGACGAGTGGCTGGCGGAGCGGTTCGAGGAGAATCGTGGGCACTTGCGGGCGGTTGCGTTCCGGATGCTCGGGTCGGAGCAGGAGGCCGAGGACGCGGTACAGGAAGCCTGGTTGCGGCTCAGCCGGTCCGAGGTTGGGGCGATCGACAACCTCGGGGGCTGGCTGACGACTGTGGTCGGGCGGATCTGCCTGGACATGCTGCGGGTACGCCGGGCGCGGCCGGAGCACGTGGTTGGTGAGCACTCCCCTACGCTGGCTGACCACGAGGTACCGGACCCGGAGCTCGAGGCCGTGCAGGCGGATTCCGTGGGGCTCGCGTTGCTCGTCGTACTGGAGACGCTGACGCCGGCTGAGCGGCTTGCGTTCGTGTTGCATGACATGTTCGCGGTGCCGTTCGACGAGATCGCTCCGATCGTGGGGCGCTCCCCCGCGGCCGCTCGGCAGTTGGCGAGTCGGGCTCGACGGCGGGTTCAGGGCAGACCCGAAGTACCGGAGGCCGATGCGGCCCGGCAGCGCGAGATCGTCGCCGCCTTCCTCACGGCTTCGCGGACAGGTGATTTCGATGCGCTGCTGACGATGCTCGATCCAGACGTCGTACTGCGCGCCGACGACGGCGCAGCTGCCAAGGGTGCGGTCGCCCTCGTGCGTGGCGCGACCGCCATTGCGCAGACCTTCTCGGGTCGCGCGAAGGCCGCGAAGCTCGCGCTGGTCGACGGGATGGCGAGTGCCGTGTGGGTGCGTGACGGGGAGCTGCAGGTCGTGATCGCGTTCACCGTCACCGACGGCGTGATCAGCTCGATCGAACTGCTCGGCGACGCGGACTTCCTGGCGGACGTAGAGCTCACGATGCTTGAGAACTAGTGAAACTGGTGTGACGGGAGAGGCGATTTTCCCGCCTGCGCAGGTGGCCGGCCGACACCCGGATACCCAGTTTCGATGTTGCGGAAAAGTGCGCTACTGTTCTGCTCTCGCACCGAGCAGTTCGGAGCAGTTCGAACAGCTCAGCGCGATGCGAACGTAGCTCAGTTGGTAGAGCGCAACCTTGCCAAGGTTGAGGTCGCCGGTTCGAACCCGGTCGTTCGCTCGGTACAGGTCAGTAGGCTGAGACTCTGTGGTGGAGTGGCCGAGAGGCGAGGCAACGGCCTGCAAAGCCGTGTACACGGGTTCGAATCCCGTCTCCACCTCGAAAACCTTGTAAAACAAGGACGATTGGCGCAGCGGTAGCGCGCTTCCCTGACACGGAAGAGGTCACTGGTTCGATCCCAGTATCGTCCACGAGAGCGATGGGCGACTCGTGTCCGCGGAAAGCGCGGACCGGGTCGCTCTCGTCATTTGTGCGGCTGCGCTTCGCTTGCCGCGGGTGGGGGCTTCGCCACCCACACCCCCTTTGCTTGGGTTGCTGTCGTCGGTCGGCTTTCCGGCTGGCTGATGTCGTTGTCAGACAGGGACTGACTCAGACTTCGTGGTCTCTGCGATGCGTTGTTCTCTGGACCGGCCAGTCACCAAGTACGACGCGGCGAGCGCCATGCCGAGGATGAGGCAGGCGATCCAAAGCGTCTGGCCGTGGTACTGCAGCAGGTAGCCGCTGAGTAACGGCGCAACCAGTCGGGACGTCTGGCTGGCTGCTGTGAAGAAGCCGAAGTACCGGCCGCGCAGGCTTCCTGGCGCCATGCCCGCGAGCGAACTGTCGAGGACTGCGAAGTACGCCATCTCCCCCAGCGTCCAGATCGCCACGGTTAGGGCGTAGAACCAGATGACGTCGGCGACGCCGGTCAGGCCGAAGCCTAGGCCGACCAAGAGTGCGCCTAGGGCGAGTACACGTGAGTACGTATGGCCCTGGATGAGGCGTGGCAGGAACAGTTGGCCCACCACGATCAGCAGGGTGTTGATCGCGTAGATCCAGCCGTAGGCCTGTGCGTCAAGGCCGTCGCGTTGTACGGCGAGTGGTAAGCCCGCGTTGCTCTGTTTGAAGATCAGCTGGAATCCGAAGAAGAGCGCAACGAACAGCAGGAACTGCCGGTCGCGCAGGATGGTCCGCACGGCGCCGGCTGGCGCCACGGTCTCCACCGACGGCGCGACCCGGGTTTCCGGCACCAGGCGCCACATCAGCACGGCGAGGATCAGGAATCCGATGGCGTCGACCACGAAGATCACCGCGAACCCGGCCTTCATCGCAACAGGTGCGAGCAGAGCCGCGATCGACGTACCGACGTTGATCGCCCAGTAGTTGATGCTGTACGCGCGCGGTCGGTCCTCGGCCGGCACCACCTCGCTGAGGATGGCGCTGCTCGCGATCCCCGCAGCGACTGTGCCCGCGCCCATGACCACCAGGAAGGCCATGATCGACACCAGGCCGCCGCTCAGCCCGGCGCCCGCCAGCGCCGCCGAACTGATCAGATAGCCGCCGACCGCTGTACGGCGCCGGCCCCACCGGTCGGCGAGCACCCCGCCGCCGATGCTCCCGACGACGCAACCGCCGCCGGTCAAGGCGAGCGCCAGACCGATCTGAGCCGGGTCGAAACCTCGCTCGCTGTGCAGGTAGAACGTGATGAAAATCAGGACGAACGAAGCGATGTTCCCGATCAGGGTGATCGACCACAGGTACCAGAACACCCGCGGAAGTCCGCGTGCCGTCCCCAGCCAACGATGGCGCATGCGATGCCTCTCTTTCCGTGACAAGAAGCAGTCTGCGCAGGAAGTGGATTAACGGTAAGGTCCACACGTATGGCAGAAAGTTGGACCACTCTGCGAGAGTTGTTGCTCCCGACAGGAGAGGCAGGCGCTCAGCCGGGCCGGGGTCTGGAGAGCTCTCTCCGTACTGCGATCCGCGCCGGCCGCCTGCGCACCGGCGAGCGCCTGCCGTCCAGCCGGGACCTCGCCGCCCAGATCGGCGTGGCGCGCGGAACCGTGACGGCCGTCTACCGCCAACTCGTCGCGGAGGGCTACCTGGAGGCCAGGCACGGTTCGGGGACCTGGATCGCAGACGTCGCGCCACCCCCGGCGGCCGCGGCTAAGCCGTCCGCTCCGGCGCCCGAGCGCTACCGGCTCGGCCCCGGCATGCCATCCCTCGGCGCCTTCCCGCGCAGCGCCTGGCTGTCCGCGCTGCGGCAGGGCTGCGCCGAGCTCACCGATGTCGAGCTCGGCTATCCCGATCCAGCCGGCCTGCTGACGACCAGGACCGAGCTGGCCGGATACCTCGGCCGAGTCCGCGGCGTGGTGACCGACCCGGCCGGCGTCGTCATCACGCACGGCACCTTCGAAGCGCTCAACCTGCTGTGCGCCGTACTGCGCGCCGACGGTCAGACGGAGGTCGCGGTCGAAGACCCCGGCAACCAAGAGCAGTACGAGCTTCTGGCGGCGCGTGGACTGCGCGGATGCCCTGTGCCCGTTGACGATGAGGGCATCCGCGTCGATGCGCTGGCGCGTACCGATTGCCGGGCGGTGATCGTGACGTCGGCACACCAGTACCCGCTCGGTGTCTCCATGAGTCCGGGCCGTCGGCGTGCGCTGCTGGAGTGGGCGGGCTCAACCGACGGGCTGGTGATCGAGGACGACTACGACGCCGAGTATCGCTACGACCGTGCGCCCGTCGGCGCGCTGCAAGCGATCTACCCCGACTCCGTCGCGTACGTCGGCACACTGAGCAAAACGATGGCTCCGGCCCTGCGGCTCGGCTGGCTGGTGCCGCCCGCCCGCATGCTCGAGGAAGTGGTGCGACAGAAGCGTCTGCACGACCGTGGCGGATCAGCCCTGGACCAGGCGGCCCTCACGATGTTCCTCCGGAACGGCGGATATGACCGGCACCTCCGACGTACTCGCCTGCTCTATCGCGAACGACGCGATGCTCTGCTCGCCGCCCTCGCCGAGTTCCTACCGGACTGGAGGCCGATCGGCATCGCCGGCGGTTTGCACCTCGTCGTGCAGCTGCCGTCCGGCCTCGACGATCGCGCTGTCGTCGAACGCCTGGTAGCGCAGCACATCCACCTCTCGCCGCTGTCCCGCTATGCCAACACCATCGACCTTCCACCCGGCCTGGTCATCGGCTACGCAACCCTCACGCCCGCCCGCCTCCGCTCCGCCGCACAGCTCATCGCGAAATCGATGGCCGATCAGAGCGGTCTATATGCGGAGGTGGGAGCCGTCTAGGACTGTGCCAGTGGCGAACTCGGCCAGCGGCGAGGCCAGGCAAAGGCCCGAGCCGTTGCCGCACCGATCCCCCGTGATGCTCCGGTCACCAAAACAGAACGGTCCATGGCCCGAGTCTTTCATTACTCAGGACAAACTTAGGGTGGGGTTGGGTGTCGCTAGGGCCGGGGTTGGGTGTCCCGGCGGTAGTCCTTCGTCTGGCGGACCCAAGCCTTACGGGCCTCCGCCTGAAGCCGACTGTCGGCCCGCCGAGCCATATAGGCCGCCTCGCGCTGCAGCTTCACCCAGCTCTCATAGCGCCGCACAGACAACGTCCCGTCTTCCAGAGCCGCCTGCACTGCGCACCCCGGCTCCGTCACGTGCCCACAGTCCTTGAAGCGGCACTGCTCGGCCAGCGCAGTCACATCGGGGAACGCAGCCGCCAGCCCTTCACCAGACTCCTGCAGCCCGATCCCCCGCAGCCCAGGCGTATCGATAACAACGCCACCGCCGGGCAGCAGGATCAACTCACGCCGTACGGACGTGTGCCGCCCCTTGCCGTCCTCACGGATCGCCTGCACGTCTAGAAGCTCAACACCGGCCAGTGCGTTCACCAGAGACGATTTGCCGGCACCACTCGTCCCTAGCAGGGCCATAGTCGCGTTGTCGTCCAGTAGTGCCCTCACAGCCTCCAGACCTTCGCCTGTCGTCGCACTGCACACCAGTACGTCGGCACCTGGCGCAGCAGTCGCCACGTCCTCAGCGACAGAGTCCGCATCGCCTACTAGGTCAGCCTTGGTCAGTACTACGACCGGCCGCGCGCCGCTCTCCCAGGCGAGGGCGAGGAAGCGCTCTATGCGAGAGATGTTCGGCTCCGGGTGCAACCCGACCACAACGGCGACCACGTCGATGTTGGCCGCGAGGACCTGCCCACGCGAGCTACCCCCGACCTCAGCCCGCACGATCGCAGTACGGCGTGGGGCAACGGCCTCGACGGTGACGCGGTCGTCCGGCCAGCTACGGAGTGCAACCCAGTCGCCGGTACACGGAGTCGCCTGGGTGTCCGTAGCGATGGCCGCCAGTACTGCGCCCGACCAGCTGGCGCGGACTGGGCCGTCCTCCGTCAGGACGGTCGACAGTCCTTTGTCGACCCGGACCACGCGCCCCGGGACAAGTTCATCGGACAGTGTTTCGAAATGGCCGGCCGTCTGGGTGTCCAGCCCGAGAGCCTGAAGTTCTGCTGACATCTTGCGACGAACCTTTCGAGAGGCCCGGCCGCGAGATCAGCTCAGCGGACGGACGAAGTGGGAGACAGCGGCCCGATGGGCCTGATCCAAGCTCATGACGGCGTCAGCTCCCTTCCATGTCCTGGACGTTTCCGTCGGTCCGGAAACGTCTGTGTCGCGATGCGATCAGCCTAGGTCGTCAGGTTCGGTGGGCGCACCGGGTTTTCCTACCGGCGCAGGCTTGCGCTCAGCTTGCTTGGCCTTCCGCCTGGCCTTGAGATCGGCCCCGTCAGCCTCCGCCCGTACTGCGGGCGCCGGCGCCGCGGGGGTCGCCGTCGGCTCAGCGGGCGCCGTTGCGGCCGCGGCCTGCTCAGCGGGCTCCGGTTTCTCAGGCATCGCCTCTACGGGTGCCGGCGCCTTGTGTTCACCGAGTGCCTCCACAGCCTTGGCCATCTTGACCTCGGGCCGTTCGTCGTCCGGTCCGAGCCCGTCTGCGTGATGCACCTTCGAGTCCGCCTTCATCACCGGCTCGGCCGCCTCCGCTTTGCGCGCCTTGTGCGGCCATGTCCGGTCCACCACAGCGTTCAGCGCCGCACCGATCAGCACCGCGATCGCGGTCAGGTACAGCCACAGCAGCACCGCGATCGGCGCCGCGAGCGGCCCATAGATCGAGGTCCCGCCGACCGTGGTCTGCAGGACCCAGCGCAGCAGGAAGCTGCCGAGAATCCAGATCGACAGCGCCAGGAACGACCCCGGCAGGTCGGACACCCACGGCGTCCGCACCGGCACCGACAGGTGGTACAGGGTGTTCAGGAAGCCCGCCGACAGGATCGTCACGACCGGCCAGTACAGCTGGTTCAGGAAGTCGACTCGTTGCGGCAGCAGTGCATCCACGGCGTTCGGGCCGGCCAGCACCAGCGGCAGGACGATCACACCGATGATGAGTGCGACGCAGTACAGGGTGAACGACAGCGCCCGGGTCTTGACGATGCCGCGACGGCCGCCCATCCCGTACATGATCGTGATGGTGTCGACGAAGACGTTCAGCGCCCGGCTGCCGGACCACAGGGCGAGCAGGAAACCGATCGAGATGACGTCGAAGCGGCCACCACTGCCGAGCACGTCGTCGAGGGTCGGCACGATCACCTGCTGGACCGAGTCCGCGGTCAGCGCCCGTTCGGCCAGCTGGATGATCTGGAACTTGATGTCCTCGATCGTCTCCAGGTCGAACTCGTTCGCGATGAAGCCGATGCTGCCGGCCAGCCCGAAGATCAGCGGCGGCAACGACAGGATCGCGAAGAACGCCGCCTCCGCGGCCAGTCCCGTGACCCGGTACCGCAGACAGGTGCCGACCGTCTGGGTCAGCAGCCGCCAGGTGGTGCCGGGAAGTTGTCGGGCCCATGCGAGTGAGACGGAGGTCTCGGACCCAGAGCGTGCCATACCGCTTACCGTACTGACATGGCGGACCCAAACGCTGTAACGAATCAGGCTCCCCCACTCCAAGGGGTGAACTTCTTCACGCGGGACACCGCACTTGGTGACTCTCTGCGTCCATACGCTGACCTGAACGATGATCCAGGCCTGACCGCGATCGGCGAACTGGCCGGATCTCAGGAAGCGCTCTCTCATACGCTCCCCGCCAACCAGAACTCCCCTGTACTGCGAACGCATGACCGCTACGGCCATCGGATCGACGAGGTCGAGTTCCACCCGTCCTGGCATTGGCTGATGGACAAGGCAGTCGGCTTCGGTCTCCAAGCGGCACCGTGGACCAGCGACAAGCCGTCACCCCACCTGACCCGCGCGGCCGGCTTCTACCTCTGGTCACAGGTCGAGCCAGGCCACGGCTGCCCGATCTCGATGACGTACTCCGCGGTCCCTGCACTCCGCGCGGACAACGCACTCGCCGACGAGTGGATCCCCCGCCTCGCCGCCACGCAGTACGACCCTCGTCGCCTGCCCGTCGCCGAGAAGGCCGGCGCGCTCGCCGGAATGGGCATGACGGAGAAGCAGGGCGGATCCGACGTGCGGGCCAATCTGACCACCGCTACTCCGACCGGTGCGGACGGTGAGTATCTGCTGAACGGGCACAAGTGGTTCTGCTCCGCCCCGCAGGTCGACGTCTTCCTCGTGCTCGCCCAGGCGCCGGACGGTCTGACCTGTTTCGTCGTACCCCGAGTCCTTGCCGATGGCAATCGGAACGCGTTTGCCCTGCAACGGTTGAAGGACAAGCTCGGCAACCGGTCGAACGCGTCCAGCGAGGTCGAGTTCCACGCAACGGTCGGGCATCGGCTCGGCGACGAGGGCGCCGGTGTCCGGACGATCATCGAGATGGTGGCGTCGACCCGGTTGGACTGCGTGCTCGGCTCGGCCGCGCTGATGCGCCGGGCCCTGGTCGAGGCGACCTGGCACACCGCGCATCGCAGTGCCTTCGGCAGTCTGCTGAAGGACAAGCCCGCGATGCAGAACGTGCTGGCCGACCTCGCGATCGAGAGCGAGGCAGCAACCGCTCTCTCGATGCGTCTCGCCGCTGCGATGGACGCGTCGCTGGCTGGTGACGAGCAGGCCGCGGGCTTCCGCCGGATCGCTTTGCCGCTGGCCAAGTTCTGGGTCTGCAAGCGCACGTCGTTCACCGTCGCGGAGGCGCTGGAGTGTCTCGGCGGCAACGGCTATGTCGAAGAGAGCGGTCTCCCGCTGCTGTTCCGCGAGTCACCGCTGAACTCCATCTGGGAAGGCTCCGGCACGGTCAACGCCCTCGACGTACTGCGTGCGCTGCGGCGACCCGAGTCGCTGGAAGCGTGGCTGCTGGAGGTCGGTGCGGCGCGGGGTGCCGACCATCGCCTGGACGCGGCCGTGACCGATGTACTGGAATCGCTCTCCGATCTAGCTGGGGCTGAAGCGGGCGCTCGACGGCTCGCCGCGCGGATGGCCGTATGCCTGCAGGCATCGCTGCTGGTGCGGCATTCGACGCCGGAGGTGGCGGACGCGTTCGTCGCCTCCCGTCTCGCCGGCGACTGGGGTGGCGTCTTCGGCACGCTGCCGCGCACCACGCCGTACGGTCCGATCCTCGACCGCATCCTGTAGTGCCCCGACACGGCGCACTAAGCCGGACCTCTACACGCTAGGGTTACGAACGTCGCGACTGGCGCTGAGGTGGGATCGACCACCGGGGAGCGAAAAGACGCCGGCACCGTGCGCCTGGGTGCCGCGACCTTGTCACAGGGAAACCTGTGCGACCTCAGGAGAGAGACGAAGATGACTCAACCCTTCGACGCCGCAGCCGCGTCGGCCGCGTACCGCAACGCGCTCGAGGTGATCGGCGCGGTGGAACCCACCATCGCCGGCGCGATCAAGGCCGAACTGGCCGACCAGCGGTCCTCGCTGAAGCTGATCGCCAGCGAGAACTACGCCTCCCCCGCGACCCTGCTGACGATGGGGAACTGGCTCTCGGACAAGTACGCCGAGGGCACCGTCGGGCACCGCTTCTACGCCGGCTGCCAGAACGTCGACACCGTCGAGCAGACCGCGGCCGACCACGCGAGGGCGCTCTTCGACGCGCCGCACGCCTACGTCCAGCCGCACTCCGGCATCGACGCGAACCTGGTCGCCTTCTGGGCGATCCTGGCCCAGCGGATCGAGTCCCCGGCCCTGGCCGAGGTCGGCGCCAAGCACGTCAACGACCTGTCCGACGAGGACTGGGCCAAGCTCCGCAAAGCGCTCGGCGACCAGAAGATGCTCGGCATGTCCCTGGACGCCGGTGGTCACTTGACCCACGGTTTCCGGCCGAACATCTCCGGCAAGATGTTCCACCAGAGCTCGTACGGCACCGACCCGGAGACGGGTCTGCTGGACTACGACAAGGTCGCCGCGACGGCTCGTGAGTTCAAGCCGCTGATCCTGATCGCCGGCTACTCGGCGTACCCGCGCAAGGTGGACTTCGCCAAGATGCGCGAGATCGCCGACGAGGTCGGCGCCACCTTGATGGTCGACATGGCGCACTTCGCCGGACTCGTGGCCGGCAAGGTCTTCACCGGCGACTTCGACCCGGTCCCGCACGCGCACGTCACGACGACGACCACGCACAAGTCGCTTCGCGGCCCGCGCGGCGGCATGGTGCTCTGCCAGCCGGAGTACGCCGACGCGGTCGACCGCGGCTGCCCGATGGTGCTCGGTGGCCCGCTCAGCCAGGTGATGGCGGCCAAGGCCGTCGCGCTGGCCGAGGCGCGTCAGCCTTCGTTCCAGACCTACGCGCAGAACGTCGCGGACAACGCGGTGACCCTGGCCGAGGGCCTGATGAAGCGTGGCGTCAAGCTCGTCACCGACGGCACGGACAACCACCTCGTACTGCTCGACGTCTCGGCGTACGGGATCACCGGCCGGCAGGCCGAGTCGGCGCTGCTCGACGCGGGCATCGTGACGAACCGCAACGCGGTTCCGCGTGACCCGAACGGCGCCTGGTACACCTCCGGCGTCCGGATCGGTACGCCGGCGCTGACGACCCGCGGCTTCGGCGCCGACGAGTTCGACCGCGTCGCCGAGTTGATGGTCGACGTACTGTCCAGCGTCACCCCGACGACCACCGCCGCCGGTGCGCCGTCCAAGGCGAAGTACGTGCTCGCCGACGGCGTGGCCGACAAGGTCCGCGCCGCCTCGGCGGAGATGCTCGACAAGCACCCGCTGTACCCCGGGCTCGACCTGAACTGAGTTCCACCGGCGCCCGCCTCCATTTCCTGGCGGCGGGCGCTTTTCTCTGCCGAACTATCAGAACTCTGTGATAATTAGTAGTGTTCGGCCATGGCACCGGATCCCACGCCCGCCGAGATCAGCCAGTTCGTCGAGCGCTTCGCCGGCGTCCTCGCCAACAGCGGCGTACCGACGATGTCGGCCCGGGTGATGGCCCGCATGCTGGTCAGCCCGACCGGCACGATGACCGCGGCCGAACTCGCCGAAGCGCTGCAGATCAGCCAGCCGGCTGTGTCTGGTGCTGTCCGGCAGCTCATCCAGGTCTCGTTCATCACGCGAGAACGGCTGCCCGGGTCGCGCAAGGATCACTACCGGATCCGGGAGGACGTCTTCGCAGCCATCCTCGAACGCCGAAACAGCGCACTGGGCGAGTGGGAATCGTCGGTGCGCTCTGGGGCGGACCTCTTCGGCGCAAAGACCGTCGTCGGCGACCGCCTCGCAGAGGCCGCCGAGTTCTTCGCCTTCATTCGCGCCGACCTAGACCAGCTGGTCAACTCCTGGCGCAAAGAGCACCCAGCCAACTAGCTCGCGTTGACCCAACTCCACCTTGTGCACCGCCTGAGCAGCTACTCGAAAGTAGATTGACTGGACGGTGCACAGAGTGGGGCTGAGCAGACAGCTCTAGCGGGTAAGGGCGTAGACCGCGATGGCGGCGAAGTCGTCGGCGGGTTCTGAAGCCTGCCAGGAGCGGACGTCGTCTACGTAGCGCGAGCCTCGGCCGGTGAACTCCTCGAAGCGGTCTACGCCGTCGGCCGGGCAGGGCTTCATGCCATCCAGGTTGTCGCCGAGGCCGTCCTCGAAGAGATCCGCGGAGTTGGGGCCGTTCACCACGGCACCGGTCAGCGGGCGGTCGACGATGTTGGCGATCTGGTGGTGGGGGCAGCGCGTCATCGGTTCGCCGACTCCGACCATGAACGGCACACCCCATGGGTTGGCGCCGAAGTTCCAGCTCAGTTGACCGGTACCGAAGGCGTCGTACCGCCGGTCGCCGGTCGCCGTGCGGTAGAGCCGTGCAGTCGCCGCCAACCCGAAGGCGTGCGGGACGGCGTCGAAGTTGTCGTACTGCGCGCCGGCGCCGAACGGATCCGCGGCGGCACGCTTCGCCCCGATCTCCAGCTGGGCCCGAAGATCGTTCTTCAACGCGGCAACGTCCACCGAGCGATCAAAACGAGCGGCACGGATCAGGTCGGCATGCGCGAGCGCGCTCACGTCGTACAGGTTGAGCGTGTCCCCACCCGCCTCGTGCTTGCGGTACTCCCCCGCCCAGTGCTCCGCAGCGCGCACCCAAGCGCGTGCACGACGGTCGCCCAGTTTCTGTGCAGCAAGCGCAAGCTCAGCAGCGCCAAGCTCCAGGTCATCCCGCCAGGCGCTCTCCGGGTAGAAGGCGAAGGGCAACGAGGTGACCAACTGCGTCACCCCAGACGTCTGCGCCTGCGCGTAGATCTGCGCGGCGGTCTCGAGATGCCGGCGAGCCCGAGCGGGCGCAGTACGGGCCTCGACCTGTGCAGCCAGAGCGAAAGCCGCCGCGGTCCGACCGGCAAGGTTCGGGCTGATAGGCATGCCCGGTGCAGCGGCCCGGAAGACCGGCCGGTTCTTGATGAACTGGTGCCCAGGTGCGTCGTCCTGGTCGTCCGCCTCGGGCAACCGCCAGATGTCGTGGTCGCCGATGAAGGTCTCCTCGACGTTGCCGGTGCCGGCGCCGACCTGGATGTAGAGCGTCTTCGTCCGCTCGTCCCACATCTTGTCCAGCCAGGCCAGACCGTGCCGAGCTTCCTTCAGTAGCGTCGAATCCGGCCACCGGCCGTCCCGAGCCGATGCCCACAGCAACGAATCCGAGTACGCCGCGATGTGGGTGAACTTGAGGTAGTCGCCCGCGTCGTACCAGCCGCCCTCGACATCGACCGGCCCACCGATCCGGCGCATCTCACCGACGGTCTGATCTGTGTCGGGACCCGCGAAGGTCGGCCAGTCATAGACCTGCGCGGCCCGGTCGGTCAGGTGCGACGGACGACGCCCGAGCGACCCCGGTACTACGTTCGCTCCGTCCCGCTGCTCGGTGAAGAAGTTCACGGCCTTGTCCTTGGCGCCTTCCAGCAACCGCTTGTCCGAGCCGACCTCGAACGCGGGCGACACCGGCACCCCGGCCACCTTCACCCGGTACGTCCCCGGCCACCGAAGTCCCGAAAGATCCAACCGATAGACATGCCGGTACTTCGCGTTCCACTCCCCCGCATCCGCACCCGCGCGCCCACTGAGCACCCGGCGTCCCCGCTTGTCGACCACGTCGAAGCGTGCTCCCGCCGCGACCTGCTCGGTCATCAGGTACGCCGATTCGCCCACCGTGCCGCTGTATCCGAGCTGGTTCACCCGAATCAGCCCGGCCCCTGCCACCTCCCCAACCGCAGTACCGGCACCGGCGGCCGTCACCGGAGTCACCACCAATCCGGCGGCCAGAGTGATCGACATGACGCGGCGGAACGTCCCCATCGCAGGCTCCCTTGCTCGACCTTGCATCGACGCTGCAACAACCATTAGGAAACCTTCCTAACGGTTGCGGCACACGCTAGCGCAGCCCGGCGACGGAGTACACCATCTGCGGGAAGAGCATTCAGCGCGGTCCTGAGGGGACGAGAGTGTCGAGATGCATCGCCAATGTCGCTCGAAGCCTGTCTGCGGTGGCGATCTCCGGCCGGGTCGCGGCGTGAACGGCGAGACCGTCGAGTACTGCGTGGAGCCGGTCGGCCTCCTGCTCGACGTCGATCTGGTCGCCGGCGATCTCGGTCACCCAGCGGCGGCAGCCGGCACGCAGCGCGTCGTAACTCCTCTCGGCGCATTCGCGCAGTTCCGGGTCAACCAGTGCACGTGCGGTGAAGGCCAGCCAGACGGCGTTCTCCTTCTGGCGTTCCTCATCGAGGGGCAGCAGTTCGACGAGGAACCGCTCCGCGGTCGCACGCGGGTCACCGGTCGGATCGAGAGAGTCGAGACGGCGCTCGATGCGCTCGACCACCTGGTTCATCGCGAAGACCAGCAGTTCGGCCTGCGTGCTGAACATGTGGCGCAACGAGCCGTTGGACAACCCGGCTTCGCGCGCGACGTTGCGGACCGACGCGTGCTCGAGCCCGTCGCGAAGGATCACCCGCCATGCCGCCTCCGCTAGGTGCTGGCGTCGTTCAGTGGGATCGACGATCTTCGGCATAGTTTTTTATAGCACAGCTGTGCTACGTTGATCGCCACTAGTACAGCTGTACCAAAAAAGGAGCCTCATGTCGATCACGGCTACCCCACCGCGCGCCCTGACCTCAGTGCGCCGCTTGGCACGCCAGCGCAGCGTCCGGATCACGGCCGCGGTCTGGGGCGCCGCAAACGCCGTGGTTCTGCTCGTCGCGGATGAGGCGCTGCCGTTCGGCTGGCCAGGCGTGCCCGGCTCCACGGTCGACCACGTGGTGAATACCAATCTCGGAATGCTGGGGATCTTTGGCTTGATGGCCGTGACCTGCCTGCTGACCAGACGCCGCGTCCGGCCCGACCTCGCCGCCAGGGCCCCGGACCTCGCGGTCGCGCGCCGGGAGACCCTACTGCTGCTCATCTATGGGGCACTCGGCCTCGCTCTCGGATTCATCCTCGCCCGGCTGTTCGGCTGGCACCCCTTCGGATTGCACCTTGCCGGCTCGATCTTCGGCACTCACGACCACGTCGCTCCGGCCGAGGCGATCACATGGGCGGGCTACAACGTCATGGTCTACGCAGTACTGCCGTTGGCGTACTTCCGCCGCAAGTACTCGGCGGAGCAACTGAACCTCAAGTCCAGCGACCGGCGCGGTGACGCCCGGGTGATCGTCGTCGTACTGCTCATCGAGTCGGCGATCCAGTTCGCCACGCTGACGACGGCTTTCGGGCAACTCACCACCGGGCAGTACCTCGTCGGCCTGCCCCTCACGTTCATCCTCTACCTTGCCGGCGCAGTACTGCCCGCGATGATCTTCGTGTACTGCATCCTGGTGCCCCGGTTCCTGAAGCTGACCGGCTCGACCGCGACGACGGTCATTCTCGGCGGCATCACCTACACCCTCCTGCACCTCTGGGACGCGTGGACGGTTCTCACCTCACCGGCCAACTGGCTCCTGTCGATCATCTTCTTGTTCTTCACCTATTTCGGCCCAGGAATGATGAAGACGGTCCTGACCGTGCGCACCGGCAACGCGTGGACGCACGTCTGGGCCTACCACGCAGTCGCACCACACACCCTCATCGATGCGCCCCATGTCGTAGAGATCTTCCGGCTGAGGTGACCACACCGGCGTCAATGTGAGCCATGTCTCGGTCGAGGGGTGCCGCGAGCTGCTACCTGCCAGTTCAGCGCTCGCCTGAGCCCGCTGACCGGCGGCCGCGGGGGTGTCTTTCAGGGCCGAAACAATCCGAAGTACACTGGTAGACATAGCCGCATCGTGAGATCGCGTCTCACGATGAGAGAATGGGAGTTGATTTACGAGCCGATCGCGCTGAGCATTATCACCATGCTCGCTGCCCGCTCGACTCATCTCGTAGGTCGGATTCACGTCGACCTCGGTCGCATGCGCAGCGCCATCTGTTGTCCTTCGATGCTCTGACAGCCACCCCGCTCGAAACATCTGCTGGGTGCGCACCGCGCAGACCAGATCGAATCGACGACGCTTCGAGCTAGCCTCACGCGGACGCACCTGTCTCTAGGACAAGGACACCGTTCCGGATGACTGGCGTCTCCTCACCGCAAACCGGCACCGCCCGCAAACCCGCTCGCCCCCGTAAGGGCAAGGGCGAAGGTCAGTGGGCGCTCGGCTATCGCGAGCCACTGAACAAGAACGAAGAGAACAAGAAGAACGACGACGGCCTGAACGTCCGGGCCCGGATCGAGAACATCTATGCCCACCGGGGGTTCGACTCGATCGACCCCGCCGATCTGCGCGGCCGGTTCCGCTGGTGGGGGCTCTACACCCAGCGCAAGCCCGGGATCGACGGCGGCAAGACCGCCACGCTGGAGCCGGAGGAGCTGGACGACAAGTACTTCATGCTCCGGGTCCGGATCGAGGGCGGCCAGCTCAGCACCGAGCAGCTGCGGGTGATCGCCGAGGTGTCCAGCACCTACGCGCGGGACACCGCCGACATCACCGACCGGCAGAACATCCAGCTGCACTGGATCCGGGTCGAGGACGTACCGGCCATCTGGCAGAAGCTGGAGGCGGTCGGGCTCTACACCACCGAGGCCTGTGGCGACGTCCCGCGCGTCATCATCTCCAGCCCGGTCGCCGGCATCGCCGCGGACGAGATCATCGACCCGACGCCGGCCATCGACGACATCGTCGAGCGGTACATCGGCAGCGCTGAGTTCTCCAACCTGCCGCGCAAGTTCAAGACCGCGATGACCGGCCACCCGTCCCACGACGTGGTGCCGGAGGTCAACGACATCAGCTTCGTCGGCGTTGTCCACCCCGAACATGGCCCCGGCTTCGACCTGTGGGTCGGCGGCGGCCTGTCCACCAACCCGATGCTCGCCCAGCGCGTCGGGGCGTGGATCCCGCTGGACGAGGTGCACCTGGCCTGGAAGGGCGTCGTCGGCATCTTCCGCGACTACGGCTACCGCCGGCTGCGGACCCGGGCCCGGTTGAAGTACCTGGTCGCCGACTGGGGCATGGAGAAGTTCCGCGAGATCCTCGAGAGCGACAAGTACCTCGGCCGCAAGCTCATCGACGGACCCGCGCCGGAGATCCCCGCAGTACAGGGTGATCACGTCGGCGTGCACAAGCAGAAGGACGGCCGGTACTTTGTCGGCGTCGCGCCCGTCGTCGGGCGGGTCTCCGGCAGCTCGCTGGCCAAGGTGGCCGACGTCGTCGCGGCGCACGGGTCGGACCGGATCCGGACCACCGCGCAGCAGAAGTTCATCGTGCTGGATGTCGAGGAGGCGCAGGTCGAGTCGCTGGTCGCCCAGCTGGCCGAACTCGGCTACCAGGCCCGGCCGTCGGCCTGGCGGCAGAACACGATGGCCTGCACGGGGATCGAGTTCTGCAAGCTGGCGATCGTCGAGACGAAGGCCCGCGCGGCCGAGTTGATCGGCGAGCTGGAGGAGCGGATCCCCGACCTGGACGTGCCGATCACGGTCAACGTGAACGGCTGCCCGAACTCCTGCGCCCGGATCCAGGTCGCCGACATCGGCCTCAAGGGCCAGCTGGTGCTGGATGCCGACGGCAAGCAGGTGCCGGGCTACCAGGTGCACCTCGGTGGCGGGCTCGGGCTGGACGCCGGCTTCGGCCGGAAGCTGCGCGGTCACAAGGTGACCTCCGAAGGACTCGCCGACTACGTCGAGCGGGTCACCCAGAACTACCTGAAAGAGCGGTCCGAGGGCGAACGCTTCGCCCAGTGGGTCGTCCGTGCCGAGGAAGGAGCGTTGCAATGAGTGAGAGAGCCGCACCGTTGTACTGCCCGTACTGCGGTGATGAGGACCTTCGTCCTTCCGAAGAGGGCCATGGCGCTTGGGAGTGCCGGCCCTGTGCACGGGTGTTCCAGCTGAAGATGATCGGACTGCGGGTGACGGTGGAATGAGTACTGACTTGAAGACGATCGCCGAAGAGGCGAACGAACGACTAGCCGACGCCTCGGCGCTGGAAGTGCTGGCGTGGGCGCGGGAGACCTTCGGCGACGAGCTGGTGGTGACCGCGTCGATGGCGGACGGGGCACTGCCCCACCTCGCGGCCGAGGCGGCCCCTGGCGTCGACGTACTGTTCCTCGACACGGGCTACCACTTCGCCGAGACCATCGGCACCCGGGACGCGGTCGCCGCGACCCTCCCGATCAACCTGATCAACGCCACCCCGAAGCAGACCGTCGCCGAGCAGGACGCGGAGTACGGCAAGGACCTGTTCGCTCGCGAGCCCGACAAGTGCTGCGCGATGCGCAAGGTCGAGCCGCTGAACCGGGTTCTGTCGGGCTACAAGGCCTGGGTCACCGGCGTACGCCGGGAAGAGGCGCCGACCCGCGCGAACACCCAGATCGTCGAGTACGACGAGAAGCGCGACATGGTGAAGCTGAACCCGATCGCCCCTTGGACGCAGGAAGACCTCGACGGCTACATCAACGACAACGGCGTGCTGGTGAACCTGCTGCAGTACGACGGCTACCCGTCGATCGGCTGCCAGCCATGCACCAAGCAGGTCGCTCCGGGCGAGGATCCGCGCAGCGGGCGCTGGGCCGGCCAGGGCAAGATCGAATGCGGGTTGCACACATGACCGCCGTTTACGAAACGTCTCCCACGCCCTCGACCCAGTCGATCGTGACCGAGCTGGACGCGCTGGAGAGCGAGTCGATCTTCGTCTTCCGGGAGGTGGCAGCCGAGTTCGAGCGGCCGGTGATCCTCTTCTCCGGTGGCAAGGACTCGATCGTGATGCTGCACCTGGCGCGCAAGGCGTTCGCACCGGCGCCGGTGCCGTTCACCTTGCTGCACGTCGACACCGGGCACAACTTCCAAGAGGTGCTCGACTACCGCGACGCCACCGTCGCCGCTCTCGGGCTGCGGCTCGAGGTGGCGAAGGTCGAGGACTACCTGGCCGACGGCCGGCTGCGCGAACGCTCCGACGGCACCCGCAACCAGCTGCAGACGATTCCGTTGCTCGATGCAATCAACGGGCACCGGTTCGACGCTGTCTTCGGTGGCGGCCGCCGCGACGAGGAACGCGCTCGCGCCAAGGAGCGGATCTACAGCCTCCGCGACGAGTTCGGCCAGTGGGACCCGCGCAACCAGCGGCCCGAGTTGTGGTCGCTGTACAACGGCAAGCACAAGCCGGGCGAGCACGTCCGGGTGTTCCCGCTGTCGAACTGGACCGAGCTGGACATCTGGAACTACATCGAGCGCGAGCAGATCCCGCTGCCGAGCATCTACTACGCCCACGAGCGGGACGTGTTCGAGCGCGACGGCATGTTGCTTGCCGTCGGCCCCTACTCGCAGCCGAGATCCGGTGAGACGGTTTCCAGTCGGCTGGTCAGGTACCGGACGGTCGGCGACATGTCCTGCACCGGCGCGGTCGCGTCGACCGCGGCCTCCCCTGCGGAGGTCGTGATCGAGGTCGCCGCCAGCGAGATCACCGAGCGTGGCGCCACCCGCGCCGACGACCGGGCCAGCGAAGCCGCGATGGAAGACCGCAAACGAGAGGGGTACTTCTGATGAGCACCCTGCTACGTCTCGCCACGGCGGGCTCGGTGGACGACGGCAAGTCGACCCTGGTCGGCCGGCTGCTGCACGACTGCAAGGCGATCCTCGCCGACCAGATCGCGCACGTGCAGACGGTTTCCGAGGCCCGTGGCGGTGACTTCGACTTCGCCCTGCTCACCGACGGCCTACGCGCCGAACGCGAACAAGGCATCACCATCGACGTCGCCTACCGGTACTTCGCCACCGACAAGCGCTCGTTCATCCTGGCCGACTGCCCCGGGCACGTGCAGTACACCCGGAACACGGTGACCGGCGCGTCGACCGCGGATGTCGTGATCATCCTGGTCGACGCGCGGCACGGCGTACTGGAGCAGACCCGGCGGCACCTCGCCGTGGCCGGGCTGCTGCGGGTGCCTCACGTAGTACTGGCCGTCAACAAGATCGATCTCGTCGGGTACGACGAGGCGGTCTTCAAGGGCATCGGCAAGGACGTCTCGCAACTCGCCGACCAGCTCGGGATCGCCGACGTCCAAGCGATCCCGGTCTCCGCGCTCGTCGGCGACAACGTCGTGGAGCGCTCTCCCGAGACCGCCTGGTACGACGGACCGACCCTGCTGGAATACCTGGAGAACGCGACCGGCCGCGACGACATCTCGGCCCGGCCGCTGCGCTTCCCGGTCCAGTACGTGATCCGCCCGCAAACCGACGACCAGTACCGTGACTACCGCGGCTACACCGGAACAGTTGCCTCCGGCACCGTCTCGGTCGGCGACGAGGTGATCGTCCTGCCCGCAGGCCGCCGTACCTCGGTGTCCGGCATCGACCGTGCGGTCATCAGCGCCACCAGTACTGCGGTCGCCGAGCGCCCGTCCGCCGTCGCCGGCGAAGCCGTCACCGTCCGGCTCGCTGACGACCTCGACGTCGCCCGCGGCTCGGTCATCGTCGCCGCCGACTCCTCCCCCGGCACCCGCCGCGAGCTGCTCGCCACCGTGTGCTGGCTGTCGGACCGCCCACTCACCGTGGGTGCCCGGCTGCTGATCAAGCACACCACCACTACCGCCCAGGCCATCGTCACCAAGATCAACGGTGCACTTGATCTGGACACGCTCGGAGTCATCGACGCCACCGGGCTCGACCTGAACGACATCGGCAAGGTGCAACTCAAGATCGCCGCACCGCTGGCCGCCGATCCGTACTCCAGCAACAACATCACCGGATCCTTCCTGCTGATCGACGCCCACGACGGGTGGACGCTGGCGGCCGGCATGATCGACGACGAAGAAGGGGAACTGCTGTGACTGCTCCAGCGCTCGTGATCCTCGCCCACGGCAGCCGCGATCCGCGTTCGGCCGCCACCGTCCACTCGCTGGTCAAGTGCCTGCGTGACCTGCGCGACGACCTGCGGATCGAAGCCTCCTTCCTCGACCACTGCCCGCCCACGCCGTACCAGAAGATCGGCAAGCTCGCCGCCGAGGGTGTCGAAGAGGTCGTCATCCTGCCGCTGCTGCTGTCCAGCGCCTTCCACGCCCGGGTCGACATCCCGGCCGTCGTCGACGAGGCCCGCAGCCGGTTCCCGGATCTGCGGATCATCGCCTCCGACGTCCTCGGGTACGACGACACGCTGCTCGACGTACTGGATCGCAGGATGCGGGCCGAGCTCAAGGACGGCCGGGTGCGCGAACTCGACGCGCTCGTGCTGGCCTGCGCCGGATCCAGCGACGCCCAGGCGAACGCGGCCATCACCCGACTCGCCCGCCTCTGGGGCCAGCGTCACAAGCTGCCCGTCACGGCTGCCTTCACCGCCGCCGCAACCCCGAGCCCGGCCGAGGCTGTCCTCCAGTGGCGACTCGAAGGCCGCCGCCACGTCGCAGTCGGGTCGTTCTTCCTGGCACCCGGCGTCCTGCCGGACCGAGCCGAACAGACGTCCCGCAAGGCCGGTGCCGTCGCCGTCTCCCGCCCTCTCGGCGTGAGCGCAGAGGTAGCCCGCCTGGTCCTCCTCCGCTACGGCGTAGCCGGCCTAGACCTACTCACCTTGGTGCCGGCCCCCCGCCCACAACTCCTCCGCCCGGAGTTGGTCCGCACCGCCTGACCTCCGCCACACCGGCTGACCTCCTCCACACCGCCTGACCTCCTCCGCCCCGACGACCGCATCCCTGGTCGTCGGGGCGCGGACGTGCACGCATGCACACCCTCGCCCAGCAAACGCTTCCCTCGGCGTGTCGCGACCTGGCCAGAGGGCTGTGCGTGCGTGGCGGTCCGGCAAACGTCAGGCGGCGGCGATACGCGAGGCGGTCGGGATCACCGCGGCTTGGCGGACCGCAGCGTCGAGCGATGTACCGACCCAGGTCTCGTCGAGGATCACGTCCTCCCACGAGTAGCGCAGCAGCAACCAGCCGCGGATCGCGAGTTCGACATAGCGGCGGCAGTCTTTGCGGAGCGCGGTCCGGCTGCCGTGGTGGGCGAAGCTGTCCGCCTCGAGCACGATGCGCAGGAACGGATCGGCCAGATCGACGCGGGCGAAGAACGACGCGTCCCTGATCCGGTACTGCGGAACGAAACCCGCGAACCCGGCGTCGATCACCCGCGCCCTGAGCATCGACTCGAGCGCTGACTCCGCACGGGCGTCAGCCGACGCGGCAACTCGCAGTACGGCGGCGCTACCGGCACCCCGATCTGCGCGAACTGCGTCTGCCAGCGCAGCCGGATCCACCTTCTTCAAGCGTAAGGCCGAGTCCGCGAGCGCCAACGCCTCTCCGAACGGTAGATGCCGAGCGCAGTCGATGACCGTCTGGAGGGGCGCCGTGACGCGCTCCGGCAAGCCGGTCTTCGTGCGATGCATGACGCAACTCAGCTCGGTCTCGCGGCGTCGCTGGGTCCGGCTGATCAGTACGTGCGGCACAAGCGGTCGCGTCACCACCTCGAGACCGTGGTGCAATGCCGCGCTCTGCCGCGCCAGCACTCCACCGTTCGCGAGGGCGACCGTCAGATCCGAGGGTGCGGTTGGAAGCGCGTAGACGCCCTTCGCCACCCGATCGATCTCGCCGCGCTCAAGCGCCGTACGGATCGATCGCGCCGGTGTCAGGCCCGCGAGTTCGGCGTACCGGGCGCTGCCGCCGGCCCTTTGCAAGATCTCCACCACATCGGCCACCGCCCAAGTCTGCGCCTTCGAGGCCGAGCCTGCTTTGAGTTATCCACAGGCGAACGAAGCCGCCCGCTCCGAGGGAACGGAGCCGCCCGCCGTTGTCTGCAGGAGGCCCGGAGGTGCACGCATACCCAACTACCCCCGGCAACCGCCTCCCTCGGCGTGTCGCAGGTCGCGCCCGAGGCCGTGCATGCATGGGCGCCCGGCACCTGCCAGCCTGCACGGGCCGGTCGTCAGGTGGCGGCCAGGCGGCCCTTCTCGGCGGGGACGTCGAAGTCGGCCTTGGGCCACTCGGGGTTGAGGTCCTGCAGGGTTTCCAGCAGCAGGGTGGTGACGGCCCAGTTCCGGTACCACTTGCGGTCGCTGGGGATCACGTACCAGGGCGTCTCGGCGTTGTTGCACTTCTCGATGGCGGCCTGGTACGCCTCGGCGTAGTCGGGCCAGAGCCCACGCTCGTCGACGTCGCCGGGGTTGTACTTCCAGTGCTTCGTCTCGTCGTCGAGCCTGGCCTCCAGGCGGAGTTTCTGCTCCTCCGGCGAGATGTGCAGGAAGCATTTGAGCACTGTCACGCCGCTCGCGGCCAGCTCGGCCTCGAACTCATTGATCTGCTCGTAGCGGCGGTTCCAGACCGGCGGTGCGACCAGGTTGCGGACGCGGGCGATCAGTACGTCCTCGTAATGCGAGCGGTCGAAGATGCCGATCAAGCCCGGCGTCGGCAGCGCCTGGCGGATCCGCCAGAGGAAGCCGCGTCGCTTCTCGGCCGGCGTCGGCGCTTTGAAGGAGGTGATCCGCAGACCCTGCGGATCCATCAGGCCTGCACCATGCCGGATCACGCCGCCCTTGCCGGAGGTGTCCATCCCCTGCAGGACCAGCAGCACACTCCGCTCGCCGCCCTTGCGTCCCTCGGCGAACAACCGTTCCTGCCAGTCGGAGACCTCGGGACCGACGGCGTCGAGCGCCAGCTTGCCTGCCTCCTTGGTCCCGGAGAACCCGGTCGTCGCGCGGGTGTCCCAGGCGCTCAGATCCACCGGCCCTTGCGGCACCCGCAACTGGTCCAGCAGCTTGCCGCTCACGGTCTCATCAGGCTTCGCAGTCTTCTTCTTCGCCATCCGCCCATCCTGCCTCATCCGTCCCGCGGATCGGCTCAGGCGCGGATGCCTTCCGTCCGCTCCTGCCTGCGCCGGCTCCGGAGTACGAGCTCGATCACCACGACTGCCACCAGACAGGCGAGCACTGCGGCCATGCCCCAGTACAGGCCCTTCAAACCGTCAAGGCAGTCGTCGCAGATGGTCGGCGTGTAGTAGTCGATGCCCGCCCAAGTGGCGACGAAGACGATGATCACGGTCCCGCACAGGTAACCCGCTGCCCGCACCAGCCAGCGCCCGGCGCCGGGTTTGAGCTCAGTCGCGACCTCGGTGTCGGGCTCGGTCTGGCGCGAGGGCTGGAGCCCGGTGGCGATCAGGACCAGGGCGGTCAGGCCGAGCACGACCTGGAACATGAACATCTCACCTTCACCACTACCCCAGACGAACCGGAAGGCGTTGTTGGTGGTGCTCTGCCAGATCAGGAACACGTCGAGCAGACCTAGAGCTCCGCCGAGCCACAGCCGCGCGGTCGCAGTCCGGGCGGCAACCACGACCCCGGCGATCACCAGGACCATTGCAACCGCACCCAGCGGCAAGTTCCGGTGGTTGACCGTATCTGGAGTGTCGTTGAAAAAAACGAATCCGCCGGAGCTGACCGCCGCGAGACTCGCAACGAACGACCCGAGGGCCCCGGCGACTGACCGCTGCTCTGCACTGGACATGACCTCAGGGAAGCACGACACCGGCCCACCAAGCCTGAGTAAGACCACTCAACTCGACGGTGTCATCCCGACCTGCGCGAGCGCGATCAGACGCGACAACGCACGCAGGTACTTCTTCCGGTAGCCGCCCTTGAGCATCTCCGGCGTGAACATCCGGTCGAGCGGCACTCCCCCAGCCAGCAAGGGGATGTCGCGGTCGTACATACGATCGGCCAGCACCACCAGCCGCAACGCCACGTTCTGATCGTTGAGCTCGCGAATGTCGGTGATCCCGACAGCGGTGACACCATCAAGCAGAGCGCCGTACTTACTCGGGTGCAGCTCGGCGAGCTGGTGGTAGAGATCGACGAAGTGGTCGCACGACGCACCAGGCCACTCGGCGGCTGCCTGCTCGACACGCGTGTCCGGCCACGGCTCGGGTGCGACCGGCAGCCCCCGATGGCGATAGTCCGGCCCATCGATCCGCCGTACGTCGAAGTGCGCGGCAAGGGCCTGGATCTCGCGGAGGAAGTCGATCGCCTGGAAGCGTCCCTCGCCGAGCTTGTCCGGCAACGTGTTCGACGTCGCCGCGAGTTCGACGCCCGCATCGACCAACTGCCTGAGCAGCCGCGAGATCAGTACCGTGTCGCCCGGGTCGTCCAGCTCGAACTCGTCGATACAGATCAGCCGGTACTCCGACAGCGCTTCGACCGCCGAGCGCATGCCCAGGGCACCGACCAGATTCGTCAGCTCCACGAAGGTGCAGTACATCTTCGGGCCGGTCGACACGTGCCACAGCGACGCGAGCAAATGGGTCTTGCCGACGCCGAAGCCGCCGTCGAGGTAGATCCCTGGTTTGCCTGCAGGCGTTGGCTTCGTGCCACGCAGCCGGGACCACAGAGAGCGCTCCCTGCGCGGCTCCGCGAGCGCCAGCCCACGCTGGCGCAGTACGGCCAAAGCCTCTGACTGGCTCGGTTCGGCCGGGTTCGGGCGGTAGGTGTCGAAGCGGACGTCGGCGAAGCGCGGTGGCGGCACGCACTCGGACAGCAGCCGATCCGGACTGACCTCCGGCCGGCGCTCGCTGAGTCGGATCGGCATGCCCACACCCTATGAGAAGGCTTGACCTCAACTTCTCTTGAGGTACTAGCTTGGCAAGCTCAACGGTCGACTAAGGAGATCTGATGCACGCGGTACGGCTGCACGAGTTCGGTCCCGCCGAGAATCTGAGCTACGAGGAGGTGCCGGACCCGGTCCCGGGCACCGGACAGGTCCGGATCGCGGTCGAGGCCGCCGGCGTGCACCTGATGGACACCGCTCTCCGGGCGGGCACCGCGGGCGGTGGCCCGGTCGCTCCCCCGGTCCTGCCGACGATCCCTGGCCGAGAGGTCGCGGGTACGGTCGATGCCGTCGGGCCGGACGTGGACGAGTCGTGGGTCGGCAAGCGCGTCGTCGTACACCTCGGGCCGGTTCCTGGCGGCTATGCCGAATTGGCGGTCGCGAAGGTGGAGTCCCTGCACGAGATCCCTGATCACCTGGACGGTGCCGCCGCTGTCGCCACTATCGGAACAGGGCGCACGGCCACCGGGATCCTGGAGCAGGCAGCGTTGAGTGCGGACGACGTCGTCCTCATCACGGCAGCGGCAGGCGGCATGGGAAGCCTCTTCGTCCAGGCCGCCCGGAACGCAGGTGCTTTGGTGGTCGGCCTCGTGGGCGGGCCGGAGAAGGTCAAGCAGGTGCAAGCCGTTGGCGCCCAGATCGCGATCGACTACACCACTCCAGATTGGCCCGACCAGGTCAAGGAACAACTCGACGGGCGGGAGCTGACCGTAGTACTGGATGGCGTCGGTGGTGAGAACGGGCAGCGGGCCTTCGAGCTGCTCGGCATCGGTGGGCGCCTGCTGATGTTCGGGTGGTCCGGTGGCGGACCTGTTCAGCTCACCACCGAGGACCTGATGAATCGCGGCCTCAGCGCCACCTGGGCGATCGGCCCGAAGCTGATGCGCAAGCTGCGAGCACTGGAGACCGCAGCGCTTCAGGAGTCCAGTGAGGGCCGCTGGGCTCCGCTGGTCACGAGGTTCCCGCTGGCCAAGGCCGCGGACGCCCACCGGGCGCTGGAGAACCGCGAGACCGTCGGCAAGGTTGTACTGATCCCCTGACACGCGCATGCGCCCCGGACCGCCTGGTGGACGGTCCGGGGCGCTGCCGCGTGCTGCTTACCAGATCGTGTACCCGAACGAGGTGCTACCAGTCGCCCCACCGGTGTCGGTTGCAGTCACTGTCGCCGTGTAAGAGCCGCGTGCCGTCGGCGTACCAGACACCACTCCGGTAGCGCTGATCGACAGGCCTGCAGGAAGGCCCGTCGCCCGGAAGGTGATCGGCAGGCCGGCGCTAGAGGTGGCCCGGATCTGCAGTGGGAAGGAAGACCAGCCGACGAACCCGTACTGGCTGCCCGGGTTCTGCACGGTCACGGTGCCGGTCGACGACCCTGTCACGGTCAAGCTGTACGTCGCTTCGTGGCTGACCGCTCCCGTGCCCTTCACGACCACCTGGTACGTCCCGGCCGGCGTTGAGGCCGACGTCGCCAAGGTGAGCGTGGAGGAGCTGCCCGACGTCACCGTCGAAGGCGAGAAGCTCGCGGTCGCCCCTGTCGGCAGACCACTCGCCGACAGCTGGACCGACTGCGGGTCGCCGTCGGTGGTCGCAGTACCGACCGTCGACTGCACTGAGCTGCCCTGGGCGACAGACCCGGAGGTCGGGCTCAGCGAGATCGAGAAGTCGCTACCGGTCGGCGGAGCATCGCCGACCGCCAGCTTCCACAGCCCGTACGCCGCGGCGTCCGAGCTCCGGTCCAGCACCGTCGCCGAGATGTTCGACGGGTACTTGTCACAGGCGGCGTGGTAGCAGGGGTCGTACGCCGAACCCGACGTGCCACCCCACTTCTGCGCCTGCGTGCTGGTCTTGCGGGCACTCGCACCGGCGGCCACGCCGCTGGTCGGGATGCCCGCGTTCTTGAATGACGCGTCGTCGGACCGGCCGGCGCCCTCGGTGTTCTCCTCAGGCTGCAGGTTCAGGCCGTCGTAGAAGGCCTTCAGCACCTTGCCGGTCTCAGTGGTGATGTTGTTGACGAAGTACCCGGCGTTGGTCGAGGCGACCATGTCGAAGTTGAGGTACGCCTTGATCTTCGTCCGGTCCGTCGAGGCCAGCTGGCCGACGTAGAACTCGGAGCCGTTCAGGCCCTGCTCCTCGTCGGTCCACCAGCCGAAGCGGACGTGCTTGACCAGCTCCGGCTTCTCCTGGGCGAGCCGCAGCGCGACCTCCAGGATGGCGGCCGAGCCGGAGCCGTTGTCGTTGCTGCCCGGACCCGCGCTGACGCTGTCGAGGTGTGCACCGAGCATGATCACCTGGTTGGCGTCACCACCCGGGTAGTCCGCGATCAGGTTGTCCGACGGGTACGTGCAGTTCGTGCAGCGCTGCTTGGCGACCGTGTAGCCGGCGTCGCGCAGCTTCTGCTCGATGTAGGTGACCGACGCGGTGTAGCCCGCGCTCCCGGCCCGGCGGTGGCCGCCGTTGTTGTCAGCCGCCTGCTGCAGCGCGACCAGATGCGCCTTGACCTTCTCCACATCGATATCCGGTACGCCGGCGGGCGGGGTGGTACCGCCGACGGTCAGCCGGAAGGTGGCGGTCTTGTCGACATCGGTGCCGTCACCGGTGACGGTCACGTCGTAGGTGCCCTCGGCCGTGCTCGACGTCGTCGCGATCTTCAGGGTCGCCGAGTTACCCGACTGCACCGAACTGGGGTCGAAGGTCGCCGTCGCACCGCTCGGCAGGCCGGTCGCGGTGAACCGGACAGTCTGGGCCGAGCCGTTGCCGATCACGGTGTTCACCGTGGCGGTCGCGGTCTCGCCCGGCTTGACCGAACCAGTGGTCGGCGACACCGACATGGTGAAGTCGTTGCCGGTCGGAGCACAGGTCGCTTCGCCCGACTGAGCGCCAAGGCTGACTGCGTTCCAGGCAGCCTTGACCTTGCCGTGCAGGGCACAGCTGGAGTCGAGGCCCTTGGCCGCGGCGAGAGTCGCCACCCGCCACTTGGGGTAGGTCATGCCGCTGGTCTTGGTGAGCATCGCGTTGTAGAAGATCTTGCCGGCGTCCTGGTGGCCGATGCCCGTCAGCGTGGTGTTGTTGCAGGTCGGGCTGGTCGGCTTACCGTTGCCGGGGTTGGTGCCCTCGGCAAGCAAGTAGAACCAGTGGTTCATCGGTCCCGCCGCGGCGTGTACGGACGACGGGAGGCTGGTGGAGTAGCAGTTCGGGTGGCCGGAGATCTTGGCCGGCTCGTACATGTACCGGATCGGCCCGTTGCCCTGCAGGTTGATCTCCTCGCCGACCTCGTAGTCCGGCGGATCGTTCGGGTTGTTCAGGAAGTGCTCGGTGAGCGTGCCCCAGATGTCGGCCACCGATTCCTGTGACGGGTGTCCGGAGATGCCACCCGGCGTCTTGGCGTCCAGACCGTGGCCGAACTCGTGCGCGACCACGTCGGTGCCGGTGATCCACTGGCGGTTGTTGTTGTAGCCGAACACCACGCCGTCAGGATTGCTCGAATGTCCCCAGTAGGCGTTGACGTCGCCCAGCCCGACGAGCGCGTCGGCCCAGCGGCCCTGGTTGTCCAGGCCGTTGCGCCCGTACCAGTCCTTCAGCATGTTCCACTCACCGGTGGCGACGTACATGACGTCGACGCAGCCGGCTTCCTTGTCCGTCTTGGAGGTGCTTCCCCAGACGTCGTCGGAGCCGGAGTACGTCGTACCGGTGCTGTAGTCGGCGCAGCGCAGGTTCGGGCGGCCCGGGTCGGCCATCGTGTACGTCGAACCGGACTGGGTGGTGCCGAACGACAGGTTCGACCCGTTCCACACGCCGGTGCCCGTGCCCGAGGCGGTCTGCTCGATCGAGTGCAGCACCTTGCCGTTGCGAGCGTCGACGTACACCTTCTGCCGGCTTGCCTCGCCGTCGTGGCGACCCTGCACGATGGCTTCCCACGCCAGTACGGGCTTCTTACCACCGGCGTACACGACCAGCGTCGGCTCACCCGGAGCGGGCTTGCCCTGGTCGATCGCCTTGAGCGCCGCCTTCTTGGCCGAGGCCTTGGTGACGACGGGCTGGCGGTCGACGTTGATGACGTCCTGCTGAGCCACAGCGAGGTTCTTGGCGTTGCCCTTGGCATCGGTCGTGACGACGAAGTCGCCGCCGATCACAGGCAG
Source organism: Kribbella catacumbae DSM 19601 (assembly GCF_000372465.1). GTDB lineage: Bacteria > Actinomycetota > Actinomycetes > Propionibacteriales > Kribbellaceae > Kribbella > Kribbella catacumbae. The sequence continues at coordinate 75,910 of NZ_AQUZ01000001.1, forward strand.
GTCGTGGTACGTGCGCTCGTAGCTGACATACTGCAGGCCCCACGGCGTGCTGATCTCTTGCTGGCGGATGAACTGGTCGCCGGCACTCGCTTTGAGCTCGGCGACGCGCCCCTGGACCAGACGGTCGGCGGTCTTCACGGCCGCGGCCCTCGGATTCACGGGCGGTTCGGCTTGCTGGGCCGTGGCTGCTGGCATCTTCATGGCGACCACCGCTGTCGCGGCTACCACCAGGCTCAGCACGCAACCGGCTGCGGCTGTGCGCAGGGCTGTGCTCTTCACTGGACACTTCCTCACTGAGGGGGCGGGAGCCCTCGCCACCGGCCGGGGGGCTGCAAACCAGCCGGCGGATGGCGAGGGCTGGAGGACGCCTGGGTTCCGCTGGGCAGGTGGATGAACTCCCGGCGTCCTCTGTGGGACGAGATTGGCACCTGCGAGTTATGGCTGTGATATCCCAGCAGGGCATAACCTCACCGCTATGGAGCTGGAAATACGCCATTTGCGGGTCGTCTGCCGCCTGGCCGACACAGGCAGCGTCTCGAAGGCCGCCGCCGCCCTGGGGGTCTCGCAGCCGTCGCTCACCGCCCAGCTGCACCGGATAGAGGACGCTATCGGCGGACCACTGTTCGAGAGAGGCCCGTACGGCGTACTGGCAACGCCTCTCGGCAAGCACGTGCTCAGCCGTGCCCGGGCGATGCTGGCCGACATGGACGAGCTGGTCGGCAGCAGCCGGCGCTACACGACCGCATCCGGAGTACTGCGGATTGGCGCCGTGCGGACAGTGATGTTCGGGGCATGGCTGTCGCGACTCGAGCAACTGCTGCCCGGACGGCGGATCGACGCGCAGGTGGATCCGTCGTGCGCAGTACTCACTGATCTGTTGGCGGCCGACGTGATCGACGTGGTGATGCTTGGGCGCTGCGATGACGCCCATGCACCACCTTGCCCGCCGGGGATCCGCGAGCAGACGATGGTCTGGCCCGAGCCGTTCGCGATCGCCTTGCCGGCCGACCATCGGCTGGCGGACAAAGATGCGGTCGCACTGGAGGACCTTGCCGACGAGATCTGGATCTGCCCGCCGGCAGGCAAGGAGGACGGCGACCTCGCGTACCTGCGCAGCGTCTGCGAGTCGACCGGCTTCACGCCGGAGTTCCGTTACGCCAACCTCGACACGTCCGAGATTGAACAGTTAATCGGCGCCGGCCGCGGCATCAGCCTGTGCGCACCGACGGTCCGCGAGATCCCCAACACGATCGTCCTGCCGATCACCGACCAGCCCCTCCTCTGGCGCCGAGCCCTCCGCTGGCGAGCGGACAGCACACCGCAAGAAGACATCGACCTCATCCACCAAGCCTTCACCGAGGTCTACCGCCAAACAATCGCCACCCACGCCGCCAACCGCCCCTGGTGGCACCACCACCCCAACGCCCATCCCACGGTCATCGATCCCCGGGAATAACCTCCGCCCCCGATCCTGCGGATCCCGAGGCCCGCAAAGCCACGCCCGACGGCCCCGAAACCTCCACCAAGAAGGAGCTTTGACCGCCTCCGGAAGATTCCCGGGCATGGACGTTTGCGGTTCGCGTGGGTTAGGTGCGGGGGTCGGTCCAGGTTAGCCGGTAGTTGACGGCGCCGAAGGCGATGTGGTCGCCGGGGCGGACCCAGACGGGTGTGGTGATGCGTAGGCCGTTGAGATGGGTGCCGTTCATGGAGCCGAGGTCTCGGAGGAGCCAGCCGTCGTCGACTGCTCGGAGTTCGGCGTGGAAGCGGGAGACTGAGAGGTCGGCCATCCGGAGGGTGGCGCCAGGGCCTCGGCCGACTCGGACCGTTGGGGCGCCGGGGGCCGGTAGGGCCAGCCCGGGCAGGCGGATCGCTCGGTCGGCTGTGCGAGGCGTCAGGGTCAGGCGTGGGATCTGCGCCACCACCTGGCGGAAGAGCCGGAGCAGTCGTGGCTCGTCCTTGGGGAGGTCGTTGGTCGCGTCGGCGAGTTCGCGGCGGTTCTGGGCGCGCAGAACGAAGTTCATCCGGCGGATGAACGTGTCGTGCGAGAGCCGTCCCGAGCCGGCCCCGTCGCGCAGGATCGCGAGCGCCCGATCGCGCTCAGCATCCGACGGGCGCTCCTGCACAAGCCTCGTCGGGGTCATAACCGAATTGTCCGTGCCGCCAGGTTCACTGTCCAGCACGCCCGATTCCCGCCCGCCGGTACTGCGTACGCCGTACCGGCGGAGGCAGGGTCAGGGTCTGGCGCTGAGCACGTCGGCCAGGTCGAACTTGATCGGCTCTTCGAGTTGCTCGTAGGTGCAGGACTCCGGCGTGCGATCCTCGCGCCAGCGGACGAATTGGGCGGTGTGGCGGAAGCGGACACCCTCCATGTGGTCGTACTTGACCTCGACGACTCGCTCAGGGCGCAGCGGTACGAAGCTCAGGTCCTTGCCTGCCTGCCACCTGCTGCCCTCGGCGTTGCGCGGCGTGCGGTTGCCGGCCTCCTGCTTCGCCCAGGCCCACGGGTGGTTGTCGAAGTCCGTGACGAGTTCCTGCATCTCCAGGAACAGTTCCTCGCGGCGAGCCATCGGGAACGCACCGATCACGCCGACACTGGCGAGCACACCATCAGCGTTGAAGAGCCCGAGAAGGAGCGATCCGATCCGATTCTCGCCGCTCTTGTGCACGCGGTAGCCCGCGACGACGCAGTCCGCCGTTCGCTCGTGCTTGATCTTGAACATGGTCCGCTTGTCCGGCTGGTACAGGCCGTCCAGCGGCTTCGCGATCACGCCGTCCAGACCGGCGCCCTCGAACTGGTGGAACCACTCGGTCGCGGTTGCCTTGTCGGTCGTCGTACGGGTCAGGTGGATCGGTGCCGCGGACTTCTCCAGCGCCTGCTCGAGCGCGGCCCGGCGCTCCGAGAACGGGCGCTCCGTGTAGTCGGTGTCGCCGAGCGCGAGCAGGTCGAACGCTACGAAGCGTGCCGGCGTCGTCTCGGACAGCATCTTGACCCGCGAGGCGGCCGGGTGGATGCGCTGCTGCAGCACCTCGAAGTCCAGCCGGTCACCGGATTCTCCGACCACGACGATCTCTCCGTCGATCACGCACCGCTCGGGCAGGTTCTCTTTGATCGCCTCGACCAGCTCCGGGAAGTACCGCGTCATCGGCTTCTCGTTGCGGCTGCCGATCTCCACTTCGTCGCCGTCACGGAAGATGATCGAGCGAAATCCGTCCCATTTGGGCTCGAAGCTGACGTTCCCGTCCGGGATCTGCTTGATCGGCTTCGCCAGCATCGGCGGGACCGGCGGCATCACGGGTAGCTGCATGGCGCCATTCTGCCCCCATAAAGCTCACCGCGGGGGCATGATGGAGGCATACCGACTGGTACGAACCGGAGGTACCGAGATGTACGACGTCGTGCTGCTCGTAGAGCAGGAACTGACCGAACCCGATGCCCGGCGCGTGGTCGAGCTCCACCAGGACATGCCCGAGCAGGTGAAGTACCACGTACTCGTGCCATGCCACAACGCCGAATCCGGCGTCGAGGCGTCGATCAGCGCGCTCGGAACCGCGGACCTCTACGGACCGGGGCTCGTCGACCAGCGCGAGGAACTCGCCGAGGCGCAGAAGTCGATCGACAGCGAAGCCAAGGGGTGCACCGGCCGCAGCGTGCAGCGGCTGATCGCCCTCGGCCAGCAAGCCGAGGGCGGTATCTCCCACGACCGCCCGATCGATGCCCTCACCGCAACGGTGGACAAGGTCGGCGGCCAGGAGGTCATCATCCTGACCCGCCCGCACATCGTCGCCGAATTCTTCCACCTCGACTGGACCAACTCAGCCCGCCGCCACCTCGGCGTGCCGGTCCTCCACCTCCTCGAACACGAGGAGAAAACCAGCAAGTAGGCACGCGGACCGCCACCACTACGCAACCCGACACCGGTGCATCGACACGCCGGGGGAAAGCGCTCGCCGACCGGGTTCGGTAGTGGTGGCGGCCCGCACTCGGTTCGGCGGGTCAGTGGATGAGCAGTGCATTCCCGGGATTACACGCCTGCGGCTGTGCCCGACTCCGCGAACTGCGTGTGGTACAGATCCGCGTACTCCCCGTCGAGCGCGAGCAACTGCTCATGCGTGCCGCGTTCGACGATGTTGCCGTGGTCAACCACCAGGATCTGGTCCGCGTTTCGCACCGTCGACAACCGGTGGGCGATCACCAGCGACGTCCGGTCTTCCAGCGCGGTGTCCAGCGCCAACTGCACCGCCACTTCGGACTCCGAATCCAGGTGCGCGGTCGCCTCGTCCAGTACGACGATGTGCGGTGCCTTCAGCAGCAACCGGGCAATCGCCAGTCGCTGCCGCTCGCCACCGGACAGCCGGTGTCCGCGGTCCCCCACCACCGTGTCCAGCCCGTCGGGCAAGGACGACACCAGGTCCCACACCTGCGCCGAGCGAAGCGCGTCGGCCATCTCCTCGTCGGTGGCGCCCGGCTTGGCATAGGTCAGGTTCGCGCGGATCGTGTCGTGGAACATGTGCGCGTCCTGCGTCACGTACCCGATCGTGTCGTGCAGCGACTCCAATGTCACCTCACGAACGTCCTCACCGCCGATGCGAACGGAACCACCCGTCACGTCGTACAAGCGGGCCACCAGGTTCGTGATGGTCGTCTTGCCTGCACCGGATGGTCCGACCAGCGCGACCATCTGACCTGGCTCGACGGTGAAGCTGATGTCTTCGAGCACCTGCGAGGAAGCGCGTTTGTCGAGCACCGCCACGGACTCGAGGCTCGCCAGCGACACCTGGTCCGCGGTCGGATAGGCGAACGACACGTGATCGAAGGTCACCGACGCCGCATTCGGGGGCAGCGGTCGCGCGTCCGGAGCGTCCTGGATCATCGGCTCCAAGTCCAGTACCTCGAAGACGCGCTCAAAGGAGACCAGCGCGGTCATCACGTCGACGCGCACGTTGGACAGCGCCGTGAGCGGGCCGTAAAGCCTGCCCAGCAAGGCGACCAGGGCCAGCAGGGTCCCGATCGTCAGCGTTTCGCGAACGGCGAGGTTGCCGCCCACGCCGTACACGAGGGCGGTCGCGAGCGCGGCGACCAGGGTCAGCGCGGTGAAGAAGACCCGGCCGAGCATCGCGATCCGGATGCCCAGGTCGCGGACCCGGCCCGACTTCTCGCCGAACTGCTGGTTCTCGAGGTCCGGGTTGCCGAACAGCGTCACCAGCAACGCGCCACCGACGCTGAACCGCTCGGTCATCGCCGTGGACATGTCCGCGTTCAGCTGCATCTGCTCCCGCGTCATCGCGGCCAACCGGCGCCCGAGATACCGGGCGGGAAGCAGGAAGACCGGCAGTAGCACGATCGCGATGATCGTCAGCTGCCAGCTCAGGAAGAGCATCGCACCGACCACGAGGATCAGGCTGATGACATTCGAGACGACCCCGGACAGTGTCGAGGTGAAGGCTTGCTGCGCACCGATCACGTCGTTGTTGAGGCGGGAGACCAAAGCGCCGGTCTGGGTCCGGGTGAAGAACGCGACCGGCATCCGCTGCACGTGCGCGAAGACCTGCGTCCGCAGGTCGTAGATCAGGCCCTCACCGATGCGTGCCGAGAACCAGCGCTGCATCAGCCCGAGGGCCGCCTCGACCACGGCCAGCAACGCGACCACCAGCGCGAGGGCGGTCACCAGCCCTGCGTTCCCCTTGGAGATGCCGTCGTCGACGATCTTCTTGAACAGCAGCGGCGAGGCGATCACCAGGAACGCCGAGACGACCACCAGCGCCAGGAAGGCCGTGATGTACCACTTGAACGGTTTCGCGAACCGCAGGATGCGCCGCAGCGTGCCCTTGGCCAGCTTCTGATCAACCACCGACGCGTCCTGCCGCCGCCAGCTCATCGCGCTGCCGCCGCCACCCATTCGCATCCCTGAAGACATCCGATCCCCTCCCCGCAATCAACTCGTCAACCTTGACAACACTTGAGGTCGGCCGAAGCTTCCCGCAGCCTCAGCCGAAGGCCGCCAGGAGCTCGCTCAACCGCCGGGCCTGAGCCTCGCGCTCGGCCTTCAGCTGCTCCTCGTACGAACGATCGGCAGCACCCAGCAGCAACGCCTTGGTCTCCCGCACAGCGCCCACCAACGGCGACATCACCGCCTCCGACAGATCCTTCACGGTCGCCGCCAGCTCCTCAGCCGGTACGACGATATTCGCCAGCCCGAGCTGGAGTGCCTCCTCGGCCTCGACCCAGCGCGAGGTCACACAGATCTCCAGCGCCCGCGAGTAGCCGACCAACTGCACCAGCGGCTGAGTCCCACCCAGATCCGGTACCAGCCCGAGCGCGGGCTCGCGCATGCTGAACTTCGCATCCGGCGTGACCACCCGCAGATCACAGGCCAGCGCCAGCTGGAAGCCGGCCCCGACCGCGTGGCCCTGCACCGCCGCGATGCTGACGATCTCCGGCCTGCGCAGCCAGGAGAAGCCGGCCTGGAAGTGCGAGATCAGCTCCTGTAGCTCGGCGGCAGGCTTCGCCCCGAGCGTGAGCAGAGGCTCCTGTCCATCGACCGGCTCGCCCATGATCAGGTTGCGATCAAGGCCGGCCGAGAACGACGGCCCCTCTCCCGACACGACCACCAGCCGCACCTCCGGCGGCAGCGACGCACCGAAGTCCGACAACGCGCTCCACATCGCCGGAGTCTGCGCATTGCGCACCTCCGGCCGGTCCAGCACCACCCGGGCGACCGGTCCGTCCACCGTCAACCGCAGTCCAAGATCACTCATGTCAGTGAACATACGGCAACTCGCGACGCTTTCCGTGCGGCGATTGTCACCTGTGGAAAAGCCCTCAGGCCAGCGACACCAGGTCGGCGTAATCGTTGGTCCAGAGGTCCTCGACGCCGTCCGGCAGCAGCAGTACGCGCTCGGGCTCCAGCGCCTCCACGGCACCCTCGTCGTGGGTGACCAGGACGATCGCGCCGGTGTAGGAACGGATCGCGTTCAGTACCTCGGTCCGCGAAGCGGGGTCGAGGTTGTTGGTGGGCTCGTCGAGCAGCAGCACATTCGCCGCCGAGACGACCAGCGTGGCCAGCGCGAGCCGGGTCTTCTCTCCACCCGACAGCACCCGGGCCGGCTTGTCCGCGTCGTCACCGGTGAACAGGAACGAGCCGAGCACGCTGCGTGCCTGCGTCTCGTTCAGGTCCGGCGCGGCCGACTTCATGTTCTCGATCACGGTCCGGTCCACGTCGAGGGTCTCGTGCTCCTGGGCGTAGTACCCGAGCTTGAGGCCGTGTCCGTCGATCACCTCGCCGGTGTCCGACTTCTCGATCCCGGACAGCACCCGCAGCAGCGTGGTCTTGCCCGCACCGTTCAGGCCCAGTACGACGACCCGCGAGCCGCGGTCGATCGCCAGATCCACGTCGGTGAAGATCTCCAGCGACCCGTACGACTTCGACAGCTCCTTGGCCATCAGTGGCGTCTTGCCACATGAGGCCGGCGTCGGGAAGACGATCTTGGCCACGCGGTCCGAGGCGCGCTCGTCCTCGAGCGACGACATCAACTTCTCGGCCCGCTTCAGCATCTGCTGGGCCGCGGTCGCCTTGGTCGCCTTGGCGCGCATCTTGTTCGCCTGGGCGACCAGTTGCGATGCCTGCTTCTCCGCGTTCGACCGCTCGCGCTTACGGCGGCGCTCGTCGGTCTCGCGCTGCAGCAGATAGGCCTTCCAACCGACGTTGTAGACGTCGATCTCGGCCCGGTTGGCGTCCAGGTGGAAGACCCGGGTGACGGTTTCCTCCAGCAGGTTCACGTCGTGGCTGATCATGATCACGCCACCGGGATACCCCTTCAGAAAGTCCCGCAGCCAGACGACCGAGTCGGCGTCCAGGTGGTTGGTCGGCTCGTCCAGCAGCAGCGTCTGGGCCTGGGCGAACAGGATCCGGGCCAGCTCGACCCGGCGCCGCTGACCGCCCGACAGCGTTCCCAGTGGTTGCCCCAGCACCCGATCCGGCAGGCCGAGGTTGGCCGCGATCCGGGCCGCCTCGGACTCCGCGGCGTACCCACCGGCGGCGTGCAGATCCGCCTCGGCGCGCTCGTACCGCCGCATGCCCTTCTCGCGCGTCTTCTCGTCCGCGCTGGCCATCGACTTCTCCGCGTTGCGCATCCGCCGGACCACCTCGTCCAGCCCACGCGCGGCCAGGATCCGGTCCCGGGCCAGTACTTCGAGGTCGCCCGTCCGCGGGTCCTGCGGCAGGTACCCGATCTCGCCCGAAGACGTCACCGAGCCGGAGGCCGGCAGCCCTTCGCCGGCCAGAATCTTGGTCAGCGTCGTCTTGCCGGCGCCGTTGCGCCCGACCAGCCCGACCTTGTCCCCCGGGCCGACGCGGAACGAAGCAGGCGAGAGCAGTTGCCTGGCCCCGACGCGGACCTCGAGGTTGGTGACAGTGATCATGGCGGCGCAGGTGTCCTCAGGGTTGGTTTCGGCGGGAGGGCGACGGGCGGCAACGCCGCGTCACAAGGCGGCCTATTCCGGCAGCGAGGTCTAGTGTATGTGAGGTGAAATTCAACCCAGACGCCGACTTGGACACCAGCGGTGTCGAAGACACCCGTGGCAGCGGTGGCGGTGGCGGCGGCCTGCTCCCGGGCGGGATGGGCATCCCGGTCGGCGGCGGCATCGGCGGCATCATCCTGCTGGTCGTCATCCTGCTCCTGAACGGCACCTTTTCCGGCGGCGGTGGCACCGACGAGCCGGACGCCCGCAACACGGCACCGGGCAATCTCAGCTCCTGCGAGAGCGGGAAGGACCTGGCAACCAACAAGGACTGCCGGTTCGTCTTCTACCAGAACTCGATCGAGGGCTTCTGGGCCGCCGAACTCCCCCGCCGCGGCAAGAAGTACACCCGGGCACCCATGCGCGTGTTCAGTAGCTCGGTGAACACGGGCTGTGGCCCCGCCACGGCGGCCGTCGGGCCGTTCTACTGCCCGCCCGACAAGCGGGTCTACCTGGAGCTGGGCTTCTTCAAGACCCTGCAGACCGAACTGGGCGCCAAGGGCGGCGACTTCGCCGAGGCGTACGTCGTGGCGCACGAGTACGGACATCACGTCCAGAACCTCTACGGCATTCTCGGCAAGATCAAGTCCCGCCAGGGCCCCGAGTCCGACGCGGTCCGATCTGACCTGCAGGCCGACTGCCTCGCCGGCATCTGGACGAACCACGCGACCACGGTGCCCACCAAGAGCGGCAAACCGCTGATCACCGAACTCACCGAGGACGACATCAGCCGCGGCCTGGACGCCGCCGCCTCGGTCGGCGACGACCGCATCCAGGAGAAGACCCAGGGCCAGGTCAACCCGGAAAGCTTCAGCCACGGCACCGCCGAACAGCGGATGAAGTGGTTCAAGACCGGCATGGACTCCGGCGACATGACCACCTGCGACACCTGGTCCACCAACGCGCTCTAACTACCGAAAGCAAGAACCCGCCTCGCAAGTGCGTGAGGCGGGTTCTTCGCTTGATTCTGTATTACGCGACTGCGGCTGGGCGGTGGTAGCCCGGGAGGAGTTCGTCGACCAGGGCGTCGGTTTCCGACTCGGGGCCGCGGGGGCCGCCGTGCTTGGCGAGGGCGGTGTACATCTGGCTGGCCACGTTGGTGATGTCGTTCGACGTACCGAAGTGGGCTGCCAGGCGCAGCGTGGCTCGCCAGAGGTCCTCGGAGGCCGGTGAGAAGCTCAGGCCGGTCTGGAGGGCCGTACGGGCCAGGTTGCCGTCGCTGTGGCGGAGACTGGCTTCTGCGAGGCGGAGGGAGGCGTCGACGACCGCTTCGGCCATCTTGCGCTCGATGCCGGACGCCGCGAGCCACGAGTAGCGGCCTGCGGGCAGGTTGGACCACGACTGGCCGTGTACCAGGCTCAGCGCCGTCGACAGCGGGCCGCGCGGGTCGTCCATCATCGACGACTGCTTGGCCAGCGTGCGGAAGACGTCCCAGTCGACCCGGACGATGCTGCGGTTCAGCAGCCACCGGCCGGACTCGTCGGCGTACATGGCGTCCATGCCGACCCAGTTGCGGGTGTGCTCCAGCGCCGCGTTGCGCAGCTCGTCGCTGATGCCGCGGGGCCAGATCGCCCCGGCCAGCACGTTCGGGTGTACGCCGTAGTCCTGGCTGGCCAGGAACGCCACGATCTCCGTCGACAGCGAGACGCGGCCGGGGTCGATCGCGCCACGAGCGTCCACCTCGACCGGGCCGAGCAGATCGACCTCGACCGGCGCCGGCCGGCTGAGATCCGACGTGGAGAACTCGTACGCGGGCATGTCCTGCTCCGCGCGACGCTTGTCCAACGCCTCGGCCTCGGCCACGCCGAACAGCGCGACGAGATCCGCGAACTGCGAAGGATTGATGCTGTGGGCATCGACCTCGAGTCCGAGCAGCCGGCAGACCGCCTGGTTCTTCTCGTCCACGACAAACCGCCACGGCGAGCTCATCACGTCGCCGACGACAACCACCGCGACGCAGCGCTTCGGGTCCCTGGCGAGGCGCGCGAGCCGCTCCTCCTCCTCGGGCGACGGCGGCGCGGAAACGAAGATGATCTCCGCGCCCCACAGCATCGGGTCCGGGTGGGCCATCCGCGCGTCGGCGACCGAGTCGGCATCCCGCCGGCCACAGGCCTGCGCCTGAGCGTCGGTACGCCGCGTGACCTCGCGCAACGCGTCGTCCAGGCTCACCCAGTAGCTCAGCCGGCTAGGCGCAAGCACGGACAGGTCGTCACCGAAGCCGACCATGCTGACATGCGCGCCTTCGGACCAGAGGTTCGTGGCCAGCTCGGCCGCCAGCGAACCGACGACGTCGCGGGAGGCGTTCGTGATGCCACCGAAGCTGACGATGCCGTCCGCCGTGTCGATGTCGACCAGCACGGTCGCACCGTCGGCGTTGCGGCCCAGCGTGACGAGCGTCGGGTACGGCGCTGGCGCGTCGACCTCGCCTTCCGGCGCGTAGGCGCGACGCAGTACCCAGCGGGTGCCCTCGGCAATGACCTGCCACGGCGCCGGCGGCGGCGCCTGAGTCGATCCAGGCTGCAGCACCAGCGTCAGCGCGCGATCGGTCACCAGCGCGGCGACCACGGACGGCAGCTGACGGTTGGCGTCGGTCATCGCGGCACCCAGCGAGCGCAGCGCGTTGTCGACGAACTGAGCAGTCGGTACGTCGGACGCGAGGCGCAGGCCGACCTCGGTCTGCCGATGGCCTGCCGCCTTGGGGCCAGGGCCCTGGGCCCAGCCGCGACGGCGCTTCAGCGCGAGTGCGAGACCGGCGGCGAGCAAGGTGGCGCCGAAGCCGTAGATACCGGCCTCCGCGGCGTCGAAGCCGCCCTCGGCGACCGGAGCCGGAGCCTCGTTCTCGACCTTGGTACCACCCGCGACCGGATCGCCCGGCTCGGCGCCCGTCTTGCCGGGCTCGTGCGGTGAGGTGGCGTCGATGCCCGGCTTCGCGGTCCTGGCGGTCGGATCCTTCACAGCGCTGCCGATTTCGACCGACGAGCCCTGCTCGGCTTCCTGCTGCTCGAACCAACGGCTGCCCACAGCATTGGGACCCTGCTCGGCCGTGCGCGATTCGCTCGCCGGGTTGATCTTGGCGGTCGGCTTCTCGGCGGGCTTAGCGATCGGCTTGGCGGTGGTCGGCTTGGTGTTCGACGTGGTCTTGCTGGTGGGCTGGTGATCCACGTTGACCAGCACGGTGTGCACGCCCGGGCCCTTGGCGTCAGCGGGCAGGCGCACCTGCCAGCCCGGCAGGATCAGGTCCGGGTTCGTCAGCCGGCGGCCGTCGGGCTGCAGCTTGTTCTTGTTGAGGTCGTAGATCTCCTTGTAGCGCCGCCCCTCGCCGAGGTAGCGCTCGGCGATGTCCCACAGGCAGTCGTAGTTGCGACCCTGCGGCGGCCGGACCTCGGTGAACTTCACGACCTGACCGGAGTGGTCGTTGTTCGTCCGTACGCCGGTGTGGGTGTGCTTCACCGCCGGCGCGCCGATCTGCACCGAGCTGCGCGGCTCGGTCTGCCGGAACGTGTCGCGGCTACTGTTGTCGTTGCCCTGGGCAACACTCACCGACGTCGGGGTGTTGACCGAGGATGCGGTCACCGCGCTGGCGACCGGCAGCGTGACGCTGGCGGCGCCGGCGATCAGCACGACACCGGAGACCAGGCGGCGGGCCAGCGTCTGCGAACCGCCGCCGAGCGGGATCCGTGGCGACAGTCCGTGGCCGCGGATCTCCGAGACGGCTTCGGCGATCAGGCAGATGACGAAGTGCAACCAGGCAAGCCAGATGAAGAAGGCGATGATGCCGATGATCGTTTCGGCGCTCAGCTCACTGAACAGCACGTCCCGGTTCGGCATCTGGTTCGGCCAGGGGGTGCCGAAGAACTGCAGCAGCACGTACGGCACGCCGCCGACGATCGCAAGGATCGCGACCAGCGACACCAGGCCCTTCAGCCGGTCGGCGGCCCCACCGCCGGACCGCTGCGGCAGCCGCGCGTTCTGCACCGGCGCACCCGTCTTCACCATCGTCGCCCCTCCCTTACCCACCGATAGCCTGAACTTCCTGCACAGGCAGGCGCTGTACCGCGTGGACCAGCGCCGAGCCGACCGGCTTCCAGTTAGGCTGACCGGTCCAGTACGTCACGTCCCACCTCAGAGTGAGCTTGACCGTGTACATGCCATCGGGCTGACTGGCACTCGACTTCTTGTAAATGTGCTTGCAAGTGCTCATCTGAGTGAACGGGTCGCTGGCCTCGTCATAGCCGTCATAGTCCTCGTCCAGCCGGCCGGTCCCCATCGGACACTCGAACGGCGGGGTTCCGTCCCCTGGATCGACAGTCATCGAGCCCACCAGCCCACGCATCGTGAGGTTGTGCGTGGGGTCGTAGAAGGCGCTGTTCGGCTCGCCATCTGTGCCCGGCGTGCCAGGCTTCTTGTTCTTCAAGATGAACGAACTGTCGCGGGTCAGCGAGAAGTAGGCCGGTATGTTCACCCGCGGGGTGTAGGTCGGCTTCACCTGGAGAGCCGGATCCGGATAGGTGCTGTGGAACGGCGCCCAGAAGACGTCCATGTACCCCCGGGTAGGGCACTGACCCCTTTCGTCTTCTCCCACCGGCACGATCATCCGTTCCAGATGGACATTCTTGCCACCGTTGGCGCTGTTGAGGTCGTAGTCCTCGATCGTTACCCGCAGCACCCATTCTTTGCCTGCGGGAGGGGCGGGCAATTGGATGCCCGCGGGGATGTCGAAGTCGCGGCATGGAATGAAGACGTTGTTGCCGAGCTTCTGCTTCCAGGTCTGGACGGCCCCGCCCCAGTGCGCTTCTCCGGAACTGCAGTAGGCGCCGAATCCGACCGAGTTGACGTACATGCTGCAGACGCGGTCCCCACCGTGGATCGTGTCCGCGGAGGCGGTTGACGTGGGGTAGGTCAGCAGAAGGGCGAGCACGGTGGTCAGGCCGATCAGCCCTCGGCTCACTCGGTTGCGCATCCTCACTCCAGAGTCTCGTCTACTCGCAGGTTATCTTCGACCAGGGGCATCATGCCCGTTGAAATGTGTCCCGTCACGTAGTTCCGTCAACGATTCCGTTCCGATCTAGGCCGGAAAGTGCACCTTTGCGCAATTGACGCCTGCCGACGGACCGACGCGGTAAGGCAGCCAGCCGAGGCCTGTCAGGAGCATGTCGAGCACCTGCGGGGCGCCCTTCGGCGCCGCCACGGTCCACCGCTTTCCCTTCGGATCCCAGAACTGGGTGGTCTGCGACCGGCAAAGCTTCACCCGGACGATGCCCATCGGCTCGGTGGAGATCCCGGTCACCACAACGCTGCCCGGCGGCTTCATCACCCAGCCGTTGCGCTTGGCCTCGTCGATGCCTTCCGAAGTATCCGCGTAGAAGTACGCCGGGAAGTTGCTCTTGATGATGTCCGAGTCCCGGGCAACCAGTGCGCTGAAGTACACCGGGTAGCTCTTCACGAGGCCTTGGACGGCGGGATTGTCGGCGAAGTTCCCTGGGACGACGACAACTTGCGCATTCGCCGGCGGAACTGCCGTGGTCGCCGAAGCGGACGGCTTGGAGGTCGGCGCCGACGAGGGCAGCGGGGTCGGCGTACCGGAGAGCGTGATGGTGCTGCTGGGATCGTCGCCCTCGACCGGAACGGGCATGCCGCCATCCGTCTGATTTCCGCTGCAGGCGGTCAACAGCAAAGTTGCGGCCAGCAGGGCGGCTGGGACGCCTAGACGTCGCACGACGGGGACTCCTCGAAGGTCGACGGATTCATCGGTTGGCTCCCGGGGGCTGCGAGTTCTCCGGTACTCCGAGGGGCGCGCCGCCACCCCCGGACGGAGTAGGTGAAGGCGAAGGCGAAGTAGGCGTCGGCGACTCCGGCGTCGGAGTGACGCTCGGGGTGCAGGTGGGCGGGAACGGGAAGGACAGCGTCCAGGTCGGGGTCGGCGAGCCGATCGTCCAGGTCGGGCAGGGCAGATCGAGAGTCGGCGGTACTGCGGTGTCGGTGATCGTCACGTTGCCCGGACCGTCGCCTGGGGTGCTGACCACGATCGGGGGGATCTTGGGGCTGTCGTCGGCCTTTTTGACGCCTTGTTCGGCGTGGGCCTCGCCGGTGCCGGTGGCGTCGAGATGGCCGATGCCGACCATGCCGAGGAAGGTCGTTTTGTTCCCGATGACAACCTGGACCTTGAGGCCTTCGTCGGTGAGTTCGGTCGTCCCGCATTGCTGGACGGCCTTGTCGTTCTGCGAGACCTGGGCGCAGAAGGCGGCGACCGCGGTACCGGCCTTTGCCGTGTCGATCTTGGCTTCGGACGTGTTCAGCTGGATGGTGGCGGCGCCGACGCGGGCGGCCTCCTGGGCGTAGCCGACGGCGCGGGACTTCGCGCCGAGCTGGCGGCCGCCGTCGATGACGAGGCCGGCCAGGGTGAAGATCATCACGGCGAGGATCGCGACCGCCGGGCTGAGCGCGCCGCGGTGGTTGCCGGGGGCATCGATTCGGAGGAACGCGGTGAGCCGGGTCCACGGCGTCGTACGGCGGGCGGGCGCGTCGGTGCCGGCCGCGCCGCGGTCAGGGCTGGTTGCCATCACGGACACCTCGGTAGGGGTCGACGGATGAGCTGAACCGCTTGGTGATCGTGGTGTCGCCCCCGATGCCGAGCAGGCCGAGGTCGCGGTAGTTGATCGTGCAGGTCACCTCGACGGACAGTGGTGAACCGGCCGCGAACGCGGTCGTGATGCTGCCGCCGGCGCTGTCTTTGCAAGACTTCACCGCTTGATCCATCGTGCGGCTGACGGCGGCGTCGACCTGTCCCTGGGCGTCGGCGAGCGAGCGGGTCTGGCTGGCTGAGCGGGCGCCGTCTCTCGCTGCGTTCTCTAGCAGAGAAGACGTCTGGAAGTACCTGCCGCAGGCAAGCAAGAACATGAACAAGATCAGCAGGAGAGGCGCCAGAATCACCATCTCCAAAGCCAAAGTCCCGCGCTCGTCACCCCGCGCACGCCGCAGCCCGCCGCGGTGTGGGCGTGGGTGACGCTTCCCCAGGGTGGTCATGCCTCACTCATTTGTCGTCGGCTTCGAATTGTTCTATTGGGCCGGTGGCGGTTCGGCTAACGGTCAGTTTGAGGCCGGGGACCAGGGAGATGGTCTCGCCGGTGACGGTGAAGGACACCATGCCTTCGGGGTTGTTGTACGCCGGTGGCGCCACCTGGGCGTCGCCCAGGGTGTTGCCGCCTAGCTGCTGGGCGTACGCCTCGATGTCGGTGCGGACCTTCTCGCCGATCGCGCTGGTGTACAACGGCGGCTGGACGAGTCTCAGGCGGGAGACTCCTTCCTGTGCCGCGTTCAGCGCGACCGACCGGCCGTACAGCCACAGTGCGGTCTGGATCGAGATGAAGATCAGCGCCAGGATCGACGGCGCGAGGATGGCCAGCTCGAGCGAGGACGCTCCTCGCTCCGACCGGCGCCGCGACAAGACCTCAGCCGTTCTGGATCTCGCCCGTGCGCTTGTCGATCACGCCCCGGACCACCAGACCGATCGCCAGCGCCGCGGCGACCAGGATCGCCGAGATGATGGCCCATTCGAGCGCCGACGCACCGAGCTCACTGCGGCTGCGACGAGCGGCCCGGCCACGGGTCCGCTGGGTGTGGGCCCGCGCCAGCGCGTAGCCGACCATCGCGCGCACGAACTGCGTTTCCACGTTCATCCGGTTTGCCCTCCGAAACTCGTTACTTCCACTCCTGAGCCCGATCGAGGCTCAGTATGCCCTGTACGACGGACAGAAATGCGTGACGGATCCCTGTTCCCCGACGCGATCATCGCTAACTACCGAGGATCGCGGCGCCGGCAGGGTAACCCAGGAACAACATGAACGCCGCGCACATCACCAGCTGCGCGACGAGCATCGACTGCGACCGTTCACCCGCCTTGCCTTCGACGTCCGCGAGCTCCTTGCGCCGCAGCGACGCCGCCCGGGCCAGCAGCGAGGCGCGGATCTTCGCGCCCTCGTCACCGGCCAGCGCCAGCGCCGAGGCGAGGTCTCGCAGTTCCTCTACGCCGAGATCCTCGCCCAGCCGGGCCATCGCGTCCCACGGCGTGATGCCGATCAGCCGAGCGTTCGCCAGCGCCTGACGGATTCTGGCCATCGCCCAGTGGTCGCCGATCGTGGACGCCGTCATCAGCGCCTCCGGCAGCCCACGGCCGCCGGCCAGGTTCATCGCGACCAGGTCCAGGAAGCTGCCCACCACGTGCCGGAAATCACGTCGCCGTGCCTCGGCCTCCTGGCGCAGTGCCAGGTCAGGCAGGAAGAACGCGAACGCCATCGCGCCGAGCGTGACGATCGCCGGGGTCGCCCCCGGTGCGCTGAAGCCCAGCTGCGAGAACAGGAACATCACGACCGGGATGAAGACCAGCGCGCCCAGCGCGAAGAACACCTTGGTGGCGAGCATCGCCGCGAACGGCTGGTTCATCACCGCGAGGTCGCGGCGCAACCGCCCGAAGGTCCAGCCGCGCGCGTTGGCCTCGGCCTCCAGCCGCTGGCCGAGCGTCTCGCGAGCGCGGTCCACGCCGCCGAGCACCCGCTCCCCCGCCGCACTCGCGGTCGCCGCGCTGACGTACCCCGACCGGCCGGCGTCGATCCGCGCGATCGTCGAGAGCACGTTGGCGCGTGGCCGGATCAGCAGCCGGATCAGCACATAGACACCGAAGCCGACCAGACCACCCGTGATGAATGCCGCGGTCATCCGCCCACCACCTCCATCCGCTCGTCGCCACTACGAGCCGCCCGACGGTCGTCACTGCGGATCAGGAACCGGTCCGGTACTTCGATCTTCGCCAGCTTGCGCAGCCAGACCAGGCCGACGGCGTACAGGGCGATCACGATGAACAGCACGAACTGGCCGACGAAACTGGTGTACGGCGAGACGTAGGTCGGGTTGAACAGGATCAGCGCGGCGGCCACCAGCAGCGTGATCGCCACCACCACCTGGACGCTGCGCCGGGTGGACCGGCGCTCGGCGGCGACCTTGCGGCGTACGTCGAGCTCCTCGCGGGCCGAGTCGGCGAGCGCGCTCAGCACTTCGCGCAGACCGGGACCGCGGAGCCGGGCGTTCAGCACCAGGGCCGCGACGATCAGGTCGGCGGACGGGTCGTCCAGGTCGTCGGCGAACCGCATCAGTGCCGAGGGCAACGGTTCGCGGATCCGGAGCCGGTCGACCAGCAGGTTCAGGCCAGGCTTGATCGCGGGCGCCGCGTTGATCGCGGTGGCCGGGATGGCCTGCTCCAGACCGACCGCGCCGGCAATGGTGTCTCGTAGCGCCTCGGTCCAGGTGGCCAGGGCTTCCAGCCGCTCGATCGCGCGCCGCTCTTCACCCGTACCACCGAAGAAGCGATCGGCCAGCGCGGCGAGCAGCCCGAGAGCGGCCGCCAGCACCAGCCAGCGGGTCACGACGAGAACGACCATGCCGACCCCGAGGCCGGTACCGAGCCGGATCAGTTGCTTGCGGCCCTCAACGCTGCCGCCCCGCTTGAACAACGACGGGGTCGCCTCGCGTGGCCTGGTACCGCGGATCGCTACGAACAGCAGCATCAACGAGCCACCGACCACCGCACCGCAAAGCAGTGCCAACAGTGTGTCGTTGCTCATCAAGCCCACCGCCCGTGGACCAGCGGCTGGTAGCCGTAGTGTTCGAGCTCGTCCATGCACGCGATCGGCGCGTGTGCCGCGGCCCGGCCGTCCGGACCCGGCGCGAAGACCTCGCCGGACAGCACCCGGCCGTCCCAGCCGGTCACCTCGCGGATGCTCTCGATGTACCGGCTGAGGGTGCCGCCGTGCTGGTAGTCGTTGTGCTTGCGGACGAACACGACGAAGTCGAGCGCTCCCGAGATCAGCATCTGGGTGGCCTCCATCGGCAACCGCTCGGACGCCTGGATCGCGTAGGTGCTGATCCGGTTGAACACCTCCATCGAGCTGTTCGAGTGGATCGTCGACAGCGAACCGTCGTTGCCCTGGCTCATCGCGTTCAGCATCGTGACGATCTCGTCGCCGAGCACCTCACCGACGATCACCCGGCTGGGGTTCATCCGCAGCGAGCGGCGGACCAGGTCGGCCATGCTGACCTGGCCGACACCCTCGGAGTTCGGCAGCCGCTCCTCGAACGCGACCACGTTCGGGTGCAGGTCCTTGAACTCCCCCAGCCCGAGCTCGAGCGAGCGCTCGACCGTGATCAGCCGCTCGTGCGGCTGGATCTCGTTGGCCAGCGCGCGCAGCAGCGTCGTCTTGCCGGAGTTTGTCGCGCCCGCGATCATCACGTTCTTGCGAGCCGCGACCGCCGCCCGCAGGAACGACGCGATGTCGGCCGACATGGTGCCATTGGCAACCAGATCCTGGAGGAACACCTTGCCGAGCCGGGACCGCCGGATCGAGACGGACGGACGCGACGTCACACCCATCACGGCCGACAACCGCGAGCCATCGGGCAGCCGTAGGTCGAGCTGGGGGTTGGCCGAGTCGAACGGGCGGCTCGTCAGTCCGGCGTGCGCCGCGAGCACCTGGATCAGCTCCACCAGCTCTTCGTCGTTGTCGGCCACCGGCCCCGGACGCTCCTCGCGACCGTCGCCGTACTGGATGAAGACCTGGTCGCACCCGTTGATGTCGATGTTCTCGACGTCGGGGTCGTCGATCAGCGGCTGCAGCCGCCCGACGCCGAACAGCGCCGAGTGGATCGCGCCGGCGATCTGGGCGTCGTCCTCCGGCGTGGGCGGCGTGCGCCCTTCAGCCAGCTCGTACCGGGCGTGGTCCTCGAGCACCTGAACGATGAGGGACCGGGCATACTCCCGCTCGTCCTCCGCGCTCATCGGCGGTACGCCGTTCGCCTGGTCGCGCCGGCGCTGTTCGTTCAGCCGCTCGGCGACCTGGACGCGGAGCTTACGGACGAGGTCCTGGTCCGTGATCATCTCCCCTCCCGGGCGCCGTCAGCACCGTCGGGGAAGGCGGCCTGGGCCATGTCGAAGTCGTGCTGGGTCGGCATCGCGACCACGGACGCCATCTCGGCCGCGATGTCGCTGGCCGTGCGGATCAACGGCGTGCGGTTCAGGCGGCCCTGGCCGCGGCCGTCGAAGAACGCGGCACCGGCCGGGTCGTAGGCGAGGTGCCAGCGGTGCTCGACCCGCACGGACATCGCGTCGAGCACGGACCAGACCTGCTTCACGCCGTCGCGCTTTTTCGGGTCGGCGACCACGAGGACGCCGATCTTCGCGTCGACGTGGTGCACGAGCGACGACAGCCGCTCCCGCAGGTGCGCGACCGACGAGCCTGTCGCGGTACAGACGAGGACGACTAGCCGGGCCGCCTGGATGATGGGCAGCTGCGGCGACGCCGGGCCGATCCGGCCGCAGTCCGCGATCACGTCGGCGCTGAACATCTGGTTGAAGGTGAGGCCGAGCGGATGCCAGAGCCCGCCCATGCCGCCGATCTGCTCGGGCGACCGGACGCCGACCATCACGTCGAGTCCGCCGTCGAGCTGCTGGCTGTGGGCCAGGATCACGTCGTCGTCCAGGCCCTTGCGGCCGGCCGCAGCGAGGCTGACCAGCCCGCGGTCGGAGTTCAGCGGCTGACCACCGGGCGCCGTCATCCGGATCGCGACGTCGCTGCCTGCGGGGTCGCACTCGGCCAGCAGCACCTGCCGCGGCCAGAGCGCGCCAAGTACCAGGCCGGTCGTCGTCACCCCGGGCGAGCCCTTGGCGCTCGCCAATGCGACCAGTGCCATCAGCCGGCTCCGCCGGCCGGCGGTACGTCAGGAGGAGTGCTCTCCGACAACTTGACGACCACCAGCGTCTTGGCCGCGGCCGCGGCCGCGACGGCGGTGGACTTCGAGGTCGGCACCAGGATGGTGAGGTTCAGCGTGCTGTTCGCGTTCGTCTTCGCGTCACTGATCCCACCCGAGACGTCCATCACCTTGGCGGCGGCGACCAGGATGGAGGATGCGCCACCGGCCTGGTTGACGGCCGGCACCTGGACCACCTGGAGGATGTCACCGCCCTGCAGCAGCATTGACGGAGCCCGGCCGGCTTCGAGGGTGACACCGACCAGGGCACCGCCGGCCGGGATGGGTTCGGCGGTGACGTTCGCCAGGGTGAGGTACTGGCCGCGGAACAGCCAGCCGGTCGTGTACTTGTTGAGCACCTTGTCCCGGTCGGCCCACGGGATCATCGCGCCGGTCTTGCCGGCCAGATCGCCTCTGGCCAGATCCTCTTTGACGATCTTGTGCCCAGGCGCGATGGAGGCCGGGTTGATCGCGACGTAGTCCGTCCGATCGCCGCTGCGCAACGCGATCAAGGCGGACCCGGCGGCGCCGAGCAGGATCAGGATCACCGCCAGCGCGGCGAGTGCGGGCCGGCGTTCGCGGCTGGCGGGGAGACGGTTCGAGCCACTGACCGGTGCCTTGCCTGAACCGCGGGCGCCGGAGGCCGAGGGACGCGTGGACGACGAGAAACTCACGCGCCTACCGTAATGGTCGCTAGGTACCAACTGGACCGAAAGGCATGGCCGTTACCTCTTCGGTGCTCGCTGAGCGACTTGCTCACGCTCATCGGGACTGAGCAACTCGGTGAAGGCGCCGGGGCCGCCGTACAAGTGGTCTAGATAGGTGAAAAGCCCCTGCAGCGCGCGGCCGAGCTCGCCCTGCCAGTCGTCAGCAGCAGCAAGGTCGGCGGCGAGCTTGCGGCCCTGGGCGAGCGTCACGGCAGCGTTGACCGGCTGGTCCAGCCGCACCAGCGTGTCGTAGACCGGATCGGCGTCGGCAGTCGAAAGATCCACCGGTACGCCGTTGTCGTCGAGCAGCACCGATCCCGTCCGGGCTCTCCCCCGGGCCCGATGGATGAGTCCACCGAGCTCAAGCCGCCCCGGCTCGGACAGCAACCGGTCGAAGCCGGCGCCGCCGTACAGCTGATCCAGATAGTCGCAAAGCGCGGTGAACAGCTCGATGCCGTCGTAGGCGTCGCCGTCAGTGGCTACCTGCCGCAGTTGAGCAGTGAGACTCCGGGCCTCGGGCACCGTCCAGGTGGAGGGCGTCAGCACAGTCACCTGGTCACCGCCTGCCCCGGACCGACCGTACGCCGGGCTGCACCCGGCCGGGCACCCGTCGATGGGCTACCGAGGGCGACGGTGGGCATGGCAACACCGAGATGCGCCGCCGACTGACCGACATGAGTCTGCACCCACCTGAGCATGCCAGGATCCGCGAACCTCAGGCGCTCGGACTCCTCGGATTGGCGAAGAATTCCCCTGCCCTTCAACGACTGCCGCGAGCTGTCCACCGCGGCCCACCGCTCCGGGCGAGCTCGTTCAGCGCGGACAGGTCGCGGTCGGAGGCGACGTCGATGTTGTCGTGCGGCGCGCCCAGCCGGACCTCGCCGCCCGAGTGGGTCATCTTCGGGTTCGTTGTCAGCGTCTTGAGCACCTTGTTGAGCTTGCGGACGGCCCGGAAGCTGTGCCGCTTGCGCAAACCGCCGAGGTCCTCGGTGACGGCCCGCGCGAACCTGTCCTCCAGTGCTTCCCGCGGTGAGGCATCGATCCGTCGGCCAGCCTCGCCGCGCCGCGTTCGGAGGGAGTTACCACCGGGCTACGTTCACCGTCGGTTTCTTTCCGCCCGCCGAGCGTTGATCACCGATTGTGACCTTCCGATGGTTGCCGCGGCGTGGTCAAGAAGTTACTTTGCCGTCACATTCTTGGCATCTTGCTCCCCTAAGGCGTCAAGATCGAAGGTGACAGCGCGGACTGGCCGAAGGAGACCACCGGATGAGCACTCCAGCACAGGGCGACCTGGCCGTGGCCCGTGCACGTGAGGCTCTCGGCACCGCTTTCGGCGTCGTCGCCCCGGCCGGCGTACGGCTGCGCGACGGCAGCTTCCGGCTGGACGCCCAGGAGGTTCTGCCCGCTCAGGTGGTCAACACACTCGACGAGCGGCTCAGCCGTCGTGCGGCGGACCGCGCGAGCGATGAGCGGCTGCTGGCCGAGTCGGTCGCCTTGGTCGGCGCTGAGGTCGCCCGGAACCGTGGGCTCGATCCGGCCGACGGCGCGACCGCCGCGTTGGATCGGCTGCTGCACGTCCCAGGTCTCCAGCAGGCTCACCGTGTCGAGGCCGATGCCATGCTGCGGAGCGTCCTGGAGAGCGCCGCCCCGCGGTCCGAGGCGGCAGCCGCACGATTGGCGACCCTGCCTGACGAATCCCGCACAGCCAGGCCGACGCACCTGGTGTCGACCGCACGCCAGATCCGCCGCGACGCGCATCTACTCGCCAACCAGGCAGCACCCAGCAGCACATCACCCGGTACTGCGCTGCCGGTCGGGGCGCCTCAGCCGCGGACCGGGCGGCATCGATCTCAGGTCGGCGCGAGACACCGGCGAGTGAACAACGCACGGACCGCGACGCCTCAGGTGCGCGGGTCCGGACTCGTCACGGGGATCGGCGGCCGACCGGTCCTCGATCCCGACCTGAACGAGACCACTGCTCTCGCAGCCCTGCAGCAACTCGACCGCGCTGAACTGGGCGGCACGATCACCAGCAAGCCGACGATCAACCCCCAGGCGCAGCTGGCCGTGATCGAGACCGCCGCGAGCAATGCGCCGCAACACGTGCGAGTGGAGATCCTGCCGACCAGCCGCGGTACGGCGGCCGAAGGGCAGCTGCACTCCGGCACAGAGAACGACCCCCACGTCGTACGGTTCTCGCCGCGGCTGGCCGACGACCAGCTGGCCCAGGTCTGGGTGCACCAGCTCAACCAGGTGAGTCAGCAGCTCGACGCGGCCAACGCCGGGCGGCCGACCGGGATCAGGGGCCGGCTGCGGTCACTCCTCGGCCACGAGAAGCGCGATCGCAGCCTGAACGCCGACTACGCGTCGTACCAGTTCCTCACCAGCTCCTGGCATCGGGCGAGGGCGCAGACGGCGGCGTACGGGCGGCCGACCGGCCCGCAGAGCGTCGCGGAGCTGGAGCGCGACGTCGAGGCTCTCGCGACTTCGATCCAGAAGAAGGGCGGTACGGCGCCGGCACTCCCCTGGGCTGCTGACGCCATTCATGTCCCCGGAGCGGCAGCCGCCGGGACGGCCGCGGCGATCGCAGTACGGACAGAGGCGGCCGAGGTCGCGCCGTACACGCCGCCTGCTCTGCGGCTGCAGGTTGTGGACGAGGTTGCCGACCTGCAGTCGGAGGTTCAGGGACTCGAACGGCTAGCCGCTGCGAAGTCCGTGAGCTCCGCCGCGGCACTCAAGCAGGCGGAGGAACTCTCGTTGAAGGCAGACGCCGAACTGTCCTTCAAGGACAAGGGCGCGCCCGAACGGGCTCGTGTGCTCGAAGTCGAGGCCTCGGGCGCCACCCGGAAAGCCCATCGCCATGCCGAGATCTCCGAGGGCTACCGGAAGGCGGCGGTCGCTGCCGGTCAGGCCTTGGCCGGTCAGCAGGACCTGCTGACCGAGCTCGACGCCGTCATCGCGGATCCGAACCGGCCGCAGACCGCGATCGCCACCCTGGCCCGGGACGCCGCTGAGAAGACCGACGCCTACCAGGTCGCGACCGACCAGGCCCTGCCGGTGAAGGACGTACTGAATACCGGCGTACCGGCTGGCGGGCCACTCGAAACTCCTGTCGCCCAGATCGACCAGGTGCTGGCCGCGCGCGGCATCTCGGCGCAACTCGCCGACAGCACTGGTCCGCTGCCGCTGCCAGAGGCGGCGTACCGGCGGCTGCTGTCCCCTGCGGGGATGGAGTTCACGGTCGGTGGCAGCCCGAACTCCGATGTCACGAAGCTGGCGCAGGTCCGGCTCAAGCTGCGGCCGCACGACGTCCGCGAGAATCTCGACCTGGACTACGACCTCGCCGAGCAGATGTCGGGCACCATCGGCGACGGCGGTCAGAGTGTCTCGACCACCGCGGCGCATTCCACCAACTTCAACTTCGGGCTGGACCTCCAGCCGCTGATGGCGATGGCGCCGCCCGGGGGCACGGTCCACTCGCTGTCCCAGGTCGCCGGTCTGCGCGTCGATGCGTCCTCCGGCCGCGCGCAGAGCGAATCGAGTGGTTCCAGCTCGCACGACAAGCAGGGCGCGGTCGACGACAACCGGGGCGAGTCGCTGCAGGTGGGCTGGAACGGCACCTGGGAGATCGAGGTACGCGCGTCCGCGACCGATCCGTGGTCGCCGGCCGAGACCTTCGACGCCGGCCCGCAACTGACCTGGGTGTCGGCCGCCTACACCGTGAAGCCCGCGGCCGAGACCGTCACGCTGGCGGATCTCGGCCGCGCGGACGAGATCGACCCGGCCTTCCCCCGCCACACCGTCACCGACATTGACGGCATGACCTCCATCCGCGACCGGCTCGTCGCGGGCGGCCGCGAACGCTTCGGTGCGATCGACAAGGTCGCCTACGGCCAGATCAACGGCCTGCTCACCGAGGACATGTCGCGGCTGCTGCGGCAGACCAGCAAGCCGGGTGGGTACGGCCGTCAGATCGTCAGCGCCGGCGAGGCGCAGTACCACATGCAGCTCGAGGTCGAGCCGATCTGGAGTACCGCGAAGCTCAGCGGCGAGTCCAGCCCGGACCTGTGGCAGGAGGAGGTCGAGGTCGACTTCGCAGGCGTCAACGCCAGCCAGAGCTTCAGCACCTCGGCTTCCGCCTCGGTCGGTGTGGCCTACCCGGGCAAGGCGGTCGACGGGCAGCCCGTGCCGGGCTACATGCCGAGTCCGACCGCCTTGAGCGACATCGGCTCGACGTCAATGGACGTCTCGCCGCGTGGCTCGGCCGGCCGCAACGTCTCGCGGCAAGGTGGGCTGAACGTCAGCGCGACCTCCATCACCCCGGTGGTGCACCGCAGCCAGGGCCCGACCCAGGGTGTGGTGGTCGGTCTCGGGATCAGGGCCACCCTGCGCAAGCTCAACGACCCCGACGCCCAGCCCGTCGTCGTGACGGACTTCTGCGACGCCAGGCTTCGCGTCCCGGAGAACGACCTGCTCCGGGCCGGCGCGCGGGTCGACGCGAAGGCCGTACTGCGTAACCCCGACAAAACGGTTCGCCTGGACCAGTACGACCGGGCGTTGCTGCGGGGCGATCCCGAGCCGCCGACCGGAGTACAGACGCTGCCGGCCACGATCGGGCCGGAAGAAGAGCAGATGCGTGGCTCCGGCCAGGCCCTCGTGCAGAACCTCACCGGCGATCGTGCGGCACTGAACCGCACGCTGCGGGACCTCAGCGGCAAGGGTCTGGTCCCGCCGCTGGACGAAGCCGGTCACCGGCTGCGCAAGGGTCTCGGCATCCTCCAGCCTGACTTCGGCAAACTTCCGTCCGACCGGAGGCAGCGTGCCGGGCAGTTGATCAACTACGACCGGGTGATCCAGCACATCGCGGCCGAACGTCTCGAGGCCGGCTACAACCAGGCCGCGCAGAGCGGCATCCCGATGGTTCTGGTCGACCAGCAGACCGGGCATGCGCCGAAGCTCCGCACCTTCCGGATCGCGATCCGGCAGGACTTCGGCGACGTCACCGGCGAAGGCACGAGTACGACGGACAACGTGGTGCGGCTCGGGATCGCCTCCGACGCCAGCGGCCGGTCGGGTGGGCGGTCGAAGGGCGCTCCACTGTCGGCCGGAGCCGGCGTCAGCAACGGCCCGGCCGAAGGCGTCCGCGGTTTGGCCGGCCGGCTCGGCTTCAAGCTCAGCCGGAACGCGATCGGCCGGAGCTTCAACTGGTCGGCTGGCCGCCGGGTCAATCGGGTCTCGCTGACCGAGAGCACCGGCCCGGTGGACAAGCTGCGCACCGGCCACCGGATCGTCGTCACCGAGGTCACCCCGAACGGCGACTCCGCTCCGATCGCCAACGAGAAGGGCAGCGCCCAGATCCTCGTCGACAGTGCGTTGTCGCGGGCCGCCGCGCCGGTGCACGCCGCCCAGCGCAAGGCACCGAGCGCGGTCGCGGTGAAGCAGTCGATGCCGGTGCACGTCGACGCCGGCAACCCGGTCGACCGGATCACGTCTGCAGTGGATGCGATCGAGCTGGGCTCCAACACCTACCTCGAACTGCACTCGATGCTCGGGCCGGACAGCCTGGTCGCGCACAAGGAGTGGATGAACGGGGAGTACCGGCTCCCGATGACGATCGTCCCGCCCGCCGGCAACCCGATCGATGCGATCCAGCAGGGTGCGCTGCTGCCGCAGCGGTTCAGCGTGGTGGTCCGTGGCGAGGCCGTCGACCGGACCTTTGTCGCAACCACCGAGCAGAACACCGGCGACATCAACCTGACCATGAAGGACACCAGCTTCACCGCCGGCCGTTCGGCTTCGGGTGGAGGCGGTCTCGACGGCGGCGGTGGTCCGGTCGAGGCCGACGGTTCCTCGCTCTCGGCCGGCGGCACCCTCGGCCGCACCGGCGGTAGGTCGCAGTCGACCACCAACAGTCAGACCGCGGGCGAAGAGGGCCTGCTGATCAACGTCGGCACGCATCACCAGTTCGTGGACCGGTACAAGATGGTCGCCGACGTCGTCGACGCCAGCGGCACGGTGGTCCAGAGCGTGCCGCTGCAAGACGCCAAGGTGCAGACGACGACGCCCGAGCGACGGACTCTGCGGATGTACGGGCGACGTGAGCTCGACCTGCCGCTGGAGGTCGTCTCCGACGCGGCCGAGCGTTATCTGAACGGCCAGCTCAAGATCAGCCCCCGGGACGCCAGCGCCTTCATCCGCCGGTACAAGCAGGAGGCCGGCGCTGCCACCGGTCTTGCGGCCGAGCACACCGAGGAGCGCTTGACCGAGAAGGTCATCGCGCATGCCAAGACCGCCGAGTCGACGGCACCGACCGCCGCGCAGCGGTTCGACGAGACGCTCACCACGGTCGACCAAGAGGCTGCCCAGCAGCGTGCGATGGCTCTGCCCAGGCAGTACAACAACGGGCTGGCGTCCGCACAGATCGAGGACATCAGCCCGATCGGACGACCGGGCGAACAGGTGGATCACCTGACTCCGGCCCTGCGGCAGGTCGAGCAGCTGGCACCCGGCCTGCTGGCGTCGGACCCGATGCTGCGATCCGCGCTGGCCACTGACCTCGGCACCGACGGCTGGCACGGACACCTGGGCGACATGTTCGGCGTCCGCGGCTTCGTCGCCGAGATCGAGGTCCCGATCCCCGGCCAGCCGAACCCCGATCTGATCGTGATCCGGGACACCGCCCGGTACGCCGGTCCGGTCATGGTCGACGGGACACCGGACCTCGGCGAGGTGTCCGCGATCGGTCTCAAGCAGAACTACAGCTACCAGGGGCAGGGTGAGTCGGTCACGCACAGTACGACGTACTCGGCAGGCGTTGAGCTGAAGGGCGCCGGCGACACCACCGCGTCCGCCGGCGTCGGGGTCAACCGCACGCGCGTCGTCTCGGCCAGGCGTGGCACCACGAACACCACTCTGGACCGGACCGGGCACTTCGAGCTGGCGGAGGTCCAGCGCGAGGTGGTCTTCGACATTCAGGTGTCCCGGGTCCACAACGCCGGCGCCGCCGCGGTGGCCGGTGCGCGCTGGCGGCTCAACCAAACGCTGCCGGCCGGACAGACGACCCATGCGACTCCCGAACAGGTTCGCGGCCAGATGACGTTG
Source organism: Kribbella catacumbae DSM 19601 (assembly GCF_000372465.1). Lineage (GTDB taxonomy): Bacteria > Actinomycetota > Actinomycetes > Propionibacteriales > Kribbellaceae > Kribbella > Kribbella catacumbae. Next base: position 104,029 of record NZ_AQUZ01000001.1, read on the forward strand.
ATGGTGCCGCGGAAGCTGCTCACACCTCTGCCCGCGAACGCCGCGGCGCAGAACGCTCCGGGAACAGAGGTCGAGGAACCGCAGCCCGATCATCGCCAGTTCCAGATGCCTGCCGGGGTCACCGCCGAGGCGATGCTGCCGTACGGCGAGAAAGACGACCCGCAGGTTGACCAGCTTCACCAGCAGATCAGGGCCTACCTGGCCGGCCACAAGGACATGGGCGACGCGGCGATGCGCGAGTACGACGTCGCGCTGGAAGGCCAGCTCTCGCCGACCGCCCTCGGCGCCAACATCAAGCACCTGACCAGCAGCCGGGGACTCGAACTGACGCCGATGGCCGGCCGCGGCAACGGGAACACCGCGTTCGTCGTCGTCATCAAGGCCAGGCCGGTGGGCTGGGACCTGAAGGAAGTTCTCGACGGCCAGCAGGACGGCAGCGTTTCGCGTTCGGAGGAGAGCAACGGAGTCAGCACGACGGGGAACCAGCTGGCTCCGGTCACGGGCTCCGGCGGCGCGAGCGGTGGCATCGTCAACATCGGCGCCTCGATCGGTGAGAACGTCAAGGTGCAGACCTCCGACTCGCACGCCACCCGGATGGAGACGAGCGCCTTCAGCAACGGCCCTCTCGCCGTCGTCGAGACGCCGATGGTCTACAACGTCACGGTTCATGAGATCGCCAACACCGGCCGCGGCCTGCCGAAGACCAAGCACTCGGAGCAACTGCCCGAGACCGCCAAGGCCGTCTATTCGCTCAAGATGCTGACGCACAAGTACCTGGACGGGTTGCGGCAACTCGAGACCGGTACTACGGCCGACCCATTGCTCGCGGCGGCCCCGGCCGAGCTGGGCAAGCCGGAGCGGGCGACGGAGTACGGGAAAGATGACAAGGGCAACGATGTGCACCAGCCCTATCGGCCGATGCTGAAGGCGCTGAGGCAGGCTGTCGCCAGCAAGCAAACGGTGACTCTGGCCATGCAGGAGGCCAGCGGGGTGGAGCGGACCTACCAGGCCTTCCCGAACGGATCGCTGACCGAGGTGGGCGACGGCAGCGGCTATGCCGAGGCGTTCGCCACCCTGCATCCGCAGATCGCCCTGATGTGCGAGGGACGCATCGACCTGCGCGAGCTCTACAACACCACGGCCAGGTCGGAGTCGTTCAACGGCAAGGTGGCCGAGGAGCTCGGACGCAGCGGCGTACCGATCTCGATGCTGAAGGGCCTCGACCATTCGACGACCGCCCGGCAGCTGGCCACCAAACCGGATCAGAGCGCTCGGCGACAAGTCGGCGGGGCGGCCGGCCGGACGATCACGGCGTCAGGTCACGGCCCGTCCATCGCCGGCTCGTGACTGCGGGCATGATGGTCCGACACGACGAGAGGGACGGCATGGCGTTCGCGGTCGCACGCACGAGGGACGAGGCTCACCTGTACCTCGAGCTGCAGCCCTGCCCGGACTGCGGTTCGGCCGAGGCACCTTGGGAGCACGCCCTGATCGAGGTCGACGGCTCGTTGACCATCAGTTACGCCGCCGTTTGTCCTGGGTGCGGAGCCGAGCGGGAGTATTTGTTCGGGCTGCCGGCCCGGGAGACTCCAGCGGGGTCGTGGCCGACGTTCGGCGGGGCCGAGCCGTCGGAGTTGCTCGATGCCGGTCAGTGGCTGGCGATAGCCGACCAGGTCGCCGGCAACGTGCCCGTGGATCCCGTGGAGGCCGGGCCGGCGCTGTCCATCGCGCGGGCCGCGGTCGAGGAGGTCATCAAGTTCGTGCCGCCGGGCCAGGACGCAGTACCGGCGGACGAGTTCTGGACACCGGACGGCCGCCGTGTTTTCGAGGCGGAGCCGGGTAGGTTCCGGTTGGACCGCCTGCTGGTGGTGCGCGACGCGTACCACGAACTCGTCCGAGAAACAGGAGCGAAATAACCGATGCTGACCGCAAGGACCCTCGCCGAAGCGCAGGTCTACGTGAGCGTGATGACCGCGGCCGACGAGACCGCACCGGCGACGGCGCCCGCGCCGATCGAGCCAGGCCCGAACCTCGCCGAGGGCGAGGACGCCTGGACGGTGACCACGACGGCCGGCGAGATCGCGGTGCCGTACGCGTCGGAAGACGCAGCCCGCACGATCGGCTCGCGCTTCGGCCTCGGGCTCTCCCAGCTCATCGACGCGGCCCAGTGGGCACTGGTGGCGGCGACGTACGCGCGCCGGGCGCTGGAGGCCGACATGGCCTACACCGGCGGCCCGGATCAGGATCGCGGCAGTGTCGAACTCAACTGGGAGTTCGCCGCGGACGCGGTCGGCGAGGCACTGAAGTTCCTGCCGGAGGGCGCAGAGCAGGTGCCGGCCGAAGGTGTCTGGTCCGAGCTCGGCCGCCAGGCAGTCGCACGGAGCCCGGAGTTGGTGACCCGGTCGAAGCTGGTCGACGACCTTGAGTATTACCGCGGCACGCTTGACGACTTCCGCGCGCTCTACGGACCGTCTGCTTGAGCTGGCGGGTCGGTTAGTTCGATCCGGATCGCGCGGGCGTCGATACCGGCTTGCTCGAGGACTTTCTGCCTGGGATCGGCCACGCCTAGAAAGGGTGGCCGGACCAGCGGGCGGAGTGCTTTCAAACGCGGGTCTTCTAGCACTGTGTCGATCGCCTTGCGGTCTCCCCCGCAGATCAGCACGTCGAGCTTGGCTGGCGTGAGGATCCGTACTGCGACCTCGGTGGCTGCTGCGAACGCCTCGCGGGCCTGGTTGTCCCGTCGCCGGGCGAATCGTTGCTGCGACCAGCCGCCGGCCTTGGTGGTCCCCTGCACGTGGCGGGAGCCGACCTTGGAGCTAACGAGTTTGGTGCCCTCGAATACGCCCGCGCCATAGCCGCCACGGCGTACCAGCAGCAGGCCGAGCCGGCGGTCTTTGAGCACATGCGCGACGAGACCGGCTGGACTCAGATCTTCCAGCGGCCCGAACGGTACGTCGATATCGGCGCGCGAGCCGTCGTCGGCTTTGGCGCTCAGGTGAGTTGGTGTCACGTCGTACTCCGTGACGCCGTGGCGCTCAGTGAAGCCGGCTAGCCAGCGTTCGAGGCGTTCTGGGCCGACGGAAACGATACGAGTCACGACGCCGACGCTAACCCATGCGAAAGCCAGGCCTTGGTCGCGTCGCGTGGCCGATTTGCTTCGGAGAGTATTCGAACATACGATCGATTCATGAGCAGACATCCTGGCAGTCGACCGGCAGACGGGCCACCGCGCCCGGTGCCGCCGACCGCCGGGCGTCCACGCTTGCAGAGCCTGCTGCGCCTCGACGTGGCCGACGACCCCGGCCGCGGCACCCTGCTGTACGAGGCCGTCGTCCTCCAAGACACCACCCAGCTGACCGATGACGGCTGGGTGGACCGGCTCGACGCGATCACCCGGATCAAAGCCCGCCTCGCCGCCCTGGAAGCCGAGACCGTCGCCGGGTTCGACGACTCCCTGCACGGCGTCTCCGCCGACCTCGGTCACCGCTACCCCCACCCCGGCGACCGCGACGCCACCCCCGGCGAACGCCGCTGGATCGCCGGCGACCTACGCTCCATCTCCGACGAGATCGCCCTGATCCTCAACGTGCACCGCGGCCATGCCACCACCCGGATCCACAACTCCTGCGAACTGGTCCACAACTTCCCGGCCACGCTGGCCGCCTTGAGCGACGGGCTGCTGACCGAACGGGCCGCGTTCACGATCGTCACCGAACTGTCCGTGTTGGACGATCTCGACGAACTCCGTGCCGCTGAGGCCGCCATCTTGGACTGGGCCCGCACCCATCCCTTGACCGACCTCAAGAAGGAATGCCACCGCGAAACCGCCCGCCGATCCCCCGCCGCCACCGACAAGGCCTACCAACGCGCCCACGACGAACGCTCCGTCCGGATGCACCCCGACGACCGCGGCCGAGCCGACCTCGTCCACAACCAAGACGCCACCGAAGCCGCCGCCGTCATGACCAGCCTGTCCCGCGCCGCCGCCCACCGCCGCCGCCAAGGCGACCCCCGCACCATGGACCAACTCCGCGCAGACATCGCCCTGGCCCGCCTCCTCCCGCGCACCAAATCCACCAACCCAGCCCACGAGGAGCCGATCGGCGACGAACCGGCCAGTCACGAACCGGTCAGCGACGAACCGGTCAGCCACCAACAGCCGGTCGGCGAAGACCAGCAAAACGGCAGCCGCCCGTCCAGCGACCCCAGCCACTCCGGCCCCTGCACGCACCACCACGACGACAGCCACGGCGGTCACGGCAGCTACGGTCACGGCAACGATGGCTACGACGATGCGCTCGGCGGCCAGGATCCCGACGGCTACGGCGGCGGTCACGCCGGCTACGACGGCAGCGATTCCGACGGCGACCATAGCTACGGCTACGGCGGCGACGGTCACAACGGCTGCAGCTGCGGTCACTGCTACGACAGCTATGTCGATGGTCACGACGGCGATCATGGAAACGGTCACGGCGGCTACGACAGCGGCACCGCCGATCCTGAGTCCTCGCCCGATCTCGACGTCATCGACGAGATCGACGACGCCGCAGGCGGGGCAGAGGCCACCGTGGTCATCCACGCCACCGGCGACGAGATCCGCGCCCTCATCAACGGCGAACCAGCAACCGGCGGAGAAGCCGACCACCACGGACCCATCCCCCAGACCACACTGCGCCGATACCTCATCAAAGCCCTCACACAAACCCTCCTGCCAAACCTCCCCACCACCCCCAACAGCCCCCGCCCCGGCCCAGCAACCCACCGCCCCCGCACCCAGACCACCCCAACCGGTCACACCAGCCGAGGTGGCGGCACGGGCGATGGAGATGACGGAGGCCGACGAGGCGGAAGTCCGGCCGGCGGAGGCGACGGCGGTGGCGGCGGCGGTGGCGGTGGCGGCGGCGGTGGTTCACGAATCGAGCTTCAGATCACCGACCAACCACCCACCAGCGACCCCGACAGATACGCACCATCAGCCGCACTGGACAGGTATGTCCGGCTGCGAGATCGCACCTGCCAGTTCCCCGGCTGCAACCGGCCCGCGGAATTCACCGACCTCGACCACCGGACCGCATTCACCGCCGGCGGACGAACCACCGCGGCCAACCTCTGGTGCCTGTGCCGCCACCACCACCGCCTCAAGCACGAAGGCGGCTGGCACATCCACCCCAACCCCGACGGCACCCACACCTGGACCAGCCCCACCGGCCGCCACTACCCCAACAACCCCACCCACCATCCACAAGCACCACCCGACGATCCCCCTCCACCCAAGCTCACCCGACCACCTCAGTCATCAGCAGACGATCCGCAGCCGGAGCCACCTGACCTGACCTGAGGTGCCACGTAGCCGCCGCTCGCCATCCCTGAGCGACTGGCTCCCGGATGGTCGAGGGTGGCCTGCTCGGATGGCCCTGCTCGGGATCGCCTGGTGGACGACTGCGCGGTGTGCTCTAACTGCTGTCGCAGTACAGCGGACCTGAGGTGTCAGCGATGTTGGAAAGGGCACGCGACTAGGGCTTGGAAGTCGTTACGGTCCAGCCACTCGAAGTACCAGGTCTTCGTTCTGCGCGACTCACTCTCAAGAATCATCTGCGGAAGTGACGCAGGAGGGAGCGCGGTAGGCGCGTGGGCGGCGTACGCGGTACCGGGCATGCGAAAGCCCGGGCCACCTGACCCGGGCTAGCGCAGTACGGTGTCGCTCAGACGTTGAAGCCCAGGGCTCGCAATTGGTCGCGGCCGTCGTCGGTGATCTTCTCCGGGCCCCACGGCGGCATCCAGACCCAGTTGATCCGGAAGTCGTTGACCAGGCCGTCCAGGGACATCCGGGTCTGGTCCTCGATCACGTCGGTCAGCGGGCAGGCCGCCGACGTCAGCGTCATGTCGATGATCGCGGTGTTGCTGTCGTCCACGGTCACGCCGTAGATCAGGCCCAGGTCGACCACGTTGATGCCGAGTTCGGGGTCGACGACGTCCTTGAGCGCCTCGGTCACGTCCTCGACGGCGACGACGGTCGTACCAGCCGGCTTGTTTGCGGCTTCGAGGTCGACCTCGGGCAGCTCGATCTTCTCGTCGGTCTGGTCAGACATTGCTGGCTCCTTCTTTCTTGGCTAGCGCTTGGGCGGTGGCGTCACGCCAAGCCGACCAGCCCAGCAGTGCGCACTTCACCCGGGCCGGGAACTGCGCGACACCCGCGAAGGCGACGCCGTCTTCCAGAACCTCTTCGTCCGGTTCCACATTCCCGCGGCCCTGCATGAGTTCCAGGAACTTCTCGTACGTCGCCATGCCCTCGGCAACCGGCTTGCCGATCACCAGGTCACTCATCACCGAGGTGGCCGCCTGGCTGATCGAGCACCCGACGCTGTGGTGCGTCAGGCCCGTCACCGTGTCACCGTCGAGCTCGACGCGCAGTGTGACCTCGTCCCCGCAGGACGGGTTCACGTGATGCACTTCCACGTCGTACGGGTCCGCCAGCCCCGCGTGGTGCGGGCTGCGGTAGTGATCCAGGATGATCTCCTGGTACAGCGAATCCAGCTGCATAAGCCGTCAAGCCACCTTGAAGAAGGAACGAACGAAGCCCAGGCCGTCGACGAGCGCGTCGACCTCCTCCGGCGTCGTGTACAGGTAAAAGGATGCCCGCGTCGAGGACTGTACGCCGAACCGCTCGTGCACCGGCCGCGCACAGTGATGCCCGGCCCGTACTGCGATCCCGCGGGTGTCCAGCACGGTCGCCACGTCGTGCGGGTGAACGCCGTCGAGCTCGAAGCTGATCGCGCCGCCGCGGTCGGCGATGTCGGTCGGCCCGAGGATCTTCAGCCCGGGCACGCTCAGCAAACCCTCCAGCGCGTACGCCGTGATCGCCTGCTCGTGGGCCGCGACCTTGTCCATCCCGATGCCGGCCAGGTAGTCCAGGGCGGCACCGAGCCCGACCGCCTGCGCGATCGGCGGCGTACCGGCCTCGAAGCGGGCCGGCGGCGGGGCATAGGTCGAGCCGGTCATCCGCACGACCTCGATCATCTCGCCCCCACCCAGGAAGGGCGGCAGCTCGGCGAGCAGCTCGTACCGTCCCCAGAGCACGCCGATGCCCGTGGGGCCGACGGCCTTGTGGCCGGTGAAGGCGAGCAGGTCCGCGCCCAAAGTAGAAACGTCGACCGGGAACTGAGGCACCGCCTGCGAGGCGTCGACGACGACCAGCGCGCCGACCGCGTGCGCCTTGGCGGCGATCTCCGTGATCGGGTTGATCGTGCCGAGCGCGTTCGAGACCCAGGTCAGCGAGACGACCTTGGTCCGCTCGGTGATCAGCTCCTCGATGTTGCTCAGGTCCAGCCGACCCTCGTCGGTGACGCCGAACCAGCGCAGCGTGGCACCGGTCCGCTCGCAGGCGAGCTGCCACGGGACGATGTTGCTGTGGTGCTCCATCTCGGAGATCACCACCTCGTCCCCCGGCTTGAGCGCCGCGCCGAGCGTGTGGGCGGCCAGGTTGAGCGCCTCGGAGGCGTTCTTGGTGAAGACGATCTCGTTCCGGTTGGTCGCGCCGATGAAGGCGGCGACCTTGTCCCGGCCACCCTCGTACGCCGCTGTCGCCTCCGCGCCGAGCTGGTGCATGGCGCGGGCGACGTTCGCGTTGTGCTTCAGGTAATGGTCAGAGAGAGCCTGCACCACCTGGGCCGGCTTCTGCGAGGAGTTCGCCGAGTCCAGGTAGGTCAGCGGGAACCCGTTCGCGAGTTCGCGCGCGAGGATCGGGAAGTCCGCCCGGACTGACTGCAGGTCCAGGGGACTGCTGAACGTCCGGGCGCCCGTCATGCCTTCGCGCCTGTCTTCAGGAAGCGCTCGTACCCGTTGGCCTCGAGCTCGTCGGCGAGCTCGTGGCCACCCTCTTCGGCAACCTTGCCGTCGACGAAGACGTGCACGAAGTCCGGCTTGATGTAGCGCAGGATCCGGGTGTAATGGGTGATCAGCAGAACGCCCTTGTCACCCTGCTCCGCGAACCGGTTGACGCCGGTGGAGACGATCTTCAGCGCGTCGATGTCGAGGCCGGAGTCGGTCTCGTCGAGGATCGCGATCTTCGGGTTCAGCAACTCCAGCTGGACGATCTCGTGCCGCTTCTTCTCACCACCGGAGAAGCCCTCGTTCACGTTCCGGGTGCCGAAGTCGGGGTCCATGTCCAGGTCGGTCAGCGCCTTGTTCACGTCCTTGACCCAGGTACGCAGCTTCGGCGCCTCGCCGTCGATCGCGGTCTTGGCGGTCCGGAGGAAGTTCGACACGGACACGCCGGGCACCTCGACCGGGTACTGCATGGCCAGGAACAGGCCGGCCCGGGCGCGCTCGTCGACCTTCATGTCGAGCACGTCCTCGCCGTCCAGCGTCACGGTGCCGCTGGTGACGTTGTACTTCGGGTGGCCGGCGATCGAGTACGCCAGCGTGGACTTGCCGGAACCGTTCGGACCCATGATCGCGTGCGTCTGACCACCGGCGATGGTCAGGTCGACGCCGCGCAGGATCTCCTTCGGGCCGTTCTCGGTGTCGACCGACACGTGCAGGTCGCGGATCTCGAGTGTCGCCATGGGGTTTCTATTCTCCGTCTTTTACTAGGAAGCCTGGTTCAGGGGGTTCTTGACGTCGACCAGCAGATCGTCGCCGTCCACGCGGACCGGATAGACCGGCACCGGGTCGTACGCCGGCAGGCTGGTCGGCTCGCCGGTGCGCAGGTCGAACCGGGAGCCGTGCAGCCAGCACTCGATCTCGCAGCCGCCGACATCACCCTCGGACAGCTGGATCTGCGCGTGTGAGCACTCGTCGCGAACGGCGAAGTACTGGCCTTCGCTCTTCACGACCGCCACCTCGACGCCGCCGACCTCGGTGGCCACCACTCCCTCGTCGGGAACGTCGGCCACCGCGCAAGCGCGTTCGAACGAGTCACTCATGGTCAGGCCTTGGCCGCCGCGGCGCTCAGCTCTGCCGTCCGCGCGAGCTTCTGCTCGATCACGTCGTGCAGGTGCTCGCTGACCTCGGGGACGCCGATCCGGCCGATGATGTCGTTGAAGAAGCCGGACACCACCAGACGCCGTGCCTCGTCCTCGGGGATGCCGCGGGCCTGCAGGTAGAACAGTTGCTCGTCGTCGAACCGGCCGGTCGCCGAAGCGTGCCCGGCGCCCTCGATCTCGCCGGTCTCGATCTCCAGGTTCGGCACCGAGTCGGCGCGTGCCCCGTCGGTCAGGACCAGGTTCCGGTTCAGCTCGAAGGTGTTGGTGCCCTCGGCCGCGGCCCGGATCAGCACGTCGCCGATCCACACCGAGCGGGCATGGTCGCCGGCGAGCACGCCCTTGTAGAGCACGTTGCTCTTACAGTTGATCGCCTCGTGGTCGACGAAGAGCCGGTTCTCGTGGTGCTGGCCCGACTCGGCGAACAGCACGCCGAGCAGGTTCGCGTCACCACCCGGACCGGCGTACCGGACGTTGGTGGAGAGCCGGACGATCTTGCCGCCCAGCGTCACGGTGACATGGTTGAGCTTGGCGTCGCGGCCGATCACGGCGTCGTGCTGACCGATGTGGATCGACTCGTGGTCGCCCTGCTGAATCGACACGACGCGCAGCTCGGCGCCGTCTCCGACCACGATCTCGACGTTGGCGCCGTACTCACCGCTGCCGGTGTGGTCGATGATCACGGTCGCGCGGCTGTGCCGGCCGGCCTCGATCACCAGGTGACCGTAGCCACGGCCGCCGAGGCTCGCGACGTTCACGTGCACGGGCTCGGTCAGCTCGGCCTCGACCGGGATGCGCACGGCCGTCGCAGCACCCGCATGGGTCCAGGCGACAGCGGCGATCCGGTCCTGCGGCGTGAGCACCTTGACCGTGTCGAGGGCGATGCTCTCGACGACGACGCCGTCGGGGCCGTACGCGTCGATCTTCGGGGTCTCGGTGCCGGCCTCGTCGGCGAACAGCGCCTTGAGGGCCTTGACCGGCGTGAAGCGCCACTCCTCTTCACGGCCGTTCGGCACCGGGAAGTCGGCCACGTCGTACGACGTGGTCCGCTCGTTCCGGGCCTGCAACGGCACTGGGGAGCCCGGCCCGTGGGAGTGCGCCTGGTTACCGGTCGCAACCAGGGTTTCGGTGGCTGACATCAGCCGACGGCCCCTTCCATCTGCAGCTCGATCAGTCGGTTCAGTTCCAGCGCGTACTCCATCGGGAGTTCGCGGGCGATCGGCTCGATGAAGCCGCGGACGATCATCGCCATCGCCTCGTCCTCGGCCATCCCGCGGCTCATCAGGTAGAAGAGCTGGTCGTCGCTGACCTTGGACACGGTCGCCTCGTGCCCCATCGCCACGTCGTCCTCGCGGACGTCGACGTACGGGTAGGTGTCCGAACGGCTGATGGTGTCGACCAGCAGCGCGTCACAGCGCACCGTGGACTTGCTGTGGTGCGCACCCGGCGCCACCTCGACGAGCCCCCGGTACGACGTCCGGCCGCCACCGCGGGCCACCGACTTCGACACGATCGAGCTGGAGGTGTACGGCGCGTTGTGCACCATCTTGGAGCCGGCGTCCTGGTGCTGGCCCTCGCCCGCGAACGCGACCGACAGGGTCTCGCCCTTGGCGTGCTCGCCCATCAGGTACACGGCCGGGTACTTCATCGTCACCTTGGAACCGATGTTGCCGTCGATCCACTCCATCGTCGCGCCCTCTTCGCAGGTGGCGCGCTTGGTGACCAGGTTGTAGACGTTGTTCGACCAGTTCTGGATCGTCGTGTAGCGGCAGCGGGCGCCCTTCTTCACGATGATCTCGACCACCGCGGAGTGCAGCGAGTCCGACTTGTAGATCGGCGCCGTACAGCCCTCGACGTAGTGCACGTAGGCGTCTTCGTCGACGATGATCAGGGTCCGCTCGAACTGGCCCATGTTCTCGGTGTTGATCCGGAAGTAGGCCTGCAGCGGGATGTCCACCTTGACGCCCTTGGGCACGTAGATGAACGAGCCGCCGGACCAGACCGCCGTGTTCAGCGCGGCGAACTTGTTGTCGCCGACCGGGATCACGGAGCCGAAGTACTCCTGGAAGATCTCCGGGTGCTCGCGCAGGCCGGTGTCGGTGTCCAGGAAGATGACGCCCTGCGCCTCCAGGTCCTCACGGATCTGGTGGTAGACGACCTCCGACTCGTACTGCGCCGCGACGCCGGCCACCAGGCGCTGCTTCTCCGCCTCCGGGATACCGAGCCGGTCGTAGGTGTTCTTGATGTCCTCGGGCAGCTCTTCCCAGCTGGTGGCCTGCTTCTCCGTCGAGCGGACGAAGTACTTGATGTTGTCGAAGTCGATACCGGACAGGTCGGCACCCCACGACGGCATCGGCTTGCGGTCGAAGAGCTTCAGGCCCTTCATCCGCAGGTCGAGCATCCACTCCGGCTCACTCTTCAGCGTCGAGATGCCTTGCACCACGTCGGCGCTGATGCCGCGCTTGGCGACGGAACCGGCAGCGTCACTGTCGGACCAGCCGAACTTGTACGTGCCGAGCCCTTCGAGCTCGGGGTGAGCGGTTTGCGTCATCGTGCAGTCCTCGCAGATTCGCTGTCGGATACAGGGGAAACCGATGCCGGGGCACCGGGAATGTGTGTCGTACAGACACCGTCGCCGTGGGCGATGGTGGCCAGTCGCTGGACGTGCCGGCCGAGGAGTCTCGAGAACACCTCGGCCTCCGCCTCGCACAGCTGGGGGAACTGAGTTGCCACGTGCGCGACCGGGCAGTGGTGCTGGCACAGTTGCTCGCCGGCACCGGCTTGCATCGTGGAGGCGGCGTAACCGTCCGCGGTCAGCGCCTGGGCGAGCACCTCCGCCTCCTTGCCCTCGGGCGCCAGGTCGAGCAGCGCCCGGTACCGCTTCTCCACCTCGGCGGACCGCTGGCGAGCGAAGTCGATCACCGCTTCGTCACCGCTGGACTCCGCGATGAAGCGCAGAGCGGTCGCGGCCAGGTCGTCGTAGGCCTGGTGGAAGGCGTGCCGGCCGGTGTCGGTCAGCACGAAGACCTTGGCGGGACGTCCGCGGCCACGGGGGCCGTAGACGCGCTCCTCGCGGCTCTCGACCAGACCCTCGTCGAGGAGGTGGTCGAGGTGCCGGCGGACCGCCGCCGGGGTCAGTTCGAGCCGCTCGGCCAGCACCGCGGCGCTGGACGGCCCGTTGGTCAGGATCGAGCGGGCGACCCGGTCCCGGGTGGACTCGTCCCGCGCCACAGCAGTGCCCGAAGGCACGCGGCTGCTCTCTGCGGGAGTTTTCACAACATCAGTGTCACCTAAATACCGAGGGCCTTCAAATAAGGCTGCCCTAACCGGTTCACGCCACTCCGCCTGGGTGGAAAGGTGACCGTGAGCAGCGTCACGTCTCGCCGTTTCCTACACTGCGTATGTGCCAGTCGCGGTGGAGATCGACAATCTCGTCGTCCGGTACGGCGAGAAGGCCGCTGTCGACGGGCTCAGTCTCACCGTAACCGGCGGAACAGTCACGTCCGTCCTCGGCCCCAACGGCGCCGGCAAGACCACCACGGTGGAGAGCTGTGAGGGCTTCCGGCGACCCGACTCGGGCCAGGTCCGGGTGCTCGGGCTGGACCCGATCGCCGACCACGACAAGCTGATGCCCAGAATCGGCGTGATGCTGCAGGAGGGTGGCGCCTGGTCGGGCGTCCGCGCGCTGGAGATGCTCCGGTACGTCGCCTCGCTACACGTCCACCCGCTGGACCTCCCGGCCCTGATCGAGCGGCTCGACCTCGGCACCTGCGGCCGTACGCCGTACCGGCGGCTCTCGGGTGGGCAGAAGCAGCGCCTGTCGCTGGCGATGGCGATCGTCGGGCGGCCGGAGATCGTGTTCCTGGACGAGCCGACGACCGGGCTGGACCCGCACGGCCGCCGGGAGATCTGGCAGCTGATCCGGGATCTCCGCGACGACGGCGTGACCGTCGTACTGACCACCCACGCGATGGACGAGGCCGAGCAGTTGTCCGACCAGGTGCATGTGGTGTCGGCCGGCAAGGTGATCGCCTCCGGCACTCCCGACGTACTGACCGAGCACGGCGCCAAGTCGCTCGAGGATGTCTATCTGGCGCTGACGGCTCGGGAGAGCAAGTGAGTACTACGTACGTCCCCCGCCCTGGCTCTGCGCCCTGGCACCGCAAGGTCTACTCGCATGCAGTGATGGAGTTCCGCCTGCTACTGCGCAACGGGGAGCAGCTACTGCTGGCTCTGGTGATCCCGCTGGGCCTCCTGCTGCTCCTGGGAGGCACGGGTCTCGGTGACCGCCTCCCCCTCGGCGACGGACCGGCCGTGGACCTCGCAGTACCGCGGGTGCTCGCCCTGGCCGTGCTGTCGACGTCCTTCACCTCCCTGGCCATCGCTACGGGTTTCGAGCGCCGGTACGGCGTTATCAAGCGACTGGGCGCCTCTCCCCTGTCCCGGACCGGTTTGCTCGCCGGGAAGATCGGCTCGGTCCTAGCGATCCAGGTGATCCAGCTGGCCGTGCTGATCGGCGCGGGCTTCGCTTTGGGCTGGAATCCGGTCGGCGGGGCTGCTGCGGTCTTCGGCGTCCTACTGATGGTGTTGTGCGGTACTGCCGCCTTCGCGTCGCTCGGGTTGCTGATGGCCGGGGTACTGCGCGCCGAGGCGACTCTGGCCGCGGCGAATCTCCTGTACCTGCTGCTGTTGGTCGGCGGCGCGATCATGACGCCCGTCGAGGAGTACCCCGAGGGCCTGCAGGGCGTAGTACGGCTGCTGCCCAGTGCTGCGCTGGCCAATGGGCTGGCGAACTCCACCCTGGAAGGCGTTGTGCCGTGGGCCGCAGCACTGTCTTTGGCGTTGTGGGCCGGAGTGCTCGGATACCTGGTGTCCAGGACCTTCCGGTGGGACTAAGAAAGTCCTTCTCTAGAGTGTGCCGGTGACCACGGATGCTCCTGCCCCTGAAGCCGAGCCTGTCAACGGATTCTGGCGACTGGTGCCAGAGCCGAGCCTGGACGCCGTACGCCGCTGGGGCTGGGCCTCTGTCGTGGCCAACATCGGCATCGTGGCGACCGGCGGACTCGTCCGGCTGACCGGGTCCGGACTGGGCTGCCCAACCTGGCCGTCCTGCACCGATGAGTCGTACGTGCCGCACGGTGAGCTCGGGATTCACGGCGCGATCGAGTTCGGGAACCGGATGCTCGGGTTCGTGGTCGCGGTGATCGCGATCTGCACCTGGCTCGCGGTGATGCGCTACCGGCCACGACGTACCGACCTGCGACGACTCGCCACGGCAGCCGCTCTGGGCGTCCCGCTGCAGGCCCTCATCGGTGGAGTGAGTGTTCTCACCGGGCTGAACCCGTGGATCGTCTCCGCGCACTTCCTGGTGTCGCCGATCATCATCACGTTGACCGTGGCAATGATGCGGCGGTCAAGGACGAGCCCCTACCCGCACACTCCCCCGGTGGTCCGCGCACTCGCGACCGCTTGTGTGGTTGCGGTCTGGCTGGCCGTTGCCCTCGGCACCCTCGTCACCGGTGCCGGACCGCACTCGGGCGATCCCGAGACCGGCCGGAACGGTTTGGACGAGACGGTGATCAGCCAATTGCACGCCGACGTCGTGTTCGCCTTGCTGGGCGCCTCGATCGCGCTGGTAATCGCCACCCGCGTCACGGCCACCTCCCGCACCCTGCGCAAACTCGCTGCCTGGCTACTGGCGATGGAGCTGCTACAGGGCGCGGTCGGCTTCACGCAGTACTTCACGGGTCTGCCGTGGGTGCTGGTCTTGATCCACATGTTCTTCGCCGCAGTACTGATCGCCCTGGTGACAGCCGTATACGGCGAACGCGGCACGCCGGCTACTTGATCCGGTAGACAGCACCAGGGCCAAAGAGCGGCGACGAGACGAAGACGTGGCCAGCCTTGTTGATCGCCGCGCCGGCCGGCAGTTGGAGCTTGCCTGGGGCAAGTTCCTTCTTGTAGCCGGCCTTGTGGTGGTGGCCCGGGTACTGCAGGAACAGCGAGCCCACCGCGGTCGGCTGACCGCTCAGCTCCCACTGCAGCCAACCGACCTTGGCCAACTCGACGACGGCGAGCGTTCCACGCGGGCCGGCCGCCAGGTCGACGATCGACGTGTAGCCGTCGGCGTACCGCTGGCAGTTGCCCTTGAACGGATTCACCGGGTCACAGACCGCGTTGACCGAGCCGGGCTTGATCCGCCAGACCTGCGAAGTAGTAGGCGATGCCGGGAAGCCACGGAGCTCGCCCACGTAGTAGCAGCCGTCCGATCCGACCGCCACCGACGTTGCGACGGCTTCAGCCGGGATCAGCGCGCCTGCCGGCGGAGTACCCGGAGGTAGACCGGCCGGCACCTTCACGACGCGCGGCTTGAGCCGGGCGACCGTCTTGATCGTGCCGTTCGGCCACACCCGGAGGAGATCGTTGTTCGCGGCATCGGCAACGAGAATCGTGCCGTCACGCAGCGTCGCCACGCCGAACGGGTTCGTCTCGGTCGGCGAATCCGCCAAGTTGTAGGGATCCGGGTCCGTCGCCTGGTACCACGAACCGCCCAGGTCAACGGCAAGCCCCCATGCACCACCCGCACACCGAGGGCACATAGGGCGACAGGGCAACAACCTCTGCCCGGTCAGGCTGGTACTACGGCGCTCACCCCAGGAGCGCGGCTCCAGCGTCACCCCCACTCGACCTTGAGCACCGACCAGTCACCCAAGTGCCACTCACCCACCCACCCCGTGCCCAAAGTCGCACCCCTACCCATCTCTCCCAGCACCTTGAGCACCACCCAGTCGCCCGATCGCGGATCAGCCGCCCACCCGGTGCTCAAGGTCGCGGTACCGCGTCGGGGCGTCGGCCCGGCGGTGAGGCAGTTGACGATGAGGGAACTGCGGGGCGGAAGCTGGGTGAGGGCGGACGGCCACTGGCGGGCTGTAGCGGGCTAGTGGTCAGAGGCGCCAGCGTGCCTTGGCCCGGGGGTGAGCGGGGTTGGCGACGTAGGCCGGAGTGCTAGCGCAGGAGCGGGTCGATGGCTGCGGCGATGAAGAGCAGGGCCAGGTAGATGTTGGAGAAGTGGAACAGGCGCATCGGCCGCAGAGCCGGGCCGTCGGCGCCGGTGTTGGCTCGCGCCAGGAGGGCGAAGGCTTCGCGGAGGAAGACGATGCCTAGGACAACGGCCGCCAGCGGGTAGACCCAGCCGGTCCCGCCGACCGGCCAGAGGGCCAGCGACGTGATCACCATGAGGATCGAGTACGCCAGGATTTGGCGGGCCGTCTGCACCGGCGTCGCGACTACAGGGAGCATCGGCACATCCACCGATGCGTAGTCCTCGCGGTAGCGCATCGCCAGCGCCCAGGTGTGCGGCGGAGTCCAGAAGAACACAACGGCAAACAAGACCAACGGCGTCCAAGCCAGCGAGTTGGTGACCGAGGTCCACCCGATCAGAGTCGGGAAACAGCCCGCGATCCCGCCCCAGACGATGTTCTGCACCGTACGGCGCTTGAGCACCATCGTGTAGCCGAAGACGTAGAACGCGTTGGCCGCGAGCGCGAGCAGCGACGACAGCCAGTTGACCAGCAGCCCGAGCTCCA
This sequence comes from Kribbella catacumbae DSM 19601, assembly GCF_000372465.1. GTDB lineage: Bacteria > Actinomycetota > Actinomycetes > Propionibacteriales > Kribbellaceae > Kribbella > Kribbella catacumbae. The sequence goes on from NZ_AQUZ01000001.1 coordinate 120,596, forward strand.
GCGTCGCCAGGATGCCCAGGACGATGCCGAAGACCGTCGCCGAGCGCGGGCTGACCGCGTGCCGGGGCAGCGGGCGGCGGCGGGTGCGGCGCATCTGCTCGTCGATGTCGCGGTCGAGCACGCAGTTGATCGTGTTCGCGCTGCCGGCCGCGAGGATCCCGCCGAGCAGGGTGGCGGCGACGACGCCCAGCCCGGGGACTCCCCCGGCGGCCAGGAACATCACCGGAACCGTGGTGATCAGCAGGAGCTCGATGATGCGCGGCTTGGTCAGACCGACGTACGCCTTGATCACGTCGCGCACCGACGGACTGGCAACCTCAGGGGATGGGTCCATCGGCAGCGGCGCCGGGTACGCCGTCGTCGCGGCTGGACGCGGGTCGACGGCCGTCACGAACACCTCGAAAACTCATGATTGACGCCGGGCACCGGCGCTGACGGTTCGACAGTCTACGACGCCCCGTAGGAGTCCCTTGCACCCACCCTGACCGGGGTGTCGGGCCGCGCCCGGACGGGTACCCGATGTGATCTGGCAGACGCCTGGACCAACCGGGGAACAACGACAGGCCGGTCCAGGTTTCCGAGGTATGGAAGGTGCTGGACGACCGGGCGAGTAGGCTCGCTCACGGTGACGCGCGGGGGCGCGATCGGCGTGGGACCAGCTGGTCCGGCCGGCCCCTCGACGCCGATCCAACTGCAGTGTTCGCAGCCATCGAGAGGAGCGCCGCCGGCGTGACGGAGAAGACCAGCCCCAAGCTTGACTGGACCGAGCTCGACAAGCGCGCGGTCGACACCGTGCGGGTCCTCGCGCTGGACGCCGTGGAGAAGGTCGGCAACGGCCACCCCGGTACTGCGATGAGCCTCGCCCCCGCCGCGTACCTGCTGTTCCAGAAGGTGATGCGGCACAACCCCGCCGACCCGCACTGGGCCGGCCGCGACCGCTTCGTGCTGTCGGCCGGGCATTCCAGCCTGACCCTCTACATCCAGCTCTACCTGGCCGGCTTCGGCCTGGAGCTCGACGACCTCAAGTCGCTGCGCACCTGGGGCAGCGCGACCCCGGGCCACCCGGAGTACAGCCACACCCCCGGCGTCGAGACCACCACCGGTCCGCTCGGCCAGGGCGTCGGCAACGCGGTCGGGATGGCGATGGCGGCCCGCCGCGAGCGTGGCCTGTTCGACCCGGAGACGGCCAAGGGTGAAAGTCTTTTCGACCATCACGTGTACGTGATCGCCTCCGACGGCGACCTGGAGGAGGGCGTCTCCTCCGAGACCTCCTCGCTCGCGGGTCACCAGCAGCTCGGCAACCTCACGCTGATCTACGACGACAACAAGATCTCGATCGAGGACGACACGAACATCGCGTTCTCCGAGGACGTCGCCGCCCGTTACGCGGCGTACGGCTGGGATGTCCACATCGTCGACTGGACCAACGGCGGCGAGGGCTACGAGGAAGACGTGCAGGCCCTGTACGACGCGATCGAGGCCGGTAACGCCGTCGCCGACAAGCCGACCTTCATCCAGCTCCGCACGATCATCGGCTGGCCGGCACCGAACAAGCAGAACACCGGCAAGATCCACGGCTCGGCCGCGGGTGCCGACGAGGTCGCCGCGACCAAGACGATCCTCGGCTTCGACCCCGAGCAGAACTTCGAGGTCGCCGACGAGGTGATCGCCCACACCCGGACGGCGGTCGAGCGCGGCAAGGCGCTCCAGGACGAGTGGACGGCGAAGTTCGACGGCTGGAGGCAGGCCTCACCCGAGCAGGCCGAGCTGTTCGACCGGCTCACCAAGCACGAACTGCCGGCCGGCTGGAAGGACGTGCTGCCGAGCTGGGAGGCCGACGCGAAGGGTGTCGCCACCCGGTCCGCGTCCGGCGAGGTGCTCACCAAGGTGGCGCCGCAACTGCCCGAGCTCTGGGGCGGTTCGGCCGACCTGGCCGGATCGAACAACACCACCCCCAAGGGTGAGCCGTCGTTCATCCCGGCCGAGCATTCCACCAAGGACTTCCAGGGCAACGAGTACGGGCGCGTCCTGCACTTCGGGATCCGCGAGCACGGCATGGGCGCGGTCATGAACGGCATCGCCCTGCACGGCGGCACCCGGCCGTACGGCGGCACGTTCCTGGTCTTCAGCGACTACATGCGCCCGTCGGTCCGGCTGGCCGCGCTGATGAAGCTGCCCGTCACCTATGTCTGGACCCACGACTCGATCGGTCTCGGCGAGGACGGCCCGACCCACCAGCCGGTCGAGCACCTGGCGGCCCTGCGCGCGATCCCGGGCCTGGACATCGTCCGCCCGGCCGACGCGAACGAGACGGCTGCCGCCTGGGCCGCGATCCTCGAGCACACCGACCGCCCGGCCGGCCTCGTGCTGACCCGGCAGAACGTGCCGACCTACCCGCGCGGTACCGACGGGTTCGCGACTACGGAGAACGTCCACAAGGGCGCGTACACGCTGCTCGACACCGACGGCACGCCCGACGTCATCCTGATCGGTACCGGCTCCGAGGTGCAGCTGGCCGTCGAGGCGAGCAAGACGCTGGCGGCCGACGGCATCAAGGCGCGGGTCGTCTCGATGGTGTCGCGCGAGTGGTTCGACGAGCAGGACGATGCGTACCGCGACTCGGTCATCCCGGCCGGCGTCCGGGCCCGCGTCTCCGTCGAGGCCGGCATCAAGCTCGGCTGGCGCGAGATCATCGGCGACGCCGGGCGCAGCGTGAGCCTGGAGCACTACGGCGCCTCGGCCGACTACCAGCGGCTGTACACGGAGTTCGGCATCACCGCCGACGCCGTCGCCCAGGCCGCGAAGGACAGCATCGCCGCGGCGGCCGAGCTCGGTGGCAACGGCGTACCGGCTGGACGTGCCGCGGCCGGGCCGGTCGGACCGGCCGACTCCGCCCTCGCCCAGCACTGAACACCCCACAACAGAACATTCGGAGGGCTTCGGACATGACCGATCGTTTGAAAGACCTCGCCGACGCCGGCGTTTCCATCTGGCTCGACGACCTCTCCCGGCAGCGGCTGACCAGCGGCAGCCTGGAGGCACTGATCCACGACCAGCACGTCAGCGGGGTGACCACCAACCCGACGATCTTCGCCAAGGCCATCTCCGACGCCGACGCGTACGCCGAGCAGGTCCAGCGCCTGGCGGCCGAGGGCATCTCGACCGACCAGGCGATCCGGGTGATCACCACCGACGACGTCCGCACCGCGGCTGACCTGTTCAAGCCCGTGTACGACGACACCGACGGCGTCGACGGCCGGGTCTCGATCGAGGTCGAGCCCGGCCTGGCCCGCGAGACCGGCAAGACGATCGCCCAGGCCAAGGAGTTGTGGGAGACCGTCGGCCGGGAGAACGTCTTCGTCAAGATCCCGGCCACCAAGGAAGGCATCCCGGCGATCGCCGAGACGCTTGCCCAGGGCATCAGTGTCAACGTGACGCTGATCTTCTCGCTGGACCGGTACAAGGCCGTCGCGGACGCGTTCCTGACCGGCCTGGAGAAGGCCATCGACAACGGCCACGACGTGACCAAGCTCGGCAGCGTGGCGTCCTTCTTCGTCAGCCGGGTCGACTCCGAGGTGGACAAGCGATTGGACGCTTTCATCGGCACCGCTTCTGAAGACACAGCGAAAGCCCTGAAGGGCAAGGCCGCGATCGCGAACGCCCGGCTGGCCTTCGAGGCGTACGAGGAGATCTTCGCCTCCGGCCGCTGGCGCGAGATCGAGACCGCCGGCGGCAAGCCGCAGCGCCCGCTGTGGGCCTCGACGGGCGTCAAGGACCCGGCGTACAAGAACACCATGTACGTCGAGGAGCTGATCACCAGCGGTGTCGTCAACACGATGCCGCAGGCAACCATCGACGCGTTCGCCGAGAACGGCGAGGTGCGCGGTGACACCGTCCGCGCCGGCTATGACGCCGATCGCAAGGTGATCGCGGACCTGGAGAAGCTGGGCATCTCGTACGACGAGGTCGTCCAGGTGCTCGAGGACGAGGGCGTCAGCAAGTTCGAGATGTCCTGGACCGAGTTGCAGGACACCGTCACCGCGGCACTGAAGGCGGCCGCCAAGTGACCGAGTCCCTCACTGTCACCGCGTACGGCGAAGGCTGGCGCGAGGTCGTCGACCGGCTGGCCGGGGAGAAGATCGCCTCCCGGATCGCCGCCAAGGACGCCACCACGTGGGGTCCGGAGGCGGAGTCCGAGTCGGCCATCCGGCTGAGCTGGGTCGACCTGTACGACTCGTCCCGGCCGCTGCTGGCCGAGATCGAGGCGCTGCAGGCCGATCTGCGCTCCGAAGGGCTGGACCGGATCGTGCTCTGCGGCATGGGCGGTTCGTCCCTGGCACCCGAAGTGATCACCCGTACTGCGGGCGTCGAGCTGGTCGTGCTCGACTCGACCAACCCGAACGTGATCGCCCGGGCGCTGGCCGGTGATCTCCAGCGCACCGTCGTCGTGGTCTCCAGCAAGTCCGGTGGCACGGTCGAGACCGACAGCCAGCGACGCGCCTTCGTGAAGGCGTTCGACGACGCCGGCATCGACTCGGCTTCGCGGATCGTCGTCGTCACCGACCCGGGTTCGCCGTTCCAGAAGCTGGCCGAGGACGAGGGGTACCGCAAGACCTTCCTCGCCGACCCGCACGTCGGCGGCCGCTACAGCGCGCTGACCGCGTTCGGCCTGGTGCCGTCGGCACTCGCCGGCGCGGACGTCGCCGAGCTGCTCGACCAAGCGGCCGAGGCAGCGCCCCAGCTGCAAGAGGACAGTGCGGACAACCCCGCGCTCATCCTCGCCGCTGTACTGGCCGGCAGCCCCGGTCGCGACAAGGCCATCATTGCGGCCGGTGGCTCGTCCATCGTGGGCTTCCCCGACTGGGCCGAGCAGCTGATCGCCGAGAGCACCGGCAAGAACGGCACCGGCGTACTGCCCGTTGCTGTGAAGGGCATGCACGCTCCGGAGCTGCACAGCGGCGCCGGAGATCTAGTCCACGCGCTGCTCGCTGCCGACACCAGCTCGGCCTCCGTCGCCTCGGGGACGCCGACTGTCGTCACCACCGGTTCGCTGGGCGGGCAGCTCCTGCTGTGGGAAACGGCCACTGCTGTGGCCGGATACCTGCTGGGGATCAACCCGTTCGACCAGCCGGACGTGGAGAGCGCCAAGAATGCCGCGCGCGGTCTGCTGGACGCACAGCCCGAGCCGGAGGCCGCGGCCTTCACCGACGGCGCTGTGGAGGTCCGTGGGACCGACGGCCTGCTGGACGGCGTCGAAACGGTCGAGGGTGCGCTCAACTCCCTGCTCGGCCAGCTGGCAGAGGACGGCTACGTCGCCGTCATGGCCTACCTGGACTCCGAGCGCGACGAGAAGCTGCACGCCATCCGGCCCGCTCTGGCGAGCCGCACTGGGCGTCCGGTCACCTTCGGCTGGGGTCCGCGCTTCCTGCACTCCACCGGCCAGTACCACAAGGGCGGTCACCCGCAGGGCGTGTTCCTGCAGATCACGACCGCCGAGTCGACCGACGTCGAGATCCCGGATCGCCCGTTCACCTTCGGCACGCTCATCTCGGCCCAGGCCGCGGGCGACGCCGGCGTACTGGCGGACCGTGGCAGGCCCGTACTGCGGCTGCACCTCACCGACCCCGCCGCCGGTGTCGAGCAGCTGATCGCCCTACTCAACGCACCTGACAAATCGGAGGACGGCGGCGCATGACCGCAGAGCTCGACGAGGAGTCGCCCGGCCCGGTGAACCCGCTGCGGGATCCCCAGGACCGTCGGCTCCCCAGGATCGCCGGGCCTTGCAGCCTGGTGATCTTCGGCGTCACCGGTGACCTGGCCCGCAAGAAGCTGATGCCGGCGGTGTACGACCTGGCGAACCGGGGCCTGTTGCCGCCCGGTTTCGCGCTGGTCGGCTTCGCCCGGCGCGACTTCAGCAACCAGGACTTCGCCCAGATCGTGCACGACTCGGTCAAGGAGCACGCGCGGACGCCGTTCCGCGAGGAGGTCTGGCAGCAACTCGCCGAGGGCTTCCGGTTCGTCCCCGGCGACCTGACCGACGACGAGGCCTTCAAGCGGCTGCGGGAGACCGTGGACGAGCTGGACGTCAACCGCGGTACCGGTGGCAACCACGCGTTCTACCTGTCCATCCCGCCGGGGCTGTTCCCGCAGGTCGTGCAGCAGTTGAGTGAGCACGGGCTGACCAAGGAGAACCCAGGATCCTGGCGGCGGGTGGTGATCGAGAAGCCGTTCGGGCACAACCTGCAGAGCGCGCGCGAGCTGAACCACGTCGTCGAGTCGGTCTTCCCGCCCGAGGCGGTCTTCCGGATCGACCACTACCTGGGCAAGGAGACCGTCCAGAACATGCTGGCGCTGCGGTTCGCCAACGCCATGTTCGAGCCGGTCTGGAACAGTCACTACGTCGACCACGTGCAGATCACGATGGCCGAAGACATCGGCATCGGCGGCCGCGCCGGGTACTACGACGGCATCGGCGCCGCGCGGGACGTGATCCAGAACCACCTGCTCCAACTGCTGGCGCTGATCGCGATGGAAGAGCCGGTCAGCTTCGACGCGTGGTCGCTGCGACAGGAGAAGAAGAAGGTGCTGGCAGCCGTCAAGCTGCCTGAGCGCCTCGACCTGCACACCGCTCGCGGCCAGTACGCCGCCGGCTGGGCAGGCGGCACCAAGGTCAAGGGCTACCTGCAGGAAGACGGCATCCCGGCGGAGTCGGCGACCGAGACGTTCGCCGCGCTGCGCGTGGACGTGGACACCCGCCGCTGGGCCGGCGTCCCGTTCTACCTGCGGACCGGCAAGCGGCTCGGCCGTCGGGTCACCGAGGTGGCCGTGATGTTCAAGCGCGCGCCGCACCTGCCGTTCACCAAGACGGAGACCGAGGAACTCGGCCAGAACGCCCTGGTGATGCGGATCCAGCCGGACGAGGGCATCACCATGCGGTTCGGCGCCAAGGTGCCCGGCACGATGATGGAGATCCGCGACGTGAACATGGACTTCGCGTACGGCGGCTCGTTCACCGAGTCGTCGCCGGAGGCCTACGAGCGGCTGATCCTGGACGTCCTGCTCGGCGACCCGCCGCTGTTCCCGCAGCACACCGAGGTGGAGCTGGGCTGGAAGATCCTCGACCCGGTGATCAACTACTGGGCCGAGCACGGTAAGCCCGAGCAGTACGCGTCCGGCGCCTGGGGCCCGGACTCCGCCCACGAGATGCTCGCCCGCGACGGACGCGCCTGGAGGCGGCCATGATCATCGACCTCACCGGTACGACGTCCAGCGAGATCGCGTCGGCGCTGCTGAAGGCCCGCCGGAACGCCGGTTCGCCGGCGATGGGCATGGTCGGCACGATCGTGGTGGTCGTGGACGAGTCGTCCCACCACGACGCGATGAAGGCGGCGAACGAGGCCGGTCGCGAACACCCCTCGCGGGTGCTCGTGGCGATCCTGCGTCCCGGCCGGGGCACGGGCGGCCTGGACGCCGAAGTACGGGTTGGTGAAGGGATTCCGGGCGAGGCGGTGCTGCTGCGGTTGCACGGCGAGCTCGCCAAGGTGCCCGAGTCCGTCATCACGCCGCTGCTGCTGCCGGACTCCCCCGTCATCGTCTGGTGGCCGGGTGGCGGGCCGAAGGTGCCGCACGACGACCCGCTGGGGGCGTTGGGACGTCGCCGGGTGACCGATGCGGCCGCGACCCGTCGGGCAGCCGTGGACTTCCCGGCGCGAGCCGAGGGCTATGCGCCAGGCGACACGGACTTCGCGTGGTCGCGGCTGACGCCGTGGCGTGCGCTGATGGCCGCGGCGCTGGACCAGTACCCGACCAAGGTCAGCGGTGCCGAGGTGGTGTCCGCCAAGGGCAACGCGAGTGCGGATCTGATGGCCGCCTGGCTGCAGTGCCGTCTCGGAGTACCAGTGGAGCAGCGGATCTCGCGGGGGCCGGGCATCACCGCAGTACGGATGTTCACGCCGGCTGGCCCGATCTCGTTGACGCGGCCGGACGGTTCGGTGGCGACGTTCAGCATCCCGGGTCAGCCTGACCGGCCGGTGGCGCTGAAGCGGCGGAACACGTCCGAGCTGCTGAGCGAGGAGCTGCGGCGGCTGGATCCTGACGACGTCTACGCGCAGACGCTGGCTTGTATGGTCAAGCGGGAGAACCTGCCCGACTCGGCGAAGGTCGTCAGCGATGCCGACCGCCGGTCCGTCCAGACCGCCGCCGAGAAGGCCGCGGTCCGGACGGCGAAGGTCGCGGGCAAGGCGGCGTCGCCGGCGCTCGAGGCCAAGGCTGCCGGGCGTGGGCGCCAGTCCAGTGCGAAGAAGGCTGCTGCTAAGAAGGCCACCGCGAAGAAGACCGGCGCGGCGAAGAAGTCGGTGGCGGCCAAGAAGGCGGCGCCGGCCAGTGCCAAGAAGTCGGCGGTCAAGAAGTCAGCGGCGAAGAAGAGCACGAGCAAGAGGGTGGCTGGACGGTCATGAGTTCACCGTCGGTCCTGGTCAACCGCGACGCCGAGGGCCTGGCCCACGCCGTCGCGGCCAGGCTCATCACCAAGCTGGTCGACGTACAGAGCAGTGGCGGGGTCGCCCAGGTCGTCCTGACCGGCGGCCGCGTCGCTGCGGTGGTCTACCGGGCCGTCGCCGAGTCCCCGGCCCGGACCGCGATCGACTGGCGCCGGGTGGAGTTCTGGTGGGGCGACGAGCGCTTCCTGCCCGAGGGCGACCCCGAGCGCAATGCGACGCAGGCGTGGGATGCGCTGCTGTCCCGCGTGGATGTCGACCCCGCGTTGGTGCACGCGATGCCCGCCGACACCGGTCAGGGCGCCGAGGCCGCCGCGGAGGCTTACGCCGCGACTCTGGCGGCTGTGGCGGGCACGGATGACGGCGACGGCGTACCGGCGTTCGACGTACTGATGCTGGGTGTCGGTCCGGATGGACATGTGGCGTCGTTGTTCCCGGACAACCCGGCGCGGATCGTGGTGGACAGCTCGACGGTCGCGGTGCACGACTCCCCCAAGCCGCCGCCGACCCGGGTGTCACTGACCTTCCCAGCGCTGGCGAACGCACGGGAGACCTGGTTCGTCGTCTCCGGCGAGGACAAGGCGGACGCTGTCGCCGGGGCACTGTCCGGCACCAGCGATCTGCCGGCCTCCATTCCGAAGGGCATCGACCGCACGCTCTGGCTTCTCGACGAGACCGCCTCCTCGAAGCTCTCGTAGCGCTGACGCCGGCTGGGTTCGGCGGTCGCCGAACAATACGGGTGGCACGATGACGGTCATGACGACGTTTCGTGAGCTGCACAACGCGACCACCGGTTTTGTGATGCCGAACGCCTGGGACGCGGGCAGCGCCGTGCTGCTCGCCGAGGCCGGCTTTCCGGCGATTGCGACCACCAGCGCTGGGATCGCCTTCTCGCTCGGCAAGGGCGACCACACGCTTCCCGATGGAGCACCGTCGGTCTCACGCGACCAGATGTTCGAGCGGGTCCAGCAGATCACCGAAGCTTCCGGCGTACCGGTGAACGGAGATCTCGAGGACGGGTACGGCGCGGAACCGGAGGCCGTGGCCGACACGATCCGCTTGACCCGCGGGGCAGGCCTGGCCGGCGGCAACATCGAGGACTACGACGGCCGCGCCCTGTACGCCGAAGCGCTGTCCGTCGAGCGCATCGCCGCAGCCCGAGAGGCTGCCGGACCCGGCTTCGTCCTGACCGCGCGAACCGATGGCCAGCTACTCCAGACGCCGACAGTCTTGGCGGACTCGATCCACCGCGCGAACCTCTACCGCGAAGCCGGCGCCGACTGCCTCTACGTCCCCGGCGTCAACGACCTCGACGCGATCGCCACCCTGGTCAAGGAGATCGACGGCCCACTCAACGTCGTGATCGGCCTCGGGAGCTCGAGCCTGACCACCCACGACCTGCTGGCCGCCGGCGTCACCCGGATCAGCCTCGGCGGCAGCATCGCCCGCGCCGCGCTCGCCTTCATCCGCGCGGCAGCCCAGGAACTCCAGACCGAAGGCACCATCACGTTCGCAGCGAATCAAGTTCCTCAGGGCGAGCTGAACGCACTCTTCGCTCGGCACGCGTCACCAGGAGAATCCGGGCGAGCATGAGGAGACTGGCGATCACCCCGGTGATGCCGAGCGAGATCAGGCGCGCGTCTGACTGGTACAGGCCGAACACGGTCCAGCAGGAGAGTTCACCGAGGAGCAGCAGCCACGTACCGCGGGAGATTCCGGTCGGCCGGGCCGTTCGGTAAGCCGTCCAGATCGACGGTGTGACCTGGATGATGGATGCGGCGGCGAGCAACGTCCCGAGGCCCGCACGCCCGGCCACGGCGTACGACGTGACCAGGAGTACCGCCCAACCCCCGACCAGAATCGCCGCCCGCGTCGTCACCAGCCCCCGGCGCGCGAGCATCACCGCGACTGTGCCGGCCAGCGTCGCGGCCGCTGACGACGGGATGCTCGCAGTCCAGTAGTGCGACAGCAGGAAGTAGGCGAGCCAGGCTGCGTTGTTGAGACTCGTCAGCGCCGCCCACGGCCAGGAGAGTCCGGCGGTGTCTTGGGTGAGCCGCAGCTTGAGAATCTGTGGCAGGTACTGCGGAATCCCGAACGCGGCGGCCACGATCGGCAGATAGTCGAGCATACCGTCAGACTATGGCGATTTGGAGGGACGTTTCGTGCGACTTCATGCTCGGACCGGTCTGTCCGGGCTAGAATCTTCGCAATGGACAAGACAGATCGCATGATTCTTGCGGAGCTGGAATCCGAGGGCCGGCTGACGGTCGCCGAGTTGGCGCAAAGGATCGGGCTCAGTGCGGCGCCCTGTCATCGACGGCTTCGGGAGCTGGAGCGGTCAGGGGCCATTCGTGGCTACCGCGCGGTGGTCGATCCGGCCGCGATCGGGCTCGGGTTCGAAGTACTGGTGTCAGTGACGATGGACCGGGAGGACGCGGTCACCATCACGGCGTTCGAGGCCGGCCTGGCCGGAGTTCCCGAAGTACGGAACGCGGAGCGGTTGTTCGGGGATCCCGACTACCTGGTCCGGGTTGCCACCGTCGACATCGCGGCCTTCCAGCGACTGCGTGACGAGAAGCTGGCCACGCTACCGGGAGTCCGGCGGTTGACCTCGACGATCGTGATGCGGCGCATCGTCGAGGAGCGTCCGTTCCCAGTGCAGACGAAGGGCCCGAGCTGATCCGGGGATCGGCTCGGGCCTGTTCGCAGTACTGCTGAGATCTAGAAGATGATCTCGCCACGGGCGCGGCGGGCGCGAAGCTTCTGCAGTGCCTCGTCGAGGATCTCCGCGGCCTCCTGCTCGCTGCGGCGCTCCTTCACGTACGCGAGGTGCGTCTTGTACGGCTCGATCTTGGTGGGCGGCGGAGGGTTGTTGACGTCGGTGCTGGTCGGCAGACCGCACCTCGGACAGTCCCAAGCCTCCGGCACCGCTGCCTCGACCGCGAACACGGTCGCGGTCTCGTGCCCATTGGCACAGAAGAAGACGACCCGTTGACGGGGCGCGGTGTCGCCGCGCTCCGCCTCGCCCATCGGTCCGGCACCGACCCGGCTGCCACGAATTGCACTGCCACCACCAGCCACGGGAGCTACTCCCCTCTCAGCCGAGCTTGTAAAGCAGGCCGAGCCCGACGATGGCCGCGAACCAGATCAGGCCGACGCCGATCGTGATCCGGTCGAGGTTCCGCTCGGCGACCGAGGACCCGCCCAGGCTGGACGAGACACCGCCACCGAACAGGTCGGAGAGGCCACCACCGCGGCCTTTGTGCAGCAGCACGAGTCCCGTGAGGATCAGGCTGCAGAGGATGACGACGATCGAGAAAGCGAGAATCACGAGGAGTAGCCTAACTGAAGGTCCAGGTAACGGCAGATACCGGCGAACTCGTCCACCTTGAGGCTTGCTCCACCCACCAGGCAGCCGTCGACATCCGGCTGGGCCATGATGCCACCTGCGCTGGTCATCTTCACTGACCCCCCGTAAAGAATCCGTACCGAGTCGGCCACCGAGGGTGAAATCTCCTCCAGCCGGCCCCGGATCGCGGCACAGACCTCCTGCGCGTCCTCGGGGGTCGCGACCTCACCGGTGCCGATCGCCCAGACCGGCTCGTAGGCGATGACGACCTTGCGGACGTCGTCCGGCTTCAGCCCGGCCAGCGCGCCGTCGAGCTGGGCCAGCGTGTACTCGACGTGCTCGCCGGCCTTGCGGACCTCCAGACCCTCACCGACACAGACGATCGGGGTGATCCCGGCCGCCAGTGCCTTGGTGGCCTTCGCGTTCACGACCGCATCGTCCTCGGCGTGGTACTGCCGGCGCTCGGAGTGACCCGCGAGCACGTAGCTGCAGCCGAGCTTGGTCAGCATCGCCGCCGAGATCTCACCGGTGTAGGCGCCCTCGTCGTGCACGGAGATGTCCTGCGCGCCGTAGACGATCTTCATCCGGTCACCGTCGACGAGCGTCTGCACGCTGCGGATGTCGGTGAACGGCGGCAGCACCGCCACCTCGACCCGGGCGAAGTCGTGCTTCTTGTCCTGCAGCGTCCAGCTCAGCTTCTGTAGCAGGTGCACGGCCTCGACGTGGTTCACGTTCATCTTCCAGTTGCCCGCCATCAACGGCGTACGGGCAGCCGAAACCTCAGAGCCAGCCATTCCTTGTTACTCCTCTTCCAGAACAGCAAGACCCGGGAGCTCCTTGCCCTCCAGGTATTCCAGCGACGCACCGCCGCCGGTCGAGATGTGCCCGAACTGGTCGTCGGCAAAGCCCAGCTGCCGTACTGCGGCCGCCGAGTCGCCACCGCCGACCACGCTGAGCCCGTCCACCTCGGTCAACGCCTGTGCCACAGCCTTGGTTCCACCGGCGAACGCCGCCATCTCGAAGACGCCCATCGGGCCGTTCCAGAACACCGTCCTGGCCGCGGAGATCTCGGCGGCGAAGGCCTTGCCGGAGTCCGGGCCGATGTCCAGGCCGAGCTGGTCGGCCGGGATCGCGTCCGCGGCGACGACCGTGGCCGGCGAGTCGGCCTTGAACTCCGGCGCGACCACGATGTCGGTCGGCAGCACGATCTCGACACCCTTGGCCTTCGCGGTCTCCAGGTAGCCCCGGACCGTGTCGAGCTGGTCTTCCTCGAGCAGGCTCTTGCCGACCTCGTGGCCCTGCGCCTTCAGGAACGTGAAGACCATGCCGCCACCGATCAGCAGCTTGTCGGCCTTGGCCAGCAGGTTGTCGATCACGGCCAGCTTGTCCGACACCTTGGCGCCACCCAGGACGACGACGTACGGGCGGGCCGGCTCCTCGGTCAGCTTCTTCAGTACTTCGACCTCCGCCAGCACCAGGCCACCCGCTGCGTGCGGGAGCTTGCCGGCCACGTCGTACACACTGGCCTGCTTGCGGTGGACGACGCCGAAGCCGTCGCTGACGAACACGTCGGCCAGGCCGGCGAGCTCCTCGGCCAGCGCGCCGCGCTCAGCCTCGTCCTTGCTCTCCTCGCGAGCGTCGTACCGGACGTTCTCGAGCAGCAGGACCTCGCCCTCGTCGAGCTCCTGGACGGCTTCCTGGGCGCTGTCGCCGGTCACGTCGGTGGCGAAGCGCACCTTGACGCCCTCGGGCTCCAGCAGCTCGCCGAGCCGCTTGGCCACGGGTGCCAGCGTGAACTCCGGGTTCGGCTTGCCCTTGGGCCGGCCGAGGTGGGCGGTCACGATCACCTTGGCGCCGGCCTTGGCCAGCTTCAGCAGGGTCGGCACGCTGGCCCGGATCCGGCCGTCGTCGCCGATCTCGTCACCCTTGATCGGCACGTTCAGGTCGGAGCGCACCAGCACCCGCAGGCCGGCGACCTCCCCGAGGTCTTCGATGGTCTTCACAGTTTCAGCAGTCCTCTGTCGAAACAGGCTTGCGCCCGAAGCGACCACCGGGTCGCCATCGGACGCAAGCTGGGGAACGGAACGTCAGAGCGAGGCGCCGACGTAGTTGACCAGGTCGACGAGGCGGTTGGAGTAACCCCACTCGTTGTCGTACCAGCCGACGACCTTCACCTGGTTGCCGAGCACCTTGGTCAGGCCGGCGTCGAAGATGCAGGAGGCCGGGTCGGTGACGATGTCGCTCGACACGATCGGGTCCTCGGTGTACCGCAGGTAGCCCTTGAGCGCACCCTCGGCGGCAGCCTTGACAGCCGCGTTGACCTCCTCGACGGAGGTCTCACGGCCGACCGTGATGGTCAGGTCGGTGGCGGAGCCGGTCGGCACCGGGACGCGCAGCGCATAGCCGTCCAGCTTGCCCTTCAGCTCCGGCAGGACCAGGCCGATCGCCTTCGCGGCGCCGGTCGAGGTCGGCACGATGTTCAGGGCCGCGGCGCGGGCGCGACGCAGGTCCGAGTGCGGGCCGTCCTGCAGGTTCTGGTCCTGGGTGTAGGCGTGGATGGTGGTCATCAGGCCCTGCTGGATGACGAACTCGTCGTGGATGGCCTTGGCCATCGGTGCCAGACAGTTCGTGGTGCAGGACGCGTTCGAGATGACGGTGTGCTGGTCGGCGTCGTACAGCTCGTGGTTGACGCCCATCACCACGGTCAGGTCCTCGTTCTTCGCCGGGGCGGAGATGATGACCTTCTTGGCGCCGTTGTCGGCGTGCGTCTTGGCCTTGGTGGCGTCGGTGAAGAAGCCGGTGGACTCGATCACCACGTCGGCGCCCACATCAGACCACTTCAGGTTGGCGGGGTCGCGCTCGGCGAACGCCTTGAACGTGTGACCGCCGACGCTGATGTCGGTCTCGGTCGCGGACACGTCGCCCGGGAAGCGGCCCAGGATCGAGTCGTACTTCAGCAGGTGAGCCAGGGTCTGGTTGTCGGTCAAGTCGTTGACGGCGACGACCTCGATGTCGGCACCGGACGCCTGTACGGCGCGGAAGAAGTTACGGCCGATCCGGCCGAAGCCGTTGATACCTACGCGAACGGTCACGGGACTGCGTCTCCTCAGATCTAGCTTTTGAGCACTGCCGCTACGTCCGAAACACTAGCCCAACAGCCCACTCGACCCACTGGTACCGTCCACATCAGACCACCCGGACTCACCGGTAGCCTCCGGACCAGACCAAATCAGGCCGGGTCGAGCATGTCCGGGGTCAGGTTGGCTTCGGTGTTCGGGATGCCGAGGTCGGCGGCCCGCTTGTCGGCCATCGCCAGCAGCCGCCGGATCCGGCCCGCTACCGCGTCCTTGGTCAGCGCCGGCTCGTGCAGCTGGCCGAGCTCCTCGAGGCTGGCCTGCTTGTGCTCCAGCCGCAGCTTGCCCGCCACCTGCAGGTGGTCCGGTACGTCGTCGCCGAGGATCTCCAGCGCCCTCTCGACGCGCGCACCGGCCGCGACGGCTGCCCGCGCGGAGCGGCGCAGGTTCGCGTCGTCGAAGTTGGCCAGCCGGTTCGCGGTGGCGCGGACCTCGCGCCGCATCCGCCGCTCCTCCCACGCGAGCACCGACTCGTGCGCGCCGAGGCGGGTCAGCAGCGCGCCGATCGCGTCACCGTCGCGGATCACCACGCGGTCCACGTTCCGAACCTCACGCGCCTTCGAGCCGATTCCAAGCCGGCGCGCGGCACCCACCAGGGCGAGTGCTGCCTCGGGGCCGGGGCAGGTCACCTCGAGGGACGAGGACCGGCCCGGCTCGGTCAGCGAGCCATGCGCCAGGAATGCGCCGCGCCAGGCCGCCACGGCGTCACAGGACGCCCCAGAGACGACTGCGGGGGGAAGACCCCGGACCGGGCGGCCGCGGTTGTCGACGAGGCCTGTCTGCCGCGCCAGCGCGTCACCGTCGCGGACCACGCGGACGACGTACTTCGTCTGCTTGCGGATCCCGGACGGTGAGATCACCACGACGTCCGAGGGATGCCCGAAGATCTCGGCGATGTCCTTGCGCAACCGGCGTGCGGCCGCGCCGCTGTCGAGCTCGGCCTCCACCACGATCCGGCCGGACACGATGTGCAGACCGCCCGCGAACCGCAGTACGGACGACACCTCAGCCTTGCGGCAACAGGGTTTCGTGACCTGAATGCTGGTCAACTCGGACTTCACCTGTGCTGTCATCGCCATGTAGGGAATCCTCCCACTGCTGTCAAAGACCCTCACCCGCAGCTCGCTCCGCTCGCGTGGTGGCGAGTTGCTCACTTGGTGTCCAACTGCCAGAAGTGGCTGGTGTTACGCGTTCCGGCAACCTTTCGCGTCTCTGGCCTCGTTACCACCTTCGAGCGAGAGGAGCAGTGGATGCGAAGACGCGACGAAGCGGACTTCACCGAGTTCGCGGCCGCCACCCTCGGCAGATTGCGGCGGACGGCGTACCTGATGTGCGGCGACTGGCACCGGGCCGAGGACGCCGCGCAGGACGCCTTGGTGCGGATCTACCGGCGCTGGGACAAGCTCAACCGGATCCATGGCCTGAACACCTACGCGCACAAGGTCGTCGTGTCGGTCGTGTTCGACCAGTCCAAACGGCCCTGGCGCCGGGAGCACTCGACCGCCGAACCCGGCGAACTGCCGCGCCCCGACGGCGCCACCATCATCGACGACCGGCAACTGGTGATCGCTGCTCTGGAAGGCATTCCGACCGGCCAGCGGGCCTGCGTCGTACTGCGTCACTACGCCGATCTGAGCATCGAGGAGACCGCCCAAGTGCTTGGTATCACAGTCGGCACCGTCAAGAGCCAGACCTCCCGCGGCCTGGTGCATCTTCGCGAACTACTGAGTGAGAGGACCTCGTTATGAGCACAGACATCGAACGCCTGCTGGCCGAAGCGACCGATGACAGCGACCAGCCGATGCGGCACTCTGTCGACGACATCGTCGGGCGCGGCCGCCGATCGGTCCGCAACCGCCGGCTGGCCAACCTCGTGACCGCGACCCTCAGCACCGCCGCTGTCGTCGGCGGCGTGACCGTCTGGTCGGCGAACCGCCCAGCGGGCGTGGCCCCGGCCGGCGGCGGTCAGACCGTTGCCATCGACGCCGAGACCGGCGGCACGATCAAGCCGGCACCGCCGGTGAGCGGGCTGAGCGACGCCGAGATCATCAAGCGCTGCAGCGATTGGGACGCCGAGTTCCTGCGGGATCAACCGCCCGGGATGCCGGTGCCGCCTGACGGTTCCGGGCCGATCGGTGCAGGCTGGACCGTCCCGCTGAAATCTGGCGTCGGCACCGGTGACAAGTTCACGGCGCTGATCGTCTCACCGGACAGGAAGGTCGTGGCGTTCTGCGGCTTGACCAAGCCTGCCTATCCCATCGGCGAATCCAGCTACGGCCGCGATTCGCTGGCTCAGATCTCCCGATTGCCCGACGGTCAGCAGACGAAGGACTCCCTCGGGCAACCGAAGGAGGCGCCGTCGCGAACGCGTCCCTGCGGGCCTGGCTGGTGCCGGACGACGGACGAGGTGAAGCGGGTCGTGGTCGAGTATCCGGGCCAGGACCTTCGGAGCGCCCTGATGGGCGACGACGGCTACTTCCTCTGGCGCCCCTTCTCGATCACCAAGCCGAGCACGAAGCCGGCAGTCCGACCCGGCAAACCCGGCAACCCCGGACTCATCACGGTTCGGCTGAGGGGCTACGACGACGCGGGTAAGAAGGTGTTCGACCACTACATCCTGACCAACGGCTGAGCTAGTCGAAGATCTCGCGGTAGAGCTTGGCGAGTTTGCCGGGGTCGTGGTGGAGGTGGCGCTGGTCGTCGGCGATGTCGGCGATGACCAGGTCGGCGCCGAGGGAGTCCGCGGTACGGCGTAGCGATGCAGGGTCCGGGACGTGTTCCTCGTCCGCCAGCACCACGTCGATGCGGAGGTCCGGGGCGTGGGCGGCCAGCACTTCGAGGTGTGTCTCCGGGGAGAAGCCGTCGGTCTCGCCCTTCTGCTCACCGAGGTTGAGAGTGAGCAGCCGGCGGGCGCTCGTCTCCTGCAGACCACGGGACAACGCCGGGACGAGCAGGTTCGGGATCACCGAGGTGAACCACGAACCCGGTCCGACGACGACCCAGTCGGCCTCCGCGATCGCGACCAGTGCCTCGGGGCAGGCCGGTGGGTCGGCCGGGTCGAGCGCGACGTCCACCACGTGCCCTTCGGTGGTCGCCACCTCGGCCTGGCCGCGGATCTCAGTGATCCGCTCAGGGTGCTCGGGGTCGAGACCGAGCACTCGCGCGGTGATGTCGAGCGGGACAGCCGACATCGGCAGGACGCGGCCTTGCGCGCCGAGCAGTCTGGCCACCCAGTCAAGCCCGTCGACGGCCTCGCCCAGTAGCTCCCACAACGCGACGATCAGCAGGTTGCCGACCGCGTGGTCGTGCAGTTCACCATCGCTGCGGAAGCGGTGCTGCAGGACGTCGGCCCAGGTGCGGCCCCACTCGTCGTCGCGGCACAACGCGGCCAGCGCCATCCGCAGGTCGCCCGGCGGCAGTACGCCGAGCTCTTTGCGGAGCCGGCCCGAGGAGCCGCCGTTGTCGGCGACGGTGACGACGGCGGTCAGCTGGTCGGTGACCTGCCGCAGCGCGGACAGCGAGGCGGCTAGGCCATGCCCGCCGCCCAGCGCGACGACTCGTGGAGCTCTGGTCACTCCCGCCCCAGATCCCTGTGTACTACCAAGGTCGGTGACCCCTTCTCCCGCAGACGTTTTCCGATCTCCTCGGCCATCGCGACGCTCCGGTGTTTCCCACCGGTGCAGCCGATCGCGACCGTGACGAACCGCTTGCCCTCGTTCAGATAGCCGGTCCGCAGCGTGTCCAGCACGTCCACATAGTTCTGCAGAAATTGCTGGGCCAGCGGATGACCGAGCACGAAGTCTGACACAGGCTTGTCCTGGCCCGTCATCGGGCGCAGGTCAGGCTGCCAGTACGGGTTCGGCACGAACCGCATGTCGGCCACCACGTCCGCGTCGACCGGGATGCCGTACTTGAAACCGAACGACACGACGGTGGCGCGCAGCTCGGCGTTCTCCTCGTCGCCGAAGCCGTTCACGATCTTCGCGGCGAGCTGGTGGATGTTCAGGTTCGAGGTGTCGATCACCATGTCGGCGCCGGCCCGGATGTCACCCAGCAGCTCGCGCTCGCGCTGGATACCGGTCAGCAGCCGGCCCTCACCCTGCAGCGGGTGCGGCCGCCGGACGCTCTCCTGCCGGCGCACGATCACGTCGTCGGACGCCTCCAGGAACAGCGTCACCGGCCGGTACCCCTTGGTGCGCAGGTCCTGGATCGCGGCGCCGAGCTCGTCGAAGAACATCCCGGTCCGGACGTCCACGACGATCGCCAGCCGCGGCGAGGCGCCGGTACCGACGACCTGCTCGACGATGGTGGTCAAGAACATCGGCGGCAGGTTGTCGACCACGAACCAGCCGAGGTCTTCCAGTACGTCCGCGACCGAGCTCCGTCCCGCGCCGGACATGCCGGACACGATGATGAGGTTGCCGCTCGACTCGTCCATCAGTTGTCAGTTCTCCCCGTTCGGTCCCCATCAGGCGCACCGGAGAGCTCCGGTACGTCGTCGTCCAGTATCTCGCCCGTCGCGGTGTTGACGGCCGGTTCGCGTGAGGTGTCCGCCTTCGTTGCCGCGGAGTTCACCGCCAGTACTACCGACTCTGCCGTACGCCGGCCGAAACCGGGCAGCCCGGCCACCTCGTCGACACTTGCCTGGCGCAGCTTCTTGAGCGAGCCGAAGTGTTTCAGCAGGGTCTTGCGGCGCACCTCGCCGAGCCCGGCGACGTCGTCCAGCACGCTCTCGACCATCGACTTGGACCGCCGGTTGCGGTGGTGGGTGATGGCGAACCGGTGCGCCTCGTCGCGCAGCCGCTGCAGCAGGTACAGGCCTTCCGACGTCCGGGAGAAGATCACCGGGTCCTCGTCGTCGGGCAGCCAGACCTCCTCGAGCCGCTTGGCCAGACCGCAGATCGGGATGTCCCCCAGACCGAGCTCGTCCAGCGCCTGCCGGGCCGCGGCGACCTGCGGCGGACCGCCGTCGACGACGACCAGGCCCGGCGTGTAGGCGAACTTCTTCGCCCGGCCGGTCTCCGGATCGACCAGGTACGCCGTCGGGTCCTCGCCGTCGGGGATGTCGACCCGGTCCTCCAGCATCCGCTTGAACCGCCGGGTCAGCACCTCGGCGATCGAGGCGACGTCGTTCTGCCCCTCGACGCCCTTGATCACGAACCGCCGGTACTCGCTCTTGCGCGGCAGCCCGTCCTCGAAGACGACCATCGAGGCGACCACCTCGGTGCCCTGCAGGTTGGAGACGTCGTAGCACTCCATCCGCAGCGGCGCCTCCGGCAGGTCGAGCGCCACCTGGATCTCCTCCAGCGCGAGGTTGCGGGTGGTCAGATCGCTGGCCCGCTTGGTCTTGTGCATGGCCAGCGTCTGCAGCGCGTTGCGCTCGACGGTCGCCATCAGGTCCTTCTTGTCGCCGCGTTGCGGGACCCGGATCGCGACCCGCGAACCGCGCCGCTCCGACAGCCACTCGATCAGGGCCTCCTCCCCCTCTGGGAGGGTCGGCACCAGGATCTCCCGCGGAATCGTGTCGGCGGACTCCCCCGCATACGTCTGCTGAATGAACCGCTCGACCAGGTCGGCGGTCGTCGCGTCGCCATCGGCCTTGTCGGCGATCCAGCCGCGCTGACCACGGATCCGCCCGCCACGCACATAGAAGATCTGTACTGCGACCTCCAGCGGGTCCTCCGACAGCGCGATCACATCCGTGTCCGTGCCGTCGCCGAGCACCACCGCGTTCTTCGCGAGTGCCTTGTCCAGCGCACTCAGGTCGTCCCGGATCTTCGCGGCCCGCTCATACTCCAGCTCGGCCGCCGCCGCCTTCATCTCCTTCTCCAGCCGCCGCACGTACGTCGTGGTCTGGCCGGACAGAAAGGCGGAGAAGTCCTCGACGATCTTGCGGTGCTCGTCCTGGCTGACCTGACCGGTGCAGGGCGCGGCGCACTTGCCGATGTAACCGAGCAGGCAGGGCCGGCCGATCTGGCGATGCCGGTTGAAGACACCCTTGCTGCACGAGCGCATCGGGAACACCCGGAGCAACAGGTCCACGGTCTCCCGGATCGCCCAGGCGTGACTGTACGGACCGAAGTACCGGACGCCTTTCTTCTTCGGGCCGCGGCCGACCATCACCCGGGGATAGTCCTCGTTCAGCGTGATCGCGAGCCAGGGGTAGGACTTGTCGTCGCGGTACTTCACGTTGAAGCGCGGGTCGTACTCCTTGATCCAGGAGTACTCCAACTGCAGCGACTCGACCTCGTTGGCCACCACCGTCCAGTCGACCTTGGCCGCAGTCGTCACCATCGTCTGGGTTCGCGGGTGCAGGTTGATCAGGTCCTGGAAGTACGACGACAGCCGGGACCGCAGATTCTTCGCCTTGCCGACATAGATCACCCGCCCGGCGGAGTCGCTGAAGCGATACACACCAGGCGAGTCGGGAATCGACCCGGGAGCGGGACGGTAAGAGGAAGGATCAGCCACCGACCCAGCCTAGTTCGCGGCACCGACAACAACCGAAAGACCTAACGATCGCGCGAAGATCGTGTTGCGGGTTGCCTCATATCTCCCGTTTGATCCCAGGTTGGGATGGGCGCTGTCCGTAACTTGTCACTCAGGGTTGACGTGTTGGATCCGAGCGTGAGGCAACCGGGCCCACGCAGACCCGAGGGAGTTCCGCCCATGTCCCCAGTGACTACACCTCGTCGGCTGAGGGCCGCCGTTGGTGCTGCTGCCGCTGCCGCGATAGCAGCGGCCGGCCTGGTCGCCACCGCGGCCGGCAGCAATGCCAGTGAAACTGCGCCCACACCAGCAGCAGCCTCAGTCCGTGGGGCCGAGAGCCCGACCGCGATCCCCGGCAGCTACGTCGTCGTCCTGTCCGGGTCGCGTTCGGCCGCGGCGACGCGAGCCACCACGCAGAGCCTGGCGACGTCGTACGACGTCAAGGTGCGTCAGCAGTTCAGTGCCTCCATCAAGGGCTTCTCCGCGAGCATGTCGGCGGAGCAGGCGACGCAGATGGCGGCCGACAAACGGGTCGCGTTCGTCCAGCAGAACCAGAAGTTCACCGCGAACCAGGACAACCCGCCGTGGGGCCTGGACCGCGCCGACCAGCGGGATCTGCCGCTGGACAAGAAGTTCGAGCCGACCGCGACGGCCGACAACGTCAACGTGTACGTGATCGACACCGGTATCTACGCCGCCCACAAGGACTTCGGCGACCGCGCCTCGGTCGGCACCGACACCGTCGGCGACGGCCAGAACGGCGTCGACTGCATGGGCCATGGCAGCCACGTGGCCGGCACTATCGCCGGTACGAACTTCGGCCTCGCCAAGGGCGCGAAGATCTTCGGCGTCCGGGTGCTCGACTGCAACGGCTCGGGCTCGACCGAGAGCGTCGTGGCCGGTATCGAGTGGGTGACGGCGAATGCGAAGAAGCCCGCGGTCGCGAACATGAGCCTCGGCGGCGGTGCCGACGCGGCCCTCGACGCGGCAGTGAAGGCCTCGATCGACAAGGGCATCACCTATGCCGTTGCTGCTGGCAACGACTCTTCCGACGCCTGTGGTGGTTCACCGGCCAAGGAGCCGGCGGCGATCACGGTCGGCGCGACCGACGACAAGGACGCCAAGGCGAACTTCTCCAACTGGGGCAAGTGTGTCGACCTGTTCGCGCCGGGCGTGGACGTCGAGTCGGTCGGCATCACCTCGCCGGACTCGACCGCCAAGATGAGCGGTACGTCGATGGCGACCCCGCACGTCGCCGGTGGCATCGCGCTCTACCTGAGCGCACATCCGGAGGCGACGCCGGCCGAGGTCGCCACCGCACTGCTCGGCGCGTCGACCCCGGACAAGGTCGGTGACCCGGGCACGGGCTCGCCGAACAAGTTGCTGTTCACCGGCAAGGTCGACCCGGCCCAGCCGTAGGTTTCTGATCAGGGCGGCCCGGCCGTCACGGCCGGGCCTCTCTGTCTGTCAGGCGGGGCCGAGGATGTTGCCGCCCTGCACGGTCACCTGGACCGCCGCGAGCGGCGACGGCGCCGGGCCACCCTGGACGCTGCCGTCCGTGGCGCTGAACTTGCTGCCGTGGCACGGGCAGTTGATGGTGTTGTTCTCGATCGTGCGAACGACGCAGCCCGCGTGGGTGCAGACCGCCGTGAAGGCCTTGAACTCACCGGCCGTCGGCTGGGTCACCACGACCTTGTCGAACACCTTGCCGCCACCCACCGGAACGTCGGTGACCGGACCGAGTACTGCTCCCCCGCCGCCGCTGGTCGGCGTACTGGAGGAGGAAGGCGCCGAACTCGGGGCCGAGGACGGCGCTGAGGTCGGTGCGGAGGTGCCGCCGGACGGCGTACCGCCCGCGTCGTCGCTGCCACCGCACGCGGCGAGCAACGGCACGCTGACACCGGCGAGACCGGCCACCGCGGCACCGCGGAGCACCGCCCGCCGGTCACGCAACGTGTCGATCGCCCGGGCGAGTTCGGCCGTGTTGTCGCTCATGAATCTGGACCTCCAAGAGCCTGCTGGCAGGATAGTTGAACGCTTGGCTTCTAGCTTTCTACCCGACCCGGTCAAAAATCGGCCGAAAGACGGGGCCACACCCGGACAAACGGCTGAATGAGCAGGACGGTTCAGCTGCCGGGCGGAAAGGTGTTACCCGGCGGTGGTGCGGGTGACCACCTCGACCACGCGGGCGGCCAGGTCGAGGACTGCTCGGCGGGTCTCTGCCTGCAGCTCCTCCGAGCGCAGCGGCCACGCTCGGGCGACGTGCGCGTCGTACGGGACCACGACCGGTTCCAGACCGCGCTGGCGGAACGCGTCGACCAGCCAGCGGACCGATTCGGGATTGGCGTTCTCGACGACCGTGATGACGATGACGCCGCGGGTCAGCAGGACGTCCTGGCCGTCCGGGGTGAGCTGGTCCAGCTGGGCCAGGGCGTACGTAGCGATGTGCTGGACCGACGGAACGACGAGCACTGTCGCGTGACCGTTGGACGCCAGCTCGGTGCTGATCTCGCCGAACATCGTGTCCGGGCAGTCGACCAGCGCGAGACCGACGTCCCGGGCGCCCTTCGTCTGGACCTCGGCCAGTGTGCTCCGGACCGCCTCGGCCGTGGTCTCGCTGCGGACCAGGCTGACTCCCTCAAGGGGACCGGAGCCTAGGGCCTGCTCGAGTCGGCGGGAGAGCTCCGCCTCCATCGGGTCGGCGTCGACGGCGACTACGCGGTCCGCGCGCTGTGCTGAGAGGACAGTGGCCAGCAACGCGGTCACGGTCGACGTACCCGCACCGGTCACCGGGCTGAGTACGCCGACCCTGCGCATGATCGCGATCGGGCGGCGGACGGTCGCGATGTTGTCGACGTCGCGCTGCATCTGACCGGACGCACCCACCAGGTAGGCCGCCTCCGACGCGATGCGACGGAACCGCCGGAAGACTCCGCCGGACTCAGGCTCCTCCTGCGGAGCTCCCCAGCCGGTCTGGTCGCCCTGAGGGTGCGGTGGCGCCTGCTGGTACTGCGGCGCGGCCTGGCCGGGTGGTTGCTGGTGGTACGGCGGCGGGGCCTGGTAGTAGGTGGCGTCCGCGTACGGCGGCTGCTGGTACCCGGGGGGCTGCTCGTAAGGCGGGGCAGGCTGATACGGCGGCGGGTACTGCTGCTGTTGCTGCTGCGGGTACTGCTGCTGGTATCCCGGCTGCGGTTGGTATTGCGGAGGCGGTGGCTGACTGGGTGCGGCCGGAGGCGCGGGCTGATTCCCCGGGACCGGCGGTGGTGCTGCGTGGTCCGGGGATTCGTCCGCGTGTTCAGGTTGTTCGCCGGCTGACTGCTCCGCCGTGATCCGGCGCAGCATGTCACCCTGCCAGTCAGATTCAGTCATGCCATCCGGTCAGAACGCGTGCAGCAGGTCGGTGTAGACGCCGAAGACTCCCAGCGCCAGAGGTACGGTCACGATGATCGCACCGACCTCAAGGTAGTCGAGCAGTTGGGTGAGCCGCGCGCGGACATGCTCCGCCGGTGCGAAACTGAGACCGAAGGCGCAGAACATCACCACCAGCACCAGCAGGCCGAGTGCGATGAACGCGCCACCCTCACCCTTGACCGCCGCGATCAGCACGCAGCCGGCGACCACGGTGAACGACGCCCCGAACAGAACCGCGACCTCGCTGACCAGCGGATACAGCCGGGACCGCGAAGCGAGTAGGAGCGCCAGTACCAGCGCGAGACCGATCGCCCAGCCCGCGCCGTCGCGCACCAGCATGATGCCGGCCACGGCAGACGACACCGCGATCGGGACCGTCGCCAATGCCAGGCCGAGGTGCGCCGCGTTCAAGGCGCTCCGGACATCGCCGCGCATGATCTCCTGCCCAGCAGCCCGCCTGTCGTCCAAGCCCGACAGACCCGACAACGCCAGCGCGAGCCGGGGCAGCAGGCCCAGCAACAGCACAGCAAGCAGAGCGGCCAACGCGCCGACCCGATCAACAGCCAGACCGGATCCGACGCCGACCATCCAGACAGCGACCAAGAGCACCCCGGCCGCACCTGCGACCACGCCGCCACCGGCAAGACCCGCGCAGGCGAAGATCAGCGGCCCGAAGCTCAGGCACAACGCCGCCGAGGTGAGGACGAGCCCGGTCTCCCAGCCCGCGTCCGCGGCCCAGAACCCGACCGTCACCGACAGCAGCAGGGTGGTGATGGTGACCAGCGGGAAGGCGACGACCTTGTTTCCGCCGCGGCCGAGAACGATCCCGACGAACGCGCAGATCGCCGCGAGCACGAGCAGTGCCGCGCCGGTCAGCGCAACCGGCGCCGCGATCAACAGCGCCACCGCGCCGGCGAGCGCGGAGAACACCAGACCGGCGCCGGCGAGGATCCGCCGGTGCTTGGGCTGGAAGCTCGCGCCGCGCCGCTTCAGGTCCTCGACGGCCTCTTCGGTCACGTCGTACACGGTCGGCGGGGGCGGAAGCTCACCCTCGGCCGCGAGGCGCAGTACGGCGCCGTCGGTGATCTGGGCGGCGCTCAGGGTCCCTTCCGGTGGCACCAGCACACCGCTCGCAGTGGTGAGGAACCGGCGCTGCGGGGTCTGCTGCATCGGCTCGTCCAGCAGCCGGAGCAGGTCCGGGAGCAGTACGCCGAGCGGCTCGTCGGCGGGCAACACCGCATCCATCCGCTTGCGCTGCCCAATCACCGTGACCCGGCTATAGGTGCTCATCGAAGTCCTCGCTTCTGGTGGTTCGTCACCGCTTGCCGGCTGCCACGTCGGCCGGGATCAGCTTCTTCATCAGGGACGCGTACTTCTCCCAGTCCCGCGGCTCGCGCCCGTTCCCGATCGGGTACCAGATCGCGGGTGCATGCGCGGGACCGATGGCCAGGGCCCTGCTGATGCCCTCGACCTTGACCATCTCCGCGACGCTGGACGCCTGGACCGCCTCATTTCCGGCGGCGACGCCGATCGGGCAGGCCATCCCGAGGAAGCGCGGCTGGTAGGTGCCGTCCGCGGCGCCGTACGAGCCCATCACCATCGCCGAGATCAGCTCGTAGTGGTCGGCGATGTCGTCGATCCACTGGCCGACCTGGTTCACGTCCGGGAAGTCCATCCCGGGCTGCGCGACCGCGAGAGTCACCGTCTCGTCCAGCCCGGACTTGGTCCGGCGTGCCTCGAGGGTGCCGACCGACGGCCTGAACTCCGCGCCCGGCTGTCCCGCCAGGATCAGCCACGTCGGATCCGGCGCCCGGCCCCGGCAGTACTCCGTCACCGCGTCCGGGCTCCACGGCTGGGTCACCGGCTCGGAGGTCGCCCAGCCGGCCGGCCCGCTCCCAGTGGTCGCGTTGAACAGCCGCTCCGCGACACGGCCCAGGACGAGGCTCTGGACCGGTTTGTGCCGGACCCGGACGGTGAACTGGAGCTGGCCGAACGGCTCCTCCTGGACGACGAAGTCCGGGTGCAGGTCCGAGCTCGATTCCCCCGGCTTCGCGGTCGACCGAGCGAGGAACAGGTCCCCGTTCCACTTCAGCCGTACTCCGTTCAGACCGTCGAAGTACTCGCCGTCCGAACCGGTGACGACCCACTTCGAGTAGGCGCCGCGGAACAGCGTCGACCGGGTCGGCCAGGTCAGCCTGGACGTCAGCGGCGTGACGAGCTGGACGTCCCGCCCGGCCACTTTGGCCGACGTCAGCGCGTCGGTCAGCCAGGCCGACATGCCGATCACCGGGCGGTCCTGCATGACGACGGCAACCTTCTCGGTGATCAGGTCGACGCCGGGGCTGAAGATCAGGTCGTTCGGCATCTCAGTCGGTTCCTTCGCTCGTGCGCTGGGAAAGCTCGACGCCCGCCGACGTCCAGACCTTGCCGCCGAGCCGGTTGATCAGGATGTTCGCGTACCTCTCGGCGATCTCGCGGGCACCGTCGCGGGCCGTCGCACGGATCTCGACCCACCAGGCCGGGGTCTCCACCGACCCGACCGCGGTACCGAGCATCCGCTCCACCTCACCCGGCACCTGGACCAGCAGCGGCAGCTCGATCGACACCAGTGGCAGGTTCTCCTCGTCGCAGAGCTGTACGACGGCGCCGCCGCTCACCGCACGGACTCCGAGCTCCTCCCCGGCCGCGGCAAGGCCGGCCAGGACGTCGTCGCTGGACGGGCGCCCGTCCACGAGGGCCACCAGGTCGTAGGTCATGACGTTCCTCCGCTGTTCTCGGTGACGGCCTGCGCCGCGTCGGCGATTGCCGTCTGGACTAGCTGTGGCCCGTCGCCCCGTCGTACGAACAAGCCGCGGCCTGGTGGGTAGTCGCCCGGACGCGCGCCGGTGAAGAGCTGCCCCTCGCTGCGGTCGCCGGACATCACCAGGCCGGCCGCCCCGGATTCGAGGACCGCGGACAGGAACGGCTCGTACATCTGCCGCGACGCACCCGAGGCGCGCCGGGTCACGATGAAGTGCAACCTGATGTCCCGGCCGGACGAGATGTAGGGCAGGAACGGGTCCATCGGCGACTGCCCGCCCGATGTGAGCAGGTCGTAGTCGTCGGCCAGCACCACGATCCGCGGTCCGCCAAGGCCTGCTTCCGGAATGGCGCCGGTGTCGTCCGGCATCCGCTTCGCCAGCTCCTCTGACACGCCCGCGGCGAGACCGCCGGCGACCCGGCCGGTCGGCGCGTAGCCACCGACGTACGCCTCCGGGACGAATTCGCGCAGGCCGCGCCGCGGATCCATCACCGCGAACACGAGCTGGTCGGACGTGTGCCGCTCGATCAGTTGCTGGATGATCAGCCGGACCATGTTGGTCTTGCCGGAACCGCTGTCGCCGAAGACCACCAGATTGCTGTCCCGGCCGGCCAGGTCCAGGTACACAGGTGCCAGCGCGCGTTCGTCCACACCGATCGGAACAACGGCCGCCTGCCGGATCTCGTCGGCCACCTCGGTCCGGGGCAGCTTCAGCGGCAGGATCCGGATCCGCGGCGCCTGCGGTCCCTGCCAGGTCGACCGCGCGGACACCGCCTGACCCTCGAGCACCTCGGACAGGTTCTCGTCGGAGGCGAGGCCGTCCACCCGCGGCAGCGCGAACTGCGCGTACAGCTTGGAGCCCGGCACCAGCATCCGGCCCGGTCCGGCCTTGCGCAGGACCTCCTGCAGGCGCCGGTCGATGCTGGAGTCCGACGGGTCGTTCAGCCGCAGCTCGAGCATCGTGCCGAACATCGCCTGGTTCTGCATCCGGACGTCGTTCCAGCGCATCATCGAAGCGACCACGTGGATGCCGTAGTTGCCGCCGCGCGACAGGATGTCGGTGATCGGCTCGTCCAGCTCGTCGAACGTGGTCCGGATCGCGCCGAAGTTGTCGATCACCAAGACGACGTCCGCCGTCGGCAGCTCCGGAATCGCGCCGGCCGCGTGGTCCTTGCGGAGCGCCTCCATGGTGTCGACCGCGTGATTGCGGAACACCCGCTCGCGATGGTCGATCATCCCGCGGATCTCCTCGACAGTCCGCCGGACCTTCTCCCGGTCGGTGCGCAGCGCGACGCCACCGACGTGCGGCAACTGCTCCAGCGCCTGCATGCCACCGCCGGCCAGGTCGAGCGCGTAGATCGCGACCTCCGCCGGAGTGTGGGTGTGGGCCAGCGAGGTGACCAGCGTCCGCAGCCCCGTCGTCTTGCCGGACTGCGGACCACCGACGATCGCGACGTGACCGCCGGCGCGGGTCAGGTCCAGCCGGAGGACCTCCTGGCGCTGGTTACCCGGGTCGTCGATCACACCGACCGGAGGCTGCATCTGCGGAGTCTTCACCGACAGCTGGAGACCGCGGCCCTGGACGAAGTCGGCACGGCCGGCCAGACCGTCCAGCGTGCAGGCGGCCGGCAGCGGCGGCAGCCAGATCTTCAGCACCGGCTTGGCTGCCCGGGCCACCTGATCGACGAACGTGGTCAGCACCGTCGGCCCCGTCGTACGCTCGGTCGCCTTCGCCTCGACCGGCTTCTGCGCCTCCAGCTCCTCCTCGGACTGCTGGTACGGCGGCAGCGCCTGCGGGCGGACCTCCGCACCTTCGTCCTCGACGATCTCGCCCGTCGGCGGAACGTACGGACCGGAGATGTAGGCCGCCCTGAAGCGCTGGTAGACGCTCGTGTCGACCTTGAGGAACCCGAACCCGGGCAGCGGCGGCAGGTGGAACGCGTCGGTGGTGTCCAGTACCGTCCGGCTCTCCTCCTCGGAGAACGTCCGCAGACCCAGCCGGTAGGACAGGTAGGTCTCCAGACCGCGCAGCTTGCCCGCCTCGACCCGCTGGCTGGACAGCAGCAGGTGCACACCGATCGACCGGCCGATCCGGCCGATCGAGAGGAACAGGTCGATGAAGTCCGGCCGTTCGTTCAGCAACTCGCCGAACTCGTCGATGATCACGAACAGGTGTGGCAGCGCCGGCAGGTCCGGGTTGCGTTCGCGGTGCAGCCGGTAGTCGGTGATGTTGGCGATGTTGCCCGCGTCCTTCAGCACCTGCTGGCGGCGCAGCACCTCGCCTTCCAGGCTCTTGTACGCGCGTTCGATCAGGCTCGCGTCGTCGCGCAGGTTGGTGATGATGCCGGCCACGTGCGGCACACCGGCGAACGGCGCGAACGAGGCGCCACCCTTGAAGTCGACCAGGACCAGTGCGAGGTCGTCCGGGCTGTGCGTGGCCAGCAAGGCCATCACCATGGTCCGCAGTACTTCGGACTTCCCCGAGCCGGTCGCGCCGATGCAGAGTCCGTGCGGGCCCATACCGAGCTGGGCCGATTCCTTCAGGTCGACCAGTACGACGGCGCCATGGTCGTCGATCCCCAGCGGGACCCGCAGGAACGCGCGATCCGGACGTGGCTGCCACAGCTGCTGGAAGTCGAGCTGGGCCACGTCGGTGATGCCGATCAGGCCCATGAAGTCGACGTCGTCGCGCTGAGCGTCCTCGTCCAGCGACTCCGCGGACAGCCGCAGCGGAGCAAGCTCGCGGGCGATCCCCTCGGCGACGGCGGCTTCCATCCGGTCCACCTGGCCGCTGGCGACCATCGGGTACTGCCCACGCAGGTCCTCGATCCGGACCTCGTCGCCGAACACGGTGATCCGCATCGTCACCGAGCTCGGCTCCTGGACGCGGTCGGCGACCAGGTGCAGCACGGTGACGCCGAGTTCGCCGGGGAGGAGCGAGTCGTCGGCCAGCGGGCGGACCTCGGCGGCGACATCGCCGTACGTGTCGTGCAGCACGAGCAGGCGCTTGGTCAGCCGGCGGCGGTCCTCGAAGTTCACCGACCCGCGGCGTGACTCGGTGGCCCACTGGACGCGCTCGCTCAGATCGTCTGACAGCAGCCGAGCCAACGCGTCAGGTGTCTCGGCGATCCGGCGGAACGGGATCGGGCCCTGCCTTCGCTCCGGGTCCTGCACGTGCGGCAGCCAGTTCATCCACTGCCAGTCCCGCATCGTGTCCCACGGGAAGCACGCGGCCAGCTTCACGTCCTCCGGCGCGTGGAAGACCGCCGTCTGCACGAGCAGCGAGCGGGCCACCCGGACGACGCCCTCGCGGTCGCCGATGATGCTGACGTTGCCCACGTGGTCCAGTGGCACGGTCAGCGGCATGTCCGGGTTCAGCGTGAAGCGCCGTACCAGGCCGTTCGCCTCGGCCATCATGAACTGGTCCGGCGGATCCATCGCGGAGCCGCCCTGACCGACCATCGCCGGGACCGCCGGCACGCGACCACTGCCGCACCGCGGCTGCAGGAAGTCACTGTCGGTACGACGGCGCTCCCACAGCCGGGACACGTCGGCCACGCAGTCCAGCAGCGCGTCCGGTGGCGGGTTCAGCTCCAGCGCCTGCGACCGCGCCTTGCGTTCCTGGACCGAGAAGTCGTCGCGCATCCGCTCGAGGTAGTCGAGGTAGCGGCGGCGCTGGTTCTTGCGATCCTTGCCACCCCGGCCGCGGGACGAGAGCATGCCGGCGACGGAGCCGACCAGGGTGAGCCCCAACATCCCGATGCCGACCATCACCATCGGACCGGACCGACCCATCGTCATCATCGCGACCGAGCCGAGGCTGCCGACCATCGGCAACAGCATCTGCAGAGCTCCACCGCCCCCACCGCCACCGCCGCCACCGAGAGACGGCGCGGTCTCGATCACACGCTGCTGCGGCACCACGGGGGCAGATGTGCGCCGCGCCGGGCGGTGCACGATCCGGCTTGCCACTAAGGTTTTCCTCCGCTGGACCAGCCCGCGGGTGCGCGGGGACATTTGCTGTTTCTTACCGACGGACGCGCGAGACACTCTAGTGGTGGGTGAGGTCACGAGATGACAGGTACAGACGATTCCACCGTGGTGGAAATCATTGCGGAACTCGCGCCGATCTGGTTACCGGGGTGCGTTGTCGACACCGAGCAGCGCACGGTCGAGATCGGCTGGGGCCGTGGCGGGCTGCAGATGTCGGCTGTCGTCAGCGTCGGCGAGGTTATCGATCGTTGCCTTCAGCTACCACAGGGCCGCTGGCCCGAGCAGATCGAGGCCTGGCTGCGGGCCGTCGTCACCGAGGGCGAGCTGGCCACCGAGGAGCACCGGTTCGGCGACGTCGCCGAACGCCAGCGCGCGTTGCTCGTGCAACGTGGCTGGTCCGCACGCACCGCCGGGCCGGTCGCCGACGCGCTGTTGCCGTTCGGGGACCACTTCGAGGTGGTGGTGTTCATCCGGACCGGCAGCGAGCTGCGCCGGCTGACCGTCGTACGGCGGTCGATGCTGGGACTCGGCGACCCCGGCGTGCCCTCGCCGGTACGGCTCACCCTGGCGGAGATCGCGGACCTCGAACCGCAGCGGCACGGCGGGATATCGGTGCTCAGCCGCGACGGTGATCCGCTGGTGTCGATGGCGATCGTCGACCGGGACAACTGGTTGCCTCAGGCAACTTTAAGGGCCGGCGTGCTGATCGGCGTACCGCGGTTGAGCGCCGTCGCCTACTGCCCCGCCGACGCCGGCCAGGCGCACGCCGACACGCTGGCCCGCTGGGTCGCCGACTGCTACCGCGGCGCCCCGGACCAGTGCTCCCCCGACCTCTACTGGCTCCAGGGCGACCAAATGGTCCAGGTCCCGGTCACGCTGGCGACCCCGCCGAGCGCAGTACTCCCCGCCGCCCTGTTACCCCAGCCCCGCCACAGCTGGCTACGCCACCTCTTCGGCCGCTAGCCACAGCTGAGGCGGCTACTTCGAGGGCGAAGGACTGACCGGGCCGGACGTGGTCGCGGTCGGCGTGGGCTGCTGGTTCTGCTTCTCCTTGGCCTGCGCCGACTTGAAGTACGACACCCCGGCACACCCCGCACACGCGACCGCACCGATCATCACGCTCGCGAGCACCTTCCCGGTCTGCTCGTTCAACGTGTTCTTGGCCCGCTCAGCCCCGAACAGCCAAGCCTCCCGCAACCGCCGCCGCCGAACCGCCACCGACTCGATGACCTGGGTCCCATAGTTCCCGGACACTCAGGCCTCCTGATCCAGTGCGTCCAGCGTCGCGGCATCGATCGGCAGGGGCTCCAGCGTGGCCCGGTCGGTCACCGACCGGAGCTGGATCGAGATGAAGCCGAGGTCGAGCTCCCCTGGACCGCGGGCGAAACCGCCACCGCGGTCGAACAGCTCGAGGATCGGCTCGTAGGGATCGTCCAGCTGTGGGAACCGCTGCCGAGGCAGGTCGCCGAGTGCCGCCCAGCGCACGATCGCCGCGGCGAGGTCCGTCGGAACCGGGAACAGGTCCATCGACGACTCGTCCAGCTCGAGCCTGGCCAGCAGCGCCGGATCGACGGCGACCTCAGGATCCACACCACTCGCCAGATCACTGGACGGCCAGCCCCGCTCCGCGCCGACGGCCACTGCCCACTGCGCCGTACGCCGGAGGAACTCGCGGGCCAACCGGGCACGCGACTTCTCGTGCGCGAGCGCGGCGGCCTTGTCCCAATTCACCGCGAGCAGGCGCTCGACCATCCGCTCCGCGGCGGTCATGTCGGTCACCATCCCCTTTGCTCCTTGATTGCCTGAACGATCGCATCCAGGGTCGCCTTCGACAAATCCTTCGGCCGGAACGGCCCAGGGAACGGTGGGGTCAGCCCGTAGATGTCCCAGAGACCCAGGAGATCGACTTCCTCCCCGCCTCGCGTCGACAACGGCGCCAGCTCGTGCGGCCCCGGATTCTTCCGGCCGCGGTAGGTTCCCTCCGCGTCCCACATGTCCGGGTCGGCCAGCTTGTACGGAACGCCCAGCTCGAGCAGCTTGGCCTCCACGTACTCGTGCGCGATCAGGGATCGCACCTGGTTCGTCTCCATCCGGTCCAAGCGCCCCGACATCGCCTTCTTCCACAGCTTGGCCATCTCCGGCATCGCCTGGAAGTTGCCGTGCCGGATGTCATCGGGGCCGATCGCCACGTCGTGCTTGTTCACGAACATGTTCCGCTTCGCCACGTCGACCACCTCCTCCAACTCGGCCAGGGTCGCCGGGTCGTCGTCGTGCAGGTCGAGCGAGTCGGCGATCTTCGGCACGTCGGTGGTCGTGTCCCGGATGTTGCGGTACCCGTCGTCCAGGTCCGGATCGTTCTCGACGAACTCGTCCTTATCCGGCATCCGAACGTCGTAGTCGGAGTTCGGCCCGCTCCCCTTCCTGATCACCTCACCCGGCCCCGGTGCCGCAGCCGCCGACCGATCCGCCGAACTGGGTGCAGCGGCCGAACCAGGCGGATCCGCCAAGCCGTACGGGTCTGCCGAGCCATACGGGTCTGCCGAGCCGTACGGATCCGACTGGCCGTACGGCGGTTGCTGGCCGTGTGGTTGGGCTGGCGGCTGTCCGCCGTACTCGTTCGGCGTTTCCGGCGTGTGCCGCGCGTTCGGTCCGAATTCCTGCGGGTTGTACGCAGGACGCTCCGGCTGCCCAGGACCGAACGGCCGCTGCCCCGGGTAGTGCCCCGGTTGCTGCGGCGGACCGTACGGATCGGGCTGATGCGGCGGCGCATACGGATCCGGCTGACCCGGCCCGTACGGCGGCTGCTGCTCCGGATACCGCCCAGGCTGCTGCGGCGGGTACTGCTGCCCCGGCTGGTGCGGTGGGTTCGGCTGTCCCGGCTGGTGCGGCGGGTACTGCTGCCCAGGCTGGTTCGGCTGTCCCGGCTGGTGCGGCGGGTACTGCTGCCCAGGCTGGTGCGGGGGTCCGTACGGGTCCGGCTGATGCGTAGGCGCGTACGGATCCTGTCGTCCCGGACCATATGGCGGCTGCTGCTCCGGATACCGCCCAGGCTGCTGCGGCGGGTACTGCTGTCCCGGCTGGTTCGGCTGTCCCGGCTGATTCGGCGGGTACTGCTGCCCCGGCTGGTTCGGCGGGTACTGCTGCCCCGGCTGATGCGTAGGCGCGTACGGGTCCTGTCGTCTCGGTCCATATGGCGGCTGCTGCTCCGGATACCGCCCAGGCTGCTGCGGCGGGTACTGCTGTCCCGGCTGGTTCGGCTGGTTCGGCTGTCCCGGCTGCCCCGGCTGGTTCGGCGGGTACTGCTGCCCCGGCTGATGCGTAGGCGCGTACGGGTCCTGTCGTCCCGGACCATACGGCGGCTGCTGCTCCGGATGGCGCCCAGGCTGATGCTGCTGCTCCGGGTACCGACCAGGCTGGTTCGGCTGACCCGGCTGGTGTGGGTGCGGCTGACCCGGTTGAGGTGGGTACAGTTGCTGACCCGGATGCGGCTGCTGGCCCGGCTGATAACCAGGCTGGTGCTGCTGTGGCGGCCCGTACGGCGGCTGAGGCTGCTGACCGGGCTCCTGACCCGTTGGACCGAACTGGCCCGGCGGCTGCTGGCCCGGGTGGTAGCCAGGTTGCTGGCCGGGCTGGTAGACGGGCTGCTGGCCCGGGCCGAACGACTGCTGGGGGCGGCCGTCGTTGAACGGGTTCGCCGGCTGCTGCGGCGCAGGTTGCTGCCCTGGGTGGTACGGCGGTTGGTGCGGGGTCGGGTAGCGGGACTCCGCCTGTTCTGCCCAGTACGAGCGCCCAGTATCGGGCTGCACCGCGATCGGCGACGGCGCGTCTCCAGGTGGTACGTCTACCGGCCCGCTGTGGTCGCGGACATGCACGTGCCACGTGTTGGTCGCTTCGTCGAACTCCGGCCTCGCGGTCGGGTAGAAGGGGGTGTGCGGCGGGTGAATGACTTCGTCGACACCGACGTACTTGTCACGCAGGAACGACATGTCCTTGCCGTGCCGAGCATCGATGTGCAGCACCACCCGGCCCGCGGAGTACCGACCGCCGCTGAAGATCTTGGCGCCGTCGGGATCCTTGTCCGAGTGAGTGAACGCAGGCTCCGCCGGACTGCGGCCGGGCTGGTAGCGGTTCAGGAACGCCTGCAACTGCTCCGGGGTGTCGAAGGCGATGCCACGGTCGATCGGCCCCTTGAAATCGGGCAGCTTCTTCATTGCCGATGCCGCGACCCGGACAAGTGGCTTGTTCTCGACGCTCAGGTCACCGGCCCGGTAGGCGTTGTTGATGTCCTGATGGTCGGTTCCCAGCATCCGTTCCATGGCGGTGAGCTCGACATCCGACAGATCGTCGATGTGGTCGGGAAGCTGCTCCTGGCCGCGTCGCCGGTGCTCCGCGATCTTCCTCTGGTCGATCGATCCCAAGGTGTCGCGGAACCGCGCCAGGTCCTGCGAAGACGCCCGGAAACTGGGGTCGGCCAGTTCCGATCCGTCGAACGGTCCAGGATCCCGGTGCCCAGACGTCCCAGCCGACCCGTACTGCTCGGAAGCTCTGGACGCCGGCGTCTGCAAGTCCGGGGTGTTCGGGTCAGGGGTGTTCGGGTCAGGGGTGTTCGGGTCCG
This sequence comes from Kribbella catacumbae DSM 19601, assembly GCF_000372465.1. Lineage (GTDB taxonomy): Bacteria > Actinomycetota > Actinomycetes > Propionibacteriales > Kribbellaceae > Kribbella > Kribbella catacumbae. Next base: position 156,882 of record NZ_AQUZ01000001.1, read on the forward strand.
GAGTGTTCGGGTCCGGAGTGTTCGGGTCCGGAGTGTTCGGGTCCGGAGTGTTCGGGTCCGGAGTGTTCGGGTCCGGAGTGTTCGGGTCCGGTGAATGGGTCCCGTGGGGATTGGCCCCCGACGGGTTGTACCCAGGAGTTCCGGGCCTCGGGGCGATCGGGGGGATCGCTTGGCGCATGTGTTGCAGTTGCGAGGCCGGCGGAGTGTTCGGGCTGCGCGGAGGGCCTTCCCAGCGGCCGCCACGCTCACGGACGGCGAACTGGATAGACGTGATGTTGCCCTTGCCGGTGCCGTCGTCGTACGGATTCTTCGGGTGCGCACCCGGGTGACCGTCCGGGAACGCATCGACGATCTTGCCGCCCGGCGGCTGCGAGTCCAGGAACTTGACGCGCCCCGCCGGGTCGACGAACGCGTTCAGGACGTGACCACCGCCCGGGATGTTGGGCATGCTCGACCGCCAGGTCACGAAGATGTTCGCGTGCGTGCCCGGCGGACGGCCGGCCAGCGCGTCGTACACCCTTCGGTAGGCGGCGTTGGTGAAGTCCGCCGGGTCGGCGTCCCAGTCCTCCAGCCCCATCTTGTTCTCTGCCGGGAAGTCCTCCAGATCCATCCACTCGAGGGTAGCTTCGGGGTTCTCGCCGTTCGCGAGCTTCCGGCCGGCGGACAGATCCGGGGTCTCGCCGTTCAAGATCGCCGCAGTCTTGCGTGAACCGTCCGCGCAGTTCATCCGGTACTGGTGGCTCCGGCCGTAGTCCGGGTTGACCTTGCCGACCCAGTTCTCGGGGTTGCGCTCCGGCGGGTCGCCGACCGAGTCGCGAAGCTCGCCACGGCGAGGATCCCTCAGGTCCGCCTCGATGTACTGATCCGGGTCGATCTTCGACCGGTCCTTGCCCGGCTCCGGACGAAGGTAGTCCGGCTTCAGCTCGTCGATCACCTTCTGGCGCTCGAGTGGGCTGTCGAAATTCGGGTCATTGCCGGCGTCGGGCGCATCCGGCTCCCGACGGGCCGCCGGCGGCTCCACGCGACCAGGCTGATTCGGCGTGCCGGTGTTCGGGGTGTTCGGGGTGTTCGGGGTGTTCGGGGTGTTCGGCACGTTGGCATGACCGGGTACGCCGGGGTGAAACGGCATGACCGGGGTGACGGCCGGGTCCGCGTGCCGAGCCGCCATGGGCTCCGGCGTGTGTGTCGTACCCGGCGTAGGGCTTGTCTCGGGCGTGCGCGTGGTCTCCGGCGTACGCGTGGACTCCGGCGTACGCGTGGACTCCGGCGTCCGCGAGGTTTCCGGCGTACGCGTGGACTCAGGCGTCCGCGAGGTCTCCGGCGTCCGGGACGTTTCCGGCGTACGCGTGGACTCCGGTGTGCGCGAGGTCTCCGGCGTGCGCGAGGTCTCCGGCGTACGCGTGGACTCCGGTGTGCGCGAGGTCTCCGGCGTGCGCGAGGTCTCCGGCGTACGCGTGGACTCAGGCGTCCGCGAGGTCTCCGGCGTGCGCGAGGTCTCCGGCGTACGCGTGGACTCCGGTGTGCGCGAGGTCTCCGGCGTGCGCGAGGTCTCCGGCGTACGTGTTGTCGGGTCCGGGGTTCCGGAGTTCGGCGTGGTCGAGTCGGGCGTGCGCGTACCAGGCGATGTGGTCGAGTCCGGCGTGCGTGGACCGGGTGATGTGCTGGTTTCGGGGCCGCGGTTGGTTGGTGTTGTCGTGCCAGGGTCCGCCGTCGTACCGGGCGTCGTACCCGGTGTCGTCGTACCTGGCGTCGTCGAACCTGGCGTCGAACCTGGCGTCGTCGAACCTGGCGTCGTCGTGCCCGGTGTGGTCGTACCCGGTGTGGTCGTACCTGGTGTCGTCGAACCTGGCGTCGTCGTGCCCGGTGTCGTCGTGCCCGGGTTGGCGTGTGACACAGGCGTGGTGGACGGGGTGTTGGTACTTGGCACGTTGGTGGTGCTGGGGGCGTCGACGCTGCCAGTGTCGGGGGTGTTCGCCGATGGAGTGTCCACGGACGGACTGCTGATCGACGGGCTGTCCACCGAGACGGTGGGCGTGTCGACCGAGGTGTGCGACACGCCGGAGCTGTCGGGGGTGTCCACCGAGGACGGCACGTCCACCTTCGGGTTCTGCATCTTGAAGGTGTCGCCGACGATCGGGATCTTCGCCAGGCCGTTGATGACATCGCCGACCTTCGGGATCTTCATCGTCGCGCCGAGGGCCAGGTCGTGCAGCCCGGTGCGCAAACCCTGCAGCTTCGAGGCCGCCCCGGCCACCCTCGCCACCGCGGTGCTCGCGGCGCCGAACTTGCCTGCCAGCGCCGCGGTCTTGATCGCTCCGGCGCCGCCGCCGGTGAACACGGTGGCGACGATGTTGGTGAGCGCCATGCCCAGTGCCTTGCCCGGGTTCTTCGCCCACTCGTCCCAGGCGACGAAGCCCTTGAACATCTGCTCGCCCATGGTGAGGCCCGTCTCGCCCCACTCCTTGACCCAGTCGGGCCGGGTGTCCTGGCCGGTGATTTTGTCGAAGCCCCACCAGGCGAGCTGATGCGGAAGCGTCGCTATCTGGCCGACGAACGTGGCGAGGCCGACCCAGGCGTTACCCGCGTCCTCCCAGGTCGGGATGTCGTACCCGAGGGTGTTCTTCGCCCAGTCCTTCAAGCCCGGGATCATGCCGAGCAGCGGCAGCACCGGAATCAGCGTCAGAATGCCCTCGATGGTCTCGCCGACGACGGTCAGGACACCGACCGTGAAATCCACCGGGAACTCGAGGATGTCCTGCCAGAGCGGCTTGTCCCGCTCCTCCTCGGACCCCCACGCCGGCTCCTCCGGCTCAGCGTCCTCGTCCGGCGGCGGGGGCGGCTGCTCGCCCTCGCGCACACCGGTCTCGGGATCCCAGGTCTTACCGCCGTGGAGCTTGACGATCTCGTTGGCCGCGGCGAAGCAGAGCCCGGGGAGCTCCTCCGTCATGATCCGGTTGGTGTCCTGGAACATCCGGTTGTTGTCGTCGATCATGTCCTGATCGTTCTGCCACTCCGGATTGCCGTTCTTCCGGCGATGCCACTCATAGGCCTCGGTCCGGATGTCCTTCAGCGTGCCCAGCCGGCCGCGCACCTCGTCGGCGAGTGTCACCAGGTGTCCCGACATCGCCGGCAGGCTGGGACCGAACTCGGCGAGGTTCGTCTGGATCTTCTGCGTCGAGTTGACCAGCAACTCGCGCTCGGGGGCGTGGTAGCAGTTGTTCAGGCCCCCGAACGTGTTGTGGATGCCGTCGCCCACGTCGGCGAACCCCTGCCCGAGGCCACTCAGCTCCGACACGTTGTTGTCGAGAGCCGAGACCACGTTGGTCAGCTCCGTGATCGGGATACCTTCGGGTTTGATCATCTCAGTTCAGTCCTCGGTCACACGTGGGTCGACGATTGCTTCAGATCCGGCGCGCGGCCGTGGTCACGACTGCGGCCGGGCCGCCGCCATCGCCTGCTCGAGCGACTGCTCGCTCGGCGCGAAGGAGCTGATGCCGTGCTCGGCCACAAGGAACAGCAGGTTGGCGTACCCAGGCGGAACGAACACGAGGTACTCCTCCGCCTGGTGCGCCGTCCAGTCCGCCAGGTCCTCGGGCGTCGCGCCCAGCTCAGGGGTCGGCGCCTCAGCGGTCAGCCACTCGGCCAGCCGCACTCGCGCCGCCTCGGCGATCTCCGCCGGCACCTCCGCCGGTTCCTGATCGGTCATACCGCGATGTTCTCCCCGGTCGGTTTGGGTGCTTCCGGCGTCCCCGGCGGGTCGGGGATCACGCCGTTCGCCGCGTTGCGTTGCGCGGTCAGGGCCATCTCTTCCTGCCCCTCCATGTAGGCCATGAGCGCGTTCTGGGCACCGGTCAGCGAGGCGCCGACCTGGTTCGCCGCCGCCTCCAGGGTCGGCGACCAGTGCTCGGCGTACTCGCCGATGGCCACCGCGACGATCGTGAAGACGTCGTAGTTGAGGCCCTCCATGATGGCCGTGAGGTTCTCGCCGTACGTCGTCGCCAACCCGTCGAACGGCTCCGCCTCGGTCACCGTGTCCGTGAGTACCTTGCTGGCCGCCGCGATATCGATGTCCCAGTCCACTGTCACCCCTCAGGTCTGTGTCCGGCCCTGCGCCAGGCCGCAAACGGCCGGGACGACCCCCTCACTGGGTGACGTCCACGGCCGTGAAGATGTGCGTACTACCGGTCAGCCGCCGATGCCGTCGACGGCGGCCGAGGCCTTCTTCAGCGTCGCGGCAGCGGTCGAGTCGTTCTGCGCCAGCGTCTCCTTCAGCGAACTGATGATCGCCAGGGTCTGCTCGGCCGCCGTGTTGAACTTGGCCTCGACGCCGCGGTAGTTCTCGGTCACGCCGCTGGCCGAGGCGTCCGCCAGAGCCGCGGTCACGTTCTGCTTGTGCGTCGCGATCAGGCTTGAGATCTGACCGGAGAGGCTGTTGATGGTCGACTGCACCTCGCCGGAGGCGGCCGTGTCGTAGCTGTTGCGATTTGCCATCGTCAGTCCCTCTCTCAGCGCTTCCCGAACTTGGCGGCGTTGAAGTCCGCCCCGCCCTGGTTCTTCTTCGCGGTGTCGGCCATCTCGGTGTCACCGGTACGGAAGGCCGCGTCCATGCCGGACTGGCCCTGGTTGATCGCCGCGAGCCCGGCGTTCAGGTCGGCGGCGATACCGTCGACATTGGCCTTGAACCCGTCGAACATCGCCTTGCCGGCGCCGCTCATCTTGCCTTCCAGCGGTTGCGCCGCGGCGACCAGCTGCTTCACCAGACCGCCGAGGTCCTGCGTCCCCGTCCCGGTCTTCTTGGCCAGTTGGCTCAGGGTGTCCTGGCCCATGTCCCAACGTCCGGTCACATTCTCTCCTTCGAAGTCGTTACGCCGCGAACGCAACGATAGACGGCCGAACGGGTCACCCGGTTCCTGCCGCCGAGCCGTCCGCGGACCTTTCGACTGAGACGAGAAGGTTGGCGCACACCAGGTCTGCGGAGGAGAAGATCCCACTCAGCCAGATTGGTTGCTAAGGTCAACGACCTGGTCGTGTTCTTATCCGGCTGCTCGTTTCGCCGCGACCTTCTTGGCCGGCGCCTTCTTGGCAGCGACCGCCTTCTTCACCGCGGTCTTCTTCGCCGTCGCTGTGCCCACAGCCGTCCCACCCCCGGCAGCCTTCTTGGCCGGGGCCTTCTTGATCGCCTTGGCCGCGGTCTTTTTCGCCGCCACCACGGCACCGTTCACGTCGGCCGACTTCACGCCGCTCGACTTCGCACCGTTGGACTTCGCGGTGGCGGTGAGTTGCTTCGCGCTCGGCTTGGCTGCCCGGCCGCGCAGGATCTCCGCGAGGAACTCCCCCGTGTACGACGCCGGGTTCGCCGCGACGTCTTCCGGCGTACCCTCGGCGACCAGCGTGCCACCGCGGCGGCCGCCGTCCGGGCCGAGGTCGACGATCCAGTCGGCGGTCTTGATCACGTCGAGGTTGTGCTCGATCACCAGCACCGAGTTGCCCTTGTCAACCAAACTGCCGAGCACGCCCAGCAGCTTGCGGATGTCCTCGAAGTGCAGACCCGTGGTCGGCTCGTCCAGCACGTAGACGGTGCGCCCGGTGGAACGCTTCTGCAGCTCGGAGGCGAGCTTGACCCGCTGCGCCTCACCGCCGGACAGCGTCGGCGCGGGCTGGCCAAGCCGGACGTACCCGAGACCGACCTCGTTCAGCGTGGTCAGGTGCCGGGCGATCGCCGGGATGGCCGCGAAGAAGTCGGAGGCCTCCTCGATCGGCATGTCCAGGATGTCGGCGACCGTCTTGCCCTTGTAGTGCACCTCGAGCGTCTCCCGGTTGTACCGGGCGCCGTGACACACCTCGCACGGCACGTAGACGTCGGGCAGGAAGTTCATCTCGATCTTCAGCGTGCCGTCGCCCGAGCACGCCTCGCAGCGGCCGCCCTTGACGTTGAAGGAGAACCGGCCCTGCTGGTAGCCCCGGACCTTCGCCTCCGGCGTCTCCGCGAACAGCTTGCGGACGTGGTCCCAGACTCCCGTGTACGTCGCCGCGTTGGACCGCGGGGTTCGCCCGATCGGCGACTGGTCGACGTGGATCACCTTGTCGACCAGCTCGAGCCCGGAGATCTTGGTGTGCCGGCCGGGGATCGTCTTGGCGCCGTAGATCTGGCGCGCCAGCGACGTGTAGAGGATGTCGTTCACCAGCGTCGACTTGCCCGAGCCCGACACCCCGGTGACCGCGACGAAGACCCCCAACGGGATCGTCACGTCGATGTCTTTGAGGTTGTGCTCGCGAGCGCCGTACACGGTCAGCTCGCGGCCCTCGGTCAGCGGCCGACGGACCGGCGGGATCGGGATCTCCCGGCGGCCCGAGATGTAGGCGCCGGTGATCGAGTCCGGGTGGTTGCGCAGGTCCTCGACCGTGCCCGACACGACGACCTGGCCGCCGTGCTCACCCGCGCCCGGGCCGATGTCGACCACCCAGTCGGCATGGTCGATGGTGTCCTCGTCGTGCTCGACGACGATCAGCGTGTTGCCCAGGTCCTTCAGCCGGACCAGGGTGTCGATCAGCCGCCGGTTGTCGCGCTGGTGCAGACCGATCGACGGCTCGTCCAGCACGTACAGAACGCCGACCAGGCCGGAGCCGATCTGCGTCGCCAGCCGGATCCGCTGCGCCTCGCCACCGGACAGCGACCCGGCCGGCCGGTTCAGTGCCAGGTAGTCCAGGCCGACGTCGAGCAGGAACTGCAGCCGCTCGCCGATCTCCTTCACCACCCGCTCGGCGATCTGCTTCTCCCGTGGCGACAGCTCCATGCCGGCCAGGAAGTCGTGCACCTCGTCGATCGACATCGCGCCGATCTCGGCGATGTTCTTGCCGCCCATCGTGACCGCCAGCGAAATCGGCTTCAGCCGCGCGCCGTTGCAGGCCAGGCAGGGCACCTCGCGCATGTAGCCCTCGAAGCGGTCCCGGCTGGTGTCGCTGGACGCCTCCGCGTGCCGGCGTTCCACGTACGGGATGACGCCTTCGAAGGTGGTGTAGTACGACCTTTCGCGGCCGTAGCGGTTCTTGTACGAGACGTGCACCTGGGTCTCGTGACCGGTCAGCAGCGACTTCTTCGCCTTGGCCGGCAGCTCGGCGAACGGCGTACTGGTCTTGATGCCGAGGTCCTTGGCCAGGGCGCCGAGCAGCCGTTCGAAGTACTGCGTGACGTTCGCACCGGCCCACGGCTGGATGGCGCCCTCGTCGAGCGACTTCGACGGGTCCGGGACGAGCAGCTCAGGGTCCACCTCCATCCGGGTACCGAGCCCGGAGCAGACCGGGCACGCGCCGTACGGCGAGTTGAACGAGAACGAGCGCGGCTCCAGCTCGTCGATCGCCAGCGGGTGGTCGTTCGGGCAGGCGAGCTTCTCGGAGAACCGGCGCTCGCGGCGCGGGTCCTTCTCCGGGAGGTCGACGAAGTCGAGCGTGACGATGCCGCCGGACAGCCCGAGCGCGGTCTCGACCGAGTCGGTCAGGCGCTGCTTGGCCGAGCCCTTCACCGCGAGCCGGTCGACCACCACGTCGATGGTGTGCTTCTTCTGCTTGTCCAGCTTCGGCGGCTCGGTCAGCTGGATCGTCTCGCCGTCCACCCGGGCCCGGGAGAAGCCCTGGCCGGTGAGCTGGCGGAAGAGATCGAGATACTCGCCTTTGCGGCCGCGGATGACCGGCGCGAGCACCTGGAAGCGGGTGCCCTCGTCCAGCTCCAGCACCCGGTCGACGATCTGCTGCGGGGTCTGCTTGGCGATCGCCTCACCGCACTCGGGACAGTGTGGCCGGCCCGCCCGGGCGAACAGCAGCCGCAGGTAGTCGTAGACCTCGGTGATCGTGCCGACGGTCGAGCGCGGGTTCTTCGAGGTCGACTTCTGGTCGATCGAGACGGCCGGTGACAGGCCCTCGATGAAGTCGACGTCGGGTTTGTCCATCTGGCCGAGGAACTGCCGCGCGTAGGCGGACAGCGACTCGACGTAGCGCCGCTGGCCCTCGGCGAAGATGGTGTCGAAGGCCAGGCTGGACTTGCCGGAACCGGACAGTCCGGTGAAGACGATCATGGCGTCGCGCGGCAGGTCGAGCGAGACGTCCTTCAGGTTGTGCTCACGCGCTCCACGCACGATCAGACGGTCAGACACAAGCTCACTCTCAGCCGTTCTCGAGGGTTTCTGGGCGGCACCGGGCGCCTCGCCGAGGCTGCGGAACCGACTCCTGGGACATGCCCGGCCATGCTAACGAGGCCCACCGACAAAAACTTCAGTGCCGGTCAGAAGCCAGTTCTGCGACCTCTTTCGAAAGCATATTCGATAGAGTCGGTCCATGGTCGCACCGGAGCCAACGAGTCGCCTGATCGCGAAGTTACCGTCCGCGAACCGGCGCCTGCTCGCCACCGTTACCCAGCTATCGGACGAAGTAGTACTGCGCCCGTCACTGCTGCCCGGCTGGAGCGTGGGACACGTGCTGAGTCACGTCGCCCGGAACGCCGACGCCCTGGTGAATCTGTGCGACTGGGCTCTCACCGGCGTCCGCAAGCCGATGTACGTCTCGGTCGAGGCACGCGAGGCCGACATCGCCGAGGGCGCTGCCCGGCCGATCGCGGAGCAGGTCCAGGACATCGCCGCTGCCGAGGCCCGGCTGCTGGAGCGCTTCGAGGATCTCCCAGCTGCCGCCTGGGCCGCCGAGGTCACCTGGCCGAGCGGAACCCCCGCTACGGCGTACCAGGTGGTGCCAGCCCGGCTGAACGAGCTAGAGGTGCACCATGTCGACCTGGGCCTCGGGTACACGTTCGACGACGTACCGGCCGAGTCGCGCGACGTACTGCTCACGTACGTGACCGCCAAATGGCCCGCGGACTTCCCCGTAGTACTGGAGAGCTCTGACAGCACCTGGTCGTCGCCTGTGAGACCAGCCGGTGCAAGGATCGTCACTGGCGGCAGTGCGGCTCTGCTGAGCTGGGCGCTCGGCCGGAGCGACGGCAGCCAGCTGGGCGACGACCTGCCCGAGCTGCCGTCGTTTGGATGACCACAAGATCTAGGGAGAGCCCATGACCGAGTATCACGGCAATGTCCATGTCGGCGGGCCGGCCCAGACGCACGAGCTGGCGAAGCTGATGATCACCAAGGTCGCCGTGGGTCCGATGAACAACAACGCGTACCTGCTGCGCAGCCGGATCACCGACGAGCAGGTGCTGATCGATGCCGCCAACGAGGCTGACACGCTGCTCAAGGTGATCGGCGAGAGCGGCATCAGCCGGGTCATCACCACCCACCAGCACGGCGACCACTGGCAGGCACTCGCCGAGGTGGTCGCCCGGACAAGCGCCGTGACAGTCGCCGGCCGAGACGACGCCGAAGGCATCCCGGTACCGACCGACGAGCCCGTCGGCGACGGAGACCGGATCCACTTCGGCGAGCTCACCCTCGAGGTGATCCAACTGGTCGGCCACACCCCCGGCTCGATCGCCCTCCTGTACGACGACCCCACCGGCCCACCCCACCTCTTCACCGGCGACTCCTTGTTCCCCGGCGGCGTCGGCAACACCCGCGGCAACAAGGAGAACTTCGAGTCCCTACTCGACGACGTAGAAACCAAGCTCTTCAACCGCCTCCCCGACGAAACCTGGGTCTACCCGGGCCACGGCGCCGACACCACCCTCGGCGCCGAGCGTCCCGCCCTCCCGGAGTGGCGCGCCCGGGGCTGGTAGCCGGGGGTGAAGAAGATGACGGCGTAGCGCCAGTTGCCGTCGGAGTCGCGGCGGGCGACATTGACGGCCAGGTCGCTGACGATCAGGGCGATCCCCCGCTCCTGGAGGATCGCCAGCGGATCGGCGAGATAGGTGACCTGCCCGTCCCACAGGCGACGGATCAGCTGGTCGATCTGCTCCCGGCCCCGTGCCTCGCGCAGCGACGTGTGGACCACGGCGTACGGCTCGAAGAGCTGAGCGAGGGCCTCGCCGTCATGGACGACGAAGGCGTCCTCGAGCATCGTCTCGAGCTCCTCAGGACTGCGGGCCACGAGGACGACCTAGAAGGTCAATTGGTGGCGCTCGACGATCGGCATCGTCGCCTCGAAGTCGACCTCGCAGCCGTACTCCGCCGCCAGGGCCGGCAGCGTCTCGGGGTCGTACTCGCCGCCGGGCTCGCCGAGCTTGCGGAACAGTTGCTCCAGACCACCAGGCGAGATGATCTCAAGCAGCCGGATCGGGGTGTCCCCCGCGTTCCAGAACGTGTGCCACTGCCCGCGCGGCTTGTAGACCAGCGTGCCGGCTTCCGCGAAGACCTCGTCCTCGCCCAGCAATGCGCCTAACCGCCCTTCGAGCACGAAACTGTACTCGTCCTCTCTGGTGTGCCGGTGGAGCGGAGCAGCAAGCACCTTGGGCGCCAGCGTGTGCTCCACCAGCGAGAAGCCTCCGCCGGAGTCCTCGGTGTCGATCAAGAACCGGTCGGTCCGGTTCCCTGGGTCTGTGATGGACAAGCCGTCGTGTGGACCGAGCACTCGCGGCCCGGTGATCTGCGGGTTCATTGCTTCCTCCCCTACTTCGGATAAGGCTGAAGCTACGGCTGGGAGCGGCTGCCGCCCATTCCAGAAATCTGGTATCCGCAGAACCCGCCACACCGTCGTACGGTGGGGAGGTGAGCGGGTACGCGAAGCAGCGGGCCAGCGACAGGATCGCCGCGCTGACGCGACAAGGCCTCGATCTGGTGACTCTCTGGCGGGAGGCGACCGAGGCGCTCCGGCCCGCGGTCCAGTACTACGACGCGCCTTGCTGGTACACGCTCGACCCGGCGTCGCTGCTGGTGACCAGCCATTTCAACGAAGGCATGCCGGAGCTGCCGCCCGAATGGCTCGCGCAGGAGTACTACGAGGACGACGTCAACCAGCTCGTGGACGTCGCCCGATCCGCGCGGGGCATCTCGACCCTGCACGAGGCCACGGGTGGCGATCCGGCCAGCAGCCCTCGGTGGCACCAGAACATGATGTACGGCGGAGACCAGGAGCTGATCGCGTCCCTGCGCACCAAGAGCGGCGACGTGTGGGGCGCACTCGGCCTGTACCGCGAACAGGGACAGCCGCTGTTCGACGACGACGACCTGGCCTTCATCCGCGCCATGGCGCCAGTGCTCGCGGCCGGGGCCCGCAACTCCCTACTGCTCGGTGAGGCCATCGATCCCGAAGGCGCCGACGCACCCGGGCTGATCGTGGTCACCGACAACTGGGAGATCGAGTCCGCGACGCCCGGCGTCGAACGCTGGCTCGCCGAGCTCCCGGACGGCGACCTGGCCGCGGGCCGTCTCCCCTCGGCTGTTCTCGCCGTCGCCGGCCGCGCCTTGCGTACTGCGACGTACCCCGATGCCGGGGAAGTCGCCGTCTCCCGGGTGATGTCCCGTTCGGGTGGCTGGGTCGTGCTGCATGGGACCTCGCTGGTCTCGTCGAGTTCACGCCGGGTCGCCGTCATCGTCGAGCCGGCCCATCCCAGCCGCATCGCTCCGCTGCTGATGGCGGCGTACGGGCTGACTGATCGGGAACAGGAGGTCACCCGCCTGGTGCTGCAGGGGAACTCGACCACCGACATCGCCGAGCGCCTCTTCGTCTCGGCGAACACCGTGCAGCAACACCTCAAGAGTGTCTTCGACAAGACCGGGGTTCGCAGCCGGCGCGACCTGGTCGGCAAGATCTTCTTCGCCCACTACGAGCCGCGGGTCCGCGACAACGAGCATCGCGCCGCCGACGGTCAGCCGCTCCGGGGCGGACCGGTCAAAGCGTGACGTCGGGGATTTCGAAGGTCTGGATGGTGTTGCCACTGCCGCCGTCGAGGATGCGCAACCTCCAAGGGGGCGGTCCCGTAGGTAGCTGTCCGCGACAGTACCGTCACCGAAACCTTTGGCCATGCTCAGTCAGTCAGTTCGGCCGGCTCGGCCACCACATCCACCAGGGCGCCGTTGCGGACGGCGGTGATCTCGGTACGACGGCCTATCGCGTCGGCGAAGAGCTGACGTTGGAGGGACTGCGCGTCTCGGAGCGGGGTGCCGTCGACGGCCAGCACCAGATCACCTTGCCGCAAGCCCGCCTCCGCCGCCGGGCTACCCGAGATGACCTCGACGACCCGCAACGCGTTGCGTTGACCGAAGCGCTCGGCCAGCTGCGGACGCAGTGGCGCCGGCGTCGTCACCAGCCCGAGGTACGCCCGCCGGACCCGGCCGTCGTGCAGCAGCGAGTAGATGATCCGGCGAGTGGTCGGATTCATCGGCACGGCCAGCCCGAGGCCGATCCCGGCGACCGCGGTGTTGATGCCGATCACCCGGCCGTTGCCATCGGCAAGCGCTCCGCCGGAGTTGCCCGGGTTGAGCGCCGCGTCGGTCTGGATCACGTCCTCGATGATCCGGCTCGCCGCCCCGGACCGGACCGGCAGCGATCGGCCGAGAGCGCTCACCACGCCGGCCGTCACGCTTCCGGCCAGGCCGATTGGGTTGCCCACGGCAACAACCAGGTTGCCGACCTTGAGCCGGTCCGCGTCGCCGTACTCCGGTGGCGCCGGGATCTCCCGGTCGGCACGCAGTACGGCGAGGTCGGACAGCCGATCCACCCCGACCAGCCGCGCCTGCGCCGCAGTACCGTCCGCGAACTCCGCTGTCGCGCTCGTGCCGTCGCCGACGACGTGCGCATTGGTCAGCAGATGCCCGTCGCCGGTCAGCACCACCGCCGACCCGGACGAGTCACCTCGCCGGCCCCGCACCCGCAGACTCGCCACCCGCGGGATCAACCGCTCCGCCACCCCGGAAACCACCCGCGAGTACGCGTCCAGCACCTCGTCATCCATCATCACGCCGCCTCCTGATTACATCATTACTCAGCAATCAAGCGAACGTCTCTAGGTCAACAGACTCGACGCGTCTCCCACCCGGTAAGGGGTGTAGTTGTGGGCGTAGATCTGCGTCCGCCCAGCCAATGCGGCGATCGGGACAAGGAAGATGCTGCCGTCGCCCAGCAGGATGAAGAAGAGATCGAGTGAATCCGGGTCGTACGGCACCTTGGCTGCAGTCTTGTCCAGAACATAAGGCCGCCACCCGATACCGACCACCCAGCGGCCCTTGCCATCGCGCTGCGTACAGCTCTTCACCTGCACTCGCTGGATTCCCTTCTCCGTTGTGACCAGCAAGTCGTACACCTGAGGCTCGACCGGCAACGCGACCGGACAACCTCGCAGAGCAAACCAGGCCATCGCTACCGCCGGAGCGGCGACGCGCAGCATCTCCAGCTGGCCTGGCCGGACGAAGAACGCGTCCTCCGGAGACGGGACGTCGGGTGTCATCAGATGCTCGTAGCTCACGCCGAGCCGCGCGGCATGCCCCTTCACGCGGACCCGGGATGCCGCGTTGTCGGCGACACCGAGACGGGTCAGCACCTCAGCCCAGGACGTCGAGAAGGGTACAGCCTCCCGCATCTGCCCATCGGACCAGCGGCGTTGCCCGGTGAAGTGCGACGCGTCCAGGCCAAGGCGATCCGCGTGTCTCTTGATGGTCCGGATCACCCCGGCGGAGTTCGCCTTCAGCCCCAACAAGCGAGCGACAGCACGCCAGGTCAGGCTGCCTTCAACCGCCTTGCGCAGTTGGGCATCGCTCCAGCTGCGCTTGTCCCCGATGGTGTTCATGGGGAGACAATAAAGAGGGGCACCGACAGAATCGGTGCCCCTCTTTTCGGTCGGGCTGACAGGATTTGAACCTGCGACCCTTTGGCCCCCAGCCAAATGCGCTACCAAGCTGCGCTACAGCCCGAATGGTCGTCCCCAGGAGGACGACCGGGGTAAACCTTACCCCATTCGCGGACCTCGTTTGACCAAGGGGTCTCAGCGTTTTGGCTTCTTCACTCGGGGGCGGATCTGGACGTGGACCGGGCTGCCGACGAAGCCGAAGTCTTCGCGGAGGCGGCGTTCGATGAAGCGCTGGTACGACGGCTCGAAGGCGCCCGAGGTGAAGATCGCGAAGGTCGGCGGCATCGTCGTCGCCTGGGTGCCGAAGAGGATCTTCGGCTGCTTGCCGCTGCGCACCGGGTGCGGGTGCGCCGCCACCAAACGGCCGAGGAACGCGTTCAGCTGACCCGTCGGGACACGCGTCTGCCAGCCGTCCAGCGCCGCCTCGATCGCCGGCACCAGCTTCTCCATGTGGCGGCCGGTCATCGCGCTGATGTTCACGCGCGGCGCCCAGCGGAACTGCACCAGATCGCGGTCGATCTCGCGCTCCAGGTAGTAGCGCCGGTCTTCATCGACCAGGTCCCACTTGTTGTAGGCGATGACGAGCGCCTTGCCGGCTTCCTCGACCGTGTTCATGATCCGCAGGTCCTGCTCGGTCATCGGCTCGGACGCGTCGATCACCACGACGACGACCTCGGCCCGCTCGATCGCGCTGTTGGTGCGGAGGCTGGCGTAGTACTCGTGGCCCTGGACGTTCTTCACCTTGCGGCGGATGCCTGCGGTATCGATGAAGCGCCACTGCTTGCCGCCGAGGATGATCTCCTCGTCCACCGGGTCCACCGTCGTGCCGGAGACCTCGCTGACGACGACGCGGTCCTCCTTGGCCACCTTGTTCAGCAGCGAGGACTTGCCCACGTTCGGCTTGCCGACGATCGCGACCCGGCGCGGGCCGCCCAGCTCGGGGTCCCGCTCAGCCGGTGCCTCCGGCAACGCGGCCAGTACCGCGTCCAGCATGTCGCCGGTACCGCGGCCGTGCATCGCCGAGATCGGGAACGGCTCCCCGATCCCCAGACTCCACAGGTTCATCGCCTCGGCCTCGACCCGCTGGTCGTCGACCTTGTTGGCAGCCAGTACGACCGGCTTGCCCGCCTTACGCAGTACCCGGACGACAGCCTCGTCGGAGTCGGTGATCCCGACCGTCGCGTCGACCACGAACAGCACCGCGTCGGCCGCGTTGATCGCGACCTCGGCCTGGGCGGCGACGAGCGCGGCCATGCCGACGGCGTCCGGGTCCCAGCCGCCGGTGTCGACCAGCGTGAAGCCGCGGCCGGCCCAGTTGGCGTCGTAAGAGACGCGGTCGCGAGTGACGCCCGGTGTGTCCTCGACCACAGCCTCGCGGCGGCCGATGATCCGGTTCACCAGCGTCGACTTGCCGACGTTCGGCCGGCCGACGATCGCCACCACCGGCAGCGGGCCGGTGTCTTCACGGTCGTGGGTCGGCTCCGCTTCGAACTCGTAGCCGGTGGGCAGGTCACTCATCAGGATCCTTCTGGTCTGGCACGCCCGGGAGCGGGTGGCCGGTGGCTTCGACGGCCGCCTGCACATGGGCCCGCAACACGTCGCCGATCTGGTCGGCAACCGCGCGTACGTCGACCTGCCTCCTGGGAAAGGATACGCGGTCAACCGTGAAGGTCTCGCCATATACCACGTGCACCCGGCTCCCCCGGGGCGGAAAGTGCTCGATATCGCCGCCCGGCTGACGTGTGCCGAGCAGAGCGACCGGCAGGATCGGCGCTCCGGTGACCATGGCCAGGTAGGCCACGCCCCCGCGCACCTTGCGGAAGTCGCCGGGCCCCCGGGTCCCCTCGGGGTAGACGCTCAGCGCGCGGCCCTCGCGCAGGATCTGGATCGCCCGGCGGATCGCCAGTACGTCGTACTGCGTACGGTCGATCGCGATCTGGCCGGCCCGGTGCAGCATGAACCCCTGCAAGCCGTGGAACGCCTCGATCTTGCCCAGCTGGTGCAGCATCCGCGGCGCGATCGCGCCCAGCAACGGCCCGTCCAGCAGGCTGAGGTGGTTCGGCGCGATCAGGACCGGGCCGGTGGCCGGGAAGCGGTCCTCATGGTGGGTCGTCAGCTCGTACCGCCAGCGCATGTAGGGCCGGACGGCGTGACGCAGCACACTACCCAACCGGTGCGGGATGGCAGGCAGATCGTCGGTCCGGGGCAGATCCCGGTGCCCGGTCAGCTCGTCGGCGGTCATGACTCCTGGTCGCGCGGCACGGCCTCAGCCTCCTTGGCGAGTCGGCAGATGACATCGATCACTTCATCCAACGTCAGATGG
The DNA here is from genome assembly GCF_000372465.1 of Kribbella catacumbae DSM 19601. Lineage (GTDB taxonomy): Bacteria > Actinomycetota > Actinomycetes > Propionibacteriales > Kribbellaceae > Kribbella > Kribbella catacumbae. The sequence continues at coordinate 172,922 of NZ_AQUZ01000001.1, forward strand.
GTCGAATCGATTTCCACCGCGCCGTCGGAGGCCACCTGGAACTGCGAGACGGTGGAGTCGTCGGCGTCCCGCCGGATGATCTGGTCCCGCAACTGCTCCGCGGTCACCGCGCCCTCGGCCAGCTCCGCCCTGCGGCGGGCCATCCGGGCGTCCTGGTCAGCGGTGAGCAGCACCTTCAGCTCTGCCTGCGGCGCGACCACCGTGGCGATATCGCGTCCCTCGACAACCGCACCACCGGTCGGCTGGGATGCCTCGATCAGCTCCCGCTGGCGGCGGATCAGCTCGGCCCGTACGTCGAGGTTGGTGGCGATCTTGCTGACGCTCGCGCTGATCCGGGGATCCCGGATCGCCTCGGTGACGTCCACCCCATCGGCTGCGAACCGGGCCCGCTGCGGATCGGTGCTGATCGACAGCCGGACCGCGCGGGCGCGCTCGGCGACCGCAGCGAGGTCGTCCAGGTCGAGCCCGTGCTCGAGCGCCGACCAGGTCACCGCCCGGTACATCGCGCCGGTGTCCAGGTACTGCAGACCGAGCCTGGTCGCGACTCCGCGGGCCGTGCTCGACTTACCGGACCCGCTCGGGCCGTCAACAGCGATGATCATGGCCCGAAGATTACCGGTGCACGGACCAGCCCCGCTCGGTCAGTACCCGGACCAGCTGATCCACCGACACCGGTTTGACCGACAGCTCGACCTCACCGACCGGGCGGCCAGGGCTGTGGTCGATCCGCAGATCCTCGACGTTGGCGCCGGACTCGGCCGCATCCGCGAACAACCGGGCCAGCTGGCCCGGCCGGTCGGGAATGGTGACCATCACCGGTACCAGCTCGATGTGCGGAGTGCCGTGCTTGCCCGGTACCCGGATCGCGCCGGACACGCCGCGGTTCAGCACCGCGGTCAGCTCGCCGGTCGCCTCTTCCTTGCCCAAGGCAATCAACAGCCGGTCGAGCTCGTCCCGGATCTGCTCCAGCAGGCCGCTCAGCGCGGGCGAGTTCGCCGAGACGATCTGGGTCCACAGGCCCGGGTCGCCGGCCGCGATCCGGGTGACGTCACGGACGCCTTGGCCGGACAGCTCGAGGTGCGCGGCGGGCGCGTCGACCAGCGTGCCGGCGGCCAGCGACGACATCAACTGCGGCAGATGCGAGACGCGAGCCACCGCGAGATCGTGGTCCTGGACGGACAGCTCGACAGTACGAGCGCCGGCGGCCTCGGCGAGCCGTCGTACCAGCTCGACCGCGTCGGGATCGCTGTTCTCGTGGGGAGTGATCGCCCAGGTCGCGCCGTCGAACAGGTCGGCCCGGCCGGCCAGCGGGCCGTTCCGCTCGGACCCGGCCATCGGGTGACTGCCGACGTACCGGGACAGCTCTTCCGGCGAACCGACCAGCGCAAGGGCGTCGAAGAGTGGCTTCGACTTCACGCTGGCGGCGTCGGTGACGATCGCATCGGTCTGCTGCAGCTGCTCGACGACGACCTCACCGACGTGATCCGGCGGGACAGCGACAACGACCAACTGCGGCTCGATCTGGACCAGCCGCGAACCGGCCCCGATCCGCTCGGCCATCAAGGCACTGTCGGGATCGGCGTCGACGAGCTCGACCACGACGCCGAGCCGGCCGAGGGCCAGGCCGATCGACGTACCGATCAGGCCGGTACCGACGATCCGGACGGGACCCCGCAGCTCGGTCACTGGGCGCCGGTCAGGTCGGGGCGCAGACTGACTGCACCGTGCAGGTAGACGTGCTGGATCTTCTCGCGCGACCGCGGCGACTCCGCATGCACCATCATCCGGACCACCCGCGGCAATGCGTGCGGCACGTCGATCTCCTGCATGCACATCAGCGGTACGTCGGTCAGCCCGATCTGCCGGCCGGCCACCGCCGGGAACTCCGAGTGCAGGTCCGGCGTGACGGTGAACAGGATGCTGATCAGGTCCTCCGACTCCAGGTCGTTGGCCTCCAGCACGGCCCTGACCAGCTCGGCGGACCGTTCGAGCAGATGCTCGCGCTCGTCCACCTCGAGCTGGGTGGCACCGCGGATCGCCCGTACCGCCACTGCGTCTGCCTCCTAGATCGGTGATGCCTCTCACCCTCAACCCTAGGACAGAAGGCGCAGTGGTTGCGTCACCGTCTCGGAATCCGCGCTGTCTGTGCCTCCGCGGCGTCGACCGTCTGCTCCAGCAGCAGCGCGATCGTCATCGGGCCTACCCCGCCGGGGACCGGGGTGATCAGACTCGCCACCTGCGTGGCCTCCTCGTAGTGGACATCGCCCACGTTGCCTTCGTTGTATCCGGCATCGATGACGACGGCACCGGGTTTCAGCCAGTCGCCGCGGACGAAGTTCGCCCGGCCGACCGCAGCCACCACGATGTCGGCCGTCCGGACGATTCCGGCCAGGTCGCGGGTCTTCGAATGCGTGTAGGTGACCGTCGCGTTCGATGCCAGCAGCAACATTCCGGCGGGCTTGCCGAGGATCGGGCTGCGGCCGATGACGACCGCGTGCGCGCCTTCCAGCGGTACGTCGTACGCCTGCAGCAAGCGGAGGATTCCACCCGGCGTACAGGAGACGAAGCCGGGCTCGCCGAACGCCATCGCGGCGAAGGCGTGCATGGTGACGCCGTCGACGTCCTTGCCCGGATCGATCGCCTCGAACGCGGCCCGCTCGTCGATGTGCCCGGGCACCGGGTGCTGCAACAGAATCCCGTGTACGGCTGGGTCCGCGGACAGCTTGCCCAGCTCAGCCACGAGTTCCTCGGTGGTCGTCTCCGCCGGCAGTACGACGCTCAGCGAGCCGATCCCGGCCTTTTTGCTGCGGTTCTGCTTCATCCGGACGTAGGTGGCCGACGCCGGATCGTCTCCGACGAGCACCGTCGCCAGACACGGCTGTACGCCGGTTTCGTCCTGCAGTTTCTTGGCTCGCTCGGCAGCGTTAGCCACCATCTCGGCAGCAAGGTGGGTGCCGACCATCAGTCGGGCGGTCTCAGTCATAGCGCGCTCCTTCGGGCGTCGACGAAAAGATTCGTTGCCCAGGCGCGCGGCTCAGCCGGCTAACACCGGCAGACCGTTCCCCGGTGGTACCCCACCTCAACGCCAGTCGCGGTCCACCAAGAATCCTACTGCTCGTCCAGGGCGGCGCCAGATCGGCAACGTCCTCTCCGCTTTGGGCTGCCGTACGTGGACGAGGGGTCAGACCGCGACGACATCAACGAGGTCTTCGAGTCCGGCAAGGTCTTTGGCGTTGCGGGTGTAGAGGCGTGCGTCGTGCACACGGGCGGTTGCAGCGATGACGAGAGCGAAGGATCGGCTTCGAGGTTGCCGTCCGGCGTCGACCACCGCGGCAGCGAGGGTTCCGTATGCGCGGGCTACAGCGTCGTCAACGGGCAGCGCCTCGAAGGCTCGTTCAATGCCGGCGAGTCGCCGTAGCCGTCCGGCCCTGGCCGCGGAGGATCTGGCGACCAGAACTCCGAAGTGCAATTCGGCGAGGCTGATGGTGCTGATCGCGAGTTCGCCGGGGATCGGGGCGGTGAGTCCGGCGATGAGGACGCTGGTGTCGAGGACGGCTTTCACTGATGCCGCTCCCATGGGTCGGTGAGCTGGTCATCGATGAGTTCGCGGTCCTCGTCCCATTCGTCATCGGTGGTGCCGATGAGCAGGTCGGCCACGTCTTCGTAGCGTCGCCAGTGGTCGCGCTCGGGCGGTCCGAGCACAGCGGCCGGCCGGCCGGCGACGGTGATGAGCAGGTGTTCACCGGCTTCGGCCCGGCGTACTAGGTCGCTGGCGTGCTGGCGGAGCTCACGTAGTCCGAGAGTGTCCATACCCCGAAGGTAGCACCTGTGCTACACAACCGCCCGGATGGTGACCAGGTCCTAGCTGTCCGGCCGTGCGTCGCGCCGTCTGCGTGCAACTCGGCGGCGGAGGACTCCGGCAGACCGGCGCCGTCCGCCGCGGGCGTTGGGCCCGGGGCGGACGGCAACGAGTCCGTCACAGGGGGCGGTCGGCGTCCGGGTCTTCCGGTGGGGCGATCGGAGTGTCGTCCTCGGCGGGCGGCGCCACCGGGGCGTCGTCCGTGGACTCACTCTCGTAGTTGCCGCCGTTGACCGTCTCGGCCGCTTCGGTGTGCGCGGCTGGCTCGGACGGCGACGTGTCCGGCCGGGACTCGGACAGGATCCGGGCCAGCGTCTCGTCGGAGATCCGCTTGAACTTCCGCACCTGGGTCCGGCTCCGATCCAGGATGGCAACCTCGATCTGGTCCGGCTCGAGCTGCCGGATCTCCGTGCCGTCGTGGCCGAGCGCGTCCACCGCGAGGCGCAGTGCCCCGGCCAGCGAGATGCCCTCGGAGTAGTGCTCACCGACGTACTCGGCCACCTGCTCCGCCGGGCCACCCATCACGGCGTACCCGCGGACGTCCGCGATCGAGCCGTCGTAGGTGAGCCGGTAGATCGTGTCCTCGGCCGTGCTGACGCCGACCTCGGCGACCAGGATCTCGACCTCGAGCGGCTTCTCCCCACCGGAGGAGAAGATCGCGCCGAGCGTCTGCGCGTAGGCGTTGGCCAGCGCCCGGCCGGTGACGTCGCGCCGGTCGTAGGAGTACCCGCGCATGTCCGCCAGCCGGACGCCGGCGATCCGCAGGTTCTCGAACTCGTTGTAGCGGCCGACGGCGGCGAAGGCCAGCCGGTCGTAGATCTCGGCGACCTTGTGCAGGGCCGGGGACCGGTTCTCGGCCACGAACAGGATGCCGTCGGCGTACTGCAGCGCGATCGCGCTGCGGCCCTTGGCGATGCCCTTGCGCGCGAAGTCGGCCCGGTCCCGCATCAGCTGTTCGGGTGAGACGTAGAACGGAACGCTCATCTAGGGTGTCGTCCTCTATCAGTCGATGGGGTTCAGGTGAGGGGCGCGGCCGGGCCGTCCGGGCGCTGGTGCCGGGCGTCCATGACGGTGTCGACCAGCGCACCGACCTCATCGGCCGGCAGCCGGCGGTAGCCGTCGGCGGTGACCACGCCGATCACCGGGAAGATCCGGCGCAGCATGTCCGGACCACCGGTCGCCGAGTCGTCGTCGGCCGCATCGATCAGCGCCTGGATGGACACTGTGACGGCCTCGGTCTCGCTCAGGTCGTCGCGGTGCAGCTTCTTCAGCGCGCCACGGGCGAACAGCGAACCCGAACCGACGCTGTGGAAAGCGCGCTCCTCGTACCGCCCACCGGTCGGGTCGTACGAGAAGATCCGGCCGCCCTCGATGTCGGGGTCGTAGCCCGCGAACAGCGGCACCACGGCCAGGCCCTGCATCGCCATCGGCAGGTTGCCGCGGATCAGCGCGGTCAGCCGGCTGGCCTTGCCGTCGAGGCTGAGCGTAGTGCCCTCGAGCTTCTCGTAGTGCTCCAGCTCGACCTGGAACAGGCGCACCATCTCGATCCCGAGGCCCGCCGTACCGGCGAAGGCGACGCAGGAGTACTCGTCGGCCGGGAAGACCTTCTCGATGTCGCGCTGGGCGATGATGTTGCCCATCGTCGCGCGCCGGTCGCCGGCCATCACGACCCCGCCGGGGAAGGTGGCCGCGACGATCGTCGTACCGTGCGGGACGTCCCGTGACAGAGTGCCGTTCAGGTCACCCAGCCCCAGGTCGCGTCGTCCGGGCAACAGGTCGGGCGCGTGCCCGGCCAGGAAGTCCATGAAGGACGAGCCACCTGGGGTCAGGAAGGCTTCCGGCAACCGGCCGGAGGCATCGAATCTCATCTAGCGGTTCACTCCCCACCCTTTTGCACGAAACCGCGGACGAACTCTTCCGCGTTCTCCTCGAGCACCTCGTCGATCTCGTCGAGGATCGAGTCCACGTCGTCGTCGAGCCGTTCCTTGCGTTCGGCGACGTCCTCGGTCGACTTGACCTCGGTGACCTCTTCTTCGGTCGTCGAACGCTTCGGCTGCTTGTGCTGCTGTCCGCCGTCCTTCGCCATGGCACACACCTCCTAGAACCGCAGTGGAGAGCCGCCCAACCGGCTCTCTATAGCGACCCTACCCGGCGGCACCCCCAGTGATGGTGCGAACCAGGTCACTCGCGGTGTCGCATTGGTCCAGCAGGGCCCCGACGTGTGCCTTTGTACCGCGCAGCGGGTCCAGCGTCGGGATGCGTTGCAACGATTCACGTCCGGGGAGATCGAAGATCACCGAGTCCCAGGAGGCGGCTGCGACCTGGCCGGCGTACTGCTGCATGCAGCGGCCGCGGAAATAGGCGCGGGTGTCGGTCGGCGGATGCGAGACGGCCATCCGGATCTCCTCGTCGCTGACCAGGCGCTGCATCCGGCCGGACTTGACCAGCTTGTAGTACAGGCCCTTGTCCGGGCGGAGATCGGCGTACTGCAGGTCGACCAGGTGCAGCTTCGAGTCGTCCCACTCCAGGCCGTCGCGATCGCGGTAGGACTGCAGCAGCTTCAGCTTGGCGACCCAGTCGAGCTGGTCGGACAGCTGCATCGGGTCCGTCGCGAGCTGGTCGAGCACGCTCTCCCAGCGCTGCAGGACGTCCTTGGTCTGCCGGTCGGCGTCGTCGCCGTACTTGTCCTCGACGTACTTGCGGGCCTGCTCCAGATACTCCACCTGGAGCTGGACGGCGGTGATCTTGCGGCCGTCCTTCAGCGTCATGTGGTGCGTGCAGGTCGGGTCGTGGCTGATCTCGTGCAGCGCGGTGACCGGCCGGTCGACGGACAGGTCGTCGGTCAGCCAGCCGTCCTCGATCATCGCCAGCACCAGCGACGTCGTACCGACCTTCAGGTACGTGGAGATCTCGGACAGGTTCGCGTCGCCGATGATCACGTGCAGCCGGCGGTAGCGGTCCGGGTTCGCGTGCGGCTCGTCGCGGGTGTTGATGATCGGCCGCTTGAGCGTCGTCTCCAGGCCGACCTCGACCTCGAAGTAGTCGGCCCGCTGGCTGATCTGGAACCCGTTGGTGTTGCCGTCCTGGCCGATCCCGACCCGGCCGGCGCCGGTGACCACCTGGCGGCTGACGAAGAACGGGGTCAGGTGCCGCACGATCGACGCGAACGGCGTGGACCGGCGCATCAGGTAGTTCTCGTGCGAGCCGTACGACGCGCCCTTGTTGTCGGTGTTGTTCTTGTACAGGTTCAGCGGGGGCGCCCCAGGGATCTGCCGGGCCTGCCGCGCACCCTCCATGATCACCAGCTCGCCGGCCTTGTCCCAGACCACCACGTCCCGCGGGTTGGTGCACTCGGGCGAGGAGTACTCCGGGTGGGCATGGTCGACGTACAGCCGGGCGCCGTTGGTGAGGATGACGTTGGCCAGCCCGGTCTCCTCGTCGGTGAGCTGGCTGGAGTCGGCCACCTCCCGGCTCAGGTCGAAGCCGCGCGCGTCTCGCAGTGGGTGCTCCTCGTCGAAGTCCCACCGGGTTTTGCGCGCCAGAGGCTGCGTCTGGGCATAGCCGTTCACCACCTGGCTCGAAGTCAGCATCGGGTTGGCCCCGGGCTGGCCAGGAACCGAGATGCCGAACTCGGTCTCGGTCCCCATGATCCGCCGAACACTCATATGATCGAGCCTACGCGGTACGGCGGACTAAATGGGTTGATGTCACCGCGGGGTGACCTGTGAGACTGCACAAATGGACGAACTCGTGGCATTGCTGGACGACGACGGCAAGGTGTGCGGGTCCGCCCCGCGCTCGGTCATGCGGCGCGAGAACCTGCGCCACGGCGCGACCGGCGTACTGGTCCGGAACAGTGCCGGTGAGATCTACGTGCACCGCCGGACGCCCACGAAGGACGTCTACCCGGGCCGCTACGACTTCGCCGCGGGTGGTGTCGTCGCGGCCGGGGAGGACCCGTACGGCGCTGTCGTGCGCGAGCTGGCCGAGGAGCTGGGCATCACCGGCGTCGAACTGACCCGCCTGCCCGAGGGCGACTACGCGGACGACCACACCAGCTACCACGCCTACCTCTACACCTGCGTCTGGGACGGCCCCGTCAAACACCAGCCAGAGGAGGTCGAGTGGGGCGCATGGATGTCCCCCACCGACCTCGTCACCAAACTGGACGACCCCACCTGGCCCTTCATGCCAGACACCACCGCTCTGCTGGGCCCGCTGGTCCGCGCCCTCGCCCAGCCGTCCGATAACCCCTGGCAGACTCAGGCGTAGCGGGTCAGCGATCCAGCCCGGTCGTGATGCAACCATCCGAGGGCTGAGCGGTCACTTACCGCTGTGAACACCATTTTGACCGACGAGACGGAGCCCGCGATGGCCTCCTCAGTGGCCGAGACCGGACCCGACCCGGGTTCCGACCACGAGCTGTGGGAGCGGCTGCGGCAAGGTGACCAGCTGGCGCTGGGCGAGCTGTTCGATCGCTACGCGGACGACGTGCACTCGTTCGCGTTCCGGCGGACCGCCTCCTGGAGCACGGCCGAGGACGTTGTCCAGACGACGTTCCTGGCCACCTGGCGACGCTTCCATCGCAACCCACCAGGCCCGCTGACCGCTCCGACCGCCCGCGGCTGGCTACTGGTCGTAGCCGGCTACGAATGCCGGACGCTGGCGCGCACTGCCGCCCGGTTCCGCAACCTGGTCGACCGGCTGCCCGGCCCCGTCCACGGCACCGATCATGCCGCCGAGGTGGCCAACCGGCTCGACGACGAGCTGCGGATGTCGACGATCCGCCGGGCGGTCGCCAAGCTGCCCCGGCACGAGCGGGAGACGCTCGAACTGGTCGTCTGGGCCGGCCTCACCCAGGCCGAGGCCGCGGACGCGCTCGGCGTACCGGTCGGCACTGTCAAAGCGAGGCTGCACCGCACCCGTCGTCGCTTTCCCGACTTGCTCGCGCGGGTCACTTTCACCGAGGAGCTCTCATGAACATCCAGCTGGACCCGCCACCCGTGCCCCCGTTGAGTCCGTCCAAGCGGTCCCGGCTGCGGAATCGAGTGATGGACCAGGCCAGGCCCACGACCGGTCGCTCGGTCTGGCGGTGGGCCGCCCCGGTGATTGCCATCGGCGGCGTAGCGGCGGTCGTGGCCGGCACGCTGGTCGTCACCGACAAGCCGACCGCCGATCCGGGCGTCGCCGGTACGCCTGCTCCCAGCGGCGTGTCCCCCGCTTCGGGAGCTCCGAAGGTGGATCGCGGTGCGGTTCCGGCTGCCCTGCTGCCGAAACTCCAAGGCGACTGCCAGTGGCCCAACGAGACCGAGAACCCCAACCTGCTGTGGACGCGCCACGTGCGCGGCATCACCGGCGACAGCACGACAGCTGTCGCGGTGGCCAGCCAGCCGAAGAAGTCCGATCCGCCGCCGGTTACACGGAATGCCACTGGCGAACGAGCTCGCCGCGGCTCATCTCCGGGCAGCTCTGCCTACAACCTCGGGGTGAGACTCTGCCTGACGCGTACGCCGTCTGCGGGACTCGGGTCCATCGGATCAACTGTCGTCGTGGCCAACAAGGTATGGACCGCTCGGCCGACAGCCGCGCAAGGATTGGTGGCGCTCGACACCAGCGGGTTCGAGATGACGAAAAACAACGGCACGCTGCAGTTGTGGACCTTGTATCGGGCCCGGCCGGAGATCGCCCGAGTCGAGGCCCGGTCGGTCTGGAAGGGCAAGTTCGGTGAGTGGACGGAGGGTGTCGTCGACGGAGGTTTCGCCTATACGGAGGTCCAGACCCGCGGAAAGTTCGTCAACGGCGACCACCTGAAGCAACAGGTCCGAGCCTTCGACGCGGCCGGCAATCCGGTGCCGGTCAAGCTCTAGCTGAGGGTGAGCTTCAGCGGCCGATGAAGCGTGAGATCGACCGGGCCAGGTTGATTCCGACCAGGCCGCCCCAGCAGATGACGATGGCGAAGGCGCCTTCCTGAGTGGCGGCGATCGCGGTGATCGGGATGCCTGCGGCGACCGAGACGATGGCCAGCGCGAGCCCACCCGGGTCGCCTTCCCGGCTGGGCGTCTCCGCCTTCACCGGTGGCGTGGCGAGGTGCTGGGCGGTGTGCGCGTCGAGTTTGGCGAGGAACCCTTCGATGACCTCGAGCTCGTACTCCGGCCCCAGCTCCTGCCGCGCCGCCACGGCAGCACGCAGGTCCTTGCGAATGTCTTCCGTCGCCATGGCGACACGGTACGACGACCGCGGGCCGACGGCTATCGGGGAGAACCCCGACCCTGCCCTGCTCCGGGGTCTCCCAGGTGGGACGGCGGCCGCACCACCTGGGAGGGAGAGATGGATGGGATCAGGTGGCGGAGCAGGTTACGGTCGGGCGAGTTTGGTTGCCGCCGTGTTGGACGGTGAATCCGAAGGTGTTACCGCTGCCGTTCGGGCGGGCGGTCATGACGTTGCCGGTGGTATCCCAGCTGACGGTGGCATTCCAGGTGGCGATGATCTTCTGCGGGGCGCGGGTGGTGACTGTGACGGTCCAGTTGCTGGAGCCAGTCACCGCGACCTGGCCGTTGAAACGGTCGGGCCAGGACTGGCCGTCGGAGTACGTCGCGGTGCAGCCGCGGCCGGGCGGTGGGTTGTTGGCGTCGGGGCCGACGGCGCGGCCGGTCGTCGGAGAGATCATCCCTGCGCACAGGCCGCGGTTACGCAGATCCGAGACGATCTGTGGAATCGCGGCGACAGTGGCCGCGTACTGATCGTGCATGAGGATGCTCTGGCCGTTCGTGAGCCGGCCCGCGGCCTGGACGATCTGCGCGGTAGTGGCGCCGTTCCAGTCCTGCGAGTCGACGTCCCAGATGATCGTCCTCAGCTCGAGGCCGGACGCGACCGACTCAAGGGTGGCGTTCGTTTCGCCGTACGGCGGCCGGAACAGCTTCGGCGTACCGCCTCCCGCGTTCTGGATGGCGGTCTGGGTTCGGGAGAGCTCGGACGATATCGCGGCCGTACTCAGCGTGAGCATGTGCGGGTGGGTGTAGCTGTGGTTGGCGATCCACATCCCCGCACTCGCCTGAGCAGCCACCAGAGCCGCGTTGGCCGCAGCGTTCTGCCCGGTGTTGAACATCGTCGCCCGTACTCCGGCCGCCCGCAGCGCGTTGAGCAAGGCGGGGGTGTTGCCCGGGTTCGGCCCGTCATCGAAGGTCAGCGCGACGAACCCGTTACGGCAATCGGTGGGCGGCGGGTTGGTCGGAGGAGCGCCGTTGAGCGCATCCAGGACTGCGGTGTACGCAGCCTTCTTGTTGCCGTTGCCGTCGAACAGCAGTGGCGTGTCGCCGGGCCGCCAGGAGTCGGTGTCACGCACCCCCCACACAGTGATGCCGTTGCAGCGCGAGATCGCCAGGCAGGCGTTCGTCACCTGGCGGTACTTGTTCGCCTGATCGGTGCCCGATCCCTGGATGTCGAGTTCGGTGATCTGTACGTCGACGCCCAGGGCGGCGAACGTCGACAGTGTCGTCTGAAAGTTGGCCGGCAGCGGGTTCCCGCTGTTGAAGTGTCCCTGCAGGCCGACGCAGTCGATCGGCACGCCGCGGTTCTTGAAGTCGCGGACCATCGCCACCACGGCCTTCGTCTTCGCGTGGTCGGCATTGTCGATGTTGTAGTCGTTGTAGCAGAGCTTGGCGCCCGGGTCGGCGGTCCGGGCCGCTCGGAAGGCGGCTTCGATCCAATCGTCGCCCGTGCGTTGCAGGTTCGAGTCCCGGCGAGCACCGGAACTGCCGTCGGCGAAGGCCTCGTTGACCACGTCCCAGGCGTAGATCTTGCCGCGGTAGTGCGCGGCGACCTGCGTCACATGGTTGAGCATCGCGCTGCGGAGAGTGGCACCGCTCAGGCTCTGCATCCAGCCCGGCTGCTGGGAATGCCAGGCGAGAGTGTGCCCGCGCAGGCGCTTTCCGTTGCTGGTGGCCCAGTCTACGATCCGGTCGGCGTTCGTGTAGTTGAACTGGTTGCGACTGGGTTCGGTAGCGTCGATCTTCATTTCGTTCTCGGCGGTGACCATGGTGAATTCGCGGTTCGCGATCGTGGTGTAGGTCGAGTCGTTGAGTTTGCCGGCGCTGAGCGCAGTACCGAAGTACCGGCCGGTCTGGGCAGCCGAGGCACCAAGGGTGGTGGCGGCTTCGGCAGTGGCCGGAACGAGTACTGCGAGGCCGGTCGCGGCCAGGGCGCCGGCGGTCAAGGCCGCAAGGCTTCTTCTGATCATGCAGCTCACCTTTTCTGGAGGCGGTCAGATTTCGGGTGACGTCACGCAGTGATCGTGGACAAACGCAACCGATAAATCAAGAGCGCAATCCCGCGAATTTTTCGAAACATTTCGCCCTGAGCGAGGAATGAGTATTCGGCAATCCAACTTAAGAATGATCGAAATATTTCGGCCACTCTCAGCGGCGGAGCCACTCGCTCACGGCGGTGTCGAAGCCGTCCGCGACAACCACCTGGACCAAGGCCGGTCGCGGCAGCAGCGCCGCCGGAATGGTCGCCTCCTCCGCTTCGACTGCAGCATCGAGCAACTGCCAGGTCTCCCCCTCGTCAGCAGACCACCGCAGCAACCGGAGCGGCCTGTCGACGTAGACCTCCTCCTGCCAGGTCAGTCGCACGCACACGCCGTCGACGGTGCCCCGCAGACCCTCTACGCGCGGCGGAGCCCCCGCGGGTTCGCGGATCCAGACTTCCTCCTCGTCGCGTACGATCCGCAGCGTCGAGCCGCGAGGCGGATCAGGGATCACCGCACTGATCGCCCCGTCGCCATCCCAGCTCACCGGCGCGGTGGCGACGATCCGGCCGGCCTCGTCGATGAGATCCAGCCTCGCCCCCGGCAGGCACGGGCCGTTCCGGACGGGTGCCGTGTCCAGCGTGAGGACCTGCCCGACCTCGATCTCGCCGTCGACCAGCCGCCCGGAGACCGTCAACCTCAGCATCGGAACACCCCGCTCCCCCTGCTGCCAACGGAAACACGGGGTGCGGGCCCAAAGCAACAGCCGCCTCGGTCCGTGCTGGACCGGGGCGGCTGTTGTCGGAGCTGGTTACAGGTACTGACCCGTGTTCGTTGCCGTGTCGATCGAACGGCCCGGCTCGGTGCCCTGCTTGCCGGAGATGAGTGTGCGGATGTAGACGATCCGCTCGCCCTTCTTGCCGGAGATCCGGGCCCAGTCGTCCGGGTTGGTCGTGTTCGGCAGGTCCTCGTTCTCCTTGAACTCGTCCACGCAGGCCTGCAGCAGGTGCTGCACCCGCAGGCCCTTCTGGTTGTCGTCCAGGAAGGCCTTGATCGCCATCTTCTTGGCCCGGTCGACGATGTTCTGGATCATCGCGCCGGAGTTGAAGTCCTTGAAGTACAGGACTTCCTTGTCACCGTTGGCGTAGGTGACCTCCAGGAAGCGGTTCTCGTCGGCCTCGGTGTACATCCGCTCGACCGTGCGCTGGATCATCCCGTTCACGCACTCGCGCCGGTCGCCGGCGAACTCGCCCAGGTCGTCGGCGTGCAGCGGCAGGGTGGTGGTCAGGTACTTCGAGAAGATGTCGCGGGCGGACTCGGCGTCCGGCCGCTCGATCTTGATCTTCACGTCCAGCCGGCCCGGCCGCAGGATCGCCGGGTCGATCATGTCCTCCCGGTTCGAGGCACCGATGACCAGCACGTTCTCCAGGCCCTCGACGCCGTCGATCTCGCTCAGCAGCTGCGGCACGATGGTGTTCTCGACGTCGGAGGAGACACCGGAACCGCGGGTGCGGAACAGCGAGTCCATCTCGTCGAAGAACACGATCACCGGCATGCCCTCGGAGGCCTTCTCACGAGCCCGCTGGAAGACCAGGCGGATGTGCCGCTCGGTCTCGCCGACGTACTTGTTCAGCAGCTCCGGGCCCTTGATGTTGAGGAAGAACGACTTCTGCCCCTCCACCCCGGTCCGTTCGGCCACCTTCTTGGCCAGCGAGTTCGCCACCGCCTTCGCGATCAGCGTCTTGCCACAGCCCGGCGGGCCGTACAGCAGGACACCCTTCGGCGGCTTCAGCTCGTGCTCGAGGAACAGGTCCTTGTGCAGGTATGGCAGCTCGACCGCGTCCCGGATCTGCTCGATCTGGCCGGCCAGTCCACCGATCTGGGTGTAGTCGATGTCCGGGACCTCTTCGAGGATCAGCTCCTCGACCTCGGACTTCGGGATCTTCTCGTAGACGTAGCCCGAACGGGGCTCCAGCAGCAACGAGTCACCGGCCCGCAGGGCGATGTCGAGCAGCGGAGAGGCGAGCCGGACGACGCGTTCCTCGTCGGCCTGCGCGATCACCAGTGCCCGCTCGCCGTCGGCCAGCAGCTCCTTCAGCATCACCACGTCGCCGACGACCTCGAAGTCGCAGGCCTCGACCACGTTCAGCGCCTCGTTCAGCATCAGTTCCTGGCCGAGCCGGAGCGCGTCCAGGTCGACTGACGGGCTCGCCGCGACGCGGAGCTTGCGGCCCCCGGTGAACACGTCCAGCGTGTCGTCGTCGTTGCGGCCCAGGAAGGTACCGAAACCGGACGGCGGTTGGGCCAGCCGGTCGACTTCCTCCTTCAGGGCGATGATCTTCTCTCGGGCCTCGCGCAACGTTTCCGCCAACCGCTCGTTCTGCGCGGTCACGCTCGCCAAGGACGCCTGGGTTTCGGACAGTCTGCTCTCGAGCGACCGGCTGTCCGCCGGGTGCTCCAACAACCTCCGCCGCAACGCTGCGACCTCGGCCTCCAGGTAACGGACCTGGTTACGCAGCTCTGCCGCGGTAGGACTCTCGTCTCCAGCCACGATCATCACCTCACCATGTGGGGCTCGACCCTATGGACCTTACCCAGAAAAGCACGCCGAGCAAGCTGAATCCCATCACGTGTCGGTTGCGGATGAATCGGTTGTCCCCGGCGTGTCCGCAGGTGTATCGGACTTGCGCGGCCCGGAATAGTCGTCGCCGTAGGCACCCGGTGCCGGCCGGCGCTTCTTCCGCGGTGCCTGTACGCCGGGCGCCATCCGTCGCGCGGTGACCAGGAAGGCGGTGTGACCCTGCATCCGGTGTCCTGGCCGGACGGCCAGCCCTTCGACGTGCCAGTCGCGCACGAGGGACTCCCAGGCCCGGGGCTCGGTGAACTCGCCATGCGCTCGCAGCGTCTCCACGAAGCGGCTCAGCTGGGTCGTGGTGGCGACGTACGCGCAGAACACCCCACCCGGCACCAGGGCGGCCGCGACAGCGTCTACGCACTCCCAGGGGGCCAGCATGTCCAGTACGACGCGGTCGACGTCCTCTTCGTCCAGCGACTCGACCAGGTCGCCGACCTCGAGCCGCCAGGCCGGGTGCTCCGCGCCGAAGAAGCCCGTCACGTTCTTGCGGGCCACCTCGGCGAAGTCCTCGCGGCGCTCGAACGAGATCACCTGACCGTGGATCCCGACCGCCCGCAGCAGCGCGGTGGTCAGCGCGCCCGACCCAGCGCCGGCCTCGACCACCTTCGCGCCGGGGAAGATGTCGGCCATCGTCACGATCTGGGCGGTGTCCTTGGGGTAGATCACCGCCGCGCCACGCGGCATCGACACCGAGTAGTCGGCCATCAGCGGCCGCAGCGCGAGGTACTCGACCCCGCCCTTGGACCGGACCACCACCGCGTCCGGCCCGTCGATCAGCTCGTCGTGCTCGATCCCGCCCTTGGTGGTGTGGAAGATCTTCCCCCGCTCCAGGAAGACCGAGTGCCGCCGGCCCTTGGAGTCGGAAAGCGTCACCCATTCGCCCGCCTGCAGCGGACCGTGGTGCACCCCGGAGAAGGAAGCATCAGGAAAATCACGAAGATCAGACATAAGAGGGTCACCCTACTTCGCCACCCCGACGACCTCAGAATGCCGCCACACCCCCTACCCCCACCCCGCCGCAACCGGACCCCACCCATCAACCCGACCCCCACGAGCACCCCAAGCCAGTTGCCCCAGGCAACGGATCGCCATGCCTGCAGAGGCCGGCCGGGCAAGCGCGTACCGCGGCGTGTCGGCGCGGCCGCGACGGGTGGTGCGTGCACGGCGGTCCGGAAGACGGCTCCGGCGGCGACGCGACAGGTGCATGTGTCAGGGACGGTGCTGTCTCGCCGGTGCGGAGCGGGTTGGTCCCGGGACGCTGCCGCCTTACGGGGCGACTGGCGCGCTTTAGCACGCCAGTCGCCCCATAAGGCGCTAGTGGTGCAGACAGGTAGGCGCCGATCGGCAGGATGAAGGCCGGGTCGGTCGACTGGAGGCCCGCTCGGCTGGACGGGTGGGCCGCGACCGTCAGCACCCGCAGTACGCGTTGCTGAGGTCAGCGGTTGCGGAAGGCCTGTTCTACGTCTGCGGTGGCGAGGACTCCGTAGACCTCGCCGTTCGTGTCCAGCACGAGGTACTCCGAGGCGGGGCTCTTGCGGAGGGTGGCGAGGATCTCCTCGCCGGTGTCGTTGACGCCGATGATGTGGCCCGCGCCGATCCGGGTGGCGACCTCGCCGACCGTGGTCCAGGGGCGCTGGTTCTGGGCGACCGCGTTGACGGCCGACTCCGAGACCAGCGCATGCGGCTTGTCGTCCCCGTCGATGACGACGACCGCGCCGGCCTGTGCACCCGTGGCCAGCCGAACGGCCTCCGAGATCGGCATGTTGGCGTGTACTGCGATCGCTCGGCGAGCCATCGTGCGCACCTGCAGCGCCGGCAGCTTCTGCCGGAGCCGGGCCTGCATCAAGGCCGCCGTCGACCCCATCCAGAGGAAGAACCCGACCGCCAGCGCGATCACGAAGTCGATGAGGGTGGGCTCCCGGTTGAAGAGCTGTTCCAGGATCACCGGCGCCGCCAGGACAGCGATGGCGATCACCCGGCCCGCCCAGGCGGCCGCGATCGTGCCGGTGTGCGGGTTGCCCGTCACCTTCCAGACGAACGCCCGCAGCACCCAGCCGCCGTCCAGCGGCAGCCCCGGCAGCAGGTTGGTGACGCCGACGATCAGGTTGGCCATCGCGAGGTTGAACAACGCGACGTACCCGACGCCCTCGTCCACTGCCCGCGAGCCGAGGTACGCCAGTCCGCCGACCAGCAGCGACGCCAGCGGGCCGACCACGGAAACGGCGAACTCCTCGAACGGGCTCTTCCGCTCCCCCTCGATGTGCGTGCCGGCCGCGAAGAACCCCAGGTTGATCTCCGACACCGGGATGCCGAACCGCATGGCCACCAGCGCGTGCGCCAGCTCGTGGATCAGGATCGACGCGGTGAACGCGACGACGAACACGAACGACGCGACGTACCGCCAGCTGCCCAGCTCCGGGAACTGCGCACCGATGATGCTGGAGAAGCCCAGCGCCAGCAGTACCGCCACCGGCAGCCAGGTGAACCTCATGGTGAGCTTGATGCCCTTGACACGACCGATCACCCAGGTGCCGGGCGTAGGACCGGCAGGCTGGGCGGGACTCTGGGGATCACGCGAATCGGACATCGAGGTAACGCTACTGGTCGAGGTGTAACAGTGCGCTATACACCCACCGTAAGCCGCGCCGTGTAACCCTGCTCAACGCCGCCGCTCATGGTGGCCAACTGGTGGACGGCGCCGTCGTCGGAGAAGACGTTGTCGTTCTCCAGCGAGGTCTGCGACATGTTCCGCGCACTTCCGTCGTACCCCGAAGTCGCGTAGACCGCGTTGCACGCCTCGGCCGGCAGAGCCAGCTGGGAGGTCGCACTGATCTTCCCGGCCGCCGTGGCCTCGGACAGCGATGCGTAGACCTCGAAGTGGATGTGCGGCCACCTCCCCTGGTACGCCGCGGGGAAGATGGTGGTGAAGGTGACCTTCCCGCTCTCGTCGGCAGCCTGTACTCCGCGGCAGTAGTTCTCGCCGCTGATCTCGCCGTCGTAGAGCGAGTAGCGCCCCTGCGCGTCGCAGTGCCACAGGTAGACGGCCGCACCCGCCAGAGGGGTGTCCTTGGCCGCATCCAGTACTACGAGTTCGACCGTGAGCGGGACGCCCTCGGCAACGCCGCTCGCGGAGCCGAAGCTCTTGGTGATGTCCTTGCGCACGATGCCGGACTCGGTCAGGACGTTCGGGCCGTTGGACCCGTCGCCCGGGTAGGGTCCGGCGGTCTCTTCCGGGATCTCGTCGACATCGACACTCGACGTGGTGCCAGTCGACGTACCGGCCGTCGGCGTGCTGCTGGTGCTGGTGGAGGCACTCGGCGACGAGCCGCCTGAGGCGCTGTCGTCTGCCGCGCAACCGGCCACCACCGCCAGGCCTGCTCCTGCGAACAGCCTCAGGACGTTGCGCCGCCGGAGTACGCCCAGGTCGTACTCGAGGCCTCTGTCATGGTCATGCATCTCGGTCTCCTCGCCCTTGCTTGTAGATCCAGGGTGCCGAGCGAGACCGATGGTTTGCCGAAAGTCTGCTGGGAGTTCGCTGTGAGCGGGTCTACTGCCGGGTTCGCTGGCGGGCGGCCAGGCGAGCCGCCATCCAGAGCGGGAGTGCAGCCGCGACGCCGGTGAGCACCAACAGAGTCACCGACAGCGTGCTCGCGTAGCCGAGTTCGCCGTACTCGAAGGCCCGGCGGTAGATCAGCAGCGGTGCGGTCAGGGTCGCGTTCACCGGACCGCCGCCGGTGACGAGCAGTGCCGGGACGAACGCGTTCTGTACGACGACGACCACGTCCCGCACAGCCAGGACGATCACGATGGGCGCCATCAGCGGCAGCGTCACCCGTGTCATCGCGAACCAGGCGGACCCGCCTTCCAGCTCGATCGCCTCATGCAGCCGCGCGGGGATGGCGATCCGCGCGGCGAGCGCGACGGTGAACGCCTCGCCGATCTGGAAGGCCATCACCAGGACCAATCCCAGCCTGGCTCCCCACGGCGTCGTGAGGAAGCCGGGGTCAGGGATGCCCAAGGCGCCGAGCAGGGCGGGCAACGGCCCGTACAACGGGTTAAGGATCCACAGCCACAGCAGGGCCCAGGCCGCGTCCGGGATGACGGACGGCAGGTACGCCGATGCGCGGCCAACCGTCGTCGTGGCTCCGCCGCCGCGGGCCAGCAGGAGGGCAGCCCCGACCGCGAGGAGCAGCCGAAGCGGTACGACGACCGCGGCGACGAGCGCACTGACACCGACGGCGTCCCAGAACGCCCCGTCGCCCACCAAGCGGACGAGGTTGTCGACACCGGTGAACTCCGGCGCCCGGAACCCGAAGTAGTCGGTGAACGCGAGTACGGCGGCCAGCGCGAGCGGGGCCAGTACGAGTAGCAGCGACCCCAACAGGTACGGAACGGCGAGCGGCCACCGCCACACTGCCGCAGTCGGTTTCATCGGCGCTGGCCGGTCACGGCGTCGAAGCGATGCTCGTCCTCGCGACGCCAAGCCAAAGACACCTGCTCCCCCACCTTCGGGGCGTCACCCCAGGGCAGGCGAGCAAGCAACTCGCTGTCGGCCTGGATCCGAACCAGACACTCCTCGCCGGCTGGCTCGACCGCCAGCACTGTGCCTGTCCACTCACCTTCGCCGGACTGACCCTGTCCAGCACGGTCCGCAGGTGCTTGACCATCCCGGCACACCCGGACTCGCTCGGGTCGCACTCCCACCACCAGCCCGTCAGTGGCAGGCAAGAGGTTCATCGGCAGCGGGCCGACGATGCGTGCCACCGCAGTCGTGGCAGGCCGCGCGTACAGGGCGGCCGGAGTGTCGCATTGGAGCACGCGGCCACCGTCCATGACCGCTACCCGGTCCCCCATCGCCATCGCCTCGAGCTGGTCGTGGGTGACATGCACCATCGGGATCCCAAGCGACCGCTGCACCGCCCGGATCTCGCCTCGCATCCGCAGTCGTAGCTCGGCGTCGACCGAGGCGAGCGGCTCGTCGAGCAGACAGACCGAGGGGACGCGAATCATCACTCGCGCCAGCGCCACCCGCTGCCGTTCGCCACCACTCAGTTCGCCCGGCATCCGCCGCAGCAGGTGCTCGACGTCGAGGCTGCGGGCCACCTCGCCAACGCGGACCTCGACCTCGCGTCGCCGAGCTCCCCGGGCCCGTTCGCCGATGCCGATGTTCGCGGCGACGCTGAGATGCGGGAACAGCGCGGCCTCCTGGAACACCATCGCGACGTCCCGCCGACCTGCCGGTACGTCGGTGACGTCCCGGTCGCCGATGACCACGCGCCCCGAATCGAGCGGCTCCAGCCCGCTGATCGCTCGCAGCAGCGTCGACTTGCCGGACCCCGAGGGCCCGACGATGACGAGCAACTCACCATCGGCCGCCTCGAGGTCGACCCCGTCGAGGGCCACCACCCGCGCCCCGCCGTGAGCCCGGAAAACCTTGCGCGCGGCTTCGACCCGCAGGCTCATCGGCCCCGGAGCAGCGGGTCGGCCTGCTTCCGGATCTCGGCAAGCACCTGGTCGAGCGGAACACGGTCTTCGAACGCGCGCTGGAGTTGATTGCCGATCACGTCCTCGACCTCCGGCCACGACGGCGTCACTGGTGTGTGCCGCAGATGCGGGATGGCGTCGAGGAACACCTGGGACGACGCGGGCGCGCGGGTCGGGCTGAGGAACGCCGGCGAGGTCGCGACCGCCCGCAGCGACGGCACGGTCCGCCCGCCGAGGGCTGTGATGGTCTGGCCCTGGTGACCAACGGCGTAGGCGATGAACTTGGCCGCGGCGTCCTTGTGCTCCGAGCTGTTCGCGACGCAGTACGCATCGGAGTGCAGCACCGACGCGGGCTTGCCCAGGACGGGCAGGCTCGCGACGTCGAAGTCGAGCCCGCGTTGCTCCCGCAGCGCCGGGACCTCGACGCGCGAGCTCAGGAACATCGCCACCTTGCCGGTCATGAACTGCTCGTCCAGGTCCTGCGCGGCGAGCTGGGCCTTTGTCGGCGTGGCTCCGGTACCGATCAGGTCGACGACGGCCTGGAGCGCGGCGCGGGCGCCGGGCTCGTGCAACGTCGTACGGGTCGGCTTCTCGTCGTTGTCGACGATGGAGCCACCGCTGCTCCAGATGAACGGCGCCATCCGGGTGATCGACGGGTCGATGCCGACACCCTTCGTCTTGGCGCTGGTCAGGGCCCGGGCGGTCGCGACGAACTCGGCCCAGGTCCAGTCCGCCTTGGGAGGGGCGACGCCTGCCTGCCGGAACAACGCGCGGTTCCAGTACACGACGAGCGAGGAGATGTTCTGCGGCATGCACTGCAGAGCACCGCGATAGCTGAACGCGCTCAGCGGCTCCTCGTAGTACCCACCTCGGTCGAGTCCCTGCTTGTCGATCAGCGGGCCTACCGGCGCGACCGCTCCGCGTTGTACGAACGGCGCGTACTCGCGGTAGTTGATCAGGAAGACGTCCGGGGCGTCACCCGACGCGAACGCGGTGGACAGCCGGGTCAGGTGGTCCGCCCGGCCGACCGCGACGAGCTCGACCTCACCACCACTCTCCTTCTGGTACGCCGAAACGAGGCTGCGGTAGACCGCCGCTTCCTCCGGCTCGGCCCGGACCTGGACCGTGATCTTCGCCGGCGTGGCCTCGCTGGCCGGATCGGGTTCCCCGGCGCAGGCGCTCACCGCGAGCACCGCCGAAACCGTCAGCGCGGCAAGCGCCCCGCGGGCCCTCATGCCCGCTCCACCGTGGAGAAGAACGATCGCTGGCCGATGCAGAACGCGATCAGCGCGGGCGCGGTCACGATCACCGCGGCGGCGAGGTAGATCGGATACAGGGCGGCCTCCATCTCGCTGAGGCTCCGCAGGCCCAGCGCCACCGGCCAGTTGGCGGGCGACGACACGAGGGTCAGCGGATCCATGAACGTGGACCAGTAGAACAGGCCTGACAGCGCCGCGACCGCGACCACCGCCGGGCGCGCCAGCGGAATCGCGATCTGCCGCCAGACGGCGTACGGGCTGAGTCCTTCGAGCGTGGCGGCTTCGAGTAGCGATCCGGGGATTCGCGAGTAGGCCAGTGCGAACAGCAGCACATAGAAGGGCGTCGTGCCCGCAAGGGAAAGGAGAGCCACGGTGAGTGGGGTGTCGGCGAGACCGATGCCGCGCAGCAGAACGACTCGCGGCACCCACAACGCCGCAGCGGGCACCAACAGCATGAGCACCGAGAGGCCGACGAGCCAGCGGCGTACCGGGTCGCGAGCCGTGACGATCGCGAGGCCGGCCATGGACGTCACGACGACCGTGACCGGGACCGCGACGACGACGAGCAGCAGCGAGTTCAGCAGCAGGCGGGCCAGCGGCATGAACCGCGGTACAGCCGAATAGTTCGACCACTCGACGGGGTTGGGCCAGAGGTCAAGCCCGTCCGGAGGTGGCTGAAGCGGGCGCTGGAGGGAGCCCAGCAGCATGACGACGAGTGGCGCGAGGAAGAGCACGGACAGCCCGACCGCCCCGAGGGTCCGCCAGGAGGCGGGCCGTCGGGATGGCCGGCTGATGCGTCGCAGGGTCAGGCCTTCGCGGGTTTCAGGACGCGTCGGCGAGCGAGGTGGTCCAGATGCTCCGGCCGTACGTCGCGGCGTAGAGCGTCTGGCTGCCCTCGGGCAGGTCGATGTCGTTGATCGGTACGAGCGGAAGGTTCGCTCCGACCTTGACCCAGGTCAGGCCCAGGTTGGTCGTCCGGAAGACGCCGACGTCGGTGGCGATGAACAGCCAGGACTTCTTCGACGGATGCCGGATGACGTCGTTGATCGGCGCCTGCGGGATGCGGAAGCCGGTGATGTCGGACCAGCTCTTGCCGCCGTTGCGGGTCATCACCAGGTGCGGGTAGGACTCGCCGGAGCGCCAGCCCGAGAAGCTGGCCCAGGCGATGGCCGGGTTCTGCGGGTCGACGGTGATGCGGGTGACCCAGCGACCGGGGAAGGCCGGGCTCTGCAGCTTCTCCCAGGTCACCTGGTCGGGCGCGGCCATCGCGTTGCGGCTGACCCAGACCAGACCGCTGTCGGTGCCGGCGTAGACCAGGTTGGGATCGGCCTTCGTGGTACCGAGGGCGGTGACGGTACCGAAGCCGGGAGCACGGGGCTCGGTGCCCTCGGTGAGGTCAGGACTGATCCGCTGCCACACCCGCTGACCGGCGTCGGTGTTGATCCGGCTGACGTACTCGCTGCCGCCGAACAAGTGCCGCGGGTCGGCGGCGAACTCCAGCGGGGCGACCCAGTTCTTGCGGGCGCCGGGAATCGTCATCGTGAAGCCCACGCCGTCGACGAAGCCGCGGCAGCCGCCGTTCTGCGAGCAGCCGTAGTACTTGCGGTCGTTCGTCGGGTCGATCCGGTTCATCATCCCGTCGCCGCCGACGAAGCCGAACCAGTCGCCGTTGACGGTGTTGTCGGCCGCCCACGACTTCAGCGAGCCGTTGTCCTGCGAACCCGCGTTGAGCCGCGAACCGTCCTGGTGCGAGACGTCCATCGCGTAGAACTGCGTCACCGGCAGGCGCGGGGTCTTGGCCCACAGGCCCCGGGCGGCGCCGTTCTCGGTCGACCAGTAGAAGCCGCCGTCGTTACCGAGCATCACCTTGCCCGGGGTGAAGGGATCCCACTCGAGACCGTGCTGGTCGGCATGCGGGGTCTGCGAGGTCGTCCAGGTGAGGCCACCGTCGCGGCTCTCGGCGAGGCTGATGCCGGCCACGAAGACGTGCTGCGGATCGACCGGGTCGACGTACACGCGGCCGAACCACCAGGCGAACCCGCCGCTGATGGACTGCAGGGGCCCGCCAGTAGTGGCCCCGACCGGGGTCCAGGTCGCGCCTGCGTCCGTGCTGGTGAAGAAGCCGTTGAAGTTGCCACCGGCCGTGCTGGAGATCAGGTAGGCGCGGTTGGGGTCACTGTCGCTGAAGTCGACACCCATCCGGCCGACGTACGTCGCGGTGACCGGCTGACCCACCACGTCGGTGCTCTGCGGCAACGGCGCCTGGTGGATGTTCGTCCAGGTCTTGCCGGCGTCGGTCGAGCGGTAGAGGAACGAGTTCTTGCCGTAGATGCGCGACTTCTGGTCCCGGATCTTGTCCCAGGTGGTGGCGAGCATGATGTCGGGATTGGCCTTGTTGATGCTGACATCGATCGCGCCGGTGCTGGCGCTGTCCGGGACGATGACGCGGGTCCAGGTGAGGCCGCCGTTCTCGGTCATGAACAGGCCGCGGGTCGGCTCGGTGTCGTGCAGGGCACCCATCACCGCGACGAAGACCCGGTTGTCGTTCCGCGGGTCGATGACGATCTGGCCGATCGTGTCGCCGGCCTTCAAACCCAGGTTGGTCCAGTTGGCGCCGCCGTCGCGCGACTTGTAGATGCCCTTGCCGTAGTACGACGAACCGCCGCCGTGGTCCGGCTCGCCCGTACCGGCCCACACTGTGCCGCGTGAGTCGACCGCGACGGCGCCCATCGATTGGGGCAACTGGTCATCCCATGCGGTGGCGAAGGTTGCGCCACCGTTGTTGGACCGCCACAGGCCACCGGTACCGGTCGCGATGTAGACGACGTCCTTGGTGGTGGGGTCGGCGGCGATATCTCGGATGCGGCCGCCGATGTTGCTCGGGCCCAGACCCTTCCAGACCTGGTCGGTGCTCGGCGACTTCAACGCCACATCACTCATCTGCTTGGACTGCATGAGCGCCGCATCGACCGCGGTGTCCGGGATGGAGCCGTCGGGGTTGGCCCGCTGTTGGTACATCCACTCCTCGGCGCCCACCGGATCAGCCGTGGCGATCGACTCGGCGGCCTGCGTCACACGGCCGCTGTCAGGCCCGGCGGCCGAGACGGCGCCGCCACCCACCAAGGCGGTGACAGCCACCGCGGCGATCAAAGGAACGACGGATTTCCTGCGCATGGCCACGCGTGCCTCCAGGATCACTGGGCGCCCCACGCGCCACGATGCCGGGTCACCGTAGCACCGGGAAATCCACATTTCACCGGCTTGCGACCCTTGCAATCCGGGCGCCCACCCTACAGTTGGCGCCATGGTCGTACGGGCGTTGATCGGAACGGCGGCGGCCGCGTTGACCGTCCTGCTGGCCGGGTGTTCGAGCGGCGCCGCGGAGGGCGCGTGCGCAACTCCGACGGCCGCTCCCCCGGCCGAAACCGCACTCCTGCCCGCCAAGTTGTCCTTCAGCGCCTTCGCGACCGTCACGCACGTCCAGAAAACACAGGGCCACCTCACGGTGCGGGCGGTCACGGGCAAGCCCATCGACGAGGTGACCGTGCTGATCCAGGACGCGGTGACCGCCGCGGACTACCGTCCGGCCGGGATGGACAACGAGGGCTTCGAGGCGGAGGTGTTCTTCACCGCCGGGTCGTATGCCGCGGGCCAGGCTCTCGTCCGGCGGGCCGCCTGCGAGGGGCAATGGGACATCGACCTCGTCCTCATCGACCCCGGTGCCGTTCCTTCGCCGACCCAAGCGCGGTGAGCAGGAACTGTCGGCGGTCTGGCCTAGCCTTGGAGACATGAGCGTTGCAGCAGCAGCCGACCTGCACGGCCACCCGAGTGGAGCCCTGTCTCCGTCCCGGGCGGCGGATTTCATGAGCTGCCCGCTCAAGTACCGCTTCCGCGTCATCGACCGCCTGCCGGAGAAGCCTTCGTCCGCGGCGGTCCGCGGCACGGTGGTGCACGCAGTACTGGAGCGGCTTTTCGATCTGCCTCGCGGTGAGCGCACGCTCGAGCACGCGGCTGAGATGCTGGAGCCCCAGTGGCAGCGGCTGCTCGAGGCCGAGCCTGAGGTGGCCGAGTTGTTCGCCGAGGACGCCGACGGCGAGGAGCTGGCCAAATGGCTCGCCGAGGCGCACCAACTACTCGGCAAGTACTTCACCCTCGAGGATCCGAACCTGCTGGAGCCGGCCGAGCGTGAGCTGTATATCGAGACCGAGCTCGAGTCAGGCCTGACTTTGCGCGGGTATGTCGACCGCCTCGACGTCGCGCCGACCGGCGAGATCCGCGTGGTCGACTACAAGACCGGCCGGTCGCCGTCGGAGTTCTTCGAGGCGAAGGCGCTCTTCCAGATGAAGTTCTACGCACTAGTGCTGTGGCGGGTGCGCGGCGTCGTACCGGCGATGCTGCAGCTCGTCTACCTCGGCAACGGCGAGATCGTGCGCTACGTCCCCGACGAGGCCGATCTGCGCGCCTGCGAGCGCAAGGTGGGCGCGCTCTGGACCGCGATCACCCGCGCACTGGATTCCGGCGACTGGCGACCGAGCAAAGGCGCGCTCTGCGAGTGGTGCGACTACAAGCCCCTCTGCCCCGCCTGGGGCGGTACGCCGCCGCCGCTGCCGACCCGATCGGTGGAAGAGGTAGCCCTGGAATCGGCCGGGGTGGATCTGGTAGGAGTGGACGGATGAGAAGCCTCGGCAAGCAGTGGCGGGAACCCGCTATCACCCGCCTGAGTTTCTGCTCACACCCGGTCGATGCCCGGGACAACCACCCGACTCGGATACGGTCCGCACTATGAGTCATCCGCATCCCGACCTCGGCCACCCGCCCCGCCTGCCCGACACCGCCCTCCGCGTGGTGGCGCTCGGCGGTCTCGGCGAGATCGGCCGCAACATGACCGTGTTCGAGCATCGCGGCCGGTTGCTGATCGTGGACTGCGGCGTGCTGTTCCCCGAGGAGCACCAGCCCGGCGTCGACGTGATCCTGCCCGACTTCGGCTGGATCCGGGACCGGCTGGACAAGATCGAGGCGATCGTCCTCACCCACGGCCACGAGGATCACATCGGCGGCGTCCCGTACCTGCTGAAGGAGCGCGGCGACATTCCGCTGGTCGGCTCGAAGCTGACCCTGGCGTTCATCACGTCCAAGCTCAAGGAACACCGGATCACGCCGAAGACGATCGAGGTCAAGGAGGGTGAGCGGCGCAAGCTCGGCCCGTTCGAGACCGAGTTCTTCGCCGTGAACCACTCGATCCCGGACGGCCTGGCGGTGGCGATCCGGACCAAGGCCGGAGTCGTCCTGCACACCGGTGACTTCAAGATGGACCAGTTCCCGCTGGACCGCCGGCTGACCGACCTGCGCGGTTTCGCCAAGCTCGGCGAGGAGGGCGTGGACCTGTTCCTGACCGACTCCACGAACGCCGACGTGCCCGGCTTCACCGTGGCCGAGAAGGACCTCGGCCCGGCGATCGACACCGTCTTCCGGACCGCTCCCGGCCGGATCATCGTGTCCAGCTTCGCCAGCCACGTGCACCGGATCCAGCAGGTGCTCGACGCGGCGAAGGCCGGCGGGCGCAAGGTCGCCTTCGTCGGCCGCTCGATGGTGCGCAACATGGGCATCGCCGGCGACCTGGGCTACCTGAAGATCCCGAAGGGCCTGATCGTCGACCTGAAGGAGCTGGAGAAGCTCCCCGACCGCAAGGTCACCCTGGTCTGCACCGGCTCGCAGGGTGAGCCGATGGCCGCGCTGGCCCGGATGGCCAACCGCGACCACATGATCCGGATCGGCGAGGGCGACACGGTGCTGATGGCCAGCTCGCTGATCCCGGGCAACGAGAACGCGATCTACGGCCTGATCAACGGGCTGACCCGCTGGGGCGCGAACGTCGTGCACAAGGGCAACGCCAAGGTGCACGTCTCCGGGCACGCGAGCGCGGGCGAGCTGGTCTACTGCTACAACCTGGTCAAGCCGCGCAACGTGATGCCCGTGCACGGTGAGTTCCGGCACCTGAAGGCGAACGCCCAGCTCGCGGTCAGCACCGGCGTACCGGCGGATCGGGTGATCATCGCCGAGGACGGCGTGGTGGTCGACCTGGACAAGGGCCGCGCGAGGATCACCGGCAAGGTCGAGGCGGGGTACGTGTACGTCGACGCGATGACCGTCGGTGGGGTGACCGAGGCGTCGCTGAAGGACCGCCGGGCACTGGCCGAAGAAGGCGTGGTCACCGTCGTCCTGCTCGTCGATGCGAACACCGGCCGCCTGGCCGAGCCGCCGGACTTCCTGGCCCGTGGTTTCGTCCACGACGACACCACGTTCAAGGACGTCATCCCGGTCATCGAAGACACCTTGGCCAAGGCCGCCTCCGAGAGCATCGGCGACGCCAACGCTCTGGAAGAACTCGTCGGCCGCGCAGTAGGCAACTGGACCTGGCGCCACTGGCGCCGCCGCCCGGTCGTCATCCCCATCGTCATCGACGCCTGACCTCAACCCCTGACCCCACCCCTCGCCGTACCGGGGTGGGTTGGGTGGGGCGGACCTGTGGGCGGATAGCGTTCTGGGTGTGACCGTGAGAGTTGTCGAGCAGGGTGTGGCTATCCGGACCAGTGGGTTGGGGAAGAGCTACGGGACGACCGGGGATACCCGGGTCGAGGCGCTGGCCGACGTCAGCCTGGAGTTCGGTAAAGGGCGGTTCACCGCGATCATGGGCCCGTCGGGGTCCGGCAAGTCGACTCTGCTGCACTGTCTGGCCGGCCTCGACCGCCCCACGGCCGGCCAGGTCATGCTCGGCGACGTCGAGCTCACCCGGCTCGACGAGAAGCGGCTCACGCACCTGCGCCGGGACCGGATCGGGTTCGTCTTCCAGGCGTTCAACCTGGTTCCGACACTGACCGCGCTGGAGAACATCACGCTCCCGCTGGACCTCGCCAACCGCAAGGCGGACGCGGAATGGCTCGACAAGGTGATCACCACGATCGGCCTGCAGGATCGCCTCAAGCACAAGCCGTCCGAACTGTCCGGCGGTCAGCAGCAACGCGTCGCCTGTGCCCGCGCGCTCGCCTCCCGCCCCGAGGTGGTGTTCGCTGACGAGCCGACCGGCAACCTCGACTCCCGCTCATCGGCCGACGTCCTCGGCTTCCTGCATCGCTCGGTCCGCGACTTCGGCCAGACCGTCGTAATGGTGACCCACGACCCGACGGCGGCGTCGTACGCCGATCGCGTGGTCTTCCTCGCCGACGGACGGCTGCAGGACGAGCTGCTCGACCCGACCGCGGACTCCGTGCTCGAGCGGATGAAGAAGCTCGACACCCAAGAGGCCGGCTGATGCTCAAGCTCGGCCTCCGGTCGGTGCTCGCGCATCGGCTCCGCTTTGTCCTGTGCACGATCGCCGTCCTGCTCGGCGTCGCGTTCGTGGGCGGAGCCCTGATCTTCACCGACACGCTGTCGGCCGCGCTGAAGAAGAACTTCGCCGGCCACCCCGCCGACATCGTGGTCAGCCCGGTCGTCACCCTCAAGAACAACCCCGGCCTGTCGAACGCCCGCGCAGCCACCCTCTCCTCCGACCTCGCGAGCCGGATCGCCGCCGTCCCAGGCGTCGCCGGGACTGACCCGCAACTACTCGTCCCCGGCGGGCAGATCCTCGGCACCGACGGTAAGCCGACCGACGCGTTCGGCCTTCCGACGTACGCCGCCGGCTGGCCGCACGACGGGCACACCGCAACCTTCCGGCTGCTCGACGGCAAGCCACCGTGGGGTCAGCAGCAACTCGGCATCGACCAGCCGACCGCGAAGCGCGAGGGCTATGAGATCGGCGACCAGGTCAAGGTCATCACGCCGGCCAAGGCCATCACCGCGACCCTGACCGCGATCACCTCCCCCAACCTCTCCGGTACGTCGGCCGGCGCCCCGCTGATCACGTTCGACGCGGCCACCGCCCAGCTACTCCTCCTCGGCAGGCCCGGCTGGACGTCGATCAGCGTCGCCGTCCACCCCGGCCAGGACGTCGCTACCGTCAGCAAGGCGATCACCGAACTCGTCGGCAAGGACGTCAGCGTCCGGACCGCGGCGCAGGTCTCGGCCGATGCCGAGAGCGCGCTCGACGACAGCTTCGGCGGTTTCAGCGCCGTCCTGCTGCTGTTCGCCGGCATCGCGCTCTTCGTCGGCACCTTCCTGATCATCAACACGTTCGCGATGCTCGTCGCGCAGCGCTCCCGCGAGCTCGGCATGCTCCGTGCGATCGGCGCCTCCCGAGGGCAGATCACCCGCACGGTCCTCACCGAGGCACTGGTGATCGGCGCCGTCGGCTCGACTCTCGGCCTGATGCTCGGCGCCGGTGTCGCGGCAGCGCTGCAGGCCTTCTACAAGTCCCTCGACCTCGCGATCCCGGGCTCGAACCTGCAGGTCAGCGTCACGACCGTGATCGCCTGCTACGCCGTCGGCATCGGCGTCACCCTCCTCGCCGCCTATCCCGCGGCCCGCCGGGCCGGCAAGCTCTCGCCCGTCGCCGCGATGCGCGACGACGCCAGCGTGCCCGAACGCTCACTACTTGTCCGGCTCCTGATCGGCGGCTTCCTGCTGCTCATGACCGCCATCCTCTGCGGGGCGGCGTTCACCCTGCGCGGTCTGCCGGCGACGATCCTGCTCGGCCTCGCCGCCGCGCTCGCCCTCCTCGGTGTGGTCATGACCAGCCCCCTGATCAGCCGGTACGCCGTACGCGGGCTGATGTCGCCATTCGGCCGAAAGGCCCCGGTGACGCTCGGCCGCCGCAACGCCGAGCGCAATCCCCGCCGTACCTCCGCGACCGCGTCCGCCCTGATGATCTCGCTCGCCCTGATCAGCGGCCTGGTCGTGATCGCCGCGTCCGCGAAGGCGTCGATCAACCAGAACCTCAAGGACACGATCGGCACCGCCGAACTCCTGGTCAGCGCCGATGAGCCGTTCAGCAGCCAGGTCGGCGACAAGGTCGCCAAGGTCAACGGGGTCGCTTCGGTGCACCGCGTCCGGCAGATGCCGGGCGACCTCGACGGAAACCGGATCACCGTGGCCGGCGTCGACGACGGCACGATCGACGGTCCGATCAGCACCCGGTTCGAGTCCGGCTCGGCCAACGGCCTGAAGGACGGTCAGGCCGTGATCCCCCGCAATCTGGCCAGGCAACTGAAGCTGACGGTCGGCGAGAAGTTCGTCCTGACCACGACGACCGGCAAACAGACACTGACCGTGGCCGGCATCATCGCGCCGAACCGCCAGCTCAACGCCGTCATCCTGGCGCTGCCGACCTTCAGTCAGGTCGGCGGCGGGACCACCGACACCACCTTGTACGTCGAAGTTGCCGATGGCACCGATTTCGCCACGGTGCGGCAGACCGTCGCCAGCCAGCTGACCGACTACCCCACCGTCGAGGTCCGCGACCAGCAGGCCTACGCGCAGAGCCAGCGGCAGCCGATCAACCTCGTGCTCGCCGCGATCGCCATGCTGCTCACCCTCGCGATCCTGATCGCCATCCTCGGCATCGTGAACACGCTCGCGCTCGGCGTGATCGAGCGGACCCGGGAGATCGGCCTGCTCCGGGCGATCGGGATGGACGGCCCGCAACTGCGCCGGATGCTCCAGGTCGAGGCGATCGCGATCGCCTTGCTCGGCTCGCTGCTGGGCCTGCTGATCGGGGTTCTGTTCGGGATGGCCATCCAGAACGTGATGAAGGAGGACGGGTTGAGCGTCCTCGACATCCCCGTGCTCCAACTGGCGATCGCGGTCGTGGTCTCCGCCGCGGTCGGAGTACTGGCTGCAGTTTGGCCGTCACGCCGTGCAGCGAAGCTCGACGTACTGCGGGCAATCGCCACCGAGTGACGTGCTCTAGGGCCGAGCCGCAGCCACGGCACGCAAACGCGGGTAGCCTGCCGGTGTGCCGGGCAGCGTGCAGTCGATCGAGCGGGCCGCGGCTGTGCTGCGGCTACTTGCGGCGGCGCCGAACGGTTTGGGGGTAGCCGATCTCGGCAACGCGCTCGGACTGGCCAAGACGACCGTGCACGGGATTCTCAAGACGTTGCACCAGGTCGGATTCGTTGAGCAGGACCACAGCGGGGCGCATTACCGGCTCAGCGACGCGTTCGGCCGGCTCGGCGACACCTACCTCGATCCCAACGAGCTGCGCAGCCGGGCGATCAACTGGGCCGACTCACTGGCATCCCGCAGCGGCGAGGTCGTCCGCGTCGGACGCCTGGTCGAAGGCAAGGTCGTCGTCGTGCACCACGTCTTCCGCCCCGACGACAGCGACCAGGACCTGGACGTCGGTACTACGTTGCCGCCGCACGCGTGCGCTCTCGGCAAGGCGGTGCTCGCCTTCGACGCCAGCGGAGCGACCCGGCCCGGCAAGCTGGACGCCTACACGACCAGGACGATCGTCGAGCCCGCCCGTCTTGCGGAGGAGCTGACCGCAGTACGGGCGAAGGGCTGGGCCGCAGAGTTCGAGGAGCACACCGTCGAGCTGGCCGGGATCGCCGCGCCGATCCGTGGTCTCGGCGGTCTCGTCGTCGGTGCAGTCGGTCTGACAGGCCGGATCGAACGGATCTGCGACAGCCGTCTTCGCCATCGCGCGAACCTCGTCACGATGGTCCGCGCCACCGCCGAAGCGATCGGCCGAGACCTCCGCGAGGACCGATGACGGCCCCGGGAGGTATCGATGGCTGAGCAGTACGTCGCTGCCGTCGACCAGGGCACGAACTCGACCCGTTGCATCCTGTTCGACCGGCGCGGGCGGCTCGTGTCCGTCGCCCAGCGGGAGCACAAGCAGTATTTCCCCCGGCCGGGCTGGGTCGAGCACGACGCCGCGGAGATCTGGCGCAACGTGACCCGGGTGGTGCCGTCCGCGATTCGCCAGATCGGCGCCGAGCCGTCCCAGATCGTTGCCATCGGCATCACCAACCAGCGGGAGACCAGCCTGCTGTGGGATCGCCGGACCGGTCAGCCGATCGGCCATGCCGTGGTCTGGCAGGACACTCGGACGGATCGCCTCATCACCGAGCTGGCCGGGGACGTTGGGGTGGACCGGTTCGCCGACTTGTGCGGGCTGCCGCTGACGACGTACTTCTCCGCACCGCGTCTTCGCTGGATGCTCGACCATACCCCGGGTCTGCGCGCTCGCGCCGAACGCGGCGAGGTGCTGTTCGGCACGATGGAGACCTGGCTGATCTGGAACTTCACCGGCGGCCCGGACGGCGGTCTGCACGTCACCGACGTGACGAATGCGAGCCGGACGATGCTGATGAACATCGAGACGCTCCAGTGGGACGACCAGTTGCTGGCCGCGTTCGACGTACCGGCGACCGTGCTGCCGGAGATCCGGCCGTCCTCGGGGGTCTTCGCGACGGCGACCACGGTGCTGCCCGGCGTACGGATCGGGGCGGCGCTCGGTGACCAGCAGGCCGCGCTGTTCGGGCAGACGTGTTTCAGCCCGGGTGAGGCCAAGTGCACCTATGGCACCGGCTCGTTCCTGTTGCTGCACACGGGTAAGGAGATCGTCCGGTCGACGCACGGCATGCTCACCACCGTGGCGTACCAGATCGGGTCGGAGCCGGCGGCGTACGCGCTGGAAGGGTCGATGGCGGTCACCGGCTCACTCGTGCAGTGGTTCCGCGACGGGCTCGGGCTGATCCACACCGCCGCCGAGATCGAGACGCTCGCGCGGACCGTCGAGGACAACGGTGGCGCCTACATCGTGCCCGCGTTCTCCGGGCTGTTCGCGCCGCATTGGCGCAGCGAGGCGCGCGGGGTGATCGCGGGCCTCACGTCGTACATCACCAAAGGTCATCTGGCCCGGGCGGTGCTCGAGGCGACCGGGTTCCAGACGCTCGAGGTGGTCGACGCGATGAACGCCGACTCCGGCATCGCCCTGAAGGCGCTCAAGGTCGACGGCGGGATGACGGCGAACAACCTGCTGATGCAGTTCCTGGCCGATCTGCTCGACGTCCCGGTGGTCCGGCCGATGGTCACCGAGACGGTGTCCCTCGGTGCCGCGTACGCCGCCGGGCTCGCGGTCGGCTACTGGCCCGACCTGGAAGGCTTGCGCAGCAACTGGCATCGGGCCGGTCAGTGGCTGCCGAACATGGATCCCGGCCGGCGCGCCACGGAGTACGCGAACTGGCAGGCCGCAGTCCAGCGCACCTTCGGCTGGATCCAAACCACCTGATCATTCGCCCCCTTTTCACCCTCTGTGGATAAAGCCCGGAGTTGCAGGGCAGCGGCGAGGGTTAAAAGGGGGCGAATGATCACGTGGTTTGTCGCCAGGTCCAGTTCTTCCGCTCGTAGCGGATCTCGAAACCGGTGCGGATCATGTTGTTCAGCGAGGAATTCTGCTGGCCTTCCGCGGGTTTGCCGGTCTCCGCGCTCAGCCACTTCACGCCCTCCGCGGCGGCCTGCCGGGCCCGTGCCGCCAGCAGCGCCGACTGTGCGCCCTTCCCGCGATGCTCTGGCAGCGTCGCAGCGCCCGGGAACTCCGCGACCTCTCCAGTGATCAGCAGCGCCGCCGCGGCCACCAGCTGACCCCCTTCCCAGGCCCCGTACGCCGTCCAGCCGGGCATGTCGACGACGCCTCTCATCATCGGCACCACCTGGTGCTCGGGCATCCCGAAGCCACGCGTCATCACGGTCGCCCACTCGTCGGCGTCAGCCGCTTCGACTTTGGCCACCCGCAGCTCGGTCTCTGGCGACTCCACCAGACCGGCCAGCCGGGCGAGCTTCAGCCACGTGGTGCCCTCGGTCAGGCCTTCCTTCGCGCAGATCTCGTCCCAGCCCGCCGGCAGCACCGCCGGCGCGAACTGCAGCGTGGCCTGCTTGCAACCGTGCTCGCGATAGAAGTCGGTGATCGAGGCAACCATCGCTGTGGTGACCGGTTCACTGAAGCCGAACCCGAGGGCTTTGCTCCAGTAGTCCGTCGCATCGTCGCGCACCGACAGCACGACTCCGCCGCCGATCCGCAGCGACGCCAGCCCGAGTCTTTCCGCGACGTCGGCCGGGGCGTTGGTCTGATAACCCCAAAGGGCCTCGGCCTCGGACAGTTCCAGCAGTGCGGCGATCCGGTCCAGCGCCATCAAGCTTCCTCCGGTGGAGAACAAGTGAGAGAGATTCTCCAATGAGCGTAGGCCGTTCGGGCAAACGACCAGCCTTTCGAGCAGCAACTCAACCCGAGATTTGAGGGGACGCGCTCCCGCACCGCGTGAAGGGTTTTAGCCGCTCCGTGGCAACAATCCTTCACGCGGTGCAGGGGCTCCAGAGCACAACCCCAAAGCAAGCAAGGCGAGCGAGCCCACCAGTGGTGGGCTTGAACACCTTCTGGTGACCTCGAACAGGGCACACCTTGTTCAAGGTCGCCGTTAGGGGTCCGAGCCCACCAGTGGTGGGCTCGGCCAGCTGCGGCGGTTTGAGGTCAGGCTGGGGAGACGATGTCTGGGGCCTCCAGGCGGACCTTGTCTGCTGACTCGTCGTCGGGCTGGTCCTGGGAGTCGCGTTCGGACTGGACGCGCCGCTTGTAGAAGCTGACCTCTCGCTCGATCGTCTGCTCGTCCCAGCCGAGGATCGGTGCCACCAGCCGGGCGGCCGCGTCGGCGGCTTCGACGCCGCGGTCCCAGGCCTCGATGGAGATCCGGGTACGCCGGGCCAGGATGTCGTCGAGGTGGCGGGCGCCTTCGCTCTTGGCGCCGTAGACGATCTCAGCCTTGAGGTAGTCCTGCGTGCCGGGCAGCTGCTCACCCAGCGACGGGTCCTCCTCGACCAGTGCGAGCACCTCGTCGACCAGAGCGCCGTACCGGTTGAGCAGGTGCTCGATCCGGGCCACGTGCAGCCCCGAGCGCTGCGCGATGAGATGACGCTGGTTCCACATCGCGTGGTAGCCGTCGGCGCCGACGAGTGGGGTGTTCTTGGTGACCGACTTGGGCACCCGGCCGTCGAGGGCATTCGCGGCCGCGTCGATCGCGTCCTTGGCCATCACCCGGTACGTCGTGTACTTGCCACCGGCAACAACCACCAGGCCGGGGGCGGCATGCGCGACGACGTGTTCGCGCGAGAGCTTCGACGTACTCTCCGACTCCCCCGCCAGAAGGGGTCGGAGCCCGGCGTACACGCCCTCCACGTCCTCCCGCGTCAACGGTGTCACCAGTACTTCGTTGACGTGGTCGAGCAGGTACTCGATGTCCTTGCTGGTCGCGGCCGGGTGGGCCTTGTCCAGGTTCCAGTCGGTGTCGGTGGTGCCGATCAGCCAGTGCCGGCCCCACGGGATGACGAACAGCACGGACTTCTCGGTCCGCAGGATCATCCCCGTGC
Source organism: Kribbella catacumbae DSM 19601 (assembly GCF_000372465.1). Taxonomy (GTDB): domain Bacteria; phylum Actinomycetota; class Actinomycetes; order Propionibacteriales; family Kribbellaceae; genus Kribbella; species Kribbella catacumbae. The sequence goes on from NZ_AQUZ01000001.1 coordinate 208,705, forward strand.
TGGACTGGATCCGGTCCTTCGGTACGACCAGGTGGATCCCCTTCGACGCGCGGACGTGGTACTGCCCGCGCTCACCGACCATCGCCTGGGTGTCGTCGGTCCAGACGCCGGTCGCGTTGACGACCTGCTTGGCCCGTACTTCGAACTCGCGTCCGCTCTCCAGGTCCTTCGCCTGGACCCCGGTCACCCGCTCGCCCTGCCGGAGGAACCCGGTCACCTTGACCCGGTTGGCGACATGCGCCCCGTACGACGCCGCAGTACGCGCCAGTTCCATCGTGTGGCGGGCATCGTCGACCTGCGCGTCGTAGTACTGGAGTGCGCCGATCAGTGCCGACTTCTTGAGGCTGGGGACCAGTCGCATGGCCCCACGCCGGGTCAGGTGCTTGTGGATCGGCAGGCCGGCGCCGAGACCCGAGCTGAGCGCCATGGCGTCGTACAGCGCGACACCGGAGCCGGCGTAGATCCGCTCCCACCACCTGTGCTGCAGGGGGTAGAGGAACGGCACCGGCTTCACCAGGTGCGGTGCCAGGCGTTGCAGGAGCAGCCCACGCTCCTGCAACGCCTCGTGCACCAGACGGAAGTCGAGCATCTCCAGGTAGCGCAGGCCACCGTGAACCAACTTGCTTGACCTGCTGGACGTACCGCTCGCGAAGTCGCGCGCCTCCAGCAGTCCGGTGGTCAGGCCCCGGGTCGCGGCGTCGAGAGCCGAGCCGGTGCCGACCACCCCGCCACCGATCACCAGGACGTCGAGTTCCGGGCCGTCCGACATCGCGTCGATGGCGTCGGTCCTTGCCTGCGGTGACAGAGCCACTGCGCCCACTGTGCTGTTCCTTCCGTCGTGTTGCCTTGTACTACGTGTTGTCGCTGGGGCCGGCTAGTCGACGTCGACCCAGTCGAGCGTGCGCTGGACGGCCTTCTCCCAACCCTTGTACCCGGCGGCACGCTGCTCGTCGTTCCACTCGGGACTCCAGCGCTTGTCCTCGTTCCAGTTCTGCACCAGCTCGTCGGTGTTGTTCCAGAACCCCACCGCCAGACCGGCCGCGTACGCCGCTCCGAGGGCGGTGGTCTCCGCGACGACCGGCTTGCTCACCGGGACGCCGAGGATGTCGGCCTGCATCTGCATGCAGAGCTCGTTCGCGGTCACGCCACCGTCGACCTTCAGGACTTCCAGCTTCACGCCGGAGTCCTTCTCCATCGCGTCGGCCACGTCCTTGCTCTGGTAGCAGATCGCTTCCAGTGTTGCGCGGGCCAGGTGAGCGTTCGTGTTGAACCGCGACAGCCCGACGATCGCTCCGCGGGCGTCCGACCGCCAGTACGGTGCGAACAGGCCGGAGAACGCCGGGACGAAGTACACGCCGCCGTTGTCCGCGACCTGCCGGGCCAGCGTCTCGGTCTCGCTCGCGCCGGAGATGATGCCGAGCTGGTCCCGCAGCCACTGGACGGCCGACCCGGTGACGGCGATCGATCCCTCCAGCGCGTAGACCGGCGCGTCGTCGCCGAACTGGTAGCACATCGTGCTGAGCAGGCCTGCCTTCGAGCGGACCAGCTCGGTGCCGGTGTTCAGCAGCATGAAGTTGCCGGTGCCGTAGGTGTTCTTGGCCTCGCCCGGGTTGAAGCAGACCTGCCCCACCGTGGCGGCCTGCTGGTCACCGAGGTCACCCGTCAGCGGTACCACGCCGCCGAGCGGCCCGTTGGCGAGCGTCTCGCCGTACTTGTTCGGGTCGGACGACGGGCGGATCTCCGGCAGCATCTGCCGGGGGATGTTGAAGAACGAGATCAACTCGTCGTCCCAGTCGAGCGTCTCCAAGTTCATCAGCATCGTGCGGCTGGCGTTCGTCACGTCGGTGATGTGCACGCCACCCTCGGTGCCGCCGGTGAGGTTCCACAGCAGCCAGGTGTCGGTGTTGCCGAAGACGGCCTCACCGGCCTCGGCCGCCTCGCGCACACCGTCGACGTTCTCCAGGATCCACTGCACCTTGCCGGCCGAGAAGTACGTCGCCGGCGGCAGGCCGGCCTTCTGCCGGATCACGTCACCCTTGCCTTCGCGCTCCAGCGCCGACGCGATCCGGTCGGTGCGGGTGTCCTGCCACACGATCGCGTTGTAGTACGGGCGTCCGGTCTTGCGGTTCCAGACCACGGCCGTCTCGCGCTGGTTGGTGATGCCGAGCGCCGCCAGGTCGCTCGCATGCAGCCCTTGCGCGTTCAGCGCGGTCCTGATCACCGAGCTGGTGCGCTCCCAGATCTCCACCGGGTTGTGCTCGACCCAGCCGGCCTGCGGCAGGATCTGCTCGTGCTCCAGCTGGTGAATGGCCACCTCGTTGCCGGAGTGGTCGAAGATCATGAAGCGGGTGCTCGTGGTGCCCTGGTCGACGGCACCTACGAAGTCAGCCATGGATTGTCCTCTCCTCACGCTCGCGTGTCATGCGGTCTTTTCCTCAGGGATCCTGCCCGGCTCTTCTTCCTCGTCCGCGATCGGGAGGTTGCGGCCGACCAGCAGGTCGTACAGGAACGCGCCGACGAGCGCGCCGATGATCGGTGCCACGATCGGCACCCAGAAATACAGATCCCCGAACTGATCCTTGAACGCTCCCCCGTAGCCGGTGAAGAAGGACGCCAGCCGGGGCCCGAAGTCACGGGCCGGGTTGATCGCGTACCCCGCGTTGGTACCCCACGCCATCCCGATGCCGACCACCACCAGGCCGACGATGACCGGGGCCAGGTTCGCTGCCGGCGACGTGTTGCGCAGGTCGACGATCGCGAGAATGAGGAACATCAGAATCGCGGTGCCGATGATCTGGTCCCGGAAGCCGTCCCACATACCGACGCCGAGATCCATGCTGCCGTTGCCCGGCAGGGTGGAGAACACGCCCTGGCTCTTGATGCCCAGCTCAGGGTCGAACTTGTTGAGTGCCTCGGTGTAGTTCCACCGAACTACCAGCGCCGCCAGGAACGCTCCGAGGAACTGTGCCACCGAGTACGGCAGCACCTTCTTCCAGGAGAACCCGCGGAACGCCGCCAGGGCGATCGTCACCGCCGGATTCAGGTGCGCGCCGGTCATCCGCCCGGCGGTGTAGATGCCCAGGGTCACTCCGAGCCCCCAGGCCCAGGCGATGGAGTCGTGGTTTCCGATCCCTGCCGCCACCACCTGGGCGACAACACCACAGCCGAACAAGATCAGGATGAATGTTCCGGCGAGCTCGGCGGAGCACTCCCCCAGAAGGGTCTTCGCCTTGACCGCCCGTGGATCAGTAGCTGTCGTAGCCATTCCGAAAACTCCCTTCCACTCCGTGACGACCACGGAGAACTGGAATCTAGGAGCGTTAGCGAGGCGGCACAACGCCTATCGTTCGACATTGTCGAACGCGGCCCAGCCGTCTGCCGGTTGCGACACTCGGGCGCTTCGTACGATCGAGATTCAGGCTTTGACACCCAACCCTTTGCCAAGTCCACCTCGTCAGGGTTGACGAGCAGGCCGACCACCAGGTGAGGGAGACCAGATGGCCGACGGAAAGGACTCCAGCGCCTTCGTGGAGTTCGCCACCGCCAGGCACGGGGCGTTGTACCGGTACGCCTACCTGCTGGCCGGCGATCGCGGTCTGGCCGACGATCTGGTCCAGGAAGCGCTTACCAAGACGTACGTCGCCTGGCGGAAACTGCGCGATCCGGCCAATGCGGAGGCCTACACCCGCAAGGTGATCACCAACGTCGCGATCACGTGGTGGCGCCGGAAGTCCTGGCACGCCGAGCAGCCGCGCGACGACGTACCGGAGCAACCGTCCGACGCCGAGGACTCCACCGCACGACTCTGGCTGTGGGAGGAGCTCCGGCGGCTGCCTCCGCGCCAGCGCGCGGCCGTCGTGCTCCGGTACTACGAAGACCTCACCGAGGCCCAGACCGCCGAGATCCTCGGTTGCTCGATCGGCACGGTGAAGAGCCAGGTCTCCGACGCCCTCAAGAAACTCCGCGCCCGGCTCGGCGCCGACGCGGACCTGATCATGGACAAGGCAGGGATGACGGAGTGACCGACCTGTTGAAAGACACCCTGACCCAGCACGCCAACCTCACCGAGCCGCCTGGACTCGACCTCGACTCGATCATCAGTACCGGCGACCGCCGGATCCGGCGCCGCCGGGCCGTCGTGGTCCTCGGTACGGCGATGGTCACCCTGGCCGTCCTCGCGACAGGACTCACTGTGGCCAAGACGCTTGGGCCTGACCCGGCACCCGTCGCCCTGCCGTTCACCGAGCGCCGCGCCACCTATGCGATCGGCAGCGACATCCACTACGGCCGCGACGTCATCTCGATCGCCCCGAACAAGCTCAACGCCTTCGTCCAGACCGACGCCGGCTTCGTCTTCACCACGACCGGCGACGGCGGCATCTTCCTTGCCGATGGCAAGCAAGTACGCCGGCTGGGCGATGGCCCCGGCGAGCTCGGCGAGCTGACCGCCGCCACCCGGGGAAACCTGGTCGGCTGGGTCGAAGGCTTCAACGACCGGTACGAGTCGGTCGTCTACGACGTCGCGGCCCGCCGCGAACTCGTCCGCACCGAGCTCGGCAACAAGGTTCCCCCGAACGTGTCCCTCGCGACGGCCCCACGCGTCATCGCCATCGACGGCGACGACGCCTACTTCGGCACCCTCAAAGGCGTCTACCGCTGGAACCTGAAGACCGGCCAGAGCCAGCCATTCATCGAGCCGCTCGACCCCCGCGCCATCCGCGCACTGACCGCCGACCGCTACCTCCTCGACGCGCACCCAGAAAACCCCACGGGCCCCGCCCTGCTGACCCTGAAAGACCTCCCCGGCAACAACGTCAAAGGCACCTACCCCGGCAAGCAGGCCTACCTCTCCCCCTCCGCCAAGTACCTCCTGACCGGCGCAAACGACCCCCAACGCATCACCCCACCCCCCACAGACCTCAAACTCTTCGACACCACCGCCGGCAAGCAACTCCCCTTCTATGACCCCGACCACCCCCGCCTGATCTTCAGCCAGTGGCTAACCGACAACACCTTCACCGCCGCCGGCGTCCGCCTCATCCCTCAACTCATCGACCCAGTCCCCGGCATCCCCGTGGACCTCCTAACCTGCTCCACCAATACCCTGACCTGCCAAGTCACCACCCCCGCCTTCTCCACCCTCACCTTCACCACCACCCCACCCCGCACAGCCCCCTTCACCCTCCCCATAGGCACCCCCATCCGCTGGCTCTACGGCTGAACAACAACAGCGCCCGAAGAACCTGGTCTGGTTCTTCGGGCGCTGTGACTGCTTGAGCTTCAGCTGGCGGTGGCTTTTTTGGGGGCTTCGCCGCCGGGCTGGTTTTCGGGGAAGTGGCAAGCCGCCTGGTGGCCGGGGGCCAGCTGGAGCAGTGGGGGCTCGACTGTTTTGCAGATGTCCTGGGCTTTCCAGCAGCGGGTGTGGAAGCGGCAGGCGGGGGGTGGGTCGATGGGGCTGGGGACGTCGCCCTGGAGGCGGATGCGTTCCTGCTTGCCTCTGCGCTTGGTGTCCGGGATCGGTACTGCGGACAACAGGGCGAGCGTGTACGGGTGCATCGGTGTCTCGTACAGGCCGACCCGGTCGGCGATCTCGACGATCTTGCCCAGGTACATGACGGCTACCCGGTCCGAGACGTGCCGGACCACTGACAGGTCATGGGCGATCATCACGTAGGTCAGGTCGAACTCGTCCTGCAGGTCCTCGAGCAGGTTCACCACCTGCGCCTGGATCGACACGTCCAGCGCGGAGACCGGCTCGTCGGCGACGATCAGCTTCGGCCGGAGCGCGAGGGTGCGGGCGATGCCGATGCGCTGCCGCTGGCCGCCGGAGAACTCGTGCGGGTAGCGGTTGTAGTGCTCCGGGCTCAGGCCGACCAGCTCGAGCAGCTCCTGGACGGCCTTCTTCGTGCCGCCCTCGGTCTTCACGTTCTGCAGCCTGAACGGCGCTCCGACGATCTTGCCGACGGTGTGCCGCGGGTTCAGCGAACCGTACGGGTCCTGGAAGATCATCTGTACGTCGCGCCGCAGCGGCCGCATCTTGCCGTCGCCGAGGTGGCTGATGTCGCGCCCCTCGAAGATGATCTTGCCGTCGGTCGGTTCGAGCAGCCGGGTGAGCAGCCGGCCGGTGGTGGTCTTGCCGCAGCCCGACTCCCCCACCAGCGAGAACGTCTCGCCCTTCTTCACCGTGAAGTCCAGGCCGTCGACGGCCTGGACGGCGCCGACCTGGCGCTGCAGCAGGCCGCGCCGGATCGGGAAGTGCTTGGTCAGATTCGTCACCGACAGCAGCTCTTCGCCCATCTCGGGCTCGACGACGCCGGGAACGGCGGTGGGGTCGGTATCAGCAGTCGTCACAGTCCTCGTCCGTTCACAGCTTCGGCTTGATGTCGGTCTCCCAGATCTTCTGGCGTTGCCCCGGCGACAGGTGGCAGGCCACCTTGTGTCCGGCGCCGATGTCCAGAAGTTCCGGCCGCTCGGTCTCACTCGCGCCCTCGTTCAGGGAGGCGTAGTTGCACCGCGGGTTGAACGCGCACCCCGACGGGACGTTGATGAGACTGGGCGGAGTGCCCTTGATCGGGATGAGCCGCTCGGTCCGCTCCCGGTCGATCCGGGGCATCGAGCCCAGCAGACCCCAGGTGTAGGGGTGCTGCGGCCGGTCGAAGATGTCCTCGGCCGTGCCGTACTCGATCGCCCGGCCGGCGTACATCACCTGGATGTCGTCGGCGAGCTCGGCGACCACCCCGAGGTCGTGGGTGATGATGATGACGGCGGAGTTGAACTCGCGCTGCAGATCGCGGATCAGATCCAGGATCTGCGCCTGTACGGTGACGTCGAGCGCCGTCGTCGGCTCGTCGGCGATCAGCAGGTCGGGGTCGCACGACAGCGCCATCGCGATCATCGCGCGCTGCCGCATCCCGCCGGAGAACTGGTGCGGGTAGGCGTCCACGCGCTTGTCCGGCTGCGGGATGCCGACCCGGTCGAGCATCTCGATCGCGTGCTTCTTGGCGACCGCCTTGGTGACCTTGTTGTGCACCCGGTAGGCCTCGATGATCTGGTGGCCGACCGTGTAGTACGGGTGCATCGCCGACAGCGGGTCCTGGAAGATCATCGCCATCCGCTTGCCGCGCAGCAGCCGGACCTCTTCGGCCGACGAGCTGACCAGATCCTGGCCGTCGAGCAGTACTTCGCCGGAGATCCGCGCGCTGCCACCCTTGTGCAGGCCCATGATCGACAGGCTGGTCACGCTCTTGCCGGACCCGGACTCGCCGACGATACCGAGCGTCTTGCCCCGGTCGAGCGAGAACGACAGACCGTCGACGGACTTGACCAGACCGTCGTCGGTCGGGAAGTGCGTGCGCAGGTCGCGGACCTCGAGGAAGGAGTTCGGTTCGGTCATTTGGCGCGCACCCTCGGGTCGACGACGGCGTACAGGAGGTCGACGATCAGGTTCGCCAGCACGATGAACACCGCGGCGACCAGCGTCACGCCGAGGATCTTCGGCAGGTCGTTGGCGACGATGCCGTCGACCGCATACTTGCCCAGCCCCGGCAGGGAGAACGTCTTCTCGGTCAGCACGGCGCCACCGAGCAGCAGGCCGACGTCCAGACCGAAGATGGTGACGATCGGCGTCAGCGCGCCCCGCAGGCCGTGCTGTACGACGACTGTCCGCTCCGGCAGCCCCTTGGCCCGGGCCGTCCGGATGAAGTCCTCGTTCATCGTCTCGAGCATGCCGGCCCGAGTGAGCCGGGCGTACTGCGCGGAGAAGAGGAACGCGAGCGTGATCCAGGGCAAGGTCAGTGCCTGTGCCCACTTGATCGGGTTGTCGGTGATCTTCACGAAGGTTCCACCAGGCACCGTCCAGCCCAGCTGATAACTGAAGAAAGCCAGGGATATCAGCCCGGTGAAGAAGATCGGCAGCGAGACACCGGCCAGGGCGACTGTCATCGCCGCCCGGTCGAAGATCGACCCGCGTCTCAGCGCGGACAGCACTCCGATCGCGACGCCCAACGCCAGCCACAGCACCGAAGCACCCGCGGCCAGCGAAAGCGTCACTGGTATTCGGTCCAGCAGCTCGGGCCACACCGGCTGCTTGGTGATGAACGAGTAGCCCAGGCAAGGCGCCGGGCACCGCTCGACCCCAGCGCCGTAGTCGTACTCGGCGCCGACAACGACGCCCTTGGCCCAGTTCCAGTACTGCACTGCAATCGGGTCGTACAGACCAAGCCGCTCGGCGGTCAGCTTGACCGTGTCCTCGGTCGCGGCGCGGCCGACGTACCGGGTCGCCAGGGTCTCCGGCGTAGCGCCGGCCCAGCGTGGGACCAGATAGAAGATCGAGAAGGTGACCGCGCTCACGATGACCAGTAGCCCGATCGCCGCCACGAGGCGCCTGATGATGTATGTGATCACAGTGTCTGGCACCGGTGTCCGGCCCGGGAGATCCTCCCGGGCCGGACACCTGCGGCCTTCACCTACCTAACGTGAGTTTCTGTACGGGGCAGCGCGGACCTGCTACTTCACACCCAGGCTCAGGTAGTCGTACATGTTGAACGCCTCGCTGATGAACACGTTGCTGAGGTTCTTCGGCCGCAGCAGCAGGCTCTTCGCGTAGACACCCGGGTAGATCACTGCCTCTTCCATCACGCGCTTGTCGATCGGCGCCCACAGCTTCTCGCGCTTGGCGGTGTCCGTCTCGGCGATCGCGGCGTCGAGCATCTTGTCGACGTCGGGGATCCGGACACTGGTGTTGGAGGAGCCACCCGTCGGCCGGATGACCCGGCTGTCGACGATCTGCGACAGGAAGCCGAAGCCGTCGTTCCAGTCAGCGCCCCAGCCGTTGGTGGCCAGGCCGATCTTGTTCGCGACGACGAACGGCGGGTTGCCGGCGTACTGCGAGAAGTAGTCACCCGACGGGTAACCCTTCAGCGTCAGGTTGATGCCGATCGGCTTGAGTGCCTGCTGGAACGCCTCGGCGGTCGCCTTCTCGCGCGGCCGGTCGGAGCGGTACGCCATGTTGGTGGTGAAGCCGTTGGGCTGGCCGCACGCGGTCAGCGCTTCCTTGGCCTTGGCCTGGTCGCCCTTGCTGTCCGGGCCGGCCGGGTAGAGGTCGAACTTCTCGTAGCCGGGAACCAGCGGCGGCATCAGCGTCGTCGCCAGGTCACCACCGGAGAACGGGCCTCCGTAGGCGGTCTGGTAGCTCGCCTTGTTCATGCCGTACTGGATCGCCTTGCGGCACTCGATGTTGTTGAACGGCGGAACCGTCGGGTTGATCGAGGTGTACCACAGGCGGGCGAGGGAGGCGTTGTCCGCCTGGGCCTTCAGCGCAGGGTCGGTCAGCACCTTGCTCAACGAGGCCGGCTGGACACCGGTACCCGAGACGTCGATGTCCAGGTCGCCGGAGATGACCCGGTTGTCGATGTCATCGGCGTTGACCTTCAGCGAGACCTGGTACTTGTCCGGCAGGGCCTTGCGGTTCGGGTCGGTCGCCTGGTCCCACTTGTCATTACGGACGAGCTCGAACGACTTGTCGGGCTGCAGGTTCGCGAACTTGTACGGGCCGCTGGAGACGATCGTGTTGCGGTACCTGGCGCCGGTGTCCTTGGCCTCCGGCACCGGCATCGTCTGGGGCAACTGGGCCAGGTAGTCGAAGCCACCGAAGCCGTTCTTCAGGTGGAAGACGATGGTGTAGTCGTCCGGGGTGCTGATCGCCGAGTCCGTGTTGACGCCCTTGGACTTGTACGGGCCCTTGTAGCCGGCCGGCAGGTTCAGGAACGCCTCGAAGTAGGCCGGACCGTTGGGGAAGGTCTCCTTGTCGGTCGAGCGCAGGACGGCGTACTTGACGTCCTTGGCCTTGACCTCGGTGCCGTCGTCGAACTTGACGCCCTTGCGGATCTTGTAGGTCCAGGTCTTACCACCGTCGGTGGGTACGCCCAGGCCCTCGGCCAGGTCGGGAACCACCTCGTTGGCCGCCTTGCCAGGAGCCGGCTTGAACATCAGCAACGAGCGGCCGTACAACCGCGCGAAGTTCCAGGCGTAGCCGTAATAGGTCTCACCCGGGTCCAGGCTGTCCCAGGTGTCGGAGTGCCCCATCTTGATGGTTCCACCCTTCTTGTCAGAAGGGTTCACCACCGCGGCCAGCCCAGCGTTGAACTCGTTCTTGGCCCCACCGGCCGCGGTGCCGTTGTCGTTGCCGCCGCCGCCGCCACAGGCGGACAGCGCCAGAGCAACGACCGCCGACAATGCGGCTACCGTTCTCAGTCGTTTGATGCTCATCGTGGTGGTGCACCCCTTCTTGTCAGAACCGCTGGTGGTGAAAGTCGAACTCATCGCGATCGCGGATCGAGCGCGTCGCGCAGCCCGTCGCCGAACAGGTTGAAGGCGAGGACGGTGATGAAGATGGCCAGGCCAGGCCACAACATGAAGTGCGGCATCGTGTAGAAGGTGACCGCGTCGGACAACATGCCGCCCCAGGTGGCCGTAGGGGCCCGGACACCGACGCCGAGGAACGACAGCGCCGCCTCGAAGAGGATGTTCGTCGGGATCAGCAGCGTCGAGTAGACCAGGATCGGCGCCACCAGGTTCGGCAGCAGCTCGGTGAACAGGATGTACGGCCGGCGCGCGCCCAGGCTGCGGGCCGCGTCGACGAATTCGCGTTCCCGCAGCGAGATCGTCTGCCCGCGCACGATCCGCCCGATATAGGGCCAGTTGAAGAACCCGATGATGAAGATCAGCAACACGATCCGCAGTGAGTCACCCTGCAGGCCGAAGGCGTCGTCCGGGATGACACCAGCCAGCGCGATCGCGAAGACCAGCAGCGGGAAGGCCAGGAAGACATCCATCAGCCGGCTGATCAGGGCGTCGACCCAGCCGCCGAAGAAGCCGGACACGATCCCCATAACGGTGCCGATGGTGACCGAGAGCAGCGTCGCGAAGAACGCGATCAGCAGCGAGATCCGCGAGCCGTAGATGACCCGGCTCATCAGGTCGCGACCGTTCACCGGCTCGACCCCGAACGGGTGGTCCCAGCTCATCCCGCCGAACCTGCCGAGCGGGGCCAGCGTGCCGCCCTGGGTGTCGATCAGGTCCTGGTTGAACTCGTTCGGCGGGTGGCCGATCGCCTTGACGATCAGCGGCGCGAGGATCGCCATCAGGATCAGCAGCACGATCACGACGAAGCCGACGATCGCTACCTTGTCCCGCTTGAGCCGCATCCACGCGATCTGGCCGAGCGAGCGTCCCTCGATCTTCCGCATCCCTTGCAGGACTGCTTCAGGATCTCCCCTGCCGGGCTCGACCTCGAGTGGTGTCGTCACGCGATGTGTTCCCCTGCCTGTGTCAATGGATCCGGGTACGGATCCGGTATAGCTGCCGACTTAACCTGCCTTCATTACTCGCCGGAGTCAAACGCCGAAAGTACCGCGTTGCCCGATCGTGATGCGTAGGAAATCGTCCCGTATCGTGGGACAACTCGCAGTACAGCATGTACCTACCGAGGGTCGCTGGCGACTCGCTGTCACTGACACTGACGGGCCATGACAGAGCGGCCGACAGGTTGGCGGGCGCTACTTGCGCAGCGGCGAGAAATACACGAACGAGAGCGGATTCAGCGTTTCCTCGACCCGCTCCACGCTCTTGCCGGCGACCACCGTCAACCGGCCCTGCCAGGACGGGATGACCGGGGCATCCTGGGCCAGCAGGTTCTGCAGGCTCTTCAGTGACTCTTCGCGTTCGAGCTGGTTCTGCTCCGCGATCTCCTGGTCCAGCAGCTTGTTCGCCGCCGAGCTGCGGTAGCCGTTCTGATAGACACCACCGTCACGCACGAACGGCTCCAGATAGTCACCGCTGTCCAGGTACTCCGGGAACAGGCCTGCCTGGTAGAGGTCGTACACCCCAGCGTGCGCGAGCTGCTGGTACTTCGGCCACTCCGCACTCCGCAGTACCACCTTGAACAGCCCTGACGCCTCCAGCTGCCGCTTCAGCTCGAGGACTTCAGCTTTCGCGCCCGCGCCGTACTGGAACGGCGTCCAGCCGACCGTGAGCGTCACCGGCGAGACGATGCCGGCTTCCCGCAGGATCGCGGCCGCGGCCGTCTTGTTCGGCTCCTTGTACTGCGTCCGGAACGCGTCCACCTGCCCGGCGAACCCGGGTGGCACGACGGAGTACAGCGGGGACACGCGATCGCCGTACGCCTTCTTGGCGATGGCCGGCCGGTCGATCAGTTGCGCGACGGCCCGTCGTACGGCGGGCTTGCGGGCGACCATCGAGCGCATGTGGAAAGCGAAGAACCGGATCTCCGCCGATCCCCCGTCGACCACCTGCACCTGGTCGCCGGCTCGCAGTTTGTCGAGCGTCCCCGGCCCGAACCCATGGAACCCGACATCGGCCTTGCCACTCGTCAGCGCCTCCGTCAGCGACGCGGCATCCGGCAGCAGGCTGACCTCGACCGTGTCGTTCTGCGCGGCGCGCGGCCCGCGGTACCCCTTGAACTTGCCGAGCACCGCCGCGGATCCCGCCCGGTACGACTTCAGCTGGTACGGCCCGCTGCCGATCGCGTTGTCGCTGAGCAGCTTGCCGGCCGGGTAGGACTCTTCGTCCACGATCGACGCGCCCGTGGTGGTCAGCAGGTAGGGCAACCGTGCGTCCGGCTTCTTCAGGGTGAAGACCGCGGTCAGCTCGTCGGGCGTACTCACCGAGACGAGCGAACCGAACAGACCCGACGGTCCGCCGGGCGTCTTCAGCCGCAGCATCCGGTCGAAGCTGAACTTCACGTCCGATGACGTCAGTTCATGCCCGTTGGGGAAGGTCAGTCCCTTTTTCAGACTGCAGGTGTACGTCGTGGGCGCGTCGTACTGGCAGTCGGCGGCGTCCGGCACCGGGGTCGCCTTGCCGGGCAGCATCGTCAGCAGCGTCTGGTACAGGTTGGCCTGCAGCGTGCGGGAGCCGATCTCGTACGGACCGGCCGGGTCGAGTGAGCTGACGGTGTCGGTCGTGGCGACCTTGATGACCAGTTCCTTCGGCGGCGGCCCTTCCTGGTTCGGATTGCTGGCACCAGGTTTGCCGCAGGCCGCGAGCGAGCCCGCCAGCACGCCGGCCGCCGCCAGCCACGCGGCGCGCCGCTTGAACAAAGTCACCATTCCAACCTTCCCCCAGAACACCCCCGCAGGCACCCAAAGAAGGTAACCCCTCAGCGGAGCAAGTCGCGCAACGCATCCGGAGTGAGCGGTTCCAGTGACTCCGCCACCAGACGCCGGGGGGCCGCCGGGATCGTCACCAATTGCGGTACGGCGATGACAAACGCGCCCGCCGCGGTCCCGGCCTGGGCGCCGGTCGGCGAGTCCTCGATCACGATGCAGTTGGCGGGATCGACTCTCAGCTCGGCCGCTGCGGTCAGGTACGGCTCCGGGTGCGGTTTGCCGTTGCGGACCTCGTCACCGGCCACGATCACGTCGAAGAGATCAGGCGGCAGATGCGACAACACGGCGTCGATCATCACCCGGTACGACGCGGAGACCAGCGCGCACGGAATCCCCGCGGACCTCAGTGCGGTCAGCAACTCGAGCGCGCCGGGACGCAGTGCGACGCCTTCCTTCAGGGCGCGGACCACCTCGCCGTACATCCGCTCGGCGAGCTCCTCCGGCTCGATCGCGCCGGCCGGGATCCGGGTCATCCAGACCTTCACCGCGTCACCGAGATCGCTGCCGACCAGGGACATGCAGTCCTCGATGGTCCAGATCGCGCCGAGTTCGGTGAGCAGCCCGATCTGCACCCGGGCCCACTCGGGCTCCGAATCCACCAACGTGCCGTCCATGTCCCAGAGCACCGCTTGAAGGGTCATGGACGGCATCCTACGGAGTACGTTCGACACCTTTTCCGGCCGGCCGTGAAACCGAAGCCGCTCGCCTCGCTCTACACGTAGGCTGGCACTCCGGTTATTGGCTCAACAGACGACTAGGACGGGGGATGGCGAGTGGTAGATCTCGCGAACCTGAGGGATCCGGTCGTAATCGCCGCGTTCGAAGGCTGGAACGACGCGGCCGAGGCGGCCACCGGAGCGGTCGATCACCTGATCGAGGAGTGGGACGCCGAGCTCGTCACCGCGATCGACCCAGAGGACTACTACGACTACCAGGTGAAGCGCCCCGAGGTCGAGTTCGACGACGAAGGCGTCCGGCGGCTCACCTGGCCGACCACCCGGATCTTCCTGGCCCGTCCCGACGACACCGACCGGGACGTGCTGCTGATCCGCGGCATCGAGCCGAACATGCGCTGGCGTGGCTTCTGCCGCGAGCTGCTCGAACTGGTCGACGACTCGAACGCGCAGCTCGTCGTCGTCCTCGGCGCGCTGCTCGCCGACTCGCCGCACACCCGGCCGATCCCGGTCTCCGCGTCGTCGTCCGACCCGGAACTGACCGCCTCGTGGAGCCTCGAGCCGTCGAGCTACGAAGGCCCGACCGGGATCACCGGCGTCTTCGCCGACCTGTGCGGAACTCTCGGCGTACCGTCGGTGTCGATCTGGTCCGCGATCCCGCACTACATCGCCGGTACTCCGTGCCCGAAGGCGTCGCTGGCGTTGCTCGGCAAGGTGGAGGCCCTGCTGGATCTGCCGATGCCCGAGGGTGATCTGCCCGAGCTGGCGCGTGCCTGGCAGCGCGGCGCGGACGAGCTGAGCGAAGAGGACCCGGAGGTCGCGGAGTACGTGGCGTCCCTTGAAGAGCAGCGCGACACCACCGACCTCCCCGAGGCCAGTGGCGACGCGATCGCCGCCGAGTTCGAGCGTTACCTCCGCCGCCGCAATACCGACCGCCCGGAGTAACCGGTATGCGCAGGACACGCGCCGACGAGCGGGGCGGAGGGTCGATCGGAGCACTGGCCGTGCTCCTGTTGCTTGGCACCGTCGCGGTCGTCGGCGTGCTCGGCAACCGCAAGCACGTCGAGGAGGTCGACCTCAGCACGCTGGCGAGTTCGTCGACCCACACCACCGTCGCGACCGCGCCACTCGACCCGCAACCCTTCGCTGGAACCGATGGGCTGGTCGTCCACCCGCGCGCCGAGACAGCCCTCTACTCCGCTCCTGACGCCGAACCGTTCGCCAAGATCGGGCCGACCCAGTTCGGGCCGACCTGGCTGCCCGTGGTCGAGCAGGCTGACGGGTGGCTGCGGGTGCTGCTGCCGTCGAAGCCGAATCGCTCGACCGGCTGGGTGCGCGACGAGGACCTGGAGCGCGCCTCCTCGTCGTACGTGATCAGGGTGCACACAGGCTCGCGGACCATCGAGCTGTTCCAGCAGGGCAAAAGCCTTGGCCGGTGGAAGGCCGGCGTCGGCGCGAAGAAGACGCCGACCCCGCCCGGGCGTACCTTCTTGCTCGGCTCGATCATCGACACCAAGCGGTCCGCGTCGCCCGTCGTCCTGCCGTTGGGAGCACACAGTCCTACTCTCGACACGTTCGGTGGTGGGCCTGGTACCGTCGCGATTCATGGCTGGCCCAGGCCGGACGTGTTCGGGGCAGCCGTCAGCGCCGGTTGCGTCCGGGTGCCGAAGACCGCACTCGGTCGTCTGCAGCAGGTTCCGCTGGGAACACTCGTCCTGATCGACAGCAAGTAGCAGGGTTCGGCAGAAAGTGGGGATTCCGATGCGACGACAGCTCGTGCCGACCATCACGACGGTCACGGCCGTGACAGGTGTCGTAGCGTTCACGCTGGTCGCCAGCGCCCCGGTGGGCAACGCGGCCGCGCGCGCCTCGTCGGCGTACGCGGTCAGCGCGGAAGGCCAGGTCCCGATCGCGAAGACGCCGTACGCCGAATCGCTCGACGGCAAACGGCGAAGCACCTCCGCCCTCGAACTGCCGAAGAACCCGCTGCTGTCCGTCCGCGCCGGTACTGCGACCGCCGGGAACGACTCCGCCGCGGTCGAGCTCTTCGACGTGGTCGTCGGCCCGGACATCCTCAGCCAGGTAAAGCTCCCGCCCGACCTGAAGAAGAGCTGCGCGAACCTTCCGGCCACCGGCGCCGACGAGTTGCCGATCCCGAATCTCCCGCTGCCCGAGCTCGGCATTCCGCTGCCGGACCTGAACACGATCGACCTGCCGGTCAAGAATCTGCCGGACCTGTGCAAGCTGCTACTCACCCCGCCGAGTTCGCTGCTCGGCATCGAAGGCCTGAGCGTCTGGTGCTCCGGCGATCAGGGCGGTGTCGACATCGGTGCGCTGACGCTGCTGGGCCAGCGGATCGCAGTACCGACCGTCAAGCAAAGCGCGACGATCCCGGCGGCGCCGCTGGCCACCATCACGGTCAACCAGCAGGCGAAGCACTCGGACGGCGCGTTCACCATCACCGGCCTGACAATCAACCTCGGCGGCGGCGCCCAGGTAATCCGCCTGGCCTCAGCCACTTGCGCCAAGCCAGCCGCCAAGCCCACCCCAAAGCCGACCACGCCGACGACAACACTCCCCGTCCCACCCCCAGACGAGGCCCCGGCCGCCCCGGTCCCCACCCCGGTTAAGACCCACCACCCAGTCACCGGCTGACCCGGGAGTTCCCGGTCACGGCTGACCCGGCGGTTCCCAGTCACCGGCTGACCCGGGAGTTCCCGGTCACGGCTGACCCGGCGGTTCCCGGTCACCGGCTGACCCAGTCGCCCCGGCTGACAGCGCTGATCCGAGGCAGGGGCCGGACCGCCGCCACTGTCGAACCTCGCCAGCAAACGCTTCCCCGCGGCGTGTCGCGGCTCCGGTTCCGGGTTCGGTAGTGGTGGCGGTCCGCGCCCGCTCACCGGCACCGGCACGCTCGGTTCGCAGTACGGGTTAGAGCTTGATCCCGAGCAGTGCGTCGACAGCCTGGGCGACCAGTGCGGCGGACTCGGGGTCGTCGCCGTTGGTTTCGGCCCAGAGGTCGACGGCAGCGAGTGCCGCCACGGTGTCGAGGTCGTTGGTTAGTGCGGCACGCAGCGCGTCGACCGCAGCCGCGCCGTCGGGGCCAGTCCCCCGGGTGATCGCGCCTCGCCAGACGTCCAGCCGCTCCTGTGCGTCGAGCAGGTCGGACGACGTCCAGAACCAATCGGTGCGGTAGTGATGCGCCAGCAACGCCAGCCGGATCGCCATCGGATCCGAGCCGCCCTTGCGCTCCTTCGAGACGAGCACCAGGTTGCCCTTGGACTTCGACATCTTCTCGCCGTCCAGCCCGACCATCGCCTGGTGCACGTACGCCCGCGCGAACGGGTGCTCTCCCGTCGCCACCTGCGCCCCACTGGCCGACATCTCGTGATGCGGGAAGATCAGATCACTCCCACCGCCCTGAACGTCGAACCCCATCCCGAGATGCTCCAGCGCGATCGCCGAGCACTCCACGTGCCACCCCGGACGCCCCCGCCCGAACGGCGAGTCCCAGGCCGGCTCCCCCGGCCGCTCAGCACGCCAGAGCAGGCTGTCCAACGGGTCGCGCTTGCCCTCGCGATCCGGGTCGCCACCTCGCTCAGCGAAGAGCGCCCGCATCGTTTCCACGTCGTACCCGGACACGCCACCGAACGCCGGATCCGCCTTCACAGCGAAGTACAGGTCGCCGTCGACGGAGTACACCGCGCCGGCCCGCTGCAAGTCCTCGATCGACCTCGTGACGAGCTCGATCGACTCCACCACGCCGACGTAGTTCTGCGGCGGAACCACCCGCAGCGCGGTCATGTCGTCGCGGAACAGCTGGATCTCGGCCTGCGCCAGATCAGTCCAGTCGACGCCGGTCGCGGTCGCACGCTCGAGCAGCGGGTCGTCCACGTCGGTGATGTTCTGCGTGTACGCCACGTCGTACCCGGCGTCCAGCCAGAGCCGGTTGATCAGGTCGAACGTGACGTACGTCGCGGCGTGCCCCATGTGGGTCGCGTCGTACGGCGTGATCCCGCAGACGTACATCCGGGCCGGGCCGTCGCCGCCGGGCGGCACCTCGACCGGCCCCGCCGAAGCGGTGTCGTAGAGGCGAAGACGCCGGGACGGCCCGGGTACGACCGGGATTTCTGGTTTCGTCCACGCCTGCATGGGATGGAGCCTATCCAGTCAGCGAATTCGCGCCACGACGCGGTTCCACTCTCCGATCCAGCGCGCGCTCCCGGCTTTTATGCGCTAGTGCCACTCCAAGCCTGTACGGCGTACTCGGCGAACGTGGTCGCCGGCCGCCCGAGGAGCTTCTCCACCGTGTCGGTGGGCGCTGTCAGGTTCCCCGCGCGCATCAACTCGAACATCACGCCCAACAGTTCCGCGACCTCCGCCGGATACCCCTCGGCAAGCACCTCTGCCTGGTACTCGGCCGGCGACAGTTCGACGTACTCGATCGTCCTCCCGCTCACCTTCGAGATCACCCGGACGGCCTCGGCGAACGTGAGCGACTCCGGCCCGGACAGCTCGTACACCTGCCCGAAGTGCCCGTCCCCGGTGAGCGTCAGAGCAGCCACCTCGGCGATGTCGTGCACGTCGACGAACGACTCTCCCACCGCGCCCATCGGCAGCGCCAGCCGCCCGGCCAGCAGGGGTTCATGCCACAGATCTTCGGTGAAGTTCTGGTTGAAGTTGTTTGCCCGCAGTACCGTCCAGCCGACCCCGGAGGCCGCCACCGCCCGCTCGGCCTCCACCATTCCAGGCCCGAATCGCCCCTCCGCGTGGTCGATCCCGCGCCCGGACAACACCACGAACCGCTCGACGCCGGCCCGCACCGCCTGCGTCACAAATGCCTCGATCGGCTCCGGATCATCCGGCGCGATCAGATAGACCGCCTTCGCCCCGTCCACCACGCCGGCCCACGTCTGCGGATCGGTCCAGTCGAACCGCACCTCACCCGATCGCGACGCCGCCCGTACTTCGTTGCCATCGGCCCTTAATTGCCGGACTACCCGCCGGCCTGTCTTCCCCGTTGCTCCAAGCACCAGAATCGTCATACCCATCAGCCAACCGTCCGGCGCCCCGCAGAGCCATGCGCGAGATCGCCGACCACCTGTGTGTCCGTCCCACCGTCTACTTTGGGACCCATGGATCCCCTCGACGAGCTTCTGTACGCCGTCCGCGCGAACGGCTCCGTGCTCGGTACGCCGGCGCTGTCCGCCGACTCCGCGCTCCGCTTCACCGACGGCGCCGCGCTGACCCTCTGCGCCCCGTTGCGCGGCGAGGGCTGGCTGCTCGTCAACGGAGAGACCGTGCACCTCAAGCCCGGCGACACCGCGATCGTCCGCGGCCCCGAGCCGTTCGTCTTCACCACGAGTCTCGACACGACGGCCGAGCCGGTCGACGTCAGGTGTGACGGCACTGTAGGCGCCGACCACCCAGGCGGCACTGTGCTGCTCGCCGGCGCCTACTACGTCCGCCAGGAGATGCCACGACGCCTTGTCCGCGGGCTCCCTGCGGTGATGGTCGTCGCCGAGGACCTGGACTGCTCACCGCTGCGCGCGTACATCGAGGGCGCCCTCGCAGTCGGCAGGCTCGGCCGGCAGGTCAGCCTCGACCGGCTGATGGACTGGCTGATGGTCTGCACGCTGCGCGACTGGTTCGACCTCAACTCGCCCCGCTGGCACACCGCTCTCAGCGACGAGGTGATCGGCCCGGTCCTGCAAGCGATGCACCACTCCCCTGCCGATCCGTGGACCCTCGCCTCACTCGCCGAGGTCGCCAGCGTCTCCCGAACCACGCTGGCCAGGCGCTTCACCGAGCTCACCGGCGAAAGCCCTCTCGGCTATCTCACCGATCTGCGGATGACCCTGGCCGCCGACCTGCTCGCCGAGCCGGGCTCGTCGGTCGGCGCGGTCGCCCGCCGGATCGGGTACGCCGACGCCTTCAGCTTCAGCGCCGCCTTCAAACGCGAACGCGGCATCAGCCCCAGCAACCTCAGCCAGCCCGCGGGGGTCTAGACGCCCGCGGTCTAGAAGGCCGGCCAGGGGATCGCCGGCCAGTCCTCGCTCGGCAGCGGGAAGGTGCCCGTCTTCAGGATCGACGCACACCGCTCGCGGGTCGCGGTCAGCTCGATGGCGGTGATCAGCTCGCACAACTCGCTGCCGAGCTGCCCGGCGAGACCATCCGCGAGCTTCCTGACATCCTCGAGCAGCTCGTCAGGTACCGCCTCACCGGCCCAGCCCCACAACACCGTGCGCAGCTTGTCGTCGGCGTTGAAGGTGACGCCATGGTCAACCCCGAACACCCGCCCGTCGCCCGGATTGAGCACATGCCCGCCCTTGCGGTCGGCATTGTTGACCACGGCATCGAACACCGCCATCCGCTGCAGCGCGGCGTTGTCCGCATGCACCAGCGTCACCGGGTTGTGCCGCCCGTCGAGAGCATCCAGTACGCCGACCCACCCCTTCGGCACCCGGCCCTGCGGGACGATGTCGACCAGCTCGGTCTTACCCGGCGGCAGCTCCGCCTCGTCGATCCAGAGCTGGACCATGCCGACACCGAGCGGCCCGTCCCGAAGCAGCGTCGGCGGTACCAGGTTCCAGCCGAGCGCCTCCGAGACGACGTACGCGGCGTACTCGCGCTGAGCCAGCGTGCCGTCCGGGAAGTCCCACAGCGGCCGCTCGCCCTCGATCGGCTTGTAGACGACGGTCGCCGACTCGCCCTCGAGGCTGACCGCGCCCTGGAACGTGCCGTTGGACGCGGCCATCAGCCGGCCGAGCAGGGACAGCTCACCGCGCGCGAGCAGGTCCAGATCGATCATTCGCGGACGTGCCTGCGGTAGCCGTTGGCGCGCGGGCAGATGTGCCCCTCCGGGTCGATCGGGCGGCCGCAGAACGGGCAGCTCGGCCGGCCGGACGCGACCAGCGCGACGGCCCGGCGAGCGAACGCGCGGGCCTGCTCTTCGCTGATCCGGACGATGAACACCTCGGCGTCCTCGGACTCCAGCGCCGCCGTGACGGGATCGGTCTCCTCGAGCTCGGCCTGTTCGCCGGCGACGACGGCGAACACCTCGATCACCACCTTCTCGGCGTCGGCCTCCCAGGCCAGCGTCATGGTGCCGGCCCGGAACTCCTCCTCGATCGGCTGCTCCAGCGGGTCGGTGTCGTCCACCCCGGCCGGCCCGGCCGGCTCCCGGTCGAACCGCCGCGCGACCTCGTCCAGCATCACGTCGAGCCGCTCCGCGAGCGCCATCACCTGTTCCTTCTCACAGGCCACCGAGGTCAGCCGGTTACCCGCCCTGGCCTGCAGGAAAAAGGTCCGGGCACCGGGTTCACCGACGGTGCCGGCGACGAACCGATCAGGATCGTCATACGAATGCACTACGCGCGCCATGTCGGAAACCCTAGAACATGC
Organism: Kribbella catacumbae DSM 19601; assembly: GCF_000372465.1. Lineage (GTDB taxonomy): Bacteria > Actinomycetota > Actinomycetes > Propionibacteriales > Kribbellaceae > Kribbella > Kribbella catacumbae. The sequence goes on from NZ_AQUZ01000001.1 coordinate 229,970, forward strand.
CCGGTAGTCCCCTGCAGTCGCGAGCAGGTACTCGGTGCGGTAGCTCGGCGTGCTGGAGTGAAGGCCTCGATGTTTTTCCATCGTGGCCTTTGCTCCAGTGCGGCGAGATGCCGTGCCGAGTGCCGCGCAGCACGCAGGGGGCTACCGGGCATGTTCTCGTTACCGTCCGCCGACCACTGCGTCGGAGGACTGCACTGCGGACTTCCGGGCGCGGCCTTTGGCCTTCGCCGGAGGCTTGGGGATGAGCGAGGCGAGCTCGCTGCCGGAGTCGTTCAGCCGGACCAGGAACGGCCTGGTCTTGGTGTAGCTGATGATCGTGGTGGAGGCGGTGTCGACGACGATCCGCTGGAACGCGTCCAGGTGCTGACCGAGCGCGTCCGCGACGATCGCCTTGATCACGTCACCGTGCGACACGGCCACCCAGAGCGCGCCGTCGCCGTGCGTGCGCGCCAGCTCCGCGTCGTGCGCCCGGATCGCGTCCACCGCGCGCTGCTGCATCCCGCGCATCGACTCGCCGTTCGGGAACGTGACGCCGGACGGGTGCTGCTGGACCACCGCCCACATCGGGTCCTTGGCCAGCGTGCTGATCTTCTGCCCGGTCCAGTCGCCGTACCCGCACTCGGTCAGTCGCCGATCCGTTGCCGGACGCAACGCCGGGTGATGTTTCGCGATCGCCGCCGCGGTCTGCTTGCAGCGGTCCAGCGGCGAAGTGACGATCGCGGCCAGCGGCAGCTCCGCGAGCCGCTCCCCCACCGCGGCGGCCTGCTGTACGCCGGCGTCGTCGAGCTTGACCCCTGGCGTCCGCCCGGCCAGTACGCCGGACGTGTTGGCACTGCTGCGTCCGTGCCGGACCAGAATCACCGTGGGCATAAACCGCACGTTATCCGGTCGGGCAAGCTCCCCCTGATCATTCGCCCCTTTTTGCCCCTCGCCGCTCCCCCCACAACTCCGGGGCTGTGTCCACAGAGGGGCAAAAAGGGGCGAATGATCAGCAGAGTTGCCATGATGTGACCGTGATCGTGGATTGCGGGGTCTATTCCGAGGGCGAACGCCATGACCTGCCCAAGGACCCCGAGACGGTGGCGCAGGCGATCGGCGACGACGGCGAGGCGTTCGGCTGGGTCGGGCTGTACGAGCCGACCGAGGCCGAACTGGCCCGCGTCCAGCGGCTCTTCGACCTGCACCCGCTGGCCGTCGAGGACGCGCTCTCACCCCATCAGCGGCCCAAGGTCGAGCGCTACGACGACTCGATCGTGATGGTCCTGCGCACCCTCTGGTACGTCGACGCCGAGGACGCCGTCGAGACCGGCCAGGTCAGCGTCTTCGTCGGCCGCCGGTACGTCGTCACCGTCCGGCACGGCGAGGGCGCCCCGCTGACCACCGCGCGCAAGGAGCTCGAGGAGCGTGCCTCGGTGCTCGGCCACGGCCCGGCCGCGGTGCTCTGGGCGATCTGCGACTCCGTCGTGGACGGCTACGAGGCGGTCGCCGAGGCCGTCGAGGTGGACGTCGACGAGGTGGAGACGTCGGTCTTCTCCCATGAACGCACCAGCGACGCGGCGCGGATCTACACCCTGAAGCGCGAGGTGCTGGAGATGCGCCGGGCGATCGGCCCGCTGCGCGAACCGATCGAGGCGTTCGCGCACGGCGGCGTACCGGGGATCAGCCAGGACTCCGCGCCGTTCTTCCGCGACGTCGCCGACCACGTCATCCGCGTCTCGGACCAGACGGACGCGCTCGACACGCTGCTCAGCTCGGCGCTGAACGCCCACCTGGCCCGCGTCTCGGTCCAGCAGAACGACGATCTCCGGCGGATCTCGGCATGGGTGGCCATCGCCGCCGCCCCGACGATGATCGCCGGCGTCTACGGGATGAACTTCGACCACATGCCCGAGCTGCGCTGGTACTACGGCTACTTCGCCGTCCTCGCGCTGATGTTCGTCACCTGCGGCTCGATGTACGCCGGCTTCCGCAAGGCGGGCTGGCTCTAGTTCGCAGTACCGGAGGTTGACCTGTAACGCCCCGCATCCTGGTGGACATGGGCCAGTTATGACCACTATCTCTGGGCCCGTACTGCGAGCGGTGCGGGGCGAGGACGAGGAAAGGTTCCGCACGCTCTTCGAGAGCCACGTGCGCGAGCTGCTCGGCTATGCCCTGCGCCGGACCCGGTCGCCCGACGACGCGGCCGACGTGGTCGGCGAGACCATGCTGGTGGCCTGGCGGCGGCTCGGCGAAGTACCGGCCGACGGCACTGCCAGGCTCTGGCTGTACGGCGTCGCCCGCCGGGTTCTCGCGAACCACCGCCGCGGCCTGATCCGTCGCGAGCGACTCGGCGAACGGCTGCGCTACGAGCTCGACCAAGTGGTGCCCGACCCCGCCGACGCGGTGGAGTCCGGCGCCGTACTGCGAGCCGCGATCGCCCGGCTCGGCGAGGACGATCGGGAGCTGATCATGCTGACGACCTGGGAGGGGCTGGATCCGGGCGAGGCGGCCGTCGTCCTCGGCGTACCGGCTCGCACGGTCCGGACCAGGCTGCATCGGGCCAGAGGCAGGTTGAGGAAGTTGCTCGGAGACGCTTTCGCGGATCGTGGACATGGACGGGATGACAAGCAAGCGCAGTCAGTTCAGGAGGAGCGATGAACGACCAGGAGCTCGACCGTCTGATCGCGCAGGCCAACCCGTTCGGCACCGACACCGTCCGGCAACTGCCGGTGGCCGGCGCCGAGTCCGACCTGCTGGAGGACATCATTACCGCACCCGTTTCCGCCCCACCTTCGATTCCCCCGCAGTTGCCGCAGCGGACCAGACGCAGGCGCAGGATCCTCGTCGCCGCGGCGGCCGCCGTGATCGCGGCCGGGGTCGGCATCAGCGGCGCCCTCTTCCCGAAGGGGAACCCCGCCGCACCGTCCTCGGCGTACGCGGCCGAGGTGGTGGCGGTCGCCGAAGCGAACCCGAGGCTGCTGCTCGACAAGCCCGGCTGGAAGGTCATCGGGATCGGCCAGTTCACCAAGGAAGCCGGCGAGATGCACCTCAGCAACGGCAAACAGTCGCTGTCGGTGCACTGGCGTCCGGCGGAGCTGTACAACGACTTCGCCGACGACCGTGGTGACAACAGCGTCAAGCAACCGATCGAGTTTCTCGGGCAGCACGGCACGCTGTTCGTCAGCGAGAACGGCAGGGGCGCCAACGTCGCCCACACCTACACCACCGTCCTGCCGGTCAGGGGTGTGAACTTCCTGGAGATCCGCACCGACACCGGCTCGGAGCAGGCGTATCGCGAGCTGCTGGTGGCGCTCAAGCCGGTGGACGTGAACACCTGGCTCGACGCCCTGCCCGGCTCGGCGGTGAAGCCGACCGACACCGCGAAGGTGGTCACCGAGATGCTGGCCGACATCACGGTTCCGGCCGGCTTCGACCCCAAGCCACTGCAGGGGGGCGGACTGTCCGACCGGTACGAACTGGGCGCCAAGGTGACCGGCGCCGTGACGTGCGCGTGGGTCAAGGAGTGGGAGAAGGCGAAGGCAGCCGGTGACGCGGCCGGTGTGAAGACCGCCGTCACCACGATGGCCGGCAGCAGGTCGTGGAAGGTGCTGCTGGAGATGCAGAAGCGCGGCGCGTGGCCGGAGGGGATCTGGGAGATCGCCGACGCCATGGCCACGGGCAAGCCGCTGCACCCGGAGCTCCGCCTCAGCGTCTGCAAGTAACAACCCTGCCGGGCTCTCCTACCAAGGGAGAGCCCGGCACTGCGCTGCGCCGCGCTAGCTCCAAAGCCAGTAGGTCAAGCGGTTTCGGGGAGGGGAGTCGTCTTCGCCGTCACCGGCACTGCGGTCTGTGTGCCTCGCCGTGGCCGACCGCCGGCAGGGCGCGGAATCAGTTGCTCGGGTGCTCGACCATACGGCCGCCGTGCCGAGCGCGCGGACGCCTGCGCGCGCATGCCCCTGTTCCGATCCCCCGACACGCCGGGGTAAGCGTTTGCTGACCGGAGATAGGTATGCCTGGACGACCCAGACCCGCCCCCAGGGCGCCCGGCCCGTGCCCCAGGTCGATCACCTCTGGCCGGTTGAGGAGGAAAATGTCCCGGACCGGGGGCAAAACCCTCTCCAAGTCCGGCGACAACCCTCCCCAACCTCGTACACCACTGGGCGCAGCCACTCACCACGCATCCAGGTACGCCGGGTTGCGGGGGCCGATAGCGGGTTCTGCTACCGATGGCGCCCCTTCGGACTAGTGGTCGATTAAGGCCGCTTCGAACAGGCTTTGGGGCTCAGGTCGCCGTGATGGTGCTGGTCGCCAGCAGGATCAGGATCACCACGCCGAGCAGCACCCGGTAGAAGGCGAAGATCTCGGTCGAGTGCTTGGCGACGAAGCGGATCAGCCAGGCCACCGACGCATAGCCGACGATGAAGCTGACCACCGTGCCGACCAGCACCGGCACGACGCCGATGTGACCGTTGAGCGCTTCCTTCAGCTCGAACACGGCGGCGCCGACGAGCGCCGGGATGCCGAGCAGGAACGCCATCTTGGTGGCGGCGACCCGGTCCAGGCCACAGAACAGGCCCGCGGTGATGGTGGCGCCGGAGCGGGAGACGCCGGGGATCAGCGCCAGGCACTGGATGATGCCCATCACGATCGCGTCGATCAGCGTGATCCTGGTCAGCGGCCGGGCTTTGCTGCCCAGCCGCTCGGCGGCGACCATGAAGAACGACCAGCCGATCAGCGACGCCGCGACCCACCACATGCTGCGCAGCGGGCCGGAGATGATGTCCCTGGCCAGGTAGCCGACCACGCAGATCGGCAACGAGCCGACGATCACGAACCAGCCCATCCGGTGGTCGAAGTCGCCGCGGAACTCGGGGTTGCGCAGCCCGCGGAACCAGGCGACGGCGTACCGGCTGATGTCCTTCCACATGAACAGCACCACGGCCGCGATCGCGCCGAACTGGATCACCGCGGTGAACGCGGTGACGGCCGGCTCGTCGATCTTCTGGCCGAGCATCTTGGAGACGATGGTCAGGTGGCCCGTGCTGGACACGGGCAGGAATTCGGTCAGACCCTCGACGATGCCGAGGATGATGGCGTCCCAGATCGTCATCGGGGCTCAGTCACCGATCCCGGCGAGCTCGAGCGCCTCGGCGACCGTGCGCAGCGTCGTGATCCGCTGTTCGACGGTCGGCTCGAACGGGGTCAGCGCGACCGTGGTGGCACCGGCTTCGGCGTACGCCGTCAGCTTCTCCGCGATCCGCTCCTTGCCGCCGAGCAGCGAGATGGAGTCGATGAAGCCCTGCGGTACGGCGGCCATCGCCTCGCGGTGCTTCTTGGCCAGGTACAGGTCCTGGATCTCCTTGGCCTGCTCCTCATAGCCCATCCGGACCGCGAGCGCGTTGTAGAAGTTCTTCTCCCGGCTGCCCATCCCGCCGATGTAGAGCGCGGCGTAGCCCCGGATCGGGTCGGCGGCGGCCTCGAGGTCCTCCCCGACCATGACCGGGACCGACGCGACCACGTCGAAGCCGTCCAGTGAAGCCCCGGAGCCCAGGTCGGGCTGGCGGGCCGCGCGGCCCGCCTTGATGTGGTTCAACTGCTCTCCCAGATACGAGGGGTCGTTGAGGATGCCGAGCCAGCCGTCGGCGATCTCGCCGGCCAGCTCGAGGTTCTTGGGTCCGACCGCGGCCAGGTAGATCGGCACGTGGTCGCGGACCGGGCGGATGGACAGCTTGAGCGGCTTACCGGGACCGTCCGGCAGCGGCAGGGTGAAGTGCGAGCCCTCGAACACCACGGTCTCACGGCGCATCGCGGAGTTCACGATCGCAACGTACTCGCGGGTGCGGGCCAGTGGCTTGTCGAACCGGACGCCGTGCCAGCCCTCGGACACCTGCGGTCCCGACACGCCCAGGCCGAGCCGGAACCGGCCGTTGGACAGCCGGTCCAGGGTGGCCGCGGTCATCGCGGTCATCGCCGGGGTCCGGGCCGGGATCTGGAACACCGCCGCGCCGACGTCGATGGTCGAGGTCTGGGCGGCGATCCAGGTCAGCAGCGTAGCGGCGTCCGAGCCGTACGCCTCCGCGGCCCAGGTGACCGAGAATCCGAGCGCTTCGGCCTCCTTCACCAGCCTCAGATGATCGAGGTGGTCGTCGCCACCGAAGACGAAGCCGATGTTGAGTCCGAGTCGCATGACAGGCGAGCCTAACGAGCCGTTGCCGGTGACCCGCAATAGGCTCGGTCCATGCAGCAGCGCTATCTCGGTCACAGTGGCCTCACGGTGAGCAGGCTCGGCCTGGGCACCATGTCCTGGGGCCGCGACACCGACGAGCATGAAGCGCGCGAACAGCTGGCGGCGTTCGTGGCCGCCGGAGGCACCCTGATCGACACCGCGGCGGCGTACGGCGACGGTGACAGTGAGCGACTGATCGGGTCCCTGCTCGGCGACGTGGTCGACCGCGACGACCTGGTGATCGCCACCAAGGCCGGTTTCAGCGTCCGCCGCGGCGAGCGGATCACCGACACCTCGCGCGGCGCGCTGCTGCGCGACCTGGAGGGCTCGCTGCGCCGGCTCAACGTCGACCACATCGACCTCTGGCAGCTGCACACCTGGTCCGACGACGTGCCGCTCGAGGAGACGCTGTCCGCCCTGGACCACGCGGTGAGCGCGGGCAAGGTCCGGTACGTCGGGGTCTCCAACTACGCCGGCTGGAAGTCCGCCCGGGCAGTCACCTGGCAGCAGGCCTGGCCTGGGCGCGCAGTACCGGTGTCGAACCAGGTGGAGTACTCGCTGCTGGCCAGGGACGCCGAGGCGGATGCCATCCGGGCTGCCGGCGGCCTCGGGATCGGAGTACTGGCTTGGTCGCCGCTTGGGCGCGGTGTGTTGACTGGGAAGTACCGGACGGGCATCCCAGCGGACTCGCGGGCGGCGTCTCAGCATCTGTCGAGATTCGTCGACCCCTACCTGGACGGCCGAGGTTCGGGCATCGTGGAAGCGGTCGCCCGTGCCGCTGACGGACTGGGCTGGACTCCGCTCGAGGTGGCACTCACCTGGGTCAGGGACCGGCCCGGGGTGACCGCTGCGATCGTCGGGGCCCGGACGGCGATGCAGCTGAAGTCGGTTCTGGGTGTGGAGGAGCTCACTCTGCCGCCGGCCATCGTGGCGGCGCTGGAGGATGTTTCGTGAGGTAGTGGTTGGTGTCCGGAAGGTCGGAGGTGCGGATGGCCGAATACGAGCTGCAGCAGTTCGAGGTGTCCAGGACGGAGTCGCGAGGTGCCGTGCGACGCCTGCTCACCGAGCACGCGGAGTACGGCGGCTGGGAGCTCGCCCGGCTGAGACGCTATCCCGACGGCACCCGGCGGGTCTGGCTCCGCCGCCGCATCATCCGGGTGATGCGGACTTTTTAGGCCCTGCTTGTACTGCGGCCCTGGTCTCCAGGTGCTGCGGTCCTCGCCAGCAGGTCGCCGAGCTCCGTGCGGTGGTAGAGCACAGAGCGGCCGGTCCGGGTTCTACCGACCGCGCCCGCGTCCCGTAGTACCGCCAAGTGGTCCCCCACCGTTCCCAGCCCGAGGCCGAGGACAGTCACCAGCTGACTCGTGCTCGCCGGGCTCTCCAACGCTCGGAGCACTGCCGCACGGTTCCCACCGATCAGCTTGCCGATCCCGCCCGGTACTGCGCTCTCCTGCGCCTGGGCTGTCCCCCTGGCCGGGTAGACCACTGCGTAAGCGCGCGGCGGGTCGATGCACAGCCAGCCGCTGTCGAGAGTGCACGGGACCAGGACCAGTTGCGCATCAGCCAGCACCCGGGTCGGGTAATCGTGCCGATTGACCTCCAGTTGGCCTCCCCCGAGCCAGCGGACTGAGGGGTCGAGGCCGTCCAGCGCCCGGCTCCAGCCATAGGCGGCGAGTAATCCGGCCCGCTGCACGACGTCCCGCTCGAGCATTGCCCGGCGTCGCGGCCAGTCGGGAGCGAGCACTGACGTCCAGACTTCCTCGAGCAGATCCGCGACCCGCTCTACCAGGTCCGATTGGTCCAGTGCATGCGGCAGGCGGCCACCAGCAGCCGTGGTGAGATCTGACCGCGCCTCTTCCAGCCCAACGGTCCGTACTGCGGCCAACTCGTCGGCGAAGGTGGTCAGCATTCCTCCTGACGGCGGCCTGGTGAAGAAGTCGGGCAGCCAGCCAGTGGTCGTCAGCAGCGTCACCAGGGCGTCCACCAGCGGATCAGCGGCCCGGAGCTTGGTGACCCTGCTCTGGTGCTCGTCGATCCAGCCGGCCAACCAGGCGGGGCGCTTGAGGCCGCCGAGCATGATCAGCGCGCTGACGGTCTCCACCATCGGCGACACCGCGAACCGTGCCGTCGCGAGGTTGTCCGGGCTCAGCTTCAGAATGGTCATGGTTTCGTCTCCTGGCGAAACAGTAGCTCGCCGTTGGGGCGGTGGTTCAGCCTCAGCAGGTGCGTACTTATCGCGAACTGTTCACCGTCTCCGAGTTCCGGGTGCTCTTCGCCGGCGGAGCCACTTCCGTTGCGGGCTCGACCATGCAGATGCTGGCGCTCTCCGCACTCGTCTATGCGACCACCTCGTCGCCACTGTTGGCCGCGCTCGCCTATCTCGCGGGATTCGCTCCCCAGGCTCTGGGAGCTGCCACCTTGCTGTCCTGGGCCGACCGGGTGCCACCGCGCGGCTTCCTGGCGGCTTGGGACTGCGTGCGCGCGGCTGGTGCTCTGCTGCTGGCCGCGGATGTCCTGCCTGTCTGGGGGATCTTCGTGCTGATCATGTCCCTCGGCGTTGTCGACGCTGTCGCCTCCGCGGTACGTACCGCAGTACTGGTGGATGTGCTGCCGCGGGACGGGTATGTCCTGGGCCGGTCGGTACTCAACATCACGGTCGGGGCCATGCAGATCGTCGGCTTCGGAGTCGGCGGGACGTTGCTGGCCGCGGTCGGGCCCCGAGCCGCCTTGCTCGTCAGCGCGGCACTCGCTTTCGCCACGGCCCTGGTGACTCGGCTAGGGCTGCGATCCCGCGCGCCCAAGGTAACCGGCGCCGCCACCATCCGCACCACCACGGCCGGCAACAAGCGCCTATTCGGCGACCGGACCACCCGCACGCTGCTGCTGGCCCAGTGGATCCCCAACGGCCTGATCGTCGGCGCCGAGGCCCTGTTCGTCCCGTACGCCGGTGACGCGGCCGGGGCACTCTTCGTGGCGGCTGCGGCCGGGATGCTCGTGGGGGACGTCGTGTTCGGGCGGTGGGTGCCCCATGAGCTTCGCAATCGGCTGGTGATCCCGCTGCGGCTGCTGCTCGCCGCGCCCTACCTGCTGTTCCTGCTGGAGCCGGCCGTGTGGATCGCCGTTGCAGCGGTCGGGGTGGCGTCGGTCGGCTATGCCGCCTCGCTGGCCTTACAGGACCAGTTCCTGGCCGTAGTGCCCGAGTACCTACGAGCCCAGGGCCTCGGCCTGGCCGGCAGCGGCATGATGACCGCCCAAGCCCTCTCCGCCACAGTCGTCGGCCTAGGCGCCGAACTCTCAACCCCCACCATCTCCATCGCCGGCGCCGCCTTCCTCTCCCTCCTAGTCACCGCCACCCTGGCACCAGGCCTGAAAGCCCCCACCAAGGTCCCCCTCTGACCTCTGCGTGCTCCGAGGTGTGCGCTTGGCCGTCCCGGCTCGCTGACGTGCGGCCTCTGACATACCCCGACTAGTTGGGGTATGTCAGAGGTTGTGCTGGACCCAGACGTTCGGTTCGACGTACACGGCGTGGTTGTGCTCCACGTCGCAGTGGACGGGCACGAGCGCCTTCGGCACGATCACCTCGCCGGTGTGGTCGAACGGCAGTCCGGTCCACTCCCGCCACTCGTCGAGCGAGCCGGCCATCACCATCGAGGTCGGCGCGACCTTGAGGATCTCGGCGCCCGCCTTCACGTGGACCCGCAGCCACGGGTCGACCGGTAGGCCATCCGCGCGGAACTGCTGGATGTACTCCGTCATCGGCTGGCCGGCGTCTTCCTTGCCATTCGGGCGGACGGGTGCGTAGAGGGTGTCGAGACCCATCGCCGCCACGTTTTGGCGCATCGCGGCGAGCATGTCGTGGGACAGTCCACGGCCCAGATGGCTGGCCGCGATAGAGATCTCCAGCGCGCTCGCCACGGTCGGCCGGCGCCCGTTGCGGTGGTCGGCCACGCCCCACTGCAGCGCACTGTCCCAGCCGCCGGCGGGCAGCTCGGTCCGATCCTCGTCCGGGAACACGAAGGGGATGCTGCGGCCGTGCGCGACCAGTGTGTCGCCCTCCAGCGCGAGCAGGCAGTGCTCCGGGAACAACTCCGGCACGCGGCCCATCAGCGTGTTGCCGATCGGGTCATGCCTCATGAACTCCGGCCAGCCGCCGGAGAACGTCTGCAGTTTCTCTAGCAGCTCAGGCCGCTCGGCCAGAGTGGTGATCACGATCTCGTCGGACATGCTCCGCAGTTTCGCAGTCCTCGCCTGCTCGCGCAGCCCGATTTCGCCGTACCAGCAGTACTCCGAGCGCCACCGCCGCGGTCAGCAACCCGGACCCGATCAGCGTGTTCTCGGCACCGGCCACCGCGATCACCGGTCCGCCGATCAGGTACCCCGCGGAGCTGCTCGCGTTGACCACCACCGACTGTCCCGACAGCAACGCCCGTCGCTCCGCTCCCGCCGACGATCTCGTGATCAGCATCGAGATCGCCGCGATCCCGAGCACCACGGTCACTCCAGAGAGCGCCGCCAATACTGCGACCGCGGCCGGAGTCGTCCAGACGCCCATCCCGACCCAGCAGAGCCCCATCAGGGTCCACGAGATCGCTGCGAGCGGCACCGGAGAGATCCGCCTGATCACTGCCAGAGACGCCATCGTGCCGGCCACTGAACCGACCCCGTAGCCAGACATCCCGGCCGCGAGATACACCCCCGGCTGTCCGCGCTGGGCCCCGATCACCGAGAGCCCGAGGATGAAGGAGAACCAGGTGAAGCAACCCGCCCCTCGCGCGATCCAGCCGTAGAGCACGTCCTGACGTCCGACCAGACTGCCGCGGATCGACGGCATCACGGCCGCGCTCGGAGAGCGCTCCCCCACGATGCCGACTGCCAGCAACCCGGCCGCGAGAACCGTCGCCGCCTCTATCCACAACAACGCGTTGGCAAGCCCTGCGGCCACCGCCAATGCACCGACCGGCGGGCCTATCACCATCCCGACCCGTCTGATCCCGTCCTGCCAGGTCAGCAACATCACTGCGCGGTCCTCGCCCCAACGATCGCCAGTGTCGGCCAGTAGGGCGCTCCGGCCGGGATTCGAGAGCGCATCTCCACAACCCAGCAGCAATCCGCCCGCGATCAGCACGGCGGCATGCAGCACCCCGAGCGCGGCTGCTGCCGGAACCATCGCCAACGCCACCGCCTGAAACGCCGCCACCACGGCAAGCCGGCTTCCTGAATCGACCCACTGCCTCGCCCGCCGCGCCCACCAAGGTGACAACAGGACAGGCAACCCGGCAGCACCGCTGGCCAGTCCGGTCGCCGCCACCGAGCCCGTCTCCTGCAGCACCACCAAGGGCAACGCGATCTGCGCGATCCTGAACGCCAGGTCCGCGGAACCACCGCCTGCCAGCAGAAACAACGCATCCCGACGAGTGCTCACACGATCGATCGTCGGTCACTTCGGGCCCGACTGGTAGCCAGCGGCAACTACCGACCTGCCATAGGCTGTACCTATGGCTTCATCACCATCGGTCGAGGATCTCCGGCTGGTCCTGACGATCAGCCGCACCGGTTCGGTCGGTACCGCGGCGCGGGAACTGCGGATCTCCCAGCCGTCCGCCTCGCAACGCCTGTCCCGGCTGGAACGCGCCTGCGACACCCAGCTCTTCTTCCGCGACACCCGGGGCGCGAGGCCGACCCCCGCCGGCACCGAACTCGCCCGCCGCGCGGAGCACATCCTCGGCCATCTGGAGGAGGTGTACGACGCCACCCGTGCGGCCGCCGCCGGGAGACGCCTCGTCGTCGGCACCTTCGTGAGCCTGGCGCCGATCCTGTTCCCTGTCCTCGACGCCGAGCTCTCCGACATCGACATCGAGCAGGTTGCCGACCACGGCCAGCAGCTCGCCGGAATGGTTGCCGAAGGCACCATGGACGCCGCCTTCATCGCGATCGCCGACCAGATGGTGCTGCCCCGCGGCGCGGTCGCCCGCCCGGTCGGCCGGGACGAACTCGTCCTCTTCGTACCGCGCGGCGTCGCACCGCCCGGCACCGGCCGGCAGCCGCTCAGAGAGCGCGATCTCCCGTTCTCGACCTACGATCGCGGCGCCGACCAGATCCGCGCCCGCCTGATCGCCCTCGGCGCCAACGCCCGTCGCGGCGTCACCCTCGGAACCACCGTCGCCATGGCCAGACACCGCTCCCAACTGGCCCTGATCCCCCGGAGCGCGCTCTCCCACGAACTCCGCCCCGGCGAACGGCTCGTCCCTGCCCCGTTCCGCTACCGCCTCACCCTCACCCTGGTCACCGGACCCACGCCGCCGGCCCGACTCCTTGCCCTCCTCCCCCAACTCCGGGATGCCCTACATCTGTCCCCGGTCCGCCGATCCGGCTGAACCCGGCCTGTGTTGTTGAGGACTCAGCTATGGCGGTGGACGCCTCCGCGACGTAGAACTGCGGATGTACCTACTTTTCACCGGGAGGGATCATGTTCAGTCGTTCCACTGCCATCGCGGCAAGCGTCGTCCTGGGGATCTCCGCCTTCGCCGTACCGGCCGCCACCGCAGCTCCGGCCATCCCCTTGAGCGGCGGCCAGGAGACCACCCCCGCCGACGAGGACGGTCACGGCTTCTTCACCTACTCGATCGAGGGCACGATGTTCTGCTGGACCCTCAGCTGGAAGAACATCGCCACCCCCACCGCCGCCCACATCCACGTCGGCGCACGCCACGTGGCCGGCCCCGTCGTAATCCCGCTGGACACCGACGGCCTGCCCGGGCCTGAGATGACGGGCTGCAGAACGATCACTCCCCAACTAGCCGCGGCGATCAGCGCAGACCCTGGCGCCTACTACGCCAACGTCCACAACACCACCTTCCCCGCAGGCGCCATCCGCGGCCAACTGAAGTAACCCGCCCATCTCCTCAGCTCCACCCTGCGAAGAACGCCAAGCCGGCAACAACGCGGACAGCTACGCCCGGCCGGGCATCCCCGGCCGGGCGTACCGCAGTACGGGCTGGACCCCGAAGCCATCGCGGAGATGCAGGCCATCAAACCAGCGCGTACTGCGTGGGTGAAGGCGAGGAACTCCGTAAGCTCTTCATCCGACTCGAAGGTGCCCGCGGCAAGGTCGTCGACCGATCCGATCGGCTGCGTGTTCTTCGCCGCGAGCAAATCGTCGACAAGCAGCCGCGGCCGCGCCGGAGGAATACCTGATAGGTCAGCACTGCGTGTACCCACGGGCGACCTCCTCCTCCGGAAACTGAACTCGGTCAACCTAATGCTCGCGACGTCAGGCCTGGTCGAAGAAGCGATCCAGCACCCGGGAACCGAACTCCAGCGAGGCGGTGGGGACGCGCTCGTCGATGCCGTGGAACATGCCCATGAAGTCCAGGTCCGGCGGCAGCTGCAGCGGTACGAAACCGAAGCAGCGCACCCCGAGACGGGACCACGACTTGGCATCCGTGCCACCCGACATCAGCAGCGGGGCGGTACGGCTCTGCGGATCCTCGGCCGCCAGGCACGCCTTCATCGTCTCGACCAGGCGACCGTCGAACCCGGTCTCCAGCGCGATGTCCTCGATCACTGTCTCGCGCTGCACCTTGTCACCAATCAGCTCGTCGATGGTGGCGAAGAACTCGTCCTCGTACCCCGGCAGGAACCGCCCGTCGACATGCGCCTCCGCGTCGCCGGGGATGACGTTGACCTTGTAGCCGGCGCTCAGCATCGTCGGGTTGGCCGTGTTGCGGATGGTTGCCCCGAACATCCGGCTGAAGCTGCCCAGCTTGGACAGCGTCTCGGTCATGTCCTCGGGGTCGAGCTCCGTACCGAGGACGTCCTCGAGCGTCTTCAGGAACTCGTTCACGGTCGGCGTCATCCGCAGCGGCCACTCGTGGTTCCCGATCCGGGTGACGGCCTCGACCAGGTTCGTCACCGCGTTGTCCTTGTTGATCATCGAGCCGTGCCCGGCCGTCCCGCGCGCCTTCAAGCGCATCCAGTTCATGCCCTTCTCGGCCGTCTCGATCAGGTAGAGCCGAACGTCGTCCTTGACCGTGAGCGAGAACCCGCCCACCTCGCCGATCCCCTCGGTGCAGTCGGCGACTGTGTCCGGGTGGTTCTTGATCAGCCACTGCGCGCCGTACAGGCCGCCGGCCTCCTCGTCCGCGGTGAACACCAGCCGCACCGGCCGCCGCGGCTTGACCCCCGCCCGCTGTCGCGCCCGGACCACCGACAGCACCATCGCGTCGAAGTCCTTCATGTCGACCGCCCCGCGACCCCAGACACACCCGTCGAAGATCTCCCCGGCGAACGGATCCACCTTCCAGTCCTTCGGATCAGCCGGTACGACGTCCAGATGCCCGTGCACCAGCAGCGGTTCGGCGTCCTGGTCCTCCCCCTCCCAGTGCGCCACCAGAGAGGCCCGCCCCGGCTCCGACTCATAAATCGTCGACTCGATCCCGACCTCATCGAGCTTGGCCGCCACATACTCCGCGGCGTCCCGCTCCCCGTTGCTCTTCCCATTGCCGTAGTTGGTGGTATCAAACCGAATCAGCTCACTACAGAGCTCCACCACCTCGGCGTCGGCGATGTACGGTCGGTCAGCGGTCCCCGGAGCAGTCATAGCTCTATCCTCTCCCACCCTCGGCCGACGGTCGCGGCGGCCATCGGGGGCCCGCGCCGTCGCTCCTGGACGGGACCACGCCTCCCATACCCGTTACATCGCTCGCATGACCTGCTACGGAACCGGGTACGAGACGACCATGAGGGGCGACCGGGTAGAGATCGTCATTGACACCGGCAACGGGGTGTCGACGTACGAGATCGCCGCGACCAAGGCCGGCCGCCGGGTCGAGATCAATACCACCCGCAACCTCACCGAGGTGGTCGAGGTGACCCGGTCCGGCAAGCCCATCCGCACCGCGCGCTTCATCACCGCCAGGGTGATCGCCTTGGTCGAACACCCCGCGCCGAACGGATCCACACCGGCGTGACGGCACCGCAGCCATTGTCATGAGCCCGGCCTGGCCCACCGAGCCTGATGAACTGATCTCACTCCAGGTCGCCCTCGGTGGTGAGACTCCTGGGCCGTGGAACCCGCCGGCCGAGTACCTCACCGGCGGCGCATGGATCTGCTTCCCGCGTGGGCTTTCAGGCCCAGGATCGCCGGGAGATCAGGCCTGGGCCGCCGCGGTCGTCATGGATGGCCCACGCATCGTCGCGCGGCACCTGATCGAGGGACGGACCCCGTCCGCCTACATCCCCGGCCTGCTGGCACTCCGCCTCGGTCCGCTGCTGGAGGTCGTCGTACGGCGCCTCGTGCCGGCGCCCGACGTACTCCTCCTGGACGCGACCGGGCGTGATCACCCACGCCGATGCGGATTGGCCACGCACCTGGGCGCCGTACTGGATCAGCCCACGGTCGGCGTGACCCACCGCCCGTTGAACGCATCCGGAGCCTGGCCGGCCGACGAGCCAGGCGCGACATCGCCATTGGTCATCGGAACCGAGCAGGTCGCGACCTGGCTGCGGACGAGACCGGGCACCCGGCCGCTCGTCGTACACCCAGGCTGGCGGACCGACCTCGACTCCGCCTGCCAGATCGTCTCGGCGTCGCTCGGCCGGCACCGGACGCCGGAGCCTCTCCGACGAGCCCGCCAGGCCGCCCGACGAGCCCGCGCCGACTGAGCCGGGGTGGTTTGATGGGATTCGTGAAGGAGGACAGATGGCGGTTCCTGGACGGCACGTACCGATCAACGCGCCCGCCGAGCTGGCCGACACCGAGTTGTTCGCGATCGACGCCTACCTGCGGGAGTTCGAGTCCCCGGTGGTCGAGGTCGACGAAGAGCAGCGGCGCGTGGCGTTGCGCCGTACGGCGTTCTTCCCTGGCGGCGGCGGTCAGCCGCACGACATCGGACAGTTCCAATGGTCCGACGGCAGCGCGCCGGTCACCCGGGTCAAGCGCGACGGCCGGCTGATCTGGCACTGGCTCGACGCCGACCACCTGCCCGATCCTGGCGCCGAGGTCCACGGCGAGCTCGACTGGACCCGCCGGCATCTGACCATGCGGACTCACACCGCCCTGCACATCCTCTGCGGCGTGATCTGGGCCGACCACGGCGTACCCGTGACCGGCGGCAACATGGACCCCGGCAAGGGCCGGCTCGACTTCGCCTTCGACGCGATGTCGGCCGAGTTCGGCCGCCGGATCGAGGCCCGGATCAACGCGGAGATCGCGGCCGCCCGCGAGATCGTCGTCGACTTCGTCGGCCGCGAGGTCGCCGACGCCGACCCGGCCCTGATCCGGATCGCCGCCCACCTGATCCCGCGCGAGATCGACCCGCTCCGGGTGATCGACATCGTCGGCCTCGACAAACAGGCCGACGGCGGCACCCACGTCCTCAGCACCGCCGAGGTCGGCTCCGTGTCCGTCACCGGCACCGAATCCCGCGGCAAGGCCAACAAACGCATCCGCCTCGAACTCCGCTAACCCCCGCAGCCGCACACACCACCCCGTACGCCGTCCCATCCGCACCCGCCCCACCGGTACGCCGAGCGGTCCCAGACCCGCCGCCCGAGGCCGCCAGCACCCCAAGACCTCCCGATGTGAATTTCACCCGTGGAGTTTGCTAAGGTTCTCCAGTCAACGTCGCTCAGCATCACCGAGCGGCAGACCACTCGTCCGGGTGGCGGAATGGCAGACGCGCTAGCTTGAGGTGCTAGTGTCCTTTACGGGACGTGGGGGTTCAAGTCCCCCCTCGGACACGCAGGCTAACCACACGCGGGGCACTGATCGAAACGTCGATGCGGGTGCGGTTGCACGCGATCCCGACGGTTCTGGTCGGCTTCATCCTGTTTCCGTGGGCAGAGGCAGCCGACGTACCGCGTGGCTATGTCGAGCTGATCCAGGACGCACCCGACGAGCTGACCACCCAGTGTGCTGTGCTTTCCAGTCCCACGGGTGCGCCGGCCCTCCCGAACCTGCTCGGACCGAGCGTGCCGCGTGCGCAAGTCATGTCGAGGGCCATCCGTGGCGCGGGGTCCACGGTCGTTACTCGGCCAGCGCCGTGGCCTGCAACGCCAGCCAGCCCGACGCGCGGGTGTCGGGGTCGTCGAGCGAACGACCCAGGGCGTCCTCGATCTGCTGCAGACGGTTGCGCACAGTGTTGCGGTGCAGGCCGAGCTCCTCGGCCACCTTGAGCCGCGACCCGTGCTGGCGCAGGAACGATGCGAGCGTTTCCACTTGCGCATCGTCGAGAGAGCCGAGGAAGGAGCCGGCGAAGGCGGTCGCCACCTCGGGGTCGAGCAGGCCGACCGCGCCCGCTCGCACCAGACGCTCCCAGCGGACGACCCGCTGTGCGTCGGAGGTCCGCGCGAGCGCACGAGCCGCGGTGCCGTGGCTGTCACCGACACCGATCCGCAGGCCGTGGGCGGCCAGCTCCTCAGCACGGCGTACGGCCAAGCCCGGCGAGGCGGCGACCCAGACCTCGCCGTCGACCATGGCGGCCAGCAGTTCGTCCCGCTCCAGCTCGGCCAAGGCGTCCTCGAGCGCGTCGAGCGGACCGGAGACGCGGAGCACGCTGACCCGGCGCGGAAGCGTGGGTGCGGCAGAGGCCTCGCCGAGGAGGCCGGCCGCCTCCAGGTCGCCGTGCGCGAGCAGCTCGTGCACCTTGCGCCACAGCCGTCGGCGTGTGTCCAGACGGTCACGCTCCTGCTCCGCGACGAGACCGAGCAGGGCGACGGCGGTGGTCACCGCGGCGCGTGAGGCGGTGGTGAGCCGGCCGGCCACGGTGACGCAGAGGTACTGCAGCGGCCGGCCACGCAGCCCGACCGGCGCCAGCAGAGTGGTGCCCTGGCGGTCGCTGAACGTGGACGCCGCACGTAACCCCTGCGGACGGATCCGGGCGAGCTCAACCCGCACTGCCTCGAGGTCAGTTGGGACCTGGCGCGGCCCGAGCGGCCCGACCACCGGCTGTCCGTCGGGGCTCAGCAGGAGCGACGTGGCGTCCAGCAGCCGCGCCAGCCGCTCGGCGACCGCCCAGGAGGCATCGACCTGCATCGCCGCCGTGGTCAGCTGGCGCTGCGACTCGAGGGCCAACCGGGCATCGGCCGCATCGCGCTTCTCGATGAGTCGGGCGGCGGCCCGGCTCACCGCCACGAACGCCGTCGCACGCGGAACCTCGATCAGATTGAGGCCGTGCTGCTCGCAGGCGCGCACCAACGCTGCCGGTACCCGGCTGTGCGTCAGGCCAACTCCGAGCGCCAGCCCTGCGACCCCGGCCTCGACCAGGCGCTCCACGTAGGCCGGCCACTGGGACCGCCAGCCCTTCGTGGCCAGGCCGGTAGTCAGCAACAGCTCGCCGCCCTCGAGGAACGGACCGGGATCCTCGAGCTCGCTCGTGGCCACCCACCGAAGCTCGCGATCCGCGCGCGGCAGGTGCACGGCGCGCAGTCCGAGCTCGCGCTGCCGGAGGATGAGGGCGATGTCGACCATGGTGACAGTTTTGCACAATGGACCCAGCAAGATTGTGCAGCTTCGACCGAGCGGAAGCAGCTGCCGCGATCTACCGTCCACTGCATGAACGATCACCTCATCGGAGGCCCCGCGCTCCCCCAGGAACGTCGCCTCGTCACCGCGATCCCCGGCCCCGAGTCGGCCCGTCTCCATGCCCGCAAGGCGGCCGCCGTCGCGGCCGGCGTGGGCACGACCCTTCCCGTGTACACCGTCGCCGCCGGTGGCGGCGTGATCGTCGATGCCGACGGCAACTCGCTGATCGACCTCGGGTCCGGCATCGCCGTGACAACCGTCGGCAACAGCGCCCCAGCCGTGGTCGACGCTGTGACTGAGCAGCTGCAGGCGTTCACCCACACCTGCTTCATGGTCACGCCGTACGACGGCTACGTCCGCGTCGCCGAGAAGCTCAACGAGCTCACCCCCGGCAGCCACGAGAAGCGCACCGCGCTGTTCAACTCCGGCGCCGAGGCCGTGGAGAACGCGGTCAAGATCGCCCGGGCTTTCACGAAACGACAGGCGGTCGTCGTGTTCGACCACGCCTACCACGGGCGCACCAACCTCACGATGGCGATGACCGCGAAGAACATGCCCTACAAGCACGGCTTCGGCCCCTTCGCGTCCGAGATCTACCGGGCCCCGCTCTCCTACGCGTTCCGCGACGGCGGGCTCTCCGGCGAGGCAGCGGCCTTCCGCGCGATCGACCTGATCGAGAAGCAGGTCGGCGCCGGGAACCTGGCCGCCGTGGTGATCGAGCCCATTCAGGGCGAGGGCGGATTCATCGTGCCCGCCGACGGTTTTCTGCCCCTGTTGGTGCAGTGGTGCCACGACAACGGCGTGGTCTTCGTGGCTGACGAGGTGCAGACCGGGTTCGCCCGCACTGGTGAGCTGTTCGCCTGCGACCACGAGGCAGTCGTACCCGACCTGATTGTCACCGCG
The DNA here is from genome assembly GCF_000372465.1 of Kribbella catacumbae DSM 19601. Taxonomy (GTDB): domain Bacteria; phylum Actinomycetota; class Actinomycetes; order Propionibacteriales; family Kribbellaceae; genus Kribbella; species Kribbella catacumbae. The sequence goes on from NZ_AQUZ01000001.1 coordinate 249,601, forward strand.
AAGGGCATCGCCGGCGGTCTTCCGCTGTCGGCTGTCACCGGCCGGGCGGAGATCATGGACGCAGTGAACGTCGGTGGGCTCGGGGGCACGTACGGCGGGAACCCACTGGCGTGTGCCGCTGCCCTCGCCGTCATCGAGACCATCGCAACGGAAGATCTGGTCGGCCGGGCCCGCATGATCGGCAAGACCATGGTCGAGCGCCTGCACGGCTTCGCCGACCCGCGCATCGGCGACGTCCGCGGGCGCGGCGCCATGGTCGCCGTCGAGCTGGTCGAGCCGGGGACCACTAACCCCGACCCCGACCTGACCCGAGCAGTCGCCGCCGCCGCGCACGCCCAGGGCGTCGTCGTCCTGACCTGCGGCACCTACGGGAACGTACTGCGCTTCCTGCCGCCGCTGTCCATGCCGGACCACCTGCTCTTCGAGGCCTTCGACGTCCTCGAGCAGGTCTTCCGGGAGAACTGACGACCTATCCGCCCGAACGGAGCCACCATGACCATCACCACGACCGCCACCTTCGAGGTACACGACCCGGCGACCACCCGCGTGATTGCCGAGGTCGCCGACGCCACGACCGCTGACGCGACCGCCGCCGTCGACGCCGCTGCGGCAGCCTTCCCGGCGTGGGCAGCGACCGCTCCCCGGGTGCGCGCCGAGATCCTGCGCCGCGCGTACGAGCTGATCGTCGCGGACACCGACCGGCTGGCCGCCCTGATCACCTCCGAGAACGGCAAGACCGACGCGGACGCCCGCGCCGAGGTCGCCTACGCCGCCGAGTTCTTCCGCTGGTTCTCCGAAGAGGCAGTGCGCACCGACGGAGAGTACGGCGCCTCTCCCGCCGGCAGGACCCGCACCATCGTCACCCACAAACCGGTCGGCGTGGCTGCTCTGGTGACCCCGTGGAACTTCCCCGCGGCGATGGCGACCCGCAAGATCGCCCCAGCGCTCGCCGCAGGCTGCACCGTGGTCCTCAAGCCGGCCGCCGAGACCCCGCTCACCGCACTCGCGATCGCGGACCTGTTGAACGAGGCCGGCGTGCCCGACGGTGTGGTCAACGTGGTCACGACCACGGCCGCCGGCGAGGTGGTGAGTACCTGGCTCGAGGACCCGAGGGTCCGCAAGCTCTCCTTCACCGGGTCGACCGGCGTCGGCCGGGTCCTGCTGAAACAGGCAGCCGACCGGGTGCTGAACAGCAGCATGGAGCTCGGCGGTAACGCTCCCTTCGTGGTCACCGCCGACGCCGACCTCGACGCTGCGGTCGCCGGCGCGATGATCGCCAAGTTCCGCAACGCGGGGCAGGCCTGCACGGCTGCCAACCGGTTCTTGGTGCACGCGGACGTGGCCGACGAGTTCGTGGCCCGCTTCGGCGCGATCGTCGACGGCCTGGAGGTCGCTCCAATGATCAACGCCAAGGCCGTCGCCGGCGTCGCCGCCCTCGTCGACGAGGCGGTCGCGGCCGGTGCCCGAGTCGCGCACCGCGGCCCCACTGGCGAACGCGGCTGGTTCCACCCGGCCATGCTTCTGACCGGCGTACTCCCGTCCATGCGGATCGCCCGCGAGGAGGTCTTCGGACCCGTCGTCCCAGTGATCACCTGGACCGACGAGGCGGAACTGGTTGCCCTTGCCAACGACAGCGAGTACGGCCTGGCCGCCTACGTGTACGCCGGGCGGCTCCAGGATGCGCTGCGTATCGCCGAGGCATTCGACGCTGGGATGGTCGGCGTGAACCGGGGAGTCGTCTCCGACCCGTCCACGCCGTTCGGAGGCGTCAAGCAGAGCGGGCTGGGCCGCGAGGGCGCCCGCGACGGGATCCGTGCGTTCCAGGAGACCCAGTACTTCAGCGTGGACTGGTCATGAGGACCCGGACACGCAAGCGGGTCGTGGTGGCGGGAGGCGGCTACGCCGGCCTGACCACCGCCCGGCGCCTGGTCCGGGCGGGCTGCGACGTCACGGTCGTCAACCCGAACGGTTACATGACCTACCAGCCCCTGCTCCCGGAGCTGGCCGCCGGGACCGTCCAGGCCTCGCACGTGGTGGTCCCGTTGCGCACAGCACTCGGCAGCGCCCGCATCCTCACTGGCAGCCTCACCGGGGTCGACACAGCAGCCCGCGTGGCGGTGTGCCGGGCGGCCGATGGCACCGAGCACCTGCTGGAGTACGACGACCTGGTGCTCGCGCTCGGATCGGTGGCGCGCACGTTCCCCATCCCTGGCTTGGCCGACCACGCCGTCGGCTTCCGGACGGTCGAGGAGGCGGTCCACCTCGGCAACCGCGTCCTGTCCTGCCTGGAGCTGGCGGCGTCGACGCCCGACCCAGCCGCCCGCGCACGCGCACTGACCTTCGTCTTCGTCGGCGGTGGCTATGCCGGCGTCGAGGCGCTCGCCGAGCTCGAGGACATGGTCCGTCGCACCATCCACCGCTACGACGGCCTGGCGATGAACGACAGCCGCTGGGTGCTCGTCGAGGCCGCGCCACGCATCCTCGGCCAGCTGCCCGAGCGGCTCACGTCGTACGCCGCGGACCGGCTGCAGCGCCGTGGCATCGAGATCCGCACCGGAGTCGCCCTCGACTCGCTGACGCAGGGCCGCGCGTTCCTTGCCGACGGCACCGAGATCGCCACCGACACCGTCGTCTGGACGGCCGGTGTCGTGGCCCATCCTTTGCTGCGCATGCTCGGCCTACCCTGCGACCAGGCCGGGCGTGTTCTCACGGACGACCATCTGCGGGTCACCGACCACGTCTGGGCCGTGGGCGACTGCGCGTCGGTGCCCGACGTCGCGACGGGTGACCGTTGCGCACCAACCGCGCAGCACGCCGTACGGCAGGCGGCCCGGCTGAGCCGGAACCTGCTCGGGAGCCTGCAGCCCTACCGACACAAAGACGCCGGTGCCGTGGCGTCGCTCGGCCTCCACAAGGGCGTCGCCGAGCTTTACGGCGTACCCGTCCGTGGCTGGCTCGCGTGGATGGTCCACCGGCTCTACCACGGGTCGCGGTTGCCCTGCTCGCGGCGCAGGCTACTGATCACCCTCGGGTGGCTGCTCGGCTCCCGCGGCCGGGACCCGGTCGCGGTGCCGGCGATCGAGTCCCCGCGCACCCCGCTTCGCGACGCGATCGCCGCCCAGCAAGGCGCTGCCTGATCCGTCAGCTGCCCGCCGGGCACGCGATCAGTACGCGCACTCAGCCGTGTGAGTGCATTACGTGCTTCACACGGGTGTAGTCCTCCAGCCCGTAGTGGGAGAGGTCCTTTCCGTATCCGCTCTGCTTGAACCCACCGTGCGGCATCTCCGCCACCAGCGGGATGTGGGTGTTGACCCACACGCAGCCGAAGTCCAGCTCGATCGAGCAGCGGTGCGCGGTGCCATGGTCGGTGGTCCACACACTCGCGGCGAGGCCGAGGTCGACATCGTTGGCAAGCTGGACGGCCTCGGCCTCAGTGCGGAACGTCTGGACGGTCAGCACCGGGCCGAACGTCTCCTGCTGCACTATCGCGTCGTCCTGGCGTACACCGCCCACGACGGTCGGCGCGTAGAAGTAGCCCTCAGTGCCGACCCGGTGGCCACCGATGAGCACGGTCGCATGAGTGCCGATCGAGTCCACGACTGCCGAGACCCGCTCGAACTGATGAACGTTGTTGAGCGGCCCATAGAGCGCCTCATGGTCTGACGGGGGTCCCGTGCGTACCTGCGAGACAGCTTCGACCAGCAACTGCTGGAACTGCTCGGCGATCTGCTCCTGCACCAGCACCCGCGTGGCAGCGGTGCAATCCTGGCCGGCATTGAACAAGCCGGCGCTGACGACGCCTTCCACGGTCGCCGTCAGGTCAGTGTCCGCGAAGACCAGCACCGGCGCCTTGCCACCGAGCTCGAGGTGCACCCGCTTGACGTCAGCCGCCGCCGACGTGGCAACTGCCTTTCCGGCCGCGGTCGAACCCGTGATGGACACCATCGCCGCGTCCGGGTGCGACACGACGAGGCGGCCGGTGTCACGGTCGCCGCAGACGACGTTGAGCACGCCCGGCGGCAGCACGTCGGCGGCGATCTCGCCCAGCAGGGAGGCGGTCGCGGGAGTGGTGTCCGAAGGCTTGAGCACCACGGTGTTGCCCGCGGCGAGTGCCGGCGCGACCTTCCAGATCGCCATCATGAACGGGTAGTTCCACGGCGTCACCTGGCCGATGACCCCGACCGGCTCGCGGCGCACGTACGACGTGTGCCCGGCGAGGTACTCACCCGCCGCGGCACCCTCCAGGGACCGGGCGGCTCCGGCGAAGAAGCGCAGCTGGTCGAGGGCCACCGCGATCTCCTCCGTACGCGTGAGCTCGACCGGCTTTCCGGTGTTCGCCACCTCCGCCGCGACGAGCTCCTCCGACCGTGCCTCGAGGGCGTCTGCCAGGCCGAGCAGGGCCTTCTGCCGCTCGGCCGGTGTGGTCCGTCGCCAGGTCGCGAAGGCGCGGGTCGCCGCTGCGTAGGCCGCTGCCACGTCCACCTCGCCAGAGAGCGCGGCGACGTCGTACGACTTGCCGGTCGACGGGTCCACGACGTCGCTGACCCGTCCGTCCTTCGCCTCGCAGAGCTGTCCGTCGATGACGTTCCTGATCATGCTGTCCTCCTTGCTTTGAAGCGTTCAGCGTCCAGAAAGGACGCACTGGGCGAGCTCGGTGCCGATCCGGACGGCGCCGTCGACGTGCTGGAAGCCCAGCCCCGAAACGTCGCTGGTACCGAACTCGATCGGCCCCACCGGCTCCCGGAGCACGCGGCCGTACCGGGTGAGCCCACCGACGTCGAAGCTGGTGCCGTACGCGCCGCCGGTGAGCTCCTGGTGCTGCCAATCGCTCTCGACGTACGTCGTGGGCGCGAGGGCTTGCTCGCCGAAGTAGGTCGCCAGTGACGACAGCACCTGTTCCCGGCGCTGGTCGGCGGACAGAGCCCCGATCCGATCCGCCGACTCGTCGGACACGAAGCCGACGAGGTGCCCGGTCGCGTAGCCCTCGGGGGTGTTGTCGTAGACCTCGTGGACCAGCTGGTAGGGCCCGAATCCGGTGCCGCTCAGGCCCACCTCCCGCCAGAACGGCGCCGGGTATTCGACCTGCACCTTGATCACCAGCCCGAAGGACTGGTGCTCGCGGGCGTGCCGGTGCTCGGCAGGCAGCTCCGGGGTGAACCGGATGCGGCGAACCAGCGGCGGCGGTACGGCGAGGACCACGCTCCTGGCCCTGAGCCGCTCCTGGCCCACCACGACGGTCGCGCCGTCGGCGTCGTACTCGATCGCGGTGACGTCCTGGCACAGCCGCACCCGGTCGCCCAGGCGTCGGGCCAACTCGAGCGGCACCGAGGCCAGCCCACCGGCCACACGGCGGTCGAGGATGAAGTCGGCCTCCACCAGGTGCCGGAACGAGCCCGCACTAGCCGCCATCAGGAGGGCCTGCAGCGCCGAGAATGCCCAGGCCGGCTTGGTCAGCATCGCGGGCCCGACGTAGAGCGCGATGTTGTCGCGAGCCTCTACGTCGTCGCACTGATCTTCCAGCCATTGCTGGAAGGTGATCCGGTCGAGCCGCTGCGCCTCCGGGTGGTCCCACGGCCGGTCCGGGTCGATCTCGGCAACCAAGTCGTCGAGGGTCTTGGTCAACCGCTCGATCGCCGCGGCGGTCTCGGGCCCGACCGGCAGGTCCTCGCCGTCGAAGCGCTTGGCGTTGCCGCCGCGATCGACGTACAGGCTGGCGCCGGCGCGGTAGCGCTCGTAGGTCTTCAGCCCCAGCTCCTCGAGCAGCGCCTTGAGGGCGTCCTGGTCGGGCGAGACCCACTGGCCGCCGATCTCGAACAGCGACCCGTCGTGGAGCTCGCTGCGCAGCCGGCCGCCCACGCGGTCCCGGGCTTCGAGGACGACGACGTCCTGACCGGCCTCGGCGAGACGCCAGGCGGCGACCAGCCCGGTCACGCCGGCACCCACGACGATGGTGTCGTGCGTTGTCATCGGGTCGCCTCCGTTGCCACCAGCGCGCCGTACGTGTCGGGTCGCCTGGTTTGCAGGAACGGGAAGAGATCGAGCCAGTCGCGTCGGTGCCCGAGATCGAGAGTCGCCACCAGGGCACAGTCGCCCTCGCGGTCGGCCTGCACGAGCACCCGGCCGTACGGGTCGCTGATGAACGACGAGCCGTAGAAGCTGATCAGACCCTCGTCACCCCAGCGATTGGGGACGACCATGAACAGCCCGTTCGCGATGCCGTTGCCGACGATCACGTTCTGCCACAGCGGCTGCGTGTCGAACTCCGGGTGGTCGGGTTCGGAGCCGATCGCGGTCGGGTAGGCCAGGATCTCCGCGTCGGCGAGCGAGTAGGCCCGCGCCAACTCGGGGAACCACTGGTCCCAGCAGGTCGGCAGCCCCAGGCGTGGGGCGCCCGGCAGGTCTACGGTGTGCACCGGGTAAGGCGTCTCCGCCGGCCCCGGCCGGAAGTAGAGGTCCTCGTAGTAGCCCGCCGTGACCGGGATGTGCAGCTTGCGGGTTCGGGCCACGCGGCTGCCGTCCGGAGCGACCAGGATCGCGGTGTTGAACCCGAGCCCGTCATCGGCGTCCGAGCGCTCGTAGAGCGAGGCGTGCACGTGGACACCGTGTGCTCGCGCCGCAGCAGCGGCGAACGTGTAGGTCGGGCCGCCCTCGAGCGGCTCGGCCAGGTCCGCCGGTACGCCGTCGGGCTTGGTGTCGGCCGGGTAGCGCGACAGCGTGAGCTCGGGCAGAAACACGATCGAGGCGCCGGCGGAGGCAACCGTCGCCACCCCGTCCATCAGCGTGGCGACGTGTTCCTCGGGGTCGGCAGCCCAGTGCATCTGGATCAGGCCGACGGTGACCCGGCGGTTGTCCTGCTCGGCGGATCCGGGAATGGACGGCCGGGCGAGGGACGACTGGGCCGCGGCGACTTTCAGCTTCATGAATCTTCCTTGATCGGCACTGGCTTGTCTGACTGTGGGACTGCGGGTTGCTGCTGGGTGATGCAGTGGATGCCTCCGCCGCGGGCGAACAGCGGCCGGGCGTCGATCTGGACGACGGCGCGGCCTGGGTAGGCGTCAGCGAGCACCTCGCGTGCCTCGGCGTCGGAGGGGTCGTCGAAGGCGCAGGCGACGACCGCACCGTTGGCGACGTAGTGGTTGACGTAGCTGTAGTCGACCCACCCCTCCGCGTCGCGGAGCACGGTAGGCGCGGGCAGGTAGGTGACCTCGAGAGGCTTGCCCTCGGCATCGGACTCCTCCCGGAGCAGGGCTGCCAGCTCGCGGCTGATCGCGGCGTCCGGATGCGCGTCGTCGCGCTGCTCGTGGAGGAGGATTCGGCCCGGTGCGCTGAACGTCGCCACGATGTCGACGTGCCCGCGGGTGCCGTAGCGCTCGCCGTCCCGGGTCAGGCCGCGCGGCAGCCAGATGACCTTGCGGGCGCCGACGGTGCGGCTGAGCTCCTCCTCGACCCGAGCATGGGTCCAGCCGGGATTTCGCCCCGGGTCGAGCTGCACGGTCTCGGTCACCAGGAAGGTACCCACGCCGTCGGTGTGGATCCCGCCGCCTTCGTTGACCATCGCCGAGTCGATCCGGTGCGCCCCGCTCTCGTCGGTGGCGACCAGGCTGGCCACCGCGTCGTACTCCCAGGAGGCCCATGCCTGGGCGCCCCACCCGTTGAACACCCAGTTCACCGCGCCGAGGCCGTCGGGGCCGAGGACGAACGTCGGCCCGCTGTCGCGGTACCAGCCATCGTCGAGCGGTACGTCGTACAGCGCGATATCGGCGGACAGCCGGCGGCGCGCCTCGGCGAGCTCACGCGGCGGCACCAGCAGGTGGAGCGGCTCGTACTCGGCAATCGCGTTGGCCACTGCGGCCCAGGTCGTCCGAGCCTCGTCGGCCTCAGCGTCGCTTCCACCGAGGGTGTAGACCGCCGAAGGCCACGCCATCCAGGTCGCCTCGTGCGGGTCGGTCTCGGCCGGCATCTGCCAGTCCGTCATGCGACGTACCTCCGCTCTCCGCCCACCCAGGTCTCCAGAACGGTGACGCCGGCCAGCTTGGCCGGGTCGACGGCGTACGGGTCCTGGTCCAGTACGACGAGGTCGGCGAGCTTGCCGACGGTGACAGAGCCGCGGTCGTGCTCGCAGAAGTTCGCCCAGGCGCTGCCCAGCGTGTAGCCACGGACCGCATCCGCGACCGACAGGGCCTCTTCGGGCCGCCAGGGTGTGCCTCCGCCGAGGGGCCCCCGGGTCACCGCACTGTGGATCCCGACCATGGGCTCCATCTCGGCGACGTTCCAGTCGCTGGAGAACGCCAAGGGCGCCCCGTGCTCCTGCAACGAGCGCAGCGGCCAGGCCTGGTGCCACCGGCTCTCCCCCACCGCCTCGGCCCAGGCGTGTCCGGGACCGGCGAGATCGGGGCTTGCATGCCGCGGCTGCATGCAGGCGACCACCCCGAGCTCGGCGAACCGGGGCAGGTCGGCGCCGCGCAGGCACTCGACGTGCACGATCTGGTGGCGCGCGTCCCGCGGTCCGTTGACCCGCCGTGCGTGCTCGACCGCGTCGAGGACGGTGGTGATGCCCCGGTCTCCCGTCGCGTGCACGAACAGTTGGAGGCCGTCGCGGTCCAGATCGGCGACAAGCTGGTTGAATTCGGCCGGCTCGTAGTACGTCGACCCGCGATGGCCCGGCTCTCCTGCGTAGGGCTCGTGCAGGGCCGCGGTGTGCGGTTCGATCACGTCGTCGATGTAGAGCTTGAGTGGACCGACGCGCAGCCGGTCGTCGGCGTACGCTGCTGTCAGCGTGGCGAACTCTGCCCGTTCCTCGGGGGTCGTGGTCGGCGGGTGGAACATGGCGAGCACGACCCGGGAGCCCAGCCTGCCGTCGTCGCGTGCCCGCTCGAAGAGCGCGATGTCGTCCGGGGAGTTCTGCGGTTCCACTACGGTGGTGATGCCACACGCCAGCGCGTGGTCCAGGCTGGTGCACAGGCGCGAGTACTGCCGGTCGAGGCCGGCCCAGGGCAGGCCGCGCTCCCGCAGCACGCGGATGCCGGCACGCGAGAGTCCCTTGACCGCGAAGTCGGTGACAAAGCCGGTCGGCACACCAGCATGGTCGAGCTGCGCCGTACCGAACGGCTGGGGCGCCTCGTCGACGCCGAGCGCGATGACGCCGAGGGTGTTCAGCCACAGCGTGTGCACGTCGTAGCTGAGCACCGCGACCGGACGGTCCGGCACGATCGCATCGAGCAGCTGCCGAGTCGGTGGCGCGCCGTCGGCCAGACCGGCGTACGCGTAGCCCTCGGCCTCGATCCAGCCGCCACCTGGGTGCGCCCGATCCCAGGCCCGGAGCCGGTCGGCCACGGCCTCGAGCGAGTCCGCCCCGGCGAGCTGGACGCAGTCGGCGTCCGAGCCGAGCCGGACGTGGTTGTGCGCGTCGACGAACCCCGGGAGGACGGTACGGCCGTCGAGCTGGACCACCTCGGACGCCTGCGCGACCCAGGCGGGTGCCTCGATCGCGCATCCGACCCAGACGATCCGGTCGCCGCGCACGGCTACGGTGTCCGCCTGCGGCAGCAGGTCGTCGACCGTGTGGATGGTGCCGCCGGTGAGGACCACGTCGGCCGGCGCGGGACTCGTGGCTGTCACCGGTCCCCCCGCGCGTCGACGAGGAAGTGGGTCGCCCGGCGGGGACGCAGGTACAGCAGCTCGTACGCGAGTGCGACCACGACGACGCCTCCGGTGATGGCCAGGTCGACCGCGGCCGACTGGGACAGGGCATAGGTGAGCGCAACGATGACCAGGACCGGGGCCACCGGCCAGAGCGGCATCTTCCAGCCGGAGTGCGGCGCACGCCGCGCGGCGAGGGTGCCGACCGCGAGCAGCAGGTAGACCGCGGCGACGATCACCGCGGTGATCCCGAGCAGCGCCTCGATGTCGACGAGGAGGGCGAGCACGGCGCCCGGGACAGCCACCGCGAGCGTGGCCAGCACCGGTGTGTTGAACCGCGGGTGCAGCCGGGTGAGTGCCGCGTTGACCGGCTCTGGCCAGGCCCTGTCGCGCGCCGACGCGTAGATGACGCGGCCGTTCTGCAGCACCATCACGATGACCGCGTTGAGGATCGCGAGCGCGATGCCGGCGCTGACCGCGGCGGCGACCCCGGGACCGGCCCAGCCCTCGACGAACTCGGGAAAGGTCAGCACACCCAGGTCCTCGAGGGAGCCGGCGCCGACCACGACGGCCGCGGTCGGGACGATGATGACCAGGGCGGCGACGAACAGCGAGCCGAAGACCGCTCGGGCGACGTCGCGACGGGGTTGCAGCATCTCCTCGGCGAGGTAGGAGGCGGTCCCAAAGCCGTTGACGACGAACATCGCGACGGCCAGTCCGGACATCAGGATGCCGAGGGTGAACGGGGAGAGCGCTCCGTCGGAGAGCGCCTGCGGATTGACCAGCGTGCTGACCGGGCGCTCGGCATGGGTGAATCCCAGGTAGGCGACGACGGCGGCTGCCACGATCTCCAGGGCCAGGAAGCAACTGGTGACGACGGCGTTGGCGCGTACGTCCAGCACGGCCGTGCAGGTGGCCAGCAGCATGACGACCGCTCCGGTGACCGACCGGTCAAGGTCGGCGACCGCGCTCAGGTAGTCGGCGGTGCCGAGCGCGATCACGGGCGGGATCACCACGAGCAGCGCCGCGGTGAGCACGAAGGTAAGCCAGCCGAGGGTACGGCCGATCGTATGCCTGACCATCGCGTACTCGCCGCCCGAGCTCGGCGTCCGCGTGCCCAGCTCGGCGTAGCAGGCACCCACGGCGACGGACACGAGCAGGCCGAAGACGAGTGCGATGACCACGCCCGAACCCTGAGTGGCGAGCAGTTCCGGAACGATGATGAACAGGCTGGACGCCGGCGTGATGCACGAGATCGTCAGCAGGATCGCGGCGGTCACACCCAGCACCGGGGTCAGCCGGACCGGGGCTCCTGCCGGGTCGGCGGCCGCAGGTGCGTCCGTGGGGAACGTCGACATCGCAACTCCTCACATTTGAATGCCTTTCAAAACACTGGCATGCGCCACGATGAGGGCTGCGATGGCTAGAGTCAAGAGGTGACCGATCAGGAACTTCGCCGCCACCGTCGACTCGAACGGCCACGGGAACGGGTGTTGCAGGAGGCCTGGGACCTCCTGGTCGAGCGCGGGCTCGCGGATCTGAGCCTGTCCGAGCTCGGACGCCGCCTGGAGACCAGCGCTGGCCACCTCTCCTACTATTTCGGCAGCAAGAACGGCCTACTGCTCGAGCTGTTGCGCTGGAGCGAGGACGAGCTGATCGGGCAGCTCGAGGTCGTCCTCGCGTCCCAGCAGCCGGCCGAGGAGCGGCTTCGCCAGCTGTGCGTGCTGTTCTTCCCCAGGCACCCGGGCGATCCGCGCTGGCTGCTCTGGGTCGAGCTGTGGCCGCGCGTGATGCATGAGCCGTCGCTGCGGGAGGCCCAACGCGAGCTGGACACGGTTTGGCGCGACGCGCTCGCCGATCTGCTGGCCGAGCTCACCGATGGCGACGTCGAGCCGCTCGCCCAGCGCATGCTGGCCCTGCTGGACGGACTGAGCGTCGCCCTGCTGACCGACCAGCCCGGACTCACCCCCGAGAAGGCCTGGGAGCACGTCCGGGCACTGCTGCCGGTCCGCTGAGGCCAGCGACGGGGGTGAGCGGTCAGCCTCGGGGCCGGCTGGTTCCAGGTCTGCCGCCGGCGGTGAGGAGGAGGTCGTGCACGGCGGTCGGGGCGACGGTTCCCGGTGGGATCGCGAGAGCCGGATCTGAGCACAGCAGCAGCGGACCGTCGTCGGGATGGTCCGGCAGCCGCCCGTGCGAACCGCGCACCACGGACGGGTCGAGCGGCACCACCCGCATCGCATACCGCAATCCCAGCTTCTTGCGCAGCAGGTACGACGCCGCGCGCGGCTTCACGAACCGGTCGCCCGGGTCGAAGAAGAGCTCGGCCGGGTCGTACCCAGGCTTGCGGTGGATCTCCACGGCGCGGGCAAAATCCGGAGCCCGGTCGTCGTCGAGCCAGTAGTAGTACGTGAACCAGGCGTCCGGGTCCGCCACCAGCACGAGCTCTCCGGCGCGTTCGTGGTCCAGCCCGTACTGCGCCTTCTCGTCCTCGCCCAGCACCTGGGCGACTCCCGGGATCCCGCCCAGCAGCTTCGCGACCATCGGGACGTCGGCCGGCTCCTTGACGTACACGTGGGCGACCTGATGGTCCGCGACGGCGAAGGCCCGCGACACCCAGGGGTCGAGGTACTCCATGCCGTCCTGGGTGTAGACCTCCAGCAGGCCCTCGCGGCGCAGTACGCGGTTTACATCAACGGGCCTGGACACATCGGTGATGCCGTACTCCGACACCACGAGCACGACCGCTCCGGCGGCCTCGGCGTCGTCAAGCAGCAGCGCCAGTACTGCGTCCAGCTCGGCCGCCGCGCGGACCGCCTGGGACGACGAGGCGCCGTACCGCTGGAGGTCGTAGTCGAGGTGGGGCACGTAGGTCAGCAGTAGGTCGGGCCGATCCTCCTCGAGCACGATCCGGGTGGCGTCGACGATCCACTGCGACGACTTGATCCCCGCGGTCGGACCCCAGTAGGTGAAGAGCGGGAAGTCGCCCAGCCGGGAGATGAGCCGGTCGTGCAGCTCGACCGGCCGGGTGTAGCAGTCGGGCGCCTTCCGTCCGTCCGCGTAGTAGATCGGCCGCGGCGTCACCAGCAGGTCTGTGTCCGCGCCCATCGCGAACCACCAGCAGATGTTGGCGACCTTGTACGACGGGTCGTCGCGGCGGGCGACATCCCACACCTTGTCGCCCTGGACCAACTGGTTGTGCTGCCGCCAGAGGAAGACCTCGCCGAGGTCGCGGAAGTACCACCCGTTGCCGACGATGCCATGCTCACTGGGCACCCTGCCGGTCAGGAACGTCGCCTGCGCGGAGCACGTCACGGCCGGGAGCACTGCCCCCAGGGGTCGGGAGATCCCCTGCTGGGCAAGGCGGTTCAACCTTGGCATGCTTCGCAGCAACCGGGGGGTCAGGCCGACGACATCGATCACGACGACTGGGTTGTTCATGCGTCCTCCAGGCCTAATGCGTGCAGGCGGTCACGGATCCAGGCGAGCTCGCCCGCGATGCCGGCGGCAAGCTCCGCCGTGTCCTTCGGTCGTTGCTGTTCCGGTAGCACCGACCATGTGTACGTCTCCGACTCCAGGTGGTGGGTGTGCGGGTGATCGCCGCCGACCAGGACCTTGAGTGCGTCGTCGAGCACGTCGGTCGTGCTGGTCAACGGCGGCTCGGGCGCCGCGTGCACGGGGACGTGGAAGTGCACCCGCCAGGGGTGCCGGCCGGGCAGCCGGCGCCGAGCCGTCGGGTCCAGCGTCTGGGTCAGGTCGTCCACCCCACGCAGCCGCGCGCCGCCTGACTCCCTGGTCTGATGCAGGAACTTGGGCTCCGCGAACCCTTCGAGCATCGCCAGCGCGGTCGCGTCGGTCGGATCGGGGACGTGCAGCGCGGCCGAGACCTGGCTTTTCACCACCGTCACACCGGCGGCCTCGAATCCGGCGACAACACCGGCCGGATCCTCGAACTGGACCGCCAGGTGGCAGGTGTCCACACAGGCACCGACCCGGTCGCCGACCGGCTGCCCGGACAGCCAGTCCGCGACCTGCGCGTTCGTCTCGATCACGCAGCCGGGCTCAGGCTCCAGCGCGACCCGGATCACCCGGCCGGTTCGCTCCTCCACCTCGGCGAGGCGTTCCGCCAGCCGCCGTACGGCGTCGCGCGCGAGGCCGTCGCGATCAGCGAACCACGGTGTGCGCCAGCCCAGCGGAAGCGTCGAGATCGAGCCGTACGCCGCGTCCGCGGGCAGGATCTTGGCGAGCACCTCGACCAGGTCGAGCGTGTATGCCAGCCGCTCGGGCTGCGACCAGTCCGGCAGGTAGACCTTTTTGCCGACCACCTCGTCGTGGAACCCGGCGTACGGGAAGCCGTTCAGCGTCACGACTTCCAGCCCGTTGGCCTCCAGCGTCGACGTCAGCCGTTTCAGCGCGGCGGGGTCGCGGGCGAGCAGGGCGGCGAGGTCGTGCGCGAGCCAGAGGCCCACGCCGAGCACCGGTACGCCGAGCTCGGACCGCACGGCGGCGGCGCATCCCTCAAGCTGGGCGACGACACCATCGAGGTCCTCGGCCGGGTGCACGTTCGTGCAGTACGCCAGGTGGACGGTCGAACCGTCAGGGTGACGGAACCTCATGACGCCCGCGCCCCGCGCAAGATGGAGTTGCCCTCGAACGTCTCGGCGACCTCAGAGTCGTCCTCCAGCACCAGCCGGCCGGACTGCCCGTAGAACGCGACCGGGTTGCGCCACAGGACCTGATCGACGTCATCATCGGTGAACCCTGCGGCGAGCATCGCCTGTCCGGTCGCGTAGGTCCGCAGTGGGTCGGACTTCCCCCAGTCGGCGGCGGAGTTCACCAGCACGCGCTCGGTGCCGTGTTCCGTGAGGATCGCCACCATCCGGTCCGGGTCCATCTTCGTGTCGGGGTAGATCGAGAACCCCAGCCAGCAGCCGGAGTCGGCGACCGCTCCCACCGTCACCTCGTTCAGGTGGTCGACGACGACCATCGCCGGGTCCAGCCCTGACTCGCGGACGACGTCCAGCGTGCGGGCAGTCCCGATCGCCTTGTCCCGGTGCGGGGTGTGCACCAGCACCGGCAGTTCGAACCGCTGCGCGAGCTCGAGCTGGGCCGCGAAGACCTCGTCCTCCTCGGGCGTCATCGAGTCGTAACCGACCTCTCCGACCGCAACCACGCCGTCCTTCGCGAGGTAGCGCGGCAGCACCTCCAGCACGCCGCGGCAGCGGGGATCGTTGGCCTCTTTCGGGTTCAGGGCGATCGTGCAGTGGTGCCTGATCCCGAACTGCGAGGCGCGGAACGGTTCCCAGCCGATCAGCGAGTCGAAGTAGTCGGTGAACGAGCCCACGTTGGTCCGCGGCTGCCCGAGCCAGAAGGCCGGCTCGACCAGCGCGCGCACCCCGTGGGCCCGCATCGCGGCGTAGTCGTCGGTGGTCCGGGACGTCATATGGATGTGCGGGTCGAAGATGCGCATCAGCTCTCCTGCCGGTAGCTCTGGTTGTCGTCGGCAACCAGGCCGTTCTGGTTGCCCTCAGCAACCAGGTAGCTCTGGATGTCGTCTGGAACGGGTCGGCCGGCGGCGGTCCGCTCGGCGGCGAAGTCGGTCATCATCCGGCCCAGCTCCGCGTCGGCGCGCTCCGGCAGCCCGTCCACGAGCGTGAGCGGGACGCCTGTGAAGACGCATTTCAGCACCGCCTGCCTGAAGGCCGCGTCGTCCAAGTGGGCGGTGGCGTACGGCCCGAGCGCGGCTGCGAGCAACCGCTGGTCGTTGGTCCGGATGGCATCGGCCAGGAGCGGTACGGCGCGGGCGCCGAGGGCGATGGCGACCTCCTCGACGGCCAGCGCCCGCAGTACGGCCCGCTTCTCCGCGGCGTCGCCGTAGTGGTACACCGCGGCCAGCGTGGTCGACAGGTCTTCGGCGGTCAGCGTCGTTGCCAGTACTGCGAGCAACATGGCCCGGGCAGCCTCGTCGACGGTCCAGGAGTCGTCGAGCCGGTCCCTCCCGACGTGCCGCGCGACCGCTGGGAAGATCTCGCCCAGCAGTTCCGGCCGAGCGACCACCTCGTCGCGACGCTGCTGCAGCCAGGTACGTGCCGCCGCCGGAGCCAGTCGAAGCGCGACCTGCTCGACGAGCCACTCCCGGGTGCATGCTCGGGACTGCCGGAGCTCAGACATGGGAGGCCTCCTCGGCGCTTCGCAGGAAGTCGATCGACCGGCGTGCGACCAGCGGTGCCGCGTGCGAGTGGCGCGGCAGCTCAACCGCGACCAACCCGTCGTAGCCGGATTCCCGCAACGCCGCCAGTACCGGTGGGAAGTCGATTTCGCCGGTACCGAACTCCAGGTGCTCATGGACACCGCGGCGCATGTCGTCGATCTGGACGTTCACCAGGTACGGCGCTCCCGCGGCGACGACGTCCGGCGGCGGCTGGGGCTCGTTGCAGCGCAGGTGCCCGATGTCGAGGGTGAGGCCCAGTACGTCGTTGCCCACCTCGGCGCGCAGCTTCAGATACCCGGCCAGGTCGCCCACCAGCATCCCCGGCTCCGGCTCGAAACCCAGCCGGACCCCGCGCTCACCGGCGTACTCCGCGAGCCGTCCGCAAGCGGCGACCAGCCGGTTCCAGGCCTCTCCCGGTGACACGTCGGCCGGGACGGTCCCCGACCAGAACGACACTGCCTCGGCACCCAGTTCGGCAGCGACGTCGACGGCCCGCTCCAGCAGCGCGATCCGCCGAGCAGCGCCGGCGGAGTCGTGCAGGAGGGTCGGCGAGTGCTTGCGCGCGGGGTCGAGCACGTAGCGCGCACCGGTCTCGACGACGACCGCCAGGTCCCGGTCGGCGAGCAGCCGTCCGACCTCAGCGGTCCTGCGGGCAAGGTCCGGCGCCATCGGATCGAGGTGACCGTGGTCGAGGGTCAGCCCGACCCCGACGTAGCCGAGGCCGGCGATCACGTCCAGCGCCTCGGGCAGGCGGTGATCGGCGAAGCCGTTGGTGCCATAGCCGAACCTCATGTGGGCGACACCTTCCGTGCGAGCCTCCTGGCGACCGGCAGGGCGCCGACCAGCGCCGCACCGATCACGGGCGACCCACGCCGAGCGCACCACGCGGCCTGCAGCGGGACCAGTCCGTGGATGCCGGCGCCGACGGCCGCACGCAGCCGACCGGCGGTCGGATCCTGCGCCGCGGCCGCCTGGGCCGGCCCGACCGACGTCGCGAACAGGCCGGCAAGACCGGCCGTCACCAAGCCCGGTACGCCGCGGGCGCCGGCGACCGTACCGGCCGTGATCACCGTGGTGGCGGCCAGGGCGCCGCGGGCCGGCAGCGGCGTGCTGCCGTACACCTCGCCCCGCGACATCGCGGTCACGCCGAGGATGTGAGCGCCGACCGCGACCGCCGGTGCCCAGGCCTTCCGTCGACGGTCACCGGCGCCCACCAGAACGTCGAGCGACCGTGCTGTTGCCATCAGCAACGGCCCGGCCGGCGTGTTCTTCCCGCCGAGGTCATAGCCCCAAGCTGTTGCCGCGAGCAACGCTGTGGTCCGTATGGCGGGTCCGCGGCCGGCGAGTGCGGACAGGCTCAGCGCGGCGGCGGTGAGCCCGCCGGCGAGACCGAGGGCAGTCCGCGCCGACACCCGGCCGGACGGGATCGGACGGTCGGGCCGCTCGACGGCGTCCACCTGCCGGTCGGCCCAGTCGTTGAGCGCCATCCCGGCCCAGTACAGACAGACGGAGGACGCCGCCAGCCCGGCGACCCGCGCCGGGCGGAGATTCCCGGCCGCGACCGCGCCGGCCAGCACGTCGCCGGGGACTGTCAGGGCCGCGGGCGCCCGGACCAGTTCTGCCAGGTCGCGAAGGCGGGGCCGGCGGCAGTCCGACGTCGGGGTCAGCATCCGCGGACCCAGCGCGCGAGGTCGTCGTACTGACGGAGCAGCGCATGCTCGGTGGAGCCGACCGGGTCCTTGAAGAAGAAGCCCAGGAAGGGCATCGCGCCGACGTGGCCACGCTCCGACGCCGCAGCCGAGAGCCGGGCCAGGTCGAGCACCAGCGGCGCGGCCAGGGCGGAGTCGCAGCCCTGCCAGGTGAACTGCATCGTCATCCGGGTGCCGAGGAAGCCGGAGAACACGACGTGGTCCCAGGCCGTCTTCCAGTCCCCCAGCTCCTCGACGTAATCGATGTGCACCTCACCGTCGACCTCACCGAGCAGCTCGGCAAGACCGCGTTCCTTGGAGGTGTTCTTCGACTCGGCGTGCCGCGGGTCGGCCAGCGTCGCACCGTCACCGCCGCCGAGCAGGTTGGTACCGGACCAGGCGTGCACCTTCAGCGCCCGGGCGGAGAACATCGGCGCCAGCACACTCTTGACCAGCGTCTCACCGGTCTTCGCGTCCTGACCGCCGAACGGCAGCCCAGCCTCCACGGCCCAGTGCCGGACCGCCCGCGGCCGGATCGACGTCGACGGGGTGAAGTCGACGAAGGCCGCCCCGGCCTCGAACGCCGCCAGCGCCGCCAATGAGCTGGCCGGAAGGAACCGCTCGCCGCGGTCCAGCGCGGAACGCAGCAAGCCGAGGTCGCGGTGCCGGTCGTCCAGCGGGTACGGCGCCTCGGTGGACGCGACGTTGACCGCGACCACGGTGCGCAGCCGGTGCCTGTCCGCGAACGAACGGATGTCGTCCGCCCAGCGGCGGACCACCTCCACGTCGGCAGTGGAATCCGCCGCGCCACCGCCTGCCGGTCCGCGTTCGTCCTCACGCACGGTCACCAGATCCGCCTCGACCGCCGCGAGGTCGGCGGCGACCAGCGTCTCGATCCCGTGCGGCAGCACGCCGCCGGCCACCAGCCGCTCCAGCCGTTTGACCAGCGGGGTCTCGACCACGTCGTGGCCGCCGAACACCAGCCGGTCGATGGGCACCAGCCCACCGGCGGCGAAGTCCGGCAGTTCGGTGACCAGGCCGGCCGACGCGGCGCCATACCCGCCGTGGCGCAGTGCGGCGGCGCCCGCGATGGTGGTGGTCGCCACCGACCCCCGGGCGCCGAACAGCCAGACGCCCACTCGATCGTCGTTACCGGACATGAACTCTCTCCTCTCGTCGGCCGGTCGGTGGTTCTCCCCGCGGGGAGAACCACCGACCGCGGGTTGTTACCGCAGCTCACCCACGCAGTTGTCCGATCAGTGCGTCGGCGTCACGCCCGAGCACCGCCCGGACCTGGGCGTCCCGCACCTTCCGCTCCAGGTGGTTCTTGAAGCGGCGCAGGGCGCCCTCGGCGCGGTCCTCGTCCCCGGCAGCCATCGCACGCTCCGCCTGACCGAGCATGTCGAGCAGCGCGGTGGCGTCGTCCGGGGTGATCCGGCCGCCGTCGCGGTAACGGCCGACCAGCGCCCGCATGTCCGCGATCGAGGTCGTCGACGTGAATGCGACCGACCGGGTCGCCTGGTGGCCGGCCTTGTCCTGCGCCGTGACGACGAGCCGGTGCTCGCCGAGCGGAAGCAGGGCGAGATCGACCGCGATCCCGCTCGGCACGGCATTGCCGTCCAGCGTCGCCGAAACCGAGGCGATCCCGGAGGTCGCGTCGGTCGCGGAGAACACCGGCGTGAGCGACCCCGAGTCGCCGTGCGACGACCCCGGCTCGACACCGTTCAACGAGATCGCCGGGGCGGTCTTGTCGATCGGCACGGAGACCTGGCGCGGCGCGGAGACGTTGCCGCCGTTGTCGGTCGCCCGGTACAGCACGGTGTTCGCCGCCTCCGTGGAGATGGTGGCGACGCCCTGGTTGTTCGTGTTGGTCCAGGTCGTGCCGCCGTTGAGCGAGTACTGCCGGCTCGCGACGGTCCCGTTGTCGGTCGCGGTCACCGTGAGCGTGACGTTGCCGGTGTACCAGCCGTTGGCGCCGTTGGGTGTGGCCGGGTTCAGCGTCGCCGAGACCGTCGGCGGCGTCTTGTCGGCGACACCGTCGCCCGCGAAGACGAACGAGTCGACGTCGACACCCCCGGTCGAGGTGACGTACAGCCTGCCCGAGCCGGTGGGAGCATTCGTCAGCGACGTGGTCGCCGTCCGCCAGCCGTCACCGGCCGGTACGGCCACTGTGGCGAACGGCTCGGCCGACGGCGAGTTCCACCGCAGCGCGAGCGTGCCGGCGCCCGAGGCCCGGGTCGTGACAGCGGTGATGCCGCTGAAGTTCACCGGGTCGTAGGCGATCCAGTCACCGGAGTCGAGAGAGGTGATCCTCGCCCGGCCGGAGGCAGTGGAATCCTCGACCCTGGTGACACCGCTGCTCGCGTCGTTGTGCTCGGCCTGCAGCTCCTTCGGGTTGAGGATGAGCGTGGCCTCACCGGCCGCGCCGGGCACACCGTTGGCGCCGTTGTCGCGATAGCTCACGACCACCACACCGTAGATGTTCTCGGTCTCGCCGTGCTCAGGAGCGTCGACCGGCGTCGGCCAGCCACCGGCGCATCCGGTCCCGGTGGTCTCCGGGTGAGCGTGGGTGTCATGGCCGAGACCGAAGGTCCACTGCACCCGGCTGCACACCGGCGTGTTGCCGTCTTCGGCGTCGGACACCCCGATCCGGAACGGCACGGCGTTGCCCCAGTCGAAGAACCCGCCGTTCGGGGGCGCGTCGATGGTGACCTTCGGTGCGGTGTTGCCGACCGTGATCTCGGTCGACGTGATGCCGATCTTGCCCTCGGCATCCTTCACCCGCAGCCGGGCGGTGTACTGGCCGAGCTCGGTGTAGGTGTGCGAGGCCGTCACCCCGGTGGCGTCGAAGGTGCCGTTGCCGTCGAAGTCCCACTCGTAGCTGAGCGCGCCCGGCTCGTTGTCGGTGGACGAGGTCGCGCTGAACTCCACGGTGAGCGGAGCGGTGCTGCTCGAGGTGGGATCCGCTGTGATCTTCGCCTGCGGGGCCTTGTTCCCCGGCGCGTAGTCGATCCGGTACAGCCCGGCGTCGGGGTTGGCCCGGAAGAAGCCGTCGCCGTAGTCGAGCACGTACAAGGACCCGTCGGGCCCGAACTCGATGTCCATCGGGCTGTCGGTGATCGGCTGCGTCATCGTCTTCAGCGCGCTGTTGGGCAGGAAGTGCTCGAGCTTGGTCACCGGCCCGTCGGGGTGGGTGACGGTGAACGCCGCGAGGTAGTCCTGCGAGAACTCGGCGAAGAACGCCTTGTTGTCCCAGTACTCGGGGAACTTGGTGGTCGAGGGATTCGCTGCGTCGTAGTGGTAGATCGGGCCGCCCATCGGGCCCTGACCGCCCTGCGGCTCGAAGTCGGTGAGTCCGGCCCACTCCGCCGGCTGGTGGGTGTTGTTGTCGCCGTAGTAGAGGTCCGCGGGCACCGCTGCCGGCACGGTGGCCAGACCGGTGTTCCAGCGTGAGGTGTTCTTCGCGCCGGCCGCGCAGTCGAACCAGTCCCGCTGCGTCGCGGTCGCGAAGTCCCAGTCGTTGTAGTTGAAGTTGTCCCCGGTGCAGTAGGGCCAGCCGCCGTTGATCGGCTTGCTGATCGGGGTGATGCTCCACTCGACGTAACCGAGCGGCCCGCGCCGCGGATCCGGCGTACCGGCGTCGGGTCCGTAGTCGGCCCACGACACCGTCCCTGTCTGCGCGTCGACGTCGATCCGGAAGGGGTTCCGCAGGCCCATCGCGAAGATCTCGGGCCGGGTCTTGGCGGTTCCCGGCGCGAACAGGTTGCCGGCGGGGATGGTGTAGGAGCCGTCCTCCTGCACGGTGAACCGCAGGATCTTTCCCCGCAGGTCGTTGGTGTTGCCGGCGCCGCGGCGTGCGTCCAGGCCCGGGTTCATCCCCGGCGCGTCGTTGTTCGGCGCGTACCCGTTGGCTCCCGGCGTACCGGCGGGCGTGTTGTCACCGGTGGCGAGGTAAAGGTTGCCGTCGGCATCCCAGTCGAGGTCACCGGCGACGTGGCAGCACTGACCGCGCTGGACCTCGACCTTGATGATGACCTGTTCGGTCGATAGGTCCAGCGAATCGCCGGTCCATTTGAACCGGGACAGCTGGTTGTAGCCCTTCCACTGGTTCCAGTACGACTCGTCGGCGCCCGCGGGCAGCGAGTTCGGTGCCGATCCGGTCGGGGTGGTGGCGGGGTACGGCGGTGCCATCGTGCGCGGCGCGTAGTACACGTAGACCCACTTGTTCTGCTCGAACTCGGGGTCGATCGCGATGGTCTGCAGACCGTCCTCGGAGTTCGCGTACACCGGGATCGTGCTGACCACCTTGGTCACCCCGGTCACGGGATCGGTCAGCCGGATGTCGCCGTTGCGCGCGGTGTGCAGCACCCGCCGGTCGGGCAGGACCGCCAGGTCGATCGGTTCGCCGACGTTCTTGGTCAGGGTGATCTTCTCGTAGCTCGACCACTCCGTCGCCGGGTCGTGGCCGTCGTGCGCGCTCGCCGTCGTCGCACTCACCGTCGACAGCATGGCCAACGGAAGCGTGGCGGCGGCCAGCACTGCGCCGAGCCGTCTGCGCGTATTCTTCATCTGTTGCTCCTCCTCGAGAGGGCTTCGGGAAAGGGCGGACCGCCGCGCACGCCGCTGCAACGGCGTTTGCTCGTGGCGGTCCGCCGCCACTTCAGGGCATTCAGCCGCGCAGCGCGGCCAGGTTGGCGTAACTCACGTCGGCGTACTGCAGCGAGCGCCCCGGCTCGGTCGCGCCGCCGGGTGCGTTGTCCTGCTCGTACATCGGGTTGTGGTAGCCCTTGGCACCCATCTCGGAGAAGAAGCGGGCGTAGTCGATGTCCCCGGCACCGAACGGCACCATGTCGTAGCCGTTCGCCGTTGCCGGGTTGTACTTGCCGTCCTTGGCGTGGAAGAGCGGGAAGCGGATCGGCTGCGCCTGCACGACCGCGAGCGGGTCGAAGATGTCGGTCTGCGTGGAGCCGTCGGGCGCGGTGTACGTGCGGTGCTTGAACTGGGCCACGTGCGCCCAGAAGATGTCCATCTCCAGGTAGACGTGATCGTGGTCGGTGATTGAAAGGAAGTGCTCGAGCTTGCGGACGCCGGACGCGCGCGTCGGCCGGCCAGCGGCGTCCAGTGGACCGCTGTCGAGCAGGAACCCGTACGCCGAGTCGTGGTTGTGGGTGTACAACTTGACCCCGGCGGCCGACGCGATCGCGCCCAGGGAGTTCCACTTGTCCGCGGCAACGTCCCAGTCGGCCTTGTAGGCGCTGCCGGTGGGGTCGCCACCGGTGCCCATGTGCCCCAGACCCAGGATGTTGGCGATCTCCAGGTGGGTCTTGAAGCGGTCGAGGTCCACGGAGCTGAACGGCCACGAACCGGGGATGAAGCCGTGGTTGCCTTCGGCCTCCAGGCCGTACTCGTCCAGCCAGCGGCGCAGCAGCCGGGCTCCCTCGACGGTCTCGAGGTTGGCGCCGCCCTCGGCGTTGGCGTGCTGGCGGTAACCGGCGAACTCGACCTGCTTGTACCCGATCCGGGCCAGCTCGGCGAACACCTCGCGGAAGCCCGACGGCAGGCCGGTGGTCAACGGGTCCCGCGAGATCGCGTCGCGGACGGTGTAGAGGATGATGCCCCGCTTGGCCGGCGGTACCAGGGTGCCGTTGGCGCCGGCGGCGGTCAGCGGCGAGAGCGGACCGGCTCCGCCCAGGGTGGCCGCGGCCGCGATGCCGGTGGTGGCAGCGAGGAATTTGCGACGGCTCAGCCCCAACCGGCGTCGCAGGACGCCACCGGCCTCGATCTCGTTTTCGTGTGCGTTCATTGGTCTTCCGACTCCTTCTGGTGGATTGACTTCGTTCGATCCGCGGGCTCAGCCGCGAACTTGGTCGGCCAGGGCGTCCGCGTCGCGGACCAGCACACCGCGGTCCGTGGCGCCGACGACCTTCCTCTCCGCGTAGCCCTTGAAGACGGTGAGCAGGTGCAGTGCCCTGCGCTCGTCCTTCGAGGCGATCGCGGTCTCGGCCGCGGCAAGCTTGTCGAGCAACGACCGGGCGTGGTCAGGCGCCAGCCGCCCGGCGTCGCGGTACCGGGTGATCAGGGTCCGGACGTCGGCGACCGAGGTGGTCGTGGTGAACGACCGGGTGGCCGTCGCGGTGTTCCCCGCCTTGTCCGTCGCCGTCACCACCAGGGTGTGCGCGCCGAGCGGCAGCAGGGACAGATCGACCGCGGTACCGCTGGTCAGCGCCCTGCCGTCCAGCTTGGCGGTCACCGTGTCGACGCCGGACTCGTCGTCCGTCGCCGAGAACGTGGGCCGGACGCTTGCCGAGTCGCCGTACGACGCGCCGTCGGTGATCCCGCCGACCGTGATCGAGGGCGGCGTGACCTCCTTGATCCGGATGTTCCGGAAGAACACCTCGTCCCCGTTGCCGTGGTTCTGCAGCCCGACGTACGACGGCTGCCGCAGCCGGTTGGGATCGGTCTCCACGTAGTCGTTGATCAGGACGCCGTTGAGGTAGACCCGGATCCGCTTGCCCTGCACAACGATCTCGTAGGCGTTCCACTGCCCGGGCGGCTTCAGCGCCGCATCCCGCTTGGCGATGTCGGCCGCCTGCGCGTTGTACACGGCACCGGTGGTCGAGTCCGGGTCGTCGGTGGCGTCGATCTGGATCTCCCGGCCCTTGGCGACCGCCGACCACGGGTCGTTGCCCGGGTCCGGGAACCCGACGAACACGCCGGAGTTGTCGTCACCGGCCAGCAACCAGTCGAGCTTCAGCGAGTAGTTGCGGAACGAATCGGCCTGGTACCAGTACAGTCCCAGTCCGCCGTGGCTCATGATCTCGCAGCCGGCGTAGGCGAACCCGCCCGGACCGGCCATCCGCCAGCCGGCCAGTGACTGCGCCGATCCGTCGAACAGGGCGGTGTAGCCCGCCTCGGGAGCCGTCGGGGTGCACGCTGTCGCCGCCGTCGGCGTTAGGTGGAAGAAGGCGAACTTCGCCGTCGCGCCCGCGCCGTTGAACGCGGCCACGCCGATCCGTGGCTCGGACAGCGTGTTCAGAGCCCGGTTGCGGCCGAACGCCTGCCAGTTCGTCCCGTCCGCGGACCAGTACGCCGTCAGGGTGTGCCCGTCGCTCTTCAGCTTCACCCAGACGCCGTCGGTCACCGACGCGGGCAGCGCACCGGAGCGGTCCAGCCGCGCGTCGAACACCGCGGTGCCGTTGATCGTCTGGCCGAACTCCATCCGCCAGCCCTGGTTCGGGATGTTGATCAGGTTGGCCTTGACGTGGTTGTTCCCGGTGCCGAGCAGCAGGATCCCGGCCTGCTCGTGGTCGTCGGTGCCGCCGATGTCGACCTTGGTGACGGCCTCGAAACCACCTTGCGCCGGCGCCGGCTGAAGCACCAGGTTCTTGGCGCTGTTGGTGCCGGCGTACATGTCACCGGCCACCGCGTCGATCTGCAGCGCGCCGTCGGCCACCCGCAGGTTCGGGGTGCTCGGCCGGACGACCGACCAGCGGCACTTGTCCAGCGCTGTGCCGTCGAACTCGTCGTTCGGCGCCGGCCGGGTATCGCACTCCTGCGGCAGGGTCCGCAGGAACGTGAACGCGTCCAGGTCGAAGCCTCCGGTCACGGTGAGGTAGAGCTTGCGGGTGCCACCGGGATCGGTGACCGCGACCGGATCCAGCTCAACGTAGTTGCCCCAGTCACCGGTGTTCGGTACGTCTACGGCGGCGACGACGGGACCCGTCGGGCTGTCGACGCGCAGAGTCGCCGTGCCGCCCGAACCGCCCGAGGAAGCGCGGACCATCAGGCCCTTGACGTCCTTCAGGTTGTACGGATCGAAAGCGATCCAGTCACCGTTGTCCAGGTAACCGACCCGCGCGCCACCCTCGGCACCGTTGCTGTCGGCAACCACCTGGACGCCGCTCATCTCGCTGAAGTGCTCGGCCTGCCGGTGGTCCGGCTGGAGGACGATCTCCGCGGTGCCCTTCACCGGCGGTGCGTCAGGGCTCGGCGGGGTGTCGGTGTACTCGGCCAGCAGCAGTCCGAAGATGTTGTCGTCGGTCCCGTGCGAGGCGTCGGCCGTGGTTGTGATGGTGCCCGTGCAACCGGTCTTGGAGTCACCGCCGTGGGTGTGACCGTCGTGTCCCAGCGCGTAGGTCACCGAGACCTTCGTGCAGTCGACCGGCTGGCCGTCAGGATCGGTCACCGTCACGCGGTACGGGATAGTCTCGCCGGCCGTGTACACGTAGCCGTTCGGCGGCTGCGTGATGGAGAGCACCGGTGCGGTGTTGCCCACCAGGATCTCCACCGCCGACACCCCCGTCTTACCGGTCGAGTCGCTCACCGTCAGCCTGGCCGTGTAGCTGCCGTTGGCGGTGTAGGCGTGACTCGGGTTCGCCTCGGTCGAGTCGGTGCTGCCGTTCCCGTCGAAGTCCCACGCGTACGACGCGATGGTGTCTCCGGGGTCCGGGTCGCGCGAGCCGTCGGAGGAGAACTTCACCGTCAGCGGAGCCAGCCCGGACGTCTTGTCCGCGGACGCGGCCGCGACCGGCGACCGGGACCCGGCCACGTAGTCCACCCGGTAGACGGCCGAGTTCTCGTCACCGTTGAAGAACCCGGTGCCGTAGTCGAGGATGTACAGGCTGCCGTCGGGGCCGAACTCGGCGTCGATCAGCTGAGTGAGGTTCAGCCCGGCGGAGAACGGGTCGATGGCCAGCGGCGAGCCGTCGGCGTCCAGCGAGATGTTCTTGAACCAGCGCCGGCCGAACTCGTAGGCGAAGAACTGGTTGTCGTAGTACGCCGGGAACTTCGTCGGCTTCGGGTTGGCCGGGTCGAAGTGGTAGACCGGACCGCCCATCGGCGACTCCGAACCGCTGCCCAGCTCGGGCATCGACCCGCCGTCGTACTTCAGCCAGGAGGCCTTCGCCGGAGGCAGCTTCGCCAGCCCGGTGTTCAGCCGGGAACTGTTGGCCGGTCCGCCCGCGCAGTCGAATTTCGCCCCGACGGGGTCGTTGTCCCCCTTGTTCGGGTCGCTCGCCGTGTACGTCGAGGTGAAGGTCCGCTCGGCGTACGTCTCGGCCTCGGTGTTCGTCCCGGTGCAGAACGGCCAGCCGAAGTTGCCCGGAGCATCGACCCGGGTGAACTCGACCTGGCCGCCGGGTCCGTACTTGTTCGGCCCGCCGGAGTCCGGCCCGTAGTCGCCGACCCAGACGATCCCGGTCTTGTCGTCGACGTCGATCCGGAACGGGTTCCGGAAGCCCATCGCGTAGATTTCCGGCCGGGTCTTGTCCGTGCCGGCCGGGAACAGGTTGCCCGCCGGGCTGGTGTAGGTGCCGTCGGCATTGACCTTGATCCGCAGCAGCTTGCCCCGCAGGTCGTTGGTGTTACCCGCGCTGCGCCGGGCGTCGAACTGGGGCGCCCGGGTCACCCGGTCGTCGATCGGCGAGTAGCCGTTGGACTCGAACGGGTCGGTGTCGTCGCCGGTGGAGACGTAAAGGTTGCCGTCAGCATCGAAATCGAGATCGCCGCCGTGGTGGCAGCAGTTGCCCCGGTCCTGCGGGATCTGCAGGATCTTCTGCTCCGAGGCCAGGTCGAGCTTGCCGCCGGTGAACCTGAACCGCGACACCTGGTTGTAGCCCTTGTACGAATCCCAGCTGGCCGGGTCGTCGGAGTTGTGCGGCACCTCACCGGCCGGCGTGTTCAGCTTCGGTGAGTAGAACAGGTAGACCCACTGGTTGGTGGCGAAGTCGGGGTCGATCGCGATGCCCTGCATGCCGTCCTCGCGGAACGCGTACACGTCCAGGGTGGCCGCGACACTCGTCTGCCCTGCCTTCGCGGTGTAGTGCACCCGGCCGTCGCGTGAGGTGTGCAGCACGCCGCCGTCCGGCAGTACTGCCAGCCCCATCGGCTCACCCATCACGGCCGCACCCTTGGCCAGCGTGACCTGGTCGAAGTTGTCCGTCACGCTCGCACCGCAGTCCGCCGGATCGTGGCCGCTCGCCGTCTTGATCCCGCCGAGCACGTGGGCGCGGAACGCCGGGTCGGCGTACGACTCGACGGTGTGGCCCATGCCGGTGTACCAGGCGCGTCCGCCCTGGTAGTTCTGGCACCAGGCGATCGGGTGATCGTGCCCCATCGCACCGGCACCGGGGCTGTAGGTCTTCTCGTCCAGGGTTGCCAGCACGTGCACGTCGCCGCGCGGGTTGTCCCGGTAGTTGTACCACTCGTCGAAGCGGCTCCAGCGCTGCGGCAGATCCTTGGTCGACAGGTGCCCGCGGTCCGGCACCTGGACGGTCGCGGTCTGCTGCTCCGGGTGGGAGTCGAAGTACGCGCCGACCAGGTCGCCGTACCAGGGCCAGTCGTACTCCGTGTCCGAGGCCGCGTGGATGCCGGCGTACCCGCCGCCACCCCGGATGTAGCGCTCGAACGCCGCCTGCTGGTCGGCGTTCAGCACGTCGCCAGTGGTCGACAGCCAGACCACGACATCGTACGACGCGAGGCCGGCGTCGGTGAAGGTGGACGCATCCTCGGTCGCCGTGACGGTGAACTCGTGCTGCGCGCCGAGCTGCTTGATCATCTCGATCCCGGCCGGGATCGAGTCGTGCCGGAAGCCGGCGGTCTTGGAGAAGACGAGGACGTTGAACGTGTGTGCCTGGGCGGCCGGCGCGGAAACCACCAGCGCGGCCAGAGCGAGTACGGCTCCGAGTAGAAGACAGAGCGCTTGCCTGACGGTAGTACGCACGAGGAGAACTCCTTCTGGAACGGTCCACACAGGCGGTATGACCCCGAGTGCCTGGCGGAGCACGGGCTGTGGTCGATCCAGGACGTACGTCGACGACTCTCCGGGCCGTCGTGATCGGTGCGCGGACGGGTGTTGTGGTGCGGCGGTCAGAACTCGTGGTGCTGCGGATCAGCGGTGGTGAAGCTGTGGATCAGTGGTGGTGGCACCGCCGGTCAGGGGTCCTGGCCGGCGGCCCGCTTGCGGTTCGGCCGCTGGCTCAGGCGAAGCCGATCGGCAGGTAGCTGTCGACGTTCTCCTTGGTGACGGTCGCCGAGTAGGTGGTGATCGAGGCCGGGATCTCCTGCTCGACCAGGTCGGACAGGCCCTTCTTCTGCGCCAGCAGCCGGCCCAGCGAGATGGCCGACCCGGACATCGACGGGTTGTAGAGCACGGTCGCCTTGACGAACGACTTGTCCGCCTTGATCAGGTCCATCACGTGCTTGGAGCCGGCACCGCCCACCATGATGAACTCGTCGGTGCGGCCGGACTGCTTGATCGCCGCCTCGACGCCGATGCCCTGGTCGTCGTCGTGGTTCCACAGGGCGTCGATCTTGGTGTTCGCCTGCAGCACCTGCGACGCGACCTTCTGGCCGGTGGCGGCAGTGAACTCGGCAGCCTGGCGGGCGGTTACCTTCAGGCCATGGCTGGCCAGGGCCTCCTTGAAGCCCTTCGACCTGTCCTGGGTCAGCTCGAGGTTGTCCAAGCCCGCGATCTCGACGATCACCGGGTTGCCGATGTTCTTGGCCTTCATCTGCGCTGCGATGAAGTTGCCCGCGCTGACGCCCATACCGTAGTTGTCGCCGCCGATGAAGGTATGGCTGGCCAGCGGTGAGGAGAACGCCCGGTCCAGGTTCACCACCGGGATGCCCGCGGCCATCGCCTCCTTGGCCACCTCGGTGAGTGCCTTGCCGTCGAACGGCAGGATCACCAGCGCGTCGACCTTCTTGGCGATCAGCGACTTCACCGCGGAGATCTGCTGGGCCGGGTCGTTGGTGCCCTCGGTGGCCTCCAGCGTCAGGTCCTTGTAGAGCTTGGCCCGGGCAACCGCGTTCGTCGTCACCGCGGCGATCCAGCCGTGGTCCGCCGCCGGAGCGGAAAAGCCGATCGTGACGGCCGGTCCTTCGGCAGCGGCGGCCGGGGCGTTCGTCGCGCCGGTCGAGCCCTCTGCCTCCTTGGGGCTGTTGCTGGTGCACGCGGTCAGCAGTGCACCGGTGCCGATGGCGGCACCTCCGGCGAGGAACCGGCGGCGGCCGACGGCGGATTTCGGCTGCGACATGGGGAACTCCTTTGTCCAGTGACGGTCAGGTCGAGAAGGATCAGTGGGTGACGGCATTTCTTCGGTCCCCGCGACGCTGCAGCAGCACAGCCGCGACGATGATGGCGCCCTTGGCGATGTTCTGGATCGGCGTCTCGAGGTTGTTGAGGATGAACAGATTGGTGATCGTGGTGAAGACCAGCACGCCGAGGATCGAGCCGACCAGCGAGCCGCGGCCACCGGTCAGCAGGGTGCCGCCGATGATCACCGCCGCGATCGCGTCGAGCTCGTAGAGCATGCCGTGGGTGGAAGCGCCGGTGTTGGTGAGTGCGGTCAGCATCACCGCGCCGATCCCGCAGCAGACCCCGGACAGGACGTAGACGAGCAGGGTGTGCCGCCGTACGTCGATGCCGGCCAGCCGGGCGGCCTCGGCGTTGCCGCCGACCGCGAACGTCCGGCGGCCGAACGTCGTCCGGTTGAGCAGCACCCAGCCGACCACGGCGACGACGGCCAGGATGACCACCAGCAACGGGATGCCGAGCACCTTGTTGAAGGCGATCTGGGCGAACGCGGGGTCGCTGACGATCTGCGAGCGGCGCCCGGAGATCTGCTCGGCCAGACCGCGGGCGGACACGTACATCGCCAGCGTGACGATGAACGGCACCATCCGGCCGTAGGCGATCAGCGCCCCGTTCACCGCGCCGACGATAGTGGCCACCGCCATCGCGGCGAAGATCATGCCGCCGATCCCGTACCCCTGGCTGGCCAGCGTCGTGCACCAGACGGAGGCCAGCGCGATGATCGCGCCCACGCTGAGGTCGATGCCGCCGGCAATGATCACGAACGTCATGCCGACCGTGACGACGCCGATCACCGACGCGGTGGTGAGCAGGTTCAAGAGGTTGCCCCAGGTCAGGAACAGCCCCGGGGCGGTGATCGCCCCGACGACGGTGAGCAGCACCAGGACGATGATGAGGCCCAGGTTGCGTGCCTCGCCGAGCGACCCGAGCCGGGCGGCCCTTCGCAGTACGGGGGCGTCGGGAGCCGTCGCGGGCTCGGTGGCGGTCATACGACATCCTCCTTGGTGATCACTGCACTTCCTTCCATCACCAGGTCGAGGACCTGGTGCTCGTCGAGCTCTGCGGCGGGTGCCTCGTGCACGATCCGGCCGTCGGCGACGACCAGGACCCGGTCGGCGAGGCCGAGTACTTCGGGAACCTCGCTGGAGACCACGACCACACCGACGCCGGAGTCGGCGAGGTCGCGAATCAACGCGTACAGCTCCGACCGGGCGCCGATGTCGACACCACGGGTCGGCTCGTCCAGCAGCAGGACCTTGCACCCCTTGAGCAGCCAGCGTCCGACCACGACCTTCTGCTGGTTGCCGCCGGACAGGGTCCGGACCGGACGCCGGGGGTCCTTGGGGCGCAGCTCCAGCGCGGCGGTCTGGGCGGCTGCGGCTTCGAGCGCCGCCCGGCGGTCGACGAAGCCCGCCCGGGCGAAGCGGGGAAGGGTGGAGGCCACGACGTTCTCCGCGATCGAGGCCAGCATGAACAGCGCCTGGGCCTTGCGCTCCTCCGGCGCCAGTCCCATTCCCGCCCGGACCGCCGCCGGCACGCTGCCCGGTCGAACCCGCCGGCCGCCCATCGACACCGTTCCGGCGCCGGCCTTCCGGGCGCCGTACACGGTCTCGAGGATCTCCGACCGGCCGGAGCCGACCAGGCCCGCCAGGCCGACGATCTCGCCGGGGCGGACCGCGAAGGACACGTCGACGAACTCCCCCGCGCGGGTCAGGCCGGAGACCTCGAGCAGCGGGTCGCCGTCGGCCGGCTCGCTCTGGCGCGGCGGGAAGGCGTACTCGATGGTGCGTCCGGTCATCAGCTTGACGATCTCCGTGGTCGGCGTGGTCCGGGCGTCCAGCCCGGCCGCGACGGTCCGGCCGTCCTTGAGCACGGTGACGCGGTCCCCGATCTCGCGGATCTCCTCCAGCCGGTGCGAGATGTACACGATCGCGGTGCCGGCGGCGGTGAGGCCGCGGATCACCCGGAACAGGTTCTCGACCTCGTCGTGCGCCAGCACGGCTGACGGCTCGTCCATCACGATCAGCCGGGCGTCGTGCGACAGCGCCCGCGCCATACTGACGATCTGCTTGCCCGCGGCGGACAGCCGGCCTACCTCGGTACCGGGCGAGATGTCGGGATGGCCGAGCCGCTCCAGCAGCGCGACCGTGACTTCGCGCGTCTCCCGGCCCCGAACGAACCCGGCCGAGGCGTACTCGTGGGCAAGGAAGATGTTGTCCGCGACGCTGAGCCCGTCGACCAGGTCCAGCTCCTGGTAGATCGTCGCGATGCCGTGGCGCACCGCCGCGACCGGGCTACCGAAGCCGACCTGCGATCCCTCCCACAGGATCCTGCCCTCGTCCGGGCGGTGGGCGCCGGCCAGCACCTTGATCAGGGTCGACTTACCCGCGCCGTTCTGGCCGAGCAGGCAGTGCACCTCGCCCGGGCGGACGTCGAGGTCGACGCCGGCCAGCGCGACCACGCCGGGGAACCGCTTCACGATCCCGGTCATCTGCAACATCGTCTCGGTCATGCGAGCTCCCTGACGTCGGCCATCCGCAGTGCGGGGTCGTGCGAGAACACGTGGTCACTGATCATCCGGACGGCGCCGAGCACACCGGCGGAGTCGCCGAGCTCGCTCATCACCACCGGGAGGTTCCTGGTTGCCAGCGGCAACGAACGGCGGTAGATCGTGCCGCGCAGCTCGGCCAGCAGGGTGCCGCCGAGGTTCGACAGACCGCCGCCGATCACGATCATGCCGGGGTTGAAGAAGCTGACCAGCTTGGCCAGCACCTCGCCGATGTGCCGGCCGCCCTCCCGGATCATCGCGATCACGACCGGGTCGCCCGCGGTCGCCGCGTCAGCCACGTCCAGGACGTCCAGTGCGCCGCGCTCGGCCAGCCGGGCGGCCAGGAACGGCGAGCGGCCCTCCTGCGCCGCGAGGACCGCGTCGCGTCGCAGGGCCGCACCGGAGAAGAACGCCTCCAGGCAGCCGATGTTGCCACAGGCGCACACCGGACCCTGGTCGTGGACCTGGATGTGCCCGATGTCGCCGGCTGACCCGTCCACACCCCGGTGCACGTGGCCGTCGACGAAGATGCCCGCCCCGACGCCGGTGCCGAGCTTGACGAACATGAAGGTCCCGATTCCGCGGGCGGCGCCGGCATGGAACTCGCCGACCGCCATGATGTTCACATCGTTGTCCAGCAGGGCGGGGCAGTCGAACTCCTCGCTGAGCCGGTCACGGACCGGGTACTTGTCCCAGCCCGGCATGATCGGCGGCACCACCGAGAACCCCTCGGAAAAGCTCACCGGCCCCGGCACACCCGCACCGATCCCAGCCAGCGACTCGGTCCCCGTCTCGGCGCGCAGGTCGCGGACCATCTGCGAAGCCGCCCGCAGCACGACCTCCGGGCCCTGGCTGACGTCGATGTCGCCCTGCCGCTGCGCCAGCGTGGTGAGGCCACCATCGGTGATCGCCACATTGATCGAGGTGGCGCCGACGTCGATACCGGCGAACCGCAGCCCATCCCAGAGCCGGACCAGCGAGGACGGCCGGCCCCCACGCGAGGCCGCCTGGCCGGCGTCCTGGACCAGACCCGCCGCAGTGAGCCGGTCGAGCTCGACGGCCACCTTCGACTTCGACAGCGTGACGGCGTCGGTGAGCTCGGCCCGCGAGAGCGGCCCACGGTCCCGGAGCAGTCGAAGCAGTCTCGCCTGGTTCCGGTTCTGCACCTTGCGCACGGCAGTCGTCACGTGGATGGCTCCCGTCTCTCCTGGGTGGGTCACAGTGGCAGTAGTTGATGTCACAACAACTGTGAGGAGGACGTTAGATCCACTTCGGCCACATTGGGAAGAAGTTACGACCAGATTTCCAAAACTTTTCCCACTTACTGGTCGAAGTCGCCCGCGAACAAGACTGGACCGCCACTGAATAGCGTCAGCTCATGACGTAGCGGCCACGCGTGAAGGCAGCGAGTTGGCGGGCCATGACGATGCCGTTCCTGTCCGGCTTGGCTCGCCAACTCGTTCGACGATGCAACGCGAATTCGAGCAGCACAACCACCGCGGCCCGCCAGTTCCACGAGCACGAGCCGACGATCATGCGTTGAGCTCGATGCATGTGGTTAAGGTGCGTGTCCCCCCTCGGACACACCAACGCGAGCGGCTGGAATCCCAGCCGCTCGCGTTTCGTGCGTCAGCACCCACGTGCCCTCCGCGCTCGCTTCTCCGTCGCGCGGGCGCCCACAGCGGGCGCCGCCTATCGATCCCCTCCACGCTCTGTGGTCATCAGCGACTGCCGGCCAGGCACCTGGCTCGATTGCAACAGTCCCATCAAGATTTCCGGACCGAACAGCCCTCCCCACTCCCTGATCTTCGCGGCCAACCGCACAACGTGGCCAGCGGCAACATCCTCCGGATAGAGCAACTTCTCAACCTTCAGCCACCACCCGTAGAGCGCGTAGCCGGCGTACCGAGGGTTCTCCGAGATCGCCCGCACTGCGGAGTGCTACCAGCCGTCGTCATTACGGTGGCGGTTCTGACGGGGAGTGTGCCCCGACGGACACAGGACACCCTCCCGGTCCAGAATCTCAGCGATCCCCTCGAACGGGCCCAGGCCAAGCTCGGGCAACCCGTCAAATACCGCGGCCAACTGAACGCCGCCTACGCCACCCGCAAAGCGATCAACGCCGACTCGCGCGGCCGCACAATCCTCGACTGCGCGGACCGCCGAAACCCTCACGATGTGGCCAGCAGCCAGCATCATCTGGATCTAACGAGCCCCTGGACCATTGTCTGGGAAATCGATTTCTGCAACACTCCGTCGCGTGAGCAGCGTTGTCAACACATCCTGCACCTCAGTGCCGGATCCGGACCCGCTGACCGACAACGGCCCGGACGCGCCGTTCCGCGTCGACCGGGCCGGAACCGTCGGTGAGCTGTCAGTGGTTGGGGCGATCCCAACCGCTCGTCACACAAGAAGACCTGCCGGGCGTCTACTCGCCGTACCTGCACCCGAGACGCCGTGACTCAACCACCGACACCCAGCACCATCCATCGCAGACCAAGGGAGCATCGACATGCGTCAACGGAGACTCAGGATCGTCGCAGCAACAGCCGTCGCCGCGTTGCTAGTCCTCGCGGGCTGCAGCTCGAATTCCGCCACCTCGGGGAGCTCCGGAGAAAACGGCGGACCAGCCGAGATCACCTTCTGGCAGTCGCAGTTCGAGCCGTACCAGCAGAAGTGGTTCAAGACGTACGTCGACAAGTTCAACGCATCGCAGACCGACGTGAAGGTCAAGTATCAGGTCGTCCCCGGTGACACGTGGCAGCAGAAGCTCAAAGCCGCGCAGGCCGCGGGTACGCAACCCGATGTCGCGACGACGAACTACGGCGGCATCCCCGCCGGCGTCACGAACGGCCAGTTCGCACAGCTCGACGGGATGCTGCCGGACAAGGCGTGGAGCGACATCAAGTCCAACGTCGCCGGGTTCGTCCAGGTCGGCGGGAAGCACTACGCGTACCCGATGCTCGTCGAGCCGTCGACCGTGCTCTACTACCGCACCGACCTGGTCAAGGCCGCCGGTCTCGACCCAAACGCGCCACCCAAGACCTGGGACGAGCTGCTCACGTGGGCCGAGAAGCTGACGAAGGGCAAAGTCAAGGGCATGACGATCGCCTCCGTCGCGCCCGACCTCGGCTGGTCGAGCTGGGGCCTGCAGTACAACGCGTGCGGCCACCTGCCGATCAACGACGACTGGTCTGCCGCCAACGCGAAGGACCCGTGCTACACGAAGCTCTTCGAGCTCTACCAGACCCTCTTCCAGAAGGGCTGGATCCCTCAGCAGCCGAAGGTCGGCTACCCCGACGCGACGCCGTACGGCCAGGGCCAGGTCGCGATGATGGCGAACGGCTCGTGGGCGGTCGGCCAGCTCAAGCAGACCTTTCCGACGATGATCAAGAACACCGCGGTCGCTCCGTTCCCGTCCGTCGACGGCGACCCCGGCAAGCCGACCTCGACGCTCGGCGGCTGGACACTGACAGTCGACGCCAAGTCGAAGCACAAGCAGGCGGCGGCGAAGTTCATCGAGTACCTGCTCGCAGGTGACCCGGCGATCATGGCCGACTTCTTCAGGCAGAGTGGCTTCTCGAAGTACACCGTCCGCACCTCTGTGGACCAAGCGCTCGCCAGCGACCCGGCCGCAACGTCCGACCCGTTCATGAAGATCATCACAGACAAGGTCGTCGCGACCGGCAAGGCCGAGCCGGCGTACCCGTTCGACGTCTCCCTCGCCTTCGCCACAGCGATCGAGTCCGTCATGAAGGGCAAGGCCGACATCCCGGCCGCGACGCAGAAGGCGAGCGACGCGATCGACCGCGTCATCAAGCAGCAGCGCCTCAAGGGCACGGCACCGAAGGGCTGACCGGCCGCTCAAGCAAGCCGCACGACGAGGCAAGACCCGGAGGACAGCATGTCCATGATCGACACGTCGGCCCAGCCGACGGCCAAGGCCACCGAGGTGACCGACCCGAGCGGCACGTCGCGCCGACGCCGACGCCGGCGTCGGGCGAGGGTCACCGAGCAGGCTCCGCAGCACCTGCGCGCGCACCTCACCGCGTACCTCATGATCACGCCGATGGTCGTGCTGCTCGGTATCTTCGTCGTCTGGCCGCTCGTGTACGCGTTCTACCTCAGCTTCTTCGAGATGAGCTTCTACAAGGACGCCGAGTTCGTCGGGTTCGACTTCTACAAGTACGTACTCACCGACCCGGAGTTCTACGACTCGCTCCTGGTCGGCCTCAAGTTCGCCCTGATGGTCGTGCCGACGATCCTCGTTCTCGCCCTGCTCCTCGCGAGCTTCCTCGCAACGCTGTCGAAGCGCATGGCGGCGTTCATGAAGACGACCGTCTACGTGCCGGCCGTCGTCTCGAGCGTCGTCGCGGCGATCATCTTCGTCTTCATCTACCAGGACGAGGGCTTCGCGAACTGGTTCATCGGGCTGTTCGGACAAGGCCCGCTCGCGTGGCTCAACACGGCGACGACCGCGCTGCCGGCCGTGGCGGTCCCCGCCATCTGGCTCGGCTTCGGCGTGTCGACCCTGATCATGCTCGCGGGCATCCTGGACATCCCGGAGAGCTACTTCGAGTCGGCCAAGCTCGACGGCGCGAATTTCTGGCAGCGCACCCGCTACATCACCATCCCGTCGCTGCGCAACGTCATCCTCTTCCTGCTCGTCTCCGGCCTGACGTTGACGATCCAGGAGTTCCAGCTTCCACTCGTCATGACGAACGGTGGCCCCGTCAACGCGACGAACACGCCGAACCTCTACATCTTCAACAGCTTCCGCGACGCCACGCCGTACGCAACGAGCTACTCGCTGACGGCGGCGCTGCTGCTCTTCATCGTGATCGGCACCATCTCGCTCATCATCTTCCGGGTCGTCAGCTCCGAGAAGTCGTCGGACGCCTGAGGCGGCGTCACCGAAAGGACCTCCGATGAACCGCTCGTGGTACGCCCCGCGCCGGCTCCTGTCTTACCTGCTCGTCGTCGGCATCGCCGTGACCGCACTCTTTCCTCTCGCGTGGATGGCGATCTCCGGCTTCAAGAGCCAGACCGAGGTGCTGCGCACTCCGTTCCAGTTCTTCCCCGATGTGTGGCAGCTCGACAACTACCGCCTGATCCTCGCGGACCCGGCGTTCGTCCGTGCCATGGTCATCACCTTCGCCGGAGCCGTCATCTTCACCGTCGCGAGCCTCGTGGTGAACTCGATGGCGGCCTACGCGTTCGCCCGCCTCGAGTTCGCCGGAAAGCGGCTGTGGTGGCTTGTCTGCATCACGCCGATGTTCGTCCCGGCGATGGCGATCCTGCTGACGTCGTTCGTCGTCGTGAGCAAGCTCGGCATGCTCGACACTCTGGCGGTGCTCATCATCCCCGGCGTCGCGGCGAGCGCCCAGATGTTCTTCCTGCGGCAGTTCTACCTCAACATGCCGGCCGCCGTGGAGGAGGCCGCGCTCATCGACGGCGCGACCCGCTGGCAGATCTTCCTGCAGATCTTCGTGCCGCAGTCGCTCGGGCCTTTCGTTGTCGTCGGCATCGCCTCGTTCCTCGGGTACTGGAACTCGTACGTGTGGCCCGTGCTCGTCGTGTCGAACCCCGACCTGACCCAGATCATGCAGTACCTCGCGACGTTCCGGTCGGCGCGCGGCAACGAGTGGGGCATGCTGATGGCCGGATCGACTCTGGCAGCGCTGCCGACGATCCTGCTCGTGCTCATCTTCCAGCGTTACATCGTCAACGGTGTCCGCCTGGCGGGCCTCAAGTGACCTCGCGCACCAGGGCGGGATCGACCTTGGGCACGGGCTGGGCGTCGTTCGGCGGATTGGGCGCCTGGCCGGCGCACAAGGTGGCTCGGGGTGGTCAAGAGGGGGCGAATGATCGGGTGCTGGCGGGTGCTGGCGGGTGCTGGCGGGCTGGCGGAGACCGGGATGGTGGGCACAGACCTCGTACTCCGCCGGACGTCACGCTGAAGGGGTCGTCGACCGACGAGACCCCGTGCGGCACGTGGCCGGGGAGGGGCCGGACGCTCATGCATACCTCGGTCCGGACGGCAAGCGCTTCCCTCGGCGTGTCGGGCATCGGGGCCGGGGCGTGCGTGCGCCGCCGTCCGTGGCTTCGCCACAGCGGTCGCAGGGTCGAGTACCCGACCGGCTGCCCTTGCCTGCGGTTCGGCCACGGCGAGGTACCTCCCCGAAGCCGCTTGACTTACTGGCTTTGGGGTTAGCCGAGGCGCGTTAGTTGTGGCCAGAGGAGGGACCAGGGGGTGCGGAGTTGGCAGAGCCAGATCGGTTTGTTCTTTTCGCGGGTGGCTGTCGGTGCCGCTACGGTGCCGACTCGGGTCAGCGTTTTGCAGCCTTGCCGGGTCCAGTCCGGGACGTCGCCGGGGCCGGTCCGGCGGGAGCTGTCCACCACGATCGCGATGTCGGCGGAATCCGGGGGCGGCCCCCAGATGGCGAAGCCGTTGTGACCGCTGTATGCCTGCGGTAGCCCGCGGGCGGGGCCGAAGCGCTGTAGGGCGGCAGCTTGGCCATAGCTGGAGGCATAGACGACGGTGCGGGTGCGCTCAGCCGGGGTCAACGGGTCCATCGCTCGGGCGACCGAGTCAGCCAGTTCGGGCCAGCCACTCTGGCTGCGGGCCTGGTCAACGGTCAGCGCATTGCCGAGCGAGATCGCTGTACGCACCGGCAGCAGGGGCAGGCCGAGGGGCGCTGCGAGCAGGAGCGACAGACCAAGTACGCCGTACAGGGTCAGGGCGCGGCGGCGAGAACGCATCCAGCGGTCCGCGGCGATCCCAGCTCCGGCGAAGACTGCCGCATAGGCACCGGCCAGATAGGTGGCTTTACCGCCGGTGGCCATCAGCAGCGCGGCGAAGACGATGAAGGTCACCGTGTAGACGCGGAACTGATTGCTGCGCCACAGCCAGACCATGCCGACGACGCACAGCGGTAGCAGTAGCGGACCGACGACGACCTGGTACGGCAGGAGGCCGAGCGAGCCGCCTTGGGCGGCCTGTGCA
The DNA here is from genome assembly GCF_000372465.1 of Kribbella catacumbae DSM 19601. Taxonomy (GTDB): domain Bacteria; phylum Actinomycetota; class Actinomycetes; order Propionibacteriales; family Kribbellaceae; genus Kribbella; species Kribbella catacumbae. The sequence continues at coordinate 288,784 of NZ_AQUZ01000001.1, forward strand.
CGCAAAGCCGAGGCCATGGTGAGTTGCGGCCAGTCATGGTTGGCCTGCCACAGCAGGTACGGCGTCCAGAGCGCGAGCGCCACCAAGCCCGCGACAAGGAACCAGCGGCTGTACATGATCCGCCGTTGGCCGACGACCACCAGGGCGACAAGTACTGCCAACACCCAGAGGGCCAGGGTCATCTTGTTCAGCAGGCCGACGCCAAGGACCAGACCGATGACCAGCCAGAGCCGGTCGTTGCCAGTTCGGATCAGCCGGGACAGCAGCCAGCTCAGCGCCGCGACGAAGGTCAGGTCGGTAGTGCTCGTGCCCAGCACGTGCCCGGTGATCAGCACCATCGTCGAGCACGAGAACATCCCCGCTGCGATCAACTCCGCCCGGCGGGAGCCGCCCATCTCCCGCACCAGCAGAGCCACGAACAGGACAGTGAGCACCGTGCACAGCGTCGCCGGGATCCGCACCGCCCAGACCTCGCCCGGTGCGACCGCGTTGCCGAGGCTGGCCAGCAGCGGCGTCAAGGGCGGCTGGTCGGGGTACCCCCAGGCGGGATGCCGGCCGGCGACCAGGAAGTACAGCTCGTCATGGTAGTAGCCGTATCGGTCACTGAGCAGGGTCAGCACGGTCGCCAGGCCACCGAGCAGGGCGAGCAACGGACGATTGCGGCTGGGCTCGCGACGCTGGGGTTCGGCGAGTCCGACCTCTTCGGAGGCGGTCAGCAGGGACCTCATGCTCCCGAGATTCGCGCAGCGCCCTATATCCCCGGTATACAACCCCCTCCGTGACGACGCTGTCGTGACGACGCTGTCGCGTCAGGGAGTTGCCGCTGCAGCTTCAGGCCAGATCAAACAGGGTGACACGCGCGCGACGGCGGGAGAAGGTCGTCGTCGTACGCGAAGAAGAACGGCCTGACCATGAGCTGCCAAGGGGAGAAATCCATGAAGTCTGTCGTCCGAATCACCGTCGTCGCCGTCGCAGCCCTGCTGGCGGTGACCGGTGTGACGACCGTCACCACGCCGACCGCCGGCGCGGAGATCGTGCTGATCGTCGACCTGCCTTTCGACTGCGTCGCCTGCTGGGACTGAGCCGGAAAACGGGCGCCCGACGATGATCCGGTTCCAACTACTCGGCCCGATCGAGGTGACTCGCAACGGTCAACGGCTCGCGCTCGGCGGATCCAAGATCCAGACCGTACTGGCAACGTTGTTGCTGTCGCGGAACAGGGTCGTGTCGGACTCGACCTTCTCGGAGATGCTCTGGCGGGGCGAGCTCCCGAGCACCTCGAACGCGCAGATCCAAACGTATGTGTCCCGGCTCCGCAGCCAGCTCGGCCCTCAGGTCGAGCTGGTCCGCCAGCGTGGTGGCTACCTACTGCGCGCTCCGGAGGCGTGGGTGGACCTCGACGAGTTCAGGGCTCACTCCGCCACCGGGCACGCCGCGCTCGAGGCCGAGCGGCACACCGATGCGGTGACCGCCCTACGGTCCGCCCAGGCCCTGTGGCGCGGCCACGCCCTAGTGGGTGCCACTGAGTATCTGACCGAGGTCGAGCAGCCCCGGCTGGAGGAGGCACGGCTGGCCGCGAGCGAGGCGCTGATGACCGCCGAACTTGCCTGTGGCAACCATCATCGAGTGGTGTCCGAGCTGACTGCGATGGTCAGCCGGCACCCACTGCGCGAGAACGTCCGCGGGCTTTCCATGCTCGCGCTCTACCGCTGCGGGCGGCAGGCAGAGGCGCTGGCGACGTTCGACGCCTGCCGCCGGCACCTGGCCGAGGAGCTGGGTATCGACCCGCGGGACGAGCTGAAGGCGCTGCGCCAGGCGATCCTGGAACAGGACCCGACGCTGGCCGCGCCTGCGGTCATCATCGAGGTGACCGGTCGTCCGTCCAGCCAGCCACCGGCGCAGCTGCCACCCGCTCCGTCCGACTTCACCGGCCGGACGAGCGAGTTGCAGGAGCTCGACGCCGTACTACGCCCTGGCGGGGGTACGGCGGCCGTCGTCGGGTTGGCCGGCACCGGCAAGACTGCCCTCGCACTACGGGTGGCTCACGCCGTGCGGGACGAGTTCCCGGACGGGCAGCTGTATCTCGACCTGGCCGGAAGTACGACCGACCCGATGGAGCCCACGACCGCCTTCGCGACGCTGTTGCGCTTGCTCGGGGTGCTCGACGCCGAACTGCCGTCCGAGGTGGCGGAGCTTGCCCGGCTGTTCCGTCAGTTCGCAGCCGAGCGCCGGCTGCTGGTCGTACTGGACGACGTGGCGGACGAATCGCAGGTTCGTGCGCTGCTGCCGGGTGGCACCAGGACCAGCGTGCTGATGACCTCGCGGCGCCGGCTGACGGCGCTGGAGGGAACCACTTGGATCGGACTGCGTGGATTCACCTCGGCCGAGGCGGAGTCGTTGCTGCAGGCGCTGTCCGGTCAGGTCGACCCGGTCACCACAAGAAAGTTGCTCGCAGCAACAGATCGGTTGCCTTTGGCCGTCCGGGTGCTCGGCGCCCGGCTGGCCGCGAACCCCGACCTGACCGTACGGCAGGTCACTGCGCGGCTCACCGACGAGCCGTTCGGTCAGCTGCGGCTCGGTGATCTCGACGTGGGCGCCAGGATCGAGGCGAGCTACGCAGGGCTTTCACCAGACCGGCGCCGGGCGCTGCGGCTGCTGTCACTCGGTTTGGCCGACCCCTTCTCGGTCTGGCAGGCCGCCGTCTTGCTCAACGCCTCCCTGGTGTCCGCGCACGAGCTGCTCAACGGGCTCGCGGACCGGCACCTCGCCGAGCTGACCGGCGACCGGACCGGCCGGCTCGACCTGTACTCGATCCACCCGCTGGTACGGGCGTACGCCCGTGACCGTGCCTTCGCCGAGGACCCCCCGCACGAACGGAGCGCGGCGCTCGAGCGGATCCACCAGGGCTCCCGGCTCTGGAACCCCGCCGCCTGACGACCGAACGGACGCCGATGACCACCTGGTTGCACCGCTTCAGCACGCCCCCTTCCGTCGGCTCAGCCGGTTCACGAGTGGCAGTGAAGGACGCGATCGACGTGGCCGGCGTCCCCACCACCGCGGGTTGTCCCGCCGTCGGGGATCATGCCGAACCAGCCGTGGTCGACGCGCCGGTGGTCGCACGGATCCGGGCGGGCGGTGGCGTAGTCGTCGGCAAGACCAACCTGACCGAGCTCTGCCGGCCGCCGGACGGAGTGAACCCGTGGACCGGTACAGCGCGCAACCCGCTCGACCGCAAGCTCGTGCCCGGCGGCTCGTCCAGCGGTTCGGGCGTCGCCGTGGCGGCGGGTGAGGCCGACCTAGCGATCGCCACCGACACGGGTGGCTCGAGCCGAATCCCTGCGGCCTGCTGCGGCGTCGCCGGACTGAAGACGACGGCTGGCCGGCTCCCGCTCGACGGGGTGTTCCCGTACGCGCCCTCGCTCGACGTGGTCGGCGTGCTCGCCCGCGGGGCGGAAGGGCTGGGGCAGGCGATGAGTCTGCTCGAGCCCGGGTTCGCTCCGGCGCCGTACGCGGGCCGGATCGGGCGGCTACGGATGCCGGAGATCAGCATCGATCCGGTGGTCGACCATGCCGTCGACGCCGCCCTGGCCCGGTCGGGTTACGAGGTGGTCGACGTGCCGCTGACCGGCTGGTTGCGGGCCGGGGTGGCCGCCGGCCTGATCATCACCGCGGAGGGGCACGTCGCGCACCGGCATCTGCTGGACGGCGGCCGGATGAGCGACCGGGTCCGGGACTGGATCGAGCGCGGCAAGTATCTCGACGACGAACTGATCGCCGACGCACGTCAGCTGGGACGGGCGTTCCGTGCACAGCTCGATGCCAAGCTGGCGGAGTACGGGGTGCTTGCCCTGCCCACGTTGGTGTCGTTGCCGCCGCGGCTCGGTGAGGAAAGCCGCTTCGACTTCCCCGCCTTGACCGCCCCGCTCAACCTGACCGGCCACCCGGCCGTTGCGATGCCGGTCCCCTTGGCGTCGTCGCCGGTTCCGGCCTCCGTGCAGCTGATCGGCCCGCATCACGCCGAAGCCCAACTGCTGTCGGTGGCCGCAACTCTTCCAGGCTTGTAAGACACGGGCGGGCCCCGCTGCTACGGGGCCGCCCGCGTCGGCTAACTACCGCACCAGTACGTGAGCGTCCTGCGGCCGAAGGTCACGGGACGCTCGCAGGTCGCGGAGCGAGAAGGTGCGCTGCAGCCACCGGTCCAGCCCGTCGTACCGCGGCGTGAAGCTGGTACGGCCGTGTACGGCGACCCGGTTGTCCACGATCGCCAGGTCGCCCGGCTCCAGGTAGATCGTGGCAGCGGTTGCCGCCAGCACCGTCTGCAGCTCGAGCATCGCCTGCTCCGCCTCCGCTCCGAGCGGCTTGGTCGCGGCGAAGTCGACCAGCAGATCCGGGTCGTCGGGGGCACCGGTGAGGATGCTGTGCGGTGCTGACTGGTCGCCCTCGGCACCGAACGACGGCGGCGGCGCGGTGATGTAGTCCGGCCGGAACAACGCCTCCACGCACTCCTTGCCGAGCTTGCTGAGCGCAGTACGGATGCAGGCGACCCGCAGGCCGGCCACCTTCTCGTGATCTGCCCGCAGGCAGAGCAGCAGTACGTAGTCGGGTTTGTGCGGGTGAAACGCGTTCTCGTTGTGGAACGACAGCAGTACAGAGCCTTCGTTGCCCTGGAACTGCTCGTTGCCCGGCACCGGTACGACGTCGTGCACCAACGCGCCCGACTTCTCGGCCAGGTAGGCCGCTGGGTCGCCGAGCCCGCTGGCGACCAGGGTCAGCAGAGCGGCGGGAACCGTTCCCTCCTTCTGCACCGACCCGCTTACGGCCGGGGTGTCCGGTACGGCCCGCTCGTCCACCGGCAGGCCACGGACGAGCATCGAACCGGTCTCGCCTGAATCGCGGCGGAACCGGGCCAGCGTCTTGCGCAGACTGGCCGGCAGATCGTGGTACCCGGCGGCCGCGGCCTCCACCCAGGAGTGGGAGTTGACCCAGCCGTCACCGGCCGAGACGACACCGCGGGCGACCAACTCGGCCATCTCGCGTTCGTCGGGTGCCAGCTCGAGCATCATTGAGTTCATCTTCGTGCTCCTTCGGATGTCCAGCTGTTCTGCAGCTGGTGCGTTCGAGTCAGTCGGCGTAGCCGCCGAAGTCGAGCAGCAGGCGGTCCTGCTCGGCCTGGCTGAGTTGGCCCAGGACGGCGACGTCGGCGTCCGGGTCGGTGGTCAGCTGTTCCAGCAGGTCGACGTACCGGCGCAGGTGCTCCTCGGTCTCGGAGCGGCTGAAGGCGTCCGGCCGGGCGTCGAGGTTGAGCTGGATCCGCTCAGGGCCCGGGAAGACGCTGAGCCGTAGAGCGAAGTGGGTGTCGTCGCGGGCATCGATGTGGACCAGCCGGACGCCGTTCACCGACAGGTTCATCAGGCCCGCGTCGAGCGGGTAGTTGAAGATCGAGATGGTGCTGTCGTAGAGCGGGCCGATGCCGTGGCCGGCCTGGATCTCGGCGGCCCCGAGCTGGTGGTGTTCCGACAGCGCCGACAGCTCCTCCTGGATCCGGCCCAGCAGGCCGGCCACAGTGCCGCCGGTCCCGGTACGGACCCTGATCGGGATGGTGTTGACGAACAGCCCGACCATCGTCTCGACCCCGCTGACCTCGGGCGGCCGGCCGGACACGGTCGTTCCGAAGACCACGTCCTGCCTGCCGGTCAGTCTGGCCAGGAACAAGCCCCACGCCGTCTGCAGCACAGTGCCGACCGTCACGCCGGTACGGCGAGCTAGCGCCGCGACGGCCTCCCCCAGCTCGGGGGTCAGCAGTTCGATCACCCGCTCAGGCGGCACCGCGTTTCCGTCGGTCACCTCCGGCGCAACCAGCGTCGGCTCGGTCAGACCCGCCAAGGCGTCCTTCCAGGCAGCGCGGTCGGCCTCCAGCTCGTACCGGGCGAGCCACTCGAGGTAGGAGGTGTACGGCGCCACCGCCGGCAGCTCGGAGCCGCCATAGGCAGCGAACAGCTCGCTGAGCAGCACCGGGACGGACCAGCCGTCCAGTACCAGGTGGTGGTTCGTCACCACCAGCCGGTGGAGTTGGGCGCCGAGCTTGACCACGGTGAACCGGACCAGCGGCGGCCGGGCCGGGTCGAACTTGGCCAGCTGCTCGTTCTCCAACAGGCGAAGCAGTTCCGCCTCCTGGGTCAACTCGTCCAGCGAACTCAGGTCCACCTCGGTCCATGGCATCTCGAGCCGCTCGTGGACCAGCTGGTACGGCGTACCGGAGGAATCGTGCGCGAAGCCCGCGCGCAGAGTCGAGTGCCTGACCAGCAGGTTGTCCGCGGCCCGGTGGAGGGCCGGTACGTCGAGCGGGCCTTCCAGGTCCAGCCAGATGCGACCGGTGTAGAGGTCGATACCCTCCTCGGCCAGCATCGCGTAGTACAGGAAGCTGTCCTGCAACGTCGTGACAGGGAGGATGTCCTCCAACCCCGGGTACGCCGCCTCCAGTTGCTCGATCGCCTGCTGATCGATCCGCACGAGCGGGACGTCGGACGGCGTCCGCCCGGTCGCCCCGCTGCGTACCAGGCCGTCGAGCGCCTCCCACCACAGCTCTCCCAGCCGACGGACGTCGTCGGCCGTCAGCACTTCCGGCGCGTAGACCCACTCGGCATGGAGCGTCGGACCGTCGGGTCCGTCCAGCACCATCGCGTTCAGCTCGACCGGGTGTCCGAGCGGCATCCGCGGATCGGCGCCAGGGACGAGGTCGGTGCGGATCAGGGACCAGTCACCGCCCTCGGAGCCGCCGGCGATCCGGCCGAGGTAGTTGACCTGGAGCTGCGCCCGGCCGGTTGCCGGCGTCCTGACCTGCTCCTTGACCGCCTTCAACGTCGCGCCCGGATCGTTGCCCACGGCACTCAACCGGACGGGACGGACCTCGGTGAACCAGCCGACGGTCCGCGACACGTCAGCATCCGGTACTACGTCGCGTCCGTGCCCCTCGAGGGCGACCAGCACGGAGTCGTCGTCGCGCCACTGCTTCAGCGCGAGCGCGAGCCCGGCCAGCAGCACATCGTTGATCCCACCGTGCACGGCCTGACCGACCCGCGACAGCAAGGGCTGAGTGGTGTCGGCAGGAAGGATCAAGGCGATCCGCTCAGCGGCTCCGGCTGTGTCGATCGCAGGATCCAGCGCGCGACGACCCAACTGCGGTTCTGCAGCTTCATCGTCGTGGTCGGTCGCCGATACCCGAGCACTCCAGGCGGCGAACGACGTGCCCACTGGATCGAGCGGTCGGTCCTGCCAGGCAGCCAGCAGGTCGGGCAGCAGAATCCGCCACGAGACGCCGTCGACGGCCAGATGATGGACCATCAGCAGCAGCTGTCCCGATGCCGACGGCCCGGCGTCGAACCAGACCGCCTGCAGCATGATTCCGTCGTACGGCGCCAGCCTCGCGCGGGCCGCTTCGGCCTCGGCGACCTGCCGGGCCTCGACCGCCGCGGCGTCCAGCCCGGTGATGTCCACCCGGGTCACCCAGGCGGCCACGTCCACTCCGGAGGGGCGCTGCTCGACCGTCCACGGTTCGCCCCGGCATACCAGGAAGCGCAGCGCATCGTGATGGTCCACGACCTTCTGCAGGGCCGTCGTTAGTCGTTCGAGACCGAGCGCGGCCGGGACCTGGACCAGGACGGACTGCTGGAACCCGGACCAGACGTCGCCGGTCGCCGCAAGCTTCGACTGCAACGGCGTCAGGGTCACCGGGCCATCGGCCGGCGCCTCGACGACGGGCCGCGACTCCTCGACGGTGCAGACCCCGGCCAGCCGGGCGACGGTCTGGTGGCGGAACACATCGCGCGGCGTGAAGACCAGTCCTGCCTTGCGGGCCCGGCTGACCAGCTGGATCGACATGATGCTGTCGCCACCCAGATCGAAGAACCCGTCGTCCGGACCCACCTGCGCCACTCCGAGCACCTCGGCGAACAGGCCGGCGAGCGCCTCCTCGACCGAGCCGCTGACCGAGGCCGGGGCCGCCGTGGCGGCGACCGGGGCCGGCAGCGCCGACCGGTCCAGCTTGCCGTTGGGTGTCAAGGGCAACGAGTCCAGCCGGACGATGACACCGGGCACCATGAACTCCGGCAACGCCTCGGCCAGGTACGAACGCAGGTCGTCCTCGCCGGTCGCCACCACATACCCGATCAGGCGCTGGTCGCGGACGACCACCACCGCGTGCCGGACGCAGGGATGAGCAGCCAGCGCGGCCTCGATCTCCCCGAGCTCGACGCGAGCGCCGTTCAGCTTCACCTGGTCATCGACCCGGCCGAGGATCTCCAGCCGGCCGTCGGCAGTCCATCGCACCTGGTCACCGGTGCGATACAGCCGCCCCCCGCCGAACGGGTTCGGCACGAACCGGGCCGCGGTCAGCGACGGCCGCCGCAGGTAGCCGCGGGCCACACCGGCGCCGCCGATGAACAGCTCGCCGCGCGATCCGGCCGGCACCACCTCGAGGTTCTCGTCCAGGACGTACAGCGTGACGTTGTCGTGCAGCCCGACCTGGCCGTCGACGGCGGCGATCGGGATCCGGTGCAGTCCGGCGACCGAGGTCACCCGGTACGCGGTCGAATCGATCGCGGTCTCGGTCGGCCCGTACTGGTTGTAGAACTCCACCCAGGGCATCCGGTCGAGCACCTTCTGGGCCAGCGCGACGGGCAGTTCCTCGCCACCCGAGAGCAGTACCCGAAGCGACCGGCACTCCTCCAGGCCACCGTCCGCGAGCATCACCGCCAGCATCGACGGCACGAAGTACACGTGGGTGATCCCGTGCTGCTGGATGGTCTCGCGCAGGTACGCCGCGTCCAGATGGCCGCCGGGTCGCGCCAGGACCAACCGGGCGCCTTCGCTCAGCGGGCCGAAGATCTCGCCCACCGACACGTCGAACCCGGTCGGGATCTTCACCAGCACGGAGTCGTCGCGGGTGTAGCGCATGTACGCCCGCTGGGTCCACAGGAACCGGTTGACCGCACCGCGGTGCGTCGCCAGCACGCCCTTCGGCTGTCCGGTCGAGCCGGACGTGTAGATCAGGTAGGCCACGTCGTCGGGCCCGGTCAGCGGCTCCAGTTCGTCGTCGGGGCTCTGCCGCCACTCGGCCGAGTCGATCAGCACGACCCCGGCGTCGGACTCGGGCAATGCGGCGACGAGGTCGCTTCGGCTGATCACCAACGCGGCGTCAGCGTCTTCGACCAGGTACGCCAGCCGGGCTGGCGGATAGTCCGGGTCGAGCGGCAGGTAGACGCCGCCGGCCTTCAACACCGCGAGGGCGGCGATCACCAGGGCCGACGAACGGTCCAGGTGGACGCCGACGACCGAGTCCGGTCCGACGCCCAGCCCCCGCAGGTGCCGCGCCAGCCGACTGGCGGCGGAGTTCAGCTCGGCGTAGGTCAGTGTGTCGCCGAGGTCGACGATCGCAACCGACGACGGTGTCCGGGCGACCTGCTGCTCGACCAGACCATGGATGGTGGTCCAGTCCGCCGCACGAGTGGTTTCGTTGCGCTCGGCAACCAGCAGGGACAGCTCGGCGGCGTCCATGATGTCCAGCGAGCCGATTCGCCGGCGCGGATCCGCGGCGACCTCGGCCAGCACCCGGCAGTACCGCTGCACGAGTCGCTCCGCCGTGGCGTGGTCGAACAGGTCGAGTGCGTATTCCAGATGCCCCGAGAGCCCGTCGCCCTCGCGCAGCGAGAGCTGCAGGTCGAACTGCGCGATACCGGAGTCCACCGGTGCCTGCGTCACGGTCAGCCCGGGTAGTTCGATCGCCGCGGGCGGGTCGCTCTGGAACGGCATCATGATCTGGAACAGCGGGTGCCGCGCCGACGACCTGACCGGGTTCACCAGTTCGACCAGCCGTTCGAACGGCAGGTCCTGGTGCGCGTACGCCGACAGGTCGGTTTCGCGTACCCGGGCCAGCAGGTCCTCGAAGGTGGGGTCGCCAGAGGTGTCGGTTCGCAGTACGAGCGGGTTGACGAACATGCCGACCAACTCGTCCAGGGCCTCGTCGGTGCGCCCCGCGTTCGGCGTACCGATCGGGATGTCCGTGCCTGCGCCGAGCCGGGTGAGCAGCGCCGCGAATGCGGCCTGCAGCAGCATGAAGAGACTGACCTGGTTGTCCTGCGCCAGTCGTGTCAGCGCACCATGCAGCTCAGGCCGTACGGATACCGGTACGACGTCGCCCCGGTTGCCGGCCACTGCCGGCCGCGGCCGATCCGTCGGCAGCTCCAGCTGGTCGGGCAGACCGGCCAGTTGCTGAGTCCAGTAGTCGACCTGCCGGCTTGCGCGGCTGTCCGGGTCACTCTCGTCCCCGAGCAGATCCCGTTGCCATTGGGCGTAGTCGGCGTACTGGACGGGCAACTCCGTCCAGGCCGGCGCGCTGCCCGCGGCCCGGGCGGCATAGGCGGTCGTGACATCCCGGGCCATCGGCGTTGTCGACCAGCCGTCACAGGCGATGTGGTGCACGGTGACCAGCAGGACATGGTTGTCCTCGGCAACCTGGAACAGGGCGGTCCGCAGCGGCGGCTCGACACTCAGGTCGAAGGCGTACGCCGAACCTTCCGCCAGTTGCGCGGCGAGATCATCGGCCGGCACCACATCCAGCGACACCGAAGGTGGCAGGACCACCTGGTGCGGGGTGCCGTCGTTGTCGGCGAAGACCGTCCGCAGCGTCTCGTGCCGCTCGACCACGTCGGTCAGCGCGACCCGCAGCGCCGCAACGTCGAGCTTTCCTTCCAGGGTTACCGCAAACGCGTTGTTGTACGTCGCTGACGGCCCTTCGAAGCGGTTCATGAACCACAACCGGCGCTGAGCAAAGGACAACGGCACCCGCTCCGCTCGCTCGTACCGCGTCAGCGAGGGGCGTTCCGGCTCCGAACCGGTCAGCTGCGCTGAGAGGCCCGCCACCGTGGGCTGCTCGAACACCGCACGGACGCCGAGATCGACACCCAACGCAGCCCGGATCCGGCTGGTCAGCCGGGTAGCGGTCAGCGAGTTGCCGCCCAGCTCGAAGAAGCTGTCGTCGATACCGACCCGGTCGAGGTCCAGCAGTTCGGCGTACAGGCCGCAGAGGATCTCCTGCTCCGGCGTCCGCGGGCCACGCGAGGTGACCAGCGCGCCGAAGTCCGGCGCCGGCAGGGCCTTGCGGTCCAGCTTGCCGTTCGGCGTCACCGGCAAGTCGTCGAGCTGCATCACCAGACTCGGCACCATGTACTCCGGCAGCCGGGCGGCGACCGCGGCCCGCACCGCGGCAGCGTCGAATTCGATGCCTTGAGCAACCACATACGCGACGATCCGCTGGTCGCCGGCCGAGCTCCGGTGCACCACCGCGGCAGCCTTGCCGATCCCCGGTTGGCGGAGCAGGGCCGCCTCGACCTCGCCGAGCTCGATCCGGAAGCCGCGGATCTTCACCTGGTCGTCGGAGCGGCCGAGGTACTCCAGCACGCCGTCGGCGTTCCACCGGACCACGTCACCACTGCGATACATCCGGCTGCCGGGGGCGCCGAACGGGTTGGCCACGAACCGCTCGGCGGTCAAGCCCGGCCGGTTCAGATAGCCGCGGGCCAGTTGGACGCCGGCCAGGTAGAGCTCACCCGCGAACTCCGGCGGAACCGGCGCGAGGTTGTCGTCCAGCACGTACACCTGGGTGTTCCAGACAGGGCGGCCGATCGGTACCGAGCCGGTCGGGGTCTCCTCCCCCGGGCGCAGTCGGTACTCGACACTTCCGACAGTCGCCTCCGTGGGCCCGTACTCGTTCACCACAGTCACGTCCGGGTGCGCGGCACGCCAGGCGGTCAGCGCGCCGCCGGTCAGGTTCTCGCCGCCGACCAACAGCTCGCCGGTGCCGAACCGGTCGCTGGGCCACTCCTCCAGCATCGGCAGGTGCGTCGGCGTCGCCTTCAGGAACGTGACGGCGTCCGAGCTGTCGTCCACCGCGCCCACCTGCACGCAGCCACCACTGACCAGGGCACCGAACATCGTGGTGACCGTCAGGTCGAAGGTTACGGGCGAGTGCAGCAGCGTCTGGCCGCCGAGGCCGGGATACGCCTGGCCGACCCAGCGCAGGTACTGACCGAGAGCGCGGTGCTCGACCACGACCCCCTTCGGCCGCCCTGTCGAGCCCGAGGTGTAGAGCAGGTACGCCGGGCTGCCGGGCGACACCGCGACCTCTGGCCTAAGCCCTGTGGCCGGCAGTGCCTGCAGGAGGTCCTTGGTCTCGGCCGAGTCGAGCAGCAGTGTCGTTCCGTCGAAACCGACAGGCGGCGAGCCGGCGGCCACGAGTACTGCGGGCTGCGCGTCCTCCAGCACTTGCCTGGTCCGCTCAGCCGGGTGATCCAGCCCCAACGGAAGATAGGCGGCACCGGACTTGACCACGGCGAGCAGCGCGACCAGCAGTTCCGCGGAACTCGGCAACGCGACGGCGACGTACTGCTCGGGCCCGGCACCGTGCGCCAGCAGCAACCGCGCAAGGCGGTTTGTTTCGGCGTCCAGCTCGGCGTAGGTCAGCCGACGGTCGCCGTCGAGGACCGCGAGCGCGTCCGGTACGCGGGCGACCTGTTCGGCGAACATCCGCGGCAGAGTGGTCGCCGTGTGGCTTGCGTGCTGCCAGTAGGAAACGTCGATGGAGGCCTCGGTCGGCCCGTACAGGTTGTGCAGCGGCACGTCCGGCAGCCGGTGCCGGAACTCCTCGGCCAGTTCCGTCGGCAGCGTCTCGCCGGAACAGAAGACGCGGCGCAGACCGGTGCAGTCACCAGCGGCCGGCTCGGCCAGGAACCCGGCAAGCATGGACGGCACGAAATGCACCGTGGTGACGCCCTCGTCCTGGATCAGCCCCGCCAGGTACGCCGGGTCGCGGTGTCCGTCCGGCTTCGCGATCACCAGGCAGGCGCCGACCTGGAGGCCCCAGAAGAACTCCCAGACCGACACGTCGAAGCTCATCGGCGTCTTCTGCAACAACCGGTCGCTCGCGTCCAGCCGGTATTCGGACTGCATCCACAGCAGCCGGTTGACCACCCCCGCGTGCGGGACCAGTACGCCCTTCGGACGCCCGGTCGAGCCGGACGTGTACATGAGGTACGCCGGGTGCTCGGGCGTCAGTACCGCGGTCCGCTCCGCGTCCGTCGGGTCAGTGTCCGGCTGCGCCCCGACCAGCTCGTCCAGCTCCGCGCCGGTGAGCAGGACGCGAACACCATCCGGTACGACACCGCCGGCCGAGGTGACCACGAGTGCGGGATCCGCGTCCTCGAGGATGAAGGCGATCCGCTCGCTCGGATAGCCCAGATCGATCGGCAGGTAAGCCGCCCCGGTCTTGACGATCGCGTACATCGCGACCAGGAGGTCGAGCGACCGCGGCAGCGCGAGGCCGACCACCTGCTCCGGCCCGACCCCCTCCCCGATCAGGTGGTGCGCGAACTGGTTGGCCCGCCGGTTCAGCTCGGCGTACGTCAGCTCGGTGTCCTCGTAGCGGATCGCCACGGCCTCCGGAGTACGCCGGACCTGCGCCTCGAAGAGGTCGGCCAGGGAGCGGGTGTCGATCGGTGTGGAGGTCTGGTTCCAGTCCACCAAGACCTTGCGGCGCTCCTCCGGCGAGATCAGCTCGACGTCGCCGACCGCTCGGTTCGGCTCCGCCACGACCTGCTGGAGGAACCGCAGGAAGCGGGTCCGGTGGCTGTCCAACTCGTCCACGGTGTACCGGTCCGCGCTGCCGTCGAAGTCGACCCGCAGCCCATCGCCGCCGTCGTACACCGCGATGGCGAGGTCGTCGACGGCACCGTGCGACAGGTTGTGCAGCGTGGTGCGGTGGCCGCCGAACCGCAGGTCGTGGTTGAAGGCCATCACGTTCAGCATCGGGCCCTGCAGGCCGGAGCCATCGGCGGGGATTCCCAGGTCCTGACGGATGTCCTCCAGGCGGTACCGCTGGTGCTTGAGCGCACCGCGCAGCGCCTCGGTGATCACAGGGACCAGCTCGGTCAGGCTCTGCCGTGGCCGCACGGTGACCCGCAGCGGGACGTGGTTCGAGAGCATGCCCGGGGTGGCGAGCGCGAGCCGGGTGGTCCGCGCCGCGACCGGCAGCGTCAGGACGAGGTCGGTCAGACCAGTCACTCGGTGCAGGTACGCGGCGGTGACCGCGATGGACCACACCGACCAGTGCGCACCGGCCGACCTGGCTGCCTTCCGCAGCGCGTCGGTGCCCGCGGCATCCAGCCTTCCGGAGCTCCGGTGCGGTACCTCGTCCGACCGGTCCGGCCCAGCCGCGCGGCGGCTGAGCCGAACCGGATCGGGCAGGTCGGTCAGCTGCTCCTGCCAATAGTTGCGGTCGGCAACGAATGTTTCGGAGTCCCGGTAGTCGCGCTCCTCGGCGATCAGCTCGGACAGAGTTCCGAACGGGCTCTGACCGAACGGCCGGGCCTGCAGGAGGTCGTCGTACAGGTCGGCGAGCCGCTTGGCCATCAGGCCGCCCGAGTAGCCGTCGAAAGCGACGTGGTGACCGCGCTGGTACCAGATCGACAGGTCCTCGGCGACGGCGAACAGCACAGTGCTGGTGAGCCCGCCGGCGGTCAGGTCCACCGGCCGGGCCAGATCTGCCCGCATCCAGGCGAAGGCCGTCGCGCGCGGGTCGGCCTCGGCGCGGACGTCGACATGCCGGACCACCGGCTCGGCCGGCTCGGCGCGCAGGTCCTGCCACAGGGCACCGGCCGAATCGTTGCCGACAGCATGGATTCGGGAGGCTTCGGCCTCCGCGGCGAGCCGGCGCCAGGCCTGCTCGAAGCGCTCCGGGTCGACGGGCCCGTGAATCTCCACGCACTCGCCGATGGTGTAGCGGTGCCCGGACTGGTCGAGCTGGTGGGCGTACCAGAGGCTCGTCTGGGCGACCGACAGCGGCAGACGGACGATCGAATTCTCAGCCATGGTCCTCATCGCACGATCGGGTGGCGCACCTTCGACGGAAGGGCGGAGACGGATGGTGGCTACTGCGGGACTTTCAGGTCAGCGGACGCTCGCGGGCCGCAGGTCGGTCCACGTCCGGTTGATGTAGTCCAGACACTGGGCCCGGCTGGTCCGGTCCAGCGCGACCTGCCAGCCGGCCGGCACCGCGGCGAACTCGGGCCACAGCGAGTACTGGTCCTCCTCGTTGCGCAGCACCAGGTAGCCGGCGGTGTCGTCCTCGAACGGGTTGGTGCTCACGGGTGTGCTCCCTCGGTGGTGACGGTTCGGGTGATCAGCTCGATGACCTGTTCGGGCACCTGCTCGGTGTAGAAGTGACCGCCGGGCAACTCCTCGACCGTGATGCCGGCGACTGTGTGCCGGGCCCACTCGGCCGCATCCCGGACACCGAACGTGTGGTCGTCCGAACCGGCCAGCACGGTGATCGGGCACTCCAGCCGGGCGCCCGGGTGGTACTCATAGGACTCCATCAACTGGAAGTCCGCCCGCAGCATCGGCATCGCCAGCTCGCGCAGCTCCGGGATGTCCAGCAGCCGGCCGCCGGCTCCACCGAGGTCGCGGATATAGGCCATCACCTCGTCCTCGGAGTCGAAGGTCAGTCCTAACCGGGTGGCCACGGCGGGCGCGGTCCGGGCGGAGGCGAACAGCCGCACCGGCCCGCGGCCGAGGAGTGACATCCGGCGCGCGGCCTCGAGCGCGACCGTCGCGCCCATGCTGTGGCCGAAGTACACGGTCGGGCCGTCGAGCCGCGGCAGCTCCGCGGCGATCCCCTCGACCAACTGGTCGAAGTTCGTCAGCGGCTCCTCGTGGAACCGGTCCTGACGGCCCGGGTACTGCACCGCGACCAGCTCGATCCGCTCGGGCAGCAGCGCCGCCCACTCGCGGTACGCGCTGGCGGCCCCGCCGGCGTGCGGGAAGCACACCAGCCGGAGCTCGGCCCCAGGGCGGGGCAGGTAGGTACGAAACCAGCTCACCGGTCAGACTCCGGCAGGGACCGGCCGGTACGCCTCGGCCATCGCGACGGCGATCTTGCGATCGCCGGTGAACGGCTCGCGGGCGTGGGCGGCCAGCATGTTGTCCACCAGCAGCAGGTCGTCCTGCTGCCAGTCGAACCGGGTCCACTCCTTGCGGTACACCGACCGCAGATGGTCCATCACGTCGTCGGGGATCTGGCCGCCGTCACCGTAGTACGTGTTGG
The DNA here is from genome assembly GCF_000372465.1 of Kribbella catacumbae DSM 19601. Taxonomy (GTDB): domain Bacteria; phylum Actinomycetota; class Actinomycetes; order Propionibacteriales; family Kribbellaceae; genus Kribbella; species Kribbella catacumbae. Next base: position 304,937 of record NZ_AQUZ01000001.1, read on the forward strand.
TCGGCAGCTCGTCCTCGCCGAGGAAGGCCAGCAGCCCCTCACGGATCGAGGCCGGCAGGGTGGTGTTGTGGAAGAACGTGATGTGGTTGAACCAGACCGTCTCGCCGGTGCCGGGGTGCACATGGATCGGCTCCCGGACGGCCCTGGTGCGTAGCCCGCCATCGCCGATCCACTCGAACTTCAGGTCGTTCTGCGCGCAGTACGCCTCGACCTCGGCCCGGTTCTCGGTGTTGAACACGTGCTGCCAGGCGACCCCGAAGTCCTCGTGGAAGTTCCGCTCCACCATCCACTTGCGCCGGGCGAACTCCTCGCGGACTCCCCTGTCGATCGCGTCGTACACGCGCCGGATGTCGGCCAGCGGGGTCGCGCCCTGGGTCTGCGGGGCCTGGTCGCAGTAGAAGAAGAGCAGCCGCGGCCAGCCGGCCTGGTAGGAGTTCTCGTTGTGCAGGAAGATCTCCTCGGTCGGCGGGTAGTCGGTCGAGGTGTAGACGTTGCCCTTGATCGAGCGGCGCGGCGACGAGCGCTCGGCGTACTTCAGCGGCTCACCGGACAGGGCGCGAACGGCCGCCTCCATCCCTTCGACGCCGCCGACGCGGCAGTTGCGCAGCAGTACCGCGCCGTGCTCGGCCAGCAGGGTGCGGATCTGGGCGCCGTCGGCGGTGAACCGCTCGACGATGTCCGGGCCGGCGGAGCCGCCGTCGATCACGTGCGGCAGGGTGCGGTCAGTGCTCATGGGGTTGTCTCCTCGTCGTGGTTCGGGATCAGGCGGACATCGCGACCAGGACGCGCCGCTTACCCGTGAACGGCCGGCGGCCGTGGCCGACCAGCAGGTTGTCGATCAGCAGCACGTCTCCGGTGACCCACTCGACGTCGACCGCGGACTCCAGACCGCGGTCGCGGATCTGTACGGCCCACTCGTCCGGAATCGGCGAACCGTCCGCCAGCGTGACGGCCTGCGGCAGCTCCTCGGCAGGCATGATCTGGGCCAGCGCCTGGGCGGTCTCGTCGCCCAGCCCGGCCGGGTGCCACTGGTCGGCCTGGTTGAACCAGACCTCAGCATTGGTTTGCGGATGCTTGATCGTTGCCGGGCGCAACTGCACGATCCGCAGGCCGCCGTCCTCGCGCCACTCGACGCTCGCCTCGGACGCGGCCAGGAACCGTTCGACGTCGTCCCGGTCGGACGTCTCGAAGGTGTCCTGCCAGCTCTTGCCCAGGCCCATTCCGCCGTGCAGGTTCTGCAGGTACCGGACGCCGCCGGAGAAGGCGTCAATGAGCTCGTCGTCGAGCGCGTCCAGCCAGCGGGTGCCGTCCACCAGGGGCGTCGCGCCACCGGTCTCGGCCGCCAGCTGGCAGGAGAACATCAGCCGCGACGGATAGGCATGCGCGTAGGAAAGTTCGTTGTGCATCGAGATGGTGTACTCGGGCGGGTACTCGGTCGAGGTGTAGAGATTGTCGCCGACCTTGGTCCGCGGCGAGTTGCCGTGCACGTAGGCGAGCCGCCCGGGCAGCAACAGATCCATCACCGGCTCGAGGTGCGCCTCGTCCACTCCGAAGCCGCGGAACACCAGCGCCTTCTCGTCGACCAGCAGCTGGTCCAGATCGGTCCGGTCCCGCAGGTACCGGATCAGGCCGGCAGCAGTGGCCTCGACCCCCGCGTCGGTGGGCGTGACCACCAGCGGCCGCCACTCCTGTACTGCGCTCATCGCCGTTCCTCCCTGGGTAAGCTGCTCCGTCACCTGCCGACCACTCTCACGGCCCCGCCCATACTTTTTCCTTACTCCGCTTGCCGCTCGTGCGCCGGTACGCCGAAGCGGCGGGCGGCGAGGCCGGCCAGTACTGCGAGTGCCGCCATCGAGCCCGCTGCGCCGAGGACGGTCACGGAGGTTCCCCAGGCGCCGAGCAGGAGCCCACCGGTCAGTGGGCCGAGCGAATTCGCGCCCGACGTGATCAGCGCACCGACGCTGGCGGCGCGGCCCTGCATCTCCTCCGGAGTGATCCGGATCTGGTACACGCCGCCGACCACGTTCATCAGCCCGCCGGCCCAGCTCATCGCGGCGAAAACCGCCGCCAGCACCCACGGCTCGGAGAAGAAGGCGATCGACGGGATCAGCAGCATCCGCAGTACGAGCGTGCCGACGAACAACGTGCCCAACCCGAAACGTGCCATGAACCACGACCCGCACAACGCTCCGAGCAGTCCGCCGACGCCGGTGGCGACGCCGATCAGGCCGATCGTCGTGACGGCTCCCCCGCTCTCCTTGATGATCAGGATCATCGCGAGAGTCAGGACCTGGCTGATGATGTTCGTACCGGAGATCACCACCAGTGCGCTGCGCAGCAGCTTCTGGTCGCGCATCCAGCGCAGCCCCGCGACCAGTTCGCCGCCGAGACTCGCGCGCTTCCGGCGGCGTACCTGCTGAAAAGGGGTTCGGATCGCCAGCAGGGTGAGGATCGACAGCGCGTGCCCGATCACGGTGACGCAGAACGGCATCCACGACGCGAACGACAGCAGCACGGTCGAGATCGGCTGGCCGAGCAGCCCGGCCCCCTTGCTGCGGGCCTCGTTCTGCGACAGTGCGGCCGACAGATGCGACGGGTGGACGACGGCGCGGACGGCGGCCCGCTCACTGAGCTGGTAACAAACCGACGCGCTGCCCGCCAGGAAGGCGGCGATCAACAGATGTGGCAGTGTCAGCCGCCAGATCAGCAACGCCGCCAGCACACTGGCGATGGCGGTCAACCCGATCAGGTCCGAGCAGATCATCACCTTCTTGCGGTCCCACCGGTCCACCAGGACGCCGGCCGGGAGCTGGACCACCAGTTGCGGCAACAGCGCGGCGAAGCCGACCAGTCCGGCCCGCTCCGCCGAGCCGCCGTCGAAGATGACCAGCAGCGGCCAGGCGATCGAGCAGACCCGCATTCCGAGGATCGAGAACGCGGCGCCGGACCAGAGCAGCCCGAAGTCGCGGTTCCGCCACAACGGGGCCGGCCGGGGCTCGGTTTCAGCCGCGACGGTCACGCCACGATCCCCGGCCCGGTCGGAACCCTCAACCCGTGATCCCACGACGGCACCAGTCCAGTACGGCCATCGCGCCGTGCAGCTTGTTCTCCGCCTGGTCGAAGGCGATGCTCGCCGGACCGTCCAGCACCTCGGCGGTCACCTCCTCGCCGCGGTGGGCGGGAAGGTCGTGCAGGAACACGGCCTTCGGGTGGTCCTGCCACAGCGCCGCGGTCACCTGGAACGGCGCGAACACGTCCCGCCAGTTCGGGTCCGGCTTCGCCGTCCCGGTGGTCTGCCAGCGGGTGGTGTAGATCGCGTCGAGGTTCGGCGGCAGGTCGGCCATGTCGTGCCGCTCGACCAGTGTCGAACCGCAGCGTTCCGCATGGGCCGCCGCCCGCGCGGCGACGTCGGGGTCCAGCCCGTACCCGGCCGGAGTCCGCAGCTCGAGGTGCACCCCGGGGTACCGGGTGATGGCGAGCGCGATCGACGCGGCCGAGTTGTTGCCCTCCCCCACGTACAGAACCCGGAGTTGCTCGATCTTGCCGAACCGGCGTTGCAGCGTGACCAGGTCGGTGACCGCCTGGGTGGGATGTTCGACCGCGCTCATCGCGTTGATCACCGACATCCGGTCCTGCGACGCCCAGCCGCGCAGTTCGGCCGGGTCGCCGGAGGTCCGGGCGACCAGCACGTCGAGCATCCGGGAGAACACCTTGCCGGTGTCCTCGGTGGTCTCGCCGGTGTTGAGCTGCAGGTCGTCGGGACCGTAGGCGATGATCTGGGCGCCGAGCCGCAGCGCGCCCGCCGAGAACGCCGTCCGGGTCCGGGTCGAGGTCTTGCGGAAGTAGATGCCGGCGAGCTGCCCGGCCAGCGGCCGGTCCAGCACCGCCCGGCCGGACGAGAACTCGTCGCCGCGGCCGACGACGTACCGCAGGTCCTCGTCGGTCAGGTCGTCGGTCGAGATCAGGTGTCGAGCGGTCATCGGGGTCTCCTACCTAAGCGGAAGCCAGGCGGCCGGCCAGCCCCTGGGCGAGGTTCTTGCCTGCGGTGGCGTTCGCCAGCAGGACGAAGCCGTGTCCGGATGTGACCCGGCAGATGGTGCCGGCGTAGTAGCCGCGCGGCTCGCCGCCGTGGCCGAACTGGACGTCGTCCCCGTTCTGCTCGGCGGTCGCGCCGAGGCCGAAGGAGCCGTCACCGGATGGTGTCAGCATCTGCCGCGCGACGGCCTGCGACAGCAGCGCCCGCGGTCGGCCGAGGTACGAGCGCCGGATCTCCAGCGTGAGCGTGGCGAGATCCCCGGCGGTGGTCCAAAGCCCGCCGGACGCCGCATCGGCCCGAACCCGCCAGCCGCCGTCGAGGGAGCCGTCGGCAAGGTGGCCGAGGGCAACGGGTTGGCTCGCGGTGAACGGGAAGGCGGGATCGTAGCTGGAACCCGTCATCCCCAACGGGTCGAGCACGAGCCGTCGCGCCGCGGTGGCGAACGGTTTGCCAGTGACGTCCTCGATCACCTGTTGCAGCACGACGAAGTTGGCCCCTGCCTTGACGAAGGCCTCGCCCGGCGGTCGTTCGCAGCGGATCGGTTCGTTCGTGGCGGCTCCCCGCCCGTGCAGCAGGTCGAGGAGCGTGGGCACCGGCTGCCCTGGAGCGACCCCACCTCCGGGTGAGACGGTGAAGCCGGAGCGGTGCCCCAGCAACTGCCGAAGCGTCACCCTCGGCCGGCCGGGGACTTCCCAGCTGGTCAGGTACCGGTGGATGTCCTCGTCCAGCTCGAGCTGCCCGTCGTCGACCAGTTTCAGCGCGCCGACCGCGGTGACCAGCTTGCTCACCGACGCGACCGTGAACAGAGTGTCGGCCGTCACCGGCTCGGCGCTGTCGCCGGACAAGGTGCCGAAAGCACGGATCTCGGTCAGCTCGCCGTTATCCAGCAGTGCGACCACCGCACCCGGCACGCCGAGCTCATTCATTGCCTCAGGCAACATGTCGGCACCTGGCCCGTACCAGCCCACCGCTACGTCGCCGCGCTCCGCGGCGAGGGCGGCGTCCACCGCGAGCGCGAGATGGTCGAGCCGGTCGCTGTCGTAGTACATGAACAGCGACAGCGGCAGGCCCTTCGCCTTGGCCTTCGACACCGTCTTCACCAGCAGCATGGAGTAGCCGCCGAGCTCGAAGAACCGGTCCTGCCGGCCGACCCGCGGCAGATCGAGCAGCTTCGCCCAGATCTTGGCGAGAATGCGCTCGGTGTCGGTCCGCGGTGGTTCGAACGCCCGGTCGATCGCCTCGGCCGGTGTCTGGGTCAAGCCGGGGCGTTCGTCCGCGGGCAGCAGTTCGCAGGTGTCCCACCGGGCGTCCGGACTCGCCACGATCGCCTCGAGTGCCGTGCGGTACATCGACGCCAGCCGGTCGGCCGCCGTACGGTCGAGCGCGCGGGTGTTGGACCGCACGACCAGGTACCCAGGACCGGTCGCCACCGACAGCGGGAACTCCGTGGTTCCGCTGGCCACGCTGTCGTCCAGGCCCTCCATCCCGGACCCGTCGCCGCGAGCGGTCAAGGAGCTGTAGTCCTGGAAGCTGAAGAACACGTCCAGCAGGCGCCGTTCCTGGCTCAGCTCGCGCTGAATCACCGGCATCGGAAAGAACCGGTGCGGCCACAGGTCCCCCTCGGCGGCGAAAGTCCGCGTGACCAGCTCGCGCCAGCTGCCAGGCGCCCGCCGCATCGGTACCGGCAGCAAGTTCAGGTGCATGCCGTACACCCGCTCCGCGCCTTCGACGGCCGGACGGATGTGGCTGGTCAGCCCGCTGTGGAACTCCTGGTGCTCGGTCAGCGAGCTCAGGACGGCCAGATGCGCGGCGAACAACACGCTCTTCAGCGAGGCCTGCGCCAAGGTGGCGACTTCCCGCAGCCTGGGCTCCAGGTCGGCGTACGGCACCTCCACCCGGTACTGCGTCCGCTCGGCCGCGCCATCGCCACTCCAGCCCGCCGGGATGGTGAACTTCGGCAGCGCGGCGACGTCCGCCCAGTACGCCCGGTCCTCGGCGGATTCCAGCGCCGCGAGTTCACCGGCGATCGCGTCGGCGAAGCGTACCGGCGGCTGCTCCCACGGCTGCTGCGGCAGGTCGTCACGGAACCGGCCGTAGTAGTCGAGCAGTTCCATCACCAAGGCGTGATGGCTCCAACCCTCGAGGATCACATGGTTCTGCGTGACAGTGGCCTGCCAGCTGTGATCGTCGAGCTTGTGCACGGCGAAGCGCAGCAGCGGCGGCGTCCGGTGATCGAAGTGAGTTGCCTGCTCCTCGGACTGGAAGCCCGCCAGGGCCTGCCGCTGGATCTCCGGCGGCAAGCCGGACAGGTCGACCACTGTCAGCGGCACCTCCGCCGAAGCATGAACCACCTGCATCGGGACCGAGTACGTCTCCAGGTCCACACCGGTCCGCAGTACTTCGTGCCGCTCGATCAGCAAGGCGAGCGCCTGCCGGAGAGCCTCGACGGACAAGGGCTTCTGGTCCGTCAGGCGAGTCGAGACGACGTTGTGATAGCTCCGCGGAACCTCGGTCGAGAGCAGTTCGACCATCATCCCGGTCTGCGCTTCTGACAACGGGTACGCGTCGGACACGCCGGCCGGCAGCAAGGCCCGGTCGTCGGAGCCGATCAGAGCGAACGGCTGCACCGAAGTCACCGCGGCGGCGACCGGACGGCCGGTCAGCCTCTCGGCCAGTGCGGCCACCGTGCGCAGCTCGAAAACGTCTTTCACGCCCGCGTCGAGTCCGGCCCGGCGCAGCCCGCCGACCACCGAGACGGCGCTGATCGAGTCACCGCCGAGGTCGAAGAAGCTGTCGAAGGCGCCAACTCGGTCGACCGCCAGCGCCCTGCGCCAGACCGCTGCGATCTGCTGCTCCACAGCGGTCCGCGGGACGACGTACTCGGTCTGGACAGCTGTGTACTCCGGGGCCGGCAGTGCCGCGCGATTGAGCTTGCCGCTGGCGGTCAGGGGCAGTGCGGCCAGCTCGACGAAGGCCGAGGGGACCATGTACTCCGGCAGCCACCCGGCCACCGCGTCGCGGAGCTCGTCCAGTTTCACCGGCTCGGACGGGACGACGTACGCGACCAGCTTCTTGTCGCCAGGGCGGTCCTCCCTGGCGATCACGGTGGCGTGCCCGACGGCCTGATGCCGCAGGATGGTGGTCTCCACCTCGCCGAGTTCGATCCGGTAACCGTGGATCTTCACCTGGTCGTCGGCCCGGCCCGGGCAGGTCAGCGTGCCGTCGGGGTTCCAGGCGGCCAGGTCACCAGTGCGGTACATGCGCTCGCCGGGTGGTCCCCACGGGCAGGCGACGAAAGCGGCCGCCGACAGGTCCGGCCGGTTGTGGTAGCCGCGGGCGACCTGCGGCCCGGCGACGTACAACTCGCCGATGATGCCGACCGGTGCCGGCTGCAGGTTGCCGTCCAGCACGTAGATTCGCAGGTTCGTCACCGGACGGCCGATCGTGACCGGACCGTCCGGCAGCGCATCGCCGGGCTGGTAGCTGAGTGCGGTGACCGCGACGGTGGTCTCGGTCGGACCGTACTCGTTGATCAGGGCAACATCGGGGTGGGCCGACCGCCAGGCCTGCGCCACCTCGCCCAGCAACGGCTCTCCACCCGTCATCAGTTGAAGCGACGGCGACCATTCAGGCGCCAGCTCTGTCAGCAGAGTGAGGTGGCTGGGCGTCACCTTGACGAAGGCAGGCTTGGTCAGGGGCGCTTCCTCGGTGCCGTCCAGGGCGCCCAGGATGACCGTGCCGCCAAGGGTCAGCGGACCCCAGAGCGCGTTCACCGTCAGGTCGAACGACGCCGACGAGTGCAGCAACGAGGACGTGGCCAGCCCTTCACAGTTCTCCGCACACCAAGCCAGGTAGTTGGCCACCTGGCGGTGCTCCAGTACCGCGCCCTTCGGCCGGCCGGTCGAGCCCGAGGTGTAGATGGTGTAGATCGCGTTCTCCCGGCGCAGCGGCACGGAGCGGTCCGCGTCGGTCACCGGTCCACCAGCCTGGTCAGCCGCCGTCTCGTCGTCCAGGACGAGCAGGGGCACCTCCCCCACCGGTAGGTGGTCCAGCAGGTCGGCGGCCGTCAGCAGCAGGACCGGATCCGAGTCGGTGAGGACGAAGCCGACTCGATCGACCGGGTTCTCCGGATCGATCGGCACATAGGCTCCGCCCGCCTTCACCACCGCGAGCAGCGCGACGATCAGCTCGACGGATCGCGGCAGCGCGACGGCGACCCGCGACTCGGGGCCGACGCCCTTCGCGATCAGCAGCCTGGCCAGGCGGTTCGCCCGCTGGTCCAGTTCGGCATAGGTCAACTCGATGCCTTCGGCAAGTACTGCGGTCTGCCCGGGCGTCCTGGCCACCGACTCGGCGATCAGGTCCGGCAGCAGTGCAGGCAGGCCGGCACGCACCGGCCCGTCGGCGAACTGCCGCAGTACCTGGTCCACCTCGCCGGCCGGCAGGTGCGAAAGCCGGGCGTCGCCCTCGGGGTCGGACGCCATCGCCTCCAGCACCGACCGGTACATCCCGGCCAGCCGCTCAGCGTTGTCCTTGCCGATCACCCGCGAATCGGCCGTCAGGATCATGTAGCCGCCCCGGGACGACACGGTCAGCGGTACTTCGGTAATGCTCTCGTTCTGCAGGCTGGTACGACGTGACGCCACCACCGGCAGGTCGTCGAGCGACTCGTAGGTCTCACCGGCGTACGGGTCGATCAGGTCGTCGTCGAGCTGCCGGAAGTCCTGGTAGTTGAAGAAGACGTTGATCAGCCGGCGCCCCGCGTCCCGCTGGATCTGCGGCATCGGGTAGCGCCGGTGAGGCCACAGCTCCAGCTCGCGGGCGAAGGTCTGCTCGACCAGCTCCCGCCACGTCCGCGCACCCCTCTCGACCGCGAACGGCAGCGTGTTCAGGTACATGCCATGCACCTTGTCGGCCCCGGCTGCCTCGGGCCGGGCGTCGCAGACGAGACCGGTGGTGAAGGCTGTCTCCGCGCTCAGCAGGCTCATCACCTTGACGTGTGCCGCCAGCATCACGGACTTGAGCGACGCGTCGGCCGCGGCAGCGAGCGCCCGCAGGCCATCCTCGAGGTCGATCGCCCGCGCACCGGCGTACAGGGCGTGCGGTTCGCCGTCCTCACCCCAGCCGGCCGGCAGCTCGCCAGCCGGGTAACCGGTCGCGATGTCCAGCCAGTACGCCTTGTCTTCGGCCGAGGCCAGCGATTCCAGTTCGCCCGCGATGAAGTCGGCGTACCGGACCTTCGGTACGACGTACGCCTCCGGCTGCTGGCCCGTCCGGATCGCGCGGTAGGTCGTGACCAGCTCCATCAGCAACGAGTGGTAGCTCCAGCCCTCCGACACGGCGTGGCACTCGGTGCTGGTGAGCCACCACGAGTCGGTCTGGTCGGTCGTGTGCACGTGGAAGCGCAGCAGTGCGGGTGCCGACAGGTCGAACGGCCGTGACCGCTCGGCCGCACGATAGGCACGCAGCGCTTCGTCGACGTCGGCATCACCAAGCTGGGTGACCCCAACCGGCATCGCAGCCGACGAGTGGACCAGCTGCAGGGGACGCGAGTACTCGCCCAGGTCGATCGAGGTGCGCAAGTTCTCGTGCCGCTCGACCAGCAGAGCGGCGGCGGCCTGCAGGGCAGCCAGCTCGAACGGCTCGTCGTCGAGGATCCGGTGCGAGGTCGTGTTGTGGTAGTGCGCCTCCTCGGCGCCGGCCAGCATCTCGGCCACCATGCCGGTCTGCGCCTGCGACAACGGGTACGCGTCGGTGACACCGGCCGGCAGCGCGCCGCGATCCTCGGCGGAGATCAGCGCGAACGGCGCGACGAAGGTCTCCTCGCGCACCTCACGGCCGGTCAGCTTCTCGGCCAGCGCGGCCACGGTCCGGTACTCGAAGACGTCCCACACCGCCACGTCCACACCGGTCTCGCGCAGCGCGCCGACCACGGCGACCGCGCTCAGCGAGTCGCCGCCGAGCTCGAAGAAGCTCGTGTGGACGTCGATCTCGGTCCGCCCCAGCACCTTCGCCCAGACCGCGGCCAACTGCTCCTCGGTGGTGGTCCGTGCCGTCACGGTTCGGTCGGCAGCCACGACCGCGATCCCTGGTTCGGGCAGTGCCCGCAGGTCTGTCTTGCCGTTCTCGGTCAGCGGAATCGCGTCCAGGCCGACGATCGCCGACGGCACCATGTACTCCGGCAGCCACTCCTGCAGCTGGGCACGCAATCCGGCCTGGTCGAGTTCACCAGCCGTGACGACGTACGCGACCAGCCGCTTGTCGCCGTTGGCGGTGTCGCGCGCGACGACGATCGCCTGGCTGACCGCGGGGTGGCGCAGCAGCGTGCTCTCGATCTCGCCGAGCTCGATCCGGTACCCGTGGATCTTCACCTGGTTGTCCACCCGGCTCGGGCAGGTCAGCGTGCCGTCCACGTCCCAGGCGGCCAGGTCGCCGGTGCGGTACATCCGCTCCCCCGGCAGCCACGGGCAGGCGACGTACTTCGCGGCGGTCAGGTCCGGCCGGTTCAGGTAGCCGCGGGTGACGCAGTCGCCGGCGACGTACAGTTCGCCGACCACACCGACGGGCGTGGGACGCAGGAACGCGTCCAGTACGAAGATGCTGGAGTTCGGCATCGGCTTGCCGATCGGCAGACCGCCCGACGGCAGTGCGTCGTCCGGCTCGATCCGCAGCGCCGTGCAGCCGACCGTGGTCTCGGTCGGACCGTACTCGTTGATCACGGTGACGCCCGGGTGCCTGGCCCGCCACGCATCGACCGACTCGCCGGTCAGCGCCTCACCGCCGGTCATCAGTACGCCGGTCGGCGAGAACTCGTCCGGCAGCTCGACCAGGAAGGGCAGATGGCTCGGGGTCACCTTGACGAACGTCGGCGCCACCTCCGGCGCAGCCTGGCTACCGTCCAGCGCGCCGATCACCACGTGACCGCCGAGGACCAACGGCCCCCACAGCGCGTTGACCGTCAGGTCGAACGACACGGAGGAGTGCAGCAGCGACGAGCCGGCCAGCCCGTCGTACTCGCCGGCGCACCAGGCCAGGTACCCGGACAGCTGCCGGTGCTCGACCACGACGCCCTTCGGCTGGCCCGTCGACCCCGAGGTGTAGATCAGGTACGCCGGGTTGCCGGGACCGGCCGTGATCCCCAGCTCGGTGTCCGGGTAGCTCGCGAACCTGGCCGGGTAGTCCACCGCGACGGCAGGTGCGGTCGTTGCCGGGAGCCCCTGAGTCGCCGAGCCCGAGACCAGGATCAGCTCCGGGTCGGAGTCCTCGAGAATGTAGGCGTTGCGTTCGGCCGGGTACTCCGGATCGATCGGCACGTACGCCGCGCCGGCCTTCAATACGGCCAGAACGGCGACTACCAGGTCGGCCGAGCGGGGAATCGCGACGGCCACCCGGGACTCCGGCCGGACGCCCTCGTCCACCAGGAATCTGGCCAGCCGGTTGGCCCGCGCGTTCAGTTCGCCGTACGTCAGCCGGGTCGTGCCGTCCACGATCGCGACCGCGTTCGGGGCCCGGCGGGCGACCTGCTCGTGCACCGGCGGGGTCAGCTCCAGCTCGCCACCGGTGGCGAAGACGTCGGTGAGCTCGATGAGCTCGGCCGGGCCGAACATCTCCAGGGCCGACTGCGGCCGGTCGGGTTCGGCGACGCCCTCGGCCAGCAGCCGGACGAAGTGCCCGGACAGGCGGCGCGCGGTGGACTCGTCGAAGAGCGCGGTCGCGTAAGTCAGTACGCCGTCCAGGGCGCCGTCCAGCGTCTCGGTGAGCTTCAGGTTCAGATCGAACTTGGCCACGGTGAAGCCGGTCGGCACCGGCTCGGCCACCAGCTCACCCAGCGCGAACGCGTCGGGCTGCGCCTGCCGCACGACGAACGCCACCTGGAACAACGGCGAGCGCGACATGTCCCGCTCCGGCTGCAACTCGTCCACCAGCTTGGCGAACGGCACAGTCTGGTGATCGTGGGCGTCCAGGACTCGGGCATGGGTCTGGCGGACCAGATCGGCAAACGTGGGGTCGCCGGTCCAGCGGGTGCGGATCACCAGGCTGTTGATGCCGTAGCCGATCAGTCGCTGCAGCTCGGGCCGGGTCCGGCCGGAGACAACGGTGCCCACGGCAACGTCCTGTTCACCGGTGTACCTCGTCAGCATCAGCTGGTACGCCGTCAGCATCACCACGAACGGCGTCGTGTCGAACTTCCCGGCCAGGGCCCGTACCTGGTCCGCGAGACCGTCCGGCAACACGAAGGGCAGATCCGCGCCGGAGTTGCTCCGAACGGCCGACCGGGGCCGATCCGTCGGCAGCTCGACAGGGCGGACTCCCGCCAACTGCTCCCGCCACCAGTCCAGCTCTCCCGCGAGATCCTGACCGCGCTGCCAGGCGGCGAAGTCGGCGTACTGTAGGGGTAGTTCTTCCAGCGACGGGGTCACTCCGGCCGAGTGCGCGCCGTACAGCTCGCTCAGCTCCGCTGACAGCAACTCGGTCGACCACGCGTCACCTGCGATGTGGTGCAGTACAACGATCAGCAGTTGATCGTCGGCCGCCACGCGAACCAGCGTCGCCCGGGCGGGCCACTCGTGTTCCAGGTCGAAGCCAGTGCTCGTCTGCTCACGCAGAACCTCCGCGAGCGCTGCCTCGGGAGACGGTCCGTCGCCGAGCTCGATGACCCGCAGGTCGTTGCCCCGCCCCTGATCGATCGTAGGGTCGACGATCTGGACCGGCTCGCCGTCGCGGAGTTCGTACCGGGTGCGGAGGATCTCGTGCCGCGCCAGCAGCTCAGCCCACGACCGGCGCAGCGCGTCGAGGTCGAGCCGACCGCGCATCCGCAGCGCGGCGGGCAGCAGGTACTCCGAGCTGCCGGTGTCCAGCCGGTTCAGGAACCACATCTGCTGCTGGCCGAAAGACAGCGGCAGCGGCTTGCTCCGGTCCGCGGGGGCGATCGCCGATCGCCGGCCTCCCAGCGCCCCCGCCAGCCTGCGGCGCAGCAGTTCTTCCCGGGCGTCAGTGGTGGACACTAGTTCTCCTCAGCGGTGGCGGCGAGGATCTCGCCGTCGGACAGTGCGTCGATCTCCGCGCGGATGTGCGCCTCGACCGCGGCCGCCAGTCCGGCGACCGTCGGGGCCTCGAAGACGGCCCGCACCGGCAGGTCGATCTCGAAGGCGTTCTGCAGCCGCGCGATCAGCCGGATCGCCAGGATCGAGTTGCCGCCGCTGCGGAAGAAGTTCGCCTCGGTGCCGACGTCCTGGCCGAGCAGCTCGGTCCAGATCTCGGCGATCCGCTCCTCGACCACAGTGGCCGGTGCGACCGGCTCCGCGGTACCGGCGCCCTCCGGTGCCGGCAGCGCGGACCGATCGAGCTTCCCGTTGGGGTTCAGCGGGAGCCGGTCCAAGGGGACGAAAGCAGCCGGCACCAGGTAGCCGGGGAGCTGCCGCGCCGCGTGCTCGGTGAGGTCGGACTCGGTTGCCCCGCCTACGTAGTACGCCACGAGCCGCAGGGCGCCGGGCCGGTCCTCCCGGGCAACCACCACGACATCGGTGACACCCGAGTGACCGGCCAGCACGACCTGGATCTCCTCTGGTTCGATCCGGTAGCCGTGGATCTTCACCTGGTGGTCGACCCGGCCGATGAACTCGACGATGCCGTCGGCGCGGCGCCGGACGAGGTCTCCGGTCCGGTAGAGCCGGCCGGTGCCGAACGGGTTGGGGACGAAACGCTCGGCGGTCAGCTCCGGCCGGTTGACATAGCCGCGAGCCACGCCGGTACCGCCGACGTACAGCTCGCCCACCACGCCGACCGGGACCGGCTCACGCTGAGGATCGAGCACGTACATCGTCAGGTTCGGCAACGGCAGACCGATCGGCAGTACGTCGGACTGCTCGTCAGCCGGCACCGGATAGATCGAGGTGCCGACGGAAGCCTCAGTCGGGCCGTACTCGTTGACGATCCGGCTCTCCGGCGCCAGCTCGCGCCACGCCTCCAACACCCGGCGAGTGAATGGCTCACCCGCGACCACCAGCACCCCAGCCAGGTCCCGCGCCTGGTCAGCGGTCAGCTGAGTGGCCAGGATCTCCAGGTGTGACGGCGTCAGCTTCACGAAGCTGTACGGCGCCTGTGCAGCCAACGCCTTGCCGAGGTCAGCCAGGTCCAGGTCCGCGGGCATCAGGTGCACGGTCTGGCCGGTCAGCAGCGGCGCCCACAGGTTCGGTACGCCGAGGTCGAAGGCGACCGACGAGAGCACCGGCGCGCCCCCGGTCCCCGCTCCGGCAAGCTCGCGGGCTGCCCAATCGAGATGGTTCACCAGGCCGCGATGCGGCACCGCCACGCCCTTCGGCTGTCCCGTGCTGCCGGAGGTGTAGATGACGTAAGCCAGCGCATCGAGGTCCGGCGCGACTGCAGGTGACTCGACCGGACGAGCAGCGATCAGGTCCGCGTGCTCGTCGACCAGCACGGCGTCCCGTGCGGTGGTGAGGCCGGTTCGACTGATGATGGCCTTCGCGTTCGCATCCTTGTGCAGCAGCGCGATCCGCTCGGCCGGCGTGTCTGGATCGACCGGCAGATAGGCGGCTCCGGCCTTCCACGCGGCCAGCATCGCCGTCGGCAACCACGGACCGCGGTCCAGCAGGACGACGACCACGTCGCCCTTCGCCACCTCGTTGGCGCGCAGATGATTGGCGAGCCTGTTCGCGTTCGCGTCCAGCTCCCGGTACGACAAGGTCCCGGCATCCGAGTTCACCGCGACGGCATCCGGCGTCGCCTCGGCCTGCTGCTCGAACCGCTCCAGGACCGTCTTGGCGGGCACCTCGACAGCCGTCTGGTTCCAGCCTTCGATCAGCTGCTGCCGGTCTTCCGTGCTGAGCAGGCCGGCGATGCCGAGCGTCGTCGACGGCTCTGCCGCCAGCGTGCCGAGCAGGCGGACGAACGCGGCCGTGAGGCGCTCGACCGTTGCGTGGCCGAACAGTGTGGTCGCGTACTCCATTGCCCCCAGCAACGATCCGTCGGCGAGCCGGCGCAGGTTCAGGGTGAGGTCGGTCTTGGCGACCTGGAGCGCGGCCTGGATGGCCGCAAGGTCCTGCTGAGTGCCTTCGGAGCCGGAGAAGCCCTCGCCATGGAAGTCGAAGGCCGCCTGGTAGAGCGGGGTCCGGGACAGGTCGCGGTCCGGCGCCAGCTCGTCGACCAGCCGGTCGAACGGCAGTCCCGCGTGGGCGAACGCGTCCGCGCAGACCGACCGGGTCAGCTTCAGCGCGTCGTCGAAGGTCAGGCCCTCGTCCAGCCGGCAGCGCAGTACCACTGTGTTGAGGAAGAAGCCGACCAGGTTCTCCAGCTGCCCGAGGTCGCGGCCGGCTACCGGTGCGCCGATCGCGACGTCCCAGGTGCCGGTGAACCGGGCCAGCACTGTGGCGTAGGCGGCCAGCAACGTGCTGAACGGCGTACAACCGTGCCGGCGCCCGAGCTGGTCCAACTTCGCGGTGAGCTCGGCGGAAACAGTGAAGGTCACCATCGCGCCGTGCGGATCGCGGACCGCCGGCCGCGCCTTGTCGGTCGGCAGCTCGAGCGGCACGATCCCGTCCAGGGTGGCGCGCCAGTGGTCGAGTTCCTGGCGGACGAAGTCCTCGCTCAGGGTTCGCTGCTGCCAGGCGGCGTAGTCGGCGTACTGAACCTCCAGCGGATCCAGTTCGTCGCCGGCCAGCAGCCGGGTGAGGTCCTTGGCGATCACGGCGGCGGACCAGCCATCGGTGGCGATGTGGTGGATGGCCAGCGTCAGCACCTGCTCGGTACTGCTCCGCGTCAGCAACGCCCGTAGTACCGGGCCGTTCTGCAGATCGAAGCCGTCGCCGAGGTGCTCGGTCAGTATTGCGGCCAGCTGGCCGTCCTCGATGTCGGCCACCCGTACGTCGACCGCGGCTGCCGGATCGATCACCTGGACCGGCTCGCCGTCGACCACCTGGTACCGGGTGCGGAGTGTCTCGTGGCGCGCGACGAGCGCGTCGAGTGCACGCCGTACCGCGCTCAATTCAGTTGCTTGAGGCAACCGAAGGAACGTCGGGGCGACCCACTCACTGCTGTTCTTGTCCAGCTGCTCCATGAACCACAGCCGCCGTTGCCCTGCCGACAACGGGAGCTTCCCACCGCGATCGACGGGCGACAGGCCGGTGCCCTCGTCCAGCACGCCGGTGATCAGTTCGGCCTGTGCCTCGACCGTCGTGGCCCGCAGCAGGCCGCGCAGCTGGATCTCCTGACCCGCGGTGGCCCGGAGCTGGTTCGCCAGCCGGGTCAAGGTGAGCGACGTCCCGCCGAGCTCGAAGAAGCTGTCGTGGACCCCGATCTTCTCGACACCGAGCAACTGCTGCCAGATGTCCGCGACCAGCCGCTCGGTCGTGGTGCGCGGGGCGACGTACTCCTTGCCGACCAGGCTGGACGGGTCGGGCAGTGCCTGCCGGTCCACCTTGCCGTGAGGGGTGAGCGGGAACTCGTCGACCGTGACGAAGACCGTGGGCACGTGCGTTTCCGGCAGGCGGTCCAGGAGATGGTCGCGCAGACCTTCGGTGGCAGCGGCCTGCACGTAACCGACCAGCTGCGCCGTACCGTCGGGGCGGGTTCTGGCTGCGACGACGGCGGCCCGGACGTCCGGGTGCGAGGTCAGCGCCGCCTCGATCTCACCGGGCTCCAGCCGTACGCCGTTCACCTTGACCTGGTCGTCCGCGCGACCGACGTACTCCAGATTGCCGTCCTCGCGCCAGCGCACCAGGTCGCCGGTCCGGTACAGCCGCCAGCCGTCCTTGCCGAACGGGTCCGGGACGAACCGCTCGGCGGTCAGCCCAGGCCGGTTCAGGTAGCCGCGGGCCACGCCTACGCCACCGGCGTACAGCTCACCCGTCGCACCGATCGGAGCCGGCGAGCCGGTGTTCGGGTCGAGGACCAGCACCCGCATGCCCTTGATCGGGCGGCCGATCGGCACCGGGCCGGTCAGTTGCTCGGGGTCGAACCGGAACGCGGTCACGTCGATCGAGCATTCGGTCGGTCCATAGGTGTTCCACAGTTCGACGTCGGTGCACTTGAGCAGCCGTTGCGCCAGCTCCGCACGCAGCGGCTCACCCGCGCAGGACACCAGCCGCAGTGATCCGCTCGCGTCCCAACCGGGTTCGTCGACCAGCAGACGCAGTACGGACGGCACCACTTGCAGCACCGTGATGCCCTGCTCGATGACCGCTGCCAGCAACGCCTTCGCGTCGCTCTCGCAATCCTTCGGGGCCAGCACCACCGTGCCGCCGCTGATCAGTGGGCCGAAGAACTCCCAGACCACCGCGTCGAAGGTGATCCGCGTCTTCTGCAGCACCCGGTCCTGCTCGGTCAGGCGCTGCGCATCCACCGCCCACCGGACGCGATTGGTGATCCCTGCATGGGTCACGGCGACGCCCTTCGGCGTACCGGTGCTGCCGGAGGTGTACATCACGTACGCGAGCGACTCGGGCTGCGGCTCGGTCACCGGCGCGATGGGCCGGCCGGCGATCTCCGCTCGCAACTGCGCCGGTACGACGACCTTGGCACCTGCGGCCTCGACCAGGCCGGACAGAGACCGCTCGGCGATCACCACGTGCGCGCCGGTATCACCGATCAGCCACTGCAGCCGGGTCGGTGGGTAGGCAGGGTCGAGGGTGACGAAGGCGGCACCGGTTCGCCAGATCGCGAGCAGGCTGACCACCAGGTCGAGACCGCGATCCAGCGCGACACCGATCACCGTCTCCGGTCCCGCGCCTTCCTCGAGCAGCAGGTGGGCCAGGCGACCGGCGTCGGCGTCCAGTTCGGCGTACGTGAGCCGGCGGCCACCGTCGACGACGGCCAGCGCGTCCGGTGACGTAGCTGCCCGCTCGGCTACGAGGGCAGGGATCAGGGAGTGCTCGGCAGTCATGGCAGTGGTCTCCTGGCGTTTCCGGTTCAGGCGGGCGGAGGTGGTGGATCGGGTCAGGTGAGCGAGCGGCGGAGGCTCAGCGGGCGCAGGTCGGTCCAGACGGCGTCGATGTGCTCCAGGCAGATCGCCCGGCTGCCCTCGAACCCGACCGGCTGCCAGCCCTTCGGCAGGGGCTTGCCGGCCGCCAGGATCGAGTACTGCTCTTCACTGTTGCGGACCACCAGGTAGCCCGGCTCTTCAGTTGCTTCAGGCATCTTCTGCTCCACTTGTCGCGGTCGGCTGTCAGGACGGGACGAAGCCGTCGAAGGTGGCACCCAGGCCGCGCTGCTCAGCCACGACCCGGACGTGGCCGGCGAGCGCCATGTCCAGGACACCGAGCCCGAACGGCGAGTAGACGACGAGCTCGTCCGGCCTCCGCTCGAGCTTCACGGTGCCGCGCAGCAACGCACCGATCGGCGCGTCGATGAACTCGCGACCACCCGTCTGCTGCTCCGCCAGGAACAGTGACGTGCCTTCCCGGCAGACATGGTCGGCATCGTCCACAACGTTGCGGGCAGCAACGATTGCGTCGGCGTACAGGTCCCGCAGCGAGATGTGCAGTACCACGGTGCCGGGCCGGCAGGCCGACAGGCCGGTGTGCGGCTCGATCGCCGTCGTGGCGAAGCTGACCAGCGGTTGCGCCGCCAGCGCAGCGTCGAGCGTGCCGGCCGGCTGTGCCGAGACCTGTTTGATCTCCTGGCACTTCGCGATGAACGACTCGGCCCGGGACCGGTCGGTGTCGAAGACGGTCAACTGCTCGATGCTCGGCAGTGCGACGGTCAGGAAGCGGAAGATCTCCAGGTTGATCACGCCGGCGCCGATCAGGGCAACGCCGGCAGGCGGTTCGGCAACCAGTTCCTGCGCCGCCACGGCAGCACTGGCCGCGGTCCGCCGGGCGGAGATCTGCGAGCCCTCGATCAGCGCCTCGGGATGACCGGTGTCCAGTGAGTTCAGCAAGATGGCGGCACTTGCCCGCTCCAGCCCGCGCTCGACGTTGCCGGGGAACGAGGCGATCCACTTCATTCCCGCGACCGGCCGGTCGCCACCCGCGAAGGCCGGCAGGCCGATGATGCGGTTGCGGTGGTCACCGGGGAACCGGAGGAAGACCGAGTGCGGCACGGCGGACCGGCCCTCGTCGTGCAGCCGGTACGCCGACCGGACCACCTCGAGGGTCTCCGCCTCCTGGCCGGACAGGACCTGCTGGACGTCCTTGTGACCAAGGATGATCATACTGGGATGCTCATTTCAAAAGGTTCCTTCCACAGATGGGACACATCACCGAAAGTGCGCCGGACCCAGGCGTCGGAGTACACCGTGTCGACATAGCGGTCCCCTCCGTCGGGGAAGATCAGCACCACGTTCGAGCCGGCCGGGATCCCGGCGGACAACTTCTCCAGCGCCGCCAGCGTCGCGCCCGACGAGCCACCGGCGAGAATCGCCTCGGTCATCAGCAGCCGGCGGCAGGCCGCCACTGCCTCCAGGTCCGAGACGTGCACGACCTCGTCGACCAGCGACAGGTCGGCCAGCGCCGGCCGTACCGACGCGCCGTGCCCGGGCAGCAACCGTGGCGCGGGCGAGCCACCGAAGATGACGCTGCCGACGGCGTCGACGCCAACCACCCTGGTCGACATCCCCTGCTGCCGGACGTGGTCCACGCAGCCCCGCAGGGTGCCGAACGTGCTCACCGACGCGAAGAGGTAGTCGACCCGGCCGTGCAGGGCCTCCTCGATCTCGCGCATCGTCTCCAGGTGCGCGCGGGGGTTCATCGGGTTGGCGTACTGGTTCGGCCAGTACGCCTCGGGAATCGTGGCGGCCAGTTCCCGGACCCGGCGCTGCCGGGCCGCCAGCAGGCCGCCGGTGGCATCGGGTTCGGTCACCACCTCGAGCTCGACTTTGAACGCGTCGAGGATGGCGAGATTCCGCTCGGTCGTGTTCGCGTCCACCACACAGATGAAGCGCAGACCGTAGTACCGGCAGATCTGCGCCAGCCCGATCGCGAGGTTGCCCGAGCTCGACTCGACCACCACCGACCGGCCCGGCACCAGCTCGCCGGAGACCAGCGCCGCCTGCACCATGCCGGCCGCGGTCCTGTCCTTGATGCTGCCGCTGGGGTTGAACCGCTCCAGCTTCGCGAAGACCCGCGAGTCGAAACCGGCGAACAACTTCCCCAGCTGGACCAGAGGAGTGTCACCGATGCTCTCGAGAATGCTCGGGAGCACTTGTCGCGCCATCTCCGCCACCACCCAGCCTTCGTTCGCCGATGAGCCACCCCGACCCTCGCCCCCATCGCCATACCGGCCCTATACAGCCCCGCCCGCCACCCATCGGCCGGGGCGGGTTATCGGCGGAATATAGGTGGGCTCTGGATCGTGGCCCGGGTCGGTGGCTCGCACCGGCAGTTGACTGACAGCCGAGGTGCACCGGTCGCGGTGCGTGGATGAAGGAGCCGTGAGAAGAGCATGGACGTGTCACAGGTAGGAGACAGCACCGCCGCCGGCCGGGCCATCACCAGCGCCGAGCTCACCGAGTTCCTTCGTGGCCGGGTATCCCGGATGATCGGAGTCACGCCGGAAGAGGTCGACCCGACCGCCCCGCTCGCCTCGATCGGCGTCGACTCGGTGCACGCGATGGAACTGGTGGCCGAGCTGGAAGAGTGGCTGGGCACGCACGTGCCGGACCACCTGGCCTGGTCCTATCCGACGATCGCGCTCATCTCCGAGCAGCTCGCGACCGAAACCCCGGCGTGAACGCCGCCGGACTGCTGACCGAACCGCAGCAGGGGCGGAGCTCGGTCCACAGCACCACGGAGGACTTCGAGCGCTTCCTCGGCGACCCGCGGCTGCGCGGTTCGCGGATCTCGTTCGCGACCCAACTGGAGTACGACGAGGCCGAGGAACTGTCGGGGCCGGCGTTCGATGCGCTGGCGGAGTGGGGTTATCCGCACCACTACGTGCCGCCCGCCGAAGGTGGCCGGTTCCATGACATGGAGCGGATGTTCGCCCTGATCCGCAGCCTGGCCCGCCGGGACATGACGCCGGCGCTCAGCTCCGGCGCGACCTTCCTCGGTGCGATGCCGGTCTGGGGCTGGGGCAGCGACGAGCAGCGCCGGCGGGTGGCCGAGCTGATTCTGGGCGGCTCCGCCGGGGCGTTCGGGCTGTCCGAGGAAGACCACGGCTGCGATGTCGTCGCCGGAGACGTCGCGGCCGGACAGGACGGTTCGCAGTACTTGCTGACTGGCACCAAGTGGCCGATCGGCAACGGCATCCGGAGCGCCTTCGCCACCGTCTTCGCCCGCACCGGGAGCTCCGGACCGCGGGCGTTCTCGGCCTTCCTGGTGGACAAGGAACGGCTCGATCCGTTGCGCTGGGCAACTACACCGAAGGTGCGGACGCTCGGCCTGCGCGGTGCGGACGTGTCGGGTCTCAGCTTCGACGCGTGCCCGCTGCCGGACTCCGCCCTGGTCGGCGGCAAGGGACGCGGGATGGAAGAGGCGATCAAGACCCTCCAGGTCAGCCGTACCCTGGTCACGGCGATGTCCCTCGGCGTCGCCGACACCGGTCTGCGCACCACGCTCGACCACATCCGCAACCGCCGCCTGTACGGCCGGTCCGTGCACGAGATCCAGGTGATCCGCGAGCAGGTGCTGGCGGCGTACGTCGACCTGCTGATCGCCGAGTGCGCTTCGGCCCCGACGGCGCGCGCGATCGCGGCGATGCCGGAGCGACTGAGCCTCTGGTCGTCGGTGACGAAGTACCTGGTGCCCGGCCTGATCGACGAGGTGCTGAACAGCCTCGGTTCGGTGCTGGCCGCACGGCACTTCCTGCGCGAGGGCGTGAACGACGGCATCTTCCAGAAGGTGCTCCGGGACAACCGGATCGTCAGCATCTTCGAGGGCACCAGCCACGTTCACCAGCATGTGGTGGCGACCCAGCTCCCGTCGTTGCTCGGCGACCGCTCGTACGACGAATCGTTGCTCACCACCCTGCACGACCACTCCTGGGAACCTCCGGCGTGGGACCTTCGGTTCGACCGGTTCAGGCTGACCAACGGCGGGATCGACGACATCACGCAGAGCCTGCCGGCCGTCGTCGCGGCCCTGCCCACCGGAACGCTGCGAACCACCGCCGAGCAGATCCTCGAAGTACAGGACCGGTTGCGGGACGGCGTACGGGAGCTCATCAAGCAGGGCAACGACCTGCATGCGAGCTCGCGCGGGTTCACGCTGGCCCGGCAGCACTGCCTCGTGCACGCGGCGGCAACCTGCTTGCACACCTGGAACGCCAACAAGGCCCACGGCGGCTTCGTGGCACGGCCGGAGTGGGTGGTGCTCGCGCTGCAGCGCATCCTCACCAGACTGCGGCCGGACCAGCAGCTCGACGCCGACAGCCTGGCCGTCGTGGAAGCCGAGATGCTGCGGTGCTGGGAGGAAGAGCAACTGTTCTCCCTGGTCCCCCTACAACTCGGCCGAAACCTCAAGCCCTGACTCAAGGCGCAGGGCGAGCCCACCACTGATGGGCTCGGACCCCAAGCGGCGACCTTGAACAACGTAGACCCTGTTCACGGTCGCCACTTCTTGTGCACGCCCACCACTGGTGGGCTCGCCCTCCCCAGTACGAAGGAGTTACGTCATGCACACCGATAACCTGTTCCGGGCGGTGCGGGAACACGCCCAGACCATCGGCGACCAGACCGCCCTGCTGTTCGTCCCGGACGGACCGGACTCCGCCGTCCGCACCGAACTGACGTACGGCGGGCTCGACCTGCGGGCCCGCCTGATCGCGGCCTGGCTGCAGGACCGAAGGTCGGCTGGCGACCGGGTGCTGCTCCTCTACCCGCCCGGCACGGCGTTCGTAGAGGCGTTCTTCGGCTGCCTGTACGCCGGGATGATCCCGGTCCCCGCTCCCCTGCCGGGCAGCGATGGCAAGGCCGGCCGGTTGCAGGCGATCCTGCAGGCGGCGGGCTGCACGGCGCTGCTGACCGACGAGGCGAACCTGGCGGAGATCACCAAGCAGCTCGACGAGGTGAACGCGACCGCGATCGTGGCCACGGACACCGCGGACCTCGCGGACGCCGATCAATGGCACGAGCCGGTGATCACGCCGGACACCCTGGCGCTGCTGCAGTTCACCTCCGGCTCGACCAGCGATCCGCGCGGCGTGATGGTGTCGCACGGGAGCCTGTGGCACAACCTCGGCCTGATCGAGAAGACGTTCGCACTCAACCGCGGCCTCCGGGTCGCGACCTGGCTGCCGCATTACCACGACATGGGCCTGATCGGCGGGCCGCTGACCTCGCTCTACCTCGGCGGCACGCTGTCGCTGATGTCGCCGATGAGCTTCCTGCGCGAGCCGTTCCGCTGGCTGGACCTGATCGATCAGCACGCCGTCGAGATCAGCCCGGCACCGAACTTCGCCTACGACCTGTGCGTCCGGCGGGTGAAGCCGGAACGGGTCGAGCAGCTCGACCTGTCCCGCTGGCGGCATGCGCTCAACGGCGCGGAGCCGGTCGACCCGGCGACGCTGCGGCGGTTCGAGCAGCACTTCGCACCGGCCGGTCTGAGGCAGAACTCGATGCGGCCGTGTTATGGCATGGCCGAGGTAGGGCTGCTGGTCACCGGAACCGAGCAACACCACCGGCCGCTGCCGGTCCGGGTCGACGCGGCCGGGGTCGAGCGGCGCCAGTTCATCCGGACCGACGTCGAGGAGGGCAGCCGCGATCTGGTCAGCAGCGGTCCGGTCCCGGACGGGTTCGACCTGCGCATCGTCGATCCCGGCACCCGTACCGTGCTGGCCGACGGCCGGATCGGCGAGATCTGGCTGCATGGCCCGAGTGTCGCTCGCGGCTACTGGGGGCGGCCGGACGAGACCGCTGCCGTGTTCGAGGCTTACACCGACCAGGACGAGGGCCCGTTCCTGCGGACCGGCGATCTGGGCGTCTGCCACGAGGGCGATCTCTACATCACCGGCCGGATCAAGGAACTGATCATCGTCAACGGCCGCAACATCTACCCGCAAGACCTCGAACGCCGGCTCAGCCTGCTGCACCCGGCGCTGGCCGACGGCGGCTCCGCGGCCTTCGGCGTACCGGGCAAGGGCGCGGAGCGGGTCGTCGTGGTTCAGGAGATCCGTACGGCGGGAGCAGCCGCACCGACCGACCTGCAGGAACTGGCCGACCTGGTGAAGACGGACCTGTCCCAGTACGCCGGGACGCCGGTGGCCAACGTCTGTTTCGTCAAGCGAGGCGCCGTACTGCGAACGACGAGCGGCAAGGTCCGCCGGACCACCATGCGCGAACTGTTCCTCAGCAACACCCTGCAAGCGCACTTCGAGGACCTGGAGCCGTCGATCATCAAGTTGCACCGGGCAACGGACCAGCTCGCCGGGGTCTGACCATGACCAGCGGTTTCCCCCGGCCACCCGACAGCGGGCGCGTGCACCTGTGGCGTGGCCGGGCGCCGACGGAGGTGGACCACGCCGATCTCGCCGTCCTGGCGGCCGCGGAACAGGCGCGCTTCCGGGCGATGGTCCCGACAGCCGGAGCCCGGTACGCCCGGTCCCGTTCCGCAGTACGGCGGATTCTGGGCGGCTATCTGGAAGAGCCGCCGGAAAGCCTCGCTCTCGACCGGATGGCCTGTCCCGGCTGCGGCAGCGCGGAACACGGGCCGCCGATTCTGGTTCACCCGCACAGCCAACTGACCTTCAGCTTGTCGAGGTCCGCCGACAACTGGCTGCTGGCCGTCTCGGCGGGCCGGCTGATCGGGGTGGACCTCGAGGACGCCGCCGCGGTCGACCTCGACCTGGTGCCGCCGATGGTCATGGCACCGGCTGAGCTCGATGCCTTCCGTTCCCTGCCGGACGACCGAGAACGTCGTCAGCTGTTCCTCCGGGCCTGGACACGCAAGGAGGCTGTCCTGAAGGCGGCGGGGATCGGCCTGGTGGCGCCGTTGCGGGAGATCGACGTCCAGCCGGCGGTCGACGGGCCGGTCAGAGTGGCGCACAGCAGCCTCAGTGGCGCCCCCGCCTGGACAGTCCAAGACGTGGCCACCGGCTCTGCCGACATGGCCGCACTGGCGTGGCAGGCCGACCTGCCCCCGGCAGAGATCAGTTGGCCCGAGATGGCCGGCTGGCAAGAAGTTGCAGGCCGCGTTTCCTGACAGCTTGAACCGGCCTCTTCCCCGTCCGCACCGTCGATACTCGCTGGGAGGCAGGCATCGGCTGAGCGGATGGAGGGGCCCACGATGAACGAGGATCTGGTCGCCAGGTTCGGACGGCAGGTCGTCGATGACCCAACCCGGCCGGCCGTGATCGAGGTCGGCCACCGGGCCGGGCAGCCGGTCTCCACTACGACGACGTACGGGGAACTGGACGCCAGCGCGCGGCAGATCGCCGGCTGGCTTCGGGCCAACACGGCTCCCGGCGACCGGGTGCTCCTCCTCCACCCGTCGCCACTGGCCTTCGCCAACGCGTTCTGGGGCTGCCTGTACGCCGGCTGCGTGCCGGTGCCCGCTCCCCTGCCCGGTACCTTCAGCCACCACCTCTCCCTGACCACCGGCATCGCGCTGGACGTCGACCCCCGAGTGGTGCTGACCGACACCGAGCACCTGGATCTGGTCGCCGACTGGCTGGTCCAGGACCGGCTGAACGAACTCGCCCTGTACGCGACCGACTTGATCAACCTGTCGCAGATCCGGCCCGCCGAGCCTGTCGAGCGACCCGCCGACACTCCCGCAGTGCTCCAGTACACCGCGACCGCGACGTCCCTCGCCGGACACTCCCTCTCGCACTCGGTGCTCACGGCCGACGTCGACAGGCTCGACGCGGCGCTCGACCTGGCCGCGCACGGGACCGTAGGCGGCTGGCTGCCCATGCACCACGGCCTGGGCCTTGTCGGCCTACTGCTGGCGCCGCTGTCGGTCGGCGCGACCAGCGTGCTGATGTCCCCGTCGGCGTTCCTCAAGGATCCACTCCGCTGGCTGCGGCTGATCGACGACTACGACGTCCGGCTGACCGCCGCGCCGAACTTCGCCTACGACCACTGCGTCCGCAGGATCTCGGCCGCCGACGCGCGGACCCTCGACCTGTCCCGGCTGCGCACCGCCCTG
Source organism: Kribbella catacumbae DSM 19601 (assembly GCF_000372465.1). GTDB lineage: Bacteria > Actinomycetota > Actinomycetes > Propionibacteriales > Kribbellaceae > Kribbella > Kribbella catacumbae. The sequence goes on from NZ_AQUZ01000001.1 coordinate 331,010, forward strand.
AACGGACCGGAAAAGGTGTCGTCGGCAACGATCTCGGCGTTCACCGGACACTTCGCCGCGGCCGGCCTGGACCGGCGGGCGCTCACGCCGGCGTACGGACCGACCGACGGCGTCCGGCTGATCACGGTCTCACCACCCGGCGAACGGGTGGACGGGCCGCTCCTGACAGTTGCCGACCGCAACGGCTTGGAGAGCGACGTGCTGCAGCCCGCGGCCGACGGCGTACCGCTGGTCAGCTGCGGACCCGTCCGGGGCACCGGCCTGCGGATCGTCGACCCAGCCACCGGACAGGAGTTGGCAGCTGGCCTGGTCGGTGAGATCCGGCTGGACGACGACCTCCCCACCGGTGATCTCGGGGTGATCCATGGCGGGCAGTTGCTGCCCACCGGCCCGGCAGCCGACCGCATCAGGATCGATCAGCGGAGCCTCTACGCGGACGATGTGGAGCAAGAGCTGGCCCGGCTCGACCCGCGGTTCGCGGACCTGCCAGGGTGCGTTTGCGCGGTCGACGTACCGCGCGAGCAACTCGTCGTCTTCCAGGAGATCACTCCCGGGATGATCCCCTTGGAGCTCGCTACGCTCGGAGCAGCGGTCCGTGAGGGGCTGCGTGACCGGTTCAGGATCCGGGTCGCCAATGTGGTGTTCCTGCGCCCCGGCCGCATCAGGAGAACCGCCGGACGGGTGCAACGAACCCTGATGCGCGAGCTCTTCTGCGGCGACGCCCTCGACCCGGTGTACGAAGTACTGGGTCGGCAGACGGCCCAGCGCTACCGGTTTGCCGCGCGCGAGGCTGCGGCGACCGGCACAGACCAGGCGACGGCAGCCGCACGATGACCCACCCGCCGTACGAGCTGGCTGCCGAGCTGGACGCCAAGCTCGGTGATCCCGCCGACCCGGACCAGCTGTTCTCGTCGGAGCGGTTCCGGCGGCTGGAACGCCGGGACGAGTTCCCGGCCGAGCTCTGCGACGTACTGGACCAGCACGGCCTGACCGCGTACTACGTGCCGGACCAGCACGGCGGCCGGCTGAGGAGCCACGAGGAACTGTTCCAGCTACTGCGAACGGTGGCTCGCCGCGACATCACCGTCGCGGTCGCGCACGGTACCGCGTACATCCAGGCCGTGCCGACGTGGATCGCGGCGGCACCGGAACGTGCTGCCCAGCTAGGCGTGGACCTGCTCGCCGGCCGGCGAAACACACCTGAGGCCGGGGCTTCCACCAAGCTGCATGGTCTCCGTGGAGTCGATGGCGGCCACTTGGCGGCACGGTCGACGCGGGCAACTGGTCTACGAGATGGCGGTGCGCAGCTCGCGATGAGAAGCCGGCTGCTGACGTGGGTACTCGACGCCGCCGTTTCGCTCGGAGCAGTCGACCACGGCCTGCGGCTGACCCTCGATCGTGTGTTCGGCGCCACCTTGCACGGCCTCCGGCTGGTGGACCTGCCGCAGATCCGCCGCGCCGTCACTGAGGCCTACGCCGACCTGCTGGCATCCGAAGCGGTCGCCTTGGTGGCCACCCGGAGCATCCAAACCGCGCCGGACGAGCTGGCCGTGGTAGCCCCGGCCGCGTCGGCGTACCTGCGCGAGCGGAGTAGCGAACTGCTGGAGCTGGCGACCGAGCTGAGCGATGAAGAAGACCTGGCCAAGCTGTTGCACGATCACCAGATCGTGGGGGCCGTCTGCGACTCGCCGCTTCTAGCACTGCGCTGTCTAGCGGGGCAGCGGGCACTCCTGACGCGGTCATACGGCAGCCCGGCGGATACTCTGACGCGCCCGAAGCCTCCGGCCGGGGCGCTGTCCGCAGTACTGCCACCGCTGCGGGCCGAGTACCTCCAGCTGGTGTCCCGCTCGGGGTGTTCGCTGGTCAACAGTCTGCCGGGAGCGGTTTCTGAGCTGGAGTCGCTGGCTCGCGCGGGAGTAGTCAGCGACCAGCTGGCCGGTAGTTCCGCAGTACTGCGGGACGTGGCTGCCGATCTGCATGACCGGTGGGGGGACGAGCCGGCATCGCTCGATTTCGCCCGCCGTTATGCGCTTTGCTTCGCAGCGGCCGCCTGTCTGCAGATCTGGCTGCGCAACTACGAGGACCATGAGGACGAACTGTGGACGGGCGGGGTGTGGCTTGAGGCGTGTCTGGTTCGGCTGCTCGGTCAACTGCGGACTGCGCCCGTCGGCCGGTCCGAGACGGTGCAGATCGCGTACGGGCGGCTGATGCAGGTGATGGCACGCCAGTGGCGCACCGATCATCACCTCTCACTCTTCCCCTGGCCGTTGCCTGGTCGGCCGGAGCCGTCGTGATGACTGCTCCGGCCCACATGGCGGCAGAGTCGGCGGCAGAGCTCGAAGACAGGCTTGGTGACCCGGGTGACCCCCTCAATCCGTTCGGCTTCGGCGCCGTAGTGGCCGCGGACGAGGCCGGTTTCGCGCTCCCCGGTGCGCTGGGCCTCCTGACCACTCTGGACTGGCATGCCGAACTCGTCCCGCCGGGCGACGGCGGACGGCTGACAAGTGTGCCGCGGTTAGTGCAGTTGCTTCGCCCGCTGTTTCACCGCGACGTCACCGTGGGGCTGGCTGTTGGCGTGGTGCCGCTGCTCAGCTCGTCACTCGTCTGGGCCGCTCCGTCCGGCACCAGCCGCCAGCGGCTGGCCCGATGGCTGCTGGACGACCGCCGCCTTCCGCTGGCGACGTACGCCGAGACAGAACGTGGCACGGGCGAAGACGTCGTTGCCCGCCGGTATGGCGACGAGGTGGTTCTGCAAGGCCGCACCTGTGCCGTCACTGGAGTCGGCTGGAACGCACCGGCCACCGTGGTGGCCCGGACTGGCCAGGATCTGGGCAGCCCACGCCACTCGGTCCTGCTCGTGGACAACGTGATCGGGCCGCACTCAACCCGGCGGCCCGCCGGAGCCCGCGGGCTGCGGTTCGGCGACCTGCAGTTCGACGACTCGCGGTTCGACGGAGGCTCGACGGTGGTCGGCGACTTCAACGGGGCCGCTGGCCTGACCCGGACAGCCTTGGCGATCACCAGGACGACACTGGCGGGGGCCACAGTTGGATCGCTCGACACGCTGCTCCGCCTGGCGGTCGGGAGCGTGCTCGAGCGACCGAGGCTCCTGCCGTATGTCCGGTCCACGCTCGTCGGGGCCTTCATGGACCTCCTCACCCTCGACTGCCTCACCACCGTCGCTGCCAGAGCTCTGCAGGTCTCCACCGCCCTGCCCGAGGCTTACCTGGACGCGGTGAACCGTCTCAGCGTCGTACTGACCCGGGGCATCATCGGGGGTCTGGACGGCGTCCTAGGGATCGAGGCGCACCGCCGAGACGGCCGGCACGCCATCTTCCAGAAGCACCGGCGCGACCTGCTGACCGCGCCCCTGACCGCGTCAGGCGGCGCCCGCGGCCGTTCGAGCTTGCTGCCGATCCTTCCCGACGGCGCGACAACGCAGGACAAGTCATCGCCGCGCGCGCTGTTCGGTCTGGTTGAGCAATCGCCGCAGCTGGACCTGACCCGCCTCGCTGACACCTCCCCTGACCTGGGCGACCCGCTCAGCGTGTTCCGCCGAGCGCAGTACAGCGTCCCGTACGCCGATGTCGTGGTCGACGCAACCGCGCGGGTGCTCGCACGGTCTGCCGCACTGCCGCCGAGGGACCGGACGCCACTGGCGACGCCCGACACCCACCAGCTCGCCGAGCAGTACGCCCTGCTGGTCGCCGCCCGGTCGTGTCTCGGCGTCTGGCGGGAGAACCAGCAAGACGCGTTCCTCCGCGACCCGACCTGGGCGACCGGCGCCCTGCAACGCCTCCTCCGCCGGCTCGGTGAACCACACCAGCAGCGGTACGCCGAAGGCGACCTGCTGGACGAGCTCGTGGCCCGCTACCAGCGCTGCGAGTCCTTCGACCTGACCAATGGTCCGATCGCCGGCTGATCAGGCCGAGTCGGAGCTCACCGGAGCCGGCATCAGCGAATCGTCGTCCAGCAGCCATCCGGCGCGCATCACCGCGACCCCGGCCTGGAACCGGCTGTGGGCGTCGAGCCGGATCATCAGGTCGGCCACCAACCGGCGGCAGGTCCGCACGGACACCCCGAGCCGGCGAGCCACCACGTCGTCGGTGTGCCCCTCGGCCAGCAACCGGACGACGGCGCGCTCCTGGCGGCTGAGACCCACCTCGTCACGACCTGTCCGGCGAGCGCCGAAAACACTGCTCTGCTCCCAGATCACCTCGAACAGGGCGAGCAGCGCCGCGACCACGCCGGCGTCGCGGATCAGCAGTGCGCCCTGCGAGCTGTCGGTTGCATCCATCGGCACCAGCACGGCCTTGCGGTCGGCCACGATCATCCGCAGGGGCAACGTTGCCACGGTGCGGATCCGGGCGCCGCGCTCGGACAACCAGTCGACGTACCGCGCGGTGTGCCCGTCGTTGACCAGGCTCTCCAGATAGATCCCGCGGATCTGCACCCCACGGCACAGCAGCGCTTGGTCCAACGGCCGCGCGGCCGCCAGGCTCTCCTCCGACTGCGGCCCGCCGTCGGAGAACCCCAGCAGCTCGAACTCGACCTCGCTGATCAAGGCCTCCAGGCGGAGCCGGACGTTGTCCACGCCGACCAGCCGCTCCGCATCGGCATAGCCGGAATTGGCCACCCGGTCGCCGTACTCGGTCAGGATCTGCTCGATCGCCACCCGGCTGGCGACCACCTCCTTCTGCCGGTCCAGCAGCACCAGTTCGTGCTGGTTCAGCAGTGGGACCAGACTCGCTTCCGGGCTGACCAGATGCAGCTCTCGCGGGTTCTCCCAGGAGAACCGGACCAGCCCGAGTTCGAGCAGGTCGGCGACACCCGCCTCGGTGCGCTCGAGCGGCCAGCCCAGCCGCTCGGCCAGCGGTTGGAGCTCCGTCCTGGGCTGCTGCACCAGGCAGCGGTAGGTCAGCTCAGCATCGGCCGACAATCCCAACGGCCTCAACATGTGTGTGTCCAGTGAACCGCGTCTCACCGATATGCCTCCCCAGCATCGGCTCACCACCGAGGGACACCCCCTCGACCCCGTTGCGCCAGCTCACCACGAGTGGGAGCAGTCCCGACGCTACCTGCCCTGTGGGGTCACCTGACCGTTACCCGCGAGCCTGGGTGAGTTCGGTGACCAACTGCCTACTTGCCGCGAGCCAGTCGCGCGAAGCCTCGCCCACGTCCCCGAAATTCGGATGAGATCGGCCCTCTCCTGAGGAATGCTGGACCCGGCCGCTGAGTTGTGACGGTCATGGCGGTCCGATCTGCCACGACTGCCAGGTGCGAGCCGACCCGCTGGGGTCTCGGCCGTGACCCTGCCCAGCCCTGACACTGACCAACCCTGAACCTGGGAGCCCAATGCCCGCGGACGACACCGTCGACGACCCCGCCGACTCGCGCCGTACACCTGCCGTGATCCGGCTGCTCACGCTCGCGACCTTCGTGGTCATCCTCAACGAGACGATCATGATCAACGCCATCCCGCGGTTGATGACGGACCTCCAGATCACCGAGCAGACCGCGCAGTGGCTCTCCGCCGCCTTCATGCTCACGATGGCCTCGGTGATCCCGGTGACCGGCTGGTTCCTGCAGCGGGTCTCCACCCGCAGCGCCTACGCCACTGCCATGGGTGTCTTCCTGACCGGTACGGCGCTGGCCGCGGTGGCTCCGATGTTCGAGGTGCTGCTGCTCGCCCGGATCATCCAGGCGACGGGTACGGCGGTGATGATGCCGCTGCTGATGACCACTCTGATGACCGTCGTCTCCGAGCGGGACCGCGGTCGGGTGATGGGCAACGTCACGCTGGCGATCTCGGTCGCCCCCGCCATGGGGCCGACCATCTCCGGGCTGATCCTGCAGCTCGGTTCCTGGCGGTTGCTGTTCGTAGCCGTCCTGCCGATCGCAGCCCTCATCGGTTGGCGAGGCCTGGCCAGCCTGGAGAACGTCGGCGAGCCGCAGTACAGCACCATCGACTGGTTCAGCGTCGGGGCCGCCGCCGTCGGCTTCGGCGGCCTGGTCTACGGACTCAGCCTGTTCACCGCGGACCGGGTCGGCGTACCGGCCGCCATCGTGGCGTTGGGATTGGTCGCCATCGCGGTGTTCGTCGCCCGGCAACTCGGGCTCCAGCGCAAGTCGGTGCCGCTGATGGATCTGCGCGTCCTCGCCCACCGCACCTACGCGCTGGCGCTGGTGCTGATGTCGGTCGCCTTCATGGCGATGATGGGTTCGATGATCCTGCTGCCGCTCTACCTGCAGAATCTGCGCGGCCTCTCGGCACTGCAGACCGGCCTGCTGGTGATGCCCGGCGGGTTGGCGATGGGACTGCTCGGCCCGACTGTCGGGCGACTGTTCGACCGTTTCGGTGGCCGGGTCCTGATCCTCCCAGGCTCGGTCGGCATCCTGCTCTCGATGGCAGGCTTCACCCAGATCTCGATGACGATGCCGTACTGGCAGATCCTCGGCCTGCACGCGCTGCTGATGGTCTCGCTCGCCGCGATCTTCACCCCGGTCTTCACACTCGGCCTCGGCGCCCTTCCGCCGCACCTCTACCCCCACGGCAGCTCCATGCTGGGCACCCTTCAGCAGGTCGCCGCCGCGATCGGTACGGCATTGGTGGTGACTGTGATGGCTGCCCGGGCGGACTCCTTGATCGCCGACGGCACGGCCGGGCCGCTCGCTGCGCTCGACGGCATGCAGCTGGCGTTCCTGATCAGCGCAGTGATCTCACTCGCCGTGGTCGCCATCGCGTTCTGGATGCCGGGCCGAGCGAAGCAGACCGAAGCCGAGGTGCCTGACCAGCCCGACGCCCTGGAGGGCGTCAGCTGATCAGGTCCGCGGGCTGTCGTGATCCAGAGTCCCTGGACCGCTGCCATGGCATGGAGCTGCCACTGGGCATAACTTGGGTGGGCCTGAGTCGTTGAGCAGTCAGATTCACCGCCCGAATCTTGTTCACTCTCCGGGGTGAACCGTGCTCGAGGAGTGCAGCTTATGCGCAATCCGTCCGTTTTCAGATCGCTTGCCCTCGTTGCTGCTGGTGCGACTGTTGTCGCCGGCCTTGGCACCGCCACCGGCGCTTCGGCGCTGCTCCCACCACCGACACCCGACTCGGTCGTCGACGCCCGCGCCGCGATCGATGCCCTGATCCAGCCCACCGCCGAGCAGGTCGCCGCGGTCGGCAAGGTGCTCGCCGCCGGCGGGTCCGGGGCCCGCGTCAGCTGGGATGCCCGCTACGGCACCCCGCGGACGATCCGCCCCGCTGTGGGTGGCGCCTTGTCCGGTCCCCGGTCGGGGTCGGCCGTCGAGGTCGCTCGCGGGTGGCTGACCGAGCATCGCGCGATGCTCGGTCTCAGCGAGGCCGACATCGCGGCGATGGTGGTTCGCCGGGATCACCTCTTGCCAGGCACCGGCAACCGCGTCGTCAACCTCACCCAGGTGTTCGGCGGTGTCGCCGCGGCGCGTGGCGGCTCCGTCGGTCTCGCAGTCGCCTCCGACGGGCGAGTGGTCAGCTACACCGGATCGACAAGTCGTACCAGCAGCCTGGTCGGATCCTTCGACCTGTCGCCTGAATCGGTGCTGTCCAAGGTCGCCGGGCTGCTCGCTCCTCAGACGAGCTACACGCCGTCGCTCACCGGTGCTGCCAAGGCCGGCTTCCAGGTCGTTGCCTCGGGCCCCTTCGCCGCGGAGTCGTATGTCCGCAAGGCCACGTTCGGTACGGCGACGGGTGGGCGCGCGGCGTACCAGGTGCTGTTCGTGAAGGAGCAGAACGAGGCGTACGACGTACTCGTGGATGCTCGGTCCGGTGAGGTGCTGTACAAGCGAAGTCTGGTCCAGCACGAAGGACCGCTGGATCCAGAGGGCACCGTGTATCGCAACTACCCGGGTGCGCCGGCCGGTGGAACCCCGGAGCAGGTGTCGTTCGGCCGGACACCGCAGTCGCCGAACGGCTGGGTGGATCCGCTCGGCCTGACCGGTACCGGTGTCACGACTTTCGGCAACAACGCCAACTCCCACGCGAACTGGTCGAACTTCATCGGGCCTGTCGACCCCGGTCCGCGACCGGTGAACCCGCTCGGCAAGTTCAACTACGTGTTCACCGACCAGTGGGGTCAGCAGCAGTGCGCGGTCCCGTCGTACAGCCAGGACGTGGATCCGGCGACGACGAACCTCTTCTACCACCACAACCGGATCCACGACGAGTTCTACGACCTCGGCTTCACCGAGACGGCCGGGAACTTCCAGGTGAACAACTTCGCCAAGGGTGGTCTCGGCGGCGACTCGATCCACGGGCTGGTCCAGGCCGGCGCGGTGACCGGCGGCGCGCCGACGTACACCGGGCGCGACAACGCCTACATGCTGACGCTGCCGGACGGGATTCCGCCGTGGAGCGGGATGTTCCTCTGGGAGCCGATCAACGACGCCTTCGAGGGCAAGTGCCGCGACGGTGACTTCGACGCCGGAGTGATCGAGCACGAGTACGCGCACGGTCTGTCCAACCGGTACGTCGGGACCGAGGACGGCGCGCTCGGCGGGCATCAGTCCGGCTCGATGGGTGAAGGCTGGGGTGACTGGTACGGCCTGAACTACCTGCACCGCGAGGGGCTGCAGACCACCTCCGAGCTTGGCGCCTACGCCACCGGCAACACGAACCGGGCGATCCGCAACTGGCCGTACGACGACAACCCGACCACCTTCGCCGACATCGGGTACGACCTGACCGGGCCGGAGGTGCACGCCGACGGGGAGATCTGGACGGCGACTCTGTGGCAGCTGCGCAAGGCCCTGGTCGCGAAGTACGGTCAGGCGCTGGCCTCCGAGATCGCGGCCCGCGCGGTCACCGACGCCATGCCACTGTCGCCCAACGATCCGTCCATGCTCGACACCCGCGACGCCATGATCGTTGCCCTGGACAACCGGTACCACGCACGGCCGGACGCCGGGCAGCTGATCGACCTGGTCTACACCGCGTTCGCCCAGCGTGGGATGGGGACCTCGGCCAGGAACAAGACCTCCACCGACGATCCGACCGGCGCCAACGACACCGACCCCGTGCCCGGTTTCGAGCACCGGAACCCGGCCCTGAATGGCGGGATCACCGGCACCGTTCTGAACGCCTCCACCGGTCAGCCGATCCCTGGCGCGAAGATCATCCTCGGCGTCTTCGAGGCCAAGGTCAGCCCGGTGACGAGGACCGGATCGACCGGCGCATTCGCCGTCTCTGCCGCGGCCGGGAGCTACCCGGTCACCATCCAGGCGCCCGGCTTCGGCGCACACACCTTCCCGGACATCACGGTCGCGGCAGGCAAGACCACGGCCAAGCAGTTCAAGCTGGCACCGAACCTGGCCTCCGCGGCCAACGGCGCCACCGTCGTGTCCACCACCAACCCCGACGGCGCGAAGTCGCTGATCGACGACACCGAGGCGACCACCTTCGCGGCCGCCAAGGGCACCGGCAACGCGATCGTCAAGCTGGCGAAACCGGCCGCCATCTCCTCGGTTCAGGTGTCCGCCTACAGTTCCTCGCGGTTCGAGGCGTTGAAGTCGTTCACCCTGCAGACCAGCTCCGACGGCGTCAACTGGACCACGGTCTCCGGCAGCTTCGGCAAGAACGCGTTCTCGTACCAGGCTCCGCGGCCGGTCCTGCCTGATGTGCACTACAAGACGTTCACGCTCGCCAAGCCGGTCACCGCGTCGTACGTCCGGTTCTGGGCAGACGAGGCGATGGGTGAGACGAAGACGTCCGTGCAGACCGGCGATGTGCAGGTGTTCTCCGGCACGGTCAAGCAGGTCGAGCCGCTGCCGCCCGCGCCGCCGGACGCACCGGTGACCGAGCAGTTCACCATCGCTGCGGGTGACCCGGCCAACGTCGTCGATCCGGGCGTGACAGGCACGGAGTTCGTCAACACCTGTAAGGCTCCACCCGCCAGCCAGGACGTCGACGGCCATGTGACAACACTGACCGGTGAATCCGGCGACGGCGCCCACGCGATCTCGGTCAAGGGCGCCGGCGTCGGCGCCTGGGACCTGGACGTGTACTTCTACAACTCGTCCTGCCAGCTGCTCGGGCAGGTCGCGACTGAGGCCGCCGACGAGACCGGGGTGATCCCGTCCAACGCCAAGTACATCGTCACCCACCTCTTCCTCGGCGCGGCTGTCCCCACCACCCTCACCATCACCGACACCCAATGAGCCCTGGCGCCTACTGATCCGCCTCCACCTCGCTAGCATGGTTCGGTGACCCAGCTGCTGGTGGCCGCGCTCGGGCTCGGCATCGCGGGCCTCGATCCGGCGGGCGCGCTGATCGCTGTCGGGGCCCTCAGCATCGGCGCTCGCGAGCGAGACGTGATGTTGTACGCCGTCGTGTCGATCCTGGGCACCGCGGTTCTCGGTACCGTGCTCTCCCTCACTGTGGGGCAGCAACTCCGAACCATTCGCTGGGCATCCCTGCTGCCTCCCGATCGACTCGCCGCGCTCTTCGAGCTACTTATCGCCGTCGGGCTGAGCTGCTGGGCAGTCGCCCGGGTACGACGCCCAGGCGCGCATCCGCCGAAGCCGCCGGGCGGGACCCGTACCGGCACCGCCGCACTACTGGGCCTCGGGATCCTGTGGGCCGCGGCAGCGGTCCTCGATCCGACCTATGTCGGCCTTGTCGTGCTCGCCGGCCGACAAGAGTCGATCGTCACTGTTGCCGCCGCGCATCTGCTCTGGATCTTGATCAGCCAGGTCCCACTGGTCCTTGTCGCGATCGCCATCGCTCGCGGCCGGCACGAGCGGACTGTGGCGCTGTTCAACCACACCTGGAGCAGGGTCCGACCCGTCGCCGCCTGGTTAGGAACAGGGGCACTCTTTCTCGCAGCTGCCGTGTTCGCCGCTGACGCACTCTGGTGGTTCGCCAGTGAACGCTTCCTGATCCCGATCCCGGCCTGATGCGCTGAGACTGATACAGGTCAGGGCCGCTGGTAGTGCAGCGATACGGCCCCGATCACCAGCGACCTCACTCAGGTGCTGCCCGAGGTTGTGATCGAACTCGACCGACTCAGACGGGCGCCGCCGCGCCGGCCGAGGTGACCGCGAGCCACAATCCGCCGAAGCCCTCGATGTTGTGGCACTTCACCTCGTTCTTGCTCTCATGCGCAGAGAAGTACAGCGGATGCCCGCCGCACCACCAGCGCCCGCTGAAGCCGATTCATCGCCGCTTCCGCCGCAGCGATCTGGTCCTGGAACGTCCGCTCAGCCGCGCCCAGGGCGTCTTCGTTGCCCTGGGCCCCCACAGGCCCCGCCTCCGGGCGGTGACTGTGGGGGCACTGCTTGGCTCTACCGGGACGGAGTCTCCTCGGACCTCGCGCCTGGTGCCGGGACGTAGCCGGTGGTTCGGGTGGCGAAGATTCCCCGGCCCTGGGTACGGCTGCGCAACTGCGTTGCATAACCGAACAACTCGGCCAGTGGGACGGTGGCGACGATCACCATCGTGCCCGGCCGCGCGGTCGAACCCGAGATCCGGCCACGCCGTGCCGCCAGGTCGCCGAGCACTCCGCCGACGGCATCCTCAGGCACGGTCGCCGTGACCTCGGCGACCGGTTCCAGCAGCACCATCGCACTGGCACGCAGCGCTTCCCGGAGCCCCAGCCGGCCGGCCGTGCGGAACGCCATCTCCGAGGAGTCCTTCGGATGGGTGGCTCCATCCGTCAGTGTGACCCGCACCCCGGTCACCGGGTGCCCGCCGAGAGGACCCTCGGCCAGAGCATCCCGGCAGCCTGCCTCGACCGCGCGGACATACTCCTGCGGCACCCGTCCACCGACGACGACCGACCGGAACGCGAAGTCCTCCGCGCTGTCGTCATCAGCTACCTCCAGGGGTTTAACGTCGAGGGTGATCTGGGCGAACTGACCGGCCCCGCCGTCCTGCTTGACGTGCCGGTACACCAACCCGGACACCCCGCGCGCGACCGTCTCGCGGTAGGTCACCTGCGGCCGGCCGACCCCGACCTCCAGCCCGTGAGCACGACGTATCTTCTCCACCGCGACCTCGAGGTGCAGCTCACCCATACCTGACAACAGCGTCTGACCGGTCTCGGAATCGGTCCGGACCGTCAGCGAGGGGTCCTCCTCGACCAGCCGCGTCAGTGCCGACGCGAGCCGGTCGGTGTCGGTGCTCCTGCGGGCCTCGACTGCCACGGAAACGACCGGGTCGGCCACGGCTGGCGGTTCGAGAACCAACGGTGCTGCCGGCGCGCTCAGGGTGGCGCCGCTTCGTGCGGACTTCGGCCCGACGACCGCGACGATGTCGCCGGCGAGCGCCTGCTGGACCTCCACGTGCTGGTCTGCCTGCACTCGCAGGATCCGGCTGATCCGCTCAGTGCGTCCCGCGCCCGCGTCCATCACTGTTTCTCCCTTCCGAATCGTTCCCGAATACACCCGCAGGTACGTCAGCCGCCCGGTGGCTGTCGAGTTGACCTTGAACACGAGCGCCGCGAACGGCGCCGTCGGGTCGGCGATCCGCTCCTGTACGGCACCGTCCGACATGCCGCGCACCGCCGGCACCTCCTGTGGCGAAGGCAGATAGGCGACGACGGCGTCCAGCAGCGGCTCGATCCCGCGGTTGCGGTACGCCGATCCGCACAGCAGCACCACGCCGGTACCAGACCGGGTCAGGTCCCGCAGCGCAGCAGCCAGCGTCTCCGCCGAGACCGTTGACCGCGCATAGAACTCGTCCAGCGCGACCGGGTGGAGCTCGGCGACAGTCTCCTCGAGCAGCCGGCGCCGTCGCATCGCCTGTTCCAGAAGGGCATCGGGCACCAGGCCCTCCGCAAAGGTGTCGCTGCCGTCGCTCCAGACGTACGCCCGCATCGTGATCAGGTCGATCACTCCGCTGAACCCGGCCTCCTTTCCCATCGGCAACTGGACCACCAGCGGGGTCACGTGCAACCGCTCGCGGATCGAGGCCACCGCTGCGTCGAGGTCGGCGCCGGGGCGGTCCATCTTGTTGACGAACGCGATCCGCGGCACCCCGTGCCGGTCGGCCTGCCGCCAGACCGACTCGCTCTGCGGTTCGACTCCCGCGACGCCGTCGAACAGTGCGACGGCACCGTCGAGCACCCGCAGCGAGCGCTCCACCTCGTCAGAGAAGTCGACGTGGCCCGGGGTGTCGATCAGGTTGATCGAGTGCCCGTCCCAGTCGCAGCTAACGGCCGCGGCGAAGATCGTGATCCCGCGATCGCGTTCCTGCGAGTCGAAGTCGGTGACGGTGGTGCCGTCGTGGACCTCACCGCGCTTGTGAGTGGTGCCGGTGAGATACAGGATCCGTTCGGTGACGGTGGTCTTGCCGGCATCGACATGGGCGAGAATGCCGACATTACGCAGGCCGGACAGTGGGCGGTTCTGTTGACGGTGGTCAAGGTTTGTACGCATGGGCCGATGGCCTTTCGGATGATCCGGATCGGGACAGCGCGATTCACAGACGAAGCGGCCTGTGGTCAGGCCATGCGCCACACCCCCGGCGGCGGCTCAGAATGCAACCGCCTGCAAGACAGGCTGGGTCAGTTCGTCACGGACAGGAGCCGACCGCGCAGCCGGCACCTGACACCCGAAGACACCAGGATCACGTCGTACCGTGACCGGGGAACACTCACAGCGATGCGGTGACGCACGGCCGGGCTCCCCTCACTCGTCAACGCGCCTGCCGCGATTTCGCGGCAGCGCTCAATTCGATCCAAGCGTAAGGGGACCGGCGATGCCGGACCACCGGATTTCACCGCCGACAACATCCTCTGCGCCCGACCTGGAGGCGACGAGCAGCAGCGCCTCTATCGGGGAACGATCCCCCGCTGCCCCTGCCACGAGCCGTGCTCCGACAGCGGCCGGAACCGCAGGGTGGCGAACTCGTGGTGGAAGTCCCTGCGCCGGCGTTCGACCATTGCGGCGGCATGGCGGTCGGGTTCCGGGACAGTGCTGTGGCCGTGCACCATCTCTTCCATTTCCCGCACGGACCGCCAGACCGAGAACGTAGAGATCGTCCGCGGCGGGCGCATCGCGGCCAGCGCCAGCGTGGCCCCCGGATGGTCGCGAACCAGCCGCTCCACGGGCTTGCCCCACTTCAGGAACCTCGGCACCTCCAGAAGGCGCATCCGGGCCAGCGTGACCGCCACGACGGGCTCGGCAGGGTCCCACTCGCCCGCTCTCGCCGGAAGGTCGGGCAAGGCCGCAAGCCGCGACCAGCGGCGCAGAAACTGCATACGCACGTGCCAGCCTGCTGCCAACTCCCTGCCCAGGGGGTCATCCGCCAGAAAGGTCTCGACCGCCGCCTCGTCCTCCCACCGCGCGAACATCGCCATCCGACGCAGCTGCATCCGGGCCGGCGAGACGGTCGGCGCACCAAGGCGCATCAGCGCCAGGCACTCGGCGTACCGCAACCCAGGCGTAGATGGCACAGCCGGCGCCCTCCACAATGCCCCCGCCGTCGTCGCCGGCCGAAGCTCCGCAAGGTGGAACGTAAAGATCGTCATCGTCGGGCAACTGTCCCACGAGTGCTGCAGCAGTGTGTCGGGAGTCAGCCTGGCCGCTGCTGACGCCCCGGCTCGTCGATCGGGTAGCTGGGGTGTCGACGCAGCCTGCAGTCGATTCGATGCGCATACGATGAAATCGATAGCCACCCGAGTTCTTCCTGGAGCCGACACCGACGCGTTCGATCGGAGCGCGTCGCAGGCAGTCGATAGGAGACGGCAGTTGCCCGAACCCCCGCGAGAAACGCGTCCGTCGGTGGCTCGACATGGATGACGAAACAGCCATCGCCGCTGTCCTCGTCCCAACGCAACTCAAGCGATTCAGGGAGGTCTGCGAAGTAGACGGGCCGATCGAGCCGCGGTTCGACGGAGCCACGAAGCATGTGCTCCTCACCGAGGATCGCGCCTTTCTGTTTCCTCGCAACCACACGATCGTCGCGCAGCTCGAGCGCGAATGCGACGTCTACGCAACTGTCGACCACCCGCTCGTCTCGAAACTGCTCGGCCGCTGGGACGAGCCGGCGATCTCGCCGTACCCGTTCTTCGCCGCGACTCGGCTCCGGGGCTCCGTGCCCGGCGACATGTCGCCCGAACACCTGCGAATGCTGGCGGGGCAGCTCGGCGCGGCGCTTGCGGCGTGCCATGACATCGGTCTCGAGCACGTCCAACGGCGCCTGTGGGACAGCGCAAGTTGGGCCGCCGAACGCTCCTACGGTGACCTCCGCCGGCACCTCTGGACGGCGTACGCCGAACATCGTTCGGTGCCGCTGCCGAGTTGGGAGCAGGTCCACCTCGCTCTGACCACGTTCGACATCGTTGCGCTGGCACCCGAGACGGAGACCCACTACTACTGGCAGAAGAGCCCCGAGTGGCAAGCCGCTCGACGGGCTGCGGCGCGAGACTGCTTGCAGACGCAGCTCAGGTAGGCGGGCGCTCCGGGCCGGCGACTACCTACGCTGGCGCATCATTGAGTCGACGACTGCACCACCCACATCCTCGACGCCGTTGCCGCCAGCGCTGGCTCGTCGGCAACGGCCTTTTGTCTGACCGCCTCCAGGAGGACGACGCCGATGTATGAACTGTCAGCCAACATTGAGCTGCTCTTCACCGAGCGCGGCGAGGGCGACGCGAACGTCGCCGAGCGGGTACGCACCGCCGCCGCGCTGGGTCTGCCAGCTGTCGAGATCTGGGCCTGGCGCGGAAAGGACATCGCCGCCCTCCACCAAGCTCTCCAAGAGACCGGCATCGGGTTGCAAACGATGTGCGTCGACCCAATGGGGGTTCTGGTCGACCGGGCCACGCACAGCACATTCCTCGCCGCCGTCACCAAGTCAGCAGCCATCGCGCAAGACCTGAACTGCCCCTTTCTCGTCATCACCGCCGGAGACCACCAAGCAGGTGTTCCTCGATCGGAACAGGACGCAGCAATCGTCGCAGCCCTACGTGGCGCCGCAAGCCTGCTCGAGGGCTCCGATGTAGTGCTCCTGTTGGAGAACCTCAACTCCCGCGTCGACCACGTCGGAACCTTCCTCGACTCCACGGTCGAATGCCTCGACATCGTCGAAGAGGTGGACTCCCCCAACGTCCGGGCGCTCTATGACCACTACCACTCCCTCGTCATGAACGAGCGGCCCGAATCCGTACTCGCCGGCCGGATCGACCTGGTCGGCCATGTCCAGACCGCCGACGTACCAGGCCGACACGAACCCGGCACCGGAACAACCGATTGGGACAACGAACTCCGCGTCCTCTACGACCTCGGCTATCGAGGACGAATCGGCCTCGAGTACCTGCCCTCAACCGACACAGCGAGCTCCCTCGACCGCATCCAGCACGTCATCGCCAATCTCAGCCCGTCCGACGTTGAAGGACTGACGTAGCTCAGTTATGCGCTGGGGGCCTGGACTCGCCAGCGGTTGGTTAGTTCGTCGCCGCTGGGTGGCGGGCCTGGGAGGTCTGGGCCGCCGCCTGGTTGTTCGCCGGTGCGGCGCATCGCCTCCAGTACGAGCGTCAGGTACCGGTGGCGAAGCCGGTTGGTCCGGGCCTCGTCGCCGAGCTTGATCGAGGTGATCTGCTCGAGGATCATCGCGAAGTCCTCCACCACGATGCCCGGGCGGAGGTACTCCTTCGTCCGCTCGTAGACGGCGAGATTCAGTTCACCGGCCCGGCTGGCGGACTCGAACAGCTCGGGCGTCGGCGTGAACGTCCCCGCGAGCCGCTGCGTGAGCGAATTGGTGTCGGCGTCGACCAGCGCATGCAGGAACGCCTCGAAGGCGATCCACGGCTCCCGGTCGTCGACCAGCGCCTTCTCCGCCTCCGCGATGTAGCTCGCGAGGCCGTCGGCGCACAGCTTGCGGCCCCGCCTGCTGAAGACCCGCTCGTACGTGTCCGGCATCTTCTTCGCAGTCGTCTTCTTCGGTGCGATGGCCGGTACGTTCGTGCTCGGCATGTTCCTCCAGGTCGGCCTCGGCTACACCCCGATCCACGCCAGCCTGGCGATGGCCCCTGGGCGCTCGGGGCATTGATCGGCTCGGCGATCTCCGGGATGACGATGCAGAGGTACGGCCGCCGGCTGCTGCATATCGCGTCGAGGGTCGACCCGCCCGTGGTACCGATGCTCCTCGGCACCGACCCAGGCGAACGAGTACTGGTCCTGGAGCACCTCGAACACCAGAAGCCGCGCGCGGACTGGGTGGTGGACTACGCGACGGCGCTGGCGCGGCTCCACTCCGCCACCCACGCTGATTCCCGGGGCAGTCTGCCGGCATGGTCGGGTCCGGGCCAGGACGACATCGACTCCTTCTTCGGGCTTGCCCGGACTCTTGGCGCGGCGGTTCCGGCTGGTGCTCGAGACGAGCTTGACGGCTTGGTAAATCGCCTGACCCGGATGGAAGGCACTGCCCTGCTGCACGGCGACCCCTGTCCCGGCAATGACCTGCATACCAGCGCCGGCGTACGGTTCATCGACTTCGAACAAGCCGCGCTGGGCAACGGCCTCGTGGAACTCGCCTACCTGCGCATCGGCTTCCCGACCTGCTGGTGCGCCACCGTTCCCCACTCCGAGACCCTGGACGCCGCAGAGGCCGCCTACCGCATGACCTGGCAGAACGCGACCGGCACCGAGGTCTGCGGCGATCTCACCGATGTGTGCGCCGGCTGGCTGCTCCGCGGCGACGCGCTAGTCCAGCGGGCCGAACGCGAAACCACCGACCACCTGGCCAGAATCCCCAACCATGACTGGAAGTGGGGCACCGCCACCGCGCGTCAGCGCCTCGCACACCGTCTGCAGATCGTCAGCCGGCTGACCGCTGAGGGCAGTCAACTGCAGGATCTCGGCCGGCTCACCGCAGCCTTGTGCGACATCATGCGCACCCGCTGGCCCACCCTCCAGCCCCTCCCCTTCCAACGCCCATAGACCATCAGGTGGGTTGAGGGGTGCGGGCCAGGTTGTGGAGGGCCGTGATGGTTTGGTCGGGGGTCAGTCGGTTGGCCGGGTCTTTGGTGAGCAGGGCTTCGATGATCGGGCGCAGAGGCCCGGCGTTCACGAACGGGCCTGGCCGGGCCTCGACCACCGCAACCAGCGTGCTGAACGGGTCGCCGGCGCCGAACGGTGACCTTCCCTCGGCGGCCGCGAACAGTGTCGCGCCGAGTGAGAACAGGTCGGATGCCGGGCCGACCGCGTCACCACGGGCTCGCTCCGGTGACATGTACGCCGGGCTGCCGGCCATGGCCTCGCTCGACAGCGTCTGCTCGTCGTCGATTTCGGTGGCGATGCCGAAATCCGTCAGCACTACCCGCCCGTCGTCACACAGTTGTACGTTCGCCGGCTTGACGTCGGAGTGCACCAGACCCGCGCGATGGACGGCCCGCAGCGCGTCGACCAGGTGCAGCGCGATCCGCCGTACCTCGGCAGTCGGCAGCGGACCGTCCGACGCCACCGTCTCGGCCAGGGTCCGCCCCGACAGCAACTCCATGACGATCCAATGGTCGCCAGAGTCCTCGATGACGTCATGCACCTTGACCGCACTGTCGTGATCCAGTCGCGCCGCGGCGCGCGCCTCGGCCAGCGCACTGGCGCGGACATGTTCGGACGCCTGGCCGCTCAGCATCACCTGCTTGAGGGCGACGCGCCGCCGCAGCAGCTCGTCCTCGGCGAGCCAGACGCGGCCCATGCCGCCGCGGCCAAGTAACGCAACCAAGCGGTACCGGCCGGCCACCAGCCATCCTGAGCCGACGATCGTCGGTGCTGAATCCACCGCGACTGTTGTCATGATCGCCTGCCTCTGCGGGTTCGGATACGCCTTCCGTGCTCTCTACACGGACCCCGGCCCAATCCGGTTCGACGTCCGGTAGCTGACAATGCCGATCGTCCTCGTCGCAGGTGCGCGGCACATTGTGGATAGCCCTGATCGATCCCTGATCCCCGCACGCACCGCACCCTTAGGACGATCCGGACTTTCCGTCTTTGGTTGCTCTGGGCAACTTTTGTGCGGTGGACCGGAGTACACCCCGGTATTTGGTTTGAACCGGCCGGTGGTGGCGCCCGTGTAGGGCTCATAGGTAACGCCAATTGGGAGGGATCGCATCATGAGTCATGTCAGCAGAAGTTTCCGGCGAGGTCTCAGCGCGGCAGCTGTCGCGGCTTTCAGCACCGGCATCGCCGTGAGTCTGGCCGGCCCGGCAGCAGCGGCGCCGGCGAGTAGCGTCGTGATCGACACTGGCCAGCTGATCGTCACCGGCACGAACTACGCGGACAACATCACATTGCGTGTGCCGGCTGCCGATACGACAGTGCTCGAGGTCGAGTTCGGCGACGGTACGGCGAAGCGCACGGTGAAGCGGAGCGACTTCGGCCAGATCCAGATCAACAGCCGAGGCGGCAACGACACCGTGCGGATCGACTACGGCGCCGAGGTGCAGCCTTCACCTGGGATCCGGGCGACGGCAGCGACGTGATCGAGGGCGGTCGCGGCCAGGACACCATGGTGTTCAACGGTTCGGCCGCCGCGGAGAAGTTCGTTGCTTCCGCCAACGGTCCGCGGTTGCGGTTCACCCGGGACCTGGGCAACATCGTGATGGATACCGACGACGTCGAGCGGGTCACGCTCAACGCGCTCGGTGGCGCTGACACGGTCACCGTCGCCGACCTGCGCGGGACCGATGTTCAGAAGGTAGGCATCGACCTGGGCGCACAGATCAACGCGAGCGGCGGCGACTCCGCGGCCGACGCGGTGACCGTCACAGGCACCGCCGGCAAGGACCACATCCGGGTCTCCGGTTCCGGCGGGAACGTGCGGGTCTCGGGACTGAAGACCGACGTCACTCTGTCGGACGCGGAACCAGCGGACCAGCTGACCGTCGACACGCTGGCCGGCAAGGACAAAGTTGCCATCGGCAATCTTGTCCGAGGCAGCATCACGCTCAGCATCCTTTGACCGGACAAGCCCGGCGTCGCCAACGCGCCTGTGACATCCCGTGTCACACATCACGGTGGCCGCCGACTGGTTGCCGGCGGCCACTGGATCAAGACGGGTGGGGTGGTGGATCACTCACCGAACAGCGGCGGGTTCCCCTCGGCGGTGGTGAGGTAGTAGAGGGAGTCCTTGTAGGTGCCGGGGACCTTGCCCAGGCCCTTGATGACGGTGGCGGTGCCGTTGGCGTGGCTGACGGCGTACAGGTAGGCCGAGCCGGAGTCCTTGTCGATGGCGGTGAGCAGCGTGCCCTGTGCGCCACACTTCTCGGCGACGATGTGCTCGAAGCCCTGCCAGGTGGACTTTCGGACCTGCTTGACGACCGGCTTCAGCGGGGAGGTGACCGGGATCCGGATCGTGTACAGCGCCCCACCGCGGGTTGTCGCGAGGAACGTGTCGTACGTCGCTGTCTCGCTGATCAGCGCCATCGCCTTGACCGAGGCGAAACCGGGGTACGAACCGGCAGCGCGCCACCCGCCGGCCCAACGGAACAGTACGCCGTCGCTGCGCAGGCCGTACCGGTTGCCACGGCCCGTGGACGGGGCCCCCGCACCGAGGTAGAAGGACTCCTCGACCATGGTGAAGTTGCCCCAGCCGCCGCCGATCCGCGTTGACCGGTTGATCGGCTGGCCGGCGGTGTCGGTGCCGTACGCCGACGAATACAGGGACGAACCGAGCACGACATAGCCCGAGGTGACCCTGCCGACCGGGTTCAGCAGGGTGTCCGTCCAGGTCGAACTGATCCTGGCGGCACCGGGCGTGTACATATGCGGCCCTGTCCCCTGCTTCATGGTCGGCGGCGCCGTCGCGGTGATCGTCGAATAGCGGAGGTCACCAGCACTGTTCACAGACCCAGCGGTCATGGCGCAAGCAGCCGTGATGCTGCCGGCCGAAGCAGACGCGGTACCGGCAGCAGTCGCGGAGATGGCAGGAGCACTTGCCAGACCACCAAGCACGACAGCAGCGGCCGCAGCAGTGGAGACTCGTCTCAATTTCATGGTGGAGATTCCTCTCGTGGTGTTGGTTCTGCAGAGCCTGATGCCGGCCGGCCCGTGATTGTTCGCGCTTCACGGCCACTTAGACCAGAACGACAACAATGGAACTGCCGGAATCGGCACTGCGTCCCGAAGATCTTCTGCCGAACACCTACGGCAGCCTCTTCGACTGGGCCTTCGACGCAGACGGCCAACTCTGGCGCGCCTGCTCGCCGAGGCCGTCGCCTTCGCGCGCAGCACCGTCAGCAAGGAACCGTGAAGGCCGCTTTGGCGCTTGAGATCGCGCTGGGCAGGCGCAAAGCTGGCATCGTACGGTGTCGTCGTGAAGCCTACGAGACCGAACGTCATCCTGATCGTGTCCGATGACCACGGCTATGCCGATCGCTCGTCACTGGGCATCCATCCGGAGGTGCGGACACCGGGACTGGACCGATTGGCGGCCGAGGGGGTGGAGTGCACCGAGGCGTACGTGACGGCGCCGATCTGTAGCCCGTCCCGCGCCGGGCTGATCGCGGGCCAGTATCAGGCGCGATGGGGTGCTCGCTGGTTTGGTGACAGCTCGTTTCCGGCGCACCGCCCCAGTCTGGCGGAACAGTTCGGGGGACTCGGCTACTCGACCGGCTATCTCGGCAAGGTGCACTACGGTCAGGAGGACGTCGGCGACCGGGGGTGCCCGCCACATCACGGCTTCGACGAGACCTACTACGGCCTTGCAGGCAAGCAGCAGGGCCGGCTGAACTACCTGCGGCACTCGGACAGCGCGGTCGCGGAGTACGGATCGGAGGCATCCTGGCGGATGGCGGTGCAGCCAATGCTCGACGGCGACGACGAGATCGAACTCGAGGGTTTCCTCACCGACGAACTCGGCGCCCGGGCTCGTGACTTCACCCGCCGGCACTCCTCGGCACCGGAGCCGTTCTTCCTGATGCTTGCGTTCAACGCGGTGCACAATTTCTGCTGGCAGCTCCCGCCGGAGGAATTGCGCAGGCGCGGCCTGCCGAACCGCGACGACTGGCACGACGACGACGCGGTCGGCTACGGCGGATGGTACGACGGGTCGATCACGCCGAATCTCGAGCACGGCCGCGAGTACTACCTGGCCCAGCTCGAACTGATGGACGCACAGATCGGTGCGTTGCTGGGCGAACTGGACGACCTCGGCATCGCCGACGACACCATCGTCGTGTACCTGACCGACAACGGCGGCTCGACCTGCAACTATGCCGACAACACACCACTCAACGGCACCAAGTACACACTGTGGGAGGGCGGCATCCGGGTCCCGTTCCTGGTCCGCTGGCCCGGCGGACACCTTCCCGCCGGCATCCGCCGCGCCGGCATGGTCAGCTCGATGGATCTCTATCCGACCGTCCTGTCCGCCGCCGGCGCGGACCCCGCGTCGTACGCCGACTGCGACGGCCTCGATCAGCTTGACCTACTGCGCACCGGCGGCAGCGGCCACGAAGAACTGCATTGGGACACCGGCTTCCAGTGGGCGGTACGCGCCGGCCGATGGAAACTCACCACAGTCGACCGCGACGCCGGCGAGGTCTCCTACCTAGAAAGCATCGAGCACGCCACCCTCGGCCCCGCCGTCCGCCTGCACGACCTGGCCGACGACCCGGGCGAGCGACACGATCTCGCCTCCCAGCGGCCCGATCTCGTTGCGCGCCTGACCGACCGCCACCAGGCCTGGCAGCGTGAGACCGGGAAGGAGTCCAACCGCTGACTCGACCCAACAGATCACCCGGCCTGACCGCCCTCTCCGTACAGCCAGCAACGGGTCCAGCTGCCGTCCTCGAAGGTGGTTGCCTCGGGCAACCGGGTTCGGCACTCGTCGCGCGCGAACGGGCAGCGTGGGTGGAAGCGGCAGCCCGGTGGCGGGTCGATCAGGCTGGGCGGTTCACCTAGTTCGTCGTCGAAGGTGTCCACCACGCCGCTGTCGCTGCGATCCGGATCGGGTGAACAGTCGAGCAACAGCCGGGTGTACGGGTGCTTCGGCTGCTGGCTGACCGCCTCGGCCGGACCTGACTCGACCAGCTGACCGGCGTACATCACGTTGATGTCGTCGGCGAAGTAACGCGCACTCGCGATGTCGTGGGTGATGTAGAGGATCGCCAAGCCCTCGTCATCGCGCAGCTTCGCCAGCAGGTTGAGGATGTCGAGCCGGATCGACACGTCGAGCATCGAGAC
Organism: Kribbella catacumbae DSM 19601; assembly: GCF_000372465.1. GTDB lineage: Bacteria > Actinomycetota > Actinomycetes > Propionibacteriales > Kribbellaceae > Kribbella > Kribbella catacumbae. Next base: position 354,161 of record NZ_AQUZ01000001.1, read on the forward strand.
CGGCTCGTCGCCGAGCAGGACCGCGGGCTCGACCGCGAGAGCCCGAGCGATCACGACGCGCTGGCGCTGACCGCCCGAGAGCTGGTGCGGGAACTTGTCGATGAAGTCCTTGGCCGGCGTCAGGTTCACCCGCTCCAGCAGTTCCAGGACCTTTGCCTCGACCTCGGCGCGGCCGGACGCGTGCCCATGGATTCGCAAGGCCCGGCCGATGATGTAACGCACCCGCTTCAAGTGGTTCAGCGACGAGAACGGGTCCTGGAAGATCAGCTGGACGCGGGCGTAGTACCGTCGCCGGTCCTTCTGACCGCGCGGGTCGGCGGGGACTCCGTCGAGCAGGATCTCGCCGTCGGTGAGCGGATAGGCCAACGCCATCAACCGTGCCAGCGTGGTCTTGCCGCTGCCGCTCTCACCCACCAGGGCGGCGATCCGGCCGCGGTACAAGGTGAGATTCGCCGCCTCCAGGGCGCGGACCTCGTGGTGGCCCCGGCCGCGCACCTCGAAGTACTTCGTGGCGTTGCGAGCCTCGAGCACCGGCGCGGGTCTCTCCGTTGCCTCAGCCAACTTTCTCACCTTCCACTGGACGCTCTCCTAGTACGGCGGCATCGTGCAGGTGACAGGCCACCTGACGACCATCGACCGGGCGCAGCAGCTCCGGCAGCTCGGTGTCACAGCGCGCGAACCGCTTCGAACACCTGGGGTGGAACGCGCACCCGGGCGGCGGGTCGCGGAGATCGGGCGGCGAGCCCGGGATCCCCCGCAGGACGCGGATCGGGCCGTGCAAGGGCGGGAACGAGTCGCGAAGCCCGGCCGCGTACGGATGCAGCGGGTCGTCGTACAGCTGCCGGGCCGGACCGAGCTCGACGATCCGGCCGGCGTACATCACCGCGATCCGATCGGCGATCTCGATCAGCAGCGACAGGTCGTGGGTGATGAAGACGATCGCGAAGCCCAGCTCGCGCTGCAGTCGTTGCACCTGCCGCAGGATCTGGCGCTGCATCACGACGTCCACCGCCGTCGTGGGCTCGTCCATCACGACCAGCTCGGGATCACAGGCCAGGGCCAGCGCGATGGTGGCGCGCTGCCGCATCCCGCCGGACAACTCGTGCGGGAAGGCCCGCAACCGATCGGCCGGGATCCCCACCATCCGGACCAGCTCGGCCGCCCGGGCTTCCGCGTCGGCGTCACTCAGCCGGCGGTGCGCCTGCAGCGCGTCGACGAACTGGGCACCGAGCCGAAGGACCGGATTGAGAGCGTTCATCGCCGACTGGAAGACGATCGACACCTCTTCCCAGCGAATCTTCGCCAGCTGGTCGCGATCGGCACGGAGCAGGTCGACCTTGCTGCCGTCCTGCGCGTGGAACAGCGCAGTACCGGCCGTGGTCACCGCGGGCGGCCGTTGCAGCCGGGTGATCGCGTTGATCAGCGTCGACTTGCCGCTACCGCTCTCCCCCGCGACACCGAGGATCTCGCCCCGGCGCAGCGTGAAGCTCGCATCCACCACCGCGTTGACCGGCCGGTCCTCGGTCTCGTACCCGACGTGCAGGCCGTCCACCTCGAGCAGTACTTCGTTCATCGCTTGGCTCCCGTCACCGCGGTCAGCCTGGTGGAGGCCTTGCGGGCGACCATCCGCAGCCGGGGATTGGAGATCTCGTCGATGCCGAAGTTGATCAGCCCGGCCGCGGTGCCGAGCAGCGCGATACAGGCCGCCGGCGGAACGAACGTCCACCACTCGCCGTTGAACAGCGCGTTGGGCCCGGCTTCGTTGATCAGCATCCCCCAGCTGATGATCGAGGGGTTGCCGGCGCCGATGAACGCCAACCCGGCCTCGGCGAAGATCGCGCCGACGACCGAGAACAGCAGGCTGGCCGCGATCAGCGGTGCCAGGTGCGGCACCAGCTCGAAGACGATCACCCGGCGCCGCGACTCGCCGAGCATCTCGGTCGCGGTCACGAAGTCACGGTTGCGCAGGGACAGCGCCTGGGCCCGCTTCTGCCGCGCGCCGCCGGCCCAGCTGGTCAGGCCGATGATGAGCGCGGTGACCCACCAGCCGCCGCGGCCCTTGACGTAGCTGCCGACGATGATCAGCAGCGGCAGCCCGGGGATCACCAGGAAGATGTTGGTGAAGGCGGTCAGGAACGCGTCGGTCCGGCCGCCGATGTACGCGCCGGCGATGCCGAGCAGCGTCGCCAGGCCGGTCGCGATCAGTCCAGCGAACAGGCCGATCTGCAACGAGGTCCGGGTCCCGACGACGAGCCGGGCGAGTAGATCGCGACCGTTCTTGTCGGTACCGAGCCAGTGCGCCGACGACGGCGCCTCGCGCAAGTGCTCGACGTCCAGCTCGGTCGCACTCAGGCCGAACACGTGGGTGACCAGGGTCGGGCCGACGAGGGCGACGAGCACGAAGAAGCCGAAGATCATCAGGCCGACCCGGACCTTCGTACTGTCCGGCAGGCGAAGCCTGTTCACACGTCCTCCCTGGCCCGCGGATCGATCAGTCCGTAGACCGAGTCCGCGATGAAGTTCGCCGCCAGTACCGACAGCGAGATGATCAGGAACAGCGCCTGCATCAGCTGGTAGTCCACGCTCGTCACCGACTGGTAGAAGAGGTAGCCGACGCCCGGGTAGGCGAACACCACCTCGGCCAGCAGCGACCCACCGACCACGAACCCGAGGGACACGGCCAGGCCGGTGACGCTGGGAAGGATCGCGTTCCGGGCGGCGTACTGCGTCATCACCCGGCGCGGCGACAGTCCCTTCGCCTCGGCGAGCAGCACGTAGTCCTCGGAGATGGTGGTGATCATCATGTTCCGCATGCCGAGCAGCCAGCCGCCGATCGACCCGGCGATGATCGTGAAGGCCGGCAGCAGCGCGTGGTGGATCACGCTCGGGACGAAGTAGAGGTCGAACGCGGGCACCAGGTTGTCGACGTCGTACCCATGGATGTCGGGGAACCAGCCGAGCTTCCCGGCCAGGAACAGCTGGAGGAGCTGGGCGACCGCGAAGAACGGCAGCGCGCCGATGAACGTAGACAGCGGTGCCGCGATCGCGTCGAACCCGCGGCCCGGCCGGCGTCCGGCCAGGATGCCGAGACCCGTGCCGAGCAGGAACGCAAGGATGGTGGTGGTTCCGACCAGGCCGAGCGTCCACCAGATCCCCGACCCGATCACCTCCGAGACCGGGGTCGGATAGAACGCCGTCGAGATGCCGAAGTCACCGTGCGCGAGCTGGTTCAGGTAGCCGAAGTACTGCCGCCACAGCGGATCGTCCGAACCACCGAACAGCCGCTGGATCGCCCGCACCTGTTCGGCGGAGACTGTCTGCGTCCGGCGCAGGTTCTCGATGATCGCGCCGGCCGGGTCACCCGGCATCAACCGGGGAATGAAGAAGTTCAGCGTGATCGCGACCCAGGTCGCGACCAGGTAGAACCGGACCCGGCGGGCGACGTACACCCACGACGACCGGCGGCCTCGCTTCGGCCCCGGACTAGCTAGGGGCTCCGCGCCGGGCGGCGGCACCGCGCTGCCGCCGCCCGAGTCGACGACCTCGACACTCGACGTCATCCGGCTGTCAGCTTCCGTATGTGTCGGGGTTCGGCTTCAGCGACAGAACCACCCGGAGATTGTCACCCGCGGCCCACGGCGGCGGCATCGCATACGGGTTCTCCTCGTTCGGCCAGCCGACCCAGTGCTTGGAGTTGTACTCCGCCGACGCGCCGATGCTCGCCACCGGGAAGCTCGGCACCTTCTCGACCATGACCTTCTGCAGCTCGCCGACCACCTTCAGCTGCTCGGCCGGGTCACCGGTCTCGGACAGCTTCTTCAGCAACGCGTCCGTGGCCGGGTCCTTCCAGCTTCCGTAGTTTGCCCAGGCGCCGGCGTTCTTGGAGCTGAGGATGTCGTCGTAGTAGCTCCACGGGTTCGCTCCGTACACCGCGCCTCCGACCGTGACGTCCAGGTCGGCCGACTTCTTCAGCGCGTCGAGCTGGGTACCGGGTACCGGCCGTACGTTGGCCTTGACGCCGATCTTCTTCCACTGCTCGGCGATGATCTGGTCCCGCTGGATGGCGTCCTTGTACTCCGCGTTCTCCGGCAGGTCGACGGTCAGCTGCTTGCCGTCCGGTCCGACCAGCTGGTCACCCTTCTTGGTGTACCCGGCCTTGGCCAGCTCGGCCAGCGCCGCCTCGGCGTTCGCCTTGCCGTAGGGCAGATCCTTGTACTGCGGGGCGATCCACTTGCCCTGGGTCTTCTGGTCCATCCCGGTCGGGTTGATCGAGTACGACAGGTCCTGGGTGACGATCTTCATCACCTGGTCGCCGTCGATCGCCAGCGACAGGCCCTTGCGGACGCTCGCGTTGTCGAACGGCTTGCGGGCCGGGTTGTAGTACACGTTCAGCGAGCCGTACGACGGGTACCAGGCATGGTTGTGCTTCGGGTCCTTGTCGACGTAGACCTTCTTGACGTTCGGGATCGCACCGCCGGACCACTCCAGCTCGCCCGACATCAGCTTCTGCTCCTCGGCCTGGCCGAGAATCGGGATCTTGATCTGCGGGACCGGCACCTTCTGCTTCCAGTAGTCGGCCCGGGCCTGCAGCACGACCTGCTGGCTGGAGAACTGCCCGAGCTTGTACGGCCCGCTGACCACCGGCTCGGGGTTCGTCCACTTCTTCAGGTCCTGCGACTCCCAGATCTTCTTCGGCACGATCGAGACGCCGCCGATGGTGCTCTCCAGCGTGTACGCCGGGCCGGCGAAGGTTATCTCCGCGGTCTTGGCGTCCACCGCCTTGGCGGCGACGTACTCGAACTTCTGCAGCTCCGGGTCCTTCTTGAGCGCCTCGAGGGTGAAGACCAGGTCGTCGGCCGTGACCGGGGAGCCGTCGCTCCAGGTCGCGGCGTCATTGAGCTTGATGGTGATCTTCTTGCCGTCCGGCGACCACACGGGCTTGTCCGCCAGCCACGGGATGAACTCGCCCTCTTTGAGGATGTTGAACATCCACAGCGGCTCGTACAGGAAGAACGTGCCCGAGGTGGCCGTCGGCGAGAACGGGTTGAAGTTCCGCACGAAGGTCGATTGGCCACCGGCCAGCCCGGCCGTCAGCGCGGTCGGGCAGGACGCCTTGCTGCAGGTGTAGCCGGGGTCGTAGCCACCCAACTGCTCGGACTTCTTCGCATTCGGTGAATTGGGACTGGTGCAGCCCACCACGGTGATCGCGACCGCGACCGCGAGAGCACCCAGCACCGCTGGGGAACGCTTCCTCATGACGACTCCGTTTCCCTGGCGGCCGACCTCGGGAGGCAGGCCGGACCGGACGAGAGGGCATACGTTGTCAATGCATGTGAGTGTTGTCAACCATCAATCTTCGCGCAAGAATGTGCGTCGTTGAGCGTGTTCACACCAAGCAACGCGACCCCTTGACAGCGCCAGAGAGATATCGTTGTCTTGACCCCGTCGACCACAGAAATCATCGGGCCCGACGGCCCGCTCGCCCTGATCGACGCCTTGGAACGGCGCCCATAGTTGCCAGCAGTGGTCGCTAAGCGGCGTAGACACGCGCGGAGACGACATGAGCACGCGATGCTCCATTGGTAGCTCGCGCCACCAGCCGCAACCGCGAGAGGGTCAGAGGGGCCGGTAGCCGATGGCTCTGCCGGCGCCGCCGGTTCTCTGTCACAGTGGCCACCGTCTGCCACGTACCAGAGGCATCAGCCACCTGTACTTCGTAGTCCCGCACCAGAGTCGGCAGTACGTCGAACGGCGTCCGGTGGTGATGGAGGTTGATCAGATCCTCCTCCACGTCGTCATTCAGGATCACCACTACTTCAGCCACCTCCACCGGCTCGGGCCAAGCCAGTTCCAGCCAAGGCACCGAGTCCCAGGCAAGGTCTTCGGACACCCACACTTGCGGGCCTCCATATGGACGCCCGAAGCCGCCAACCACCTTGTTCGGCGCATAGGAATCGGACTCGGCCCCTAGCCGGAAGCACAGACTCGCCCGCGGCAGGATGTGCTTCCACTCCCGGAATTGCTCCGTGTACTGCTCGTCGGGATCCGGACTCCGATGCGCGAAGAAGATCATCCCTGGCAGTGCCGAGTCCGCGACATGCAATGCGATCGAGGGATTCGCCTTCAGAACAAGCACCGCGTTCTGCGCCTGCTCAGGTCTCCATGTCACTGGAAACCGCACCCACCGCTTCTCGCCGGCGTCCACCTCCATGGTCCACTCGGCGAGCTTCCGCAGCGGCAGGTAGTTCTGCGGCTTCAGTGGATCGTGCAGCTCAACAGTGAGCCTCGTCGCCACAGCGGCATCCACCAGCAGCTCCAGACCATCCAGCTCGGGATCGACCGGCACCACCATCGCCAGGTCGGTAGCAAGCTCGCGAGTCCCAGCAGATACCTCCACCGCCATCCGCCGCAGTGTCGAGGAGGCCGTCACCGACGCCGTCAGCGCGACGTTGTCCGGGTCAGTGTCTGCAACACCCAGCACAGACGCGTCCGCGCGATGCAACGCCTTCCGCACCAGGTCGAAATGCTCAGTAGCCAGCTCACGAGGAGTAAGCCCGGCCCGCGACGCCACCGAAGCAGCCACCCCGGCCGCCTCACCCAGTACTGCGCACGTCGCCATCACCCGAGTAGTCCCGAACGCCACATGACTGGCGCTGATGTTCCTGCCCGCCATCCACAGGTTCCGCACGTTCCGCGAGTACAGCGACCGCAGCGGGATGTGGTAGTTCCCATCCGGGTGCCAGTGCCTCGACCCGCGCTCGGTCGCGTACATTCCGCCCGGCGGGTGTAGGTCGACCGACCAGCCACCGAAGGCGACTCGGTCTTCGAAGAGCTCTTGCCCGAGGACGTCGTGCTGCGTGAGCACGTGGTCCCCCAGGAACCGCCGGTACTCGCGTTTGCCCGGGAGCGACCCGATCCACTCGAGCGTGAGGTTGTCGGCGTCGTACAGCCCGGAGTTCTTGAGGTGGTCCCAGATCCCGTAGACCGCGGCCTGCAGTTCGTCGCGGATCAGCTCGTTGTCGTCGACGACGTCGAGCTCGCCACCCCACTCGACCCACCAGTTGGCGCAGCCGTTGTGGTCGGTCCGGATCACCCGGCGCTCCGGGATGGAGGTCTTGGTGATGTCGAGCGCGAACGAGGGCGGAACGTACTTCACCGGATGCCCGACATCCTTGCTGTAGAAGAGGATCGTGCTGCCGAGTGTGTTGCGGTCTGGGACCTCCGGCGCCCACGACTCGCCGTACTGCGACCTGGGCTCGCGTCCGGTCACGTAGTCCGCACCGGCCAGGAACCCGATCAGCCCGTCGCCCGTGCAGTCGAGGAAGACCGGACCGGTGAAGTGAATCTCCTTCTCCGACCCCATCTGCCAGCCGGTCACCGACGTGATCACCCGGTCGCCGGCCGGCCCGGACGCCTCCACGGTCCGGACGTCGGTGTTGAGGTAGAGCGTGATGCTCGGCTCCGCCCGGACCGCTTCCAGTACGACGAGGTCCCAGTAGTACGGGTTGCCCTCGGGATTGCGGTACTGGTTCTCGACGAAGAGCTCGCCCATGATCCCGGTCTCGCGGGCGAAGTGCTGGACGCCGTGGGCGGTGGCACCGCAGACCCAGACCCGCACCTCGCTGGAGGAGTTGCCCCCGAGCACCGGGCGGTTCTGGATCAGGGAGACCGTGCTCCCCTGCCGGGCGGCGCCGATCGCCGCGCAGACGCCGGCCAGGCCACCACCCACCACGATCAGGTCGGACTGGACGTGGAGTTGCTGCATGCAATCACCTATCTGGTATCTGGATGCACGACCGGTTGCCCCGGCCCGTTCGGGTGGTTGGCGGTGAGGTGGTCCGGGACGCGCTGGGCGACCAGGACGAAGAGCAGGCCGGCCGTGAGAGTGTCACTGGCCCGGCCGGCGAAGAACTCGGTCCAGGTACCGCCGGCCGGAGTACCGGTGTCGAGGCCGACCTCGGCCTCCGTACCGACCGGCGAGTCGGCGACGCCGGTGATCGCCACCGTGAGGGCACCCTCGGCCTTCGAGCGACGGATGAACTCCAGCGTCGCCGGGTCGATGCCGGACCGCGACACGACCAGCGCGACATCTCCGTCACCGAGCAGCCCGGAGGCGATCTGCGCGGACTGCGGTCCGTCGAAGAACCAGACCGGGATGCCGATCCGCAGCAACCTGATGTACAGCTCGCGGGCCGGGATCGCGTCGCCCCACTCGCCGTAGATATGGGTACGGCGCGCGCCGGCGATCGCGTCCGCCACCCGGGCCGCGGCGACCAGGTCGATCGACCCCAGCGCGTTCCGCAGCGCGTTCGCCTGGGTGCCGGCCAGCACGTGCAGCACCTGCTCGGGCGGATCCGCCGGGCCGATGGCCAGGCCGATGTCACTCGTCCAGCCCGCCTCCAGTCCTCGGCCGACCTCCATCGCCAGCGCAGCACGCAGCGCGGGGTATCCGGCGAACCCGAGGTGCGTCGAGAGCCGGGTCACCGTGGCCGCCGAGGTCCCGGCGGCCGTCGCGAGCTTGGTGATCGAGCCGCGCGCCACCTCGTCGGGGTTGGCCAGGATGTGCTCCGCCACCCGGTGCATCGAGCCGTTCAGATCGGGCAGGGCCCGCTTGACCACCTGCAGCGGGCTCGGGCTGTCGGCTCTGTCCATCTCTACTCCCATCCCGCGATCATCACGTATCCCTCTACTTGATGCCGGTATGGGTCATGGCGGCGACGAAGCGCCGTTGCAGGAGGACGAAGACGAGGAGCACCGGCACGATCGAGACCACCGAGGCGGCCATCGTCAGGCCGGGTGCGATCGAGCCCTGTTCGTCGACGAAGTTGGTCAGGCTGAGCGGCAGGGTGTACTGGTCGGGGCTGCTGATCAGGACCAGCGGTGTCTCGTAGTCGTTCCAGGACCAGACGAAGGCCAGGATGCCGAGCGCACTCAGTACCGGCGCGGCCTGCGGCAGGTAGATCCTGCTGAAGATCTGCCACTCGTTGGCGCCGTCCATCCGGGCCGCCTCGGCGAACTCGGCCGGCTGGCTGACGAAGAACTGGCGCATCAGGAAGGTGCCGAGCACGGTGAACATGCCGGGCAGGATGAGCGCCCACAGCGTGTCGTACAGGCCGAGCCTCTGGAAGTAGATGAACCGCGGCACCAGCAGCAACTGCGCGGGAATGATCGCGGTCGCCAGGTAGAGCAGGAAGAGCCGGTCGCGGCCGCGGAACGCCATCCGGGCGAAGGCATAGCCCGCCATCGTCGCGGTGATCAGCTCACCCGCCACCCGGAGCAGAGCGACCAGCACCGAGCGGCCGAAGGCCGGCAGGACGGAGGTTTCGCCGACCAGGACGGTCTTGAAGTTCTCCCACTGGGCCGGGTCCGGGATCCACTGCATCGGAACCCTGAAGGCGTCGACGTCCTGTTTCAGCGCGGTCGACAGCATCCAGGCGAACGGCGCGAGGAAGGCGATCGCGAGGATCCACAGCGGGATTCCCCAGTACCACTTGGCTTTCGCTGCCCGTTGCTGTGTCATCGTCCTAGTCATTGAGAGCCCTCCCTCGCTGCGCCCGCCAGGTCAGCAGGGTCAGCACGAGTACCCCGGCGAACGTCACCAGGCCGATCGCCGAGGCGTAGCCGAACCGGTAGAACTGGAATCCCGTCTGGTACATGTAGTACGAGATGGTCGTGGTGGAGTCGCCCGGGCCGCCGGAGGTGATCAGCGCGATCAGCCCGAAGCCCTGGGAAGCGCCGATGGTCAGCGTCACGGCGAGGAAGATCGTTGTCGGAAGCAACGATGGCCAGGTGATGCAGCGGAACTTGGCCCAGACGCCGGCGCCGTCGATGTCGGCCGCCTCGTACAGCTGGCTCGGCGCGTCCTGCAGGGCGGACAGGTAGATCAGCGAGCAGTAGCCGACCCCACCCCAGACCGCCATCACGATCAGCGCCGGCAGCGCCCAGTGCGACGAGGCGAACCAGCCCGGCGAGATCCCGAAGATGTCCAGGGTCTGGTTGACGAGTCCGGACCGCGGGTTCATCAGCATCAGCCACGTCATGCCGATCGCGACCGTGTTGACGATGTAGGGAAGGAAGAACGCGGCCCGTAGGACCGCACGGCCCGGCAGTGGGCGGTTCAGCGCGATCCCGAGCGCCAGTCCGAGGACGACGGTCAGGGGAACGCTGACTCCGACGTACAGGAGTGTCAGGCCGACAGCGTTCCAGAAGCCCGGGTCGCGGGCGATCGCGACGAAGTTGTCCAGGCCGTTGAAGTCGATGCCGCCGAGACCGGACACCAGGTTCCAGTCGGTGAAGGCGAGCAGGATCACGCTGATCAGCGGGATCAGGGTGAAGGCCACGACGCCGAGCAGGTTCGGCGCGATGAAGGCCAGGCCGGTCCAGCCGCTGGGCTTGATGCCGCGGCCGGGTCCCTCGGCAGGTCGCCGTTCGACGGCGGTCCGCACTGGCGCGGGTGGAGTCGCGACGGTCATCAGGCACTCCCCTCGTTGCGGGCGATGGCGGCATTGGCCAGCCGGTAGACCTCGCGGATCGCGGGTCCTGGTGCTTTCTCGCCCAGCCAGCACAGGTCGCGTTGCTGGTTGTAGGCGAGGGTGATCTCGGGGAAGCCGGCCAGCTTGGTGTCGGTGGCGAGCTTGGGCTCGGCCTGCAGGACGACGCGACGGAAGGAGTCCAGGTCGAAGTACTTGTCCGGTTCCTTGCCGAGCAGGCCGGTGACCAGCTGGTCGTCGGTGACGTTGCCGAGCGTCGGGATCTTGCCTCCCGCGAGCATCGGTGCGGATCCCTCGGTCAGCCAGAACTTGATGAACTGCCAGGCCGCCTCGGTCTTGGCGGACTTCGGGTTCATCATGACGAAGTTGTTGTAGCTGCCGCCGTTCCAGTCACCGCCGCCCGGCACCGTCGGGGGTGGCACGAAGCCGACCTTGAAGTCGTGCGGGTACAACTTCCCGTCGTACAGGTAGCGCAGGTTGAACGGCGCGGTCGGCCAGAGGTTGAACTCGGCCTTCAGGAACGAGTTCTGCTGGTACGTGTTGAGATGCCGGGCGAGCACCTCGCTCCAGCGGAACGTGCTGCCCTCGTCGATCATCGCGCGCCCGGTGGCCAGCGTCTGCTCGAAGACCGGGTCGTCGAAGTTGGACTTGCCGTCCTCGCCGTACCAGTAGTCCGGCCCGAGGGAGATCCGCGCGAGGTCGGGGACCGTGTACGCGCCGACGGTGCGGTCCGTGGTCAGTGAACGTGCGGTCGCGCGGAACTCGTCGATCGTCCAGCGCCGCGGCAGTTCCACTCCGGCCTGCCGGCGGAGCGTCTCGTTGACGAGCACGAAGTATGGCTCCCGGGCCGTGGCCAGCGCCTTCACCCGACCGTCCTCGACGAACGCCCGCGGCTGCTCGGCGTCGAGGAACAACGCGAGCTCCAGGTCCGCCTTCACCCGGTCGGTCAGATCCGCGGCCATCCCTGATCCCGCTCTGAGGGCCAGCGATGCCGACGTGTACGTGAAGTACACGTCGATGTCCAGGCCACCTTGCAACGCGGTGTCCAGCTTCAGGTTGCCGCGGGGATCGTTGACGAACCGCGTGTAGTTCACCTTGTACTGCGGAAACTTCCGCTGGAACGCCTCCACCACCTTCCCCGGCCCGGACGCCGCCGGCACGCCGCCCCAGACCTGCAGAATCTCCGAACCCCGCTCGTCCCCGGAACACCCCGGCAACAGGCCGGCGGCACCAACGGCCCCAGCCCCCGCAAGGAACCGCCTCCGCGACAGCTCTCCTCGCACAACTTTCTCCTCTCGATCACGGTTCGCCCGTCGAGTAGGCAAAAGATTATCCAGGTGAGCAGTTTCTGGCAACCAGTTGGTAAATGTTTTTCACCGGTGCCCAGGAGTTGACGGGACACACCACTAGACGTGGGAATCGAGCTTTCCGGCGGGGTAGGAAGCGGCGTCGGGGTCGGGGCTGGGACACGACGACGTCGCTGGGAGGCGATCGCGGCGGGGAGCCGGTCTGGATCCACGGGCCGGCTTTGACATTTCAGGGCAGTGGTTCGGTTTGGTAGTGGTTGGCGTCGTTGGTTACTAGTACGCCTTCGCCCTTGGCCAAGGTAGGGATCACCCGGCCGGTCAGGCCCAGGATGGCGGCTTCGTTGGTGGGGCTGTGGCCGACGACTAGTGCGCGGCCGCCCTCAGGCAGGTCTTCCATCAGTTGCCTCAACACCAGGCCTAGCAGCCATGACTCCCGCTCGACGAGCTCTGGGTCGACCGTCCGGATGGCCTCGACGTCCGCGCCCTTTCCTGCTGCCTTCGCCGCGTCGCGCCAGCGGTCCTCCACCGACGAGCGGAGGCCAGTCGCTTCGGTGATCGGTACGTCGTCCTGGCCTGCCGCGCTCCGCAGTATCTCCACCATCTGGGTGCAGCGTGCTGCGCCGGTCGACACGAAAGCGGCGTACGGCGGACTCAGCCGAGCGGCGATCGCCTCGGCATCCGCTATCCCTTGTGGCGTGAGGCGATCACCGTCGTTGTCGGTGTGCCTGCGCAACTCGACGTACCGCGTCATCTCGATCCGCTTCCGCTAGCCGCCGTACGGGCGGGTGATGATCTCCAGGATGTGGCCGTTCGGGTCCAGCCAGTACACGCCACGGCCGCCGTCATTGGTGTTGATCTCCCCCGGCCGTCGCCGGAAGGGGTCGGCCCAGTAGTCCAGGCCGCGTTCTTCAATGCGCTCGAAGATCGCGTCGAACTCCGGTTCACCGACCAGGAACGCGTAGTGCTGCGGGGTGACCGCGCCGCCCTCGTCAGCGAAGTCCAGGGACACCTCCCCCAGCTGCACGACCAGGAACGGCCCGTACGGCGTTGGCTCGGCGACTCCGAGGATCTCCGCAAGGAATCGAGCGGCCTCTTCCTTGTCGCGGGAATGCACGATGGTGTGATTGAGTTGGACTGTCATCTTCCTATCTCACCTCGCCGGGCCCGTCGCCGCCATAGTGTGAACCAATGAGCCAACAGCGCCTGGTGTACTCCGGTCCGGTTGGTCGGCCGGGTCGGGGACGACGTGGTCGGTGCGGCACTTGTGCGTGAACTGGTCGCGGCGGGCGTCGATCCCTTGGTCCAGCGACAGGGCCGAACCGGCACCATCGTCATCCTGGTGGATGACGATGGCGAACGCACGATGTTCCCGGACCGAGCCGCCGCGGCGGAACTCGCCGATGTTCCGGACTCGTGGATCTCCGGCGCGGAGGCGTACCACCTCTCGGCGTACTCGCTGACTGGGCCGTCATGGCCCGTTCTCGTGACACGACCGGCGCCGGCGATGCGTTTGCGGCGGCCTTCCTGGCTGCAGTACTCGACAATGCCGAGCCTGTCGAGGCAGTCGAAGCAGGCCATAACCTCGCCAGGAGAGTTCTCACTGAACCTGGCGCCATCCTGACCACCGATGAACAGGGAGCTGTCCGTGACTGAGGCCGTCCTTTCCGATGACGTGGCGCAGGCCTTGGCCGAAGGCCGGGCGGTCGTCGCGCTGGAGTCGACCATCTTCTCGACCCTTGGCCTGCCCGCCCCCGCGAACGCCGACGCGCTCGAGGTCTGCAAGCAAGCAGTTCTCGATCTCGGCGCCACACCCGCTGTGGCCGCCATCCTCGACGGCCGGCCCCATCTCGGGCTCACGCCGGACGAAGAGAAGCGAGTGCTGCAAGGCAGGCGGAAGGTCGCCGAGCGCGATCTGTCGGTGGCACGCGCACAGAAGTGGGATGTCGGCGTCACCACAGTCTCGGCGACGGTTGCGCTGGCCCACGCGGCAGGCATCTCGGTCTTCGCCACCGGCGGCATCGGTGGCGTCCACCGCGGATCCGAGCTCACCGGGGACATCTCGGCCGACCTCGACGCCATCGCCAACCATCCGGTCATCACCGTCTCCGCCGGCGCCAAGGCCTTCCTCGACCTGCCACGGACACTCGAGTACCTCGAGACCGCGGGCGTCCCGGTCCTGGGCTGGCAGCACGACTGGTTCCCCGCCTTCTACACGCGGTCGAGCGGTCTGCCGGTCCCCCACCGAGTCGACGACGAGCACACGGTCTGCGACGTACTGCGGTATCGGGCGCGGCCGACCACCGGCGTCCTGCTGACCGTCCCGATCCCCGTAGCCGACGAGATCCCGGAGTCGCGCATCAGCGCCGTACTCGCCGCCGCCGTCGACGCGAGCGCCGATGCAGGAGTCACCGGCCCCGCCGTCACGCCGTACGTCCTGGCGAGGATCGAGAAGGAAACAGACGGCCAGAGCATCCCAGCCAATCTCGCCCTGGCCCGAAACAACGCCGCCATCGCAGCCCGAATCGCCGTCGCGATGACACGGTAGGACCCAAGAGGACCGATCCGGCCGAGGCCAGTGACGGGACAGGCAAATGGGATGCCGCGCGGCCATCCAGGTCAGTGCTGTGGGAAGCAGGCAGCGACGGCCAGGCCATCCACGTAGTCGTTCATCTCGTGGCCGGAATGGCCCTTCACCCACTGGAAGGCGACATCCCCGCGCTCAATCACCAACTCCACCAGGGGCTCCCAGAGGTCCCTGTTGGCGACCGGCTTCCTTGCTGAGGTGAGCCAACCTCGCTCGAGCCAACCTCTGTGCCACCCGTCGCGGAAGCAGTTGACCACGTAGGTCGAATCCGAGACGACCAACAGCGGACCGTCATTCGCCCGCACGGCCTCGAGGGCCGCACGGATCTCCATCCGCTGATTCGTGGAGGCAGCCTCGTGACCGGCGGCATACTCGGTCGTCGACAGCGCCCAGGCCCAGCCCCCAGGTCCAGGGTTGCGCGAGCAGGCACCGTCGGTGAACACCGAGCGCGCGCCGACGGGGACTGTCATGTCGGCCGGACGAGGACGGCGAGCGCGAACTGAAGGCATCACAGCGAAACACTACTCAGTTGCGGCCGGCTGTGACCGAACCGCGTCGACGGCACAGGTCACCGCCCACTTACCTCAGTTGGTCCAGTTCGTGGCGCCCGCCGCGATGAGCGCGCCGTTGACGTTGTAGATGTACGCGTCGGCTCGGTCCTGATATCCGGAGACCCACCAGGTCTTGCCGGTCGAGCACGCCCGGTCCGGGGCCCAGATCTCGCCGGTCCCGCCGTCCTTGCAGGTCGAGAAGACGGTCTCGTTGGTCGTGTTGACCGGCCGGAACACGATGTGGCCGTTGGCATGCTCGCCGGGGTTCATCGTGTATCCCAAACGGACGTTGGTCCACCGGATCAACCTGTCTGCGACGAGTCTCGTGGCGTTCGGTCGACCGCGGGGAGAATCCGGACGAATCCGGATGGTGGGGGGCTGACGCCGGCCCGGGTGGTCCCGGGCCGGCGTCTCGGTTACTTCTCGGGGTAGAGCTTGCTGAGGAGCTTTCCGTCCTTGTCGTACGACCTGACCGTCATCCGGTCGGCTTCGGTGTGTGGAGTCTTGTCGAGCGCGGTGAAGGCGAACCAGCCGTCCTTGAGCGGTGCCTCGTACTTCGGGCCGGAGCCGACCTGTACGACGACCTTGGCGGTGTCCGCCGGTGCCTGCCCCCAACCCAGGGGCAGCGATCGGGCGCAGACCTTGCCAGTGTCATTGCAGTCCGAACTTCCGAGAATCATGGTGGCGATCTCCTTGCCGAGGGTCCCGTCAGGCCACTCCATCCGCGGGTCGTCCGTGCCGAGGTCGTCGAGGCGCACGGCGGTGATCGCCCCGCCGCGGTTTTTACCCATACCCACGATGCCGGCCGGCTGCAACTGGCAGGCGACCGCTGTCTTCCCGGACGGCGAGATCGCGATCAGCAGTGAGTCGGTGAATGCGGGGTACATTCCCTCGCGAGGCTCATCCAGACGGTCGGAGACCTGGATGCGCCACTTGGTCATGTCGACCCACGCCCTGACCGAGCAGTTGCGCAGCTGGTCGGCCGCGTTCTTCGGGAACGGATCCGCCTTCGCGGCAGCGACCAGCGCGGCCGACGGCTTGTCCCCGCCGGGGATCACGCATCCGCCGGCGTTTCCGCTTCTGGGATCCTTCCGCACGTCGTAGGAGCGAGCGCTCACAGACCGGAAGCCGGCCGAGCGGCCGGTGTATTCCTCCAGCGGGTACGTCGGACCGGGGTTCCGCAGCGCGCAGCGGCGTTCGGCCTCCTGCTTGGAAATCCGCTGGCCGGCACCGTCCTCGCCGCGGGGTATACCGGGGACCGGGCTGAACTGTGAGTTCTCGGTCTGGGTGCCGGCTACGCCGGGGTTGTTGCCCGAAGTGATGAGGTTGGGGATGACGGTGACGGCGAGGGCCGCCGCAGCGACGCCGGCGACGGCACCGCCCGCACCTAGGAGGCGGCGACGGCGAAGGCCGCGGCGGCCTCGGGTGAGGACCGTTCCGGTGTCGAAGTGGTCCAGTGGTTCGGTGTCGGCCAGGCGGTGCAGTTCAGCGCTGACCTCGCGGGTGTCTTCCATCTCGTTCTCCTTCACAGCGCCGGACTCCGTCGCCGATCGATGGCCTTGCGGAGAGTGTCGAGGCCGCGGGCGGCCTGGCTTTTCACCGTGCCCTCCGAGCACCCGAGGATCTCCGCGGTCTGCTCGACCGAGAGGTCCTCGTAGTACCGCAGGACAACGCAGGCACGCTGCCGTGGCGCCAGTGCTCGCAGCGCTTCGAGCACTTCGTCACGCTCAGCGTGCCCGGCCGCGAAGTCGCCGTTCTGGACGGCGTACTCCGGGACCTCGGCGCTGGTGACCTCCCGGCGCCAGGGGCGCCGGCCACCGTCGTACGCGACGTTGACCAGCATCCGGCGGGCATAGGCGAACGGGTTGCCGGCCCGTTGCACCTTCGGCCAGACGAGGTACACCTTGTAAAGCGTCTCCTGGACGACGTCGTCCGCCTTGTGCCGGTCGCCGCCGATCAGGTACGCCGTCCTCCGTAGCGACGGACTCGCCGCCTCCACGAACTCGACGAACGCTTCGTCCCGCTCCGCCATCCGCGCCTCCACTCTCCATGTCCCCCACAAGACGGAAGGCGCACTCCATCAGGTTGCACCCTTCCGAGGAGCATTTTGAGAGACCCGGGTCACGTGCTCAGGCTGGCCGAGGCTGCTGCCTCGTCGTGCAGATGGATGTGGTCGACAGCTACGTGGGCCGCGTGCAGGTCATCGAACACACCTACTTCGCCGCGACCGACCGAGTTCGCTGAATCGCCTAGTGGCCCAAGAGCTTCATGGCGATGGTGGGGCTGAAGTCGCCGGCTTCAGTGCCGGTACCGATGCCGCAGTTGCCGTCGGATTCCCCTGGTGGCTTGACCCAGAGCTGTAGGTCGAGGCCGCTGGCGCCCCCGGTACGAGGTGCGGCGCCGACCCGTTGGCCGGTCGGGTTGCACCAGTCGTCGCCGTTCAGCGGGTTGCCGTTGCGGCTGGTGTCGATGACGAAATGTTTGGCCGAACCAAGGGCCGCGTTGACAGCTTGGGCGTAGCTGACGTTGCGGGCGGTGGACTGGAAGTTCGACACGTTCAGCGCGACCCCGCGGGCGCGCGCGATACCGGCGGAGGTGAGCCGCTTGGCCATCGTGCCGGCCGGCGTCCAGTCGTCGTGGCCGGCGTCCAGATACGTCCAGGTGTTCGGTGCGGAGGACCGCAGCCGGTCGACCGCGTAGCTGAACAGCGACAGCCGGGTGGTCTGCGCCGACGAGCTCAAACAGTCGAGCTGAGGCAGCGCGTCCGGCTCCAGGATGACGACGGCGGGGCGCTTGCCGATCGACGCGGCGATCGCATCGATCCACGACCGGTACGCCGCGGCGCTGGCAGCACCCTCGCCGGCCCCGCATCCGCGCTGCGGGAGGTGGTACAAGACGAGCACCGGGAGTTTGTGGACTCGCGACGCCGCCGATGTGTAGGCCCGCGCGTCGGACGCGTCCGCGCCATCACCGTTGAACCAGCGCGCGATCGGGCGGTCGGCGATCCCGGCCTTGATCATCGCCCGCCGCGAGTCACCAGCGTGTCCGCCGACCCAGCGGACCGGCTCGGATTGCGGGTCGACGTACAAGCCGCTGGTCTGCGAGAGCGGATTGCCCTGTTGCGGGATCGGGTCCGGCTTCGTCGGCGGCTTGCTGGTGGGCTTCGCGGTGGGCTTGGTGGTCGGTTTTGTCGAGGGCTTTGCCGTTGAAGGGCTGGGCTTGCGGACCGGCTGGGTTGATGACCTGGCGGGCTGACTGGTCGACGGTCTGCCGGCTGAGGGCTTCGTACTGGCCCCGGTCGAGGCCGGGCCTGAGCCGGCAGGCCCGTTGGCGCCGGTACCGGCCGGCGTCGTACCTGCGGACAGGTCCGAGTCACCGCCTCTCGCCAGGGCCACCGTCACCCCGGCGGCGGCGATCGCGCAGGTCGCGGCGATCGCGACCGTTGCCCTGGACCGCCGTGTGTGTGGCAGCCGCATCTCATCTCCCAGCTCAGCGCGCGGCTCATCCCCGCGACAGCGAGGAACACTAGTTGATAACGACCCGATAACAAACCCTTCAGGGTCACCAACCAGCTAAGCCACGTGCGAGCGGAGGATCAGGTGCAGGGAACTGTGGATGGCCAGCCCTCCGAGTGCTCCGAGGGCGCGGAACGTCAGGGTGACGTCCACGATCGTCGGTACGTCGAAGCGGACCCGGAAGCGACCTTCCTGGCGTGGTTCGCCGGTCAGGTCGTGCACCGGAAGGTCCAGCTCGACGTCGGGCACCGGGTCGCCCTCGATCACCAGCTGACCTGTCACAAACCCGGTGTTGACGATCGGGAACTCGATCGTGTGCCAGTCACCGATGGCCAAGCTCTCAACCCGGCTCCCGGTCCGGGCGACATTCACCCGTGCCTCCGGATTGATCGTGACCGAGATCGGTGCCGTGGTGTCGACCGGCCCGCAACAGCCCGCCGGTTCGCCGTGAACCATCAGTCCACCTCGCATTCGCCGCGCCGGACCAGGTAGGTGGCTTGCGCGGCGTCGTACGCTTCCCGCGCCGCCGATCGTTCGGTCTCGCGAATGAACCCGGACTTCGCCTTCCACAGCGCGTCAACCGAGTCGTGCAACCATTGCGCGCTCCGCCGCGACGCCCGGATCGGGAGCCCGGCGATCTCGACGAAGATCGGCTGGGTGTGGACACTGCGCAGGATCCGCAGCGCGACCCAGGACGAACGCTCCAGGTCCACGTCGAACTCGATCGCCTGCTCGTTGCCGTCGGCAAGTAGTTCCTGCGCCCCGGCCGGAACGCCGTTCACCAGAACCTCGACGAGCACCTTGCGGGATTGGCCGATCCGTGACCGCTCGAGGTGCCAGCCGACAGGTGCGGAGTACACCGGCCGGCCCGCCGCTGGTGGCGCGGGTGGCTGTTCGGGTAGCCAGGCCGTGACCGTCGCGGTTACCCGGACCTGTCCCGGAGCTTCGACTGCGTGCTCCCGGGCCGTGTCGGCATCGACGGCGAAGTCGTAGACATGGCTGCGGCCGTCGCCGAAGTACGACGGGCCGTCCTTCAGCCCACCGAGCCACGCCTCCAAGGCCTGCTCACCTTGCGGCGCCTCAGGCAGCCGGACGTAGGTGCGCCCGACTCCCGGGCCGTCGTCGTAGATGCAGGGATAGTCGGTCTCGCCGAGCATCAGCGTGCGGTAGCCGACGTTCAGCAGGTGATACCAGATGTTGAGCTCGGCGGCGGGATCGAACTCGGCACCGCACTGGAAGTCGGCGGCGCCGAGCGGCACATCGACGATGATCTCGTTGGAACCGATCGACTGGAATCCCGGGATGACGTAGTTCGGCAACTCGCCGGTTCCGACCGAGAGGCCGGCACCGCAGTGCGCGTACCCGACCAACGCATTCTGCGCATGGCCCCAGCGCATGACCGGCAGGTTCCACGACGGCCAGTCCTCGATCAGCTGGGTGCCGGGGTAGTCCTGGTCGGTGAGCCCGAGCAGGATGACATGCCCGGAATGGCTGGACGGGAAACCCGACACCTCGAGGTCGTACCGGAGCAGGCTCTGGCTGTCGCGGTCGGTGTCCTGCGGATCCCACGTCATGCCTTGGGCCTGCTGCATCGCGGGGTACTCCAGTTCGGCGCGCGGGCTGATGGACACGCCGCTGAAGAACTGCTTCTGGTGGTAGTAGCACGGCCCCCAGGTGAGCACGCTGCCCAGCCAGAGCCCTTCGCCGCGAACGTGCCGGATCATCGTCTCCGGAGTAACGCCCTCCGACGGCACGCTGTAGTGCGAGCAGCCGCCGGCGTGGATGTGCGGGTCACCCGAGTAGTAGCCACGTGCGGCCGGATCGGCCCAGCGATCGAGCTCGATCGTCACCGCCTCGCTGTCGGCCGACAGGTCGACCTCGACCCGGACCTCGCGGTACTCCGGTCCGCGGCGGGCGGAGATCTCGTACTGACCGGCCGGGAGCGTGATCACCTCGCCGGTCGCCCGGTAGACGTGTTCGTGGAAGAACATGTCCGGTGCCAGCCGCATCGCCTTCGACGGGTACGCCCGGCGTTGGGAATCCCGGACGGTCAGCGCCGCCACGGTGCTGCTGCCGTCAGGCTCCCGGACGTCGAACCGGATGTCGCGGGCGGGCAGGCTGTCGAAATCGAACCTCGCGGCGTACTGACGGCTCTCGAATCCCATCCGCTGACCAGCCTTCGCGAACGGCGGCCGGGTCAGGCTCTCTGTCAACTCCTCCACCGCCAGGACGAACGTCAGCTCCCCGCTGCGGCTGCCGCCATCGCGGCTGTACAGGCTGATGACCTTGTACTCGACGTCCAGGCCGGACACGTCCGTCGGACCGGCGAGCTTCACCTGCAGCCAACTGCTCTCGATCCGCGGTACGACGGTCAACTGGAATGGATGGAAGCCTAGCCATCAGACCTCCGGACCTCGCCGGATCCGCTGATCAACGCCACGATCGTCGTACCCCGCGGAAACGCGTCGCGCGCGACCTGGTCGAACAGTGCGTACATCATCTTCGCCTCGTACACCCAGTCCAGCCGCAACCCATGCCGCGCCTCGAAGTCGTCGATGAACTCATCCAGCTCAGGCGTCCGCTTCGCGTAGCCGCCGAAGTGGTAATCACATTCGAGCCGCCACGACCCGGCACGCGCGCCATACACCTGCTCCTGCAGCCCAACGATCTCGTCCTCCAGGAACACGCCACCCTTCAGTACCGGAACCCCAATCACCAACTGATCCGGCCGCACCCCGGCAGCCACACCAGCAAGCGTCCCTCCGGTACCGACCGCACAGAACACGACGTCGACGGACTCATCCAACTCGGTCGGCAACTCCGCACATCCCCGGACCGCATCCGCGTTACTGCCGCCCTCCGGAATCAAATAGAAGTTGCCGAACTCCTGATGCAGCGCCTCGACCACAGCGTCCGATGTCTTGGCCCGGTACGCCGAACGGGCTAGATAGGTGATCCGCATGCCACGCGAGACGGCGTACCGCAGTGAAGAGTTGAGCGGCAGGTGTTCCTCACCCCGGATCACGCCGATCGTGTTGAAGCCGCAGTACAACCCGACTGCGGCGGTGGCCCGGATGTGATTCGAATACGCCCCACCAAATGTCAGCAGAGTCTCGAACCCCAACTCGCGAGCAGTCGCGATGTTGTACTTCAACTTCCGCCACTTGTTCCCAGGCACATCCGGATGAATCAGCTCATCCCGCTTCAGCAGACCCCGCACCCCCGCAGCCCTCAACCGGTCGTCATCAATCTCGACGACCGGCGACGGCAACCGAAGCTCCGCGATCAGCCCATCCTCCACCCCGCCAGCATGACTTAATTGCCCCGGCTACGGCTGGCCCGCGGTTTTCTTTTCGGTGGATGCGCCCACGAGTTGCCAGCGCCGGTAGGCGTCGACTGGGCGGTGCTGTTCGACGTACCCGCCGTCCGGTTGCCGGACCACGATGCCGGTCTCGACGCCATGCACCGCGATCTGTGCGTCGTGCTGCTGTAGCCCGAGGCAGATGCGGCGGGTGATCACCAGTGCGGCGGGCGGCCCCAGGATCACGAGGACCTGGAAGAGGCGCAGGAGTGAGTTGACCGAAAGGTGGAACAGCACGGCCATCGTGTCCGCACCGGCTGCGGCCCAGAGGACGCCGTAGAAGGTGACGCCGGCGACTCCGATGCCCGTTCGGGTCGGGTTGTTGCGCGGCCGCTGGAGGAGGTGGTGATCGTTACGGTCGCCGGTCAGCCGCTCTTCGATGAACGGGTAGATGGCGACTAGCGCGAGGAACAGCGTGCAGATCGTGACCGGCAGGAGTACGGCCAGACTGATCGTCTTGCCCCCGACGACGAATTCCCAGCCCGGTGCCAGCCGGAGCGAGCCGTCGAGGAAGGCGAGGTACCAGGCCGGGCCGACACCGGCCGAGGCGTTCGCCGGATCCGCGGGGCCGTACAGCCACACCGGATTGATGGTCGCCGTCGCGGCCATCAAGATCGCTACTCCCCCGACGAAGCAGAACAGACCAACACTCTTGACCGCGGCCACCGTTGCCGGGCGTCCCACCACATTGTCCTCGGTTCGCCCGGGTCCGGTGAACTGCGCGGGCCTGTGCCTGAGTGCGAGGACCGCAGCGGCAACGAACAGGACGACAAGTACGGCGGGCAGGACGACGATGTGCAACGGGTAGAACCACGAGAGCACATCGCTCGGGAACTGCCCGCCGAATAACAGTGCCGAGATGGCTGAGCCGACGACCGGAGTCGCTTGCAGCACACCATCGAGTACCGCGAGGCTCGTGCCGGACGCCATGTCGTCCGGGAGCGAGGTGCCGGTGAGGGCGGCGGCCAGCGTGACGGTGAGGATCCCGAAAACGACGAGCCAGTTCATCCGCCGTGGCCGACGGAATCCAGCGGTGAAGAACAGCCGCAACAAGTGCAGCGTGATCGCCGCCACCATGATCAGCGTCGCCCAGTGATGGACCTGGCGCGTCAGCAACCCACCGCGAACCTCGAAGCTGATCGCCATGGTCGAATCCAATGCCCGTGACATCTCTACGCCACGCAGCGGTGCGTACGGTCCGTCGTACCCGACGGGATCGACCGACGGTTCGTAGTACACCGTCAAGATCACGCCGCTGACCACGATCACGATGAAGCTGTAGAAGGCGATCTGGCCGAACAGCAACGACCAGTGATCGGGGAATACCCTTGCTCGCAGGTTGCTCCACGGGCGATGCATGGCTCGACCCTCCTTGGACATCCTTCACGCCGGGCCGCAGTACGCGGTCATCCATACGACCCCGCAGCCATCGCGTCTGTGACATCTCGTGTCGCACATCACGCTCAGTCCGTCCGGCGGCTCCCGGATCGATCTGGCGGTGGTCAGGTCAGGTCGGCGAGCTGATCTCCCAGTGGGGTGCGATCGTAGAGCACGGTCCTGCCATCACGACGCGCGCGGACCAGGCCCTGCGCGGCCATCGCGCGCAGCGACTGGTTCGCGGCCGACGGGGTCACTCCGAACCGCGCGGCGAGCGCGGTCGTCGACTGCCCGGACCCGAGGGCGCGGAGGTATCGCAGGCGGTGCGGGCTGAGGAGGCCGGCCTCGCCCGGGCGGCCGATCGTGTCGGTCCACATCGAGCGCTGGTCGGTTGCCTGGTACATCACCAACGGGTCCGAGTCACCAAGCGGCGTCGAGCTGCTCAGCGTGAACAGCGACGGTACGACGTACAACGGCCGCCCACGCGTGTACAGGGTGAGGTCGTCGTGGCTGCTCCCCAGGATGTGTGCCGTGATCGACGTCGTGTCCGCGCGGATCGCCGGGCCACATCCGTTCAGGGTGGCGATCACGCCCGCTTCGGCCAGCGACCGAGCCCGACGAGCGAGGTCTGCATCGAGGACTGCGCGCATCCGCGGCCAATGTGGCCGAAAGGCCGATCGCCAGTACGCCGCCAGCGCGTCCGCCAGCTGATCGCCGAACGACCGCCCACGCGATCCGAGGCGGTGCGGGATCCCGCCGACCGCGAACTCGATGTCCGAAGCGAGCACTCGCAGGTCCTGGTCTCGCAGGTAGGCGAGTTGCGCCTCGATGGTCAGCGGCACGTCCGCCCGCGGGTTGAACAGGTCCGGCGTGTCGAAGTTCGGCCCGATCAACCCGCTCAGGACGTCGAGCGGGAGCTGGTCACGGACGCGGCACACCGCGGCGTACCAAGGAGCCTGCAACGGATAGCTGCCTGGCGAACGCAACGCGCGCAACGAATTGCCGAGCTCGGTCAGCGGCGAGACAGCGAACCGCACCAGCCCATAATCGCCCGCCTCCAACAGATAGCGCGCCACGCCCGATTGTAAGCAGGAACCAGCCACCAGGGTGGGTCCCGTGACTCCGCACCCGGCGGGGACGGCGCCGGGTGCGGAGTGGGTGGTGGATCAGCTGGTGCGGTTGTAGATCGCGGTGCCCGGGCAGGCGGTGACGCCGAGGCGGGTTGCGCAGCCTTGGTACTGGCTGGCGCCGTTCCACCAGGTCCAGCCGCCGATGGTGCGGCCGTGCAACCAGGTGTACGCGCCGTTGTAGTTGGCGTCGTACGTCCGCAGACTCCAGTGGACGTGAGCGCCAGATGCGGATCCGCCGGCGCAGACGTCGGTGCCGATGTTGCCGAGCAGTGCGCTGCTGCCGACCGGTGTCCCGTTGTAGTAGGTCGCGTTCCACATGTGGTAGTAGTCCGTCGAGAAGCCGTTCGGATGGATCACTCGCGTCCAACCGCGACCGGCGCCGCACATCGACGTGGCCGTGCCGTCCCGCGATGACCGGACCCGCCCGCTGGCGTTGCCGCCCGCGAGGTCCAGGCTGCTCCAGTAACCATTGACACCGTCGCTGGCGTGCGGCCCACCGGTGACGGTCATGTAGTAGTCCGGCATCCACGGCAGCAACAGCCCACCGGTGTTCGCCGTGGTGCCCATGGTCGTCGCAGTTTGGTGCTTCGCGTACGCCGACATGGTTCTGCGCTCGGCTGCGCCGACGAGCGGGGACGAGCCGACGTACTCGGCGAACTCGCTGTCACCCTCGACTCCACTGACCCAGTGACCGTTGGTGTAGCGGGCTATGTACAGCCACCCTTCAGGATGCGCGTCGGGGGTGGCGGGCGCCTCGACGTAAGCAACACCCCGCGCCCAGCCGGGGACGGCCGACCGGACGTCGACTACAACCTTGCGGCCCTGGGCAGCAAGGTTGCCGAGGGCAATCGACTTGGCAACGCCCCGGCCGTCAACCGACCTGCCCAGCGCATCGGCGGCGACCGCGTCCACAAGCGACTGGCGGGAAGCGCCGAGCGTCTCGGCTGCTGTGGCGGACACCTTCAGCGTCACCCCGGCCGCGGCAGGGCTCTCGGTGGCAACGGCATCGGGGGGTGCGGCTGAGGCCGCGGGCGCCATGGCGAAGACGGTGGCTGCGGCGAGAGCAGTGGCGGAGATTCTCACGGACAGGTTCGAGGGCATGGGCGGTGACCCTTCTGATCGAGCTGATGAGTGTCGCGAGTGTGGCAGAACGCCGCCGACCGTCACGAGAAGTTGTAGCCGAACGCTTAACACTCCCTCTGCCGCCGCACTCGGCCTCAGTTTGCTCGTTGCGCGGGCTGTCGGGGCAGAATCATCGTGTGAAGAAACCCGAGACCAACCCCGTGATCGCGCGCAACCGCAAGGCTGCCCACGACTACCAGCTGGGCGAGTCCTGGGAGGCGGGGATCGTCCTGCAGGGTATGGAGGTGAAGGCGCTCCGTGCCGGGCGGGCGTCCCTGGTCGGCGGCTTCGCCATCGTCGAGAACCGGGAGATCTGGCTGCACGGCGTACACATCCCGCAGTACTCCCAGGCCCGCTGGTTCAACGACGGCTCCCGCCGCAAGCGGAAGCTGCTGCTGCATCGTGCCCAGATCGACAAGATCGAGCGCAAGGTCAACGAGGGCGGCCTGACGATCGTCCCCGTCACCCTCTACTTCAAGGACGGTCGCGCGAAGGTCGAGATAGCCCTGGCCCGCGGCAAGAAGACCTGGGACAAACGACACGCCCTCGCCGAACGCGAGGCAACCCGAGAGACCGAACGCGCAGTAAGCCGCCGCCGCAAGGGCCACCCAGACTGATGCTGGCCCGCAGTACGTCGTAGCGTCAGGGCCGGGACACGTTCTCGACCAGCCACCGTGCCAGCGGGCGCAACTGGGTGAAAGCGGAGACCACTCGATCAGCCGCGGCGGGTGTGTGAATCCAGTCGTCACAGCCGAGCGGCCGGGTCGCGATGACTGACCGGTGCCTCAGCAGCTGTGCCCGCGGATGGTCGGCCGGAAACCCTCGCAGCGGCCGCTTCAGCAGATCGCCCGAGATCGCGAACTCCTCCCGCTCGAGCTTCCGGACAATCCCGGTCAGCCGCCGCCCAGAACCGGAATCCGCCACCGCGGCCCGATACCGCTCGATCTGCACCGCGGGCGCGTACCACCACGCCACCCCGACCTCCAGACCGTCGAGATCGAACCGGACACCCAGTTCGACGTTCCGGCCCAGCCGGACGATCGCGCTCTGACGCTGCCATGCCTGCACCAGAACGTCGCCGTACCCCCAGACCGAGAAGTCCTCGTACGCCGAATCCGCGTCAGCCACCGCATCGAGCAACTCGATCATCGGACGGCGAACCAGCTCCTCCCGGTCCTGCCTCCATCGCCGCCGGACATCAGCGGAAGGATCACCCTCAAGCTGAAGCAGCACATCGAAGGCACCCGGCGGCCACCCCTCGAAATCCCCGGTCACGACCGACAGCCTACCGACGGCCTCACCTGGACCGCCGTCGAACTCGAAACCTGCACCGCCGAAGCGCGTGGCTCAGACCCGGGGGCTGGGGCTGCGCGATTTGTTCAAGCGGGCTGAGGTTCCTGCCGACTAGCGTCGATAGCGTGATCGACGACCAACCCGGCTTCTTGTCGGTTGCCTGGTAGTCATGAGCGTTTCAGGTGGTGCTTTCCAACCGCCTTCGGTACGGGCGCCGGTCTGAAAGTGGGATCAGAAAGGTCCTCTCGACAGGACGGTGACAGGAAGGCGACAGCGGTATCCTTTACGGTCCACTCATTTGCGGGCGCTGTGGGCAGCTGCGGACGGCTTGCGATGGGCGTCGTCGCGGTGAACTCTGTAGCCGACCGGTTGTTCTCTTCCCGCAATCCCCTGTAATCGAATGGAAGGAACAGGATGTCTCGAGTGATCTTGTACATGGCGATGTCGCTGGACGGCTTCATCACCGGCCCCGGAGACGACGCCCAGAACCCGGCTGGCATCAACGGCATGCGCCTGATGGACTGGCTCGGCAACGGCGACAGCGAGGGCGACAGGGTGGTCGACGCGTATCGGCCCAGCGATCCGAACAGCCGGATCGTTTTCGACGAGGCGATGGCTACCGGAGCCGTCATCACCGGCAAGCGGACCGGGGACTTCGCCGGGTATTGGGGCGGTGACCACCACGACGGCGTACCGATCTTCGTTCCTACCCATCAGCCACCGGCCGAGAACCCGTACGAACTGGTCCACTACGTCACCGACGGCATCGAGGCGTGCGTGAAGCGGGCCAAGGCAGCAGCAGGCGATCGCGACGTGCTGCTGCACGGCGCCTACACCGCCCAGGAATGCCTGAAAGCCGGCCAGCTCGACGTCATCGAGATCCAGCTCAGGCCAGTCCTTCTCGGCCAGGGCCGACTGCTGTTCGACGGCCTCCCGCCCGAGCACATCGAGCTCGAACTGGTCCGGACGCTCGAGGCACCCGGCGTCCAGCACCTGCGCTACGAAGTACGGCAGTCGTGACGACGGGACCGATCCGGCTGTACATGTCGATGAGCCTCGACGGGTTCATCGCCGGACCAGACGACAAGGCAGGCCAAGAACTCGGGCGCGACGGCGGACGGCTGTTCAACTGGCTGGATGACCGGCTGTCCCCCGGCATCAACGGTCAGGTGTTCGGCGAGGCGTTGGACACCGGAGCCCTGATCTCGGGACGCCGAACCTTCGAGCTCGCCGACGGCTGGCAGGGCGACCACCACGACGGCGTACCGATCTTCGTGCTGACCCATCACGTCGACCCGAACGACGAATCGCCCAGCAGCACGACGTTCTGCACCGACGTCGTCGCCTGCGCCACCCAGGCCCGCGCCGCGGCGAACGGTCGCGCCGTCATGGTCCACGGCGCTGGGGCTGCCCAGGCACTGCTGCGCGCCGGCCAGCTCGATGAGCTCGAAATCCACCTCGTCCCGGTACTACTCGGCTCCGGCCGCCGGTTGTTCGAGACCCGAGACACCAAGCACATGGAACTACAGCTCGTCAGGCAACTGGAGGGCCGCGACGCCCTCCACCTGCGTTACCAAGTCCTGAACCCCTAACGCCAGTCAGCAGTGGCCGGGCACCCAACGGCTCCTCTGGTTCAGCCCGGCACGGGCCGACCAATAATTGGTTGGCCGGTGCGGTGGCCGCGTTGGTACCGTGCCGTGGTCCGTGACATCACGCCTGGAGGTGAGAACCCATGAACGCTGTAGCGCAGTGGGTGCTCCCCCTCTCGTGGTCACGGGCGGGCGATTGACGTAGGTGTCGCCGGGAGCGCCTCGAGAAGTTCGGCACTCCCGAAAGGAAACACCTATGAACTCTTTGCCTTTCAGTACGGATCTCGGCGACCACCCGCTGAGGTCTCCCGGGTCGCGGAGAATCAGTGGCACGCGGTCCGGCGCTCGCCGGGCAGGCAGCAATCTGGAGCTGGTCCACCAGCGAGGAAAGGCCTGACGATGCCCAGGACTACCGGCGGCATCGAAGTCGAGGGCATCGTCGTCGAGTGCCTCCGCAACGCCAGCTTCCGGGTCGAGCTCACCAACGGCCACAAGGTTCTCGCCCACATCAGCGGAAAGATCCGGAAGAACTACATCAAGATCCTCCAGGAAGACCGCGTCCTGGTGGAGCTGAGCCCCTACGACCTGACCCGAGGCCGAATCATCTTCCGCTACCGAAACTGACCCCACCGACAGCGGGTGCCCTTCGCGGGGCGGCGCTGAGAAGATCCAGGACGGGGACCGTACGGTTGGGCCGTGAGTACCTTGGGGCGGCGGCTGGACGCTGCGCAGCGGCGGCGTCGGCGGCTCGGGTTCCCGCTCGCCGTGGTTTACAAGTTCTTCGACGACCAGGGCAGCTATCTCGCGGTGATCGTCACGTACTACGCCTTCGCGGCGATCTTCCCGATGCTGCTGATCTCGTCATCCGTTCTCGGGTTCGTTCTGCAGGGCAACGAGGATCTGCAGAAGGCCGTCCTGCAATCGGCGCTCAAGGAGTTCCCGATCGTCGGTACTCAGCTGGCCACCCCGCAGGGCCTGCAAGGCAGCACCCCGGCCGTCATCGTCGGCACGCTCGCCGCGGTGTACGGCGTGATCGGGCTCGGGCAGGCGGTACAGAACGCGGTCAACGTGATCTGGGGAGTCCCCCGGAACGCACGCCCCAATCCGTTCCACGGGCGGCTGCGGTCCGGGGCGCTGCTGTCGCTGGCCGGTCTCACCGTGCTCAGCTTCGCCACCCTGACCGTCCTGGCCGGCAGCCAGGCATCGCTGTCCGGTGAGGTCGCCATCACGATGGGGTGGCTCGTTTCCATCGGATCGGTCCTGGTCCTCACTGTCATGCTGACCCTGTGCCTGCGCCCGGCCACGAGGCCTCGGCCCGCCCTTCGGAAGATCGTCCCGGGGGCGTTCTTCACCGCTGTCGGCTGGCATCTGCTCGAACGTCTGGGTGGCATCTACGTCAACGAAGTACTGGCCAAGACGAGCGAGGTGAACGGCGTCTTCGCCCTCACCCTGGGGCTGATCGGTCTCATCTACGCCGCGTCGGTGATCGCCGTGATCGGCGCCGAACTGAACTCGGTGATCGCCCACCAGCTCTACCCGCGCTCGTTGCTGGCGCTCTTCACCGACTCCGCCACCGACCTGACACCAGCCGACCAGCGCGCCTACGCGATGTACGCCCGGGCCCAGCGCCACAAGGCCGCCGAAACCATCGAGGTCACCTTCGACGGCAAGCCCGGACCTTCCTCCTGAGGCGCGGTCTCCTGAGGCGCGGTTTTCGCTGATTGGACGTGGTCCGGTTAGGGTCTGCCGAGTGTCCACCTTCGATGTCGCCGCATCAGACCACGAACTGCCGGATGTAGAAGAACGCGCTTGGCGCGACGTGTCCGATGTCGGGGTCGCCACCGCCCGCATCAAGTGGGCGGGGGCCGCGCGGGAGATGCTGATCCTCGCCGCCAAGAAGTACCAGGCGCTTGTGCAGCACAAGGACATCGCCGCCGGCGTACAGGACTTGACCGGTATCCGCACCAAGCAGGCGACCCGGCAGTGGATCGGGGGCGTGCTCGCCGAGGTGTCCGCGGAGAGCCTGCGCCGCGGTGAGCCGATGCTGTCGGCACTGTGCGTCAACCCCGACGAGAGCGTCTTCGACGGGTACGCCGCAATCGTGGGTGCAGCAACCGGTACCACTCCCCCGGACCCCGACGTACATGCCTCCCACGAGCGCCTCGCCACTTACCGTCACTTCGAGGCAGCCGGTCTGCCTGCCGACGGCGGCAGCGCGATGATCCCGCCGAAGCTCGGCGCCGCCCGCGCCCGAGCCCGCAAGGCCGCGATCGCCGAGCGCCCGATCAAGAAGTGCCCCAAGTGCAACCTGCAGACCCCAGCCAACGGAATCTGCGACACCTGCGACTGAATGCCGTCGGCGTTCTGGGACAGGTGATTGCAGGCCCGCTCCCCCTGCCCCCTCCGGAGAGGGACGGGCCTGCAATCGGACGGTGGATGGCGAATCACGCCACGCTGGATCGATGCAGGCGGCGACGGCGCAGCTCGCGCAGTAGCGATCGTTTCGTTCGGATCAGCGCAGTCAGCCGATCGAAGTCGGCGCTACAGCGAGCCGCCCGCAATTCAGCCTCGACGGTGTGAAGAAAGGCGATCAGTTCGCGAGCTGTACTGGTGTCGTGATCGCGCATAGCAGCCCCGGCAGGTCGAAAGATCATGCCCGGCTGTCTGAGGCTGAACCACTATGACCGCTGGAAGCGCTTCGATCAACCCCCTTGGACCAACACGCCAGCGCTGGACTGGACGGCCGGGCAGTGCTAAGCCGGAAGGATCAAGGAAGGCCTGTGACTGATCGCCGCAAATTGTCGAGTGTCGGGCCGGCACCGCAGGACAGTCAGCCCGGGCCGGACCGGCTGGCCCATGTGCTGAGCGAACTGGCCCGGGATCTGCACCGCGCCGACGACCCCGATGACGTGCTGCGGGAGGTCGTACAGGCCGCGATGGACCTCGTACCTGGAGCCCTGGCCGGGTCCGTGACGACTCTCGTCGGCGGAAAACGCGTAGAACACAAGGCGGCGTCGGGCGGGCTGCCGGCGCGGGTCGACGCCGTGATGACGGAGTTCGGCGAGGGGCCGTGTCTGGACGCCTTGTTGCATCATCGGATCGTCCGGGTCGTCGACATGCGCCGCGAACCTCGCTGGCCGCTGTTCGCGCCGCGCGCCGCCGCGCTGGGAGCCCTGAGCATGCTGGCCTTTCCCATGTTCGTGAAGGATGACAGCCTCTGTGCGCTCAACTTGTACGCCGAGGAGGCGGACGAGTTCACCGACGAGTCCGAGCACGTCGGCAGGTTGCTCGCCGCCCATGCGGCGGTCGCCTACTCGGGCGCGCAACGGGAAGAGAACCTGCTGGCCGCCATCGAGACCCGTGACCTGATCGGCCAGGCCGTCGGCCTGCTGATGGAGCGCTATTCGATCTCGTCCAGCCGTTCGTTCGACACGCTGGTCCGCTTCAGCCGCCAGACCAACCGCAAACTCCGCGACGTCGCCGCCGAACTGATCCGCGACGCCGAGGCGGGCGCGCACAGATAGTTGCGAGGTCTGGCCGTGGTGAAAATATGGGCTTAGCCTCGGCTCAGGCAGGCACCGTGGGGGTGCCGGCCGGTACGCCGGTACCCGGGGGGATCGGTCAACGGGACTGAGGGGTTTGCTACGGCGACCTGGGGGATCACCCTGACGTTCAGCGTCGGCTTCCTGCGGTGACGGCGTCCATCTGCCTTCACGGGAGGCCAACGCATGGGGTCACCGATATACCGACGAACCATTCGACGCACCACCATGGCCGGGTTGTCAGCCGGTCTGCTGCTCACCGCAGCCCTGGTCCCGACGGGCGCGATTGCCGCCGACCCGCCACCAACCACCCCGAGCGGCCGGCCCTTGACGGCGACGCCGCTCGCGGTCGCCAGTACGGTCAACGGCGCGAAGTCGCCCAGCGGTCAGCTCGCCAAGAGCGACCCCGCACTCATCAACAGCACGTCGGCCAAGCAGGTCCGCGTGGTCGTCAAGCTCGACTACGACTCGCTCGCCTCGTACCGCGGCGGCATCAAGGGCCTCCCCGGCACCAGCCCCTCGGTCACCGGCAAGCGCCTCGACCCCAGGGGCGCCAACGCCACCAAGTACCTCAAGCACGTGACCGCGGTGGAGAACGCCTTCCTCACTGCGATGCAGACCAGGGTTCCGAGCGCCAGGGCCGGACAGAAACTGCGCACCGTGTACGGCGGCGTCGCGCTCAGCGTGCCCGCGAACCAGGCCCGCGACCTGCTGAAGCTCCCCGGCGTCGCCGCGGTCCAGCAGGACAATCCACAGCAGTTGCTGACCGACTCTAGCGGCGACTTCATCGGCGCCCCGACGATCTACAACCAGCTCGGCGGCTCGGCCAACTCCGGCAAGGGCGTCATCGTCGGCATCCTCGACAGCGGCTCGTGGCCGGAGCACCCGTCGTACGCCGATCCCGGCACGCTGCCGGCGCCACCGGCGACCGCTGACGCCACACCGCGGGTGTGCGACTTCGGCGACAACCCGCTGACACCCGCGGCCGACGTGTTCGTCTGCAACAACAAGCTGATCGGCGGACGGCCGTTCCTCGACACCTACAACGCGGTGATCGGCGGCGACGTCTACCCCGACTCCGCCCGTGACTCGAACGGTCACGGCACGCACACGTCGACGACCTCGGCCGGCGGTCCGGTCGCCGACGCGAACCCGCTGGGCATCAGCCGCGGACCGATCCGCGGCATCGCACCGGCAGCGGCGGTCTCCGTCTACAAGGTCTGCGGTGCAGAGGGCTGCTTCCCGTCCGACTCGGCGGCGGCTGTCGCGCGCGCCATCCTCGACGGTGTCCGGGTGATCAACTTCTCGATCTCCGGCGGCAGCGACCCGTACAGCGACCCGGTCGAGCTCGCCTTCCTGGACGCGTACGCCGCTGGTGTGTTCGTGGCCGTTTCGGCCGGCAACTCCGGTCCGGGCGCGAACACGACCGATCACCGCAGCCCGTGGGTCACCACGGTGGCAGCCTCCACCCAGAGCCGGACCTTCCGCTCGACGGTCACGTTGACCGACGGTGCTGCGACCGCCACGGTCACCGGCGCCTCGGTCACCGGGGGCCTCGGTACGCCGACGCCCGTCGTACTGGCTGGTTCCACGCCTGGATACACCGATGCGACCTGCAACACTGCGGCACCCGCGGGCACGCTCACGGGCAAGATCGTCGCCTGCCGGTTCACGCCTGGCCGGGTGATGAAGGGCTTCAACGTCAAGCAGGGCGGCGCCGTCGGGATGCTGATGTACAACACCACCTCGCCGTCCGACGTCTTCACCGACAACCACTGGCTGCCGGCCGCGCAGCTCGAGAAGCCCGACGCCGACGCGCTGCTCGCGTTCCTCGCGGCGCACCCGGGCACGACCGCGACGATGACGCAGGGGACGAAGGCCACCTGGCAGGGCGACGTGATGACGTCGTTCTCGTCGCGCGGACCTGGTGGCGACTTCCTCAAGCCCGATGTCACCGCCCCCGGGCTGCACATCCTTGCCGGTGCCACACCGACTCCCGAGTCCCCGTCCGAGGGACCGCCCGGGAACCTGTACCAGGCGATCGCCGGTACTTCGATGTCGTCACCGCACGTGGCCGGCGCTGCCGCACTGGTCTTCGCCCTGCATCCGTCGTGGACGCCGGGCCAGGTCAAGTCCGCGCTGGAGACAACGGCCAAGACAACGGTCAAGAAGCCTGACCGGGTCACGCAGGCCGACCCGTTCGACCATGGTGGCGGCCGCATCGACCTGACCAAGGCCGGCGACCCCGGTCTGACCCTGGACGAGACAGCGGCGAACTATGCGGCCTCGGCCACCAGCGCGCTGAACCGGATCGACCTCAACCTGCCGTCCGTGAACGCGCCCACCATGCCGGGCGTGATCACCGCCGAGCGCGTCGTCAAGAACGTCACCAACCAGAAGCTCCGCTTCACCGCGAGCGGTAGCACCGTCAGCGGCGCACGCATCACGGTTCTGCCGCCCGCGTTCGAGGTCAACCCTGGCCAGACGCGGAAGCTGACCATCACGATCACCGCACCCGACCTGCCCGATGGTCAGTACTTCGGCCAGGTCAACCTCAGGCAGCTCGGCGGCACCCGCACCCTGCACCTGCCGGTGGCGTTCTTCCGGCAGGAAGGCATCGTGCCGATCGACCAGACCTGCGTTCCGGGCACGATCGCGCGGAACACCGGCCAGTCGACCTGCACCGTGACTGTGCAGAACAACAGCCTGCAGACCACGGACGTGACCGCGGTCAGCACGCTGAGCTCGCAACTGCGGCTCAACAGCGTGACGGGTGCGACCAAGATCGGTAGCCAGATCGCCACCAAGACCGCGACCCTGGCCGGGCGCGATCCCGACAAACCGGTGATCGCACCTGGAGAGTTGTTCGGCTACCTCCCGCTGGACGACTTCGGCATCACACCGACCCCGGTCGGCGACGAGCAAGCGGTGAATTTCAACGTTCCGCCGTTCGTGTTCGCCGGGCAGACCTACACCAGGATCGGCGTGACCTCCAACGGCTACTCGGTCGCGGGCGGAACGTCGGGGTCGGACGACATCCAGTTCACGCCGCAGAGCCTGCCCGATCCCGCCCGCCCGAACAACGTGCTCGCGTCCTTCTGGACCGACCTCGACGGGACCGCGGCTCCGGGCGTCTTCGCAGCCACTCTGACCGACGACGTGAGCACGTGGCTCGTCCTCGAATGGCGGCTGAACCTGTTCGGCACGACCAACCTGAAGGTGTTCCAGCAGTGGATCGGCGTCAACGGCACCGAGGACATCACCTACGCCTACGATCCGGCCAACCTGCCCGGTGACCCAGGTCCGGCGTACGGGCTGACGGTGGGCGCCGAGAACTTCGAGGGGACGGCCGGCAGCCAGATCACCGGTCCGCCGGTCCAGGACTACCGGGTGCTGAGTACGCCAGGTGCGCCCGGCGGCACGATGACCTACTCGATGAACATCAAGGGTGTACAGAAGGGCACCGGAACGGTCACCACCGGAACCTCCACGCCACTCGTCAAGGGCCTCACGATCGAGGTCGACAAGATCATCGTCAACTAGCGCACTGAGCCGTCCGGGCCGGATCCCGCGGGACCCGGCCCGGATTCGGCTATCGATCGAGGCGTCGGAAGAAAGAGCGAACAGCTCTACCTCGCCCGCGTCCCCACCGCCCCGCCCGACGGCCGCAAGGCATACGGATCAGACACCCTGCCAGGCGCTGCTGCCGGTGCCTGGCGAGGTAACGTCAGGGATGTGAGGGACAACGTGCTACGGCGGCCGTCGTTGAAAGACGTCGCCCGGGAGGCTGGCGTCTCCTTCCAGACCGTGTCTCGCGTGCTCAATGGTGGGTCGCGGGTCGCGGAGTCGACCCGGCTGCGGGTGCTCGCGGTCGCCGAGGATCTCGGCTATCGGCGCAACGACAACGCCAGGGCTCTGGTGACGAACCGGTCCAGAACGGTTGGTGTGATCGCCGACGCCTCGCCGCGCTATGGGCCTGTCAGCACGCTCGCCGCGGTGGAGAAGGCGGCCCGTGACGCCGGCTACAACGCGATCGTCACGACGATGAGCAACCCGAGCCCCGACGACGCGATCCGCGCCTTCCATGAGTTCTCGAAGCGCGCGGTGGAGGGGATCGTCGTGATCGCGCCGCGGATGCCTATCGCCGATGTGATCCAGGCGGTTCCGGTGACCGTGCCGGTGGTGTTACTGGCTCCGGGGGAGACCAGTCACGACGGGTTCACGGTGTTCTTCGAGGACCAGGAGCTGGGTGCCAGGTTGGCGACCAGGCACCTGGTGGAGCTCGGGCATCGCGAGATCGTTCATCTGGCCGGCAGTCAGGAATGGCTCGACGGGCAGGTCCGGTTGCGCGGCTGGCAGGCCGAGCTGACTGCGGCGAACCTGGCTGCCCCCGCCGTCCGGTACGGCGACTGGTCCGGCGACAGCGCGTACGCCATCGGGCGGAGGCTGCTCGCCGAAGGCCTGCCGTCCGCGATCTTCGTGGCCTCGGACCTGATGGCGCTCGGCTTCCTCCGGGCGCTCTACGAGGCAGGAGTGTCGGTTCCGCGCGACATCTCGGTGGTCGGGTTCGACGACAACGAGTTCGCCCCGCAGACCTTCCCGCCACTCACCACGGTTCGCCAGTCCTTCGGCATCGTTGGCGAGCGCTGCATGGAGATACTGCTCGGCCTCGTCCAGGGCACTCCGGTCGACGTCACCCCCGCGGTGCCGAAGCTGGTCATCCGCGACTCCACCACGGCGGCCCGCTAACCATCTCTCCGGCGTCCTCCCGGCGCACTCGGAAGAATCTAGGCGAACGTTCGCCCGAGCTATTGACTTCGGCTAAGGCGAACGTTCACACTCTCGATATTGGCTCTGCCATACCGACCAAGAGGAGCTGGTGATGATGTTGCGCCGTTCACTATCGGGCATCGTTCTGATCGCACTCGTGCTGAGTGCCTGCTCACCGAGTTCCGAGGGGTCGGTGGCCCCGGATCCGGGGATCTCGTCGAAAGCCGACCAGGCGCTCGCCGCACTGCAGGGCAAGGTTCTCAGCAAGGGTCCGCACGGCGAGGAACCGGCGAAGGCCGAGACGGCCGCGCTGACCGAGGCCGAGGTCACGAAGGTCAAGGCGATGGGTGCGACCGCCGCCATCGTCATGCACTACGGCGGCAACGACTGGGCGAGCGCCCAGCTAGCCGGTCTGAAGGACGAGTTCGGCAAGCTCGGCATCCAGGTCGTCGCAACCACCGACGCCAACTTCAAGCCAGACAAGCAGGTCTCCGACCTGGAGACGGTGATGACGAAGAAGCCAGACATCATCGTGTCGATCCCGACCGACCCGGTCGCGACCGCGACTGCGTACAAGAAGGCGGCGGCCGCCGGGATCAAGCTCGTCTTCATGGACAACGTGCCGCAGGGGATGACGGCTGGTAAGGACTACGTCAGTGTCGTGTCGGCCGACAACTACGGCAACGGCGTCGTGTCGGCGCACCTGCTGGCCAAGGCGCTCGGTGGCAAGGGCAAGATCGGGGTGATCTTCCATGAGGCCGACTTCTTCGTCACCAAGCAGCGCTACGACGGCTTCCGGACGACGATCACGCAGGACTACCCCGACGTGCAGATCGTCGAGTCCAAGGGCATTGCCGGGCCGGACTTCGCGGGCGACGCTCAGGCGGCCGCGAACGCGATGCTCAGCAAGCACGCGGACCTGGCCGGCATCTGGGGCGTCTGGGACGTGCCCGCCGAAGGGATCATGGCCGCCGCGAGGGCGTCCGGCCGGACGGATCTGAAGATCGCGACCCAGGACCTCGGCAAGAACGTCGCGATCGCGCTGGCCAAGGACCAACTGGTCGTCGGCCTCGGCGCGCAGCGACCCTTTGACCAGGGCGTGACCGAGGCGAAACTAGCCGCCGGCGCGGTGCTCGGCAAGACCGCACCGCCCTACATCGCCCTCAGCGCGCTGCCGGTCACCCACGACAGCGTGCTCGAGGCGTGGCAGCAGGTCTACCACGTCGATGCTCCGGCAGATCTGCAGAAGGCCTTCAAGAAATGAGCGCGGTCGTTGAGCTGCGGGGGATCCGCAAGAGTTTCGACAGCGTGCCGGTGCTGCTGGGCGTCGACTTCGAGGTCGGCTACGGGGAGGTCCATGCCCTTGCCGGAGGCAATGGAGCTGGCAAGTCGACCCTGATGAAGATCCTGCAAGGCGTGTACACCAAGGACGCGGGCGAGATCCTGGTCTCCGGTACGCCGGTCGCGTTCAGCTCGGTCGACGACGCCAAGGCCGCCGGGATCGGCATGGTCTTCCAGGAGTTCAGTCTGGTTCCGAGTCTCACCGTCGCCCAGAACCTCTATCTAACGGCGGAGAAGCGAAACCGGGTCGGCATGATCAGTGACCGGGACTCCCGCGATCGGGGCCGACGAATCTTCGCAGACTTGGAGGTCGAGGTCGACATCGACGCGGTGGTCGGCGACCTGTCCACGGCGTACTGGCAGCTGACCGAGATCGCCAAGGCGGTGGCGCAGAACGCCCAGGTGCTCATTCTCGACGAGCCCACCGCGAGCCTGGCCAGGAACGAGGTCGATGCGTTGTTCGGGCTGATCGGCCGGCTGAAGGGGCGGGGGATCTCGATCATCTACATCTCGCACCGGATGGACGAGATCTACCGGATCGCGGACCGGATCACGATCCTGCGCGACGGCCGCAGCCTGTTCACCCGGCGGCTCGACGAGGTCACCCCGGCCGAGATCGTCGAGGGCATCATCGGCCGGCCGGATGACGGCGCGCTGAGCTACCGGGAACGCGAGTCCTCCGCCGGCACCGATGTGTTGCTCGAGGCAATCACCCTCTACTCCGGTACGCGAGTGCGGGGTGTCTCCTTCCAGCTGCGGGCCGGCGAGATTCTTGGCATCGCCGGGCTGATGGGCAGCGGTCGTTCCGAACTCGCCCGGTGTCTGTTCGGTATCGACCGGATCGATTCCGGTGAACTCCGGATGCACGGCCGCAGGATCGATGTCCGCAACCCGCGGGACGCGCAGCGGGCCGGCATCGCGCTGATCCCCGAGGATCGCCGGGAGCAGGGGCTGGTCCTCGAGCACTCGGTCACGGACAACCTGCTGCTGCCGGTCCTGGACACGATCCGGCGCGGGCCCTTCCTCGACACCAGATCCGGCCGGCGGCTCAGCCGGACTCTGATCGAACGATTCGCGATCAAGGCCGGCGATGCGGATCAACCGGTACGGCGGCTGTCCGGCGGCAACCAGCAGAAAGTGGTGATCGCCAAGTGGCTCGGTACCCGGCCGGAGGTGCTGATCATGGACGAGCCGACCGCGGGCGTCGACATCGGCACCAAGGGCGAGATCGTCGCCATGATCCGTCGGCTCGCCGACGCCGGCGGAGCCGTGATCGTCATCTCCTCGGAGTTTCCCGAGTTGCTGGCCGTCAGCGACCGGGTGCTGGTGCTGCGCAACGGCGCCGTGGCCGACGAACTGGCGCGTGCGGCCATCCCCGATGAGGAATCCCTTCAACTCGCCGTCCAAGGACTTTGACATGGCCGACCCGACTACCGCCCGCCCTCCGCTGTCGACCTCCGGCCGGAGTACGAGAGACCTCATCAGAGGTCTGGCCGACGTCGACTGGCGTCGCTACGTCATCTACATCGCCTTCGTCGCGGTGTTCGTGCTGTTCGCCGTACTGCTGCGCGACGACGGATTCCTGAGCCAGGGCAACCTGCTGAACATCTTCCGGCAGACCGCGACGATCACGGTGATCGCGGTCGGCATGACGTACGTGATCGCCTGCGCCGAGATCGACCTCAGCGTCGGCTCGGTGGCCGGCCTGGCGAGCGTCTGCTCGGCGATGGCGATCGCGCACTGGGGCCTGATGGCCGGAATTCTTGCCGGACTCGCTGTCGGCGTCGTCGTGGGCACCATCAACGGCGGTCTCGTCAGCCGGCTCGGCATCCCCTCGTTCCTGGTCACCTTGGGGATGCTCGGAATCGCCGCGGGCGTGGCGCAGTGGATCACGCACTCGGCGCCTCAGCCGATCCTCAATGACACCTTCAACCTCATCTTCGGTGGCGGCGACTTCGGGCCGATCCCGGGTCTGTTGGTCTGGATGGCGGCCTTCGTCGTCGTGGGCGCCGTCGTTCTGAACCGAACCCGGTTCGGCCGGCAGGTGGTGGCGACCGGCGGCAGCCGGACCGCGGCCGAGTTCACCGGTATCGACACCAGGCGGATCAAGTTCCAGGTGTTGCTGATCTCGGCGACGGTGGCGTCGGTCGCCGGCATGCTCTACGCGGGCCGGCTCCAGTCCGGCCGGTTCCAGTGGGGATCCGGCGACGAACTGTCGGCCATCGCCGCGGTCATCCTGGGCGGCACCAGTCTGTTCGGCGGCCGCGGCGCCGTGATCGGCACGCTGTTCGGTGCTCTCCTGATCGGTCTCATCAACAACGGCCTGATTCTCGCCGGGCTCGAATCGAGCCAGCAGCAGGTCGTCCGCGGCGTCATCATCATCCTCGCCGTCGCCCTTGCCCGGAAGAAGTAGCCACACCTCGTGGTGGATAGGAGCAGCTTTGTCCCCGTCGGCTGATGTATATCGCCCCATCGCACTCCGGAACGGCGCCTTCACCCTGCACGGTGAAGCAACCGCCCTGTACGGCGGTGCCGTCCACTACTGGCGCCTCGATCGCGACAAGTGGGACTCCATTCTCGACTCGGTGCGACGGATGGGGTTCACGATGATCTCGATCTACATCCCCTGGGAGGTGCACGAGATCGAGCGGGGTCGCTTCGACTTCGGCCAGGTCAACCCGTCGAACGATATCGACGCGTTCCTGAGCCTGTGCGAGGCGAAGGGGTTCAAGATCGTCGTCCGTCCAGGCCCTCAGATCAACTCCGAGCTCACCTACTTCGGCTATCCGAAGCGGATTCTGGCCGACGAACGGCTGCACGCGCGCAGCGCGAGGGGCTCGAAGGTCGTCCTGACCCAGGTGCCGAAACCGATTCCTGCGCTGAACTACGCGAGCGAGGAGTTCTTCGCCGAGACCGCACTGTGGTACGACGCGATCTGCTCGATCCTCGCCAAGCACGCCTACCCGCACGGTGGGATCGTGGCGGCCCAGGTCGACAACGAGATGGCGTACTTCTTCGGCGTCAACGCTTACATCGCCGACTACTCGGACGCCTCGATCGAGGGATACCGGCAGTTCGTCCTCGACAAGTACGGCGACCTGCCCGGGCTCAACTCGGCGTACTCCGCCAGCTACTCGAGCGTGGAGTCGCTCGATCCGCCGAGGCGCTTCGATGCCACCAGCAGACAGGAGATCCCGTGGTACGCGGACTGGGCCGAGTACCGCGAGCGCTACCTGATCACCTCGATGGCCCGGCTCGCCGACATGATGCGGGAACGAGGGCTGGCCGGAATCGCGTTGTTCCACAACTATCCGCACCCTCTCGGCCCCGGCGGAGCGGTCTCGGGGTTCACCGCGCCGTACAACCTCGCGGCCCTGGAGGAGCACCTCGACTTCGTCGGGTTCGACATCTACTCGCGCAAGGAGCTCTACTCCCACGTCAAGACGATCGCCTCGTACGTCGTGGGCACCAGCCGGTACCCGTACATCCCCGAGTTCATCGCCGGCGTCTGGCCGTGGTACCTCAACCCTGGTGATCTCGATGACGAGGAGTTCGTCACCAAGGCGGCCCTGATGCACGGCATCCGGGGGTTCTCCCGCTACATGCTGGTGGAACGCGACCGCTGGCTGGACTCGCCGATCCGCCGCG
This sequence comes from Kribbella catacumbae DSM 19601, assembly GCF_000372465.1. Taxonomy (GTDB): domain Bacteria; phylum Actinomycetota; class Actinomycetes; order Propionibacteriales; family Kribbellaceae; genus Kribbella; species Kribbella catacumbae. The sequence goes on from NZ_AQUZ01000001.1 coordinate 395,781, forward strand.
ACGGCCGGGAACGGCCCGAGAAGGTCGAGATGTTCCGTACTGTCAACGAGATGCTCGAGGCCGGCGACTTCCGGAACCTGCGCAGGCAGGAGGACGTCCTGCTGCTCGCCAACCGTGAATATGACCGGCTCGAAGCAGCGTCGGTCCTCATCTCCTTCCCGGGTGACTTCCTGGAAACGCCCTCGGGCTTCTCGGAGTACGCCGGTGCTCTGACGGTCAGCGAGGACTCGCTCGGATTCGACGAGCCTGTCCAGCTGGCCAAGGCGACCTGGTTCTCGGCGTTCTCGGATGCATTGACCCGCTCCGGATTCGGTTATGTACTGTCCGATACAGCGCTGCCTGCCAAGCGCTGGCAGGCACACAAATTGCTGGTGCTGAGTACCTTCGACTATCTGGATTCCGGCCTGCAGACCTCGCTCGCCGAGTACGTCGACAGCGGTGGCACGCTGGTGATCGGGCCGAAAGCCCCGAGTCTGGACAGCACCATGCGGCCGTGCACGGTGCTCCGGGAAGCTCTGGCGGATGCTGTCCCGCTGGCCGCCGGAGCAGCTGAGGCCAAGATCGGTTCCGGCCGAATCATCCTGGTGCCCGACCTGGACACCGTGCCGGCCATCCTGGCCGAGGTGTGCGGGCGCTCCGGCCTGGTGAAGATGACCGCCAACGACCCAGCGATCGAGGTCACGGTGCATCACACGGTCGGCGATCCCAGGACCAAGGTCGTGTTCGTGGCCAACCCGACCGCCGCGACGATCCCGGCCGAGATCGAGGTCGGCACGGAGCTGGACGCCGTACGGGAGATCTGGGACGGACGGGACGTGGCCACCCACGGAACGACCATTGCCGAGAGTCTGCCGCCCTACTCGATTCACGTCTACCGGTGCGTCTTCAGCGCCTGAGGGAGTCTGCGATGCTGCACGAGAACGTTCTGATGGCCGACATCGACGTCGACCAGTGGCGCAACGCCCAGGCGCTGCTGCTCCACTCAGCCAAGGCATGCCGCCGCCTGGTCGTCATCCATGAGGCCGGGCGGGTGCTCAAGTTCCAGCACACCGCGGGTCTGCCGGTCAACGGGCGCGTCGACGTCATCGACGATCCGCAGCGTGTCGCCCGCGAGCTCTACGAGGCCAACCAACACCTCGTTGACTTCGTCGTGGTGATGGAGCGGGACGCGGTGGACAGCTACTTCGCCGAGGTCCAGGATAACTGGACCATCGACGAGGACCTCGATGACTACATCCGCAAGACCTATGCCACACTGGACTCCTACCCAGACGGGATCGTCACATGTCCCGGACCGGCGCGCGAGACGCTCGGCCTGCAGTGGCGACTGGGTGCCTCCTACGACGAAGTTCGTGCAGCCGTCGGCGCCTACGTCGAACCCCGATCGAGCGCAGTGCTTGGCGTTCACGCGGACGGCGAGCTGTGGACGTCGCTGGTGCTGGACTTCGACGACCACCTCCGCGTCACCTCGGTGACCACCGCCGACCCGTCCCTGGTAGACACGCAAGGAACGCCGGCCGAGCTGGTGGACAGACTGATTTCGTGGGTGGAGAAGGCCGGGAAGACCATCTCACTGGCACTCGTCCTGAGTCGTGAGGCTGCCACAACATTCCTCGCCGCCAACGGGACAGACAAGGCCGAAGTCCTCGCACAGTCCCTGGCGAACGGGAATGCGTCGATGAGCCGCATCACCGAGAACAGCTGACGGCTATCTCAACTGCGCGGTGACCAATTCGGCGATCATCACGGCGCAGTTCGGCGGCGCCTGTGCTAGGGGGTGACGTTGAACCAGTCGCGGAGGCTGGGGAATCGGCGGAGGAGGAGTTGGTCGAGGAGGAGTAGCGCGGCCAGGGTGATGCCGAAGAGTGGGAGGAAGAGGCCGAGGGCAACGATCAGGGCGGCCAGGGCCGGCGTCGCGCGGAGTGGGAGCCGGCCCCGTGGTGCGCCTACCGCTCGGCCGGAGGGACGTCGACGCCACCACATGATCGGGCCGCTGACCGACATGAAGATCACCCCGGCGCAGAACAAGGCCGTGGCCCAGAAGTTGACCAGCCCGAGGCGTCGCCCTTCGTGCAGCGCGATGCCTTGCGAGACCACCTTGGCCAACGCCGGATAGTCGCCGTAGCCGTACGTGGAGACCACGCGGCCGCCGTACTGGTCGACATGCACGGTGCGTTCCTTGCCGGGGTCCTGGAAGGCGTAGCCGATCGCCGAATAGACGCCTTCGTCGCCGTCGGGCAGCGCGATCGTCATCGGGTGCCGCAGGCCGTTGCGTTGCCCGACCTCGATCGCGGTGTCGACAGTCGCCACCGACCGCTTCGCTTGGGACGGGTCAGAGCTCGGCACCTCGGTCTTGCCCAGCCCCCACGGAACGGTGTGACTGTGCGGCAGCGACTCGTCCAGCGTCGAGGTCGGATTCGACAACGCGCCATGATCCTCGCTCCACAACGAGCTGCCCTGGCTGGTCACGAGTTGCTGGGTTTTCTCACCCCAGAACCCTGTCCAGGGCAGCCCGGACACGATCAGGAACAACAGCCCGACACCGAGTACTGCGCCCGTCCGGCCGTGCCGCGACCGTAGTACGGCGCCGGCCGCACCAGCCGCGCGGCGCCGCGCTCTGGCGACCCGGCCGCGGAAGAACAGGTAGTAGCCGGTCAGGGCCATCACAATCGCCCAGCAGGCGGCGATCTCGATCACGTACTCGCCCCACCGGCCGACCATCAGATCCCCGTGCAATCGGATCGCGCCACCCGACAGCGTGGTGTCGGGATTCAGCGAACCCAGCACCTTGCCCTCGTACGGATCGACGAACACGTCCCGGGGCCCGTCGCCCGTGTCGAGCGAGAACGTCGTCGACCGATCCGCCGCGGACGGCTCGGTCATCGACACCACCGTCGCCTCCGGGAAAGCCCGCTGCACCGCTTCGACCTGCGCGGCGTACGGCTGGGCCTGCAATCCGGCCGGCCGCTCGACCTTCATCACTTCCGCGTGCAGCATCGGCTCGATCTGAAACCGGAACAGGTAAATCAGTCCGGTCCCGGCCAGAAGCACCACCACCGGGATCACCAGGAAGCTGGCGTAGAAGTGCCACCGCCAGAAGGCCCGGAACATCCCCGAGCCCCCGCTGCGCGCGCCGGTCTTCGCCGAGCCGGCCCGGCCTGACGACGGCTGGGCACCCGTCTCGACCTCCGAGCGCTGTACTTCGGTCACGTCCACTCCTTGTCCGCAGTTCCAAGGCAGTAGTCGGATCGCTGTGGTGATTGGTTCCCGGGTGCCGGATGTGACCTGCGCCATGGTCCCGGAGTTGGGTCCTCTGTGGCGACCGCCAAGGAGGTGCGACCATGGTTCAGCCATGCGACCGGCCTGGGGATTCCGAGCAACGCGGGCCGCGATGTTCGCGGCCATCTGTGTGCTGCTCGCCGCCCTCGGTCATCACCTCATGTCCGGAACGCCGATACCGGGATGGGCGCTGGGCACCTCCTTCGCCGGCGTCGGGATGGCCGCATGGTTCGTGGCCGACCGAGAGCGCGGCGTACCGTTCGTGGTCCTCGTGACGCTGGCGGCGCAGAGCACGCTGCATCTGTGGTTCTCCGCGGCGCAGGCGCAACGCCACCCGCAGTCTCCGTCGGATCCGCATGCCATGCACATGGCGCACCACACGATGCCGATGGCGGCCGACGCCGCTCATGGCCACCATTCGATGCAGGCAGCAGCCGAGACCAGCGTTGAGCATCTGGCCGGCATGGGGTCGTACGGCATGCTCGCCGCTCACTTGCTTGCGGCGCTGCTTTGCGGCTTCTGGCTGGCTTATGGGGAACGGGCTGCCTTCGCCGTTCTCCGTACCGCCACCAGGCGGCTGTTGCTCCCGCTGCGACTGATCTCCGGCCCACGAGTCACCCTCCACCAGCCGAACATCCGGCCGCACCACTCCCCCAGGACGCTTCGGCCGTTCCTCCTCGTTCACGCCATCACCTCAAGGGGTCCACCGCGCGGAGTCGCCGTCGTCTGACGGCCGTCCCACCGGAGCGCCACCGAGACCAGGTGCCGCTCCGGCTGAGGCCTGCCATCCGGCAGGCCTTTCCGCTCGCCGGCCCCGTACCTGATCGTGCGGCGCCGGATCCTGGACTTCCAGAAGGACTCAAGCCATGGCTTCTGCCCTGCTCGAACAACCGATCGGACCGCCCGCCGGCCCCGACGAGACATCTACCCGCCTGGCGATCGCCGCCCGCGAAGGCGACCTTGTTGCCCTCGACAACCTCATCCGTGCCCTCCAGCGTGACGTCCGGCGTTACGTCAGCCAGCTCAGCGCCGATCCGCAGTCGGCCGACGATCTCACCCAGGAGACCTTCCTGCGCGCACTGAAAGGCCTGCACCGCTTCGAGGGTCGCTCATCGGCACGGACCTGGTTGCTGTCCATCGCCCGGCACACCGTCGCGGACGACCTGCGCCGCAAGGCATCCCGCCCGAGACTCTCCGACCGCGACTGGCAACTCGCCGCCGAACGAGCCCAACCATCCGACCTGCCAGGCTTCGACGACGGGATCGCCCTCGCCGACCTGCTCGACAAACTCCCGGCCGACCGCCGCGAGGTCTTCGTCCTCACCCAACTGGCCGGCGTCCCGTATGCCCAAGCAGCCAGCCACCTCGGCTGCCCGATCGGCACCATCCGCTCTCGAGTAGCCCGCGCCCGGACGACCCTCATCGATCTCCTCGCCGCAGCCTGACCGAAGCGTCCGCCTCCCGGCTACGGCCTGGAGGCAGACGCTTAGTTCGCTGGGGCCGAATTAGGGCTCTCCTGACGGATCCGTGGGTCGGTCTCTTGACCCGGGAGTGCTGACCGGTAGCCGCCGGGGGCCCGCCAACCTGATCAGTCGCCCCTTTTGACCACCCAGCCACCTTGTGCACCGGCCAGACACCCACCCGCCCAACGACGCCCAGCCCGCGCCCAAAGTCGATCACCGGTTGGCGCCCTCCAACCGGCCAGCTGACCCCGTAACACCACGAACGACCCACGGATCAGTCAGGACAGCCCGAATTAGCATGTGTGGATGGCGATCCCGATGGTGCTCGACTGCGATCCCGGGCACGACGATGCGATGGCGCTGTTGCTCGCCATCGCCGATCCAGCTGTCGAACTGCTGGGGGTGACGACGGTGGCCGGCAATCAGACGGTCGGCAAGTGCACGCTCAACGCCCGTCGAGTGCTCTCGCTCGCCGGTGCGCCGGACATCCCGGTCGCCCGCGGCGCCGACCGGCCGCTCGTTCGGCCGTTGCGGATCGCCGACGACGTGCACGGCGTGACCGGGCTGGACGGCCCGCTGTTCGAGCACGAGCCAAAGGTGCCGGAGGCAACGATCACGGCCCACGAGTTGCTCGTCGGCGTACTGACCAAGCACGACTCCCCGGTCACCGTGGTGGCGACCGGGGCTCTGACCAACATCGCCCGGCTCCTGTCGGCCCGCCCGGACGTCGCCAGCAGGATCGACCAGATCGTCTGGATGGGTGGCTCCACCGAACGCGGCAACGTCACGCCGTACGCGGAGGCCAACTGCTTCGTCGACCCCGAAGCAGCGGGCCAGGTCCTGCGTTCAGGCATCCCGTTCACCATGTGCGGACTCAACGTCACCCACCAGGCCCTGGTGACCGACGACGTCCTGTCCGCCTTCGCACGAATCGGTACGCCGCTGGCGGGCATCTGCGTCGAGTGGATGACCTTCTTCGCCTCGACCTACCGACGCCTGTGGGGATTCACCGCGCCGCCGCTGCACGATCCGGTCGCCGTCGCCAGACTCATCGACCCGGCGATCGTCCGCTGTGTCGAAGCGAACGTGGTGATCGAGACCGCCGGCGAATGGACAGCCGGTGCCACCGCGGTCGATCTGCACCACTACACCGGCCGGCCGGCCAACGCCCGCGTCGCGGTGGAACTCGACCGGCCGGCGTACTGGACCAGGATCCTCGACGCCGTGGCAGCCCTCGGCTGAGTGCTGGAGATCCGACTTCTGGTGGGTCGGCGTTGAAGTCTTGCCCGTGATGGGCGCGCGGTCTACTCTCACTCGCAACCGTTAGGAAGCTTTCCTAATAGTTAGCGTGCTATCAGCATGCGGGCCCGTACGACGGACGGAGAGCCGGCAGTGAGACGAATAACAGCGATGAGTGTGTTCGGGGCGGCGGCCGTGCTGGTGGCCTCGATCCTGATGCCAACAGCGGCCCGAGCGGCCGAAACCCTGCTGTCCCAAGGAAGACCTGCCACGGCCTCCTCGATCGAGGCCGCAGGATTCGAAGCCGGCAAGGCAGTCGACGGCAACGCGTCGACCCGGTGGGCATCAGTGGAGGGGCATGACCCGGAGTGGATCCAGGTCGACCTCGGCAGCGCCCAGCCGATCTCCCGGGTCAAGCTGACCTGGGAGGCGGCCTACGCGAAGTCCTACCAGGTCCGGATCTCGACCGACGGTTCGACCTGGACGACGGCGTTTTCGACGACCAGCGGCAACGGCGCCACCGACGACCTGACCGTAGCCGGCACCGCCCGGTACGTCCGGATCAACGGCACGGCCCGCGGCACTTCGTACGGCTATTCCCTGTACGAGTTCCAGGTGTACGGCGGCGACGGCGGACCACCTCCTGGCGGTGGTGACGCAGCAGTGCCGTTCGGCGGCCACACGATCCCGTACGCCGCGGGCATGTTGCGGCCTTCGGGCGTTCAGTCCGCGCTGGACGCGAAGGTAGTCGACTACTACCAGCGCTGGAAGGCGGCCTTCGTCCGGCAGAACTGCGGCAACGGCTGGTACCAGGTGATCTCGCCGGACGCCGACCACCCGTACGTGGCCGAGGCGCAAGGGTACGGAATGGTCATCGCGGCAACGATGGCCGGCGCGGATCCCGATGCGAAGAAGGTGTTCGACGGACTGGTCAAGTGGAAGATCGACCACCCGTCGTCGGTCAACCCGGATCTGCTCGCTGCCGAGCAGGACGTCAACTGCCGCAGCGTGAACGGCGGCGACGGTGCGACGGACGGCGACATGGACGTCGCCTACGGACTCCTGCTGGCGGATCGCCAATGGGGTAGCGCAGGGACCTACAACTACAAGCAACTGGCGATCCGGCACATCAACGCCATCAAGAAGGACGAGATCAACCCGTCCACCAATCTGCTCAAGCTCGGCGACTGGTCCAGCTCCGGCGACCAGTACTACTACATCACCCGTACGTCGGACTGGATGGTCGACCACTTCCGTGCCTTCCGGAAGGCCACGGGTGACACCGCTTGGGACACCATCCGCAACGCCCACCAGACCACGATCGCGAACCTGCAGTCCGGTTTCGCCCCGAGTACCGGCCTGCTGCCCGACTTCGTCGTCAACACCAACACCTCGCCGCGGCCCGCGCCCGGCCAGGTGCTGGAAGACCCGAACGACGGCCAGTTCTGGTGGAACGCCTGCCGTACGCCGTGGCGGATCGGCGCGGACGCGGTGACCGGAGCGGATTCCCGATCGCTGGCAGCAGCCCGCAAGCTGAACAGCTGGATCAAGTCGAAAACCGGCGGCAACCCGGACCAGATCGCACTGGGCTACAAACTGACCGGCACCCAGATCTCCAGCGGTAGCGAGCCGGCCTTCTTCGCTCCGTTCGCCGTCACGGCGATGACCGACTCGGGCAGCCAGGCCTGGCTGGACGCCCTGTGGAACAAGATGCTCGGCACGCCGATCGCGACCGACAGCTACTACTCGGCGAGCATCCAGCTCCAGGTGATGATCACGGTCACCCACAACCACTGGGTGCCCTGACCCATCGGACGGACCCGCGGCGCCAGCCCTGCCCCCGGCGCCGCGGGTCACCCGCTCCGCTCCCCGCGCCGCTCCACCCTGCCCGGCGCGCCGCGGGTCGCTCGCTCCCCCCTCCCCGCCCCCTTAGGAGGTCCTCCATGTCATCCCCCCAGCAACGAAGGCGATGCCGGATCGCTGTGGTCGCCGCGGTCGCACTGACCTGTGGCATCCCGACCACCGTGGCCGCGATCGGCCCGGCCCAAGCGGGTCTCGCGGCCCAGGTAGTCGCGGCAACGATTCCTGACCTGACCAGCGCGAACCGGCGGGCACCCATCGCCGGTCTGCCGGACTGGAGCAAGGCGGGCTACCGCGGTGGCGCCCCGCTACCCGGTCCCGCCGACCTCAACCCCGACCAGAACTGCCAGATCACCGCGGCGGAGCTGGCCTCGCAGTACAGCGTCCGTGCTGATGGCAGTGACGCGACCACTGGACTGCAGGCCGCGATCGACGCGATCCGAACGCAGTGCACACCGTCGGCCGGCTACAACAAGCTGTCGCAGATCACCTTGCCGGAGGGACGAATCGCCGTCACCCGGCAGCTCGGCCTCGACGCCAGCTACCTGCTGATCAAGGGTGCCGGTCAGGGCCGGACCGTGCTGGTGTTCCGTCCCGACACCAACACCAGGTACGACGCACTCACCGCCGACGGTAGTGACTGGGACGAGGACGGGATGACCCACGGGGCGACCGGCAAGGGCGGCTGGATGTGGCCGGGCCGCGGCCTGCTCCGGGTTCAGAGCCGCGAGGTCGCACCGCGGTACGCCGCCGACTACGCCTCGGCTCCGCAGAACCGCAAGGACATCTTCGAAGGATCCATCAACCAGCATTGGGCCGGCGGCGTTCCGCTGCGCGAGTCCTCGGCCGCGGGCACGACCCAGATCAAGCTCGCCAGCACCGCGAACATGGCGCTGTTCAAGGCCGGCAACTACCTGTGGGTCGGTGCGGCGAATTCGGTGAAGTTCTACCAGCAGCAGACCGTCACCGACACGTCGAAGTACCAGAACCTGCACATGCGCCAGCAGATCTTCCAGATCAGCGCGGTCGACACCGCCGGGCGGAACCTGACGATCGACAAGCCACTCGAGTACGACCTGCCGCTGAACTCCACCTCGGACGGGTCGGCCGCGATCGGCGGCACGGTCTATCCGAGCCGGGTGACGCCGCTCAAGCCGGTCGTCGGGGTCGGGATCGAGGACCTGACCATCACCCAGGACATGGCCGGCCTGCCGAAGCTGAGCGGCGGGACCTACAACCTGAACAAGGCCGACGCCGTCCACAACTACGGCAACATGGCGCCGGAGTACCAGATGCACGGGATCGTGCTGAAGTGGGCGATCAACACCTGGGTCCGCCGGGTCGGAACGGAGATGACCGGCTCGCACCCGATCGTCACCGAGAGCGCGAAGAACATCCAGGTTCAGGAATCCCATCTGGACGGCTCCTGGAACAAGGGCAAGGGAGGCAACGGCTACCTGCGCGGTTCGCGGGTCTGGGACTCGCTGTACGGCTACAACACGACCCGGAACCTGCGTCACTTCACCTTCCAGTGGTCCGCTTCGAACAATGTGGCCATCGGCAACGACTTCGACTCCGACCTGAACGTGCACGGCGGCTGGGAACGGCGCAACCTGTTCGAGAACAACACCGTCCGCATCCCGTTCGAGCACTCGTCGAAGAACTGCCGGAGCAACTGCGGCGACGAGGGCGGTGACGTTCCGGACGACTCGACCTGGTGGCCGATCTGGTGGGCGGCGGGCCCGAAGGCGGTGAAGTGGTCCGGCTCCAGCGGTCCGCAGAACGTCGTCTACAACAACGCGCTCAGCAAGCAGACCACCGCGAACGGCGCCTACCAGAGCTACTACCCGGACCGGCAACGTCTGTACCAGTTCGGCAGCAGCTCATCCGACCCAACAAAGTTCCAGCACCTCGCGGTGAACGGCGCCACCATCACGGACTGGGCCGGCCGCGAAACCGCCGACTACACCGCACCGAACGGCGGCGTCAACGCCACCCGAACCGATCCATCGGGCTCACTGTTCCTGCGAACCCCCGGCGGTGGTGGTGGATCGGAAACGCTGTTGTCTCGTGGGAAGACGGCCACCGCGTCGTCGGTCGAGGGCGGCGGTTTCGAGGCCGGGCGCGCGGTCGACGGCGTCAGCTCGACTCGGTGGGCGTCGCAGGAGGCCCATGATCCCGAGTGGATCCAGGTCGACCTCGGCGCCCCGGCGGAGCTGACGCGGGTGAAGCTGAACTGGGAGGCGGCGTACGGCAAGGCGTACCAGGTCCAGACCTCGACGGATGGCACGACCTGGACGACTGTCCATTCGACGACGTCCGGCGACGGTGGTGTAGACGAGATCCCGGTGTCAGCCAGTGCGCGGTACGTGCGGATCAACGGCACCGCACGCGGTACGGCGTACGGCTACTCACTTTGGGAGTTCGAGGTGTACGGCTCGGGCGGCAGCCCGGGTGGTGGCGGGTCGGTGGTCGACGTGTCGACGGCCGCGCAACTGCAGGCCGCGTTGGCGAACGCGCAACCCGGTCAGACGATCCGGCTCGCGTCCGGGCAGTACCGTGGCTCATTCCTGACCCAACGAGCTGGATCCGCGGCGGCGCCGATCACGCTGACGGGTCCGCCGACCGCCGTGCTGATCAACGATGGACCGTCCGGGACCGCGCCGTCGTGCCCGGCACCGACGTCCGGGTGGGACTCAGGATACGGGCTGTGGTTGTTCGGTGCGCCGTACTGGAAGCTCACCGGGTTCACCGTGCAGGAGTCCAAGAAGGGGATCGTGCTGGACAACTCCCACCACGTGACCATCGACGGGGTGTCGGTCCACCACACCGACGAGGAGGCCGTGCACTTTCGCCGGTCCTCTGCTGACGGGGTGATCAAGAACTCGAAGATCACCGATGCGGGGCTGGTCCAGAAGGGGTACGGCGAGGGCGTGTACCTCGGCTCGGCCGGATCCAACTGGGGTTGTCACGGCAACTCGGGTGGCGTGGACAAATCCGACCGGGTGCAGGTGCTGGACAACCAACTGGGCCCGAACATCGCGGCCGAGGCGATCGACGTGAAGGAGGGCACGACCGGCGGGGTCATCCGCGGCAACACCTTCGACGGCCGCGGTATCTCGGGCGAGAACTCGGCCGACTCGTGGGTGGACGTCAAGGGCTTCGGTTACGTCATCGAGAACAACACCGCGACGTTCTCCTCCCCCGGGACGTTCGCGAACGGGTACGAGACGCACAACCCGACCACCACCCCGTCGTTCCCGAACGGCTGCGGCAACGCCTGGCGCAACAACTCGTCCGACCTCGGCGGCACCGGCATGTACGCCGTCTACATCACTTCCCGCTCCAAGTGCACCGCCGACGAGAACGTCGTCTATTCCTCCAACACCGTCCGGAACGCCCAGACGGGCCTGACCAATATCCCAGTGACTCCCTGAGTCCACAGCCGCTGCCGGGCGCTTCAACCGCCCGGCAGCGGGCGTGGCATGCTGGCGTCGGTGACCCTGTACTTGCACCGCGCCGAGCGCACAGACGTGCTGGCCGACGGACTGGGGCACCTGCTCGCCGTGCCCCTCGCCGACCCGTTCGCCGAGGAACTCGTGGTGGTACCTGCCAAGGGCGTCGAGCGCTGGCTCTCCCAGCGGCTCGCGCACCGTTTGGGTGCCGCAGCGGGCCGCGGTGACGGGGTCTGCGCAGGAGTCCGGTTCACAACTCCGCGCTCGCTGGTGTCCGCGGTGCTCGACCTCACCCACGACGACCCCTGGGCAGCGGACGCGATGGCCTGGCCGTTGCTGGCCGTGCTCGACGACTCCCTCGACGACGCCTGGTGCGAGCCTGTCGCCCGGCACCTCGGCCACTTCGACACCGGCGCCGAAGCCGAGCTGCGTCAAGGCCGCCGGTACGCCGTCGCGGCGCGGCTGGCCCGGCTCTTCGCGTCGTACGCCGTCCAGCGACCCGCCCTCCTCGCGGACTGGAGCGCCGGCCGCGACACCGATGGCCGGGGCGACGCCATCGACGAAGACCTGACCTGGCAACCCGAGCTCTGGCGGCGACTGGTCGATCGGACAAACGCCCCGCCACCGCAAACTCGCCTCGCCGAAACTCTTACCCGGCTTCGCGATCAGCCGGACTCCTTCGACCTGCCCGCGCGACTCTCACTGTTCGGGCACACCCGACTCCCCGTCACCGAGGTCGAGTTGCTCTCCGGGCTGGCCGAGCACCGCGACGTACACCTCTGGCTCCCCCACCCCAGCAACGCGCTCTGGGAGCGCCTGGCCGCAGCGGGCACCACCGCTGGCGACCGAGCCGCCGACACGAGTCACCAAGCGGCCGACCACCCGCTGCTGGCCACACTCGGGCGGGACAGTCGTGAGCTTCAGTTGACCCTTGCTGCTGCCCCGGCGACCGATAGCCACCTTCCTTCGCAGCCGACGCCCGACACACTTCTCGGCTGGCTGCAGCAGGATCTGTGCAGCAACACCGTCGGGTCCGTGGGCCGCCATCTGGCCGCCAATGACCGCAGCGTGCGGGTGCACGCCTGCCACGGCACCGCCCGGCAGGTCGACGTACTGCGTGAGGTGCTGCTGGAGATGCTCCAGGCCGACCCGACGCTGGAACCTCGCGACATTCTCGTCATGTGCCCCGACATCGAGACGTACGCGCCGTTGATCAACGCTCGCTTCGGCCTCGGAGACCTCCGCGACGACGGCCACCCGGCGCATCGGTTGCGGGTGCAGCTGGCCGACCGGTCACTCACCCAGACCAATCCCCTGCTTGGCGTCGCATCCCAGTTGCTCGGCGTCGCGGGTAGCAGAGCAACCGCCAGTCAGCTGCTGGACCTCGCCCAGGCCGAGCCGGTACGCCGGCGCTTCCGGTTCACCGACGACGACCTGGACACCATCACGGCCTGGGTCCGCGAGTCGGGGGTCCGGTGGGCGTTCGACCAGAACCACCGCGAACCGTACGGTCTGGCCGACTACCCCCAGAACACCTGGCGTTTCGGGCTCGACCGGATCCTCGCCGGCGTGACGATGTCCGCCGACGCCCACGCCTGGATCAACACGACCCTGCCGCTCGACGATGTCGGCAGCACCCGGATCGAGCTGGCCGGCCGGTTCGCGGAGTACGTCGATCGGTTGCAGGCGGCAACCAAACGGCTCGACGGCACGCGTCCCCTCGCGGACTGGCTCGACGCGTTGCGCGCGGGGATCGATCAGCTGACCCGGGTCGTCCCCGACGACAACTGGCAGATCAGCCAGGTCCATCGCGAGTTCGCCGAGGTGGCCGCCGACGCCGGGCATCTGGCCGGGACCTCGCTGAGGCTGCCTGACATCCGGGCTCTCCTGTCCACTCACCTGGCCGGCCGCCCGAGCCGTGCCAGCTTCCGGACCGGCACGCTGACCGTCTGCACGATGGTGCCGATGCGATCGGTCCCCCACCGCGTGGTCTGCCTGCTGGGACTCGACGACGGCGTCTTCCCTCGATTCGGACTGGCCGACGGCGACGACGTACTGGCCAGGACTCCGATCACGGGCGAGCGCGACGTCCGCAGCGAGGATCGCCAGCTTCTGCTGGATGCGATTCTCGCCGCGACCGAGTCCTTGGTGATCACCTACACCGGCGCCAACGAGTACACGGGGCAACGGCGGCCGCCCGCAGTACCGCTCGGTGAGCTGCTTGATGTCCTCGACCGCACCACCGAGTCGCAGGTCCGGGAAGCGGTGCTGGTCAAGCACCCGCTCCAGCCGTTCGATCGGAAGAACCTGGAAGCCGGCCGGCTCGGTACTCCGGGACCTTTCACGTTCGACCCGACCGCCCTCGTCGCGGCCCGAGCCGCCGCGGGATCCCGGCCACCACGGCCCGAGTTTCTGGCCGGGCAGCCGCCATCGGCAGGCGGCGAGGACATCGCGCTGGCCGACCTCCTGGCGTTCTTCCGTCATCCCGTGAAGGGATTCTTCCGGGCGCTCGACCTGACCCTGCCGTGGGAGGTCGATGGTGTCTCGGACGTGATGCCGGTGGAGATCGACAACCTCCAGAAGTGGTCGGTCGGCGACCGGCTGCTCCGCGACATGCTGGCGGGGGTCAATCCGAACGACGCGCTCCAAGCAGAGTGGCGACGAGGCACGCTGCCACCGGGCAGACTCGGCTGGCGGACCGCGACCGACGTACGCGACGAGGCCAAGCAGCTCGCGATCAGTGCACATCAGCACCGGCAGACGAGTCCCAGGGCGTTCGATCTGGACGTCGATCTCGGCGGCGGCCGACGGCTCACCGGCACCGTTCCGAGCGTGCACGGCCACCGGCTGGTCTCGGTCAGCTTCTCCCGCCTCGATGCCAAGCAACTGCTCGCCTCCTGGATTCAGCTGCTCGCCCTGTCCGCCCACGACGAGGACCACAACTGGACAGCTCTGGCTATCGGCCGTGGACGGAACAGCCCGGCGAGCCGGCTTCTCGGTCCGGTCGGGCCGGAAGCCCGCGCCTTGCTTGCCGACCTGGCCGCGATCTACGACGCCGGTCGCCGGGAGCCGCTTCCGCTTCCCCTCAAGACCTCGCTCGCCTGGTACGAGGCACGCCGTACCGGCGACGACCCGGCGATCGCTGCCGGCCGACGCTGGCGCCCGACTGGCTATGACGGCGAGAACGCCGATCCTGCGCACGTCAAGGTCTGGGGCGCCTACACCCGGCTCGACGTTCTGCTGGACCCGACGCGTCCCGATGAGGAACGTCAAGGCGAACCGACCCGGCTCGGCGCCTACTCGGCGCGGCTCTGGGAACCGATGCTTCGCTTCGAGCAGGGAGCGATCTGATGGAGCCCTTCGATCTGCTCGGTGAACTCCCGACCGGAACCATCGTGCTGGAGGCGAGCGCCGGCACGGGCAAGACCTATGCGCTGGCCGGGCTCGTCACCCGCTTCGTGGCCGAAGGACGCGCCAGGCTCGACCAGATGCTGCTGATCACCTTCGGCCGCGCGGCCAGCCAGGAACTCCGCGAACGCGTACGCACCCAGCTGCTGGAAGCCGAACTCGCACTGGCCGACCCCGCCCGTTGGCGTGACGACCCCGGTCTGCTCGGCCACCTCGTCCAAGGCAGCGCCGACGACATCGCGCTGCGGCACTTGCGCCTTCGCGACGCGCTGGCCAACTTCGACACGGCCACCATCGCCACGACGCACCAGTTCTGCCAGCTCGTACTGCGCTCGCTCGGCGTCGCCGGTGACACCGACGCGGGCGTCACCCTGGTTGACGACCTACGCGAACTCGTCACCGAGGTGGTCGACGACCTCTACCTCAATCTCTTCGGGAGTTCCCCGGACCAGCCGCCCATCAGCCGCGGTACTGCTCTCGAGATCGCCTTGAAAGCAGTCAGCAACCCGCACACCCGACTGGTTCCGGACAAGTACGACGAGGGCTCACTGGAGGGTGTGCGGATCGAGTTCGCGCACGCCGTATTGACCGAGATGGAGCGCCGCAAACGCCGCCTCGGCATTCTCGGCTACGACGACCTGCTCACCCGCCTAGCCGCCGCGCTGGAGGATCCCGATGCTCCGGCCCGGCGGCAACTGCAGCGTCGCTGGTCGGTGGTGATGGTCGACGAGTTCCAGGACACCGATCCGGTGCAATGGAAGGTCATCGACGCCGCGTTCAACGGGCCCAGCACGCTGGTGCTGATCGGCGACCCCAAGCAGGCCATCTATGCCTTCCGCGGTGGAGACATCGCGACGTACCTCGCGGCCGCGGCAACCGCCGGTCAGCGGCGCACCCTCGACACCAACTGGCGTAGCGACAAGCCGCTGGTCGACTGCCTCCAGGTCGTGCTGGGCGGCGCTCAACTCGGCCATCAGGACATCGTCGTTCACCCGGTTGCCGCTCACCACGAGGGCAGCAGGCTTGCTGGGGCGCCATCCGACGCGCCGTTCCGGCTTCGCGTCGCGCGCAGGGAACACTTCGGCTCGGCCAGACGCAAGAACGTCCCGATGGACGACCTCCGCGACTACATCGCTCGCGATCTGGCGGCCGACATCGGCCGCTTGCTGGCTTCCGACGCGACGTACGCCGGTCGACCGCTGCGCGCCGGCGACGTCGCGGTGATCGTCGAGACGCACAAGGACGCGCGGGTCTGCCGGGAGCAACTGGCCGTGGCCGGCATCCCCGCCGTCTACTCAGGTGACCTCGACATCTTCGCGTCGCAGGCCGCCCAGGACTGGCTGTGCCTGCTCGAGGCGTTCGAGCAGCCGCACCGCTCCGGCCTGGTCCGCGCTGCGGCGACCACGATGTTCTTCGGCGAGACGGCGGCGAGCCTGCGGGCCGGCGGCGAAGAGCTCACCGACCGGACCGGGCAGACGCTGCGAGCCTGGGCGGACCGGCTGCGGACCAGTGGCGTGGCGGCGGTCTTCGAGGCCGCGCAGGTTCACGGGATGACCGAGCGAGTACTGGCCTGGCGCGGCGGCGAGCGCGATATGACCGACCTCGCGCATCTGGCCGAGTTGCTGCACGAGACCGCGCACCGCGAAGGCTTCGGCCTGCCCGCCCTGCTCGACTGGCTGCGTGAGGAATGCACCGGCAGCGGCCGGACGACCGAGCGGACCCGTCGGCTCGACAGCGACGCCGCGGCCGTACAGATCATGACGGTGTGGGTCAGCAAGGGCCTGCAGTACCCCGTCGTCTACCTGCCGTTCGGTTTCACCCGTCACGTCGTCGAGGACACCGAACTGCTGGTCTTCCACCAGGACGGCGAACGGTGCCTCGACCTCGGCGGCAAGAGGCACCGTGGCCATCGAGCCAACCAGAAACTCTGGCGGGCCGAGGAGGCCGGCGACGACATCCGCCTCACCTACGTCGCGCTGACCCGGGCCCAGTCACAGGTCGTGGCCTGGTGGGCGCCGTCCTGGGACGAGATCAACGGCGGGATCTCGCGGCTGCTGCGCGGTCGCAAACAAGGCGAAGCGGTCGTGCCCGACACCGTGGACCGAGCTTCGTCCGACGACGAGGTACTGATCTGGCTACGGCGCTGGCAGCAGGCCGGCGGTCCAGTGGTCGAGGACTCGGTCATCGCCGAGCAGGTCGAGCCCGTCCGCGAGGAGCTGCCTGGTGGGCTCGCAGTCGGAACCTTCTCCCGCGAGGTCGACCTCGCCTGGCGCCGTACGTCGTACTCGGGGCTGATCCGGGCGGCCGACCAGCAGGTGGGCGGTGTGGCCAGCGAACAGGAGGAGAGTCAGCTCGAGGACGAGTCCGTGGATCCGGCGCCGACGGCGGAGCACATGCTGACCCCACCCCACCACCCCGGTCAGGAGGCCATGCCGACCGATGCGCTGCCGTCCCCGATGGACGGGCTGCCGGCGGGAGCCACGTTCGGGTCGCTGGTCCACGCAGTACTGGAAGAGGCGGATCCACACGCGCCCGATCTGCACGCCGAGCTGGTCGCTCAGGTCCGCGAGCAGTTGCGATTCTGGCGGGTCGACGTGACGCCCGATGCCCTGGCCACAGCGATGCTGCCGTTGCACAGCACGCCGCTCGGGCCGCTCGTTCCGGGGTTGACCCTCGGCGATCTGGGCCGGGCCGACCGGCTCCGCGAGCTCGACTTCGAGATCCCGTTGGCCGGCGGCGATCAGGCGGTGGCGAACGACGTACGGCTGGCTCAGTTGGCGCCGCTGGTGCGCACCCACCTGTCAGCCGGCGATCCGCTCCTTGCGTACGCCGACCGGCTCGAACAGCCACTACTCGGCCGGCAAAGCCTGCGGGGCTACCTCTCCGGTTCGATCGACGTCGTACTGCGCGTCCCTCACGGCAGCGGTCACCGGTTCGTCGTGGTCGACTACAAGACCAACCGGCTCGGCGACCCGGAACAGCCCGCCACCTCCGCGGAGTACGGCCCGGATCAGCTGGCTGCCGCGATGCTGCACTCCGACTATCCGTTGCAGGCGATGCTCTATTCGGTGGTGCTGCACCGGTACCTCCGTTGGCGACTGCCGGGCTACGACCCCGACGTACATCTCGGCGGAGTGATCTACCTCTACCTGCGCGGGATGTGCGGACCGGAGACGCCTGTCGTGGACGGGCATCCCGCAGGGGTGTTCAGTTGGCCGATGCCGACGGCGCTCGTACTGGCGCTGTCCGAGTTGCTCGACGGGAGCGCGACATGACCACGACCGTCGACGAGTTCGACTCGACCTTGGCGCTCGGCGCGACCGGGATGCTGCGCGACTTCAACAGAGCCGGCGTGATCCTGGCCGCTGACGTCCATGTCGCCTCCCGGCTCACCACGCTGCTTGCTGAAGGCAACGAATCGGTGGCACTCGCCTGTGCCCTGGTGGCACGGGCCGTCCGGGCCGGATCCATCTGCCTCGACCTGACCGAGGTCCGCGCCGAAGTCGGCGATGACGGCGCCGAGCTCCCCTGGCCCGCCATGGACGAATGGCTCGCCGCACTCACCGCCAGCCCGCTGCTTGCCGATCCGCACCCGCTCCACCTTGAGGACACTCGCCTGTACTTCGATCGCTACTGGCGAGAAGAGGGACAGGTCGAACAGGACCTTCGCGGCCGGGCCGGCCGACCCGTACCGGAGATCGCCGACGAAGCCGCTCTGCTTGCAGGGCTCGACCGGCTCTTCCCCGGTACGGCGTACGTCGAGCAGCGGGCCGCAGCGGAGACTGCCGCACGGCAGTGGACGACAGTTCTGACGGGTGGCCCGGGTACTGGCAAAACCACCACCGTGGCCGGTCTGCTTGCCCTACTCGCGGAACAGGCAGAGCTCGCCGGGGAACGTCGTCCGTGGATCGCACTGACCGCACCAACCGGCAAGGCCGCCGGTCGCTTGGAGGAGGCGGTACGGCGCGAGATGTCCGGGCGCCTGACCGCCAAGGACACCGACAGGCTGGGCGACTTCCACGCCCGGACTCTGCACATGCTGCTTGGTGGGCGCCCCGACTCGTCGACTCGCTTCCGCCACGACCGGGACAACCGCCTGCCGCACGACATCATCGTGGTCGACGAGACCTCGATGGTTTCGCTGACGATGATGGCGCGGCTCCTCGAGGCGGTCCGGCCCGAGGCCCGATTGATCCTGGTCGGCGACCCCGACCAACTGGCCTCCATCGAGGCAGGGGCGGTACTGGCCGACCTCGTCGAGGGACTGGTCGCCGGCGGGCACATCGACACAGCCGAGCTTCGGACCTCTCACCGGTTCGGAAGCGAGATCGGCGACCTCGCACTGGCTGTCCGCGAAGACCGCGCCGACGACGTCCTCGCCGTACTGCGCAGCGGCGGCGACCGGGTGCATTTCATGGCGGACGACGATCCCCGCGAAGGCCTACGGTCCGTGCTCCTGCCGGACGCGCTCGCGATCCGGACAGCAGCCGAAGCGGGAGACATCGACGCTGCCCTGGCCGCACTCGATCGCCACCGCCTGCTCTGCGCCCACCGGGAAGGTCCATGGGGCGTCAACCACTGGAACCGAACTGTCGAGCGGTGGATCACCGAAGAGACCGAGGACCCACTCTGGGACACCTGGTACGTCGGCCGGCCGGTACTGGTGACCGCCAACGATTACGCCCTCGGCATCTACAACGGCGACGTCGGCGTCACGATCCGGCGCCCCGACGGAACCCTCCGAGTCTGCATCGACAGCTCCCGCGGCCGCCTCGACTTCGCTCCCAGCCGCCTCGGCAACATCGAAACCCTGCACGCCATGACCATCCACAAAGCCCAAGGCAGCCAGGCCGCCGAGGTCACCGTCCTGATGCCAGGCGAAGAATCCCGGCTCCTCACCCGTGAACTCTTCTACACCGCCGTCACCCGCGCCCAGGAACGAGTACGAGTCGTCGGCACCGAAACCGCCGTCCGCCTGGCACTCAGCCGTCGAGCCCTCCGTGCCACCGGCCTCCGCCAGCGCCTGACCACCGAAAGCTGACCCACCGCGCGCGATTCCTTCTGTTGTCGAAGAACGTCTGTACCTGGGTGACCAACTGGCCCAGACGACGCAGGAGTGCGACATGAAGTTCAACCTCTTCCTCCCCACCGGCTTCGGTGCCGACTTCGCCGCTTTCAGTGATCCCGCGCAGGCTGCCGAGCGGGTGATCCAGCTGGCGCAGACCGCCGAAGCCGTCGGGTTCTCCGAGGTGTGGCTGCCTGACCATCTCCAGACCATCCCGCCGTCGGCCGGCTACCTGTTCGAGGCCTGGACGCTGCTGACAGCGATCGCTCGGGAGACCACCACGGTCCGGGTCGGCCAGCTGGTCACCGGCAACGGCTACCGGAATCCGGCGCTCCAGGCCAAGATGGCGTCGACTCTGGACGCCTTGTCCGCCGGACGCCTGACCTTCGGGATCGGTGCCGGTTGGTACCAGCCCGACTACGACGCCTTCGGGTACGAGTTCCCGGCTGCCGGTCAGCGTCTGCGTGAGCTCCGTGAGGCGGTACAGGTGATTCAGTCTCTGTGGACCGAGGAAGTCACCAACTTCAGCGGCGAGTTCTACACGGCCAAGAACGCCTACGCGGAGCCCAAGGGTGTTCAGGAACCGCGGATCCCGATGATGATCGCCGGCGGCGGCGAGAAGGTGACGTTGCGCATCGTCGCCGAGTTCGCCGACGCCTGCAACCTGATGACGTCGCCCGCCGAGATCGAACGCAAGCTGCGGATCCTCCGCCGCCACGCCGACGAGGTCGGCCGGGACCTCGACTCGATCAGAGTCACCGCCACGACCGCGGCTCTCCTGTCCGGGAGCGACGAGGAAGCACAAGGTCAGCTGCATCCGGGCATGGGCGCCTTCTACGCTGGGGATTTCGCTTCGTACCTGCTCTATGGAACGGCCGAGACCGTTCAGGCACGGGTGAAGGCCTACGAGAAGGCCGGCGTCGACGAGTTGGTCGTCGGTTTCCACCACTCCACCGATCCGGACGCGATCCGGGAGTTCGCCGAGGTCATCGGACTCTGAGCACCAACGGCAACCCACACCTGGCCACCAGACCTGGATCGCCGAACGACGTGATGCCCGCGATCCCGGTCTTGGTCAGGTCGAGGACGATCAGCCCGTACGCCGCGTACGAACCGTCTGCCTGCAGTTGGTACCCGGCCGCCGCCGGCTGCCCGTTGGCCGCGGTCGGAAGCATCCGCCAACTGCCTGGATCACCGATGACATGATTGACCAGGACCGGGAGACAAGTCTCCAGGCCGGAGAACCAGGTGCTCGTCCCGGTCGTCTGCAAGGTGGCATCGTCTCGGAGTACCGCCGCCAGCGCCGAGGCGTCACTCATTTCAATGGCGGAGATGTACCGGTTGAGCAACGCGCTGAGCGCCGGATCCGTCGGTGCCACGATCTCTTCGAGTTGCGGCGTCACCTCGGCCATCCTGCCGCGGGCACGCTGCAAGCTGCTCTTGACCGCGGTCGAGGTCGTGTTCAGCACCTTTGCGGTATCGGCCGCCGAGAAGGAGAGCACATCGCGCAGAATCAGAACTGCTCGCTGGCTGACCGGTAGATGCTGAAGGCTCGCGATGATCCCGAGCCGCAGAGTCTCCCGGGAGCCCACGATCGTCGCCGGGTCGAGCAGCGCGTTCGGAATCGGCTGCACCATGCGGACCTCACCGTCGAGTTCCCGCACCGGCGCGTCCGGGTCGTCCGACGGAGCGCCGAGTCCGGAGGGAAGGACGCGTCTGCTGCGGTGCTTGAGCGCCGAGAGGCAGGCGTTGGTCGCGATCCGGTAGAGCCACACGCGGACCGACGCACGACCGTCGAAGTTCTCGTATCCCTTCCAGGCTCTCAGGTACGTCTCCTGAACCAGGTCCTCGGCCTCGTCGACAGATCCCATCAGGCGATAGCAGTGGGCGAGCAACTCACGGCGGAAGCGCTCCAGGTCGCGAAGCAGACCCTCTTCGTCGGACACAGCCTCGTCGGACATGGCTACCTACCTTTCGCGCGAATCAGACGATATAGACCCGCGCCGCGACCAAAAGGAATCGCCGGGGCCGACTCGTACTAGGTACTGGTCCTGACAGCGACCAGCGAGCCTGAGCCACGGCTGTGCGCCAGGTCGGACAGCGCACGGTCGATCCGGTCGAACCCGACAACCGTGGTCCGGGGCCGGACGGACACCCGTGCGGCGAGCCGCAACAACTCCTCGCCGTCGCGACGGGTGTTCGCCGTGACACTGCGCAAGTCACGCTCCCGGAACAGGTCACGGTCGTAGTTCAGCGCCGGTACGTCGCTGAGGTGGATCCCCGCCACCGCGACCGTTCCTCCCGGCTTGAGCGCCTGCAGAGCCAACGGCACGAGCTCTCCCGCCGGCGCGAACACGATCGCCGAGTCCAGCCCCACCGGCGGCACGTCCTGGGTCCCGCCTACGAAGGCGACACCGAGTTCGCGGGCCAACTCCTGATTCGCCTGTCCTCGGGTCAGCACGTAGATCTCGGCGCCCTGGGCAGCGGCCAGTTGCGCGGTGAGGTGCGCGCTGGACCCGAACCCGTAGATCCCGAGCCGGCCGCCCGCCGGGAGGTTCGCGCGCTTGAGCGCGCGATAGCCGATAATTCCCGCACAGAGCAGCGGAGCAAGCTCCTCGGATGATCGATCCTCCGACAGCCGGTAGGCGTAGTCCTGGGCGACGACCGCATACTCCGCGAACCCGCCGTCGGCATCCCAGCCCGTGTACGTCGATCGTGGACAGAGGTTCTCGGCTCCGCGCCGGCAGAACTCACAAGCGCCACAGGTACCACGGAGCCAGGCGATCCCGATCCGCTCGGCCAGCTCGAACCGGTCGGCTCCACTGCCGCGTTCCACCACCTCGCCGACGACCTGATGCCCGGGAACGACGCCGGGCCGCCGAGGCTCGAGATCGCCCTCGCACAGATGCAGATCAGTCCGGCACAACCCACAAGCGAGCACCCGAACCAGTACCTCCGCCACCCCAGGCTGGGGCACCTCGCGCCGTACCAGCCGAAGCGACCCCAGATCGATCGGCCCAGGACGACGCACGGCCCAGGCATCCATCCTCTCGGTCATCCTCCGACCATGCCAGACATCCGGCGACAACCGCGGGACCGGGCCGGATCTGGTTCTGGAGGCGTGGGTGTGCTGACATGAGATATGGATAGGCAGGCTTTGCACGAGGAGCTTGAGCGAGCTCGGGAAGACTTTCGGCGGTTGGTCGAGTCGGCCGATCGGGCGGACTTGCTGAGGGCAACGAACGGTACTCGGTGGAACAACCGTCAATTGCTGTTCCACATGCTGCTCGGCTACCTGATCATCCGCGCCCTGCGGCGTTTGGTTTGGGTGTTCGGCCGCCTGCCACAGGGCGCGAGCCGCGGGTACAGCCGACTGCTCAACGCGGCAACCGGACCGTTCGACCAGGTGAACTTTCTCGGTTCGTACGCCGCTGGGCGTACCGTGAGTCCCGAGCGGATGGTGGTCATGTTCGACCACGTCGTCGCCAAACTGCATCAGCGGCTCGACGCCGAATCGGACGCCGACCTCGCTCGCGGAATGCACTACCCGACGCGGTGGGATCCGTACTTCAAGGACTACATGACCTTGGCGGATCTCTACCACTTCCCGACCCAGCACTACGACTTCCACCGTCGCCAGCTCACGCTGACCGACCCACCGCGCTGAGCCTCAGGCCTCTGCGAGTCGGACCAGGCTGAGTGCCTCGCGGGCGATCTGCCATTCCTCGTTGGTGGGTACGACCAGCACTGCCACAGCACTGTCGTCGGCGGACACGGTGCGGGCTTCACCCGACGACGTGTTGTTGCGTTCGGCATCGAGCTGGATCCCGAGACGTTCGAGACCCGCCAGCGAGGCAGCTCGTACGTCGGCCGAGTGCTGGCCGACGCCGGCCGTGAAGACGATCGCGTCCACGTTGCCCAGGACGGCGTAGTACGCGCCGACGTACTTCTTGATCCGGTAGCAGTAGATCTCGAAGGCCAGCTGCGCCCGGGCGTCGCCGGCCTCGCGACTGATGGACAGCTCCCGGAAGTCGTTGCCGCCAGCAAGGGCCTTGAGGCCGGACTCGTAGTTCAGCGCATGGTCGATCTCTTCCACGGTCCAGCCGAGCTCGCGGACCAGGTGCGCGTGGATCGCCGGGTCGAGGTCTCCCGAGCGCGTGCCCATCACCAGACCCTCCAGGGGAGTCATCCCCATCGAGGTGTCGACCGACTGGCCACCCCGTACCGCTGCGGCGGAGCAGCCGTTGCCGAGGTGAAGCACGATGAGGTTCAGATCGGCCGGCTCCTGCCCGAGCAGTCGCGCTGCCTCCGCGGCGACGAACGCGTGCGACGTACCGTGGAAGCCGTACCTCCGGATTCCGTGATCGTCTCGCCAGTCGAGCGGAACCGCGTAGGTGTAGGCATGTGGCGCAAGTGTCTGGTGAAAGGCCGTGTCGAATACCGCGACCTGCTGGAGGTCGGGGAAGAGCCGCCGGGCGACCTGAATGCCCTCGAGGTTCGCCGGGTTGTGCAGCGGAGCCAGCGGCACCAGGTCGTTGACCGCGGCAACCAGGTCGTCGTCGATGAGAGCAGGGTCGGCGAACTGGGAGCCGCCGTGGACGACGCGGTGGCCGACAGCCGCGATCTCGATGTCGTCGAGCGACGGGCCATGGGTTTCGAAGGCCTTCAGCGCCGCGCGCAACGCGTCCTCATGGGAAGCGATCTTGAGACTGGTGTTGCTCTCGCCGTCGGTGCCATGGTGAACGTGGTGGCCCTCCGGCTCGCCGATTCGCTCGACCACGCCGGACGCTGCAGCCTCGCCGGAGGCTGCGTCGATCAGGCTGTACTTCAGCGACGAAGACCCCGCATTGATCACCAGGACGTGGTCGCTCATTGACCGCTCCCCTCCCCAAGCCGCGCTTGGACGGCGGTGATCGCCACCGTGTTGATGATGTCCCGCACCGTCGCTCCCCTGGACAGATCGTTCACCGGCTTCCGCAGACCCTGCAGTACCGGGCCGACAGCCACCGCGTTCGCTGAGCGCTGCACTGCCTTGTACGTGTTGTTGCCTGTATTGAGGTCGGGGAAGATGAACACCGTCGCCCGGCCGGCCACCTGCGATTCCGGCAGCTTGGTCCGGGCCACCGCGCTGTCGATCGCGGCGTCGTACTGGATGGGTCCCTCGACGAGCAGCTCGGGCGCGCGTTCCCTGACGATTTCGGTTGCCTTCGACACCTTCTCGACGTCGGTCCCGGTGCCGGAGCTGCCGGTCGAGTACGACAGCATCGCCACCCGCGGCTCGATACCGAAGACCGCTGCGGTCCCGGCCGAGGAGATCGCGATGTCGGCGAGCTGTTCAGCGGTCGGGTCAGGGTTGACCGCGCAGTCGCCGTACACGAGGACCTGGTTCTGCAGGCACATGAAGAACACCGAGGAGACCACCGACACCTCGGGCAACGTCTTGACGACCTCCAGGGCCGGACGAATCGTGTGAGCGGTGGTGTGGACGGCGCCGGACACCATCCCGTCGGCCAAGCCGAGCTGAACCATCATGGTGCCGAAGTAGGAGACGTCTCTCACCTGCTCGCGGGCCTTGTCGAGGTCGACCCCGCGGTGCTGCCGCAGCCGGTGGTACTCGTGTGCGAAGCGCTCCCCCAGCTCCTCGTCGTCAGGGCTGATGATCCGCGCCGCCGAGATGTCCACGCCCAGCCCGGCTGCCTTGGCGCTGATCACGACAGGATCACCGAGCAGGGTCAGCTGCGCCACCCCGCGGCGCAGCAGCACGTCCGCCGCCCGCAGAATCCGCTCCTCCTCCCCTTCTGGCAGCACGATGTGCTTGCGGTGGGCAACTGCCTCGTCGATCAACTGGTGCTCGAACATCAGTGGCGTCACCGCGCCGCTGCGCGCGACCGCGAGCCGATCCAGCAGCGCGGGCCCGTCGACATGCTGGTCGAACAGCGCGAGCGCCGTGTCCACCTTGCGCGGCGAGTTCTTCGTCAGCCGGCCCCGTACGGCGGTCAGCGCCGTCGAGGTCGCATGCGTACCGAGGCCGGTCTCGATCAGAGGCATCGTGCTCCCGATGCCATCGATCAGCCGGAGGATCTGTTCCGGCAACGCGAATCCGCCGTTGAGGAAGATCGCCGACACCTGCGGGAAGTTCTGCGACGCGTGCGCCATCAGTACGCCGACCACCACCTCAGGCCGGTCCGCCGCGGTGATCACGGCCGCTCCTTCGAACAACCGGTCGAGCACGTTCGGCATCGTCATCCCGGCGATCACCAGGCCGGTGACCTCACGCGACAGCAGCCCAAAGTCACCACTCAGCAACTGCCCATCAACCGCGCTCATCAGATCCGCCACGGCGGGCGCACTCAGCAACGGCTCCTCCGGGATCGCGTACGCCGGTACGTCGGCGCTGGCCAGAGCGGCGACGGTCGACGCCAGCTCGTCCTCGCCCACCCGGTTGGCGATGACCGCGAACAGGGAACCGTGGTTGGCCGCCAGTTCGGCGCCGACCAGATCGGTCAACGTGCGCAGATCCTCTGGGCTCCGCCCCGACCCGTTCAGGACGAGCAGCACCGGCGCGCCCAGGTTGGCGGCGATCCTCGCGTTGTAGGAGAACTCGGTCGGCGTACCCACGTCGGTGTAGTCACTCCCGACGATGAGCACCGGGTCTCCACGCTCGGCGACGTCACGGTAGCGCTGCACGATCCGGTCGAGCGCGGCGTCAGGATCCTTGTGCACCTCGTCATAGGTCACCCCGACGCACTCGTCGTACGCCAGCGACACCGCATCATGCGAGATGAGCAGATCCAGGACGTAGTCGCGCCCGCCATGCAAAGCGGTGTCCGGCCGCACGATCGGGCGGAACACCGACACCCGCTCGACCCGCCTGGACAACTGCTGAAGGACCCCGAGAGCCACCGTGGACTTACCGGTGTACCCCTCCACCGATGCCACGTACACGCTGCTACCCATGAACAGAACCCTAGTCTCTGTGCCAGAGTGGCCGGGTGAACGATCTGGATGTCCCGGCTGAACTTGCCCGTCTGCGCGGCACGATCGACAACATCGACGCCGCCTTGGTGCACCTGCTGGCCGAGCGGTTCAAGTGCACCCAGCAGGTGGGTGCGCTCAAGGCGCGGAGCGGTCTGCCGCCGGCCGACAAGGCGCGGGAGGAGCGGCAGATCACCCGGCTCCGCTCGCTGGCCACCGATGCGGGGCTGGACCCGGTGTTCGCGGAGAAGTTCCTCAACTTCGTCATCGCCGAGGTGATCCACCACCACGAACGGCTCGCCGAGGAAAAGTGACCGAAGGCAAACAAAGGCGCCGAGCATCCACCTGTCCCGCATGGTCGAGTACTGCAGGAAGAACGGGCTCATCCGGGTGCCGTCCTGGGCAAGGACGGTATTCGGGCCCTTGCCGTCGGCAACACCCATGCCGCGATCGTCAAGCTGTCCTTGGTGACCACCCCGCGGACAGGCATCCCGACGTACGCCGTTGAGCCGTTCAGCTGGACTGCCGTACCGGACACCCCAGGGGCCAGGTCGCCTGGCTACGCAGCGTTACTCAGCGGTCTCTCAGCCGGCGGCGGGCATCATTTGAGGTGACTGCTCGTTGCCCCCCGAGCCGAGGTTGTGACAGATGAATCTGCTTCCGTGGATATTAGCTGTGGATGTCCTCGTACTGATCGCCATCAGCGTCGTCGGCGGGATCGCGGAGGCTCGTGCCGCCCGCGCCCGCCGGCGCGCTGAGGAAGCCGACTGGGCCCTGCTCTACTCGTGGCTCAGGCAGCCATCGCCTCCAGGCGCTCGCGACGCCTCTTCGCAAACCTGAGGTAGAACCCCGGGACGACCAGCAGGTTGAGCAACGTGGCCGTGATCAAGCCGCCGATGATGACCACCGCCATCGGGTGCTCGATCTCCTGGCCCGGGATCGACCCGGTCACCAGCAGCGGGATCAGCGCGAGCCCGGTGGTCAGCACCGTCATCATGATCGGCACCAGCCGTTCCTTCGCGCCCTGGATCACCAGCTCGGGCCCGAACGGCACGCCCTCTTCCTCCTCCAGATGCTTGCAGTGACTGATCAGCATGATCCCGTTCCGCGCCACGATCCCGAACACGGTCAGGAACCCGACCAGTGAACCCAGCGTGATCACCTTCGACCCCAGGTACGCCGCGATCAGCCCACCGACCAACGCGATCGGCAACGTCACGAACGTCAGGATCGCCAGCCGCCAGCTCCGGTACGACGCCTGCAACAGCAGCAGGATCCCGATGCCGGCCGCGATCGCGAAGATCAGCAGGCGTTGCTGGGCCGCCTGTCGCTCGGCGTACTCGCCGAGCATCTCCGTGCGGAATTCCAGCGGCATCTCCACCTGTTCGAGCCGCTTCTCGATGTCCGCGACCACGGATCCCAGGTCACGGGTCCCGTCGAGTTCGGCGCCGACGTCGATGTTGCGGAACAGATCCTCATGCTGGACCACGTTCGGCACCGACACGATGCTGATGTCGGCCACCTCCCTCAGCCGCACATGGCCGCCGCCAGGCTTGTCGATCAGCAGGTTCTGCAGATCGGTGACGCTGCGTCGCTTCTCCGGTGGGGTCCAGATCTGGACGTCGTAAGCCTTGCCGGCGGTGTAGAGGTCGCCGGCCTCCTCGCCGGCCATCAACCAGGCGGCTGCGCGCCGGACGTCACCGGGTTTGAGACCGTACTTCCTCGCGGCCTCGAGATCGACCTCGACCCGGATCTGCGGAATGGCGTCCTGGAAGTCGGCGCTGTGATCGCCGACCCCCGGGACCTCGCCGACGATCTTGTTGATCTCCTCGGCCTTCGCCCGGAGGGTCTCCAGATCCGGCCCGAAGATCCGGATCGTGATCGGGTCGCTGGTCCCGGTCAGCACCTCCCGGATCCGTTCCTTCAGATAGGTCAGCACGTCGCGGAACACCCCGGGATAGCCGTCGACGGTCTGGCGGACACTGTTCACCGTCTCGTCGTAGTCGACCGACTTGTCGACGCTGATCCAGTTCTCCCCGAAGTACACGCCGTGCGGCTCGTCGCCGAAGAACGCGTTCCCGATGTGCGACCCAGCGTTGCGCACGCCAGGGATCGTCAGCAGCTCGGCGTTCACCTGTTTCGTCGTCCGGACCTGTTCCTGCAGGGAGATGTCGGGCTTACCGAGCCAGTGCATCAGGAAGTCGCGTTCCTTGAAGTTCGGCAGCAGCGACTGACCGAGCAGCGGCACCACCACGAGCCCGAGGGCCGTGGCGAGAGCGACCGCGACGTACCCGCGGCGCGGGCGCTTCACCATCCGGGTAAGAACCCATTCGTAGCCACGCTTCATCGGCGGGACGAGTGGCGACTCGCGGTGGGCCAGCGACTTCGGGCTGCGGAAGAAGATCAGCGCCAGCGCGGGCGTGACCGTCAGCGCGACCAGCATCGACGCGCCCAGGGCGAGTGCGTACGCCACCGCCAACGGGCGGAAGAAGGCCCCGGACAGCCCCGCGAGCAGGAAGATCGGCGCGATCGCGACGATCTCGATCAGGGTCGCGTAGACGATCGCGGCCCGGACCTCCATCGACGCCTCCAGGATGATCTTGGCCGTCGACTTGGTGCTGCCCTCCTGGCGATGCTGACGCAACCGGCGGACGATGTTCTCGATCCCGATGATGGCGTCGTCGACGATGTCGCCGAGGGCTATCACGAAGCCGGCCAGCACCATCGTGTTGATCGTCGCACCTTGGAGGGTGAGCACGAGCAACGCGGTGAGCAGCGACAACGGGATCGCCACGACGCTGATGACCGCCGTCCGCCAGGAGTACAGGAACAGGGCGAGCATCGCGATCATCAGCAGCGCGCCGAGGATCAGCGACCGGGTCAGGTTGTCGATCGCGTCCTCGATGAAGGTCGCGGGCCGGAAGATCGCGGAGTCGACGGCGATCCCCTGCAGACCGGGACGCATCTCCGCGAGTGCCTCCTCGACTCCCCTGGTGACGTCCAGGGTGTTGGCCCACGGCAACTTCTCGACGATCATCATCAGGCCGTCGCCCTCGTTGATCACCGCGTCACCGATCAGCGGCTGGTGATCGCGGACCAGGTTCGCCACATCGCTGAGCTTGATCTGCCGGCCGTCGAGGGTCTGGATCGGCAGGTTGGCCAGGTTCTCGTGGGACACGATCGGCGTGACATGGCGGATTCCGGTCCGTCCGGTCGCGCTGTCGACGAAGCCGCCGCGCCCGATGAAGTTGCCGTCGGAGTACTGCTGCAGGCCGGCGTCCAGCGCGTTCGAGGTCGTCGTCATCACCCGATCCAGGGTGACCTTCTGACTGGCCATCCGTTCGGGGTCGGCCTGCACCTGGAGCATCTCCAGCCGTTCGCCCCAGATCGGCACGTTGGCGACGCCGGGCACCTGGAGCAGCCGGGCCCGGATCTTCCAGTACGCCGTCATCGACAGATCCATCATGTCCAGTTGAGGATCCGTCGTGGACAGGCCGATCTTCAGCACCCGGCTGGTCGCCGACAGCGGCTGGAGCATGACCGGCGGCGCCGCCCAGGTCGGCAGCTTCGGCGTGATCGCCGCGATCCGCTCCGCGACGTTCTGGCGCGCGGTCAGCAGATCCGTACCCTCGTCGAAGAGCAGCACGACCTGCGACAGCTGCTCGACCGACCGGGACCGGACGGTGTTGACGCCGGGAATCGCGGTCAGCGACTGCTCCATCGGAACCGTGATCAGCTCTTCCACCTCGGTCGGTCCCAGCCCGATGGCGATGGTGTGCACCTCGACCTTCGGTGGGGCGAACTCGGGAAAGACGTCAACCGCCGACTTGCCGAGCTGCTGGACCCCGAAGAACATCAGGAACGCAGTCAGGGCCACCACGAGGAACCGGAACCTTAGACTCGACGCAACGATCAAACGCATCACTGCACCGCCCCCCTTTCTCTGTCGCCTGGTCGGCGGTTCAGTGACCGATCTCTTCTTCGACGCCGTACAGCGAAGGCACGCCGACGGTGGCCACCTTGGTGCCGGCGGCCGGACCGCTCAGCAGGTAGGCGAGGTCGCCGGCCTGCCGCTGGATCTTGATCTCGTGGCGGATGAACACACCTGTCTCGGGGTTCGTGTAGACCCACCACTTCCCCTTCGGGTCCACGAACACCGCGGCGGACGGGACAACCAGCAGGTTCGCCGACTTCTTGACCGGTGCGGTCTCGAGGGCGATCCGCTTCAGCGCCTCCGCTTCCAGGATGACCCGCGGACGGTCGCTGCCGGCCACTTCCTCGATATGGGCGGGCTCGTGGCTGACGGCGTACTTGTCCGTGACCGTCCCACCGCAGGAGGAGACGAGCAGGACGGTGATCAGTCCCGCGGCCGCGCGACCCTTCCTACGCATCGTCCGGCCCCCGTCCCGCCCCTACTCCTGCTTCTTGCGGGGCCGGGACCGGAGTCTCCTCAGGAACCGGTGGCACCGGTTCGTCGGCCCACATGTCCTGCTCGGCGATCGACCCGAACCGCAGGTAGACGACCGGTACCACGTACAGGGTGACCGCCGCTGCCGTCAGCAGGCCGCCGACCAGCACGACCGCCATCGCGTGCAGGAGCTCGAACCCCGGTTCGCCGCCGATGACTACGATCGGCGCGAGCAGGATCATTGCCGCCAGCATCGACATCAGGGCCGGCGCCATCGCCTGCCGGGTGCCGGCGACGACGAGTTCTGGACCGAACCGCATCCCCTCGTCCCGCTGCAGTCGCTGGTACCGCCGGATCAGCAGGATGACCGTCCGTGCGGCGATTCCGAGCACGCCGACCAGTCCGGCGACCGAGCCGAGGCTGAACGTCCGGCCGGTCAGGATGACCGCGGCGACGCCACCCACCAGGGCCAGCGGCAGTGCCAGGAACGCGATCAGCGCGAGCCGCCAGCTCCCGACGGCCGCCTGCAGCAGCAGGAACACGGCGATGGCGGCGGCGATCGCCAACGCGATCATCTGCGCCCGGTCGGCCTGCTGTTCCTCATATCCGCCGAGCAGTTCGGCGTGGTGCTCCAGCGGGAACTGCACCTGCGCGAGCCGGCTGCTGACGTCGCCGGCGACGTCACTGACGTCGCGCCCGGCCACGTCGGCGATCACGTCGAGGTACGGCGCGACGGCCTCGTGCCGGATCACCGTCGGGTTCGGCACGATCTCGACGTTCGCCACGTCACCGAGCCGGACGTGAGTGCCGAACGGCGTGTCGATCAGGAGCTTCTCGATGTCGGTCACGTTCTGCCGGATCTCCGGCTTGCCCCAGACCACGACGTCGAACACCTTCTGCTGCTCGAACAGGTTGCCGACGGTCAGGCCACCCATCAACGCGGTCGCCGCCCGGCGTACGTCACCAGGTTTGATCCCGGCTGCCTGGGCCTTGGCGAGGTCGACCTGGACCTGCGCGGTGGGCTCTTCGAGCGCACGGTCGACATTCACCGTGGCCACGCCGTCGATGCCGGTCATCAGGTTGCCGATCTCGTCGGCCTTGCTGCTGAGCTGGGCAGGATCGTCGCCGTAGATCCGGACCACCAGGTCCTCGCTGGACTGGCCGAGGACGTCGGTGACGCGTTCGTCGGAGTAGGTGAGGACGTCGGTCGTCACCCCGGTCAGGCCACGGACCGAACCGCGGATCGAGCTCAGGGTCGCGTCGTAATCGGCATCCGGTCCGACCTTGACCCAGATCTCGCCCGAGTTGACGTTGACGATCTGGTCCGACGCGATCGCCCGGCCGACCTGGCCGCCGACGTTGACGACACCTGGCACGGCGCCGAGTTGCTGGACCGCCTGTTCGGTGATCTCGGTCATCTTCGGCAGCGACGTACCGGGCGGTGCCTCGACATGGACCAGGACGTCGCGCTCCTTGAGCGACGGCCGCAGCGAGGCGTTCAGTAAGGGCAACGCGATCAGGCCGATCAAGGCGAGGACGCCGGCAACGATCAGGCCGGTCCGTGTGCGGGTGACCAGGCCGGGAGCCCTGCGATCGTAGCCGCTGGCCAGCTGACGGGAAATCCGCGACTGCCGGCGCTTGCTGCCGGGCATGAGCATCAGGGCGATCACAGGTGTGAGGGTCAGGGCGACCAGCATCGACGCCCCGACGGCGAGCAGGTACGAGAGCACCATCGGCGGCAGGAACGCGCCGCCTTCGCCGTTCAGGAAGAAGAACGGCACTGTCGCCGCGACGACGATGAGGACCGCGTAGAGGATCCCGCCGCGCAATGCGGCGGACTCACTCACGACCGCGAGCGTGGTCGATGCGCCGTCCTGATCGCGCCGCTCACGAAGCCGGGCACCGAGGCCGTGCGCGTCGGTGATCGCGTCGTGGACGATCGC
Source organism: Kribbella catacumbae DSM 19601 (assembly GCF_000372465.1). Lineage (GTDB taxonomy): Bacteria > Actinomycetota > Actinomycetes > Propionibacteriales > Kribbellaceae > Kribbella > Kribbella catacumbae. The sequence continues at coordinate 428,876 of NZ_AQUZ01000001.1, forward strand.
GGTGAGACCGAGCACGAGCCCGGCGACGACCATGAAGTTGATCGGGACGTCCCGCAGATACAGCACCACGGCCGCCACGGCCAGTGGTACCGGGATCGCCACGAGGGCGACCAGCGCGCGGCGCCAGTCCCAGAAGAGCAGGACGATCAGCAGCAGGAGGAGGACTCCGCCGATCAGCAGTGCCCACTGGAGGTCGCTGAAGGACGACTCGATGAAGGACGCCGGCCGGTACAGCGACGAGTCGATCTGCAGGCCGCCGAGACCGGGCCGCATCGCCTCCAGCGCGGCCTCGACGTCCTTGGTCACCTGAACGGTGTCGGCGCCGGGGAACTTCTCCACCACGAGCAGCTGGCACGCCTCGCCGCCCGGGCAGATGGCGTCGCCGATCAGTGGCTGGTGGTTCTCGACCACCTGGGCCACGTCGCCCAAGGTCTTCGAGGTCGGCCGGCCGGCGGAACTCTCGAGCGGCACCTGGGCCAGCTCGCCGGCGGTCGTGATCGTCTGCTGGTGGAAGATGTCGAGCCGCTGGTTCACCGTGTCGATGAACCCACCGGTGCCGGGCGTGGACGCCTCCAGGAAGGACAGCGGCGACACCTCGAGCGCGTTACCGCTGGTCTCGATCACGTCGGCCAGCGTCGTCTTGTTCTGCTGCAGCTGCTGGGGATCGACGAGGACCTGCAGCTGCCGGTCGCGGTAACCCCAGACGGTGACGTTTGCGACGCCGGGCACCGACATCAGCCGTGGCGTGATCACCCAGCGGGCGAGCACGGACTGGTCGATCGGGGTCAGCGAGTCCGAGGAGATCTTGATCATCGACAGCCGGCTGGTGGACGACAGCGGCTGGATCATCTGCGGCAGCTTCGACACCTGCGGCAACCCTGCCACGGCGGTTGCCTGGGACAACCGCTCCTGCACGACCTGGCGCGCGTTCAGCAGGTCCGTGCCCGGCTCGAACGTCATCACGACCGAGGACAGGCCGGGCATCGACACCGACTCGATCTTGTCCAGGAACGCGACACCGGCCAGCAGGTCCTGCTCCAGCGGGACGGTGACCATCTGCTCGATCTCTTCGGCCGAGAGCCCGAGCGCCTCGGTCTGGACCTCGACCGTCGTCGGCTTGAACTCGGGCAACGCGTCCACGCTGGACCGGCCGATCTGGACGATGCCGAGGATCATCACCCCGACCGCTACGGCGACCACCAGCCGCCGGAATTTCAGGCTTGACGATACGATCCAACGCATGATGGTCCCGCCCCTCCCCCATGGGGAGGCAGCACCGAGGGACGTGCACAGCGGACTATGCCGTGCACCGGAATCCCCCGGACCGCACCCCCTACCTCAATCCCATGTAGCGGTGATACCGCCTACTTGAGCCCCTTAGTCGGAGAGTAAGTCCGAGATGTACTCGCGTCAACGCGCCGGTTCTCAGGACTTTCTCAGCGACCCTCGGACATAATTCGCACCGGCCACCGGAAGCCGGACCTGGAACCGGGCACCACCGAGGGGTGAGTAGACGACATCGACCACCCCGGCGTGTGCCTTGACGATGTCGGCGACGATGGCCAGGCCGAGGCCGGCACCGCCGTGATCGCGATCCCGGGCGCCGTCGAGCCTGGTGAAGCGTTCGAAGATCTCCTGCCGCCGCTCGGCCGGTACGCCGGGCCCGTCGTCGTCGACGGTCAGCACCGCCTGGTCGCCCTGGACCGAGAGGCCGACGCGGACCTCCCGGGTGGCATGCGCGACCGCATTGTCGACGAGGTTGCGGACGAGTTGTTCCAGCAGGAGTCCGTCGCCGGTCACCTGGACCGGCTCAACCGCATGTTTGTCGACCCGCACCGGACCGCCTGTGGGTGACCGCTCTGAGCCGATGGCGTGGATTCGCCCGCGAGCACCCGCGACGACGGTGTCGACGACGTCGTCCAGGTCGACCGTCGTCCGCGTCCGGCCCAGGGTGCCGGCATCGGCACGGGCCAGGAGCAACAATTGCTCCGCGAGTTGCTGCATCCGGACGGTTTCGTCGAGCAGGTCGGCGCTGACGTCTTCCCACTCGACCGGAAGATGGCTGGCCCGGGCGGTCTCGAGTTGCGTCCGCAGGCTGGCGATCGGGCTGCGCAACTCGTGCGCGGTGTCGGCGATGAACCGGCGCTGGCGTTCCGCGCTGTCCTGCAGGCGGGCGAGCATCGCGTTGACCGTCCGCGCGAGCCGGCCGATCTCGTCGTACTGCGGCGGCTCGGAGACCCGTCGGTCCAGCCGCCGGCCGGTGATCTCGTCGGCCTCCTGGCGGATCGTCTCGACCGGCGCGAGAGTCCGGCCGAGTACCGTCCACATCGCCACCGACAACAGCAGGACGAAGATCGGGATCGCGGCCAGGCCGACCTGGCCGACCAGGACGACGACCTCTTCGATCTCCTCGATCGAGACCGCGACGTAGACGGTGGCCGGACCGGACGGAGTCTCGATGCCGTGGGCAACGATGCGGTACGGGCCCGACTCGGCCATCGGCAAGGCGCCGACGCTGATCACCCGGGTGGACCCGGGTGGCCGGCGGGGCAGGTCGAGGGCGGGCCGGCCGGCGATGTTCGCGCTGGAGACGAGGATCTGGCCGCCGGCGCCGACCACCTGCACCAGGTCGCCATCGTGGCCGATGGGGGCGAACGGCGGCAGTGCATCTCCCGCGGCGAGCGCGCCGAGGTCGCGGGCCCGGAGCCGGCTGGCGTCCATCGCCTCGTCGATCATCACCGCCCGGAGCGTGAGGGCGAACGCCACGCCGCCGACCATCAGGACTACGGCCGTCGCCGCGGCCGCGATCAGCACCATCCGGGTCCGCAGCGACGGATGCGGCCGCCACCAGGACACCGATCGCCGTGCCGGCTTGGTTCGCCGTGGTGGCTCAGCCATCGCCCACCGGGCCGATCAAGTAGCCGTGGCCGCGGATCGTCTCGATGGTGGCGGTGCCGAACGGCTGGTCGATCTTGCGGCGCAGATACCCGACATACACCTCGACGACATTCGGCTCCCGGTCGAAGTCGGCCCCCCAGACATGATCGAGGATCTCGGCCTTCGACCGGGTCTGGCCGACGTTGCGCATCAGGTATTCGAGCAGCGAGAACTCCCGGCGGGTCAGCTCGATCTCGACCTCGCCGCGATGCACCGTGCACCGCGCGGGATCAAGCTCCAGATCCCCGACCACGAGCGTCGCCGGCCGAGCCGGTGCCCCACGACGCAGCAGGGCGTTCAGCCGGGCGATCAGCACGAGATACGAGAACGGCTTGCGCAGGAAGTCGTCGGCACCGAGATCAAGCCCGCGGGCTTCGGTGTCGTCGCTGTCCTTGGCGGTGAGAATCAGGATCGGCGTCCAGTTACCGTCGGCCCGCAACCGCTTGCACACCTCGTACCCAGACAGCCCGGGCAGCATCAGGTCGAGCACGATCGCGTCGAACTCCTGTTCCTGAGCGAGCCACAGTCCGGTGTCGCCGTCATGCGCCAGCTCGACGGCGAACCCGTGATCCTCCAGCCCGTGGCCGATCGCGCGCGCCAGCCGGCGCTCGTCCTCGACCACCAGGATCCGCACAGCTCCTGCCCCTCTCAGTTGATCGGCGCGTCACTTGATCGGCGCGGTCCGGCCGTAGACGTCCTTGCTGTACCCGTACGCGCGCTTCTCCAGCTTGAACGCCTCGGCCCGAGCCTGGGCGAGACCAGCCTTGTTCAGGCGTTGCACGCTGACCAGTTCCAGCGTCTCCTTGGTCGGGTCGTTGCCGTAGTACCCGACCCGGACATTGCCGACGCCGGCCGCGTAGTACTTCAACTGGTGCGCGCCCGGCTCTGCCGCGGACCACTCGTCGGTGATCAGAACGCCCTGGAAGCAGCCCGCCTTGACGCAGGTCTTCTGGTTCGCCTTGAACACCTTGGCCCGGTCCGACCAGTCGACGGCGGGACCCCAGCCCTGTGCATAGCTGCTGCCGTCGGTCGGCGGTTGCGCCTTCATACTGATACCGGCCTGCGCGCCCTTGACCCCGTGGATCCAGGCGGGTGCCTCCACGACCTGGCCCTCCTCATACACCTCCGGGTACTCACCGAACCGCCAGACGTCGCCGTTGTCGGCCTGGGCGACGAATGCCAGCTCCGCCTCCTCCAGCACACCTTCCTTGAAGTCCCGCTCCCAGACCACCACGTTGGGCACGCCGTCGATGACCTTGACGAGGTCGGTGACGATGACCGTCAGCGTGTGCCCGAAGGTCTGGCCGTCCTCGATCGTCTGGCCGCGGTAGTTCAGCCGCGTGCCCGGCCGCACTGGGTACCACTTGTTGGTGACCGCGGTCGAACGCTTGAACGCGGTCCGGTCGTACCCCGGCTCCGGGCCCGTCTCCGGTTGCTTGGCCGGCGTGCTGGGCGTCTTCGTGGGTGGTGTGGTTGCCGGCGTTTTGCTCGGGCTCGCGTCCGGCCTGCTGGTCGGTGTAGCCGTCGTCTGGGCCGGTGCCTGGACCCCGGTCGACCCGTCGGACGAACAAGCCACCAAGGCCAGCGGACCGGCGAGCCCGGCGGTCAGTGCGAACGCGTATCCGATGCGTATTCTGCGCATCTTTCCTCCCCCTCGGCGCCCGATCGCAGGCCGGCGGCCTGTTCCCCCGACCGGGTGCCCATGAGCCGAGTGTCGCGCGCCAGGCCCGTCCTGAGAAGTGGCCCGAAGGTTTCGCTCGGGGACCAATTTCGGCGCGTCCTCTTGCCGAACCGGAATTCACGGCGCACGCTGACCGCAAAGCGCACGGGGATCGCGGTTCGTAGTTGCGCTGCGTACGACCACCCCGGTGCGCCTGGGCGAGGGGGCGTGATGGGGGCGTTACGCGGTTTCACAACCGGAGCGAAGCGATGAGCATGCCCGGTGAGGTGGCACTCGAAGCGAGTGGATTGCGGAAGTCGTACGGGCGGCTGGTGGCCGTGGAGTCGCTGGATCTGCGCGTCGCGGCCGGTACGGTGCTGGGCTTTCTCGGGCCCAACGGGGCCGGCAAGACGACCGCGATCCGGATGCTGACCACGATCCTGCCGGCCGACAGTGGGTCGTTCACGGTCGCCGGCGTACCGCACACCAAGCCGATCGCGATCCGCCGCCGGGTCGGTGTGCTGCCGGAGAGCGCGGGGTATCCACTCGGCCAGTCCGGCGAGGAATGGCTGCGCTACCACGCCGAGTTGTTCGGCCAGAGCAGGGCCGACGCCCGGGACACGGCCCGGAGGCTGCTCGCGGATGTGGGCCTGGCGGATCGCGGACCGGCACTGATCGGCGGTTACAGCCGGGGCATGCGGCAACGACTCGGGATCGCGCGCGCGTTGGTGAACGACCCGGACGTCGTCTTCCTCGACGAGCCGACCCTCGGCCTCGACCCGATGGGCCAGGCGCAGATGCTCGACGTGATCGGCCGGATCGCTCGCGACCGGGGCGCGACGGTCTTCCTCAGCACCCACGTGCTGGCCGATGTCGAACAGGTCTGCGACCGCGTCGTCATCCTCAACCGTGGCAAGGTCGTTGCCGAAGGCACCGTCGCCGACGTGGTCCGGCAGGCGGCCGCGCCTCGGCACGGGCAGGTGAAGGTCCCGCCCGAGCAACTCGACCACGCCCTGGCCGCGCTGGCCCGTACCGAGGTGCACGCGGAGGCGAACGGCGGCGGCCGGCTGGGCGAGCTGGAACTGAGCATGCCCGCCGGACTCGAGCTCGAAGCAGCCGCGACGCAGGCGATCAAGAGCCTGCTCGAAGCCGGCGTACCGGTGCTGGGGTTCACCCTGGAAGGCGGGCGACTCAGCGACGCCTTCCTCGCTGTCACCGAGGAGGTCTGATGACCCTCGATGCCAAGCCGGCAGCCGCCGGGTCGGCAGCGCGAGCGGGACGCCCGTCCTGGCTGGTCGTCGCCGACCGGGAGGTCCGTGACCTCTGGCTGGGCGGACGCGCGCTGATCCTGCTGTTCGCCTACGCGATCACGCTCAGCGTGACCACCTACCTGACCGCCACCAACGAGGCGCTCAACTTCCTCGAACAGCGCGAGTCCGTCAGCCTCACCTTGCAGGTCGCGGTGGCGATCGGCGTTCTGCTCACGTTGCTGGCCGCGGCGGACGCGTTCAGCGGCGAGCGCGAGCGCGGCACGCTTGAATCACTCCTGCTCGCCCCGGTCTCCCACCGATCGTTTGCTCTCGGCAAAGGGATCGCCGCGCTGTCGCTGTGGTTCGCGGCCTTCGTGATCTCGGTGCCGTACATCTGGTACCTCGGCCGCGGTGTCGGCGTGGTCCGGACCTCGCTGCTGAACGGACTCCTGGTCGGTTCGCTGCTCGCGTGCACGATGGTCGGTCTCGGTCTGCTGATCAGCACGTTCGCGAGTTCGAACCGGGTCAGCCTGTCGGTCAGCGTCTTCACCCTGCTCGCGTTGTTCGCCCCCACCCAGATGCCGAGCTCGGCCCAGCGCGGCTGGTTCGGTGATCTGCTGCTGCGTGCGGACCCGTTCACGGCCGGCCTGCGCTACCTCGGCCGCGTGATCATCAACGCCCGCAGCTTCGCCCAGGAAGGCCACTGGCTGATCGGGCCCGCGATCGTCGCAGGAATCGCCCTGGTGCTGGCGATCGCAGTCGCGGGCCGAATCAGGCTCGGAGGCCGGGAATGACCAGGTACTACGGGACTTTGGTAGCCGCACTCGCCCTGGTGCTCGCGCTGGTGGTTTCGAGGCGGCTCAGACTGGACGTCAGGAGCCGGGGATGAGCAGATTGTTCGCCGTTGTCGCGGCCAGCGCGGTCGTCGCCGTCACCGCACTGGCGCCGGCCAGCGCGGGAGCGTCGTCGCCGGCCGCTGCCGGGCCAGGCTCGCTGACCGTAGAGCTGGACAAGACCCAGGCCGCCATCGGACTGGGCCAGACCCTCAAGTTCACTTCCACGGTAGGCAACCCTGGTGCGGACGACGTGACCGGCGCCATCGCGCATCTCAACGTCCTCGCTGTCGACCCGGGCGTCTACGTCGATCCAGAGGACTGGTCCGGCGAACGCACGCAGTACCTCGACCCGATCGGTGCCGGCGAGTCGGAACCGCTGGAGTGGGAGATGCAGGCCGTCAACAGCGGGCGGTTCATCGTCTACGTGGCGATCACCTTCGCCCAGACCGCCGGCATGGTCGTCGCCAGCAAGTCACTGCGGCTCGATGTCGCGGCGCAGGACACAATGAACGCCGGCGGCTTGCTGCCGATCGCGGCCGGCGCACCCGGTGTGATCGCTTTGCTGATGGGCCTGGTGATGATCCGCCGCCGCCGGTACCAGCCGTTGTCCAGCGCAACGAACTCGAAGGGTGAAGAAGGCAACGGCTCCTGACCGCGGACTCTGAGTGCCAGGCCGGTCACCGACTGTACCGTCGACGCGACCAGCCGGGCGCCGTTAGCCAATCTCCACCGCTTTCCGGGACCTCCAGGCCTAGCGTGGTTGACGCCGCCCTGGCCACAATGGGCGGCGGGGGCAGTACAAGGGTCATCATCCTGAGGGGGGCCGAGATGACCAAAGTCCTGGTGATCGACGACGAACCCGACCTGGTGAGGTTCGTCCGACGCGCCCTGGAGACAGAGTCCTACCAGGTGCTGACCTCGACGAACGGGCTCGACGGCATCCGGCTCGCGGTGACCGAACAACCCGATCTGGTCGTTCTGGACCTGGTCATGCCGGGCATCCACGGCGAGGCGGTGCTGTCCGCGTTGATGGCACAGGATCCGAGCATGCGGGTGCTCATCTTGTCAGCGACCGGGGACGTCCAACTGCGGATCTCCTGTCTCGAGCAGGGCGCGGTCGACTTCCTGGCCAAGCCGTTCGCTGTCCGGGAGCTCATCGCCCGGGTGCGCAGCCGACTCCAGGAGAATGCCACGTCGAGGCGGCGGGACACGCTGCAGGTCGGCGACATCGTCCTGGACCTGCAGGCGCGGCAGTTGCTGGTCGACGGGAAGTCCACGCCCCTGTCCCAGCGGGAATTCCTGCTCCTCCTGCACTTGATGCGCAATCCGGACACGGTCTGCTCGCGGCAGGAGCTGCTGTCCGAGGTCTGGGGCTATGACTTCGACCCGGCGACCAACGTGGTCGACGTCTGTATCGGCCGGTTGCGCGCCAAGGTGCGGCCGGATCTCATCGTGACGGTGCGCAATGTCGGCTATCAGCTCCAGAGCGCCTGAGGCGCTGACGGCGGACGCCGTCCCGGTACTGCGCCCGAGAGTCGCTCTGGTGATCGACATCGGCCTGGCCGTCTTCGTCGCGGCGATGATCGGGTGGATCGTGGCGTTTCCCGAGCACATGGCCGCTCCTTTCCACCTGATCTTCGTCGCGCTCGCGCTGGCCTACGGCTACCGGGTGTGGCCGGTCTTGCCTACCTTGGCCGTCATGGTGGCGATCACGCTGCCAAGCGGCTGGCTGATGTGGAAACATGCCTCCGACGGCTACCTCCCGTACGCCGAGCTGACCGAGCTTTGGCTGATGCCGGCCGTGGTGCTCGTGATGGTCTGGCACGCCCAGCGCCGGGCGACCGCGCTGCGGCAGGTCGAGGAGATGGCTTTGCGGCAGCTCGACGCGCTGGACCGCGAGCGCGAGTTCCTCCGTGACGCCTCCCACGCCATCCGGACACCGGCGACGATCGCTCGCGGCCACCTCGAACTTGCCGCCGCGAGCGACCTGCCGGACGGCGTGCGACAAGACCTGACCGTCGCTCTCCAGCAACTGGAGCGGATGTCGGCCCTTTCGAACCGGCTGCTCGCAGTCGCCCGGCTGGACTCGGGAGAGGCCCTGCGCCGCCAGCCGACCGATCTGGCCGAGCTCGTCGGGCGGCTCGGCTGCAACTGGTCCGCGAGCGCCGACCGGAACTGGCGGATCCGGAACGAACCAACCGGCAGCGTCTCGCTCGATCCCGAATGGATCGCCGTGGCGGTCGACGCGCTGATCGAGAATGCCGTGCACTTCACCGCCGACGGCGGCACGATCAGCGTGGGCTGCCAGGCACTCGACACGAGCTACCTGATCACGGTGTCAGACTCGGGCCCCGGCATCGAGGCCGAGGATCTGGCGAACGTCTTCGACCGGTTCTGGCATCGGATGCCGCCGAACGGCCGGATGGGCAGCGGTCTGGGGCTGTCGATGGCCCGTGCGACCGCAGCGGCACACGGCGGCACGCTCACGGCCCGCAACCATCCCCTCGGCGGCGCGGTACTCGAACTCTCCCTCCCGCGCCAGGCCGGCCAAGCGGTCTGAACCACTCGATGACAAGCTTGTCATCTTCCTTGCCCTGAAGCCGCGCGGGGCGCAGCCTTGGTTTGAACTGCGTACGTCGACGCGCCGGGACGGCACTACCCCCTGTCCGTGCCGACGCCGTGCCTGTCGCCTGCACGACGGCCCCCCAAGCCGCGCGGCGCGGCCACGCTCGGCCGACGTACGCAGTGGTAAGTCCGGTCTCGTCCAGTGGACGCCGGAGGCTACGTCGTTTGCGCGATGCAACGATCCCGTCCCGCTACTACCGTGAAAGCATGAGAGGCATCAGAAGTCTGGGACTGTGCGCTGCAGCGCTCGTCCCGGCCGGGCTGCTGGCGTTCCCCTCGCTCGCCCAGGCCGCGACCACGTCGCTGTACGTCGACAGGACCGCGGCCTGCTCGGACGCCGGCTCAGGCACCGCGACGACGCCGTACTGCACGATCGGCAAGGGCGTGAGCAAGCTCGCCGCGGGATTCACCCTGTACATCGGCAACGGGAGCTACGCCGAGACGATCAAGCCCGTCGTCTCCGGCACCGCGGCAGCGCCGGTCACCATCACCAAGTGGCCGGGACGCAACCCGACCATCACCGGCTCCACGTACTACGGCGCCAGCCTGACCGGCCGCAGCTACGTCGCCATCGCCGGACTGACCTTCGCCGGAACTGTTGCCGATGGCATCTACGTGTCGATGGGCGACCACCTCACCATCACCGGCAACACGGTCAGCGGCGCGGGCCGCCAGATCCAGGGCAAGACAGCACCTGGCATCAGCATTCGCGGCGCCACCTCTTCGGTGGTGAGCGGCAACTACGTGCACCACAACAACGGCACCGGCATCGTGCTCACCTCCGGGGCCACCGGGATCACGGTGTCCGGAAACACCGCGAGCTTCAACGCCGAGGGATACCGGCGCAACGGAAACGGTATCAACGTGGTGAGCCCGGGCAACACCGTCCTGCGCAACATCACCCACGACAACGAGGACTCCGGGATCCAGTTCTACACCGGCGGCAACAACAACCTGGCGGCGCTCAACGTCACCTACAACAATGGCGACCACGGCATCGACAACCTCAACGTCACCGGCGGCCGGATGATCGGCAACACCGTCTATCGCAACTGCACCAGCGGCCTCAACGTCGAGGGCAGCTCGGGCAACTACCAGGTGTTCAACAACATCGCCGTCGACAACGCCGTCTACCCGGCGTACAAGGGCATCTCGTGTGCCAGGCGAGCGGGCAACATCGGTATCTGGGACTCCGCGCCTTCGAGCACCGTCGTCGATCACAACCTGGTTTGGCTGACCAAGGCCGGGAAGATGTACGCGTTCGGCTCTTCGTACACCTCCCTTGCCGCGATGCAGGCAGCGACCGGTCAGGAGTCCCACGGAGTCCAGGCCGATCCTCGCTTCGTCTCCCCCGCCAGCTGGAACCTTCGGCTGAGCGCCGGCTCGGCGGCGATCGACCGCGGCCACTCTGGTGTCTCGGGTGCCCAGGCGACCGACATCGCGGGCGTTTCGCGGTACGACGATCCCGCCACGGCGAACACCTTCGCCGAGGGGCCGCGCCGCTACGACGACCTCGGTGCCTACGAGTTCCGGCCCTGATCACCGGCGCCGGCCGTCACGATCCGTGAGATTCTTACCGCCCGGATCGGGTGAACAGTAGATGACAGAAAAATGACCGAATCATGACGACTCGGCCAAGATCGTCTATTTCAGGCGGGAAAACGCCTCTACTGGAGCCCTGAGACCGAGACGTGTCTGCTTGGGGGGCTCACCAGCGGCGAACGACGGGACTACCGTCCGTAGCCGAATGTCGGGCTTGGGTCAGCACGGAACCACAGGGGCAGCGGTTCGCTCGGTGATGGACTCTGAGGGGGGTCACACATGAGTGCTGTCAGTGCACCGGAATCGTCCGTCGGGGAGGGGTCCCCGGCCGGCGGTCCGGACCAGTTGATGAGGCTTTGCCATGACCTACGGCAGTACGTCGCCGCGGGTCTTCTGCTGTCCGAGCCGAGGACCGGGCAAGAAGCGCAGACCCGGATGGCCTTGATCCACCAGCAGTTCACCGCGATCGCCGAAATGCTGGCCGCCGAGTTCGACCGCGTCGACAGCATGGGCCCGATCAACCTCGCCCGGCTCGTCACCGAATGCGCCGACATGGTGCGGCTCACCCATCGAGGCCAGATCACTGTCATGGGCTCGAAGCAGGTCCTCGTCGACGGCGAGCAGGCGCTGCTGAGGCGCGCTGTCGGCAACATGCTCGACAACGCGTGCCGCGCCGCCGGCCCGAGCGGAACAGTGACCGTCAAGGTCGGCGTGGACGCCCATGAGGCGAAGATCGAGGTCGTCGACGACGGCGCCGGTTTCGGCGGTATCTCTGCTGGCACCGGCCACGGCCTCCAAGTCATCGCCGCTGCCGTACGTGCCTGCAGGGGCCGGCTCGAGATTTCCAGCGGACCGGGCGTCGGTACCACCGTCCGGCTCTGCGTACCCGCGCTGCGACGTGCAGTGAGGCCGGCATGAGGCTCGCCGTCTGCGACGAGCAATGGCTGTTCGCGTCCGTCCTAGCGGCAGCGTTTGCCCAGCATGGCCACCAGACGGTGCTGGCCACCAACCAACCGTCGGTCCTACTGGACCATGCGGCCGAAGTCCGGTTCGAGCTCTGTGTCCTGGACATCGTGACCGGTTCCCCATCTGCCGTGGAGGTGGCTGAGCACCTCACTGCGCTCGACCCGAGGCCGGCTGTCCTGCTGCTCACCGACTCGTGCCGGGACGGTGTCTGGAAAGCCTACGAGCGAGGGCTCTTCCAGGGCATCGTCAACAAGGCCTGCGCATTCCCCATCTTGATGGAGGCGATCGACCGGATCGCCGCCGGTGAGCAGGTATCGGAGGGCTGGCAGTCGCCCGAACGACGCCAGGACCATGCTGTGATCGACACCTTGACCAGCAGGGAGCTCGAAGTACTGCGGCTGGTCGTCCAAGGGCAGTCCACCCAGATGATGGCTGACCAACTCGGCGTCAGCGCCCACACGATTCGCACCCACGTACAGCAGGTACTGCGGAAGCTCGGGGTTCACGGCAGAGGCAAGATCGCCCGCGCGGCCGCGGCAGCCGGACTGGTCGACTCGACGACGTTGTCGCGTGCCGAAGGCATACCGAGATGACGGCCGGCGACGCGGGAGCGGTCATCCTGCTCGTCGATGATCACCGCGTCTTCGCGGACGTGCTGGGCGAAGCGCTCTTGGAAGAACGCGGGATCGCCCGCGTCGACCGCGCCTCGACGTTGGATGCGGCGCGTGCTCTGCTCGCCGCCGATCCACCCGATCTCGTCCTGCTCGACCTGGTACTGGCCGGCGAATCCGGCTTCGAGCTGCTCGGCGAGCTCGCCCGGAGCGCGGACGCACCGCCCGTGATCGTCTTGTCCGGCAGCAGCCAGCCGCACCTGATCGTCAAAGCACTCGAGTGTGGTGCCAAGGGATGGCTGAGCAAGACCACCCGGCTGGACGCACTGGTGACCGCGGTCTGGCAGGTCCTCGACGGCCAGATGTACCTCGCGCCCACCACGTTGCGACCCGTGCTGAATCATCTGCTGTCCGACCTGCGGCGACGCGACGCGGCGGCGGGCTTCGTCGCCGACCTCACGCCGCGCGAGCTCGAAGTACTGCGGTGCCTCGTCTCCGGGATGACGCGGGCCGAGGTCGCCAAGCACCTGTTCGTGTCGATGAACACCGTCCGCACTCACGTCCAGAGCCTGCTCCGCAGGTCGGACCAGCACTCGGCACTGGCGCTGGTCGCCTTCGCCCGCTCACACGGTGTGACAGGCATCGACGAGATCGAGGATCGCCGGTCCATCGATGGACCCGGATCGTCATATTGACGTAGGTGTTCTCACCTCCTCGTCGGGCGCGGGCCACGCTCACGGCCCGTAACGTCGAAGCCAAAGGCAGGGCTCTGAGGGGGGCAACGGGATGACGACCCGAATCACCGCTGTGCCGCGTGCGATCCCGGCCGAAAGCGTCGAGGTTCCGTTCGCGGACTGCTACATCTCGGCCGAAGCCCAGATGGCGGCACTCCGCGTACTCCGCTCCGGCTGGGTGACCACCGGCAAGGAGGTGGCCGGCTTCGAGGCCGAGTTCGCCGAGTACGTCGGCGCCGAGCACGCCGTCGCCGTTTCCTCGTGTACACAGGGGATCGAGCTCGCGCTGCGATCCTTCGAACTACCGACGGGATCGCTCGTCCTCACCTCCACGATGACGTTCTGCGGTGCGGTCCAGGCGATCGCGCATGCCGGGCTGCACCCGGTCCTCGTGGACGTCGACCCCGAGACAGGGATGCCGACGCCGGCCACGGTCCGGGACGCAGTCCGAGCGTTCGGACAGCCGGCCGCGATGACGGTGGTGCACTGGGCCGGCGATCCTGCCGACGTACCGGCGCTGGCCGAGGCTGCCGGGCTGACACTCGACCACGTTGTCGTCGATGCCGCGCACGCCATCGGCACCTACAGCGGGTCGACACCGATCGGTTCGGAGTGCGGAGCCACCTGTTTCTCCTTCTACGCGACGAAGAACCTGCCACTCGGTGAGGGCGGCATGGTCACGACGGACGACGCCGAGCGGGCCGGATGGTTGCGTCAGGCCCGTTTACACGGGATGACCGCCGACGCCTGGCGGCGCTACCTGCCCGGTGGCAGCTGGCGCTACAACGTCGCAGCCGCCGGCCTCAAGGCCAATATGACCGACATCCAGGCCGCGATGGGACGAGCACAGCTCCGCCACCTCCCCGCCTGGCAATACCGCAGAGCTCAGATCGCCGCCCGGTACGACGACCTGCTGGCCGCGCAACCCGGGATCGGACTCCCCCACCGCCCTGAGTCCGCAACCGGTACGCACGCGTGGCATCTCTACCCGATCCGGCTCGCCACCGGGATCGAGCGGGACGAGGTGATCGCCGAGCTGGCCCGGCGAGGGATCGGTACGTCGGTGCACTTCATCCCCGTTCATCAGCTCACGTACTTCGGCCGGATCGCGTCGATCCCGCCGGGTGGGATGCCCGGGGCCGACACCTTGTTCGACCAGTTGCTGTCAGTACCGATCTACCCCCGTCTGACGGACGGCCAGATCGATGCCGTGTGCGCGGCGTTGGCAGACGTCATGCACCGGCGGTTTTCCAGAAAGGAAGCGGAATGAGTCAGCCTGTGTTGCTACGGCAAGACGCGAACCTGCTGCGGACCATCGTGGTCGGGGCCGGTGAAGCCGGCCTCGCGCTGGCCCGCGACCTGCACCGGGTCAGCTCGTTCGGGCTGGAACCGGTCGGCTTCCTGGACGACGACGAGACCAAGCAGGGCCGGCGGTTCGGGGGACGCCGGGTCCTTGGCACGCTGGCCGACCTCGAGGACGTGCTGGAGCGCAACCGCGTCGACGTTGTCGTGGTCGCCATTCCATCGATGCCCACCCACGAGGTGAAGCAGCTCGGGCTCCGGGCCGCCGCGCAGGGCGTGACGGTGTTGCACCTGCCACCTTTCCTGTCCGCTCTGCAACGACAGATCGCGGGCACCGACATGCGTGCGCTGCAGGTCGGTCCCCTGATCGGCAGGTCGGAGATGCACGTGGTCAGCCGGGGCGCGGCCGAAGCCATCGCGGGCAAGCGAGTCCTGGTGACAGGGGCGGGTGGATCGATCGGAAGCGAGCTGTGCCGACAGGTCTACGGCTTCGGTCCAGCCGAGCTGATCATGCTCGACCACGACGAGTCCAACCTGCACCGGACCCAGCTCGACCTGTGGGGCGAGGCCCTGCTGGACACCGAGAGCACCGTGGTCGCCGACATCCGCGACGGCGAGCGGATCCACCAGTTGTTCCGCGACCACCGTCCGCAGATCGTCTTCCACGCAGCGGCGCTGAAACACCTGCCGGTACTGGAACGCCATCCCTGCGAGGGCGTCAAATCGAATGTCCGCGGCACCGAGAACCTGGTCGAGGCGGCGATCGCCTACGACGTCGAACGGTTCGTACTGATCTCGACCGACAAGGCGGCCAACCCCACTTCGGTGCTCGGGGCAACCAAACGGCTGGCCGAACTCGTCCTGGAGGCACACCACGGCTCGGATACCGTGCTGACCGCCGTCCGGTTCGGCAACGTCCTCGGCAGCCGCGGCTCGCTCCTGCACGTGGTCCGCGACCAGCTCGCCAGTGGCTCCGCGGTGACCGTCACGCACCCGGACGTCAGCCGCTTCTTCATGACTATCGAGGAGGCCGTCGGGCTCGTCCTGGAGGCCGCCCGGATGGCCGACGGCTCGTCCACCTACGTGCTCGACATGGGTGAGCCGGTCCGGATCGTCGATCTGGTCCGCAACTTCGCCACCCTGCTCAACATCCGCGACGTGCAGTTCCGGTACACGGGGCTGCGGCCCGGCGAGAAGCTCACCGAGGAGCTCTTCGGTTGCGAGGAGCAACCACTGCCGACGGACCACCCGCGGATCTCGATGACGCTGCCGCCGCACGCGATCCAGGGCTTCCGGGCCGGCCTGCGCGAGCTGTACGACGCCGCGTCACACAACCGGCCCGACGAGGTGTTCCGGCATCTGCGCCGGCTCGTCCCGGAGTACACGCCGGCTCCCGGGCTGCTGTCCGCCGTCACCATGGGCGCGCCCTACCCGGACGACTTCTGAGACCACCTGCGACGACTGCGAGGACAGATGACCACTGAGGCAAGGCCACCACTGAACGTCCGCGTCCTCGACGCGACCGTCACGGACCCCCCGACGGTCTTCGATGACCTCAGCCTGCTACCGGCAAGACAGACCACCGTAGCGGCGTTACGTCATCGGGTCGGGGGCGCGGACCTTGCCGCGCCACCGGTGGTACTGCCCGATTTCCACCACAAGTCCAGAATGGAACTGCCGTCCAGCGTCGCCGTCGCGACGACCGGCACGATCCGTCCCGACCTGACCAGTTCGTCGGTGAACTGCGGGATGGCGCTGATCGCGGTCGACTCCGAGGTTCCCGACGACCGGGCCATCGACACCTTCATGCGGGCCGTCCGTGAGCGCTACCCCTATCCGACCCGGGGCACCCGGGAGCTGTCCCGCTCGGAAGTGGTCAGGGCGGTCCGGGACGGCTCTGAGTTCAGCGTCGAGCGGTGGGGCGCGCCCGCGGACGACCTCGAGCGGATCGAGGAGGGTGGCCGGCTGGAGCTGGAGCGCTACGGCGGGATCGACCGGCTGCGGTCCGAGCTTCCCGGTGTCGCCTTCCAGCTGGCCCGCTACCGCTTCGGCACCGTCGGCCCGTCGAACCACTTCGTGGAACTGCAGCGGGTCGAGGAGATCCTCGACCCGGAGCGGGCGGCCAAGCTCGGTGTGACCGAGGGTCAGCTGACTATCCAGTACCACGGCGGCGGCGGCGTGTTCACCGGTGAGATCGGCCGGCTCTTCTTCCGTCGCAAGGACTACCCGCGCCAGATCAAGGCCGTGAACGCGGCGCTCAAGCCGTGGTTCCATCTCAGGTCGGCCAAGTCCTTCGCTCAGCTCAAGGCGAGGCTGAGCCTCTACTTCACCGACGGCTGCACTCCGCTGGAACTCGCCAGCGACGAAGGCCAGCGGCTGATGCTCGCCACGGCGGCCGCGATGAACTACGGCTTCGCCTTCCGTACCGCGACCTACGCCGCGCTCCGCAAGATCGCCGCCGAGTCCTTCGGCGGTGCCACCGGGCGTCTCGTCGTCGACTCGCCCCACAACAGCATCTACGAGGAGCCGGTCGGCAACTCCACCGCCGTGGTGCACAGGCACAACGCCTGCCGGGCCTTCCCCGCCGGCATGATGCCGCCGGGCACCACCTTCGCCGACACCGGCCAGGCCGTGCTCCTTCCGGGAACGCACCGCACGTCCAGCTACCTCGCGGTGGCTGGTGACAAAGCGGCCACCAGCCTCTACTCCGCCTGCCACGGTGCCGGCACGGTCGTCCAGGACCTCGCCGACAGAGGCATCTCAGGCGACGACCCGCTCCGTCGCAAGACCCTTCGCTACCGCTATGACGACGGCGCTCCGACTGAGGCCGCCCACTTCGACGACCGTGGCGTGAACGCCGCCCTCGACGTCCTTGTCCGCAACGGACTGGTCAAGCCAGTAGCCCGGATGCGGCCGGTTGCAGTTCTCCACTGACCACATCAGATCTAGACGCAGGAGCGATCATGTTCAGACGGCGCAGGGCGCTAGCAGCCGGATCGGTCATGATCTTGGCCACATCCGGTCTGGTGGTGCTGACGAGCAGTCCGGCGGCCGCGGCCGGCACCGGCTACTGGGTGGACAACGGTGCGGCGAACTGCAGCGACACTCTGGCCACCGCGGGTACGCAGGCACAGCCGTTCTGCACGATCTCGCAGGGAACGAAGAAGGCGATCGCACCAGGCGACACCGTGCACGTCGCACCCGGTACCTATCGCGAGCAGGTCACCGTCAACGCCTCTGGCACCGTCGCGGACCCGATCACCGTGACCGGCGACAGCCCGGGCGTCGTGATCGTCGGAACCCGCGCCCTGGGCGGCGCGGCGCTCTGGACCGCGACGAGTACAACAGCCTGGAGTACGCCGTACGCGCCGCCCTCGGTCCCTCGCCAGGTCTTCCTCGACGGACAGCGACTGGCCGCCGCGACCTCGGCGACCACGACCTCGGCGAACACCTGGTTCTACGACGCGACGGCCAAGGTCCTGTACGTCGACGCGGGCGGCAGCAACCCCGGTGACGGTCACCTGATCGAGGCTGGTGCCCAATCGTTCGGCGTGACCGCGACCGGCCGCCAGAACGTTGCCATCAGCAACCTCCAGGTGATCCGGCCGAATTTCGCCGGAGTCCGCCTGTCCTCCTCCACGGGGAGCATCGTCGACCATGTCACCGCCTCGCAGGCCGGGAGCAACGGCATCCTGATCGAGGCCAGTCCGGCCGGCGGAAACGTCGTCAGCGCAGCGGCGGTCGACGGTTCTCTGTCGACCGGCATCCGGGTGTCCGGCTCCAACGGCGTCACCGTCACCGGGTCCACCAGCCATCACAACGGCCTGCACGGGATCGGCCTGTCCACGTCGGCGAACAACGTGATCGACGGCAACACCACCTACGCGAACACGTCGCCCAGCCCGACCACCACCTCTACCGGTATCGACATCAACACGAACTCGCCCGACAACACGATCATCAACAACGTCACCTATCAGAACCAGGACACCGGCGTACAGATCTACAACGGGTCCCACCGCTCCGTGGTCGCCCGCAACGTCTCGTACGGCAACGGTGACCACGGCTTCGACACGCTCGCGTCGACCGGGGCGCGCTACCTCAACAACACGTCGTACGGGAACCGTCGCGACGGCATCTCCGTCGAGGGCGTGTCCACCGGCGCCACGCTGGTCAACAACCTGATGGTCGACAACGGCATCACCACGAACTCATACAACCTGTCCGTCGACGCCGGGTCCATCTCCGGTTTCAGCGCCGACTACGACACCGCGTACAACCACACCACGGCAGCAACCACGAAGGTCGGTAGCACGGTCTACCAGAAGTTGTCCGCGTATGCGGCGGCCAGTGGCCAGGAGAGTCACGGATCGTCGCTCGACCCTGATCTCGTCAACCCCGCTTCGGGGGACTTCCAGCTGACAGCAGGCTCGACCGCGGTCGACTCGGCGAACTCCGCCGCAACCGGCTTCCGCCCGACCGATCCCGCCGGTAGCCCGCTCGCCGACGATCCGATCGTGGCCGACACCGGCGCCGGCACTCCGGCGTACGCCGACCGCGGCGCGCTGGAGTTCCAGCCGGTCGCAGGGGCGACGAACTATCCGCCCCACGCGGCGCTGATCCTGGACCCGGCCGCGGTGGCCGCACCGCCCTCGATTCCGGTCACCGCCGACGCGAGCGGTTCGAGCGACGCCGATCTCAACGGCATCGTGTCGTACACCTTCGATTTCGGTGACGGCACCGTGGTGGGCCCGCAGCCGGCACCGACGGCTACCCACTTGTACGCCGGTCCCGGCAGCTACGCGGTCACCGTGACCGTCACGGACGCGGCCGGTCTCACCGACTCGGCGAGCTCGCAGGAGGTCATCAGCACGCGGCCGGTCCAGACCTACTCGGTGGAGCAGACGAACCCGGCCTGCTCCGACACCGGTCCGGGCACCGCGGCCGCGCCGTTCTGCACGATCGGCGCCGCCACCCAGAAGCTCCTCGCGGGTGACACCGCACTCGTCGGACCTGGTCAGTACCGCGAGCAGGTCAGCATCACCGCCAGCGGCGAGCCGGCCAACCCGATCACGCTGCAGGCCACTTCTCCGAGCGCGGTCATCGTCGGGACCAACGACGTCTCCGACGCGGCCGGCTGGACCACGACCGCGACAACCGCCTGGCGGCACGCCTTCGCCGTCACTCCCACCCAGGTCTTCCTGGACGGCCAGCCATTGCCCAAGGCAACGAGCGCGACGACGACCACGACGAACAGCTGGTTCTACGACGCCGCCACCACGAGCCTGTACGTCGACACGGGCGGTACCAACCCGGCGGCCGGTCACACCGTGTCCGCCGGTGCCCGCAGCTTCGGCATCCTGCTCCGCCAGGTCAGCGACATCGCCGTCTCCGGGTTCGCGCTGCGCCAGCAGAACTTCAACGCGGTGGCGGTCGACCGGAGCCAGCGCATCACCCTCGCCGATCTGGACGTGGCCCAGGCCGGAGCACCCGGCATCACGGTGGACGCGTCGAGCAACGCGAAGCTCACCGGCATCCAGTCGGCCTTCAACCTCTCGATCGGCGTCCGGTTCTTCAACTCGACCGACAGCGAACTGCGCAGCTCTGTCACGCATGAGAACCAGCACCACGGGGTCAGCGTCCAGGGCAGCACAGGGGTGACGGTCAGTGGAGTGGCCACCTACCTGAACAAGCGGCTGTCAACCCGGATCGCCACCGGTATCGACGTCAGCGCCGCGTCGCAGCAGACGCTGATCGAGTTGAACCTGGCCTACAACAACGACGATTCCGGGATCGAGGCCTACAGCGGCTCGACCGGTACGACGATCCGCCGCAACGTCGTCTACGACAACGGCGACCACGGCATCGACACGTCGTTCGCGCCGAACACCACCGTGGTGTCGAACACGGTCCTGCGCAACGCTACGGCCGGGATCAACTTCGAGGGCGGGTCGACCAACTCCACCAGCCGCAACAACATCGCGATGGACAATGCCGTCGGCAGCACCCGGACGGTCAGCGACATCCGCGTGGACGAAGCCTCGATCCCGGGCACGACGCTGAACCGGGACCTGGTCTTCCAGAGCGCCGGCGGTAACCCAGTGTTCGAATGGGCATCGAAGGACTACAACTCGATCGGGGCCTTCCGTGCCGCCAGCGGGCAGGAGGCCGCCGGCAAGCAAGCCGACCCGCGCTTCGTGGACCTGGCCGGTCGCGATCTGCATCTCACCAGCCAGTCCCCCGCGATCGACTCCGCTGACACCGGGGTGACCGGGTGGACTGCCACCAACCGCGACGGCACGGCACCGGCCGACCATCCGACGATCGCGAACACCGGCATCGGCCCGATCAAGTTCGCCGACCTCGGTGCCTTCGAGTACACCGGACCCGTCGCCCGCGGGACCGTCGCTCCCGCGACTGGATTCGCTCCGCTGGACGTCACCGTGAACGGGTCGACCAGTGCGGCTCTCGGCGCACCGATCACGACGTACCGGATCGTCTGTGGCAACGGCACGGTGCTGACCACGTCCAGCGGCGTCTGCCGGTACGTCGCGGCCGGCACCTTCACGCCGACAGTCACGGTGACGGATTCGTCCGGTCTCAGCGACACGTGGACGAGCGCGCCGATCGTGGTGCAGGCGAACGGGCTACCCACCGCACGGCTCACCGCTACGCCTAGCGAGGCTTACCGGCCACAGCAGGTCCTTCTGAACGCCAGCAGCTCATCAGACGCCGACGGCAGACCGCTGGCCGGCTACACGTACGACTGCGGCAACGGCCAGACCACTGGTCAGCTGACAACCTCGTCCTTCACCTGCAGCTTCCCGAACGCGGGGACCTTCACCGCTCGGGTGACGGTTCGCGACACTGAAGGCCTGACGAGCACCGCAACGGCGCAGGTCAGGATTCTGGCCGACGTCCCACCGACGGCCAACCTCACGCTGTCGAGGTCGAGCATCAGGCGCGGCCAATCGATCACGGCGAACGCCTCGGGGTCGACGAGCGTCGACAAGTCCCCGATCGCCACCTACCAGTTCAACTGCGGAACCGGGCCGTCCAAGCCGGTCCAGACCTCGCCGACCACTACCTGCACCTACCCCTCGTTCGGATTCTTCACCGTCCGGGTGACGGTCACGGACACGGTCGGGCTGGCCAGCTCCGCCACGAAAACAGTGTCGGTGTTCCTATGAGGCACACCATCAGACGAAGGGCATGTCGATGACCATCGAAGAGATGTTCCGTCGGATCGTGCGGGCCCACCTGGGGATCATCCTGGTGTGTGTGCTCCTCCCGGTCGCGGCGGCGATCGGACTGCAGGCGGACAAGCCGGCTCTGAGC
Organism: Kribbella catacumbae DSM 19601; assembly: GCF_000372465.1. Classification (GTDB taxonomy): domain Bacteria; phylum Actinomycetota; class Actinomycetes; order Propionibacteriales; family Kribbellaceae; genus Kribbella; species Kribbella catacumbae. Next base: position 450,677 of record NZ_AQUZ01000001.1, read on the forward strand.
CTCGCCTCGATCAGGCTTCAGGTGATTTCCGGTGCGCCGACTTCGGCGACCGAGGCGGAGGGCATCAGCAGCCGGGTGCTGGCCCTTGCCACGACGCCCGGCCTGCTGGACGCCTCGCTGAAGCAGGTCGGCGCCCAGCGCGACGTCGCCGACTTCGCTGCCACCCATGTCGCGGCACAGCGGCTCGGTGAGTCGTCGATCGTCCAGCTGAGCGTGACCGACAAGGATCCGATCGCGGCCGGCCAGATCGTCGCAGCGCTGGCCGAGCGAGTGGCCCTCTTCATGAACCAGGGCGATCGAGCGACCTTCAACGCGGCCCTGGCCGAACTGGACAAACAGGTCCAGAACGCCACCGTCCAGCGTGACAAGCTTGCGGCCCAGTTGAAGGGCATCGCGGACATCAACGCCCGGGCCGACATCCAGACCCAGATCCAGTCGGCCAACCAGCTGCTCGGACAGCTGACCACCCAGCGGGCGGCCCTCGCGGTCCAGGACGCCACCCGCGACATCGTGGTACTTGTCGGGAACAAGCCCGAGGTCAGCCAGGTACCGTCCCCACTCCTTCCGCAGGCTGCGCTGGCCTTGCTGCTCGGCTTGGTGCTGGGCCTCACCGCCGCCGCGATCCTCGAGACGATGCGGCCGCGGGTGGCCAGTGTCCGGGCGCTTGCTCATCTGCTGCAGGCACCGGTGCTCGGCAGAACATCTGAGGAGATCAGCTCGTTGCGCAACACGATGGCGCTGGCAGCGCGGCGTCAGGGCGTCGACGCGGTCGTACTGATGGGTGCGGAGGAGTCGGACGCCGACACCGTCAGCCGGTTGCTCTTCGCCCTGTCGGGCTTCTCCTCCAGGCCGGACCGGCTGAGGAGTCCGTCACCGGCCGGCATCGAGGATGGCGCGGAGCCCAGCGTGCTGGAGATGGAGGCACCCTTCGCGAACGTGCGCTTCACCGGATTGTCCGCGGTCACTCCCCAGGACGAGATGACCGCGGGAGTGGTGGTCGTTTCCGGCGGTACGGTCCTGCTGCGCCGGCTGGACGATCTGGACGACGTACTCAAGGCCGTTCGCTGGCCGGTCCTCGGCATCGTCAACGGGCCCGCCAAACGCCGCTTCGGCAGGCTCGGGTGAGCACCTCGACGACTCGCCTGCTGCTCCACACCGCTGGGCAGCGGGTGATGGTCGAAGGACCGCCGGGCGCGGTCCGAGCGGTGATCTCGGCAACAGGGGGAGCCGAGATCGCCACTGCGGACCTGCCCAACCTCGTGCTCTCGCTGGAAGAACGCCGCCGGCGGTTCGACACCGCCGGGTGCGAGCCGATCACCCGCGGCGTCTGGGCGACCGACCGGGGCGAGGCCATCATCGAGAGCGTCGGCGGCTCGGGCTACCACCAGCTGTGGTGCATCGACGAGGAAGGTCTGCGGGTGTCGACTCGCTGGGCACCGACCGCGAAAGAGGCCGTGGCAGCCAGATTGCTGCCGGCCAGGCACCGGGCCTTGTCCGGCCAGGTGCTCGTGCACTATCCGGCGCTCTGGCTCGCCCTGCAGCAGGGTCTCGCGCCGCTGCACGTCTCGGTCGTCGAGATCGACGGAGTCGCCGTTCTGCTGGCAGGGCCGGGTGGGGTCGGCAAGTCCAGCCTGGTCTCCCGCGAGCTGGCGGCAGGTGGCCGGGCGACCTGCGACAACCTCGCCGCCTGCGACGGCAGCGTCGCCTACGGCGTCGCCGAGCCGCTCCGGCTGCCCGCCGAGATCACCGATTCCAGTGGCCGCAAGACATTCCACGGCCGGCGCGAGGTCAGCTGGGACTCGCGGATGCAGTCGCTCCGGCCGAGCCTGATCGTCGTCCTGCGTCGCGGACTGCAGGCCGATCCTGGAGCACGGCACATCACCGAAAGGCAAGCCGCGCGGGCCATCGTCGCTGGAACCTACTCCGCCGGTGAACTCCGCCGGTTCTGGGCGATCGCGTCCGTTCTGGCGCTTGCCACCAAGTGCGGTCCGGTCCACCCACCGGTCGAAGAGGTCGCCGCGACCCTGGCAGCACGGCTGCCCTGCGTCGAGCTCCAGCTGGGCGTGCGGCCAGGCGCGGGTCTGGCCGAACTGTTGCAGCCGTACCTGACTGCCGCTCGCTCGAACACTACCGCTCGCTCGAACACTGTCGCTCGCTCGAACACTGTCGCTCGCTCGAACACTGTCGCTGGCTCGAACGAAGGCCACTGATGTCCGGCCAGACGCGGATCGAGGTCGCGCAGATCGTCACCCGGTTCATCGCCGGCGCGGGCGGCGTCGCCCTGCGCGGAGTACTGCCGCTGGATCCCGACCGGTACCACGTCACGATCATCACCGGCCAGGGCGGCCCGTTGACCGACAGGGCCGAAGCCGCAGGACTCGACGTCATCCTCGAACCGTCTCTGGTCTCGCCACTGTCCCCGCGCGATGACAGGACTGCCTTGCGCAAGCTCACCGCGCTCTGTCTGGCCGGCCGGTACGACGTCGTCCACACGCACAGCGCGAAGGCAGGAGCACTCGGCCGGCTGGCCGCGCACCGGGCCGGCGTACCGCGGATCGTTCATACCTACCACGGGTTCCCGTTCCACGAGTTCCAGAACCCGCTGCGGAAGGCGGCGTACATCGCCATCGAGAGGCGGCTCGCGGCCATCACCGATGTCGTCCTGGCGATCGGCAGCGGGGTCGCCGTCGAAGCGCTGCGGCGTGGCCTGGCCAGGCCTTCGGCCTTGCGAACGATCGCGCCCGTGGTCGAGGCGGTCACCGTGCCGAAAACCGCGGAGTCGCAAGCCGCCGCGAGAGCTGCCCTGGGGATCAGCGACGCGGGCTTCGTGATCGGGACAGTCGGCCGGATCGACTACCAGAAGGCACCCGAGCACCTGATCACCGCGATCGCCAGACTGCGCCACCAGGACGCGATGGCCGTCTGGATCGGTTCCGGGCCGGGCCTTACCGAGGCCAGGGAGCTGGTCCGTCGCGCGGGGCTGCTCGACCGTTTCGTCTTCGCCGGCGAACGATCTGATGTGGCCGGCCTGCTGCCGGCGTTCGACGTGTTCGCGATGGCCAGCCGCTACGAGGGACTGCCCTGTGCCGTCGTAGAGGCAATGCGCTGCGGGGTGCCCGTGGTGGCCACCGCGGTCAACTCCCTACCGGATCTGGTGGTCCCCGGCGAGAGCGGAGTACTGGTTCCGCCCGGGCGGCCGGACCTGCTCGCGGTCGCGATCGACGGCGTACTGGACGACCCGCGGGCGGCGGACCGAATGGTCGCGCAAGGGCGAGTCCTTGCCGGGGGCAACTTTGACGCCGAGCGACTGGCCGAGGTACTGGACCAGGTTTACTCACAGGGGCGGACCGCGCGCCTGGTGGCGCGATGAGCACCCCCGGCCCGGCCACCACCTCGCCTTGGATGACCTTGTGTCCCTTCGGCACTGTCGAGATCGACTCCCGGTCCATCGACGCCGGCACAGCGGATCAGCTGAATCCGCACTTGCCGGTCGTTCTGATCGACCAGCGGCCGTTCAGCCGCCGCCGGCTGCGGCGACTCGCGCGGGGGCTGTCGATCGAGGTCGAGCGCGAGTTCATCGTGCTGCCGACGCTGCACCGTCCGCTGATGCTGATCGACGACACCGAGGCTGCGGTCCGCCACTTCTGGTCCGCGGTGGCCACCGTCCCGCCGGGCCTGGCGTTCACCGCTGGGCCGGCGACCGCGCTGCTCGCGCTGGCACGGATCCTGCCCTGGAGCTGGACCGGCGGGGTCGCACCAGGCCGTGCTCTGGTGGGGAGACGATCATGATCGAAGCACGGTCTCGATCGGTGCAGGACCTGCTGTTCGCGCCGTCCACCCGTGGCGTCCTGATCGCTGCCTCACGCGATCCGGACGCCAAGCTGACCTTCATCGTCACCCCGACCACCGGCACTGGTGCGTTGGCCATCAAGATTCCGTCCACCCCGATGGCCGCGAGCGCGATCAGTTGTGAGACGCGGATGCTTCTCGATCTGCGAGAGGTCTCGCTGGGCAGCATCGCCGCGACCGTTCCGCAGTACGTCGACACCCTGGACAGCGACGGTCTGCCGGCACTCGTCTCGACGGCCTTGCGCGGTACGCCGATGAGCGTCGGGTACCACCACTGGCTCCACACGGCACGACCTCGGCTAGTGGCCGCAGACTTCACCGTCGCCGGCGACTGGCTGCGCCAGTTCCAGACCGCGACCGCAGGTGAACGCGGCCGGATCGAGTGGGCCGCCGAGGTTGGCTACCAACTGCGTCACCGCTGGCCGGATCACCCGCAACTGGAGGCCGCCCTCGCTCGATTGGCATCAGCCGATCGCCGGCTGGATGCGCAGCGAGTTGCCCGCACCATGGTGCACGGCGACTACTGGTTCGGAAACCTCCTCCTGCAAGACGGCGCGATCACAGGCGTCGTCGACTGGGAGGGCGGCGGTAGCAACGGCTGGCCGCTGCGCGACCTGGTCCGGTTCGCCCTCAGCTATTGCCTCTACCTCGACCGCCACACACGTCCCGGCCATCGAGTACTGGGACACCGAGGGCTCCGGCGTACTGGCTTCGGGGCTGGGATCAGCTATGGGCTATTGGCTGACGGCTGGCTACCGGATCTTGTCCGCTGCTACCTGCGCGACGGTCTGGTCTCGCTCGGCCTGCCGCCTCAGCTCTGGTACTGCGCAGCTCTGACCGGGCTGGGCGAAGTGGCCGCCCTGGCGAACGATGACGAGTTCGGCAGCAACCACCTCGAACTACTGGCAAGGCTTCCGCTCGGGCTGGCCGATCACGACGGACTGGGGGCAAACCGATGACGACCACAGCTCCACAACACGTACCCGGCGGCATCACCCGGCGGCCTCGCGGCGACGTGCTCGCGACGATGATGGGACTCACCGTCTGTTTGCTGCCGTTCCTGCTGCCGTCCGGGGCGGGCAACACCGCGCTGGCGGACCTCGGCATGGTCGTGTGCATCGGACTCGCCCTGCTGTGGTCGGGTCGTGAGCACCTGCCCATCAAGGTGCCTTATCTCGTGGGGATCGCCGGTCTTGTCCTCGGCGGTGTCTTCGCGGCCATCGTGGCGCAGGCGCCCGTCGGTGTCGGCCTGGTGCTGGCACAGGACCTACTGCTCCTCGCCTGGGGCGCGGCCCTGGCCATGGGGAGGCACAACCCGGCCGTGATCGCCGCTGTCACCCGGGCCTGGTGCCGGACCGCGCCGATCTACTCAGGAGTGATGGCAGCCTCCTACGTACTCGGCATCAGCGCGCTCAGCGGCGTCTCGGCCAAGGACGGCGTCCGTGCGTCATACATGTTCGGCGATCCGAACCTGGCGGGCAACTACCTGGTCGTCTCGCTGTTCATCATGGCCGCCTGCAAGCATCCGCGGTCGCCCGGCGTACGGCGGATCGCCTATGTGCTCGTGCTTGTCGCCATCGGCTTCACCGGATCGAACGGCGCCATGCTGACCCTGCTGGTCGCGCTGGTTCTCTGCCTGGCCGTTACCAGGTACAAGCGGCATGGCGCGGTCGTCGGTCTGACGACGCTGGCTGCGGCGATGCTGGCGGCGGGCTTGGTGTTCGCTTTCGTGATGCCCCGGGTCGACCTGGGGCAGATCCGTGAAGAGGCAGCCGGCAGTGTGCCGTTGCTTCGCGACTCCTTCGGCCGCAGCGGCAGCTCCAGCAGCGAACGCGCGACGATCGTGCAGGAAGGAACCGACCTCTTCCTGCAAGGCGATGCCACCGGTTTCGGTCCGGCCCGGACGAAGGCGACGCTGGCGGCCAACCAGGCGCCGTACGTCAAGGAAGCGCACAACGACTACCTCGCGACACTGCTCGAACGCGGATTGATCGGCGCGCTCGGGCTGCTGGCTCTCGGCGTCGCTGTCGGCGTGCGCTGCATCCGGCTGATCGTCGGGAAGCTGCCGGAAGACTATGCCGGCCTGGTTCCAAGACCCTGGCTGCTGGCCGTCATCGGACCGGTGATGGCCACGGCAGCGGGGTTCTACGAAGTCCTGCACTTCCGCCATCTCTGGACCTGGCTCGGCCTGATCGCGGCGCTGGTTCTGGTGATCCAGGACCAGCAGAAGAAGCGGGCCCGATGAGCAACCGACTGCGGATCCCTGTCACCGGCGAACTCCTCCGGACGGTAGTGGCGAACACCTCTGCCCGTGGACTGGCGATCGTCGGACTCACTCTCGCTACCGTTCTCGTCGCCCGAATCGGCGGCCCCGCCGCTGTGGGCGAGTACGCGTTGCTCCGCATGCTGCCCGGCCTGGTAGGCGTCCTCTGCGTGCTCGGGCTGCCCGGCGCGTTGGCGTACTTCCTCGCGGCGCCCCGGCGCGACCTGCCGAGGTTGTGGCCAACGCTCATCGCCATCGGCTTCGGAGGTGCACTGCTTGGCACTGTGTGCTGGCTGATCGCCGCACCCGTCGTCGCGAAGGTGTTCTTCCCGCAGGAGTCGGTGCTTTTGATCGCGGCCGCCGGTGCGACAGTTGCGACTCAGCTACTGCTCACCATCGGGAAGACGGCCTTGCAGGGTCTCGAGGATCGCCGGGGTGGCGACGTGGTGATCGCAGCCGAGGAGCTCGCGTTCTTGCCCTGCTACCTGCTGCCGCTCCTGGCCGGGTTCCACGGGATCGCGGCGATCGTGATCGGACTCGGACTGGCGGATCTCGTCGTCGCCGTCGAGGCGTGGCGCAGAGTCAGCCGGCGACTCGGCTGGCGGCGACTCGGCCTGGCCCGTATCGGCGCCGGCTGGTGGGGGCGGCCAGATCTTGCCCTGGGCAAGCAGATCGCGTCGTACGGCCTGCGAGGTCAGGTCGGTGGGTTCATCACGCTGCTCAACCTGCGCTTGGACTTCGCGATCCTCGGTGCGATGGCAGGTCCCGCGGTACTGGGCAGCTACGCCGTCGCCTCGAAGTACGCGGAACTCCTCAGGCTGCCGGGGACGGCCCTGACCTGGGTGTTCTACCCACGGCTCGCCAAGCTCGCGGAAAGCGAGGCTGCCTCGGTGGCGCGCCGGATGATCCGCCCGGCACTGCTCGGCATCCTCGTCGCCGCCATCCCGATCTTTCTGCTGACCTCGCCAGTGATGCGCCTGCTGTACGGCGAGCAGTTCGGCCCGGCGGTCGCGCCCGCCCAGGTGCTGCTGGCCGGGATGCTGCTCGGTGGGGCTGCAGGGGTGGCCAGTGCCTATTTGTACGGACGCGGGACGCCCGGCCTCAACTCGATCGTGCTCGGCATCGGCCTGGTCATCACGGTGGTTCTCGACCTGCTCCTGATCCCCGCCCACGGGGCACTGGGTGCCGCGGCCGCCTCGACAGCTGCGTACCTGTGCACGGACGCGCTGCTGATCGTCCTCCTGCTTCGGCTCAGTAGGCGGACTCGTACCCGCCACGGCGCGGTACCAGTTGGCGGGGTGTCGTCATGAAGGTCGCAGTCGTCGCGCTCGCGGTCCTGCTCGTGGTCTCCGGCTGTTCCCAGGCGAGCCCAGAGGCCGGCCCGACCGGCTCCTCTCCAGGAAACACTGCGCCACCATCACAACCGACCGGTGGGCCCACAACCGCAACCATCCCGTCCACTGCCCCGGCGCCGAACCCCAACGCGGACCGCTACGTCGCGTTGGCCACAGCCCTGCACAGCCGTGGAGTCGAAATCTGGTGGGAGACCGATCTGGTCGCCCGCTGGCTCGAAGGACCTGCTGCGTTCGACAAAGCGATCGCGCGGCTCGGCCAGCTGGCCAAGGTACCGGGAACCATCGGCTTCAAGGTGTCCGACGAGATCGGCTATGGCGACGGGCTCACCACCATGGCCGACGCGGCCGAGTTCCTCAAGCAGTCCAAGACCAAGCTGGGTAAGGTTGCCCCCGGCAAGCACCTGCTGGTGGACGCGATCGTACCCGAGCTCGGCTGCCTGCCGTGGCGCGGCGCGAACCAGCAGGGCTGCGCACAACGGGTCCGGCTGAAGTATCCGGCGGCGACCGCGGCCGCGATGGAGAGCTACCTGCGCGCCGGGCTGATCGACCGGCTGGACCTGAGCACAGGCCTGCTGGAGGACGCCACCTACGCCAAATGGGGACTGACCAAGCGCGAGGCGCAGACGGATGCGTGGAACCGGGTCAAGAACCAGGGCTGGGCGAACCTGACGATCCTGCAGGCTCGCAAGGCGCTGGCCGAGCCCGACGGCTACCAGGGCTCGGCCACAGAAGCCGGAGCCGATTCCACCGACTACATCGACATTCCCGTCACCGCCGGGGCGAAGGCAGTCGACATCTGGACCTGGCGGCAGCAGTACCAGGGCAGCACCGTCAGCCTGCTCGGCACCGACCTGTCTCCCAACCCGCTCTGGACCGAACTCGTTCGGCAGCGCAACCGCGGCCGGCAACTCCTCAGCCACATGACACCGTCCGCGATGCCCGCCGACGCCGCCGCGTTCGCCCGCGAATGTGACCTGGCCGCCGCCGTGTTCAGCGCGATCTTCGTTGCCGCTGGCACCGGCTGAGAGAAAGGAGCCACACCATGGCACTGAGCACTCGAGCCCGGCACCGAGCTCCGGTACCGCGGACCATGGTCGACGGCGTCGGACCAGTACGGCGTACCCTCGACATCTTCGTGGCCACGGTGTCGCTGCTCCTCGCCTCTCCGTTCGTGGCGGTGATCGCCCTGCTGATCCTGGTGACCGACGGAGGGCCGGTCTTCTTCCGGCAGTCCCGCGTCGGTGAGCAAGGCCGCCGGTTCCTCCTCTACAAGCTGCGAACCATGCAGATGGTTGCCTCCGGCCCGGAAGTCACCACCCAGCGGGACACCCGGATCACTCCCCTGGGAGCCTTCCTGCGCCGAACGGCGATCGACGAACTCCCGCAGCTCTGGCACGTACTACGCGGCCAGATGACCCTGGTCGGACCTCGTCCCGAGAGCGACGCCCTGGCCGGCCGTTACCCGGCCTCGTGCCAGTCGATCCTGCTCGCCCGCCCCGGCCTGACCGGTCCCGCCCAACTGCACTACCGCGAACGCTCGAACGTCCTTCCCGAGGGCTGGTCCGACATCGAGACCTACTACCTCCAGGTCCTCGTCCCCCTCCGCGTGGCCGCAGACCAGGAGTACCTGGCCAACCCGTCTCTCCGCCGTACCATCCGCTATCTCTTCCTGACCGCGCTGTTCGTCACCGGCCTGGCCGACGTCCAGCGCACCGTCGTTCAGACGGCTTCCGAGACCTCTTCGTAGGAGCCACCCACCTTGACAGCAAGGGGGTCCGAGCGAGCGTTCAGGCAACTGCCGGTGGTCAGGTCGAACTCGAAGTTGTGGCCCAGGCAGCGCAGTACGCCATTGATCACGACGCCTGTCTCGGCCAGGTCCTCACCGGCGTGCGGGCAGAAGCGGCTGATCTGGAGCTGCCGGCCGTCGACGGTGATCTCGATGGTCTCCTCGGGATCGCGGGCGGCCTCGAACTCCTCGATAGCGCGGAGAGCGGCGCGATCGGCATGCTTCAGCAGGCCTACCAGGTAGTCGTTGTAGCGGTCGGGCTGCCGTCGAGCGGTGAAGCGAAGCGAGAGAAGCAGCTCCTCCCACCGGGTACGGCCACAGACGACACCGTCGAGCCAGCGACCATCAAGTACCAGCCGATAATCCGCAGGGCAGTCGCCACCGTCCAGGTCGACGAACACGTGGTTCGGGCCGATGTGGGCATCCCAGACTCCCCCGCCCGGGCCGGACACCTCGAAGCGGACGTTCATACCGATCCGTGCCAGGAAGTACTCCGACAGGGTGCCGAGCGACTCGAAGTGGGCCTTGAACCTCTCGGCCAGCCCCGGCGCGGCAGGCGGGTTCGCCGCCCAGGCCGCCTCGATCGCGGTATGGCGCCGGGCGGCGTACTCGGTCAGGTAGCGGCGTCGTTCCTCGGCGCCGGCGTCGAGCGAGAATCCTTGCCAGTGTGGATCGCGGCTGACCTCCAGCCCACCGAGCTCCACCCGGTCACCGGGCAGGAGACAGACGCCGGGCTGTTCCGGCAGCCGCTCGGCCAGCCAGGCGAGCGCCTCGCCCTGGTCGGGGAAGATGCCGCCGGGCTGGAGCCCGCTGTTGAGCTCGAACAGCTCGTCGTCGAGGAAGCAGGGCGGACCGGCGTACGGCATCACCAGTCGTGGCTGGACCGAGCGGACCAGCCGGGTGACCGCCTTGAACTTGCCGACGCGCTTGATCGTGGAGATCCGCTCCCGTTCGACCTCGTCGTACTCGTAGCTGACCGGATGCCAGCTCGCACCCGACATCTGCACGCCCATCAGGTCGAACGGCCCGCCGATCTCGGCCATCGCCCGCCTGGTCTGCGCGAGCGAGATCCGGGCGTCGTTCGTGTGCAGCAAACTCCGGCCGGCCACCTTGATCAGTACTGCGGAGTCGTGACTCATCGGGCACTGCTCGGGAATCACGGTGAGCCAGTCGTCCGGGTCCGGGCCGAGCGGGTACCGCTGCCAGGCATCCAGGACGACCACCCGGGTCCGGCCGATCGCGCGGAGCCGGCGCTGCATGATCGTCGACGGATAGCGCGGTATCACCACCGGCACGTCCGCCGGGAGGCCGGCGATCAGGTCCAGATCGAGATGGTCCAGATGTTCGTGCGAGACCACGACCAGGTCCACATCGAGCAGCTCAGGGGTGAGCAGGTGCGAATTGTCCGGGAACGGGAACCAGGCGCCGAGGAAGGCCCCTCGCGGGGACAGCCAGGGGTCGGCCAGTAGCCGGACTCCGGGCGCGTCGAGGCGCAGACCGGCATGACCCAACGCGGTGACGACCGGCTCCCTCATACCACCAAGGCTCCCGGGGCGGCACCGCGTGATCATCGCCCGCTCGGACGAGAACTCCTACGCTGTCTAGACCAGGCACAAACCCGCTCCACAATGGATCCTGGAGAGCACGCAGAGTACTCGACAGCGAAGGTGGCTGATGGCAAGGTCACAAGGGATGATGAACCTCAGCACCCACCGGTACGCCGTACCGGTGGTGTGCGCCGTGGTCGCGCTGGGCGGGACCATCGGGGTGATCGAGCTCGCCGACGCGGCGACCGAGTCTGACGGGCTCGCGGCCCTCGACCCCCAGTTCACCGCGAACGTCGTCTCCAACCGGACTCCTGTACTGACGGCGCTGGCGCGGGGCTTCACCTTCGTCGGCAACGGGCCCGTACTGGTGACGCTCCTGCTGATCGCGTCGCTCCTCTTGTGGCGCTGGACTCACAGCCTGCGCGCGCCGGCGTTGTTGCTGTTCGCCATGGCCGGCTCGACCGCACTCACGGCCGGTGTGAAGGCTCTCGTCGCACGTAAGCGGCCGGGCATCACGTTCGTGCTAGGCCCGGTCGAGGACAGCTTCGCCTTTCCCTCCGGCCACACCTTGAACTCGACCGTCTTCTTCATCACGTTGGCGGGCCTGGTGTGGGTCGGACTACGCTCCTTCGGCCCAAGAACCGCCCTGGCGGTCGCAGCCCTTCTGATGAGCATCGGCATCGGTCTGAGCCGCATCTACCTCGGCCACCACTGGGCCACCGACGTTCTCGCCGGTTGGACCGTGGCCATCACTTGGCTGGCACTGGTCTGCCTGGTGGCGTACATCAGCCGAAGTTCTGATTCAGTACGGGCCGAAGACCCATTGCGAGGGTGACTTCGGGTCGTGGTCCACGAACAGGCTCACCAGTGGTTGGCGACTCGGTGTCGCTCGCGATCTGGTCGGAGATGTGGCTCGTGCCGGGCTGGGACTCGCGCGTAACGTCGGCAGGGACCGATTCCGGCCGAGGGGAGAATCGTGAGCCAGCCAACCGCCGAGTCCGACTACCCCGACCACATCGACGCCGCGGTCCTGAAGATCGCCGGCGTCGTGGTGCTCGGGGCCATCATGTCGATCCTCGACATCACCGTGGTCAATGTCGCCCTGCCGACCTTCCAGGACGAGTTCGGCTCGCCCGACAGTCCGGTCTCCTATTCCCACGTCGCCTGGACGGTGACGGCGTACACGCTCGCGCTCGCGACCGTGATTCCGCTGACGGGATGGGCGGCGGACCGGTTCGGTACGAAGCGGCTCTACATGGCCGCGGTCTTCCTCTTCACCGCCGGATCCGCCCTGTGCGCCACCGCGTCGAGTATCGACATGCTGATCGGCTTCCGCGTCCTGCAGGGCCTGGGCGGCGGCATGCTGATGCCGCTCGGCATGACCATCATGACGCGAGCCGCGGGACCCCACCGGATGGGCCGGCTGATGGCGATCCTCGGCGTACCGATGCTGCTCGGCCCGATCCTGGGACCGATCCTGGGCGGCTGGCTGATCCAGGTGGCCAGCTGGCACTGGATCTTCCTCATCAACGTACCGCTGGGCGCGATCGCGCTGGTCTACGCCTGGTTCGCACTGGCCCCGGACCACCCGGAGCGGTCGGAGTCCTTCGACTTCCTCGGCGTCGCCCTGATGTCCCCCGGGCTCGCGCTGTTCCTCTTCGGCGTCTCCTCGCTGCCTGCCGAGGGCGGTGACTTCAGTGCGCCACGGGTATGGGTCTCGATGCTGACCGGAGTACTGCTGATGGCGGCCTTCGTCTGGCACTCCTTCCGGCCGGCGCATCCGCTGCTCGACCTGCGGCTGTTCAGCGACCGCAACCTGACCATCTCGATCGTCACGATGTTCTTGTTCGCCGCCGCGTTCTTCGGTGGGCTGCTCCTGGTACCGACCTACTTCCAGCAGATCCGCGGTGAGTCCACCCTGTCCGCGGGTCTGCTGGTGGCGCCGCAGGGGCTCGGAGCCATGGTGACCATGCCGATCGCCGGGAGGCTGGTCGACAAGGTGCCGGTCGGCCGGATCGTGCCCGTCGGGATCGCGCTGATCGTGGTGGGCATGTTCGGCCTCACTCAGGTCACCGCGACCACGTCGTACGGGCTGCTCATCGCGATGCTGGTCGTGATGGGTTTCGGGATGGGCGCCACCATGATGCCGCTGTTCACGACGGCACTGAGGACACTGTCCGGAGCCCAGGTCGCGCGCGGCTCGACCTTGCTCAACATCACCCAGCAGATCGCCTCCTCCTGCGGTGTGGCGACGATGTCGGTCGTCCTCACCAACCGGCTCAACGACTCGCCGATCATCCCCGGTACGCAGGGCGTGCCCCAGTTGGGCGGAGGACTGCGCGAGACCCAGGCGGCCATCCTGTCCAACACCAGGCCGGAGAACCTCGCCCCGCTGCACCTCGATCCCGCCGCCATCGCTCGCGGGCTGGTCGACGCCGCATCGGCGTTCTCACACACGTACTGGGTCGCCTGGGTACTGGTCGCCCTCACCTTGGTGCCGGCCCTGATGCTCCCCCGCAAACGCCAGCAGCCGCGCGTCGCCGACAAGGGCGCGACACCGACGGCGATCGACTGACTCAGCGCGAGCTAGCGACGGTCGGCGTACCGAGGTTTCGAACAGCCTTAGCCGGTACGCCGACCGCAAGCGTCGCCGGCGGGACGTCGTGGGTGACGATCGCCCCTGCTCCGATGACGGCGTCCGCGCCGACGGTGACGCCTTGCAGGATCATCGCCGAAGCACCGACCCAGACGTTGCGCTCGATCCGGATCGGGGCCGCGGTGATCCCCGACCGCCGCGACGCCGGGTCGAGGGGATGGCCGGACGTGATCAGGCTTACCCCGGGGCCGATCATCACGTCGTCGCCGATCTCGATGCCGCCGATGTCGTTGAACCGGCATCCCTGGTTGATGAAGACGTTGCGTCCGAGCCGGATGTTGATCCCGTGATCCGAGTACACCGGCGGGATGAGTCTGAGCGTCTCGTCGACGGGTTGCCCGGTCAGGTCGGCCCAGGTCGCCCGGATCGCGTCCAGTTCGTCGTACGGGAGCTTGTTGAGCCGCTCGGTCACGCGGATCGCCTGCTCGACCCGTTCGCGGAAGCCCGCCGGAATCGGAAAGTCGGTCGAGCGTCCGTCTGCCATCTGTTTCTCCTCCTGGTTGCCGTTCCGCGAGGTCGCCGATGTAACCAGGGCCCAACCGGGCCGCACAAACAACGGCCGGCCCGGCGCGCCACAACTGCTGCATAGGACCACCCACCGGCACGTCAAGACCTCAACTCCGTATCCGGACTCCATGTCGCGAAGATTGAGCGGCCTGACAAGCTGTTAGGTTGCCCGGGTGATCGGTCTCGCGCTGCCTGGCTGGCTGCACGCCCTGCTCGGGCTCCAGGTCGGGATCGGCCTGTTCCTCGGCTTTGCCGCGTTCGTCGGGTGGCTGATCCTCCGCCTGGGCGGTCCGTGGGTGGCAAGATCCGAGGCTCGACTGGCCCGGCTGCAGGCCGGCGCCGAGCGGTACGGCTGGCTGCCGGGTGCCGACACGGACGGTGTGCTCGCCGCCGCCGGAGGCCGGTGCTTCCGCGACAGCGGCGAGGTACGCCGGGTGCTGGTCGGCGAGCACGAGGGCCGCCGGGTCCGGATGGCCGAATTCCTCTACATCACCTGGACGAAGTCCATCCCGACGACGAACGTCACCAACCTGGTCGCGGTCGAACTGCCGGTCCACCTGCCGGACCTGGTGGTCAGCCATCAGCGGTTGACCGAACCTGGCCTGCTGAACTTCGACGGAGAAAGCGGCGCCTTCAACCGCGAGTACTCCGTGGCCAGCCCGGACCACCGCTACTCCTCGGCCATGATGCATCCCCGGATGATGGAGTGGCTCCTCGCCCACCCGGGCGTGAGCTTCCGGATCCTCGGCAACCTGATCGTCGCCTATTCCCCCACACCCTGGACCGTGCCACAAACCCTCGCCACCCTGCCCGTCCTCACCGGCGTCGCCAACCTGATCCCACCCTTCGCCCTCGAGGACTTCGGCCAACCGTCCGCGCGATAGCCGAAGTGCGGCGGATTGTCGGCGTACGCGGGTAGGGTCTTGGGCCGTGGACGTTGGGGAGCGGATTCGGGAACTTGCTGATCAGATCGTCGTACTGCGCGACGCGTACTACCGGGGTTCGCCAGCGGTGGCGGACGCGGAGTACGACGCGGTCGAGGACGAGCTGCGGGCGCTGATCGAGGCCAATCCGGAGCTGGCGCCCGACCCGAATCCGCTGGAGCAGGTGGGTGCGCCCGCGGTGCTGCACGCGCCGATCCGGCACTCCCGGCCGATGCTGTCACTGGAGAAGGCGACCCGCCCGGAACAGGTCGAGGCCTTCTTCAGCCGCTTTCCCGGCCAGTCGGTCGTGGTCATGCCGAAGCTCGACGGCCTGTCATTGGCGCTGGTCTACGAGAACGGGAAGCTGGCAAGGGCGATCACCCGCGGCGACGGGACGACCGGCGACGACGTGACCCCGCTGGTGCGGGCGCTGACCGACGGAGTCCCGGACCGGCTCGACATACCGGGTCGCATCGAGGTGCGCGGCGAGGCGGTCATGTTGCGCTCCACCTTCACCGCATACAACGCCGCGCATCCGGACAAGCCTCTGATCAACCCGAGGAACGCCGCCGCCGGCACGCTGCGCGCCAAGGACGCGGCTACCGTCGCCGAACGACGCCTGCAGTTCTTCTCCTTCGACCTGCTCAGCGATCCCGACAACACCGACGCCGATCTCGAGCGCGCGCTGCGGACGATGGGGTTCACCGTCGCCGACATGCGGCACTGCGACGACGCGGCCGCGGCGCAGGCGGTCATCACCACGATCGAGCAGCAGCGCAACGATCTGGACTATGACCTGGACGGCGCCGTACTGCGCCTGGCGGACCGCGACGCCTTCGCCGCCGCCGGCACCCGATCCAGCTCGCCGCGCGGCGCACTGGCGTTCAAGTTCGCCGCCGAGGAGAAGACCACCGTGCTGGCCGACGTGGTCTGGGACGTCGGCAAAACCGGCAAGATCGCGCCGGTCGCCTGGCTGGAGCCTGTCTTCGTCGGCGGTACGACGGTCACCCGCGCGACCCTGGCCAACCAGGAAGTGATCCGGGCCCGAGGCATCAAAATCGGCGACACGGTCCTGGTACGCCGTGCGGGCGACGTGATTCCGTTCGTCGCCGGCGTACTCGACGCCTCCAAGCGCACGGGCGCCGAGCGCGACATCGTGCCGCCGACGGTGTGCCCGTCGTGCCAGCAGGAGCTGACCGAGCAGGGCAACAGCCGCGAACTGTTCTGTACCAACGTCGCCTGCCCCGCGCAGACCGTCCGGCGGCTGATCCACTGGGCGTCCCGGGCAGCCGCCGACATCGACGCGATCGGCGGAGTCTGGATCGAACGGCTGGCCGAGGCGGGCATCCTCGAACACCCCTCGGACTTCTACCGGCTGACCAAGGAAGGCCTGCTGGAGTTCGACCGCATCGGCGAGATCTCGGCCGCCCGGATGATCGACTCGATCGACGCGAGCCGCCAGGTCGGCCTCCGCCGGGCGCTGATCGGCCTCGCGATCCCGATGGCCTCCGAAGGCACCGCGACCAGAGTGTGCCGAGCGGGATTCAGCTCACTCGAAGAGGTCGCCGACGCAGGGGTCGACGGCCTCGTCGCCGTTGAGGACATCGGCCCAAAGGTCGCTGCCTCACTGATCGAGCACCTCACCCGCCTACGCCCCGAACTCGAACGGCTCCGCGCGGCCGGCGTCTCCCTGGACGTCCGCGAGGAAGACCTCCCACCCGTCGTCGCAGCCGGCGCACCACTGGCGGGCAAGACAGTCGTCGTCACCGGCTCCATCAGCGATCCACGCTCCGGCGAAAAAGTCGCCCGCCCCGCCTTCCAACGCCTCTGCGAGAAGGCAGGCGCCACCATCGCCTCATCAGTCTCAGCAACCACCGACCTACTCATCACCGGCGCCGACGTAGGCGCCGCCAAACTAACCAAAGCCGAAAAACTAGGCGTCACCGTGGTCGATCAATCCGAAATCTGGCAACAACTCCAAGCCGCAGACCTCCTCCCCCGCTGACGCCCCTGCAGCAACGTGCAAAGCCGTCCTCTAGGACTGCGACTGACCAAGCATCCGGGAGCCAGCGTTGGCCGATGGGTTTCATCGGCCAACGCCGGCAGTCATCCCAGGTCGCCAGACTGCGGCTGGTTTGCCGGTGCGAGTGAGATGCCTTCGGCCTGCGCCTTCGACCTGATGGCGCCCTCGCTACGTTCCAGCCGCACGCTGATCACTCCGAGGGGCGTATTGCCGGCAGCCAGGTCCCTCAGCTCATGCACGTCCTCATCGGTCCATTCCTCGCCGCCGCTGCGAGTCGACTTCGCCGCTGCCATCGCGCTCCTCCTCGGGGTACGCCGAACGGTTGCCTTCGGCACCGGTACCCACAACTGGCCCGCCACACGCCTCAAGCCGGAGGAGGCGGGACGGGTCAACTTTGGAGGTAGCGATGCCTGGCAAGTCCGCGAACGTCAAGAGCGAGAAGCAGTACGCCGGCCCAGAATAAGGAAGCCGGCCGCAAAGGCGGAGAGGCGGCAGCCAAGAAGAACTGACTCCCACGGAAGCCGAGGTCAGGGGTTCACGTCACCACGCGATACTTGAGGTGCGTGACGCCGGGGGCGCCGACGGCTCGGAGCTGTTCGAGGCGTACCTCGGTGTTTCCGAGGTTGCCGAAGAGGCGAGAGCCATCGCCGAGCAGTACTGGAACGATGTGGAGCTCGAGCTCGTCCAGCAGGCCCGCTGCCAGGTACTGCTGGGCGATCTGGCCGCCGCCCCAGAGCATGACGTCTTTGCCTCCGGCGGCCTCCTTTGCCTGTTCGAGTGCGGACTCGATTCCTTCGGTTACGAAGTGATAGGTGGTCCCACCGGCCATCTCCACGGAAGCACGCGAATGATGCGTGACGACGAACACCGGATAGTGATACGGCGGGTTGTCGCCCCACCAACCCGTCCACTGCTCGTCACCCCAGGCACCGCCGCCGATCGGGCCGAACATGTTCCGGCCCATCACCGCTGCGCCGATGTTCTCCCGCACCTCCTCGACGATCCGGGCGCTCTCGTTCACCTCGCCCCCTTGCTTGCCGTGCCCTTCGCGCCAGGCGGCAAGCGGGACCACCCAGTCGTGGAGCCGTTCGCCGCCCTCGCCGAGCGGGTTCTGCTCGCTCTGGTTCGGGCCGGCGACGAATCCGTCCAGCGAGATCGAGATATGACACCTGAGCTTGCTCATGTTTCTCCTCAGCGGCAGGACCGTGTCCCTGACGAGCATGGATCAGCCAACAGATGACGTCCAATGCCAATTCCGCGAGGATCACATTGATATTCTTGATCGATGCTCAACCTGGTCCATCTGAAGGTTCTGGCCGCGGTCGCGCGGCATGGGTCGGTGACCGAAGCGGCACGAGAGCTGCACTACTCGCAACCGTCGGTGAGTCACCACCTGTCGCGCCTGGAAGCCATCACCGGCGTCAGGCTCATTCAGCGCGTCGGCCGAGGGATTCGCTTGACTCCGGAAGGACAACTGCTGGCCAGCCGGGCCACCGAGATCATCGGACGCGTCGACGCGGCAACCAACGAACTGGCAGCACAGGTCGGCTTGCAGACGGGGCGGATTCGCTTGGCCGCCAACGCGTCAGCGCTGAGCACGATCGTGCCCAAGGCGGCCACCACGTTGGCCCAGGCGCACCCGGGACTCGAGCTGAGCCTGATCGACCGGCACCCGGTCGAAGCGTTACAGCTGCTGCGCCACGGCGAGGTCGACGTCGCACTCATCTTCCGGTACGCCGACGCCCCGGTCGAGGACGCGGGCTTTCGTCTCGTCCACGTCGGCAACGACCCGGTCTACCTGGTCAGCCAGCGACCCGACGACAGCCTCGCGAACCATCGCGACTCCCCCTGGATCGGCGGTTGTGAGCGCTGTCAGGACCAGCTGACCATCGTGTGCCGGCAAGAAGGCTTCACCCCACGCATCGCCTCATTCAGTGACGACATGGTCGTCCTGCAAGCCCTGGTTGCTGCGGGCATCGGCGTCACGACCCTGCCAGGCTTGGCGCTCCAAGCCCACCGTCGGCCAGACATCCACACGACCGAGATACCCGACTACCACCGCGAGATCCACGCAGTCACGTACGGCGACCCACCCGACCCGCCAGCCACCATCGCACTGGTCCAAGCCCTCCGTAGCTACTTCGTCACCGTGTAGTGGAGCTGACCTCGTCGCGCGCGTCGAGCGACAGGTCGTTCTTGCCGGAGCCCGGCGTCACGCTGTCGAACTTCAGGAAGTCGACACCCCAGGAGGCGAGGAGATCGGCGTCAGTCTCAGCAGCCACCGACTTACTCATCACCGGCGCCGACGTAGACACCGCCAAACTAACCAAAGCCGAAGAACTAGGCGTCACCGTCGTCGACCAATCCGAAATCTGGCAACAACTCCAAGCCGCAGACCTCCTCAGCCGCTGAAGTTTTTGTGCTGGTTGGCCTTGAAGCGCGCCTTCTTCTCACGGTTCCCGCACGTGTTCATGTCACACCATCTGCGGGTGCGACTTTGACTGGTGTCGAAGAAGGCGGCTTGGCAGCTCGGCGATGCGCACAAGGCCAATCTTCCGTCTCGTTCGCCGGCGATGATGCTGATCGCGTCGGCGGCGATCACGCTGAGGGCATCCTCCACGCAGGAAGCCGAGCTGAGCCGCCATCGCCGCTTACCCTCCGCCGTCAGGACAGCCGCGGCTCGACCCTGAGCGCTGCGGTCATTGATGACTTGGACGGCAGATGCAGGGAGAGCGTCCTGGATCGCGGCCGCTGTCGCGGCGGCGTGAATCGACTCCCTCAGTTCCCGGGCGAGTTCGAGCTGAGCGGTGGTGCAGGAGTCCACGGCGAGGCCGTTCAATGCGAGCCAGTCGACGAGTCGCTGCGGCGTGGGAATGCGCTCCACAGCGTCGCCATGACGCTCCGACAGAGTCCCCGTGAAGCTGGTCGCTAGCACGGTACCGAGGCGAAAGTCAGGGAAGCCAGCACGCATGGAACCACCTTAGCTGGTTGCCTGCACGCACGAGGACATGTTAGAACCGTCTTAGCCGGTTCCTCGATAGCCAGGGAGGTCTCATGCCCCGTCTAACCAGCGACGTGCAAGCATTCGAAGCCCACGCAACTGACGCCGACCTCGACGATCTGCGCGCGCGATTAGCCGCAGTACGGCTACCGGAGGCCGAGACGGTCTATCGTGCCGCACCCGACCCTCGCCGATGGGAACAGGGAGTTCCTCTCGCCGACCTCGTCGATGTCGTGAACTACTGGCGCACCGGGTACGACTGGCGGTCGTTCGAAGAGCGCCTTGACCGGATCGGCCAGTTCCGCACGACCATTGATGATCTGGGAATCCACTTCCTGCACCGCCGATCCGCGCGCGCAGATGCCACTCCTCTGCTCTTGACGCACGGCTGGCCGGACAGCATTGCTCGCTTCATCGATGTCGTAGACGAGCTGGCAGATCCGAAAGATGCAAGTGCGCCGGCGTTCCACGTCGTAGTCCCGTCGCTACCCGGCTTCGGTTACAGCGACAAGCCGACCACCACCGGGTGGGGAACCGAAAAGATCGCGGCCGCCTGGGTGGAACTGATGGGAAGGCTCGGCTACCGCAAGTTCGTAGCCCACGGCGGCGACTGGGGAGGCAATATCACCACGGTTCTCGGCGGCAGGTTCCCGGAGCACGTTCTCGGCATCCACACAACGTTCGCGGAGGGACCGCCCGGGTTGACAACGGACGGGCTGACGGCGGTCGAGCGCCAGTGGACCGAGGAAACCCGCGATTTCTGGCGCCACCGCGCGGCGTACGCGAAGCAGCAGGCGACCCGACCGCAGACCATCGGCTACTCGCTCGTCGACTCACCGGTCGGGCTTCTCGCCTGGATCCTTGACAAGTTCGCCGAGTGGTCAGACACCGAAGACAGCCCGTTCGAGACGATTTCCAGAGACCGCGTTCTCGACGACGTCACCCTGTACTGGCTGACGCGGACCGGCGCATCGGCTGCACGCATCTACTACGAAAGCCACAACTCACTGGACCCCGAACTTCGGGTCGACATCCCGTCAGCAATCACCATGTATCCCCGCGATGTCGAGAAGTGTCCGCGCCCCTGGGCACAGGAGCGGTACCGACAGATCGTCCGATGGAGGACACCCGAAAGCGGGGGACATTTCCCGTCGCTGGAGGTTCCCGAGTACTTCGTCAAAGACCTACAAGAGGGCCTCGCGGCAGTACTGACCGCCAATCGATGAACGCGGCTCGGTGCCGGCGCTCGATCACCGCCTCATCCGGCTCAAGTTGTTGCCGAGCCAAGCGATGACGTGTCCGAATCCACGCTTCTCGAGCTTTCCCGGCACACCGCCGACCTCTCCCCCGAATGGAGGCATCGAGGTCACCTGCTGCCACTACCAGGCGATTCATGCGGTGGAGACGCGGCGAGGCGGCGCCCCGACTGTGGACAGCGGGCGCCTCAGCGGGCGACGAACAGAGGGGGCGGGCAGCAAGCGGCGGACAGCGGACAGCGGACAGCGGACAGCAGTCAACGGCTGCGGATGGCAAGGGGCGTTCGGCCGGGAAGGCCAGGGCTGAGCATGGCGAGGAGCCCTCGGCCGGCGGGCCGAAGGCTAGAAGGGGCCGTAAGCGGATGCGGCAGGCACAGCAGTCAGGGCGGACGCGACGGTCGCGACGCGCTGCGCGATGCGGCCTGCGGGCGGGGCCGCGCCGGCGGCTGGTTGGGCCGCCGGCGGTGCGGCGGTGTTACGGGCCCGCGGATGGGGTGGCGCTGTCGCCCCAGGGATCAAGCAGGGCGACCGCCTCGGGGGTGAGCCAGGACAGGCTTCCGGTACCGGCTTGCACTTTGGGGTGCGGGGTGGGTGGGGAGAAGAACCGGCCGGGGTGTTCGTGTGGGTCGCCGCCGGCAGGTCCGGTGGTGGGTGGGCCGAAGTAGCGGGTCAGGTTGGTGAGGTTGGCTAGGTCGGCGGGGGTGGTGGGGCGGGGGCTGGTCCAGCCGGGGCGGGTGACGTGGACGATGCCGCGGGTGATGGTGATGGCCCAGTGGCCGGCGTGGACGGCCCGGTGGTGGCCTGCGCAGAGCAGCGCGAGATTCTGGAGGGCGGTGGGGCCGCCGTCGATCCAGTGGATCAAATGGTGGGCGTGGCATTGCCAGGGTGGGGCTTTGCAGATGACGCAGCCCTTGTCGCGTCTGATCAGGGCGCGGCGGATGGCGCGGGTGACGTAGCGCTGTTCCGTGCCGACGTCGAGGGGTTGGGAGTCGGAGCCGAGCACGATGGGGAGGATGGCGGCGTCGCAGGCCAGCCGGCGTACGGCGGAGGCGGACAGGTTGTCGCCGTAGACGAGTTCGCCGACGGCTTGGGAGGTGGCGTTGCGGAGGTCGTCGAGGTCGATGGTGATGGTGATGTGCGGTACCCCCGGCCCACCCGCCCCGCCCGTTCCGCCCGACCGATCAGCTGATGCGCCGCACGTCCCGCAGGCACCCGACGTCTCGGACGCACCGGGCAGACCCGAGGTACCCCAGTCGTCTGAGTCGTCGAACGTTTCCGAGGCACCGGACGCACCCGAGCCACCGGACGTACCTGGCGTACCGGACTCACCGGACATACCCGAGCCACCCCACGCATCTGAGCCATCGAACAGATCCGACGTACCGGCGCCACTGGACGTATCCGGGGTACCGGACTCACCGGACGTGCCGGAGTCGCCGGACGTGCCGGACCCACCGGCTGTACCAGGGGTGCGTTTGCGGGGCATGGTCGCGGCCGCTGCATTCAGGATGGCGGTGAAGGGCGTCGGCCTGGCGCTTGGCGTGCGGGCGCGGATCCAGCTCGCCATCAACAGTTCGGCGGGGCTTCGAGAGACGGTTGATCTGGACCCGGAGGAGTTCGGCGTTCTCGCCGGACAGGTAGCCGCTGATCTTCACACCGCCGTCGGCGCGCCGCAGCGACAGGGTTTCGTTGGCGTGGGCGTCGTCTTCGGCCGGTTCGGGGCCATCGGTGTCCAGCCTGTTCAGGACCTCGCGGCCGAAGTCCACCAAGCCGTCCGGGCTCAACAACCGGGCGGCTTCGATCATTTGTTCTTCGGCGACCCGCAGTTCGTCGTCCGACACCGTGGGTGGGACCTTTTCCAGGGTGGTGACGATGGCTTGGGCCTGGGCTGGGTTCAGCACCACCGGGTCTGGGGTCTCAGTCCCATCTGTACCTGTGTCCGCGGCCGCGGTCAGGTCTGTGTGGGGGTTGGGGAGGGCGGCGGTGACGGCGGCGTAGTTGGCCAGGGCTTTGGCGGTTTTGAGGTCTCGGCGGATTTCGCGGGCGTTGCGGTGATGGCGCAACTCGAGGAACTCGACGGTGTCGCGGGCGCCGAGTTCCTTGGCCAGGCCGCGTTCGTCGAGGTCGGCGGTGAGTTGCAGCCGGTAGGTGAGCAGGGTGGACAGGGCAGCGTCGACACCGTCGATGGTGGACAGCAGGGCGCTGTCACCAAGCATCGACGGTGGGAGTAGCTGCGAGGTCTCCATACCCAGAACTCTAGACGGGCCCACCGACAGCTTCTGTGGCTGGAAGGCCTTATCGATAAGGGGATCAGCGAGTGGCCGGAACTGGTCAGGTTGTGCACAGGAGGGCTTGATCTGTGGATATCGAGGTTATGTTGCTTAGGGCAACAGTGTGTGTGTCGATGACGAGAGTCCAGCAGTTGCTGGTGCCCGGTAACCCGCCGGCTACCGGCCACGAGCTGCAGTCAGGCGTTGCCTTGGCGATCGACCGGGGCGCCGGCTGTCGACGAGTGGCGGTAGGGGACTACGGAGAGGATGAGCAGGACGAGTCCGGCCAAGGGGGCCTATGCCAAAGCTGCGGAGCCTGCCCCAGGTGTCGGCAGCGCGGCCGGCGGTGGACACTGCGAGCGCCGAGCTGGCTGCGCTGGCGGAGTTGTTCCAGGTGAAGGCTTGGGTGAGGGCGGTCGGGTGGACTGCCTTTCGGTCAGGACGTTCAGTAGGACAAGCGTCGGCGGTACTGCGGCCTCAGTGATCACCACGACTGCGCCTAGCCAGAGCGCGGACGGTGCGAAGGGGAGTAGCAACGCAGTACCGGTCAGGTACGCGGTGGCGATGACGAGTTGACGATGCGCAGGAAGGCGACGCGGGCCCAGCCCGTAGTACCAGGAGGAGAGTAGGCCGCTGAGGCTGGAGGCGGCGATGATCGGCGCGGCTGCGCCAGGCAGTTCGTGGCTGGCCGCGAAGGCGGAGATTGAGACGCCCATGGTTCCGAAGTACAGGCCGATGGCGAGGTTTAGCAGGGCTAGCGGGTCTGGCCGAAGCGGTCGATCAGGCGGGCCAGCTGCGGACCGATCAACGCTTCGGCGAGGGCGAATCCAGCGGCGGCGAGGCCGGCGGTGGCGTAGGAGCCGGTGCGGGCGTGCAGTAGCCAGACCAGGCCGAGCCCGGTCATGGCTATGCCGACGCGGCCGACAGCGGCGGTGAAGAAGAAGGCGGCAGCGCCGGGGGTGCGTAGCAGTGGGCGGTAGCCGGTGGCGGCTCGGGGCATGAGGTGTCCTCGTCGCTGCTCGGCGGTGCGGACCCGCCGGCGCCTGTACTACAGAGAGGTGCGACCCGTGGTTCGCCAGGGGACATCCAGGACTGCGGCAAGGCGGGACACGCGCCCTCACCGCCGCCCCCGACACCGAGCGGAACAGAAACGTCAGGCTCGGGACAATGCGGACCCGAGCGACTCAGGCGACTTTAACAACACTCACACGCGCCCGCCGCTCATTCTTGCTGGATGGGGGTTAGGGCCTGGGCGTAGGTGTTGGCGTCCCAGGAGGCGACGATCTTGGGGCGGAGGGTGGCGCCGA
This sequence comes from Kribbella catacumbae DSM 19601, assembly GCF_000372465.1. GTDB lineage: Bacteria > Actinomycetota > Actinomycetes > Propionibacteriales > Kribbellaceae > Kribbella > Kribbella catacumbae. The sequence continues at coordinate 475,420 of NZ_AQUZ01000001.1, forward strand.
GGCGGGTGTAGAAGCGTTGGGCGCCTTCGTTTTCGGGGCGCATGCCCCAGGCGATGGTGAGTTGTTGGGGGAGGGCGTAGCGCGCGAGTTCGAGCATGAGGGCGCGGCCTGTTCCGGTGTCGCGGAATTGTTCGCGGACGTACAGATCGTCGAGACCGAGGATGTCGCCGCCGGTCCAGAGGTGGAGGCGTCGCAGAGCCGAAACGTAGCCGGCCGCCTCTCCACGGTGCTCGGCCAGGAAGACGACCACGTCGTCTCTGCCCAGCAGTTTGCGCCATTGGTCGACGGTGACGGTGACATAGCGGCCCTCGTCCTGATGGTCGGCCAGTTCGCCGATCATCAGTCTCAGGATGGCCGCATCGTCAGGGCCGGCGCGGCGAATGGTGGGGGTGAGCTGTTCAGTCATCTTGAAGCTCCTCAGTGCGCGGCATGTGCGGTAGTCGTCGCCGGCTTGCCTGCGGGGATAACGATCAGAGTCAGTACTGCGGCAACCGCGGCCGTGATCGCGGCGAAGGTGAAGCCGCGGCTGAAGCCGGTCGTGCTGGTGCCGGCGATGCTCGCAGCCGCGATGCTGGAAACCACCGCGACCCCAAGTGCGGCACCGAATTCGTGGAAGGTACTGAGGATGCCTGAGGCCAGACCGGCTTCGTGATGCTCGACCTGCGCGAGCGTCGTCGTCGAGGCTGCGACGAAGGCTGCACCGATACCCGCGGCCGCGACGCTGATCCCGATCACGGTCACGATCGAGCCGTCCCAGAACGCAGGTCCGGCGGTACCGAGTGCCGTGACAGTCAGTCCGACCAAGGCGATGGGGCGCGCACCAAGATGACCGATTGCCTGGCCGGCGGTCTGTGCTCCGACCATGGTCGCCAGCGCGACTGGCAGGAAGAGCAGGCCGGTCCGCAGGGCGCCGTAGCCCTGGTGGTGTTGGAGGTAGAACGACCCGAGGAAGAAGACCGCGATCATCAGCGCGGTGGCGATCAGGATCAGGAACGTGCCCGCGGCAACGGGACGACGGGTGAGTACGCGTAGATCCATCAGGGGAGACCGTACGACGCGCTGCAGCCAAGCGAAAGCGGCGTACAGGACGATCGCACCGCCAAGGCCGCCAAGTGTTGCGGCCGAGAGCCAGCCGCGGTCGCCGGCGTTGATCAGTGCGTAGATCGCAGAGCCGGTAGCAGCGGTGACGAGGATGGCGCCAGGGATGTCGAGGCGCGCGCGGTTCTGTTGCGGGCGGTCGGCGGGAAGCGTTCGGAACAAGGCCGTCAGCACGACCAGGCCAATCGGCACGTTGATGTAGAACACCCACTGCCAGCCCGGCCCCGCGGTCAGGATGCCGCCGAGCAGTACGCCGATCGCTGCGCCGCCGCCGCCGAGCGCGGACCAGATCCCGAGCGCCTTGTTCCGCTCGTCGCCGTGGAAGGTCTTGGTGACCACCGAGAGCGCGGCAGGAGACAGGATCGCGGCACCGATGCCTTGGGCGACGCGGCCGCCGATGAGCATCGCCGCGCCGCTCGCAAGCCCGGTGGCCAGCGAGGCAGCGGTGAAGACGACAAGGCCGGTGAGGACGACCCGACGGGCGCCGTACAGGTCGGCGGCTCGTCCGCCGAGCAGCATCAGGCCGCCGAACATCAGCGTGTACGCACTCACCACCCAGGTCAGGCTGTCGCGTTCCAGGCCGAGATCGGCGCCGATGTGGGGGAGCGCGATGGCCACCACCGTGACGTCGAGGATGAGCATGAACTGCGCCACGCCGAGTAGTGCGAGGAGGCGCCAGCGCCTGGGATCCGCGGTGGTTTCGGGCATGAGGGTCACCCCTGAAGGTAATTCGTACATGGTTGTATGAGTTATCTTCGCTACAGTAACTCGTACACGGGTGTTCGACAAGGGAGAATCCTGATGGTCGCCACGCAGGCCAAACGAGCTGACGCGCAACGCAGTATCGCGGCGATCCTGGCGGCCTCGGTGGAGTGCCTGAGCCGCAATCCGGAGGCGAGTGTCAGCGAGATCGCCAAGGCCGCGGGCGTCGGGCGCGTCACCGTCTACGGGCACTTCCCGAACCGGGCCGACCTGGTCGACGCGACGTTCGCCCGCGCGATCGAGAACGGCCATGCCGCGCTCGAGGCGGTTGACTTGGAGGGCGATCCCCGCGAGGCCTTGGCCCGGCTGATCGACTCCAGCTGGATGTTGGTCGACCGGTTCCGGTCGCTGCTGACAGCTGCCCAGGATGCCCTGCCGCCAGGCCGGATCCGGACGCTGCATGCCGGGCCGATGGATCGCGTCGAGCGCCTGGTCGAGCGAGGCCGGGCAGAAGGCGTTTTCCGTACCGACCTGCCGGTCTTCTGGCTGGTCAGCGTGATGCACAACGTGATGCACGGCGCCGCCGACGAGATCAATGCCGGGCGGCTGGACGCCGACGACGCCGGCGACTTCATCACGGCGACAATCCTGGCCGCGTTCAGTACGCCGTAACTGGGCGTGACTCAAGCCTGGCCGGGCGACATGGCCAACCAGATTAGATGCGTCTAATCTAATCCTGTGATTGCTCAAACGGCACGGCCGGTGCAGTGTTGCGAGATCGCGCATACCGAGGCGGTCGAGGACTATCTGCGGACGATCTTCAAGCTCAGTGGTCGCGGGCTCCCGGTGACCACGTCGGCGGTCGCCGAGCAGCTCGGGGTTTCGCCGCCCACCGTGTCGGCGATGCTGAAACGGCTGGAGGCCAGCGAGCTGATCGATCGATCCGGCGGCCGCGCCATCGCCCTGACGGCCCACGGTGACCGGCACGCCGCCGGGGTGACCCGTCGGCACCGGTTGGTCGAGACCTTCCTTGTCCAGGTGGTCGGATTCGGCTGGGACGAGGTCCACGCGGAGGCCGACGTCCTCGAACATGCGATCAGCGAGCGGCTGGAAGAACGCATCGACGATCTGCTCGGACACCCGACGCACGACCCGCACGGCGACCCGATTCCGCCGCGTACCGGCGAACATGTCGAGTCCTGGGCGGCGGCCCTCGGCAGCGCCGCGGAGGGAAGCCGCTTCCGCGTGCAGCGAGTGGCCGACGATGACAGCAACGCCCTGCGGTACCTGGCCGATCGGGGCATCAAACCCGGCACGGTCCTCGAAGTGGTGAGGCGCGAGCCCTTCGGCGGACCGATCTGGGTGATGGTCGAAGCGCGCAGCCATGCGCTCGGACCGACGCTCGCCGACCTCGTGCACGGGGAGACCGCCTGATGCCCGGCGCGTCCCGGCGCGGATTCCTGCTGGGCGGAGCGGGAGTCGCCCTCGGTGCGATCCCAGCGACGGCGCCGAGCGCCGACCCGGCCCCGCCGGCCCATACAGGGCACGGTACTGCGCATGTGCACGGCGGCGGCATCAACGGCCCGACCTTCCGGGGCGGCAGCGTCGACCACGCGGCCAACGGCTTCAACCCGACCCCGCTGCTCCGGGACTTCGACTACGGCAAGGTGTCCAAGCTGCCGGGCGGCCGGACCCTGCGCGAGTGGGAGATCTACGCGACGGATCGCGAGATCGAGGTCGCGCCCGGCCTGAAGTTCGAGGCCTGGACCTTCAACAACCGGATACCGGGTCCGACCCTGCGCTGCCGGGCCGGTGACCGGCTGCGAGTGCGGTTCGTCAACGCGTCGGCGCATCCGCACACGATGCACTTTCACGGCATCCATCCCGCCGAGATGGACGGAACGCCAGGCATCGGGCGAGGCGTGATCGAGCCGGGCGGTGACTTCGTCTACGAGTTCGACGCGGTGCCGTTCGGTCTCCATCTCTACCACTGCCACGTCGGGCCACTGGCCGAGCACATCGCGCGCGGCATGTACGGCACCTTCATCATCGACCCGCCCGAAGACCGCCCAACGGCGGACGAGATGGTGATGGTGATGCACGGCTACAACACCACCTTCGATGCCCAAGGCAACCAGTTGTACGCCGTCAACGGCATCCCGTTCCACTACATGAACGAGCCGATCCGGGTGAAGCGCGGCGAGCTGGTCCGCATCTACCTGGTGAACGTGCTCGAGTACGACCCGATCAACAGCTTCCATCTGCACGGGAACTTCTTCGACTACTACCCGACCGGAACGCGGCTGGAGCCCAGCGAGTACACCGACACTGTCGTCCAGGCCCAAGGCCAGCGGGGGATCTGCGAGCTGCGTTTCCCGCATCCGGGCAAGTACATGTTCCACGCGCACAAGAGCGAGTTCGCCGAGCTCGGCTGGATGGGCTTCTTCGAGGTGACCGAGTGACCGACCCGACGACTCGGAAACTGCTGCCCGCCTGGACGCTGGTCGCGATCACCATCGCGGTCGCCGCCGTCGCGCTGACGGCACTGGCTGTCCTGGGCAGCCGGGCTTTGCCTGACCGCACCGGTCCACCGGTGGAAGAGCTGGTGGTGGAACGGACAGCGTTGTCGCCGAGCGCGATCGAACTGACGGTGCGAAACACCGGACCCGACGCGGTGCAGATCGCCCAGATTTTCGTCAACGATGTCTATGTGAGTTTCACCGGCGCCACCGAACCGGTGAGCCGGCTGGCTACCGAGACCGTGCGCCTGGACTATCCCTGGCAGGACGGCCACCCGCTGCAGATCTCGATCCTGACCTCGACTGGCGCGGTCATCGAACACGAAATCGCCGCCGCGGTGGAGACTCCTACAGCGGATCGGGACCTGCTGGCTCTGATGATCCTGCTGGGGACCTATGTAGGCATCATCCCGGTCGCACTCGGGATGGTGTTCCTGCCCGTACTACGAAGAGCCGGCCGCTCGCTGGTCCGGATGCTGCTGGCGTTGACGGTGGGGCTGCTTGCCTTCCTGGCCGTCGACGCTGCCATCGAGGGCCTCGATCTCGCGGCCCAGACCGGCGGTGCATTTGGCGGTCCGATCCTGGTGTTCCTCGGCGCCGCGATGGCGTTCCTGGCGCTGACAGCGGTTGATCGCCTGCTGCAAAGGCGCGTTGACTCCGTGGAGAAGACATCGGTCGACGGTCGACGGCTGGCGCTGATGATCGCCACCGGGATCGGGCTCCACAACCTCGGCGAAGGGCTCGCCATCGGATCGGCGTACGCGGTGGGTGAACTGGCTCTGGGTGCTGCCTTGGTGGTCGGCTTCGCCCTGCACAACACCACCGAGGGTCTCGCCGTCGTGACGCCGTTGACGCGTCAGAAGCCGTCGCTCGGCCGCCTGGCCGGCCTTGGTCTGCTGGCTGGTGGGCCTGCGATCATCGGCGCGGCGATCGGCGCCACGGTCAGCAACGCGGCGGTCGCGTCGCTGCTGTTCGGGGTCGGAGTCGGCGCAATCCTTCAGGTCATCATCCAGATCACGCCGGGCTTGCGCGACCAGACCGGCAAGGTGCTCAGCCTGCCGGTGATCAGTGGACTGTCAGTGGGCGTCGTGATCATGTACGCCACTGGCCTCCTGGTCGCGGTCTGACGACGCGAGGGCCTCGGCTGCCGGGGCCTTCGCTCCCGGCAGCTCTCGGCCACTCGCTCAGGGTTTGAGGGCGTTCGTCAGCAGGGTGACCAAGGCTTCCAGCTGGAGATCAGCAGAGGAAGTGACCTCTTCATCGGAGCCGTCCAAGGCTCTGGCGGCCAGGCCGGCCTTGGTGTCGATCAGGTCGGCGATCCTGGTGTCGATGGTCTGGGCGGCGATGATGCGCCAGGCCGTGACGGGCTCTTCCTGACCGATGCGGTGGACGCGATCGATGGCCTGGGTCTGCTCGGCGTTCGTCCAGGACAGCTCGGCGAGGACGACGTTGGAAGAGACCTGAAGGTTGATGCCCACGCCAGCGGTCAGCAGCGAGCAGACCGCGATGGAGACCTCGGGATCGTTGACGAAGGCGTCGATGTTCTGCTGACGCTTCTTCGCCGTCTGGTCGCCGCGGATCGAGGAGTACCGGATGCCGCGTTCGGCGAAGAGTGCCTCCGCGGTGTCCATCACCTCGATGTGGCGGGCGAAGAAGACGACCTTGCCGACGTTGTGGGCCAGCTGGGCCGCGTAGTCGGCGGCCAGGCCGGCCTTGGCCTCGCCGATACGGCGTACGAGGCTGAAGATGTTGTCGCCGGTCTTCGCCTTGGCCTGCTCGGATCGCTCCCAGCCGGCGACCTGCCGGACCAGGTCGTGGTCGATGCCTTCGACGGTGACGCCGGAGGTCCGCGTCGCCAGCGCCGTCTCGTACCGCGCTACGAGGCGGTCGGCCAGTTCGCGCTCGGCGGCCCGGATCGAGCGGCCGACCGCGCCGTCCAGCTCGACGGGCAGGTCGGCGATGCGACGAGCGGGGATGTCTCTGGCCACGTCGACCTTGCGGCGGCGGACGATGCCCATGTCGATCACGCAGGACCGAGCTGCCGCGTAGAAGCCGGGGTCGGCCGGCGTCAGGTCGGTCTCGTCGAGCTTCGCCATCAGCTCCGCGCGCGGCGCCTTCTCGTCGATCCAGCCGAGGTATTGCCAGATCGCCCGGAAGTCGTCGATGTCGTTGATAAGCGGCGTCCCGGTCAGGGCCATCAGCAACGGCCGCGGAGTACGGGACTGGATCCGCTCGGACAGTGCCAGGACGTTACGGGAGCGCTGGGACTTCTTGTTCTTGATGAAGTGCGCCTCGTCGACGACCATGCCGCGCAGGCCGAGGTCGCCGAGCCAGCCGACGTGCCGGTCGAGTACCTCGTAGTTGACGATGACGATGTCGGCGAAGCCGTCGATCGTGTCGCCGTCGCCCTGGATCACGGTGGCGACCCGCTTCGGGGTCCAGATGCCGGCCTCGCGCGCCCAGTTTGTCTTGACGACATTCGGTACTACGACCAGCAACGGGTAGGCGTTGGCCGCCTGCGCGGCGAGCAGAGCCTGAGCCGTCTTGCCGAGGCCCGGCTCATCGGCCAGCAGGAAGGAGCGGTGGCCCGCCGAGGCGGAGGCGATCAGTTGCGCCTGGTGCGGCATCAGCTCGAGGAGGTTGCCCGGCAAGCGCAGGGAGGCCGGCTCGGGCAGGGACTTGCTCGCGGATGCGGCGGCGTACTCGAAGGACTTGAGCAGGGGGTTGATCAGCTCCCAGCCGGACAAGCGCCGTACCTGCGGCTGGCGTGGTGCGGCCGCGGCGGCGCTGAAGTCGGGGGCGAGGAAAGGATTGGCGAGCTGTCGTGAGACGACCGATTGCGGGACGACCTGGCGCGGTGGCGGGGCGGCCGCGGTCGTCGGCTCGGTCGGTGGCGGCTCGACGGCGGTCGGCTCCTCGCCTGCGGCGATCAGCATGTCGCGCTTGAGCACCGACGCAGCTTCGGAGATGACAGCGTCCTCGGCGAGCAGCGCGAGGAGAGAGGTGTCCAAGGCGGCGGACTTGGCGAGGATCGTCGCAAGTCCGTCGAGGCGCCGCAGCTGAGTGGCGCGGTAGGCGTCGGTGGCGTTCGCGTCGGCGTTGACCCGGGCCCGCTCCTCGCGCACCAGGAGGGCGACCACCTGGAACTTGGTCCGCACCGAAGGCTGCACGTTGGAGCGCTCGACAGCCGCCTCGATCTCGCGGACGGCGCGGGCGAGCACCGGGATGAGCCCCTCGGCATCGCGGGCAGGGCGCCGCTTGGCGCGGGGAGCGGTACGCCGAGCGCCGGTCTGGCGCTGGCCTCGTCGGGCCAAAGATCCTCCTCAGAACTCGCCGTGGCGCGCTTGCCACGGCGGTACAGCGGCACCGGACACCCTCGCGCGGCCGACAAGACATCGCAGGGCGTGGTCCGGGCCCGCCGATCGGCATATGGCTCGGTCTCACCGCTTCTGCGAGCGGTCGAGCTGTCGGAGTTCCGACGGGGCTGGCCGCGGATGGGACCGGCCATCGATAGCCGGTTCCAGTCAGCAGGCGCAGCCGTCACGAGGCGGTCGGCTTCACCACGGGCGTCGCCGATGTTCGGTGCTGCACCAATCGTAGCCGCACTCGGGTCGCCTGGACATTTCAGGCCCCGGATTTCTCGATTTGTTGCGTTCGGCGGCCGCTTTACCGTCTAAGGGGTAGGAGGTGGCTGTGGACGAGGGACGGGACCACGATTTCGTCCAGTTCGTGGAGGCGCGCGGTACTGCGCTCACGCGGCTGGCGTTCGTGTTGACGGGTGGGGACGACCATCTGGCGCATGACCTCGTTCAGGACACCTTGCTGAAGGTCTACCGGCGCTGGGATCGGGTCAGTGCGGCCGGCTCGGCGGATGCGTACGTGCGCCGGATGCTGGTGAACGAGTTCCTCTCGTGGCGCAGACGGGCGTCATCGCGGGAGCTGCCGGTGTCCGCAGTACCGGATGCGCCCGTGATGGACCTGCTGCCGGAGGGGGCGTCGACAGAGTTGTGGTCGCTGATCCGCCAGATGCCGCCGCGTCAGCGCGCCGTACTGGTCCTCCGGTACTACGAAGATCTCTCGGATCGGGAGATCGCGACCCTTTTGGACTATCGCGTCGGATCGGTCCGGGTCATCGCCGGCCGGGCGCTGACTGAGCTCCGCCGCAAAGTCGGCCAGGAGATCGGGAGGAAACTGTGATGACGGAGCTGGAAAGTCGGCTGCGGACGACGCTCGAAGCGGTCGCCCACGACCGTGACCTCGTCGGCCCTGACGCCGAGGACCTGCTGGCCAGAGCGCGTACGGCGCGGACCACCCGGCATCGCACCGTGATGGCTGGGATCGCCGCCGTCTTCGTGCTCGTGGTGCCAGTCGCTCTCGTCCTGACGGTTCGGGGGGACAACGAGGGCACCCCTGCGGTCAGCCCGAGCCCCAGCACCAGCCGGGCGACGACCCCGGCCGGCTGGACGGAGTACGAAGCCCACGGCCTCAAGCTGAGCATGCCGCCGGGAACCGTCGTCAACCCCAGGATCTGCCCGCGCGGTGGTCTCCCCGTCCTGTTCACCAAGGGCGTGGCGTGCCGGTCGAACGGTGACCCGGTGTTCGTGCCGGCGTCGATTTCGGTGTGGATGTATGAGAGCAAGCAGTTGCCCCCGCTGGTGAACCCCAAGATCCTCCAGACCCTGAACCGGGACGGCTTGTCCGGGTACGTCGGACCGGGTTGGTCGGATCCAGGGTTTGCCCCGAAGACGCCGTCCCCGGACTACGACTGGAACCTGATCGAGAACACCACGACGACCGGGATCACCCTGGGAGGCAACGACCCGAAGGTTGGGCAGCAGGTGATCGACTCCCTCCGCCTCGCAACCCGCTGAGTGGGCGGGTTGCGAGGTCGCGAGTACTGCGGTCAGGCGGTGCGCTGGCGGCGGGTGATGAGGGCGAACGCCGCGAGGGCGAGGACGACCAGCGAGCCGGCGACGAGAATCATCCAGGCGCCTGGCGTGTTCTCGGTGGGCGTGCTGGCCGCGACGTCGTAGCCGCCGGCGGTGCCGTTCTCGTTGTAGGTGCTGTCAGCCTGCTTGTCCGCGTAACGGGTGTTGACCTGTTGGCCGTAGGCCTTGAGAGTGATCGGCTTACTCCCGATCGCCTTGGTGGCCTCGGGGTTGAGGGCACGGAGGGTCTTGCCGGTGACGGCGTACCAGGCGCCGATCTGCGGCTCAGTGAGCAGCTTGGCGCCTCGCGCGGCAGCTGCCATCGTCGCCTCGGTGTTGCCAGTGGCAACGTTCACGGGACGCCAGGTACCGGCCTGGTCGGGGGCGGTGAAGACGGTGAGAGCGGTGCTGCCCTTGGCCGCCGGCGTGGCGACGTACCAGAGGGTGCCCACGTCACCGGCGCCGGTGCGGACGAAATCCGCGCTCAACGCGTAGACCGGGATGGTGTCCTGCATGACGGCGAGTTTCGAGCCGGCCGCGCTCTTGGCGGATCCAGCGCGCTGGGCGGCCTTGTTCAGGAGTTGGGTGGCTTCGGTCGAGTGCGCGGCGGTCTTGGCGGCCGCGAGATCTGGTCCGGGGGTGGCTGACGCCGTCGCGGTGACCGAGAAGGCGAGGAACGTGCCGACCAGAGCGGCCGCTGTCCGCAGTACGAGCTGCTTCATGGCTCAGGCTCCGATCCGGTAGAGCGAGTGCGTCCAGGTGAACTGGGAGTTGTTCAGGTACCAGTTGTAGGTCGAGTAGTTGTAGCGGGGATTGCTGCCCCACGGGTCGTAGTACTCGATCGTGGAGTCGGAGGAGTCGTAGCCGATGATGTCCATCATGTGACCGCCACCGGACTTCCAGCCGATCCGGGTCATCACCGGGCGGTTGGCGTTGATCTCGGTGACCAGGCCGCTGAAGCTCAGCGTGCCGCTGATGTAGTTGCCGGCGCTGATGCCGATCGCCCGGAACGCACGCTGGTCGTTGCCCAGCGTCGCCTGGTTGTTCGGGCAGGTGGCGTTCATGCTGTAGCCGAAGGCCAGGTTGCAGAACTGGTTCTGCGAGTAGCCGTAGCCGTAGTACGCCGCGATGCTGTTGCCGGTGGCGGCCCAGCACCAGTTCGACTTCTGCTGCGCCTGGCCGGTGACGTTCAGGTACTTGCTGGCGAGGACGGTGGCCGATGCTGGTGGTGCGACGGGGGCGGCGGACGCGACCGGGGCGAGCGGCAGGAGTGCTGCCAGGCCCACGATGGTTGCCGCGAGCCACGACCTGGTCCGGGGTGTACTGACCCTCCTCATGGGGGCCTCCTTCACTGGGGCGGTGAGGGCACTCATCGTGATCACTCGGCCACGTCCCGACAAGCAGTGAATCGATCGCCGATCGGGCGGTGTGAACACCGATCAGCAGGTGAACGGCAGGAGCCTGCTTCCTGCCGGGCGCGGGTGTGAACGTTTACACTGGCGACCGACCCTGGCCCCCGGCACGGGAGCGGACGATGACGCAAGCGCGGACCCACGTCCCCGACGTCGGACCGGAGGCGCCCTTCGCCGACGCGCTTCGTGCCGCGATCGCGCATCGCGGGCTCGCGCTGAACCGGATCCAGGCCCGGCTCGCCGACCAGGGACTGCACGTCGGCGTCGCCACTCTCAGCACTTGGCAGAGCGGCAGCCGCCATCCGCGGCCAGGGTCGCTGGCGGTCGTCACGGCGCTCGAAGAGTTGCTGGAACTCCCGGCCGGCTGGCTCGCCGTCCGGATCCCACCGGCCACCGAGACGCCCACCCGCCCGTACGGCGTGGTCGAGAACGCGTCGACCCTCATTCGCCTGCTGGACGAAGTACGCCGGGACGCCCATGGCCGGTTGCGCGGCATCACGGTCGTCGAGGAGATCGTGATCGGCGCGGATCGCAGTATGACCTCGAAGCGGGTGATCCAGACTCTGATCGCGGTCAAGGAGGCTGATCGCCAGATCGTCGTCCACCAGGGCGAGCCGGGCGCCGACCCGGCCAAGATCGTGCCGCGCGGCGTGACCGGCTGCCGGACCGGCCGGGTGGCCCGCGACCCGGAGGACGGCGCCGTGCTGAGTGAGTTGCTGCTCGATCGCCAGCTGGTGGTCGGGGACACCGCCGTCGTCCACTACGAGATCACCGATCTCAACGGCATCCAGTCGACGCAGTACTACCGCTTTCACGAATGGGCCGGCACTCATCACGTGCTCGAAGTCCAGTTCGACCGAGAGGCGATGCCGGTCCGCGTGAGTGAGTTCCGTCGCCATCACTCCGGCGGGCCCGACGTACTGCGCCGTGAGTTGATGATGACGCCTGACGGTCGCGTGCACGTCGTCGTACCGTCTGCCGACCGCGGTGTGATCGGCATCGACTGGGAGTGGGACTAGCCTCCGAAGTTGCAGCAAGGTGCAACGACCCAGCGCGGATCGGTGCCGTAGCCGCCGATAGTCTCCGGGGATCGGGGTGAGTGGTTGCGGCTATTCGACAGGTCGCGGCCGGCTCACCTTGGATAGGGGTAGGGGCTGGGGATGTGGGGCGGGCGGTCACATGCCAGTGCAGCCGTCCGTCTTCGTGAGGAGCTTTGGTGAGGCTAGTCAGACCTGTCGTGTTTTCCGCTGTTGTCGCTTTGCTCGGGGGAGTGCTGGGTGGGGCCGCCGCACAGGGCGCCACCGACCAGACCGTTTCGTACCACGGTTACGAGGTGACCGTGCCGGCCGACTGGTCCGTTGTGGACCTGGCCAAGAACCCGACGGCCTGCGTTCGCCTCGATCGCCCAGCCGTCTACCTGGGCCGCAGTACTGCGCAGAATTGCCCGGCGCGCCTTGTCGGCGGCAGCGAGGGCCTCGTCCTCGAGCCGCTGAACAGAGCAGCCAAGTCTTCCGACGGTGAGCTGCAGGTGGCCGTGAAGGACGCAGGCGTCCTCGCCACCGCGTACTACGCTCCCGGCGCCGAGCAGACCGCTCGCAAGGTGCTCAGCACTGGCCGCGTGACCTCTAAGTCGCAAGCAGTTGGAGTCGCCCCGCAGGCAGTGGCCGCAGCGCCGTCGATCGTTGCCACCGGCACTATCGCCGCTCCCGGCTTCGACAAGTGCGAGGCGCCGACACAGTCCCAGATGGACGCCTGGCTGTACCCGGCATCGCCGTACCGGGCTATCGGCATCTACACCAGTGGTGCGCTCCGCGGCTGCGCTCAACCGAACCTGACCGCCGATTGGGTCACCACGAACGCCGCCAAGGGCTGGCAGTTCCTGCTGATCGATGTCGGCATGCAGGCGCCCTGCACGACCTACAAAAGCCGCATGTCGTCTGTACCGGCGACTGCGCTGACCCAGGGCCGCAACGCCGCTATCAACGCGGTGACTGCTGCCCAGGCTCTCGGCTTCGCCCCGCGCAGCGCGATCTACAGCGACATCGAGTACTACGTGTCGACTGCCGCCTGCAAGGCATCCGTGTTGTCCTACCTGAGCGGCTGGACGCAGGAGCTCAACTCCCGCGGCTATGTCGGTGGCGCCTACGTCAATGCCTCCTCCGGTGGCGCGGATCTCGTCAGCGCTTACACCAGCACGGCGTACACCCGGCCGGACAACTTCTGGTTCGCGCACTACAACTCCACGCCGGGCAGCAGCCGGTTCATCCCGGACACCTTGTGGCCGAACCACCAGCGCGTGCACCAGTACGCCGGTGACGTGACGGAGACGCACGGCGGCGTCGAGATGGACATCGACCGCAACTTGCTCAACCTGACGGCACCGCCAGCTCCTGTCACCGGCTTTGATGCCACTGGTAGCGCAGGCACCGCGGCGCTGAAGTGGACCATCCCGGCCGGCACGAAGCTCGGCCAGGTCATCGTCCGCCGCAACACGGGTGCCACGCCGCCGGCCCTCCCGACCCTCGGTACTGCGGTCTACGCGGGCATCGGCAGTACTGCGACCGCCACCGGGCTCACGAACGCCACCAGCTACACCTTCCGTACTTGGGTGAAGGACAACTACGGCAAGGTCGGCCCAGGGGCAGACACGTTCCTGGCCGGCACCAACGTCACGATCGGGGCCAGCCCGGCCTCGATCATGTACACCGGCTCCGTGACGCTGAGCAGCCGCGCTACTCGGGTAGACAACGCCACCAACCTGTCCGGCGTACCGGTGACGCTGTACTCGAAGCCCAAGAACGGCACGAAGTGGACGACGGTCGCGACGGTGACCTCGTCCAGTACTGGCGTGGCGAGCTCGGTGCAGAAGCCAGCGGTCTCCACGTACTACATGTGGGGCTACAACGGCTCGCCTGACCTGCTCGGCTCGCGAAGCGCTGCGACGCTGGTCGAGGTGCGGCCGGCACTGTCGGCGTACCTGGTGCCGGCCGCGATCAGGCTCGGCGCGGCGGCGTCGCTGTACGGCTACCTCAACCCGGCCCACGCGGGCTCGACCGCGTACCTGCAGCGGCGGTCCGGCACGAGCTGGGTCGCGGTGACCACCGGCAAGCTGACGACAAACGGCAAGTACGCCTTCAGCCTCAAGCCGACCGCCCGCGGCACGTACACCTACCGAGTCGTCTGGCTGGCCGACGCTGACCACCAGGGAACCCAGACAGCATCCAAGGTCCTGACTGTCAGCTGAGGAGACACCTAATTAGGTTAGGCTCTCCTTATGTCTAGTCCCCGTCGCCGCCCGGCTGCACTGGTCGTAGTACTGGCTTTGCTGTTCAGTCTGCTTGCCTGCAGCAGTGATGATCCGGAGAACGCAGCCGCCGAGACGGCAGGTCAAGGGTTTCCGTTCACCGTCGACCATCTGTTCGGGTCGACGGTGATCAAGGCGAAGCCGGAGCGGATCGTCGCGATCGGCGGCGGGGACATGGAGACGGCGATCGCGCTGGGTGTCGTGCCGATCGCCGGGGCGGACTGGTTCGGGTTCACGGAGACTCGCAGCTGGGTGAAGCCCGCGCTGGGCGATCGGCCGGCGCCGAAGCTGGTGCAGTCTTTCGAGCCGAAGTACGAGGAGATCGCCGCGCTCAAGCCGGACCTGATCCTGTACGTGAACACGGTGAACGACAAGAAGCAGTACGAGACCTTCAGCGGCATCGCGCCGACGATCGCGGCGCCGGCCGGGACGAAGAACGTGTACGGCGTGACGTGGCAGCAGCAGGTGCAGACGATCGCGAAGGCGACCGGGACGACGGCCGAGGGGGAGAAGGTGATCAAGAAGACCGAGACGCTGCTCGCCGACACCGCCAAGGCCAACCCGGACTTCGCCGGCAAGACGATCACCGCCGGGGTGTTCTCCAGCGATGCCTTCTCCGCCTGGTTGCCGTCCGATCCGCGGATGCGGCTGCTCACCTCGCTGGGTTTCAAGACGAACCAGCAGATCGATGCCCTCGACAACGGTGACTTCTACGTGAAGCTGTCACCGGAGCAGCTGGAGAAGATGAACGGCGACCTGATCCTGCTGGCGGCCGAGGACCAGAACGGCAAGGTCGCCCCCGGCGTCGCCGGCAGCGCGGTCTTCCAGAATCTCGCGACCGTCAAGGCCGGCCACGTCGCCTACTTCGGTGGCGCTCCGGTGATCAACTCGAACTCCGACCGCGGCGCGTTCTCGAGTGCCTTCTCGATCGGCGGCCCGCTCGGCATCGAGTACGTGCTCACCAAGATCGTCCCGCTGCTGAAGACGGCACTTCAAGGCCGCTGACCTAGCGGCACTCTGTCAACCCTTCGGGATGGGGACGGCGCGGCCGCAGACCTTGAGCAGGAGGTCCTGGGCCGGGCCCGAGACGACCCGTCCGGTGCCGAAGGACCAGTCGAGGTCGGTGGCGCGCAGCTGGATGCCGGTCAGGTCGACGCCGAAGAACTTGAGCCCTTTCTCGGACAGGCCGCCCAGGACGATCCGCATCCGCTCGGCCGGCACCACTCTGTCGATGCCTAGGGCAACGGTGATGTCGAGGCCGTGGATCACGTCGTGGGACAGCGCGCCTTCGAATCCACCGCCCGGCGGCTTCCAGGGGTGATTCGCGTTGGCCGCAAGGCAGTCCGCGAGCTCGGCCGCGGTGAGTTCGGCGGCATCGCGGCGCGCCATCCGGTCGAGCATCGGGTTCATCCGGCCACGCGACCTGAGCATCTCGAGCAGGAAGCGTGGGGTCGAGTAGCGGTAGGGCGCCGTCAGATGAGCGACGACCTCGCGGACCCGCCAGCCCTCGCAGAGCGTCGGTGCGTCCCACTGCTCGGCGGGCAGTTCCTTCAGCAGGGTGGCCAGCTCGCGCCGTTCATCAGCGATCAGCTGCCTGATCTCGGTCATCCTCCGCGTCCTTTCCATCGTCGGTCACCTCACCGACGAACGGCCCGGACGCGGGCGGACAGGTTTCTTCGATTCTTTGCCGGAGGAACGCGCGCTCGGCGTCGGTGCTCGCTCGACCGAGGGCTTCGCGATAGGCGGCGGCAGCCTCATCGAGCCGCCCGGCGCGGCGGAGCAGGTCGGCCCGGGTGGCCGGCAGCAGGTGGTAGTCCGTCAAGGTGCCTGAGGCAACCAGTTCGTCGACGAGCAGCAAGCCGGCGGCCGGACCTTCGGCCAGACCGATCGCGACCGCCTGGTTGAGTTTGACCACCGGTGTGGGCATGAAGCGGATCAGCTCGGCGTACAGGCCGGCGATCTGCGGCCAGTCGGTGTCGCCCGCATCCTGCGCGGTCGCGTGACAGGCCGCGATGGCGGCCTGGATCTGATACGGCCCGGGCTCGCGCCGTCGCAACGCGGCCTCGAGTACGTCGGTGCCCTCGGCGATCTTCCCCGCGTCCCAGCGACTCCGATCCTGTTCCTCCAAAGGGATCAGCTGGCCGTCGTCGCCTTGGCGGCCGGCACTTCGGGCATCGTGCAGCAGCATCAGCGCGAGCAACCCGGAGACCTCGGGTTCGTCCGGCATCAGGTGGGCCAGCACTCGGGCCAGCCGGATCGCCTCGGCGCTGAGACTCCGGCGTACGAGGTCTGCTCCGGTCGTTGCGCTGTAGCCCTCGTTGAAGAGCAGGTAGAGCACGGCGAGCACCGCGGGGGTCCGTTCGGGGAGGAGTTGCGCCGGCGGCACGCGGTACGGGATGGCCGCGTTCTTGATCTTCTGCTTGGCCCGGCCGATGCGTTTCTGCATGGTCTGCTCGGTGACGAGGAAGGCTCGCGCGATCTCCGCGGTACTGAGGCCGGCCAGCGTGCGCAGGGTGAGCGCCACCCGCGCCTCCAAGGCCAGCGCCGGGTGGCAACAGGTGAACATCAACCGCAGCCGGTCATCCGGCACGTCCTCCTGATCCTCCAGGGCATCCGGTACTGCGTCGTCCGCCATCGCGGCCACCTCTCGTAGCTTGGCAGCACCTACCGCCTCGCGACGAAGCCGATCGATCGCCCGGTTGCGAGCCGTCGTGGTCAGCCAGGCGCCGGGCCGGCTGGGGATGCCGTCGCGCGGCCAGCGTTCCAAAGCGGTGGCGAATGCGTCCTGGGCGCATTCCTCGGCCAGGTCCCAGTCGCCGGTCACCCGGATCAGGGTGGCGACAACCTGCCCCCACTCATCCCGAAACGCCCGGCCGACAGCCTCCTCGACCAACTGCCCATCGTCGGCCACCCCCTCGGCCTGGACCGGCGATCCGTCGTCGGCGACCGGCGGTCCGTCTTCGGGGAGCACCTCAGTGCGCGTCCGGCGGTGGGCCGTCGAGCACGGGACGGATCTCGATCGTGCCGTAGCCGGCCGCCGGGTGCTTCGCCGCGATCTCGATCGCCTCGTCCAGGTCGGCACACTCGATCAGCACGAAACCACCGACCACTTCCTTGGTCTCGGCAAACGGCCCGTCGGTCAGCAACAACTCCTGATCGCGCACGCGCACCGTGGTGGCATCGGTCGCCGGAGCGAGCCCAGCACCTCCCCGCACCACGCCTCGCTGCTCCATCTCCTCCGACCAGCCGCCACAACCGTCATTGGCGTGCTCCGCCGCGGATTCGTCGCCGCAGATCATCAGTAGGTACTTCACAAAGTCCTCCATCTACCCGACCGACGAACAGAACCGCCCCAGACGGACAGCTACGCAAGAAGAATCTAGTCGAGCTGGCGGAGGATCGTCGTCAGCTGCTCCTCGGCCTGCTGGGGCGGGGGAGCGGAGACGGTCAGACTGTCGAGGACGTGGGTATAGGAGTCGAGGTCGTCGCGCTTGTCGAGATAGAGCGCACTCGTCAGGTGCTCCAGGTAGACGACGTCGGGTAGGTCCGCCTGCGGGAAGCGCAGCACGCTGAACGCGCCGCCGGTCGCAGCATGGCCGGCAGTGCCGAGCGGGATGACCTGCAGGGTGATGGTCGGCCTCTGGATCGCCTGGATCAACGCGGCCAGTTGCTCGCGCAACACCTGAGTGCCGCCGATCGGCCGCCGCAGTACGGATTCTTCGACGACCGCCCAGAGTCGCAGCGGAGGATCGCGCTCAATCACGGCCTGGCGTGTCTTGCGCAGCGCCACGATCTTGTCGATCTCATCCGGTGAGCGTTCGGCTCCTGACAAGCCGGCGACCGCCCGGGTGTACTCCGGGGTCTGCAGCAGGCCCGGCACGAACTGGATCTCGTAGGTGCGGATGAGGTCGGCCGCCACCTCGAGCCCGAGATAGGCGTCGAACCAGTCCGGGGTCACATCGTTGTAGCGATGCCACCAGCCGCGGTTGTTCGCATCCCTGGCGAGTTGCAGCAGCCGGTCACGCTCGGCCGGATCGGACACGGAGTACAGGGTGAGCAGATCCTCGACGTCGCGCTCCTTGAAGCCGACGCGGCCGAGCTCCATCCGGCTGATCTTGGACTCCGAGGAGCGGATCGCCCAGCCGGCATCGGACCGGGTCACCCCGGCGCGCTCCCGCAAGCGCCGCAGGTGCGCACCCAGCATGATTCGCAACGCGGTGGGCCCCGCCTCAGTCCGCCCAGCCATAGCTCGACTATAACTCATTATCGAACGTATGTCCTATGTCGCTTAGGGTGGATATGGTGAGCGGAGGCTGGGTGCGCCTTTGGGGTCGGTGTGCTGGCGCTGCTGGGGGGCGTGGCCGTGGTGTCGGGTGAGGTGTTCGCGGATCAGTTCGGCCCAGCGGGTCTGGTTGGTCCAGCCGTTGCGGCGGGCGGCGATGAGCTTCAGCAGGGCGTCGGTGCGGACCTTGTTGGTGAGCTTGGCGGCGCGGTCGCCGATGGTCTCGTCGAGCTGGTGGAAGAACTCCTCCAGTGCCCCGGTGGTGTTGGGTCCGGCCGCCGCACGGG
>NZ_AQUZ01000002.1 GCF_000372465.1 Kribbella catacumbae DSM 19601
AACCGGATCAACGTCAATGCCTACGAGGTGCCGCGGGAGATGCGCGAACGCCTCAAGCTCACCTACCCGGTCGAGCAGTTTCCCTACGGAGCCGCCGAGACCACCGAGAGCACCGACCTTGACCACGTCACGCCGTACGACTTCTCCGATACCGGGCCNCCGGGGCAGACCAGTATCGCGAACCTCGCCCCGCTGCGGCGCTACAGCCACCGGGTCAAGACGCTCGGCCAGTGGGCGGTCGAGCGCCTCGACGACGGCGCCCTGGAATGGACCACCCGGCACGGCTTCAAGTTCCGGGTCGACCACACCGGGACGCACGCGCTGGAACCCTAGGAAAATCACCTGAGGCCGGCAGGCAGCAGCACGCGATCGGCGTCCGGCGGAGCCCTCACGGGTAGCGGCAGGCCCATGCCGACCGCCGGGCCGGGTGTTACTGGTCGTAGACCTTGCGGAGGCGGTGGCTCATCGAGTTCTCGAGGTGGTCGGTCATGGCGGACTCGGCTGCGGTGGGGTCGCCGGAGGTGATGGCTTCGACGATCTGGCGGTGTTCGACCAGTACTTCGGGGCCGGTGTCGCGGTCGTAGTGGAGGCGGAAGATGTGCAGGTGGCAGTGGGTTCGCTGGAAAGCGAGCCGCACCTGCTCGCTCCCTGACAAGCCCGCGATCAGTGAGTGGAAGCGGTTGTCGTGTGCCGTGAGGGACTTGTAGCCGGCGTAGTCGACCGAGGTCGGCTCCACCGCCTTCGCGAGTTCGGCGCGAAGGCGGTCGCGGCCGGCATCGTCGATGAGTTCGGCTGCCCGTCGGGAAGCCCACGGCTCCAGTAGCAGCCGGAAGCGATAGAGATCATCGAACTCGGCCAAGCTCAGCAGCGGAGTCGCCCGGTACCCCTTGAGCGGCTCCTTGTCCGCCAGCCCCTCCGACTCCAGCCGCGCGAGCGCCTCGCGGACCGGCGTGGACGACACCTGGAAGTCCCGCGCCAGCCCGTCGATGGAGATCCGCGCGCCCGGCTGGATCGCGTGGTCCATCAGCATCGTCTTGATCGCCTCGTACACGTCGTCGGCCAGCATCTGCCGGCGCAGCAGCCGGCGATCCTGCGGCTCGAGTATCTGGTTCATCGGGCTCCCTTCTCCAGGGACTGGTCGTGCCCTTGACCCAGCCCGCGCAGTTCGGCAGGGTGGCACTGGTAATCATGCATCATGCACGATTCCAGCGCAGCCAGCCACCCGGAGGCGGAAACCTTGCTCAGGTTCGACGAGATCGGCGTACTGCCCGAGCCGGGCGACAACGTCGCCATCTCCTCGCGTCGCCTCGACGCGGGCACCGTGATCGACTTCGCCGGTACGCCGGTGCCGCTGCCGAACACCGTGCTCGAAGGCCACCGTTTGGTTGCCCGCCCGATCGCCACCGGCGAGCCGCTGCTGTCGTGGAACACCCCGTTCGCCCGAGCCCTCCGCGACCTCGAGGTCGGCGACTACGTCTGTACTCCGACCAGCCTCGCCGCCGTGTCGGCCAGGGGCATCGAAGGACTCCCTGCCGAGCCCAGTGCCAAGAACGAACCCCTCGACCCGTACGAACTCGACGAGTCGGCCCTCAATCTCGGTCAGCAGGTCACGTCGGTCGAGCAGCCCGGCACGTTCCTTGGCTACCCGCGAGAGCAAGGCCCGGCCGGCACGCGCAATCACGTCGTACTGATGGCGACGAGTTCTCGCAGCAGTGGTTTTGTCACCGAGCTCGCCAAGCGCTTCGACGGTGCTGAAGGGTTCGACGGCGTAGTACCGGTTGCTCATACCGAAGGCGGAGAGGACGGTACGCCGAACAACCTGCATTTCCTGCTGGCCACGTTGGCGGGGTTCGCGTTGAATCCCAACGTCGGGGCGGTGCTGATTGTCGAAACCGATGGCGAACTGGTGTCGGGGCAGGCGATCAAGGACTTCATGGCGGAGCAGGGTTATCCGCCGATTCGTGTTCCGCATGCGTACTTCACCCGGAAAGCTGGGTTCGAGGCGGACCTGACGGCTGCGGGCCGGTTGGTCGAGCCGTGGTTGCCGGTCGTTGCTGGGCAGGAGAGGCAGGAGGTTCCGCTCGCGGATCTCTGGATCGGCTTGCAGTGCGGTGGTTCTGATGCGTTCTCGGGGGTCAGTGCGAACCCGTTGTCGGGTGCTGTCGGGCGTGAGGTGATCCGGCACGGCGGCATCGCGGTACTGGCTGAGACCGATGAGCTGATCGGTGCCGAGGGCTACGTTCTCAAGAACGTCCGGGACTTGCCGACGGCCAGGAGATTTCTCCGGACGGTGCAGTCGTTCAAGGAACGGGTCGGCTGGCATGGGCATACGGCCGAGGGCAATCCGTCCGGTGGCAACGTATATCGCGGTCTCTACAACATCGTGCTCAAGTCCGTCGGGGCCGCGCGCAAGCTGGATCGCGATGTCCGGCTGGATCACGTGATCGACTACGCCGAACGGCTGCCCGGCCATGGGTTCGTCTTCATGGACAGCCCCGGCAATGATCTGGAGTCCGTCGCCGGCCAGGTCGCGAGCGGCTGCAACCTGATCTTCTTCACCACCGGGAACGGCTCGATCACCAACTTTCCGTTCGTGCCGACGATCAAGTTCGTCACCACGTCGACGCGGTACGAGCTGCTGCACGCCGAGATGGACGTCGACGCCGGCCGCTACCTGACCGGTACGCCGATGGACGACCTCACCGCCGAGACGTTCGATCTCACCGTCCGAGTCGCCTCAGGCGAACCCAGCGCAGGCGAACGCGCCGGCCACAGCCAGGTCTCCATCTGGCGCAACTGGCGCCAGAACGGCCCCCGCGAAGGCATCTCCATCACCCCCGACGGCCGCACTACCCGCAACCTCCTAGACCTCCCCGCCGAAGACCGAGACGCACCCCTCCCCGCCACCCCCCTCCCATTCACCACCCCCGCTTCTCTCGCCTTCGCGCCGTTAGGCGCGCTTCGCTTGCTGCGGGTGGACGATCGGGTCGTTCCCGAAGCAGTCGGCCTCATCCTCCCGACAAGCTTGTGTTCCGGGCAGATCGCTCTCCGACTAGCGGCACAAGCAGAACTGGAGCGATGGGCCGGCGACGCCGTCACGCGGATGGTCGCACTCCCGCACACCGAGGGATGCGGCTCCAGCGGCGGCGCCTCCGAGGAAACGTTCGCGCGTACGATGCTCGGCTACCTCCTCCACCCCAACACCCGCATGGCCCTCCTCCTTGAGCACGGCTGCGAGAAGACGCACAACGACTACTTCCGCGCCCGCCTCGTCGAGGCCGGCGCCGACCCGTCACGCTTCGGCTGGGCGAGCATCCAGGCCGACGGCGGACTCGACGCCGTCACCAACCGCGTCCGCGACTGGTTCGGCAGCTTCGACCTCCCCGCACCTGAAGAAACCCCGAGCACGATCGGCGAACTGACCATCGCCCTCGAAGCCCGCGGCCCACTCACCCCCGAGACCGCCGAGGCGCTGGCCCTGACCGGCCGCGAAATCGTCGCGGCCGGCGGCTCAGTCGTGCTCTCGTCCAGAGGCGCTCTCCTGGCCGACGAGACCTTCCGGTACGCCGCCTTCGGCTCGCCCGCCGCGGTAGGCCCGACGATTGCCCACGGTCAACGGTTCACTGCCAAGGGCTGGCACGTGATGCGGATGCCAGGCACCGACTGGATGGAGACCGTGACCGGCTACGGTGCAGGCGGCGTCCAGCAGGTGCTCGCACATGTTGCCAGCGGCACCTTGTCGGCCCAGCGGTTCGTCCCGGTGGTGGAGTTCAGCACAGACCCGGAGACAGTCGCGCAGTACGGTGACGACCTGGATGCAGTTGCCTCAGGCAATGCAGAGGATCAGGCAACGGTCGCGCTGGAAACCCTGGCAGCAGTGGCGAGCAGGCAGTTGGTCCCGAAGGCGGTTGCTTCCGGCAACGTCGGCTTCCAGATCACCCGCGGCCTGCTCGGCACCTCGATGTGACCTCGGCTCGAAAGGTGGAACCAATGCATTTGGTCCGGTACCAGCTCCCTGGACAACGGCCCCAGCCCGGCGTCCGAATCGGTGACACGGTGGCACCGGTTCAGGGGCTCACCAGTGTGGCGGAGCTCCTTCGCCTGAGCACGGAGGAGCTCCGCTCGGCAACCGGCCAGCTCGGCGACGGCGTACCGGTGTCCGAGGTGAAGCTCCTGCCGCCCCTCGACGGGCGCGGCGAGGTGTGGTGCGCCGGCGTCACGTACGAGCGGTCCCGCGGCGCGCGGATGGAGGAGAGCACCGAGCAGTCTGTCTACGACCGCGTGTACTCCGCCCCGCGTCCCGAGTTGTTCCCCAAGTCGCCAGCGTGGCGGCTCGTCACAGACGGCGAGCAGATCGGTATCCGCGACGACTCCGGCCACGACGTCCCCGAACCCGAGCTCGCGATCGTGGCGAACAGCCGCGGCGAGATCGTCGGCTTCACCGTCTGCAACGACGTCAGCTCCCGCTCGATCGAGGGCGAGAACCCGCTCTACATCCCGCAGGCGAAGGTCTTCGCCGGCGGCTGCGCGCTGGCCACCGGGATCCGCCCGGCTTGGGAGATCGAGGATGCGAAGAATCTCACCATCGACCTCGCGATCCGCCGCGACGGCGACGACGTGTTCACCGGTACGACGTCGACCAAGCAGCTGATCCGCGAGCTGCAGGACCTGATCGACGTCCTGTTCGCGCCCAACGAGTTCCCCGACGGCGTGATCCTCGCGACGGGGACCGGAATCGTGCCCGAACTGGACTTCGCGCTGCGGGCCGGCGACGAAGTGGCGATCTCGATCAGCGAGGTCGGCACGCTGACGAATACGGTGGCTATCGGCCGGGAACCATTTGCCTTCCTGGCAACGCAAACTCTGGAGGAGAACCGATGACCCCCGACACCACCCCAGCCGAGCTTGAGCAGGCTCTGAGCGACGCGGCGGCCGCAGCCGGGCCGCTGGCCGCGTCGGAGCCCGCAGTACGGGCCGACTGGATTCGTGCGACGGCTGATGCGCTGGATGCGGCCGTGGACGACCTGGTGCCGATCGCGATGCGTGAGACATCACTGCCCGAGGCCCGGCTGCGTGGCGAGGTCGCGCGGAGTAGCGGTCAGCTGCGGATGTTCGCCGACGCGCTCGCCGAGGGATCGTTGCTCGAGGTCACCATCGACACCGCCGACCCGGACGCCAAGCCGGTACCGCGGCCGGATCTGCGCCGGGTACTGGTACCGCTCGGGCCGGTGCTCGTGTTTGCCGCCAGCAACTTCCCGTTCGCGTTCAGTGTCTGTGGTGGCGACACCGCTTCGGCGCTCGCGGCCGGCTGCCCAGTGATCGTCAAGGCACACCCGGGTCACCCGGAGTTGTCGGTGCGGACAGCTGAGGTGATGATCGAGGCACTGCGAGTCGCTGGCGCACCGGCGGGGACGCTGGGATTGGTCCAGGGGTACGACGTCGGCGTGACCGCGTTGAAGGATCCGCGGATCACGGCCGCGGGGTTCACCGGTTCGGTGCCGGCCGGGAAGGCGTTGCACGAGATCGCGGTGACGCGGCCGGAGCCGATCCCGTTCTACGGCGAGCTCGGCAGCCTCAACCCGGTCTTCGTCACCCAGGCAGCAGTCGATGCCCGGGGCAACGAGATCGCGACCGGGTACGTCGGGTCGTTCACGCTCGGGGTCGGTCAGTTCTGCACCAAGCCCGGGCTGCTCTTCCTGCCGGCCGGCCACGGTCTGCAGGACCAGTTGATCGAGGCAACCGACGGGGTCGCGCAGGCGCCGATGCTGAACGACCGGATCGCGTCGGGCTTCTCGTCCGGGCTCGACCGGTTGCGCAAGGTCGACGGCATCCGGGTGCTGAGCGATGGCGGCGCGACACTGCTCGGTACGACGGTCGCCGAGTTGCTGGAGCGTCGCGAGGCGATCCTGGAGGAGTGCTTCGGCCCGGTGTCGATCGTCGTCGAGTACTCCTCGGTCGAGGAACTGACCGCCGCGGTCGAGGCCTTCGAGGGCAACCTGACCGCCACCCTGCACGCGGAGGAGGACGCGGACGCCGACCTGGCCCGCGCGCTCCTCCCGAAGCTGACCGAACGAGCCGGCCGAGTCCTCTGGAACGGCTGGTCCACCGGCGTCGCCGTCTCCTGGGCCCAGCACCACGGCGGCCCGTTCCCGTCGACAGTCGGCTCGATCCACACCAGCGTCGGCGTCACCGCCGCCCGCCGCTTCCAACGCCCCGTCACCTACCAGAACACCCCCGACACCGTCCTCCCCGCCGTCCTGCAAAACACCAACCCCGCAGGCATCCCCCGCCGAATCAACGGAACGATCACCACCGCCGAAGTTCCTCGATGACCACCCCACCGACCGCCCTCACCGCGGAGGTTTCCCCATGAGCGACAACCCGAGCGACCCCACCCCATCCACACCCGCAGACGCCGGCGCGGGCGGCGAGCCGACTCTCGAGAAGACCGGCCGCCCGGAGGGCGCTTCGCCAAGCACGGAGGGCGCGTCCACTCCGCCTTCCCCAACCCCCGCCGCCGCAGGCGGCGGGACCGGGCGGCGGAGCTTTGATCACTGGTTCGGGGAGAAGGATCGGAACGGGTTCATCCACCGGTCCTGGATGCGGGCTCAGGGGTTCTCCGACGAGGTGTTCGACGGGCGGCCGGTGATCGGGATCTGTAACACCTGGTCCGAGCTCACTCCCTGCAACGCGCACCTGCGCCGCCTCGCGGAGTCGGTCAAGCGCGGCGTCTGGCAAGCGGGCGGATTTCCGCTGGAGTTCCCGGTGATGTCGCTCGGCGAGACGATGTTGCGCCCCACCGCGATGCTCTTCCGCAACCTGCTCAGCATGGACGTCGAGGAGTCCCTCCGCGGCAACCCGATCGACGGCGCGATCCTGCTGACCGGCTGCGACAAGACCACCCCCGGCTCCATCATGGGCGCCGCCTCGGTCGACCTGCCGACGCTGGTGGTGACCGGCGGCCCCATGCTCAACGGCAAGTTCCGCGGCTGCGACATCGGCTCCGGTACTGCGGTCTGGCGGTTCACCCAGGACGTCAACGCCGGCCGGATGACGCAGGAGGACTACGCCGCCGCCGAATCCGGCATGTCCCGCAGCAACGGCCACTGCATGACGATGGGTACGGCGTCCACGATGGCCTGCATGGCCGAAGCGCTCGGTCTCCAGTTGACCGGCTCGGCCGCGATCCCCGCCGTCGACTCCCGCCGCTACGCGATCGCCCAGCAGGCCGGCCAGCGGATCGTCCAGATGGTCGAGGAAGACCTCAAGCCGAGCGACATCCTGACCCGCGACGCGTTCGCGAACGCAGTACGGGCCAACGCCGCGATCGGCGGTTCCACCAACGCCGTGATCCACCTGCTCGCGATCGCGGGCCGCGCCGGCGTCGACCTCACCCTGGACGACATGGACGAGTGGGCCCGCGGCGTACCGTGGCTCGTCGACCTGCAGCCGTCGGGCAAGTACCTGATGGAGGACTTCTACTACGCGGGCGGCCTGCCGGCGGTGATGCGTGAGATCCTCCCGCTGCTGAAGGCCGACGCGATCACCGTGACGGGCAAGACGATCGGCGAGAATGTCGCGAACACGGAGCGCACGGTCGACACGGACGTGATCCGTGCCGTCGGTGATCCGCTCGGCAGCGGCGCCGGAACCGCAGTACTGAAAGGGAATCTGGCCCCGGACGGTGCCGTGGTCAAGCAATCCGCGGCGTCCGAGCGATTGTTGCAGCATCGCGGTAAAGCCCTCGTGTTCAGCAGCATCGAGGAGTACGACCTGGCCGTCGACGACCCGGACCTCGACGTCGACGCCGACACCGTGCTCGTCCTCCAGAACGCCGGTCCCCGCGGCTATCCCGGCATGCCCGAGGTCGGCAACATGACGATCCCGCGCAAGCTCGCCGAACAAGGTGTCGAGGACATGGTCCGGATCTCGGACGCCCGGATGAGCGGTACGGCGTACGGGACCGTGGTCCTGCACGTCGCGCCCGAGGCGGCCGTCGGTGGTCCGCTCGCCCTGGTCCGGACGGGTGACTGGATCGAGCTCGACGTACCGGCGCGGACCTTGCATCTGGACGTCTCCGAGGAGGAACTGGCCAAGCGCCGCGCGGACTGGCAGGCTCCACCCGCGCCGACCGATCGCGGTTGGGCCCGCCTCTACGTCGACCATGTCACCCAGGCCAACCAAGGCTGCGATCTCGACTTCCTCGTCGGTCGCAGCGGCTCGGCCGTAGCCCGCCAGAGTCACTGATGTCGGGCGGCGTTCCGTCTGCTGGCGGGCCGTGGGGGCCTTTCGAGGCAATCCGCGGCCTGCGACCCGCGGGTGCCCTCCCGCAGGTCACTCCCATCCGCAGCCTGCTCCACGATGTCCCCACCGAGCAGGACCCGTACTCCGCTGCGCAGGCCGCCCTGGCACCGTTGGCCGCGGCAATCAAACCCGGAGCACGCATCGCGGTGACGGCGGGCAGCCGTGGCATCCACGACCTGGTGACCGTCGTCCGTGCGACTGTCGACTGGCTGCGAACGGCCGGCGCGGAGCCGTTCGTAGTACCGGCGATGGGATCGCATGGTGGTGCGACCGCCGAAGGTCAGCGGGAAATGCTTGCTGGGTTGGGGGTGACGCCCGAGTCCGTCGGTTGCCCGATCGAGGCGACCATGGAGACGGTTGTCCTCGGCAACTTGCCGGACGGGACTCCGGTGCATCACGACGCACTGGCGGCCAAGGCTGACGGGGTGCTGCTGATCAACCGGGTGAAACCGCATACGGACTTCCATGGACCGGTCGAGAGCGGGCTGGGGAAGATCCTGGCGATCGGGCTCGGCAATCATCAAGGCGCGGCCGCCCTGCATGCCGGCGGAATTCCGTTGCTCGGGTCATCCATCGAGGCAGCGGCCCGGATGGTGATTGCTTCCGGCAAGATCCTGGGTGGGCTCGCGATTCTCGAGAACGCCTATGAACAGACCGCCGCCGTCGCGCTGGTTGGTGCCGAAGGCATCGCGGGTGTAGCGGAGAACGCCTTGCTGGCGAGGGCTGGGAGTCTGATGGCGCGGTTGCCGTTCGACTCGCTCGACGTGCTCGTGGTGGACGAGATGGGCAAGGACAAGTCGGGTACGGGGATGGACACGAACGTGCTCGGGCGATGCTGGGTGCACGGCATTCCCGAGTTCGAGTCGCCGTCGATCGCCGCGGTGAGCGTGCATCGCTTGTCGGAGGCGTCGCACGGGAACGCGTCGGGGCTCGGGTTGGCGGACGTGATTCCGGCGTCGATGCTCGAGCAGATCGACCTGCGGGCGAGCTATGTGAACGCGTTGACCTCGGGCTCCGGGGGAGCGCGGCGATCCCGGTTGCCGATGGTGCTGGAGGACGACGCGGCCGCGGTACTGGGTGCGGTGACGATGAGCGGACGGCGGGACTGGTCCGAGTTGAGACTCGCCCGGATCAAGGACACCTTGTCGCCGAACGAGTTGATGGTGACGCCGGCGCTGCTGGCCGAGGTGGTGGACCGGTTCGATCTGGAGATCACCGGGACCGCCCGGGAACTGACCGATGCGACGGGATCGCTGACTGGCTGGGGAGAACGATGAACCTGCGGGAAGCCCATGCGCTACTGGCCGACCGGGGCCTGGTCACCCCGGCTCGGGACTTCGCCTCGACGCGGCGGTTCGGCGACGGGGCGCAGTACAAGGTGGAGATTCCGAGTTGTGAGGGTCCGGCCGTGATGCGGACCGTGCTCGACGAGGCGTCGGCGCGCGGCGTCACGGTGCATCGCGTCTCGCAGGGCAGCGGCGTGATGATGCTGACCGACGGTGAGATCGACGAGATGCTTGTCCTCGGCGCCGACCACGATGTCGAGGTCTGCCTCTTCCTCGGACCGCGCGGCGCTTGGGACACGGGCGGTCAGGCCAAGGTCTCGGCCGCCGTCGGTGGTGTTGCTCGCGGCAACGACATGGTTGCCGCGTCGCTGTGTGACGCGTATCGGGCGGTTGAGCTCGGCGTACGGAGTCTGCTGGTCGGCGATCTGGGCGTGCTGGAGTTGCTCGGCCTGCTGAAGAAGGAAGGCGAGCTGCCGGCCGATCTGGTGCTGAAGACCTCGGTGCTGATGCCGTTGCCCAACGCATCGACCGCAGCGCTGTACGAACGGCTGGGTGCGACCAGCCTGAACGTGTCGACTGATCTCCCGATCAGCGTGCTCGCCGAGATCCGGTCGGTGACGACTGTGCCGATCGACATGTACATCGAGGTACCGGACGATCAGGGCGGTCATGTGCGGTTCTACGACGTGCCCGACGTGGTGCGGGTCGCGGCGCCGGTCTACCTGAAGATGGGACTGCGCAACGCGCCGAACATCTACCCGGCCGGCGCTCACCTGGCCGCGACGTCTGAGGCGCTCGGGCGTGAACGCGTCCGTCGCGCTGAGCTGGTCTTGCGACTGCTGGCCGAACAGGATGAGGAATGAGCTCCGACTTGCTGGTCGCGCGGTTGCGGGCCTCGCTGGGGGAGAAGGGGGTCGTCACCGACCCCGACGTACTGGACAGCCATCGCAACGATCACGCGACCTTCTGCAAGGCCGGAGTACCGCTCGTTCTGGTGCGGCCCGCGTCCACCGCAGAGGTGCAGGAGGTACTGCGGGCCGCGGGGGAGTACGGCGTACCGGTGGTGACGCAGGGCGCGCGGACTGGGTTGTCTGGTGCTGCGAATGCGCTCGACGGGTGTCTGTTGCTGTCGACCTCGCGGCTGAACCAGATCCTGGAGATCTCGGTTGAGGACCAAGTCGCGGTCGTGCAGCCGGGGGTCGTGAACTCCGAGTTGTCGCGCGCCGTTTTGGACCAAGGGCTCTTCTATCCACCGGATCCGTCGTCCTGGGAGATGTCAACGATCGGTGGCAACATCGCGACCAACGCGGGCGGGTTGTGCTGTGTGAAGTACGGCGTGACCGGCGACTTCGTTCGTGGTCTGGAAGTGGTGCTCGCATCCGGCGAGGTGGTGCGTACCGGGCGGCGGACCGTGAAAGGTGTCGCGGGCTACGACCTGACACGGCTGATCGTGGGCTCGGAAGGAACGCTGGGTGTCGTCACCGAGGCGACGCTTGCGTTGCGGCCGGCTCCTGAGGCGGCGCTGACCGCGGCCGCCACCTTCCTGACGATCGAGGACGGGATCGCCGCGGCGGCTGCTGTGATGGCGTCGGGGTTGCGCCCCTCGTTGCTGGAGTTTCTCGACGGGCCGACGGCTCGGGCGATCCAGGACTATCGAGACATGGGGTTGCCCGCCGATGTGGGCTCGCTGTTGATCGCGCAGTCGGATCGCGGTCCTCGAGCGGCTGAGGACGTAGCTCAGATCGCCCGCATCTGCACGGCTTTCGGGGCAGTCGAGGTGGCTGAGGCCTCCGATGCGGAGGAGTCGCGGATGTTGCTGGAGGCCCGTCGCCTGGTGAACGCGGCGCTCGAGCCGCTCGGCGTGACGCTGGTCGACGACGTCGCAGTACCGCGCAGCAAGCTGGTGGCTCTGCTGAAAGGGGTCGCGGAGATCGGTACGAAGTACGACGTGCTGATCTGTTGCCCAGGGCACGTAGGTGACGGCAACATGCACCCGACCGTGGTCTTCGACCGCGACGACGCGGCAGCCGAAGCTCGGGCTCTGGAAGCCTTCGGCGAAGTGATGAACCTCGGCCTGGCCCTCGGCGGCACGATCACCGGCGAACACGGCATCGGAACGCTCAAGGCCCGCTGGCTGGAACAGGAACTCGGCCCCGTCGGCCTCGACCTGCACCGCCGGATCAAACAGGTCTTCGATCCCCAAAACCTGCTGAACCCCGGCAAGGTGCTACTGGACGACGCTGGCTGAGAACGGCATCGCACCACGGCGTGAAGGATTTTTGCCGCTCCGTGGCAACTATCCTTCACGCGAGTCTCCCTGCCTGGAGTCGAACCAGGGACCCAGCCTTCGGAGGGCCGGGCGTGCATCCGTCACCAGAGAGCTTCCCGGGTACGCCGCCGCGCTGGCTCGACGTACCCGGAAGCTGTCACTCGTCGACTGAGACGACACGCACCCAGTCGGAGCAGTCGCCTTCACACCACACGTGATCGCCCGAGCGGGCGATCCGATCGCGCTGAACATGCCCACAGGCAAGCTGCACGCGCCGCAGGGCGTGACCCTGCCGGACCGGAGCACCGGTCCTACCGCCAGGAATCTTCTTCCGCTTGTTTCTGAGATCGGCCATGGCCGGTCCTCCTTTCTTGCTGATTGATGAATGGAGTGCAGGAGACCGGATTCGAACCGGCGACCTTCCGGCTGAGAACCGGACGTCCTACCCACTAGACCAACGGGGCTTGCTGTGTGCACGTGCGATCCGGCGCACGGTAAGGCGCCGGATACGGTCGGTGGTCTTCGGCGCCAGGTGTTGACTCGTTGCCTTGGGCAGGCAGACCATCCGAAAAGGAGGGGACATCATGGAAATCCATCGGATCGGACGCGACGCAGTTGTTCTGAACGATCAGCTCGAGGTGCCGGGGCTCGGCTTCCTGGCGGTGAATGCCTTTGTCCTGCAGGCGGCTGAGCCGGTCGTCGTCGATACCGGGCTCAGCCTTCCCGACCGGAACTTCGTGGAGGTGCTCGGCTCGGTGGTCGACCCGGCCGACGTGCGCTGGATCTGGCTGACGCACCCGGACCGCGACCACACCGGCGGGCTCTTCGATCTGCTCGAAGCCGCTCCACAGGCGCGAGTGATTACGACCTTCGTCGGCGCGGGCATCCTCTCGACCCAGCGGCCGTTGCCGTTGGACCGGGTCTATCTGCTCAACCCCGGCCAGTCGCTGGACGTCGGCGATCGCACGCTGACAGGCTTCCGCCCACCCCTGTACGACAGTCCCGCGACCGTAGGCTTCTACGACGACCGATCGCAGATCTGCTTCAGCTCCGACTGTTTCGGCGCTCCTCTGCCGACCAGTGAGCTGGCTGGCGGCAGTGAGGTCAGGGACGTTCCGCGAGATGCGCTCCGCGCCGGCCAGTTGCTCTGGGCCACGCTCGACAGCCCGTGGGTGCACAACGTGGATCAGATGAGGTTCCTCGGCACCGTCGATCCTGTACGCGCCATGGATCCGTCGTTCATCCTCAGCACGCACCTGCCACCCGCCGCCGGGCAGACCGCGGAGTTCCTCGACATGCTCACCATCGCGCCGACCTCCGATCCGTTCATCGGCCCCGACCAGCACGCGCTGGAGGAGATGCTCGCCAGCTTCGAGCCCGCCAGCAGCGCGTAGTACGACAAGTTCGCGGTGAGGGCGAGATTCGAACTCGCGGACCAGCCAGCGGCCGATCGACGGTTTAGCAAACCGCTGCCCCTGCCATCAGGCGGACCTCACCTCGACCCGGCCGCCGTCTCCCCTGACGACGGCGGCCGAGACCCACCGAGGCTGTGGACAACCCAAGCTCCAGCCAGCCCCTCGCTTGTACGCTTAGTTATGAAGGAAGATGCGCACGACGGGCCACGCACACCGCCCCGACGGCATCAACCCTTGACGCAGATGACCTGCTTGAGGTGGGCGACGACCTCGACCAGGTCCGACTGGGCGGCGATGACCGACTCGATGTCCTTGTACGCCGCCGGCAGTTCGTCCAGCACGCCGGCGTCCTTGCGGGACTCCACCCCGGCGGTCTGGGCGATCAGGTCGTCGACCGTGTAGCGGCGCTTCGCCTCGTTGCGGCTCATCCGCCGGCCTGCCCCGTGCGAGGCCGAGTAGAAGGACTGCTCCGAGCCGAGCCCGCGAACGACGTACGAGCCGGTTCCCATCGAACCCGGGATCAGCCCGAGATCACCGGCCCCCGCCCGGATCGCGCCCTTGCGGGTGACGAGCAGGTCGAGCCCGTCGATCGTCTCCTCGGCCACGTAGTTGTGGTGGCACGAGATCGGCTTCTCGAAGGTGATCTGCTGCTCGAACGACTCCCGCACCGCCTGCATCACCAGGGCGAGCATGACCGCGCGGTTGCGCGAGGCGTACTCCTGCGCCCAGGTGAGGTCCTGGCGATAAGCGTCCATCTCCGGCGTACCGGCCAGGAACACCGCCAGATCGCGGTCCGGCAGATCGGCGTTGTGCGGCATCGCCTTCGCGATCCGCATGTGCCGCTCGGCCAGCTCCTTGCCGATGTTGCGCGAGCCCGAGTGCAGCATCAGCCAGACCCGGTCATCGTCATCGAGGCAGACCTCGATGAAGTGGTTGCCGCCACCCAGCGAACCCATCTGCTGGTGCGCCTTCTTCTCCCGGTCCTGTACTCCGTCGTGCAGGCTGGTGAACGATCCCCAGAACCGGTCCCAGCCACGATCGAGCCCGAGCTTCCGCACGCTGACCGGGTACTCATGCGCCCGGAAACCGACCGGTACTGCGGCCTCGATCCGCGACCGGATCTCCGCCAGGTCATCCGGCAGATCCGAAGCGGTCAACGACGTGAGCACACCCTCCATGCCACACCCGATGTCCACCCCGACCGCGGCCGGCGACACCGCCTGGTACATCGCGATCACCGAGCCGACGGTCGCACCCTTGCCCAGGTGCACATCCGGCATCACCCGGACGCCGTACACCCACGGCAGCGCCGCGATGTTCCGCAACTGCTGCAGCGCCTGCGCCCCGACCTCATGCTCCTGAGCCCACATCAGAGTGGAGCTCTTGGCCCCACTCAGCTCGACGGGGTACTGAACGTTCATCTCCCCACTCCTTTGTCTGGTTGCGGTGAGCCTGGGATTTGAACCCAGACATCCTGTGAAGGATCGGCCGTTTTCGAGACGGCTGCCGGTAGGCCTACGCTCGGCTTAGCTCACCTCGCGTGGAGATCCCGGGTGTCGAACCCGGTGAAGCGACCGTGCGAGGGTCACTCGCGTGCCGACGCGATCCCCGTACTGCGCTGGCGTACGCAGTACCAGCTGCCAGGGCAGGGCTCGAACCTGCGGGACCTCGGGTCAGAACCGAGGGTGGGATTCCATCACCCACCTGGCATCGCCCTGACGCGGCACCGGTGGGTACGGCGTCAGAGTGCTAACTCAGCACGCGAAGGGATCCACGGCTGCCACAGCAGTGGCATCCCGGCTTCCTCGGGCGTGCGGCAGCCCTTCTTCTCGTTGCACGAGGCGTGGGCGGCGACAGCGTTCAGCCACTCGCCGCGTCCGCCACGAGACCGCGGTACGACGTGGTCCATCGTCGTGGCGCCCACTTGGCCGCAGTACGCACAGCGGTACTTGTCACGCTTCAGTACGCCGGCACGCGTGTACTGCAGCCGTCCCGACGCGTAGCGCCACTTGGTGACGACGTACCGGACCAGGCGCAGTACGCGGGGAAAGGGGAACGGACCGATGCTGGCGCCGTCGTGCGCTTCCTCGACCACCGCGACCTCCCGGACGAGCATCCGGATGGCGTGCTGGACCGACACGACGTGGAGCTGCTCATATGAGGCGTTGAGCACTATGACACCGCTCATGCTTGGTTCCTCCTCTCCTCCAGTGTGCCCGACAGGTAGTTGCCGGGTCGGCTTTCACGGTGCGGCTCCAGGGACTCGAACCCTGAACCTTCTGGTCCTAAGCCAGACGCCTCTCCCAAACCTCCGGGGTCACATCCCGGTGCCTCGATCGCTTCAGCCTCGGACACAGCACGCCCGGCAGGACTCGAACCTGCAACCTCCTGCTTCGTAGGCAGGCACTCTCTCCAGTTGAGCTACGGGCGTACGCCGGCCCTGCGCCGGATCGACTGCGGATTTCCGGCGCAGGGCACGTACGTGGTCGGCGGCGGCTGGGCCAGATCCTCACCTGACGCGCCTGTCGCCGACCTGGTTTTGGCGCTCGCTCGGCCGGTAGCTGAGCTTGCTGCGGGCGCCTGGTCGAGCTGGGGAGACTCGAACTCCCGTTCCCCTCATCCCAAATGAGGTGGCCTGGCCGCTGGCCTACAGCCCGTCTCCCCGGCGCCCTTCATGAGGGGCGCCGGGGTATTGCAATGGCATATCCAGTTGTCAATTCTTCGAATTGCTGTTCGTGAACAGCAACAAAGCATCGGTGGAAGGAATCGAACCCTCATAGCACGGGTTTGGAATCCGGCTCGCTGTCCATAGCTCACCGACGTGGGGTGGAAAACAAAAGAGCCGCCTCGATCCGGGGTCTCCCGGGTCTGGCGGCTCCTGACGATCTGGATGATCAGTCAGGTGGACCGCCGTACGTCGGGCTCAGGCTCGCCGCGAGCTGGCGCGAATCGGCATACTGGTGCACGGATCGCAGGCAAGCAGGCGCGGCGTTGCGCTCTTCGCGCCACGCCATCCTGAACTCTTGCTTGCCGGTCACGGTGCTCTCCTAGTCTGTTGGTCCTTGCGGGGATTAGTTTCTCCCGCGGCCGTTGCCTAAGTCAATGCATTTCCCGAAACTTCTATTCCCCGGCATTTCTGCCGGCTCGCTCGTACGCCGGTACGACGGTGCCGCCCGCCCGCTGGTTCCGCCCTTTCCGGCCGATGCGAAGATGGCGGAATGATCGACAAGGTGGCCTGGATCGAGCTCGCCGACGGCCGTGTGCTCAGCACGAGATCCAAGGGCAAGGACACGTACTACCTCCCCGGTGGCAAGCGCGAGCCCGGCGAGTCCGACGTCGAGACGCTGGTGCGCGAGATCTCCGAGGAACTGTCCGCCCAGCTCGACCCGGCGACCGCAGTACACCTCGGCACCTTCGAGGCACAGGCCCACGGCCAGCCGCCCGGCGTCACCGTCCGCATGACCTGCTACACCGCCCAGTACTCCGGTACGCTCGCCGCCGCCAGCGAGATCGCCGAAATCGTCTGGCTCTCAGCCACCGACACCGCCCGGATCGCCCCCGTGGACCACCTGATCTTCGCCCACCTCCAAGCCGCCGGCCTCCTCCACCCCTGACCCGCCCCGGTATCCGATTCGGAATCAGCCCGCCCTCCCGCTACACTCTTGCAGCGGCCCTAGGGCCACCGCCGCCTTAGCTCAGTCGGCAGAGCGTCTCACTCGTAATGAGAAGGTCATCGGTTCGATTCCGATAGGCGGCTCCACCAAGGCCCCTCTGACCAGGCAAAACGCCTGAATCGGAGGGGCCTTCCCCATGTCCTGGGCGCGGCAGGTACGCACAAAAGTACGCACAGTCTCCGAAACGGGTACGTGTGGCCTGGTGGAACGCGGAGCTGAGGGCGTCCTGGCGTCCGTCCAGGGCCGGGTCCGGCGAGGAGCGACCGGTGCCGGACAGCTTCGGGAACGGCGCATCTCGGGCTTCCCTGGAGGCCTCGCTGAGAGGGGATGGAAAGCGACTCGACGCGGTTCGGCCTGGTAGCAACTCCGCTGGTCAGGCAAGGGTCATGCGGTGGGCAGTTGCGGTAGCAGGTCCCCTCAGTTGGTGAGTCTCGCACGCGCGTGCCGCCTGCGGATCTGCCGCCGGGGGCCTGGCACGGCAGTTGCTGCTCCTCGTAGCTGCTGGGCGTGTCTGGACCCGGATGGCGCGGTACGGCGTGAGCAGGTGGTCGGCCTGGTGGATGTCTCTTGTTTCGGAGTTGACGAGCGGCCGTGGCTCGTTCCGGCAAGTCGGGCAGGGACCGGATTTGGCGGCCCGGCAGCTGTGAACCGATCGATAGCGCCGGCTGTCGACGGCGACGAGACAGGCGAGGTGAAGCCGTCGGTGGGACCGGACAGGGACCCGTGTCAGTCCTGGTCCTGGGGTGGTCTCGTGCTAGACGCTGGGCGGACCCCGCACTGACCATTCGAAGCCGCCGCGGAACAGCGTACGAGCATCAGAATCGTCGGTGGTCCCGGAATGACCCGCCAGCGGCCATTTGGAGAGCCGAGGGAAGCCGTCAGCAAGACCGCGCAGAGCCCAGGACCAGTCCTGGTCCTCACGTGGTCTCGCGGGAGACCTTGAGGAGACCCGGCAAGCTACACCTCGAGCCGCAGCGGTACTGCTTACCGCGCCCAGATCCCCCGATGCATCAGTCAGGTCGACCTGCCAGCAAAGACGGCCGCGCTTGTGCCATACCCAGCGTCGCAGGTCATTAGATCGACTGCTGTACGGCCTGATGGCTGTTGCAGGTTTCGCCGCAGCTTGGATCGGCTGCGCTCGGCAATCGATGCTGCGACATACACGGCCGAGCAGGGCACGACGCGATGTAGAGCGTCCTGCGCGGACCTGGCCAGGGATGGGCGCCGTCTATCCGGCCGACCGTGACGGCCGTGACTCGCTCAGCTCGACACTCAGCTACTGGCCGCGCCTGCGTCTGACCTTGGTCGCCTGCTGCTGGACTGCGCCTTTTGTGTATGTGTTCACCTCACTGAGCACATGCACGATGCAGTCCAGCAGCGTCAGGCCAACGAGGAGAACTCGTTGCCAGCAGCCCCGGACGACCCTGGGGGATTGTCGACGGGTGCCGCGTATCAGGGAGAGGAGGAGCTCTTCCTAATAGACCAAGTTAGTCCAGACCGTTGTGTCGAACGAGTGAATTGCACCTTGTTGCAGGCGGCAACTTGCAACTGGTGCCGTGGCGTCCGACCGGGAGCGGTCGAAGCCGGCCGCAGGTCGCGTTACGACCAGGCTCGGCTGTCATTGTGCGGGGGGATCCTGCAGGGCGGCGAGCAGGGTGTGGGGTGTCCAGATGGGTTGTGCTCCGGGCCGGCCGGCGAGGTAGTCCGCGGCGCGAGCCAGTGTCCAGCCGTGGGCGTCGCACAAACCGGAGGCCAGCCTGGCGAGGTAGGCCGTTGACGGGGCCAGGGGTGCGACATCGGCTGCGGTCCAAGGGGCGGTGAAGGTGAGGACGGGGTGGCCGTCGAGGTCGCCGGTGTGCAGCAAGGTTTCGTAGCGGCCTGGGCCGAGCTGGGTTCTGCCGGTGGCCAGGACCATGGTGAGGTCGAGATCGTCGCCAGGCTCGCGGTACATCTCCTGGGCGACGATGTCGGCGAACTGGCTGCTGGTGATCAGATATGCACGCGCCGGTGCGGAGCCCGGTAGCGCGGGATCGTAGAAGGCTCGGCCACCGCCCCAGACCTGAGACTCGGTCGCGAAGTAGATCCCGCCAGGTAACGAGTGTCCGCGCGTCGCGGCCGCGGCGCGCGGATCCCGGCACCCGGGGTAGGCCCGGGAGCCGCCCTCGGGGGTACCGCCCGCCAGATAGCAGCCGAACCGGCTGGCGTTCATGTTCGATCCGTAACTGACGTACCAGACCCGCTCCGGCCGGGAGGCAGTGAGACGACCCGCTCGGTGAATGGCGGCCTCATTCTTGCGGAGGACGCGGCGCTCCTGGACCTCCTTGGCGGCCCGACCGTGACCGTCCAAGTCGGTCCCCGCCTGCTCGCCGTCGTTCTTGTCACTGGCCCCCATGAGCTCCAGTGTGAGCCATCCCGTAGGCGATGCGATGGCGGCCAGACAGAACACGGCGCGGCGGCTACTGATCTCAACGATTAAGGGGAGCACAGATGCTGAGCCGGCAGCCCGGGCTAGGGCAACTGACGACGGCGCCGATTGATGACATCGACATCGGTGCAATCTACCGCCAGGATGTCGAACACCTTGAAGGACGCCGGCCGGGTCGCTACTAGCTGGGTCAACTCGGCCGCGGCCGAGTTGACGTTGCGCTGCTGGAGCGCGTCGAAGTCCATCCGCCCCAGCCCACACCAAAAGGTCGCCGTCGAGCTCTCAGTCAACGCCGACCTGGCGAGTCAAGGCCTCGGCAATGTCGGGAAACTTCGCGCTGAATTCCTTGCCGTTGCACGACCACAGCGCAGCCTTCCCACCGGTCATGACAGCGCCAGCGTTGCTAGTCTCATTTCAACTTATACCGCGAGCCACCTGCCCTGACGAACCTAGAAGCATCGAGCGACACCACCGCATCCTCGCCGACGAACTCACCTGCGCGGCGCCCAAGTTGAACATCCACGCGAACCACCACCGTCACCAACGTCACGGCCAGCATCGATGAGTTGCCCGGCCCGACAATTTCGGCGGGGCACCTTGAAACTGTCGGTGTGTCCGAGTAACGTTCGCAGGCTGTCAATCAGGAGGTTTCGCGCGTGCTGCTCGAGGAGCTCAAGCCGGGTCTGCGGATCGATGGGCTGATCCCGGCGCAGGTCATCACGGTCATTGCCGTGCAGTGGCATGGGGTGGGGGCGCTGGAGCTGACCTATAAGACGGCGGCTGGCGGCCTAGGTCAGCAGGTCGTCTTCCGTGAAGATGAAGCCACGCTTGCGGTTGCCCAAAGCGGCAGCCGAGCTTTCGACGCGAGTGCCAACGACTTCAAGCTTGTCGCCGAGGCTCAGCGGATCTCAATGGCGGGGTTGTTCGACCCGATGCTTGCGGTCGCCACGAGCGACGTCCAGCCGCTTCCACACCAGATCCGGGCCGTGTACGGCGAGCTTCTCCCGCGCACGCCCCTTAGGTTCTTGCTCGCCGACGACCCTGGCGCCGGCAAGACGATTATGGCGGGGCTCTACATCAAGGAACTGCTGCTTCGTGATGACGTGAAGCAGTGCCTCATCATCGCTCCTGGTGGCTTGGTCGAGCAGTGGCAGGACGAGCTCTTCTTCAAGTTCGGGGTCCGATTCGATCTGCTCACCAACCAGCTGATCGATGCCCAGGCCAACTCCAACGTCTTCGAGAACTATCCGCTCCTGATCGCGCGCATGGACCAGCTCTCCCGCAGCGAGCAACTCCAGGCCCAGCTCAAGGAGACCGAGTGGGATCTGATCGTCGTTGATGAGGCGCACCGCATGGGTGCGCACTACTTTGGCGGCGAACTGCGCAAGACGAAGCGCTTCCAGCTCGGGGAGATGCTCGGTCAGATCACGCGGCACCTCCTTCTTATGACGGCCACACCCCACTCGGGCAAGGAAGAGGACTTTCAGCTCTTCCTCACGCTGCTGGACCGCGACCGGTTCGAGGGCAAGCAGAAGAAGAGCGCAGACGTCAGCGGCATCATGCGGCGGATGGTCAAGGAAGACCTCCTGACCTTCGAAGGCAAGAAGCTCTTCCCCGAGCGCATTGCCCAGACCGTTCCCTACGAGCTGAGCGCTATCGAGTACAACCTGTACGAGGACGTCACGCACTACGTCCGTGAGGGTATGAACCGAGCCGAGCGGATCGGCGGTAAACGGAAGAACACGGTCGGCTTCGCACTCACCGTCCTGCAGCGCCGCCTCGCCTCCAGTCCCGAGGCGATCTACAAGAGCCTCGTGCGCCGAACCGAGCGGTTGGAGCGCAAGAAGCAGGAGATTCTCAATGGCACCTACCGCGAGGCCGAACCGAGCGTCGACCTTGCTGACTTGGATAACGACGACTTCAACGCCGAAGAGATAGAAGAGATCGAAGAAGAGTTGCTCGATGCCGCGACCGCAGCGCGGACGGTCGAAGAACTTAATGCGGAGCTCATCGAGCTTGGGGAGTTGGTCAATACCGCGCGGCTGGTTCGCCAGGCCGGCACCGACCGCAAGTGGACTGAGTTGTCGAACATCCTTCAGGACAACGCACTGATCACCGACGCGAACGGCTGGCCGCGGAAGTTCATCATCTTCACCGAGCATCGCGACACCCTCGACTACCTGCGGGCCAAGATCGGATCCCTCATCGGCAAGCCTGACGCGGTGCGGGCGATTCATGGAGGCGTGCGCCGCGCCGAGCGCCGGCAGATCACTGAGGAGTTCACCAAGAATCGCGACTGCCAGATCCTGCTGGCCACGGACGCGGCCGGTGAAGGCCTGAACTTGCAGGCAGCCCACCTGATGGTCAACTACGACCTCCCTTGGAATCCCAACCGAATCGAGCAACGGTTCGGGCGCGTTCACCGCATCGGGCAGGAGGAGGTCTGCCGCCTTTGGAACCTCGTCGCCTCCAACACCCGCGAAGGCGAGGTCTTCACCCGCCTTCTGGAGAAGCTCGACCAGATGCGAGAGACCTACGGCGGCAAGGTCTTCGACGTCCTCGGCGAGGCCTTCAGTGAGACCCCACTGCGCAACCTTCTCCTCGAGGCTATCCAGTACGGCGAACGCGCCGACGTGAAGGCGAAGATGCATGAGGTCATCGACTCGACCGTCGGAGACGGCCTCAAGGGTCTCCTTGACGAGCGGGCACTCGCCTCGGAGCACCTCGCCGACGCCGACCTGCGGACCCTTCGGGCTGCGATGGATGAAGCGCGCGCTCGCCGCCTCCAGCCGCACTACATCGAACTCGCCTTCAAGGCGGCGTTCACGAAGCTCGGAGGTCGAATCGTCAAACGGGAGCAGGGGCGGTACGAGATCGCGAACGTGCCTCAGCACATCCGGTCTGCGGGTACAGGCCCCATCGCCACAAAGTACGACCGGGTCACCTTCGACCTCAGCCACGTGCAGCCTGGCGAGCTGAGCCGCGCCGATCTGCTTGCTCCGGGGCACCCCCTGCACGACGCAGTCATGGCGGAGGCCATCCGTAACTTCGGCGGTGCCCTCAACCAGGGAACGGTCCTCGTCTCGGCCACGCTCGACGAGCCTCAACTCCTCGTTGGTGTCGTCGAGGAAGTTGCCGACGCGACCAGCAACTCAGTCGCGCGCCGCTTCGGTTACGCCTTTGTCGACCACTTCGGCAAAGTCACCGCAGCCGGTCCCGCGCCATACCTCGATTGCGTCGCAGCACCGGCAGGGCCTGCAGCCGACGCCGTTCGCGAGCTTGGCTGGCTTGCGGACGCCGAGGACAAGGCCGTGAGCTGGATCATCGCCAATCATCTCCCCGAGTACCTCGCGGAGATTCAGCTACGTCGGCTGGCCGAACTGAGCAAGGCCCGCGACCTGGTCACCAAGCGCCTCAGTTCGGAGAGCGAGCGCCTCCTGCTCGACGCGGCCGTTGCGTCGGAGAAGGAACAGAACGGCGAGAAGGCAAGGGAGTCGTCGGACAGCCTGAACCGCAAGGCAGTCGAGCTGGACTCACGGCTGCGAAAGCGACTGGCGCTACTCGACCAGCAGCAGCTCATGTCTACCAAGCCGCCGCACATCGTGACCGCAGCGCTTGTGCTGCCGATCGGCATGCTAGAAGGGCAGATCCCGACTACCGCGCCGATCCACGCCAAGGAGACGAAGGAGGTCGAGCGCCGCGGCGTCGACCTGGTGATGTCCCGCGAGCGCGAGCTCAATCGGAAGCCCGTAGAGCAGGCCTTCAACAACCCCGGTTTCGACATTCTGTCCACCGACGCGAAGGGGGACTCTTACCGGATCGAGGTCAAAGCCCGGATCGATGGTGCTGACGACTTCTTCGTGACTCACAACGAGGTGATGACCGGAAAGAACGCGGTCCCGCGGTACCGACTCGCACTCGTGAAGGTCGATCCCAGAGGTAGCCAGCACGACGAAGTCAGGTACCTCGACGATCCGTTCGCCACCACTGACCTTGGCGACTTCGAGGCCACCGGCATACGCGGCGACTGGGCCAAGACCTGGGCGAAGGGCAGGTCGCCGTTCTGATGGTCGAGGGCCCCACGAATCACTCGAGTTCCATCCAAAAGCGTCGGGCCTCCACAGATAAGTTCATGCACACATCACCTGTCGCATCAGCGGCGGGGTTCGCCCGTCATCTCGGGCACGGAGGGTCGAGGAACTAGTGCACAAGCGCAAGCTAATCGAGGTGGCTTTGCCGCTGGAAGCGATCAACCGAGAGTCTGCTCGGGAGAAGTCAATCCGGCACGGCCACCCGTCCACGCTGCACCTGTGGTGGGCGCGTCGACCACTCGCTGCTGCGCGGGCGGTGCTGTTCGCGCAGCTCGTCGACGATCCGAGCGCCCGGCCCGAGGAGTTCCCGACCGAGGACCTCCAGCGCAAGGAGCGCGAGCGCCTGCACGAGCTGATCGAGCGGCTTGTCGTCTGGGAGAACGTGCGGGACGAGAAGCTGCTGCAGGAGGCGTACCAGGAGATTCTCAAGTCCACTGACGGCAACCCGCCGCCGATCCTTGATCCCTTTGCTGGTGGCGGTACGATTCCGCTCGAGGCCCAGCGCCTCGGTCTCGAGGCCCATGCCTCTGACCTCAATCCGGTGGCGGTCCTCATTAACAGGGCGCTCGTTGAGATTCCGCCGAAGTTCCGCGACCAGACACCGGTTTTCCCCGGCCTCTCGGAATCGCAGATCCGACAGTGGAAGGGTGCCGAGGGGCTCGCAGCCGACGTTCACGCCTACGGCCAGTGGATGCGCGACGAGGCTGAGCTGCGGATCGGCCACCTCTACCCGAAGGCGAGGCTGGCGGACGGCAGCAAAGCAACCGTGATCGCCTGGATCTGGGCGCGCACCGTCAGCTGCCCGAACCCGGCCTGCGGCATCCAAATGCCGCTCGTTCGCTCGTGGTGGCTCGGCAAGAAGAAGGGCAAAGAGGCCTACATCGTGCCTTCGGTCGTCTCCGACGGGGGAGAGCGACGTGTCGAGTTCGCGATCGGCCACGATCCCGCGGGCGCACCAAAAGACGGTGGCGACGGGACGGTCGCGCGCACAAGTGCGCATTGTGTTGCATGCAACGCATCTGTTCCCCTCACGTACATTCGGTCAGAAGGTTCGAATGGCCGGCTTGCCTCCCAGTTGATGGCGGTCGTTGCTGAGGGGAACCGACGCCGCAATTACGTGGCGCCAGACCAGGTTCAAACCGAGGCCGCACTAGTGGCCGGACCGGAGTCGCCGCCGTCTGGTTCGCTTCCACAACACAGTCTGAGTCCGAACAGCAATCAGACAATCAGGATCTACGGCTTCGAGGAGTTTGCGGACCTATTCTCGCCGCGGCAACTTGTCGCACTTACAACGCTGAGCGACCTTGTAGGCGAGGCCCGTACCAAGGTCATCGCCGACGGTGGCGGAATTGAATATGCGGGGGCCGTGGCGACTTACCTGGCATTTGCGATCAGCCGCAGCGCGAACAAGTCGTCGTCGCTTTGCTCGTGGGATAGTAGCCCAAAGATGGAGGCCGTCCGCGGTCTGTTCGCTCGACAGCAGATTCCGATGG
Source organism: Kribbella catacumbae DSM 19601 (assembly GCF_000372465.1). Lineage (GTDB taxonomy): Bacteria > Actinomycetota > Actinomycetes > Propionibacteriales > Kribbellaceae > Kribbella > Kribbella catacumbae. The sequence goes on from NZ_AQUZ01000002.1 coordinate 24,958, forward strand.
CATGGGACTTCGCCGAAGCCAATCCATTTGGCGGTTCCTCGGGCGATTACATGGAAGACTTGAAATGGGTCCAGATGTCGCTCGAACGCGTCCCGGCAAGCCGCGGCGCGACGGTCCAGCAGGCCGACGCAGCAACGCGTGACTACGCCAATGTGCTTGTGTCCACGGACCCGCCCTATTACGACAACATCGGCTATTCGGACCTGTCTGACTTCTTCTACGTCTGGCTGCGGCGTTCGCTCAAGGGTGTCTACCCGGAACTACTCTCCACGATACTGGTGCCAAAAGTTGAGGAGCTGGTAGCAAACCCGCACCGGCACGACGGCAAGGTTGGGGCTCGCCAGTTCTTCGAGGACGGTTTTCGCTCGGTGTTCGCGGGCATTCGGAACTCGGTTGTTGCGGGTGCACCGCAAGAGACGTTCCCGATGACCGTGTGGTATGCATTCAAACAGTCCGACACGGACGAACTCGGTGAAGCGTCCACCGGCTGGGAGACCCTTTTAGAAGGCATGATCCAGTCTGGCTGGGAGATCACGTCGACATGGCCGAACCGCTCCGAACTGAGCAACCGAATGATTGCATCTGGCACCAATGCCTTGGCGTCATCGATCGTGCTTTCACTCCGCCCGCGCACGGACTCCGCACCGACGACAGACCGACGAGGATTCATCGGGATGCTGGAAAGCGAGCTCCCTGACGCTTTGAGAAGGCTCCAACAGGGCCAGATCGCGCCGGTCGACCTTCCACAGGCTGCGATTGGCCCTGGCATGGGGGTGTTCAGCCGCTTCAGTGCGGTGCTCGAGCCGGACGGGTCCAAGATGACCGTTCGGGCGGCGCTTGCGCGTATCAACGAGATTCTCGATCAGGTTCTCAACGAGCAGGAGGGCGACTTCGACTCGCCCTCGCGATTCGCGCTAGCGTGGTACCGACAGCACGGGTATGGCGTCGGAAAGTTCGGCGACGCGGACAACCTCGCGCGCGCCCGCAACACCAGTGTGGACACGATGGACCGTGACGAGATCCTCACGAGCCGAGCGGGAAGTGTGCAACTCCTTAAGCCGTCGGACTTGCCCTCGGCTTACGACGTACTGAAGGACAGCCACACCAGCAACTGGGAAGCCCTCCACCACCTGATCAAGGTCGTCGAGCGAGACGGCATCGGTCCGGCCGGTAACTTCCTCCAGGCAGCCCTCAGCCGACCTGACGGAACCGTTGGTGCGGACCTGGTCAAAGAGCTGGCCCACCTCCTGTTCCGCATCGCCGAGGGCAATGGTTGGACCAAGGACGCGCTCAGCTTCAACAACCTGGTCACCAGCTGGCCCGAGATCCTAGCAGTGGCGCGCAGCGCCAAGAAGCCACCTATCGAGCAGGGCGCGTTCGACTTCGGGGAGGAGGACCACTCATGAAGGATCTGACAGCCGGCGAATACGCCCTGCGAAAGATCTTCTCCAGCGACTATGAGTTCACGATCCCGGACTATCAACGGCCCTATGCCTGGGGCAAAGAGCAGGCCCTTCAACTGCTCGACGATCTAGAAGGTGCGCTCGCTCGTGACACCGACGAGCCCTACTTCCTCGGTTCGATTGTCCTCGTCAAGGCCGGATCCGACCCGCGGGCGCAGGTCATCGATGGCCAGCAGAGGCTCACCACACTGAGCATTCTCTTCGCAGTGCTCCGAGACCTGACCGGGAACCCGAAACTTGCTGCTGAGTTGGCCAAGGTGGTCGTCGAGCCCGGTGAGATTCTGGCTGCAACTCAGGCGAAGCCGCGGTTGACGCTTCGCAAGCGTGATGCCAAGTTCTTCGCCACTCATGTCCAAACTGAAGGCGCCACGGCGGGGCTCGTTGCCCTAGACGACGCGCAGCTGAAGACCGATGCGCAAAAGGCAATTCGCCACAACACCGCAGCACTCACAGAGCGACTCGCTGCCTGGGCCGACGACAAGCGCCAGCGCCTAGCCGCGATGCTGGGTACGCGAACCTTCCTCGTTGTGGTCAGTACACCGGATCTGAACAGCGCCCACCGCATCTTCAGCGTCATGAACGCGCGCGGACTCGACCTCACGCCTTCCGACATCTTCAAGTCGAAGGTGATCGGCGACGTGAGCGACCCAGATGCGGCCGAGTACGCCGACAAATGGGAGCAGGAGGAGGTCGACCTCGGCCGAGATGCCTTCGCGAACCTCTTCGGCCATGTGCGAATGATCTTCATGAAGGAGCGCGCCAGCAAGGTACTACTCCAGGAATTCGACGAGCAGGTGCTCAGCAAGTATTTGCCCGGCAAGGGCCGCGCATTCGTCGATGACGTCCTGATTCCGTACTCCGACGCCTACGAGCACCTGCTCACCCAGAACTATCCCGACGGCGGGAACTGGGCGCCAGTCAACAACTGGCTACGTCGCCTGATGCAGGTCGACAACGACAACTGGCAGGCACCCGCGCTGTGGGCGCTCAGGGAACACGGAAACGATCCGGCCTACCTGTCTGAGTTCCTGCGCAAGCTCGAGCGACTGGCCGCGAGCATGCTGTTGCGCCGCATCTACGCGACTCCTCGAGGCACTAGATACGGCGAGCTTCTCAAGCAAGTCGAAAGCGGAGGCGGGCTGTCGAGTCCTGCCTTCGAACTCACACCTGATGAGCTGTCGGAGACCCGGGATCAGCTGGCCGATCGCATCTACCTGGTCGCGCCGGTCCGCAAGTACGTCTTGCTGCGTCTCGACGATCTGCTCGCCAAACAGCCCGGTGTGAGCTACCAGCACAAGATGATCACTGTGGAACACGTACTTCCGCAGAACCCGAAGGACAACAGCGTCTGGAAGCAGGACTTCACCGACGATCAACGCGCGTACTGGACCCATCGGCTCGGGAACCTCGTACTACTCAACCGCGCCAAGAACAGCGAAGCCCAGAACTACGACTTCGCCAAGAAGAAGTCAAGCTACTTCACTAGCGCAAACGGCAGCGCCGTGTTTGCACTCACAACTCAGGTGCTCACGCATGCCGACTGGACCCCCGCCGTCATCGAGGCCCGCCAGACCGACCTCCTTGGCGTGCTTCACAAGGAATGGGAGCTGAGCTGACATGGCTCTAAGCAACCGCGATCGCATCGACCGCATGTTCCAGGTCCTGGCTCCGGCACTCGACGACTTCATCGCCTCTGTCGTCGGCGAGGGCGACCCCGAACTGGGCGCCGTCTGGACGAAGCTCGTGCAGGCTAAGGACGCCAAGAACGGCGCCTCGGCCAACAAGGCCTATGACGCGCTCGACCCCCAGGTGCAGTTCCGCATCCTCACCGAGGGAAACATCACCGGAAGCTTCAAGCCTGGCTGGTACCCGTTCAACCATGCGATCGGGCGCGCCGGCGAAACCTTCGCCAGCGAACTGCGGGAGGTGCGCAACGAGTGGGCGCACAACGGAACGTTCTCTGACGATGACGCCTACCGAGCGCTGGACACAGCTGAGCGGTTGCTCAAGTTGATCGGAGCGACGAGCGAGGCGGACGAGGTCCGGAACATACGACTCAACCTTCGTCGGGTGACGGCAGACAAGGACGACAAGAAGGTCCTCAAGGCCGCGGTCGACAATCCGGAGGCGTCGGGGTTGCGGCCATGGCGCGAAGTCCTGCAGCCTCACGACGATGTCGCTACCGGAAACTTTCACGCCTCGGAGTTCGCCGCAGACCTGTACAAGGTCGCTACTGGGGCCGAGGTCGACTCCGACTACGCGGACCCCGTCGAGTTCTTCCGGCGCACCTACCTAACTGAGGGGCTGCGCGACCTCATTGGGCGGGCCGTTCGGCGCCTTGTCGGCGACGGCAACGCCTCGCCGGTCATCAATCTGCAGACCAACTTTGGTGGCGGCAAGACCCACTCGATGCTCTCGCTGTGGCACGTGGCGGCCGGCCTGCCTGTTGGTCAGTTTCCGCAGGAAACCCAGGAGCTGCTGGCGGCCAACGGGTACGCAGGCACCCAGGTCAACCGGGTTGCCATCGTTGGCAACCATTTCAGCCCGTCGGGTGTTACGAAGGAGGACGGTACGCACGTCAACACGATCTGGGGCGAGCTCGCCTGGCAGCTCGGCGGTGCCGAGGCCTACGCCGTAGTCGCCCCGTCGGATCGCGACCGGACGCTCCCGGGAGATGCTCTTCACGAGCTTCTGGCCAAGTACGCACCTGCAGTCATTCTCATCGATGAGTGGGTCGCCTATGCACGATCACTCGTCGGCCGCGACGATTTGGCAGGCGGTACCTTCGACGACCAGTTCACCTTCGCGCAGTCTCTGACCGAGGCGGCCAAAGGCACCAAGGGTGTTCTGCTCGCGATCTCGATCCCGGCCTCGGAGGCCGGTGCGGACGGCACCAAGATCGTGGTGGGCAACGCAGAGGAGGTCGGCGGGACCAACGGACTCGAAGCACTCAAGCGGCTTCAGAATGTGGTTCGTCGAGTGGCCGATCAGTGGCGGCCAGCGTCTTCGGACGAGGCCTATCACATCGTCAAGCAGCGGCTCTTCAAGCAGCCGGACGCCGCCTCGCTCGCGGCAATCGGTGCAACCGCCAAGGCATACGTTGAGATGTACCGGAAGTACACCGAGGACTTCCCTCGGGAGGCGCGTGACTCGGCGTACGGGGACCGGATCAAGGCGACGTACCCAATACACCCTGAGCTCTTCGACACCCTTTACGAGGAGTGGTCGTCTCTTGAGCGGTTCCAACGTACCCGCGGCGTCCTGCGCCTCATGAGCACCGTCATCCACGCGCTGTGGACTGGCGAGGACGCCTCGCCCATGATCATGCCGGGCTCGATCCCGCTGGCGACGTCCAACGTGAACTCCGAACTGACCCAGTACCTCCAGGATTCTTGGAAGGCGATCATCGATGCCGACGTCGACGGACCGAACTCCGAACCGACTCGCATCGACAAGGAAAGGCCGCTGTTCGGGCAGCGAGCATTGACGAAGCGCCTCGCGCGCACGGTGTTTTTCGGTGCCGCGCCAACGATCGCGCCGGGCTCCGTACATAGGGGAATCGGCTCCCAAAGAGTCTTCCTTGGAACTGCAGTCCCCGGTGACGTGCCGGGAAACTTCCATGCCGCGCTGACTCAGCTCGGGGACCGTGCCACGTACTTCTACTCTGGCTCCGGGAAGTACTGGTACGACGTTCAGCCCAACATCACCCGTACCGCGAAGGATCAGGCGGAACGTCTTCACAAGGAGGACGTCTGGGCCGAGATCGTCGGCCGCCTTCAAAGCCAGGGTCGTTCGCGAGGTGACTTCGCGGGTGTTCACGTCTGCCCTGAGTCGAACGCGGATATCCCCGACACGGACGAGGCTCGCCTCGTGATCCTTCACCCGAAGGTCGCGCACAAGCGTAGTGCCGAATCCGCCGCGAAGGACTTCGCCCACAAGGCAACCGAGCATCGCGGCAGTGCGAACCGTACGCACCGCAACACGCTCGTGTATCTGGCCGCCGACGAGGCCCGACTCGAAGAGCTCGACAACGCTACCCGCGACTTCCTCGGGTGGACGCATGTCCTGTCGAACGAGGCCGACCTCGATCTGACCCAGAACCAGAAGAACCAGGCGTCGCAGCGCGCGGCGCAGGCAAACCAGACGGTGACCTCGCGCCTGCTCCAGACGTTCACATGGGCACTGGTGCCGACGCAGCCAGACCCTGGCGCGCCTTTCCTCGTCAGGGAGACCAAGATCGAGGGGCAGTCGGACGGACTGGCGGATCGTGTCTCCCGCCGGCTCGGCAATGATGGCGACCTGTCGACGCGTCAGGCTGCATCCACGATCCGGCTTGCGATCGGCAAGGTGCCACAAATCTGGACGAGTGGACACGTCTCGCTCGGAGCGCTGTGGGGCCTGTACACCCAGTACCCGTACATGCCGCGGCTCCGTGACCGCTCCGTGCTGGACGTGGGAATTCTCGACTTGCCGATGATTTGGCAGACGGATGCTTTTGCTCTTGCCGCTGGCTACGACGAGGCGGCAGGACGGTACATCGGACTCTGGACACCGGGGGACAAGGAGAGCGCTCCGGTCGCGATTGACTCGCTCTTGCTTGTGCGCCCCGACATCGCGCAGAAGCAGCGCGCGGAGGAGCCCGGGCCAGCGCCTGCTCCCGGTGCCGAGCCAGGCCCTGGCCCGAGTCCGCAGCCCGGTCCTGGTCCCTCGCCGACCCCGCCGAAGGTCGTGTGGCCAACCCGCTTCTACGGGGTCAAAACGCTCACCTCGGACAAGATCGCGCTTGAGTTTAAGAACATAGCCGACGAGGTGCTCGCTCACTTACGCTCGGGGGAGAACACGAAGGTGACCGTGCGGATTGAGATCGAGGCGACGGACTCCGAGGGCTTCAATGAGAGCCGCGCCCGGGCCATCTCCGAGAACGCGCGCACCCTCAAATTCGACCAGTCAGGCTTCGAGGAAAGCTGATCGACGAATGGCGCGATTCGCAAGGGAGCCGTGGAACCGCAGGGCTTTGGAGGCTTCGCCCTGGTCCTCCCCTGACTTGGCAAAAAAGTCCCAAGAAGACCTGAAAGTGGCGGGTTACAAGCCTCTGAAGGGACCACGTCTGGGGCCGAGCTGGATCGTCGTGTTGTGAGCGGTAGGCAAAGGCACAGCGCCGCCAGGTGAGCTCACCCGCGCTGCGTACGGAGCGCCGCCGGTTGCGTCGACTTGCAGGGTTGCTGTTGCTGGACTGCGCCGCCTTTGTGATGCGCGCCCGCCTCACCGGGAGCGCACCGACGACACAGTCCAGCAACTTCAGGCCAACGAGGAGAAACTCGTTGCCAACGGCCCCGGACAAAGTGGGGGATTGTCGACGGGTGCCGCGATGCCGGGAGAGCCCTCCCTCCCGAATTATCCAGCGTAGGCGTGACCACGGTTGAGATCGACCCGATTGCACGTACTGACATCTGGCCAGGACGCCGGTGATGGTGTGGTGGAGGAGTTAGTCGTAGAGCCGGGCTGTGACTTGCAAGCGTCCGCGTCGGCTTCTACGCAGCCGTGGCCGCTGGTGAGATCCTGACGGACCTTTACCGAACTGCGGCGGGGATCCCAGAGGTGGCCCTTAGACACAGTTCGGCCGAGCCCAGGCGGATCGTGCTGGCGACGCTGGCCTCTTCGATGCTCACGCCCACATCGGCCAGAGCAATGCCCGGCGTCACGAGCGGTCGGAGCAACGTCTCAGGTGCCAGCGCTCGATCCCAGGTCAGCTCCCAGCTGTCGCCTGCTCCGCGCAGGTCGAAGCCGCAGCCCCAACAGTTGCCGGGGAGATCGGGAAAGTCCTCGTCATCGGCATACAAGAACTGGCCGATACTCCAGCGGCCATCACGGCTACGGCACGACGACCGCGCCATCAGTGCTGCGAACAATCGCTTCGTGTCGTGGCTCATTGGTGACACTTCGCCGAGCGCAGTTATCTCCTCGGCCTCCAATGGCCCGCGTGCGGTTTCGTCTGCGATCTTGCGGTACCAGCCTGGCCCGGTTCCAGTCACCATCATCCGGCCGCCGGTAGGCAAATGCACGAACTCGTAGCCGTTCGGGCCATGGGGCAGGATCCTCAGACCTGGCAACTGAGGCCGGCCTGTTCTTTTCGGACCGAATGAGCAGGCCAGGTTGTCCGCGGCGCCGGCGTTGGCCATCACGAAGATGTCGTACTGCGCGCTGGCATCCCAGTCATAGCACAGCATTCGCGAGATGTTTCGTGGTCCGGGCGTGAATGCGAAGTAGAAGAGCAGCGCCCGCAGATCGAACTGGCCTAGGGTGCAGGTGTCCAGGCCGTGGGTGCCGTCGCGGCTGATGCCGCGGCGTGCCATTTCAGGGGTTTCGCCGGTATAGCGGCGGCGTCCGCGCGCCAGCCGTCCGCGATCGGGCATAAGCACAGTCCTCTCCCACCAGCCCGGCCAGGCGAGACACGTTGCGAGGGTGTGTGTGCCGTAGTGACTGGACTGGGTGACCACACCCTTTGGCCGTCCTATGGGTCTGTGCTCGCCGGGGAGCATCGCCCGAAGGCCTAACGGGCGTCCAGCACCCGCCAGCGAGGACTCTAAGCCCTCCCGGCGATTCACCCCCAGCAGGCCGCAGTACCCGGCGCGTCGGCAAACACCACCGACGTACCAGAGGTCGCAGGTTCAAATCCTGCCCCCGCTATCAAGGAAGGCCCTCTGACCAGGTAAGACTTCGGTCAGAGGGCCTTCGCCATTCTTGTCGGAATTTCGAGGCCACGGTCTAGGAAGTACGTGACTGAACCTCACCGGGGTTGACCTGAGGTGACCTGCCTTCGGCGTGCTGGCTCGTCTTGAGGCAATTAGACGCCGGCAATCGGAGCTCTCCTTGGCCACCGGGAGTCCGATCCTAGAGTGGGTAGCGGACCCCTCCAGGAGCTTGTTCGTTAGGCGATGCCGCCTCGGTATCTCACACCGCGCCCCGTCGCTGCCGCCAACACCGCGAGGCCGCGCGCGGGCGACTGCAGATCCTGTACGTCGCTCTCCGGATCGGTCTGAGACGAGCAGTACAAAGTCCGCCTGTTGGGATCGGCGATCGAGTGAACGTAGTCAGGTCACGGTATGGAGTTGGCCGTCGCAGCGCTGCTCGTCGTTCAGGTCTCCGGCTCCCTTCGGGCTGTGTGCCAGCGGTCGTTCAGGTCCTTCTTCCATCCCTTGGGAGGTGGCCATGTCACTCCCCATGCAGCGAGCTGTGCCCGGGTAAAACCGCCGGCGGCGGTACGCGCGGCTTCGATGTCATCCGGGGAGGGCAGATCCGGCAACCGTTCCCGCTCTGGTGAGCTCAGGAGGGATTCAGGTGTCGAAGGTGGGTGACGCCGATCGGCCGGCGAATCGGCACCGAGGCGAGAGTGGGGTGCCCGCTCGCTCGGCCCGTAGTTTGCGCCCTTGTGAATATCGACCAGGCCGACTGACTCGGGTATCTCGACCTCCGTGCGGCCGTTCCAACGTACCCACAGCGCCACCCGTCCGGCCTGGGCTTCGGCCTGGAGTTTCTGCAGCGACCACACCTTCCCGTGCTTGTCTATCTCGATCGCGACCGCAGGCTGTTGTGCGGGTCGAGTGCACACCAGATCCAGCCGTGCGCGCCGAGGCCCGGTTTGTGTCATGCGGGTGAGCTGCCCCCATGCCTCGTAGGCGACCATCCATCCTTGCGCGGTGGCCCAGCGCGCCGTTTCGCTGGTCACTAGCCTTGTTGCCTGCACCGCGGTCAATCCGCTCAGCCGCAGCGGGTGAAGGTGCCGGTACAGCGAAGCCGCCAACGCCGTCGTCTCATCGCGCGGTGAAGCCATGCATCCACGATAGAGCTGCGCTACCGGATGAGATGTAGTCGGCCGAGCCTCGACGACCGTGTAGCCGGCGCTCCGACGACCGTCCCGTTCTTACCACCCGTCGACACCGCATAGCCGTGATCACCAGGCCCACCAGTCGTCGGGCAAGCGGCCATCGTCGACCTTGTTCAGCTGGGGCAGACCGGTGTACGTGCGAAGTGCGTGGCCCATCTCCGGTAGCCGTGCCGCCGGCAGCAGGCGCTCCAGCGACAACCCCGGGAACTGGTGGTAGTTCAGGGCGCCTGGGTGGTCGGCCAGGGCGCGCAGAAAGGTCCGGCGGCCGGGCGACAAATCGCCGAAGGCCGGTGCCGGACTGGTGCCCTGCACGTCGAAGACCTTCTCCACGGTGGCCCCGGCGACCGTGTCGCACTGCCGGATGGTGACGTGCTGCAGGCACACCGCCACGGCCACCAGCACCTCGTCGATCGACATTGCGAGATCAGGTGCATCGTCGATGAACAGCAGTAGCGAGCGCCCCGTGTAGGCGTACAGGTTCCCGTCGTTGTGGTCCGTGTGCTGTTCCAGGCGCGGGCCATTTGCTACGTCGGCCAGCGTGCTGAACGCCCGCGCGGCTAGGGCCCGGTCCATGCCGTGAACGACGCGGAGCCTGGCTAGCGCCGTCGCCGCGGCCCAGCGCAACAACGGTTCTGGCGAGTCCATCAGTGAGCAGACCGGCTCGATCTGGTCTTCAGAACCGAGTAGCCCGATCCCCACCACGACCGTTGCCAGGATCTCGGGGACGAATTCGCAGTCCAGCCGGGCGACCAGGGCCGGCACAATCGACTCGGCCTCTTCGGGAAACCACGACACCAAGTAGGCGGCGTGCTGTCGCACCGGAAAATCCGGATCGTCCAGCAGATCCAGCACGAGCGGAAGCTCTCGGCGCACGGCATCGTAGGCGCGCAAGCTCTCCGACCGGCCGGCGATGGAACGCCCAGCCGCAACGAGATCTCGAACACTCAGCAGCCAGTCCCGCTTGCTCTGGCTCGTCTCGGCGGCGATCTCTTCGTCGAGCTCCCGCAGCTCGACCTCGGGCGGGGTGACGGAGGCGCGCCAGTCCGCCGCGTTGATTCCCATCGGCAGTTCGTACTCGTCGTCCCAGGCCACCGCTAAGAACGTCAGCAGCGGTAGCGCTTGCACTCGAGCCCACGGCGTGCCGGCAACAGCGATGCGCGCCAGGAATGGGACCACGAACGGAGTCGCCGGGTATCGGCTGCCCTGATGCGCGATGTTGTTCGCCAATCGACCGAATGCCTCGGACATGGCCGCGAGGTCATTGCCACAGATCGCGCGCAGATCGGCTGGGACATCCGTGGCGGGGCCGTAGGCATGATCGAGCTCGGCCCAGTCGACGTCGTCAAGTCCGGTGAGAACATCGATCGAGTCGGTCATGTACTGACCCTTCCATTTCGTAACGACAGAACCAGAGTCGTGGCTGCTGCGACGACGTCGGAGTGGCCGGTCGCTATCCGACAGGCGGATGCAACACATGTCAGGCGGGCGAGGTTGAATACGGGTTCGAGGGCGTGCCTTACACCTTCGGCGTCAAGGGGCTGGGCCTCTTGGTAGGTCTTATGTTGCTGCAGGCACAGGGTTTGGGCGAGTTCGGTTTGGCGGGCTTTCCGGATGGTGGCGGCGACGTCGTCAATGCGGGTATTGCAGGCTGGTCGCGGGCGGGCGACCAGCGGGAACCACCGCAGGGTGTCGGAGTGGTCCGTCCTGGAGGTCTATTGCCAGGTGATGGCGAGCTGGTTGTTGGGTTCGTCGAAGACGAACTGGCCGGTGAGTGCGGTGCCGTGTGGTGCGATGGCGAACTCGACGTCGTGGCCGCGGTAGTCCTGGTTCCAGGCGTTGATCTGTGCCGCGACCTGATCGGCTTGCTGGGCGCCTGTGGGGCCGTGGCCGATCACGCCGATCTCGTGGACTCGTTGTCCGTCGGTCTCGGTGGGGCGCAGGGTGAGATAGGCGAGGTTGCCTTCGCTGGCGGTGGCCCAGGAGCCCCAGCCGAATTGGGGACGGACGATCCCGGCTCGGGCGGCTTCGGGGTGGACTGGCATGCGGCTGAAGGCGCCCGGCAGGGTGCAGGTGAGCCAGAGGTCGAGGTATTCGAAGGATTCTTGGCCGGCCATGGTCACGCCGGTCCACACTTCGTGCGCGGGGGTGTCGAGGACGCCGGCGAGGCGGTCGGTGTCGGTGGTTTGTTCCTGGTTGAGCTGGAGTTGGACGGAGCCGTCGCTGGTGAGGTGGACGACGCGGCGGGGGTCGTCGGCGATGCCGCCGCGTAGCGGCATGAAGGTCGACATCTGACTGTTGGTGCTGCGCAGGATGTCGCCGTCACGGCGCAAGACGATCGAGCGAGAGACGCTGCCTCGGATCCGCAGCGGTACGACGAGGCGTCCGTCGGGCGCGAGCTGCTGGACCCAGGCGGCGGGCAGGTCCCAGGCGCCGACGGTGGCGATGATCTGGTCGTAGGGCGCGTTGTCGGGATAGCCGACGGCTCCATCACCACGGAAGACGTCGACGTTGCGGTGGCCGGTGGCGAGAAGGCCGCGGCGGGCACCGTCGACGATGTCTTGGTCGATGTCGATGGTCGTGACCCGGCCGGATGGCCCCACGAGGGTGGCCATGAGGGCTGCGTTGTAGCCGGTGCCGGCTCCGAGTTCGAGAATGGTTTGGCCGGGCTGGGCCTGCTGCTGCTCGAGCATCATCGCGACAATGGTGGGTTGTGACGCGGCGCTGATCGAGACGCCATTGGCGTCTTGCTTGGTGTAGACGGCGTCGTCTTTGTAGGCCTCGGCCAGGTCGAAGTCTGGGACGAACAGGTGCCGCGGTGTGGCGCGCAGGGCGGCTTCGATGGCCGGGGTGCGGACGGTGCCGTTGGCGACGAGCTGGTCGACGAGGGCCTCGCGCAGTTGCGTGGCGGTGTCGTTGGTCTTGGTGGGGGTCATGGGGTGGTTCACCTCGTTGACAGTAGTGGTGGCGACCGACAGAACCGGGGACGGTTCGTCGTCTTCGGGGTCGTGCATGACTGCGGCGGTGGCGAGCCGCGACAGGGCATTTTGGTCGGTGGCGGTGAGGCCGAGCCGGTTCCAGGCGAACAGGATGTGATGGGTGAGAACGGCGCGCAGGCCGCGCTGCAGCTGGCCTGCGGTGTTGAGCTCGGCCAGTGCTTGCCCGGCCGAGTGGAACGCGGTCAGCCAGTCGTCGGCCGGTGAGAGGACCTGGCCGGCTCCAGCGAGCCGGGTGATGTCGGCGCCGAGCAGCATCCTGGTCTTCTCGCGCTGTTCCGGCCCGACGCCCGGCGGGCTGTCGACCGGGCGCAACTGGGCGACTTTGGCCCAGACGTCGCCTTGCTCGAACCACTCGAGGTGTGCGCCGCGTAGGAGTGCCGTGGCCAGCAGCAGGGCGATCTCACGTCGTCCCACATTGGCGTGCACGCCGGCAAGTGCGCTGCCGGTGCCGAGGTAGTCGAGGGCGTGGACGCTGTCTGCGTGGGCGAGGCGGTGCGCGATCGCGATTCCTTCGGGTCCGCCGAAGGCGAGGGTTTCGGGTTCGTAGATCCCGCGTTTCCAGCCGACGGCGTGGCCGGCGGCGGTGGCATCGGCGAGCAGGCGCTCCACAGCTTTGGTGGCTGAATCAGGCGTGTGTGGCGGGATACGGATCCGCCAAGCGGGGTGCTTGCGCAGGAACCACCACTGGTCGACGGCTGCTTCACGCAGTCCGGGTGCGAGCACGGTGGTGCCTGCGTGCTCGGCACCGGTGCGGTCGGCGAAGGTGATCAGGTACTGCGGCCATTCGTCGGTGTCCACGGGGGTCGTCTTTCGTCGTCAGGTTGGTGCGTTGATCAGGAGGCTGGTGTCCCAGCTGGTTTTTGGCGCTGCTTGGAGCAGGTGGGCGCGGAGTGCGAGCGCGGTTCCGGTGGTGCCTTCGAGGAACCCGCGAGCCGTGTCCGGTGGTGCTGTGATCTCCGGGCGTGGCGTTCGTCGCCGGTCGGCTGCGGCCGCGAGCTGGTCCGCGACACGTGCGAGTCGGGGCGAGGTGCTGTCGGCGGCGGCGAGGCGGGCAATGTAGGCGGCGCCTGCCAGCCCGTGGCACAGCGAGTTGTCGGTGAGCAGCTCGACTTGGTGGGAGTCGGTGAGTGCGTCGACGAGTGCTGTTTCGGCGGCATGCTTCCAGCCGGCGTCCCTGGTGGCGATAGCGGCAAGTTGCTGAGCGCGGCCCAAGCCAGGAGTGCCGTAGCACCAGGACGGCCGCTGCGGGCCGCGTTGCTGGAGGCGGCCGGTGCGCAGTTCGGTGCGGGTGATCCAGTAAGGCCACCAGGTGCTGGTGGTCTCGGTGCGGTTCCAACAGGGGCCCGTGTCGGTGGTCTGCTGCCATCGGTCGAGCCAGTCCCGGACGCGGGCGATGGCGTCGTGGTGGCCGGCCACGGTGATGCCGCGGTTGGCGGCGAGTGCGAGCAGGGCCAGGGGCCCGCCGATGCCGTGCGCCATGCCGGTGTTGGCGTGGCCGCCGGGGTAGTCCGGGGATGGGTTGCCGCCGGGGTCGAGGTGGGTCCACCAGCCGGGGAGTTCGTCGCCGTCATCGTGGATGGGTTGGGTGAGCCGGACCAGGTAGGCGAGGACCTCGCGGAGCAGTGGCTGTGTGGGGTCGCGGCGCAGGAGGTGAGCGCCGAGGCCGGCCAGTCCGCGGATGGTGTCGAACTCGCGGAGAGCCGGCAGATGACGGGCGTCGATGCGGGCGTGTGCGGCCGCCAGCCGGGCTTGGACGATGGTGGCGACCAGGTTGTCGAGCATCGCGAGGGCGTCGTGGTAGCTGCCGGGGTGGTGCTGGTGTGCTCCGGCGATGGCGAAGGCGAGCGCGGGAGCGCCGTAGTACAGGTGGGTTTGCTGGGTGGAGGTGATTCCTCCGGAGCTGGCCACGGTGAGCGCCTGGTGGGCGGTTTGCCAGGTGCCGTGGCCTGTTGCTGCGCGCTCGATGTCGAGTAGCGCGGCACCGATGGCGCCGCCGGCCAGTGACTGCCGTGTCTGGCTGGTCCAGGTGGGACGCGGTGTGAGTTGTCGCAGCTGGCCGGTCATGGCTGGTTCTTCCGGCGTGCTGTCCAGGCGAGGGCAGCGGCACGGGCGAGACGCAGGCAGTGGGATTCGTCGGTGCGGTCGATCCCGACCGCGCGGATGTGGTGGACGTGCAGCAGCGACATCAGTACCTCGTCGAGATTGAGCTTGGTGTGCTCGAGTGAGGTCCGGTAGGTGCGTACGGCGTGATCCCGGCTGGTCCAGCTGTCGACGATCGCGAGCCCCGCAGCGGTGGCGCTCAGGCCTGCCCAGTCGTTGGTGGGGTCGGCGATCCGGACTGCGGTGGTGAGTACGTCGCGCGGCGGTGCCTGGTCAAGTTCGGCGTTGGCGTGGTCGGTGAGCCATTGCATGGCGGCCGCTGTGCTGCCGGTGAATGCGGCGGCGATTGCCACGAAGTTCGCGGCCGTGATCGCCTGTCGCGCAGGGGCGGCCGGCTGGCTGAGCTGGGTCAGGAGTGCTTGGGAGTCAGCCGCGAAGATTCGCTCGGCGTCGGCCAGTGCGGCGTCGCCGCCCCAGCGACCGGGTTCGGCGTAGTAGGGCGCGATCAGCAGGTCGCGGAGCAGACGCTGCTGCCGCAGCGATTCGGCCCACCGGCTGACCGCAGCTGACGCGGGACCGAACTCGTCCGGGGTGTTCAGGTGGAGTCTGAGGCGCAGGTGCGGCTGGGAGTCTTGGTAGCGGATGAACCACCATCCGGTCCCGGCTGGGAGCTCGCAGAGCAGCCGGGGGAGGTGGGCTGTGAGGATTTCGTCTTGGCGGGCCGGGTGGCCGTAGAGCTTGATCGTCATCCAGCACGACACAGCCGGCAGATACCCGTGGCCCGGCGCTACTACGTGCTGAGGGCCGGGTGTGGGGAGCGTGGTCCGGCGTGTGGGTGTGGTGGCGATCAGGGGTGCGACGATCTCGTGGGCGTGGCCGTCGAGCCACCCGAACGCCTCGACCGATGCCTGCTCGGTCAGGGTGATCGTGCGGCCGCGCGCGAGATCGGCCCGAAGCACGGCAACGTGGCTGATCTGGTCGAGGTCGAGCGGAAGCCGCTGGTCCCCACGGATGGCAAGGACCCTGACCGGGATACGCCGCTGCGCACGAAGCTCGGTGAGCCGCTGCGCCCAGACCTGCAGGTCGGTCTCGGCGGGCAGGTCGATATCGGTGATTCGCCAGGTCGCTGGAGAGATGATGAGGCGGCCGCGACGAAGTCTCGGCAGGTAGGGAAGCCCGGCAGTGGTACCCCAATCGAACTGGGTGACTACCGCGGTGTGGGCGCGCGGGAGCTCATTGAGGAATCGGGCGAGTGCCGGCGTGTGGGAGCGCAGCTCGATCGCGTTGAACTGGACAGGCTCGATCCAGCGGCCCCGGGAGATGGAGGCGAGTCGCAACTGGTAGCCGTCGGTCGCGACCGCGAGATCGCTGACCGGGATCGTTTCGGCAGCGGCCGGCCGGTGTTCGGCGACGCCGATCACGTCGGGCAGGACTTTCGGTGAGCGGGTGACGTGGGCGTCGGCGGCAGCCAAGGGTGGCGCCGACAGCTGCACCCGCAGTACGTCGCCTACGTCGGCACGAGTGAGTTCGTCAGCGAGCTGGTTTCGGTAGGTGGCGCCGAGCAGGGGAAGGAATCGTCCAGTGACGGTGCCAATGCCGCGCGAGACGCTCGTCACGGCTAGCTCGAAGGCACCCTGGTTCAGTGCCGCCGTTGATGCTGCGTGGAGCTGGAACGTGAGCTCGAGGTGTCGCGCCGCCCCGATCCCTTTGGCGCCACCTGGAGAGAGCTGATCGACGAGTTGTGGTGTCAGTTCGATCTCCGTGAGCTGGTCGACCGCGGCGGTCTGGGCCATTGTCAGGAGCTGCAGGTCCCGGTCGGTGATGGCGCGGGCTGGTTCTGGTGTGGCGGTGAGGTAGCCGTCGGGGAAGCCAAGCCCGGAGTCGGGGTCGACCAGGTCGAGCACGGGTACGAGGGTGCCGATTCCGTAGCGCTCGAAGAAGGCCTGCGCATAGCGGGTCCAGGCGGGCGGGCCGAAAGGTGAGGTGCTCAGTTCGGTGAGCAGCCCGGCGGCAGCCGAGACCTCTCGCAGTACCGCCGCGGGTAGTGCGACGTCGGTGTCGGCCCGGGTGTCCACGGCGAGTGGCCGCGGAGCAGCGGACAGGGCTGTCATGCGGCCGCCGAGGTCTGGGCGGATTGCGCTGGATGCCGACAGATCGAGCTGGTTGTGGGCGATGAGATCACGCTGAATGCACTGCAACTGCCGGAAGACCGGTGAGACGGCGTTGATTCCGGATGCCCCGGCGGCCGCGAGTACGTCGACCAGGTGCTGGAGGGCGTCGACGGTGGTCGCCGGAGCGTGCAGGTTGCTCAGCAGCGCCATGGTCTGCAGGAGCTGGGTCAACAACTGGTCGATCTGCTCGCCGCTGGCAGCGTCGAACTCGGCGCCGAGTTTGGCGGCCAGGTCGTCCCATCGGATGGGCTCGGCGGCCAGCTCGAGGGCTAGCTGTACGGCGCTGGTGTGACGCAGTGACATCTCGACGGTATGGCTAGGGTTAGCGGCTGCCTGCAGCGGCTGGAAGGGCACAACGAGCCGGTCGCCTCGAACAGTCACGGTGTTGTTGGCGACCACATGGAGGTGTGGCCGAAGTTCGGGTGTCCGTTCGAGATTCTCGACGACAGCGCTAAGCCAACTGGTGCCCGCGCGAGCGGTGGCGCGGTGGTCACGGCCGAGGCGTACCGCGGCAGCAGATCCGACGACGGCGGTGGAAACGCCCGCAGCCAGGCCGAAGGGTGTTGCCCGGCCGTGGAGCCGGGCGATGTATTGGACCAAGGACAGCCCGGCCGAGGTGACCTTGCGGTGTTCAGTTACCTGCCCGTCGATGACGGCGCGGGTGCGCGCGACGAGGTCGGGACTGGCGTGATCGAGGGCGCCGCTGATGGAATGCTGCTGCAGGACGGTGGCCATCCAGGTTCGCCAGATCTCAACATCGCTGGCTGCTACGCCCGTGAGCTGTGGCCAGGAGGGGACTGCGGAGGTGGGGAGCAGGCACAACCGGAGCATGAGCGCGTTCACCGGCCGGTAGGTGCGGTGGTCGAGCGTCATCGCAGTCATCTCCTGCAGGTAGGGAACAAGTACTGGAAAGGCGAACGGCTGGTGCCGGCCGGAAAGTCTGAGCTGTCGAACCGGCACCAGCTGTTCAGCAGAAGCTGACTGGTCAGCCCATGTTGGTGGCGCAGGCATTGGGACAGGTCGAGCCGCAGTTGTCGTCGGTGTTGCGGGCCATGAACGGCCCTGCGTCCGCGATGTCCAGGGCACGAATGTCCAGGTCGAAAGCCTGCTCCGGGCCAGTGCTGATGACCTCAGTGGTCGTGCGCATCGGTGTTCTCCTTCTGGTGAGGTGGATTCCGGCGGAATCGCCGGAACAACCGGCCGCGTTCCCGCGGGCCGGTGAACTGTGGTTTCCCTGCCGGTACACCGACGAGGTGGATCTCCTGTGCGCGGATCGTCCGGCCGCGGCCCGGCTCGATGACGGCCAGCTGCTTGCCTTGGGCAACCTCGTTCTCGATGAAGTCCAGAGCGGCAAGCCCGCGGCGCATGGTCTCGCTGAACGAATCACCGCACCGACCGCTGATTCGCCGGAGGAGGATCGAGGCATCCGCAGCCAAAGTGATAGGCACGACGTAGCACAGCTCTCCGTCGATCCAGCGGGGTTCAAGCTTGTTCATCGAGCAATGCCTTCGTGACAACGGGGCCGTGACGGCCGACGGACAAGTAGGGGGCGAAGCCCCCGGCGCTCGGGGGAGGCTCCTCGAACCAAAGCGAGACAGGGGTCTGGCAAAGGGGCGGGTCGAGGTGCCGGGGACTTCGATCAGGGGGAAGGGGACGGAACCGGCGGAGCCGCGGTCGGTGAGGAGTCCGGCCGTCCCCGGACGACTCTCGGGCTGAGGAACCCGCTGCCGGTCCCGTCCCTGCTCAGGGAAAGACCTCCTCGACCGTAACGCCGAGGCGTGCAAGCCGTTCGGGCTTGCGCTCTCCAGCCGGCATACCGCCGACCACGATGGGTGAGTCGAGATGAGCCTTTCGGGAGACGAGCACGCGGTACGGCGGGATGCGCTCGATGGCAGCCAGCAGGCTGCGGAATCCGAGACCGTCGTCGCCTGGGTGATCGACGTAGGTGGTGGTGAGCGTGAGCTCGTGCCGCTCGGCGTAGGCCCGGATGCGGACAGTTTCTTCGCCGAGGTCTGCGTTGCGCTGTAGCCCGGTGGCATCGACGTATCCGAGCGTCCATGTGTTGCTTGGGCGGTTTGTCGTGGGCCCTTGAGCGGGTCTTGCCGCTGCGCGGTCGCCAGCAGCGATGAGCGCTTCGACGGCATCCGAGTGGGGGCGTCGCTTGTGGGTCATGGTCTGCGCGCCGATCACATTCGTTGCCCGCTCAGCGGCCGGACCTTGGCCCGCGTGCACTGCCGGATCAGCTCTTGCCGAGTGCGATCTCCATGTCGTACGTCGGACTGGGCGTCGACGTGGGCGAGACTCGGTACGAGGATTTGCTGGGGGTTGTAGTGCTGGGCTGCGATCATCAGCACGCGGAAGCTCGATCCGCCGAGTCCTGGATAGTCCACGTAGGTGTGCCCGAGATCCAGCTGCATGTCCGCGGCATACTTCGCGATCCGCGCCCGCGCCTGGGCGACCGCCTTGGGACCGCGGCGAGACAGACTGGCTGCGTCGATGTAGCCGATGACGAACGGCCGCGGCCCTTGGCCTGGACTGGCCTCCGCGGACAGGATCCCAGCGTCGTGGGCAGCCATGACGATCGGTAGGAGCGCAGGACCTCGCGAACGAACCCGACTGCTGGCCACAATCATTCGCCCCTCGCCTCTGCGACGATCTCGCAGCCCATGCGAACGTAGGTTGCAGCCGCGATCATCGCCAGGACGGCTGTAGCCAGCTCGCTGTTCCACGACGGCGCCGTACTGATCAGCGCCGGGATGGCGGCCAGGTGCTCGACGATCCCCCCAAAAGACCTCAATGCCACTCCCCAGATCGATGTCCTGATGGATGCGGTCCAGCCGGCCAAAACTGCGGGTCTGGCCAGCTAGACCGACTCGGCGGCTCGACGACCACCTGCCGTCAGGATTGCGCTTCCCGGATGGGAATGGGGGGCCTAGTCAAAATCGGACTACCGTAGTCAAAATCTGACTACGAACTCAGGCCAACATGCATGCAGCCCCGGCCGCGAAGGCTGGGGCTGCAGGAGAATCCGACGCTGGACTGTCAGCTGAGCGGCTTCACCATGGCGTCGAATACTGCGGCATCAGGGAAAGGCTGGATGCGGCCGATTTGGCGGTACCCCCACTTTTCGTACGCGCGGCGTGCTGGGGTGTTGTCGGGCTTTACCAGCAAGGTGACTCGCTCTTCGTCTCTGTTGGCGAGCAGCGCGTCGTGCATGGCTTCCGCAAGGCCGCGACGTCGCCAGCTCTTACGCACAAGCATGTCGATGATGGCAATCGTCCGGCCCGACCGCTCAACCGCGACACCGTCTGGAAGAGGCTCGAGAGCTCCATTCCACCAGGCTGTATTGGCTGCGAGCTGATGACCGTAGACGCAACCTACTGGACCTTGTTCGTGTTCTGCCACGACGAGGCGGAATCCGGGGGCGGTAAGTCGGCGCGGCCAGGCGTCGATCATGCGGCCAAGCTCGAGCGGGCCTTTGTTGTGCGGTGGTGGAAAGAAGACATCGATGTAGAGTTCACGGACGATGTCGAGCTTCGTGGCAGCCTCCCCCGCATCGTAGCTACGGATCCTGATCCCAGGGAGGTCTCTCATGCGGCAGAAACCAGCCTTTCCACCTGGGCTACTAGTTCGCGTGCAGGACGGTAGTCCGTCTTGGCCAATACTGTGGCTGTCTTGCGCACTTCCGATGCGACACGCTGTGAGCCAGCAAGTGCCCCTGCGGTGAGAACGTATTCA
Organism: Kribbella catacumbae DSM 19601; assembly: GCF_000372465.1. Taxonomy (GTDB): domain Bacteria; phylum Actinomycetota; class Actinomycetes; order Propionibacteriales; family Kribbellaceae; genus Kribbella; species Kribbella catacumbae. Next base: position 45,311 of record NZ_AQUZ01000002.1, read on the forward strand.
GTGATGCTGATGGACTCATCAAACTGACCGCGCAGAGCAAGTACGTTGCCAAGATAGGCAGAATAGATCGAGTGGTTCCGCAGCCCCCTGTGCGGACTTGATGCTTGGGCTGCGTCACGTGCCGCTCGCTCGGCGGCCGCGAAGTTGCTGGTCGCCTTGGCACAATGCATTTCGTGTACGGCGAGGTCACCCTCGCCCCAGAATGACAGCCAAGCGGGGGCGTTGCCGTCTGCGCCTTGGTCCAACAGCCGACGCGCTTCGCTCATACAGTGGACGGATGCCGCGGTGTCACCGACCTTCGCGTGCCCAATGGCTTCCCGAGCTGCCAGAAGCGAGACCAGCTTCGGATGTGCAGTTTGGCCAGCGGCTTGTCTTGCGGCACGCGCTAGGCCGATGGCCTCATGTCCTCTGCCGGCTTCACGGGCGGGCACAGCCATCGCGGCCAATGCCATCACGCGTGCCTCGTCGGCACCGCCCCCGAGATCGGCCAGACTTCGGGCTTCGAGCCACCATCGCCGCGCGCTGTCGCGTCGGCTGGAATCGAATGCCTGCCAGCCGGCACGTACAGCAGCGATCGCCGTGACCTCGCGAAGCTTGTTACCGGTTGACGAGTCGTAGGAAGCGCGACCTACTGTCTGTTGCAGATGCTCGGCGATGCCGGCGGTTAGCTGATAGACGGTCCCGCCACCTTGCCGATCCTCCATCGCCTGCAGACGTCGCAGAGCTGCCCAGCAGTCCTCGATCTCGGAGATGCCGATGCGGCCGGCATGCGCCGGTTCACTGATCTGGGATGGCAGCATGCCTGCGGCGACTGCGGCGGCTACGTTCCTGAGAAGGTCTCTGCGACGCATGTCTTCACTGTAGGCGGGATCGTGTTCGCCCGGCTGGTTGGTGAGCAGCCCTAAGGCCTTACACAGATTGGCTAGAACCACGCTGTCGGTGTTCATTCCTCGCTCGGCACGCGACACGACGGTCTGCGATGCATTGGACAATCTGCCAAGTTCGGCCTGATCGAGTCCGAGAGCCTGGCGCCCGAGACGAATGATCTGGCCAAGGTCCCCGGCCATGAGAGCTGTGTAGCCGGCCCCGGAGTTCAGTGCGGCGATGCCTGACTGAGCCTGAGTCCAGATCGTCGGCGGAGGCACGACGAGAACCGTTGGCGAGCCAACTGTTCGCGCGGCCATGGTGCTTCCCCTCGGGTCAACGGTCGTTGATCGGGCTACGTGCACCCGGTAGAGCCTCTATTACACTAAGTTACAGGTACCTCTATTCAAGATAGTAGACACATCCCAGCGATAGGGGTACTCCTATCGCGAAAACTATAGGATCGGGTTCGTGGATAACCGCCAGCACGCGCAGCACCCCTGAGGCCCCGTGACGACTGGATACAGGGCACTTGCAGGCACCTTGCGTGACGCGATCTTGCACGGGGAGTACCCCGCTGGTTCGACGCTGCCGAGGCAGGAGGATCTGGCGGTTGAGTACCAGGTCAATGTGAAGACCGTCCGCAACGCCGTCGCCCTGTTGGCGGCGGAAGGGCTTGTGACTCCGGTTCGCCGCCGGGGGACGGTTGTTCGAGAACGACCCCCGATGCGTCGGCTGGGCGCCGAGCGGTACGCCAAGAGCAAGTGGAAGTACGGCAACCTCGTGGCGTTCGCTGCCGACCGCGAGGCTTCGGGGCAAGCCTGGCATCCGACCGATCAGACTCAGACCGTTGCGAGCGTCGAGGCTGACGCCGACGTCGCCGAGGCATTCGGTATCGAAGTTGGCGACGAAGTCTACGAACGGGCGCGGTTGGTCAAGGACGCAAAAGGCCATCCAACCCACACGCTCACCAGCTACTACCTGCCCGCAGATGTCGAAGGTACGCCGCTCGTTGATCCGACGCCAGGTCCGGCTGGGCGTGGAGGTGGCTTCGCAGTCTTGACCATGCAAGGACTGGAGCCGGACGGGATGACTGAGACCTTTCATGCCCGGATGCCGACGCCCGACGAGATCGACTTGCTTGAGCTGCCTTCGGGTGAATGCGTCGTCGAGCTGCACCGCCTGACCGCTACCGCGGAAGGCCGTGTAGTTGAGTTTGCTCGCGGGATTCATGCGGCGAGCCGCTTCGCCTGGTCGTACAGCTTTAAGATCCCAGAGTGAGACCGACTGTGGCGATACCAGCCGACCTGCTCGAGGCCACTGAGATCCTGTGGGATTACCACAACATGCACCACGAATTGCGACCGACCGATGTCGGTATCGGGCTCGGAAGCCACGATCTTGGCGTTGCGGACTGCGCGGCGCGGTTGTATCAGCAGGGCATGTTTCCACTGATTGTCTTCAGCGGGGCCAACGCTCCGACGACTGTCGAGCGGTTTCCTCGTGGAGAGGCCGTTCATTACGCCGAACGTGCCCGAGAGCTTGGCGTACCGGCCGAGGCGATCATCACCGAGCCTGATGCAACGAATACTGGTGAGAACATCGTTCTCACCAGGGCCGTCCTTGGCGCTCGGCAGATCGTTCCACAGGCGGTGACGCTGATTTCGCGGCCGTATCAACAGCGTCGCGCCTACGCCACGTGCCGCAAGGTCTGGCCTGAGGTCGAGGTGGTGTGCACATCGCTGCCGCTGACGCTGGTCGAATACGTCGAGTCGATCGGCGACGTCGATCGGGTGCTGCACATGCTGGCCGGCGACACACAGCGGATCGAGCTGTACGCCCACCGCGGGTTCGCGGCTCCGCAGCCAATGCCCAAACCGGTCAAGCAGGCGTTCGATGCGTTGGTGACGCGCGGATATACGGCACGGCTGCTCTAGCTTGAAGGGTGCTGGATCGATCCGGCGAGATGCGTGGCTGCCTCGCTGGTTGCGGCTGTTCATGCGCTCATGAATTGGAAAAATGTTGCCTGCGGCAAGCACCGTGCGAGAATCGAAATCCTGGAACCGGGCGGTTGTCGCCGGTGACGCCGAGTACACCGCGGTTCGCTGGGTAAGCCCTCGACCATCGGTGCCTCAGCGAGGGCGGGCCTGGCGGTGTCAGGTTTCTCGGGTTCATTCACGCCGGCTCGCCGTTGTAAAGGACTCGGCCGATGCCGCCGGCGATACCTGCGCCGCTCCAGGGTTCGCCCGGGTAGACCGAGCTGTAATTGGACTCGGGATTGCGCCAGCGTCGGCACTGAACGACGCCGGGATCCTGGATCTCCTGTCCAGGGAAGAAGGTCCTGATCTCGTCGAGCGTGCGGAACCGGCACCGGCCGGTCGCGTCTTTCATGATCGCTTCCAGAGGCCGGACGATGGTTTCGGTGTGCTCGTCCTCGGTGTCAAGGAAGTGCGAGATGGCCGTGTAGGAATCGGGCCTCAGTCGGTCGACGTAGGCAGCCATGATCTCCGCGACCTCCTCGACGGTTCCGGGGTGTTCATGAAGGACCGCGGTGCAGATCAGGCCGATCGGCTTTTGCCAGTCGAGGAACTCGTTGAGCTTGGCATTGTCCAGGATCTCTTTGGGCTGGAAGATGTCACCTTCGATGACCAGCACCTGTCCTGCAACGTCACGCAACGCACGGGTATGCGCGAGCACGATCGGGTCGTAGTCGACGTACACCACTTTCGAGCTCTGGTCGGCTCCGAGAACGCGGCCGTAGAGGCTCGCGGGGGCCGTGGGCGGTACAACGCTGACGTTCGCGGGCAGGCCCGAGCCGAGGTCGATGAACTGGGTGACCTTCGCGGATTGCAGTTCGGCGACCGCGCGGAAGACGAAGGCCTCGTTGGCAGCCACGAGCTGGCTGAACGCCCAGCCTGGGGCTACCTTGTCGAGCTTCTCGCCCAGGTCGCGCTCGGCCGGAAAGTTGTTCCTGCCACCAACAGAGGCCCAGTTCCACACCATCGCGCTGTGCGGGTACGTGAGGATGTCTTCCATCCCGACCGGCCAGCCGTTGCGGTCCCGTAGGTCCGGGGCGTGGGCATCTCTCGCCATTGTTGGCCTTTCGCAGGGTTCCAGGCATGAGCGCGTCGGCCGCGCTGTCGAATGTGGGTCCGGTGGGGAGCCCCTGGAGGTTTCCAGTGAGGTGACTGGTTCGGCCGGCCCTCACAGGGGGAGGGCCGGAGTGGTTCGCCAGAGGCTCCCAATCAGGGGCGACGGAGCCTGGGGCTCGTGGTCCGCCAGGCCGTACGAGCCGGGCGCTGGGAGCGCCCTGGCCTCGACTCCGTCGCCGGTCTCCCTGGCGGCGCACCTTCAGGGAGGCTTGGTTTCGTCCGCGACTACTGCAGCTGCCGAAGGGGCGGCGGTATAGGCCTCGTCATCGGTCTCCCTGTTCGATCACTGTCTGTGCCGGGCATCAGTGAAACAGTGATCGGAACACTTTGCAAGCATTTCATTTTGAAATGATTTCACTCTAAGGTGTGGATGGCGGAGGAGGCTGTCGCCGTGGATCCACGGGGGACCGTTGCTACTGTTTGGTCGCTCAGAGAGAGGGGCAGATGACGCCTTCAGTGACGCGCGTACCAGCAGCACGGCGGCTGCTCGGTCATCACCTTCGTTACCTACGCGAACGCGCCGGCGTGTCGGAGCAGGAGGTGGCCGACGCTGTCGAGCGATCGAAGATGACGTGGTGGCGAATCGAGAACGGTCAGACATCCATCCGCGGCAATGACATCGAGCGCGCCTGTCAGGCCATGGGTGTGACGAACGTTGAGATCATCGGCACGCTGACGGATCTGGCGCGGCAGTCCAAGGAGAGTCAGCGCGGCAAGGGCTGGATGGAGTCCTACGAGCCGACCGTCAGCGACAACTTCCTGTTCTTCGTGTCGCTGGAGGCAACGGCGGCGTCGATTAGTTCTTACGATCGCAACTACCTCCCCGGGCTGTTGCAGTCTCCGGGGTACATGCATGGACTGATGTCGACTGAGCGCCACACCGGACTCAGTCCGAGCCCGGATGACCTGGAGAAGCGGGCGGCGCTTCGGCTGAATCGGCAGGAGCTCGTGACTCGCGCGGACAACCCACTGAAGATGTTGTCGGTGATCCACGAGCACGCGCTGCGTCCGCCGTACGCTGGCCCGGAGGCGATGCGCGAGCAGCTCAACCATCTGCTGGCTGCCGGTGAGCGAGACAACATCTCGATCCGCGTAATGCCGGCCGATCGCGACCACGCCGGCGAGGCCGTCGGGCAGTTCATCTTGCTGGAGTTCCCGAGGTACGAGGAGGACCTGCAGTTCCCGGCCCACGTCTATGTTGACGGCTATGTCAGCTTCTATCTCACAGAGGAGGCTGACGAGGTCGAGCGCTTCACGGCCTCGTGGCCCAATATCTGGGACACCGCACTCGACGAGCAGGAAACCAGGGACTTCCTCACCCAGATGCTGGCCAATCTCTAGCTACAAGCCCAGCGTCGCCAGTTGCGCGCGGCGCTCCTCAACAAGGTCCGAGTTCGAGCTGGTGGCGTGGCAGCAGATGCTCGCGACTGCTCGACGTCGAACTCGCCATTCTTGGCGCCATCGAGGAAATCGTCCCACTCGCGCGTGGTGAACTGCAGTACCGGACCCGTTGGACCGTTCTTGCTGTCTCGAATTGCGACGCCTACACCAGGTCGATGGGCCACCTCAACGCAGTTGTTGGTCGCGTTGCAACGGCTGGACCTGCGAAAATCCAAGTCATTGAGGTCGGTCATCGGTGTCCTTCCGATCATGCGCTGGAGAGTCAGATAGCGGCTGATCTACGGGCCTGTACGCCGTCCCCGCCCGACTCGACCGGAGCGGGGACGGCAGGCCCTCAAGGGAGCCGCCCGATCCCGAGGGGGTGGAACGGCGAGCGACCGCAGCGGATGCAGTACGTATCGCTCGCCGGGTTTGGGGAAGGGAGTCCCGGCCGCGTCCGGGGGAGGCCCGCGACGGTGCCGGGCCGGGACTCCGGAACGGGACGGCTGATGCGACTGTCAGGCAGATGCGACGCCGCGCGGAGGCTCAGCCGCACCGTTGCTTGGTGGGCGGTCATGCCGGCCAGTTCGCGATTCCGGCGCCGACGCACTCATGGTCATCTGATGCGACGGCCTGGTCGATCCAGCGCACCTCGGTTGCACCGTCGTGCCCGTGGATCGACAGCAGGTCATCGATGCTGTCCCAGACCGCGGTGCAGGGTTTCGTGGACGTCCACCGCAGCGCTACCGCTCCGCAGCTGAACTCGATGCCCTCGGCCACGGGCCCGGTACCGCTGACTCCGGAGACATCGACGTGACGGATCAGCTCGAACCGCCTGGTCCGTGCCCGGGGAGCGCTCGGCGGGCTGTCGGCCGCTGAGTGAGGGGAAAGGTCGTCGGTGCTCGCAGCACCATGGCGATGCCGGACAGCTTCCACTCGAACAGCAGCGAGCTGTTCAGGATCCGGTCGATGGCGGCGACCTTCTCCGCCGATGTCATGCCGTGGCGGTTGCGCATAAGCGTAGAGGCCAGCGAAGGCGATCGAGTTCGTCATCGGCACGCGGCTTTCAGGACACCGGCGGCGTGACGCCACCGGCCTTGTTGTCGGCTTCCGGCATGCACGGCGTCATCTCCCCCTTGTGGCTGGTACGGGTTGACCACGGCAACCGGGAGCTGTGAGGGCTCCCGGGTTCCCGCGGCTGGCATGAGCCCCGCAGCCCCATCTGTTCTTGCTGAGCATCGATTCGTCGACGTCACATTCAGATGCTGCAGCTGTGACGGTTGAACAGCGAAGCGTGATGCCGCTGAACTTTCAGTTCTGTTAAGTTCTTCGCTGTGAGAGTGGCTTTCCTGTCGTTTCTGGAAGCTGTCCGCCGTGGTTCGGGACCGGTTGCCGCCGACTACGCCGGGTGGCTGGTGCCGCACGACCAGCGTGAGCTGTTCATCCTCGACGCCGCTGGAGCGGAGCGTGTCCGGCTGGCCGGCTGGGTGCGTGACGACCTCACCGATCGACTTTCGGAGATCATCCACAGGAGCACACAGGCCAAGCACCGCGACAAGCTGGCCGAGCTTGCCCGCTACTACCTCCGTCCCATCGGTACAAAGGATCGGACTGCAAGCCGGGCATCTCTGAGCAACTGGCGACATGACGGGGCCGAGAATGTCGCCGAAGAATTCATCGCGCGCCATGCCACCGGACTCGCCCTCCGCGTGTCAGGACTGCCCCATAAGGGTGAGCGTCTGAGTCTGGAATCGTTGTCCCGCGATCCTGCTGTGAGCTGGATAAGGCGACTGGCTCCGCAGGAACGCGACATGGCCATCTACCGAGGCTTGGCGGATGCAGCAGCCGAAGCAAAGTCCAAAGCGGACGCGAAGCTGCTAATCGGGGTCGCGCTGATTGCCGCTCGCCTCGCGCCAGAAACGAACCCCGAGCCCGCGAGCGACTACGACGGAACGACCTTGGCTGGCATGGACGGCCGTAGGTTCACACGGTCTCGGCTGGCGCTACCGTTGGTCCTGTTCTGCCTGCAACGCGCCGCTGTTGCTGCTCGACAACCAGGACGACTGGCCGATCAACGGACGGCGCTCATCGCAGGTCAGCGTCTCGTGGACGCTGCGGAGGGGCCACTGATACGTCCTGGACCGCTTTCGAGGTTGGACACTGAGAACATCTTCGAGCACGAGCTATTTGCTGACGGGATCGACTACGCGTGGCAGATGATCTCAACGAGTGACGCTAAGCCGATTCTCGCTAGCCTCACTCGATACGGAGCCCTTGCGTCTGGCATGTTGAACGACCGCGAACACCGCGAGCTGGCTCTGCTCAGCATGGGGGTCGCTCGACGGCATTCCGACCGACGAGCCCTCCATATTGAGCTCCACCATCCATCATTTCGCACCGACTCTGCAGATTCGGTCCTGTTTCAGCTGCGGTTTCGCCGGGAACGGCTCCTGCTGGCGAGCCATCACCGTCCGGGCCTGGATTGGCGTAACGAACTAACCAGGATGAACGATCTCCTGGTCGTGAGAAGGAGGCTCCTGCCCGGTGCCGAGGCGCGCCGCCTGGAGAAGGTTCAACTTCATGTGCGACAGGGGATTCTCCTCCGCCAAGCCCGAGAGCTCACGGCCGCTGGGCGGCCGATGGACACCGTCCCTGTCACTCTGACCGACGACCATATCCGCAGGGCTGTGCACGCAATCGATGACATGATCGCGTTGATGCAGACCAGCTTCCGCATCGCCGACGAGGATGGGGATGAAGTCTCTGCGGTCAATGCTCACCGCCGTAAGACCGAGGCGGACGGTGTGATTCACCTGCTGAGCCGAGTACCCCATCCTGAAGCGCTTGCGAGCGCCCGGCGGCTTCGACGCGACTTGAACCGCCTTGACGAGGTCCACGCCGATCAGCTGACCGATCTTCGCGCCGGCGCTACTACCCTATGGCTGCTTGCGATGGCCGACCAAGCTGTGCGCTACAACGAGATCCCGCAGGCCAGGCACTACCTCGGTGCCGCCGTAGCTGAGCTACCCGCAGGCATACCCCATCTAGCCATCCGATCTGCCAGCGTCGCTGTAGGCATCGGAGATGTCGAACTCGCCAAGCGGCTGGTAGAGCACGTGCCGCTTTCACACGCATGGCCTTCATACCTGAGGCACCTGGTCGAGCGGCTTGGGGCCATCGAACGCTAGAACGCCTTTGTCGTAACCGAACTAGCGCTTGGACCCTTCCACGACGATCTGCGCGGCCGCCGCATCTGATGCGACAAGCGTGCTATCGAAGATGGGCTCGGCAGCATCCAACGCGATGTCAATCGCGGTGCGCTCCCGGCCGGCACCGTCGCCCACATAGAGACCAGCCGCGTATGCCATGCAGATACCTGCGGCACCATCCCAGACCTTCTGCCGTTCACGGTAGAACAAACCGAATGATTCGAGTGCTGGGTCGGTGAATGGTGCGATGTCGATGCACGTCCTCACCATGTCCAGAGTCTGCGATGTCGCACGAACCTTGAGTTGGTACCCGTAAGCCGACAGTTCGCTCTCATACGGCCGCGCGCTCGTGCCGGAACTCCTCGTAACGGAAGCCAGTTGACGCTGGCCGGAAAGGGACGGACCAGATGCTCGCCTGCCATTAACCAGAATCGGTTCATTCCTGCCACTCAGGCTGATGCAAACAGGGCCACGATCGGGTCCGATTTCAGGTGCCAGAACGAACGCGGCCACTGGCACCTTGTTCTCAACGAGACAGACGACGCTGCAAAATTCTCGGCCGTTCTGATCAACAAATTGAGCTGTGCCGTCGATGGGATCGATGATCCAGAGCCGATCACTCGGTCCACTCCCGTGAAGTACCTCCGCGCCATGAACGCCCTCCTCCCCGATGATCAACCCGTCGGGGTCAACCGCTCGCACGCACTTGATGATCTGCTCCTGCACGGCCCCGTCTGCCTCTGAAAGCAAGGTGCTATCGGGCTTCTGCTCGACCCAAAAGGATCGCTTGGAACGAAAATCTGCGAGCATGGGCGTCAGGACGCCCTCCAGTTCCTGCCACAACGATGGGATGTCCACAGACGAAGTCTATTGGCCCATAGCTTGCGTACGCCGCGCACGGCCATGTCCGCGACAACGCTCTGTACCTCGTCCGCTCGGCCGACGCGCATCTGCGGTTCGGTGACGTCGAACGGCCTGTGCTGCCGCCGGCCAGGCGCTGGACCATATCAACGCTCCCGACTCGACACGCCCACCGCAGCACTTGCCGACTTCACTCAACCCTTAGGCCGTACCGCTCGGCGCGCGCTGCCTCCGAACTCGTGGCGCGCACGGACTAACCGACTGCTCCCGCTTCACGACCCGCCCCTGCCACGCGAAGGCGGGTCGACGTGTCGGTTACGCTGGTTCCTGCGCAGCGACCCGTCTTCGCAGAGCAGTGGGGCCCACCGGTGACGGTTAGAGCCGGTTCCACATGAGGTTGTCTTCGCCGCGTTGCAATTGCGCGATACGGGTATGTACTTCGGCGGCTGGGGGGCTGCCGGGTGCAGATTTGCGGGCATTCGTGGTGATCATGCGCAGTTCGCGCAGATCGCGCATGGCCTTGTATCCGGACCAGTCACGGATGTCGATGCCGTAGACATCGACGAATTGCGTGTACTCGTCGGGGTCGGGAAAGAATCTGCGGCAGTGGATTTCGATGGTGACCAGGTCCCATTCCCGGGGGCCGATGCAGGCGCCGTCCCAGTCGATGAGCGCGGTGCCTTGTTTCATCTGGAGTGCGTTGTGGTGCTGGGGGTCTTCGTGGATCAGACCTGGCGGTAGCTCGTAGTGGACGGAGGCAGCGGCGGCTGCTGTTTCGTCGCTGTATGTGGTGAGGAACTGCTGCTCTGGGGCGCTGAGGATGCGGCTGGACGCGATTGAGTTCCGGATGCCGTCAATGAGGTCGAGAGGCGGCAGATCGAGTGGTGGGGCGAGAGTGTGCAGAACCTTTAATGGATGACCGAGGTCTGCGGCGGTCACCCGGGGTTGGTCCGTCTGGTCGATGTAGGGCCAGAAAGTCGCCAGGCATCCGGCACTTTCCAACGGCTGCAGGTGAGGCGATGGTGGGACGGCGAGAATGTCTTGGCCCACAATCCAGCGGACGAGGGCCAGTGTCCGGTTCAGATCGTCGGGCTGTTCGCCGGGGCGAGCGATTTTGACGACGATCTCGCTCCGGGGGAGCAGGTAGACCGCGTTGGTTTGGTGACGGAGAAGGACCGCGCCGGCCGCGTCGATGCCGGCTTGGTGGCAGACGTCAGCGAGGACTCGCTGTGTGGTTTCGGGGGTAAAGGTGGTCTCGGTGATCAGCGAGGTCATTTAGGGGGCCGCGGTGAGCGCGAGCATTTCACGCAGATCGGCGGCTGCTGGCAGGGCCCGCGCGGTGCGGGGGAGGGCTGAGAGCACGTCGGTTCCTCGGGTGAGAACGATCTGGGTCCGGTGCCCGGCGGGCACCGCCTCCAGTGTCTCCTGTGTCAGTTCGCACGCGGCGACCGCGTCGCTGTTCGCCAGTCCGGCCGCTCGGTCGAGCTGTATGAGGGTGGGGTCGAGTGTGAATCCGGCACCTTGCTGCGAATAGAGCTGCAGTGCGCGGTCTTGGATTGGTTCGGCCCGTTCCGGCTCGCCGAGGTAGGTGAGGGCTCCCGACAGGTAGAGCAGCAGGCGTCGTTCCGGGAAGGTGAAGGCGTCGGTGCTGTCGGGGTCGGGTATCTGGTTGAAGATGTCTTGGGCTCGGCCCATGGCTTGTTCGGCCTGGGCGTGGCTGCCGAGTCGTGCCCAGGCGCGGCCTTCGGCTGCGGCTGCGAGGCAGGTCGCGGCGCAGGCAAGATCGCCCGCGATCTTCTGGGCTTCCTGGGCCAGGCGGATCGTGCGGGGGAGATCGCCGTAGTAGTACGGGAGCATTGCTTCTTGGGCGCGGATCTGTGCTCGCAGAGCGTTGTCGTGGGTGTCGTCGCCGGCGAGGCGGGCGGTGCGGTACCAGCGGTGGCTGTCGTTGGTCTCGCCGAGTTTCATGAGGCTGTCGGCGGTCAGGGTGGCCAGTTGTGCGGCGGCACCTGCAAGGCGCAGCCGGATGTGAGCGGTCTGGTTCTGCCTGGTGAGGTCGGCGACCCCCAGAAACTCGGTCAGCAGCGCGGCAAGCATCTTGTTCGGGGCATGGTGAATGTGGTCGCGGCGCAACTGTTCGACGGCGTCTTCGATGAGCTCCATCCGGGAGCCGTTGACCGTGCCGGCTGCCAGGACGTCGTCGGTGCTACGCCGTACCCGGTCGATCGACTCCAAGAGATGCGGGGGTAGCGGACCGAGGTCTTGGCCGGGCAGTTGGCGCAAGAGGTGTCGAATGTCGTGCTCGAGCGGCCCAGGTACATCGGTGTCAGCGCCCGAGGAGGCGAGCTCGTGCCTGGTCGGTGCCGAGGCCGCAACCGGCAGGGCGGTTTGCGCGCGCATCGCGGTCAGAACGATCCGGTCCCGCGCCGGCAGCTGGTCCAGTTCGGTCGCTGTCAGCAGTCGGTGCGGCTCGACGTCGTAGACCTGAGCCAGAAGCACGAGGTTGTAGATCGTCGGCGGTTTGACGCCCGGCCCCGGCATAGGCCACCGCTCAAGCTTAGAGATCGCGGTGTAGTCAGCGGCCGGCAGCGACTCGTCGGCTGCGCTGTATTGCGCCGCGACTTCACCCTGGGACAGGCCACAGGCGTGCCGGTACGACGCAAGGGTCCCGAATCCCCACCGGATACGAAACTCGGCAGCGATGTCATCGACCGTCATGCCCTGGTTCATGAGCTGGTGGCGCAGAGCCGTCCTCGCGGCTTTGTCGCTGCCTCGCCCCTGCGTTGTGCTCATCCCCGCCTACTCTCCGTCAATCTGACCAGATTGGGGTGCGTCAGCGGCAAAAGCAAGGTGGCTCTCACCAGGTTTCTGGGTGCAGGCGGCACATCTTCTGTCGCGCGCCGCTGGATTCACGCCTGAACCGGGGGCCCGTTGCCGTACCCAACAAATAGGTTTCCTGACCCCAGGTAATCGCCTGCAGAGCTCTGTTTACTCGTAGTTACTGCAAGAACACGAGTTGCGTGATCAGTTTCGACGCCGGTTGCTCTCACGACAGGCCACGGATCGCGCTGAACGGTCACCGCGCAGCCATCGGGCGCGCTGGCCGCACTGGACGGCAGGGGAGAAGACATGCACTTGTACGAAGCCGTATGCGGCGTGATGTACGTGCTCGGCGTTGTGGGTATGCGCGGCTTCTTGCGCGACGTAGCTGAGGATGTGAAGGACCTGTGATCCCGGCAATGGTCGACGGAGGCCGGCAGGACCGGCGCAGGGTCAGGGTCTGGTTCGGGGAGCACGTCATCGCCCAGTACATCGCCGAGCCGGCGCTGGCCGCCCGGTACGAGCAGGCTATGCGTCGGCGCTTCGCTGGGCTGAAGGTCACCAACGATCGCCTTGGTGCCACCGCGAATCCCTCGGCAGCAGGAGACAGTTGAAGTGACCGATCGCACCCGCCCGTTGCTGATCGGCTACTACGCGGAGACGTTCCTCATGTCGGCCGCCGAGAAGGAAAAGATCCGCCAGCGGTTCCTCGGGTTCGCAGAACGCGAGGGTTATGTCCTAGGCCCGATCGTTTGCCAGGAACTCGACCAGAAGTCGAAGTTCGAGCACCTGGTCGACCTGGTCAAGATTCGTGCGGTCGCGGCGGTCGTCGTCTCGAACCGCGCCGACCTCAGCGAATCGCAAGGTCACCGGCTGGACGCCGAGGCGAGAGCCCAGGTTTTGGTAGCACCGCCGCCGCCGTGATCCGACGGGGCCGAGTCGCCTGTCACTCCCGTGCCGCGCGGCTTCCTCGATCTGCGCCGGGAGACCCCTCGGTCCCGTCACCTACCGGAGTCCCCAGACCCGCCCCTCGATCCCCTGGCAATTGGGGCTGGGGACTCCTCGCAAGCCGGCTGGTGCACCCGTTGCCGCTCGAGCGCGGGCACCAGCCGTTCCAACCCTGGGGCGGCGGGCCCCAGCGTGGCCCAGCCGTCCCCCTGCGTGGAGTCAGGGCCCCAAGGGGGACGGCGTTCGGGCCAACGGCAGGGCGGGACTAGCCCCTGCATGGCAATGAACTTCAACACCCAGGCCCCGTGGAGGCTTTGTGACACTCGACTTGCAGACTCAACCCCGCACGACCGTGACCGTGCGGTCCGGCCGGCCGCTGGCGGGCACCGTGCGCGTGGACGGTTCGAAGAACGCCGCGCTGCCACTGCTGGCCGCTGCCGCGGCCGTAGGACGTCCGGTCCAGTTGTTCAATGTGCCGCGCAGCACGGACGTGCAGCTGATGGTTACGTTGCTGAAGGCAAGCGGTTTCGAGGTGACACGGCGGCGAGGTGGCCTCGAGATTGCGCCGAACCTCGGCGCGGTGATGCCGCCGGTGCTGCCGGAGGCGGCGCGGATCCGCGCGTCGTACTACCTGGTCCCGGTGCTGCTGGCCTGGTACGGCACTGCGAGTCTGCCCTGGCCGGGCGGGTGCCGCATCGGTGACCGCGGCATGGAACTGCACTTCGCCGTGTACGAGGCGTTCGGGGATGAGGTGCGGACCGATACCTCTGGGTATCGGGTGCGAGTGTCCGTCCCTGCGAAGTCGGTGACGGTTCGGCTGCCGTTCCGCTCCCGGGGCGCTAGCGTCTGCGCTGTTCTGCGTGCAGTGGCAGGGCGGCAGCGGCTGCGACTGGATAATCCGAATCTGTCACCGGAGTTCACCGGCATGCTGGCCGCGCTGCGCACCGCCGACTACGACATCACCGTCGACCAGGACGCGGTGATCGTGGAGCCGCTGCTTTCTTCGGCGAACTCGGAACTGGCGTGGACGGTTCCGGGCGACAAGATCGAGGCCGGAACGATCGCCGCAGCCATCGCTGCGACGGGCGGCACCGGCCGTATCGAAGGGGTCGACGGCTCTGGCCTGACCCGCTTCGCACAGGCACTGAACTGCCTTGGCGTACCGGCGGCGATCGAACCGGATGGGCTGCTGATCTCCGGTCCGGCGGTTCCGGTCCAGGGCTCGCTGGAGGCGATGGCCTCGCTGGATCCCGATGGTTTGGACGCGGACTTCGAACCCGGCTTGATGGCTCTGGCTCTTGGTTTCGCTGGGTCGCATGTGTTCGCTGACGACATCAACCCGGGCCGGCATGGCAACCTGCTGCCGCAGCTGGCCCGACTGGGAGCAGTCGTCGAGGAGCTGTCGCCGACGCGGTGCCGCGTGTCCGGGCCCCAGCAGCTGAGCGGCTCGGTGGTCGAGGCAACCGACATTCGCACCGGGTCGGCGCTGATCGTGGCCGGGCTGACCGCGACCGGTACGACGACCATCACGGGGTTGGATCAGTTGCGCCGTGGGCACCCGAATCTGCCGGGGAAACTCCGCTGGCTCGGCGCCGAGATTGCCGGGGACGAGCAGTGAAGCCCCGGATCCTGGACCAGATCGTCGCGACCACCGACTTCCACTCCAGCCTGGACCACGCGCAGTCTTTGGTGAGCCATCTGCACGCCCACCGGCCGCGTTCGCTGGTGGTTGATTGCGGCGACTTCTTCGAAGGCACCGGTTACTATCTGCTGGGCCGCGGCGACGTCGAGCGCCGGCTGCTGCTGTCGGCCTACGACGTGATCGCGCCTGGCAACCACGGCTGGAGCCACCATTTCGAGCCGAAGCTGCGCCAGTTGACGGTGTGCGCGAACGCCACGGACAGTGACGGGAGATGGTTGTTTCGCCAGTTCCGCAAGGCCCGGATCGGGAACCGCACGGTGGGCGTCACCGCGGTCATCAGCCCGCAGGCGTTCAGCGCGATCCCGATGGCCGAACGAGCCATGCACCGGGTTGTCGATCCGGCCGCGGCACTGTGGGAGCTGCGAGGCCGCAACCTCGATGTCGAGGACTGGATCGTGCTCTCGCACAGCGGCTTCACCGACGACCAGTTGCTGGCCGCCAAGTGCCCGTTCGTCTCGGTCGTGTTCGCCGGCCATTGCCACAGCCCGAAGTACGGCCCGCTACGGGTGGGGGACACCTTGGTCGTCAAAGGACCGGAGCTCGGCCGCGGCTACGCCATCGCCGAACCCACCCCGGACGGCTGGACCGCCCGTACCCTGTTGGCCGACTCTCCAACACCGGTCCCGCGGCAGTTCGCGCCGATCGCCGACCAAATCACCGGCCTGCACGGCCGACTGACTGCCCCCATGGGCGGCATCCTCGAGCACTGGCGCAACCGGCCGGTCGAACCACGCGAACTTCTGACCGCGGTGGTCGCCTGGCTGCATGACCGTCGCAGCGATCTGCCGGTGATCCTGAACGAGCCCGCGCTGCGCCCGGTCGAGCTGGGTAAGACCCTGACGCTGGCCGACCTGCTGGCCGCGGAGCCGTTCGCGAACGAACTCGTCTACGCCCCACTGCCATACCGCGACGGCGGCGTGCAGACGGTCATGCAGCAACTCACCGACCGCGCGGGCCCCCTCCTGACCTCGCCCGCCAAGCTGCAGCCACCTGTCCATACCGCGCTGATGACCGGCTACCTGGCCGAGACGTTCCAACTCCACTGCAACACACCTGCAGGACTGACGCTGGGCGGGGCGGTGTGCCACGTCCTGACCGGGACAGGCCCGTCCATCCCGAAAGGACGCACACCGTGATCCTCACCGGCCCTGAGATCACCGCCGCGGTCGCCGACCACCGGCTGCAGATCACGCCCTTCGACCTCAGCCAGGTGAACCCGAACAGCTACAACGTGAGCCTCGGCCCCACGCTGCTGACCTACACCAGCCCGGTCCTGGACTCGTGCGATCGCAACGTGACGACCTCGATCGAGATCGACGAGTCCGGGTTCGTCCTGCAGCCCGGCGAGCTGTACCTGGGCCACACTCTGGAACAGGTCGGATCGGACCAGTTCGTCCCGCTGCTGTTCGGCCGCTCCTCGGTCGGACGGCTCGGGTTGTTCGTCGAGATCACCGCGCCGATCGGAGACCTGGGCTTCCACGGCCAGTGGACCTTGATGCTGAGCCCGATCCTGCCGCTACGGGTCTACCCGGGGATGGAGATCGCCCAGATCATGTTTTTCGTGGCCGCCGGCGCGGTCGACCTCTACAGCGGTAAATATCAGGCCGCCACCGGGCCGCAGGCCTCGCGGTCGTGGTGGGACAACCGCCCGGTGGCGGTGTCATGATCCTCACCGGTCAGGCGATCGCCGAAGCTGCCGCCGCAGGCGAAATCAACATCGATCCTTTCGACCCAGCCCGGTTGTCGCCGAATGCCTACGACTGGCGCCTCGGCGACACCTTGTGGATCTGCAGCGGCGATCTCGATGCTGCCGTACCGACCGCAGTCGACGAGGAGATCACTATCCCCGGCGACGGCTATCTCCTGGAGCCCGGCGTCCTCTACCTCGGCCACACTCTCGAGAAGACGAGTTCCGAGCACTATGCCCAGTTCCTCAACGGCGACCGAACGATCGGTGCCCTCGGCATCTGGGTGCACGTGTCCGCCCCACTGGGCCATCTGGGCCATGGCATCCAGTGGACGCTGGAGATCCGGGTTGCTAAGCCCGTCTGGATCTATCCGGGCATGACGTTCGGAAAGCTCGTCTTCCTGCGGACCTTCGGTCGGGCCGCCAGCTACCAAAACCATGGGCTGAAGTACGCCGCCACCAGTGGCATCGACACCTCCCGCCTCTACGAGGAGATCGGCACCGGCCGATGACACCTGCAACGACCGATCCGACGCCGTACGTCGCGACCTGTCTCGATCTGCCCGCCGGCAGCCCCGGTGGAAGCGTCGAGCTGTTCCTCGACATCTACACCGGCCCCTCACCGCTGATCCGCGCCGATGCCTTCATGCTCGCCCCCGGCACAGGCAGCCCGCAGGTACCTGGCCTGAGCCAGCTGACCGTGGCAGGCAAGTGCCTCGAAGGGCCTGAGTTTCGGCGGTACGTCGACCGGCTGCGACAGGGTCTGGCCGAGCGGATCGACCCGGGCAAGATCGACATCGTCCACCTGCAGCACCTGGCCTTCGGAGGCACGCCGGCACTCTGCGCGGTGCTGCCTGACCATCCCCAGATCGCCTTGGTGCACGGCACCGATCTGTTGTTCGCCCAGACCCATCCCGACCAGCTGCAGGTGCTGCGCGACACGGCGCAGCACGCGAGCGCGATCGTCGTACCGACCGCGGCGATGGCCGACCGGCTCGTGGGACTGGCACCCGGTACCGACCGGGCGAAGATCCACCAGATTGCCTGGGGCATCCCGGACCATCTCCACGCCCAGACGCCGCCGTCCACGCAGCGACCCGTCGACGAACTGCGGCTCCTGTACGCCGGGCGGCTCACGAGCGAGAAAGGTGGGGACAACCTCATCCGTGTCCTGGCAGGAGTCGGCGGCATCCACCTCAGCATCGCCGCACCAGAAGGTGAGTTCGACGCGCTCGCTCCGGGACTGGACAGATCCGGGGTCCCGTTCAGCTATCTGGGCTGGCTCGACCGCCGCCGGCTCTGGGAGATCTTCGCCGACTACGACGTACTGCTGATGCCGTCGACCACCTTGGAGGCGATGGGCCTGGTCGCGCTGGAAGCGCAGGCGTGCGGGCTGCCAGTCATCTACCAGCCCGTCCCTGGGCTGATCGATGCGCTCGGTGATTCTGCGCTCGCCACGGACTTCACCGACGCGGCCTCGGTGACCAAAGTGATCGACCGTTTCAAGGCGTCGGCTGCGTTGCGCGCCGAGCTACGCGACCACGGTCGGGCGAATGCCGCCAGGTATCCGTTGTCTCGCACAGCGGCGGCACTTGCTGAGCTCGGTCGCCAGCTGACTAGTTCCTGCGGCACATGACCGCGCCAGATCAGGGATCGAGGACAAGGTGAACCGGAAGCGGATGACCGGCGCGGAGCGCGCCATTGCCTCTGCCGAAGATCCGGATGGCTACTTCGCCATGTGCCAGGCCGAGAGCCGGGCCGCGGCCTTGGCAGAGGTGCGTGCCATGGACCGCAGATGGGCGCGGCACCAGCGGGCTGTTGTTCTCCGTGTACTGGGTCTTCGGGCGTTGTGGCGGCTTGTTCAACGGATCACGCGCGGCTCCGGGCCCAGCTAGGAGAAGGGTCTTCTCGGCCGGTGAGGCCGTAGCAAGTGAAGCTGTCTCAGTCATTAGGGTGATCGCGTGCGATCACCCACTGCGGATAGGACACCTGCATGTTCAGCACTGACCGCGTCGAGGAGCTTCTCGAGGCCGGCTATCGCGACCAAGCCTATCCTGGTGCGGTCTGGAGCGTAGGTGGCCTGGACGGTGTCCGGAGCGCAGGAGTGGTCGGCGTACTGGATCCCGCGCAACCGGACAACCCGATGCTGCCCGACACGGTCTTCGACGTAGCCAGCCTGACGAAAGTTCTCGCGGTGTGGGCGTCTATCGGTGTGCAGGTCACGGCAGGACGACTGCGGCTTGACCAGCGGCTCGACGGGTTCTGGCCCGAGGTCACAGGGCGCCCGCTCGGCCAGGTGACGGCCCATCAGCTCCTGACCCATTCAGCGGGGCTTCCGCTGCGGGCAAACCTGAAGAACCTGTACGGCACCGACCCCGCGGCAATCAGGGTCGGTGTCTTGGCCGAGGCACTGCAGAGGCCGCCAGGCGAAGCAGTGGACTATACGGATCGCGCCGCGTTGGTTCTCGGATACCTAGTCGAGTACTTGTCGGGGCAACCACTCGATCGTCTCGTAGCGGACCGGGTCTGGGATCCGCTCGGAATGGACTCCACGCGGTTCGGGCCGCTTCCGGCCGAGATCGCGGCGCGTTGTGCACCGACCGAGTTCGACGCTGATGCTGGCGTCCGGATCAAGGGAACGCCTCACGACTACTCCGCTCGGCTGCTCGGTGTCTGCGGCATCGCAGGCGCCTTCTCGACCGCCGCGGACCTGGGCCGATTCCTGCAGTACATGCTGCAGGCAACCAGTATCCCGGTCGCCAGCTTCGGCGCCGGGTGGGTGACCGCGTCGCTGTCGGTCCAGACCGGCGACCTCGCTCCGCCGCGTGGTCTGTTCTGGCAGCCGGCACCCGGCAGCGCCCCGGAACACGATGTCTGGGTGCACTATGGCTTCACCGGTACAGCAATGTGGATCTCGCCCTCGCTCGGCCGCTGGGCAACACTGCTGACGAACAAGCTGTACTACACACGCAACCGCGACCCGCTCATGGGGATTCGCGATCAATTCCGCGAAATCGCCTTCGTACGATGAGCACGCTAGCTGCGACGGCGGCACCTTGTACAAAAGGGATCTCCGGATCTCGTCGCAGGGGTCGTCCGGAGTGTGGCGGCCGCCAATGGCGGTGCAGTGCAACTGGATCAGCCTGCGCTTCTTCGCAGCGGCGGGGCGGGTGAGCGGGCGACACGGGGCATCCATCGAGTGAACCGAGACGGGTCCCCGTGCCGATGAAGACTAGCGAACTGCGGGCCGAACTCGCGCGTCGCGCGGAGCTGGACCAGGAAGCCCGCAGCGCGGTGGCCGGCTGGTCAGACGACCCTCGAGTGGTGGGCGTGCTCCAAGAAGTAGACACCGACAACACTCGCTGGCTCCTTGAGGTCGTCACTGAGTCGGGCTGGCCGCAGATTTCCGAGGTCGGTGAGGAAGCGGCCTCCAACGCATGGCTGTTGGCGCAGCACGCGGACTTGCAGCCGGAGCATCAGCGCATGTTTCACCAGGGGATGGAAGCGGCCATGGCGGCGGGGGAAGCCGTCCCTGAACTGTTCGCCTATCTAGACGGCCTCTGACAGACCTGGGCGAAGACTTGCATCTGATACCTAGGTACAGGTTTACAGTCGAAACATGACCACAGAACCTCTCACCCTGTCTCAGGCCGACGACTGGGTCCCGCAGGCGTGCACACTTCCGACGGCCGAGCAGCCGCTGCGCATCGCCGAGTTCGACGACTTGTTCGCGACCAGCCTTCACGGTCTGGAACGAGTGGCGTCGACCCGGCTGCAGCTGCGCCTGGACGCCCGGACCGAGGCGACCACGCGGGATCTGACCGCCCGAGAGACGGGCTGCTGCTCGTTCTTCACCTTCGACTATGCCCCAGGCGCCGGTGGGGAGCTCCTGCTGGACGTGTCCGTGCCGCCCGCACACGTCGCCGTGCTCGACGCCCTGGCAGTTCGGGCGGCCGCGACCGCGGGACTGACACAGTGACCGCAACTGGCCTGCGCAGCGGCCAAGTCGCCGACGCTGCAGGCGTGAACCTGCAGACACTGCGGTACTACGAGCGCCGTGGCCTGCTGTCCGAACCCGACCGCAGCCCAGGTGGTCACCGCCTCTACTCGCCGGAAACGGTGACGGTGCTGCGAGTGATCAAGGCCGCCCAGCGGCTCGGGTTCACCCTGGAGGAGATCTCCGACCTGCTCGAAGCAGGCCGTCACCGGCACGGCCAGAATCCCGACGCAGGATTGCAGGCGCGGGCCAAAGAAAAGCTTGACGATGTCGAGGCCAAGATCGCCGACCTGACCGTGATCGCAGCATCGCTGCAGTCCGCTCTCGACGCCGGCTGCGACGACCTGATCGACTGCGCCCACAGCCCCACCTGCCCGCTGCCGTTCGCCGACCTGGCCTCCGACTCGCCATCCATCACGGTTCTGCCGCTGGCCGAAGGGCTGGTGAGCAACCGTGGCTGCTGCTGAACGCACCAAGGTGTCCAAAACCACCAAGCCCTGGCGGCTGGTCGGTGCGGGTGGTCTCGCGATCGGCGCCTGCGCGGTCTGCTGCGCCGGCCCAGTTCTGGCCGTCCTCGGCGGCCTATCGATCGCTTCGCTGGCAGGGGCCGTCTGGATCCCGGCACTGGCCGTCATCGCGGTGATCACACTGGCGGGGACGGTCTGGGTGCTGCGGAAGCGTCGACGTGCCACCTGCGCCACGCCGACCGAACCAGTCGACCTCGGCATGCCGGCAATGTCTGCACCGCCCCAGCCGAACCGAGATGCTGACACGCCACTGGATACCTTCTGACCCATGACGATCGTCAAGTCCATCGCGCTGTTCGTAATAGCCGCCATCGCCGAGATCGGTGGCGCCTGGTTGATCTGGCAAGGCTGGCGTGAACACCGCGGCCTGTTGTGGATCGCCGGCGGCATCCTTGCTCTGGGCGCCTACGGCTTCGTGGCGACGTTCCAGCCCGATCCGAACTTCGGCCGGATCCTGGCCGCCTACGGCGGCGTCTTCGTCGCCGGTTCTCTGGCCTGGGGCATGCTTGTCGACGGATTCCGCCCCGACCGTTGGGACCTGGCCGGCGCCGCGATCTGCCTGATCGGGGTCGTCGTGATCATGTATGCCCCCCGGAGCGTCTCGTGAGCACGCCGGCCGACCTCGCGGCGAACAAAGCCATCGTGCATCGCCTGGTCGACGAAGTGCTCAACGGCGGCCACCTCGACGTGATCGACGACCTCTACACACCCGACCAGGCCGCGGCGGCCCGGGAGTGGATCACACCGTTCCGGGCGTCGTTCCCCGACGTCCACATGGACGCCGTCGAACTCCTCGCCGAAGGCGACATCGTGATCGGGCGATTCACCTGCACCGCCACCCACACCGGCACCTGGCTAGGGCACCGGCCCACCGGACGCCGGTTCGTCGCCGTCGACGAGGTCAACCGCTACCGGATCCGCGACGGCCGCATCGCCGAGTCGTGGGCACTCGAGGACAACCTCGACAGACTCTCCCAACTCGGTCTACTGCCCACCAGCCCCGGGCCCGATCAACAGATCACTCGTGACGCCACACCTTGACCGACGACGCCAGCAAGAGCACCACGAGCAGCGGAACGATCACCACGCTCGGAACCACTCCTAACAGCAATCCTCCAAGCAGGGTTCCCGTCACGGAACCGGCAGTCATCGACAGCACGAAGCCTCTGTTCTGGCGCAAGATCTGGAAGCTCGCGTCCTGGGAGTAGCGGGCAAAGGCGACCAGCATCGTCGGCAACGAAACCGCCAAGGACAAGCTCCCGGCGAGCTTGATGTCGATGCCGTACAGCAACACGATCGTCGGGATCAGCAACTCCCCGCCGGCCACGCCCATCAGTGCCGCCACCACCCCGATCACAACCCCGGCGACCAGCCCCCCAACCAGCCGGACCACCCCGGGAAGGTCCAGCGTCCCGACCGGGCCGAGATGCGACGCCGCCAGAGCAGCAGCAATGACCACCAACAAGGCCCCGAGAACCTTGTACAGGGTTGCCGACCGCATCTTCGTGGCCCATGTCGCACCCACCCAGGCACCGACGAGGCTGCCCGCCAGCAGGTTCAGCACCACTGCCCACTCCGAAGCAACGTCCGCGATCGGGACCGCCAGCAGGCGCGCAGGGATCGCGGTGAGAACCACGATCAGGCTCATCGCCTTGTTCACGATCACAGCCTGCAAAGCTATGAACCCGAACAATCCGATCAGCAACGGCAGTCGGAACTCGGCCCCACCGAGCCCGATCATGCCGCCTAGCAGCCCTACGGCCGCGCCAGCCGAAAAGGCCAACGGCAGAGAACGGACGCCCCTGACCGGCTCCGTAGCCCGGACACCCCGCTCGACCATCGCCACACCCCAAGCTCGATCCGTCGAGCGTCACACTAGACGACCCCGACCCACACCCAGCAGCTCATCCTCCCGCCCAGGTGCCGACCAAACTTGACGAGTTCAGTGAAAGGGTCGTCGACTGAACCACGAAAAGGAGCCGGACATGTGGAAAGACGTACTGATCGGGCTCGGAGCGGCCGTCGTGGTCGCGTGGCTTGCGCTGGTGGTGGCGTTGCTTCTGGCACGCCCGAAGGGCAACGTGCTGCGGGAAGCGCTGCGGATCCTTCCCGACCTGATCCGGTTGCTGAAGGACCTCGCGACCGACCGTGCGCAGCCGCGCGGGGTGCGGATCAGGCTCGGCCTGCTGATGGTCTATCTCGCGGTCCCGTTCGACCTGATCCCCGACTTCATCCCCGTGCTCGGTTACGCCGACGACGCGATCATCGTGGTCGCCGTCTTGCGCGGCGTGGTCCGCCGGGTCGGACTCGAGCCCCTCCGGGCCACGTGGCGCGGGACCGAAGACGGCTTCAACGCGCTCTGCAAGGCCGCAGGCCTCACCCCACGCCCGTCATGATCTCCCGCGGCTCGGTCTCGTGATGCCTGACTGGTGGCAGGCGGTGCTGGTGTTGGCGGCGGCATTTGGGACCACGTTGCTGTCGGCGGTCGCGGGCTTCGGTGGCGCGGTGCTGTTACTGCCGATCTTCGTCGCCGTGTTCGGCCCTCGCGACGCCGTCGCCGTCCTCACCATCACCCAGCTCGTCAGCAACGGCAGCCGTGTCTGGTTCAACCGGCACGACGTCGACCGCCGCCTGGTCTCGATCTTCGCCGCCGGCGCGATCCCGGCCGCCGTCGTCGGGGCGCTGCTGTTGACCCGTGCTCCGGTTCCCGCGCTCACTCGCGGGATCGGGGTCTTCCTGCTCGCCATGGTCGCCTGGCGCCGACTCCGCCCGAGAGCTGCCATGGTCGGCGATCGTGGGTTCGCTGCCATCGGAGCTGCCTCGGGCTTCGGCTCGGCACTCGTCGGCAGCGTCGGGCCGATCGTCGCGCCGTTCTTCCTTGCCCGCGGACTCGTCCGCGGTGCCTACATCGGCACCGAGGCCGCCTCCGCGGTCGTCATGCACCTGACCAAACTCGTCGTGTTCGGCGCCGCAGCCCTCCTGACATGGCGCACTGGCTTGATCGGCCTGGCTCTCGTTCCCGCAGCCACAGCGGGAGCCTGGGCAGGTAAGGAGGTCCTCGACCGCCTCCCCACCGCCGTGTTCACCGGCCTCGTGGAGGCAGGACTGGTCGTGGCAGGGATCCTCCTGCTGCTCACCGGTTGATAGCCCCGCCATCTCCGACCGGGCTTGACTTGTTCAGTGAAGCCAGGCTCAGCTGTACGGAACACAGTTCACTGTTCGCGGCCAGGTCCTCGAAGTAGAACCGATCGAGGATCCTGACGGTTTGGCGGCGCGGCGGGCAGCGATGGGTATGGAGCCGTTCGAGGAGAACGAGGCGAGGGTGCGTGAGATCTGGAAGCGCGACCGCGCCGCGGATACGGCCGGTCCTGTCGGCGCCCCAGACTGAGCCTCGCTGGGTGCCACAGCTGCCAGTTGACGCGTTCGGCCTGTCTCAGCTGATGGGCGAGGCAGCGTTGGGAAGCCGGGGGGAGCGGCTGGGGCTAGGTCAGGATCCGGTGGGTGTAGCCCGCCTTGACGAGGCGGGCGTAGGCCTCGCCTGGTGTGGCGTCGGTTGCGGAATTGCGAAACCTCGCTCGGCGTAGAGCGTGATCCGCTGGGTCTCGCCCACGAGCATGTTGAGGACGCGGTCGGCGTCAGTGACGTACTCCTCGAGCGGGAGTTACTGTGAGGTGCAGACTGGTTCGACTTCGCGTCGCGGCGGAAGGCGATCCATGCGTCAGTGAGCCCGATCCGTCAGGTGCTGATGAACAGTGGCCGGTTGAATCGCGGCTCCTTGCGATGCAGGTACTTCGTCCAGCCCAGACTGGTCCAAAACCGATCCGCGTCCTCTGACAGCGCCGCGAAGGTCCGGCCAGGGTAGGCGGCCATCAACAGTTTCACGACGTCGGATCCGTGGCCGGACCTCCGCAAGTCCTCGCGGACCTCAAGAAACTCGATCTCTGCGAAGCCCTCAATAGGCGCCTCTACGCCGTATGAACGACCTACCGTGGACATGGGCTCGAGCTCGATTCTGGCCACCTCGCCATCTGACTCATCGCTGGCCGCGAACCACATGGTCGCCTTGTCGGTGAGCTCTCGCGAGTACCACCAATGCTCGGTGAAACCAGCCACGTCATCGAATGGAGGATTTATCCCACTCCCCGAAATTTCACGCCGCACAAGCCTTAATGCCATTGCTGAAGTGTCTCACTAGAACCGGTCGATCACGCGGACGCGTTTCCAACAATCAGTACCGCAGCGATGCCCAAAGCAAGTACTGCGGCAGTCACCAGACCGGCCGTCCGGAACCGCGGCCACCGATTCCACTTTAGCCCGCACAAGGCGAGCAGAAGCGCGGTGCACACAGCCATCCCTGTCGCTGTGATTTGAGCCCAGATCTGGTGTGTTGCCTGGATGACAGCCGGGACAACCCCGAAGAGACCTATGGCAGCAACGACGAACACGACGATCGGACTAGAGCCAGGGCTAGGAACAGAATCGGGAACTGAGGCTACTGCAGGCTCAGGATGATTCCGCTGAGGCGAATCCTCGGCATACTTTTTCGGTGACTTGATCGACTGCCTGACATCAGTGCTGTTGATCGCGACGTTCGAAGGGCCGTGAAAGTGGTTGGTAGTGACGCTGCTTGCAGAAGTCCGCTCAGCCGTCGGGGTACCGGATTGAGATGGAGACTCTGGGCCGAGCCTGAGTGCCCCGGCCAGCCGATTGTCAGTTGGCTGCGGGCCCGGTGATCCGACGGACTCCGCTCGCTGCTGGGCAGCCTCCTGGCGCTGGCGTGCATGCCAGTATTGCTCGATGGTTGTGACGTCTCGGTAGAAACGGATGTCGCGGTCGACGCTATATGTCCACAAACCATCGTTGTTGGAGCTGGACGACGTCCAGGGCTCGAAGGAGAGCAGCATCGCGGAGCGTCGGCCAAGCTCACGCTTCTCGTCTTCTGGCAAGTCCAGTTCGAGCTCCTCGAGTACCTGGTCGAAGGTCACTTCTACAGGCAGCGCTGGATCGCCCTTTCTGTACGAATCTGCGCCAAGACGCGCGCCTGTTACCACCACCTCAAGTACTTGGTGAGTGCCGGGACGGTTGGCGCATGCAATCACACCGGCGACGGTGAGCGAGAGCCTTCCGGCTGGATCGGCCCGCGCTCCGCCCTGCGGCCGGCCTCCGTGCATGAAGAGCGGCGGGATCTGGCCAATGAGTTCCGCGAGATCGACATCGGCGTCGCGGCTCAGAAGGGTTCGGTCGATCGCCTCGAACGTTGGCCAGTTGCTGGTGCGGTCGAGTTCCTCCCAGACAAGCTGAAGTAGCTCGGTTGCGTCGTTCGCGAGCGCGGGCAGGCGTGCCGCATCGGAGTCGTCAGTCATTCGACCAGTCGATTCGGAAAGCGACTCGGTGTGGTTTCAGCGCAGGCACGAGGTCAGGATACGTATCGGACACCGGGGGTACAGGCCCGGAGCGCCGCCATGCCGAAGGCTGGTCAACCGCCGAGGAATCCGACCGCAGCAGCCGCCACGGCGCCGCCGATTGCCTCAGTTCCGGCATCTTGGGCTACGTCGGCAAACCATCGACGCACTCGCACCCAACGTCCCTGGCCGGTCCCAGGATCTTCTTGGTCCTCTTCGGCTGCGGTACGGAGGTTGGTGATCAGGTCAGGTTTGACGCCCACATCCTGGAGATAGCGGACGAGATCTTCGAGGTCACCCCTGGCGGGTGGCTTGATCGTCTGCTTGACGCCCGAACTGCCGATCGCCACGTTCGCGGGGCCGTGGAAGTGGTTGGTGATGACCATCGCCGCGAGATTCTGCTCGGCGTCGGATGTATCTCCCTGGCCGGCATCTGGTACGACCTTCTCCAGCTCCAGGGCGAGGTCGAGTATTCGGTTGCGTACTGCATCGAGTACGCCGACCAACAGATGCCGGGAGACTGGGATCTTGGCCTCGACGAGGACCATGTCGCCGGTGACAATGCGCTGAACCAAGCCGCTCTGCACGAACTGGTTGTAGTTCTGAACGATGTTCGCGCTCCACGCCAAAGTGACGTTGTCCTGGGCAGCCATGCTTCCGAGCTCAGCAGCGGATTCGCGCAATTCAATCTCGAACAGGGAGGCGGCTTCGAGCTTTTTGTCCCAGCCAGAGCTGGGGATCTGCACATTTTGGAGTTCCCTGCCGAATCCGCCCATGAAGTGCCCCAGGACGTGCGCCTGATGTGGTCCGCGGTACGGCGGCAGCTCGACGTCAGCTGGGTAGCCGTTGAGCTCATGCTCGATCCATGCGGCGAGGAAAGCTGCGCGGGTTCTGGATGCCAGAATCTTGACCTGACGGAGCAGACTCGCGACGGACGCTTCACCGCTTGCTCCACTGATCAGGTCATCCAACAGAGTCATTCCGAATCCTCGTCTCTCCAGCAGCCACCGATAGCGGTCATGGGCGACTGGGCCGCTAGGGCCACTGCAGAGCGTAGTGCGACCGACGGACATCTTCGGCCTGCGATGCTTCCCGAGGCGGGCAGTCTCGCTTGCCCACGTTTGGGAAGACGGCAGCCCGGTGGCCGTGTCGCCTGTGCCGAATCCTGGTGTGTCGGCTTGCCCGAGCGTCGATCGTAATTTGCCGGTAGTTTGAATCGGTGACTCGCCGGCCCGCCCCGCAGCCCGGTCAGGATCCAGCGGAACCGAAGGCGACCTACCGCGACGTGTTCGCGGTCGCGGAATTCCGTGCGTTGTGGTTCGCGCAGCTGGCATCCGTGGCCGGGGATCAACTCGCCCGGGTGGCGCTTGCAGTTCTCGTGTTCGACCGGACTGGATCGGCTGGGCTGTCGGCGTTGACGTACGCCCTGACCTTCTTGCCCGACCTGCTGGCCGGGCCGTTGCTGTCGGGGCTGGCGGACCGGTTCTCGCGGCGCCGGGTGATGGTGGTGTGCGACCTGGCTCGGATGGCGCTGGTCGCGGCGATGGCGATCCACGGCATGCCGCTGTGGCTGCTGTGCGTCCTGCTGGTCGTGGCTCAGCTGTTCGCCGCGCCGTTTCAGGCGGCACGGGCCGCGTTGCTGCCATCGATCCTGACCGGCGAGCAGTACGTGAAGTCGAGCGCGGTGTCGAACATGACTTCGCAGTTTGCTCAGGTCGCGGGGTTCGTCGCCGGTGGCGCCTTCGTCGCCGCACTCGGGGCGCATCGGACGTTGCTGGTCGACGCGGCCACCTTCGCGGCCTCGGCAGCACTGGTCGGTTTCGGGATCCGTGACTACCCCCTCGACGGCGACCCGGCGCAGCGCCCTTCCTGGCTGACGCAGATCGCGGCCGGCGCCCGACTGGTGTGGAGTGATCGGCGTCTGCGGTACCTGGTAGCGCTGGCCTCGTTGATGGGGTTCTACATCACCGTCGAGGGCCTCGCCGCGCCGTACGCCGCAGCCTTGCCCAACGGTCCGGTCACCGGTGCGGTAGCGGTCGGCGTGCTCTTGGCGGCCAACCCGGCGGGCACGGTGACAGGGATGCTGCTGCTGACCCGGCAGGATCCGGAGCTGCGGGTCTGGCTGATCCGGCCAATGGCGATCGGAGCATGCGCGCCCCTGATCGGCTGTGTTTTCCAGCCGGGTCTCGTGGTGACGGTGCTGTTGTGGTTCGTGTCCGGCCTTTCCTCGGCCTATCAGTTGCAGGCGAACGTGATGTTCGTGCAGAGCATCCCTGACGGGCAGCGGGGCCAGGCGTTCGGCCTGGCCCGCACCGTGATGATCGTGGCCCAGGGGGTCGGGATCCTCCTGGCAGGGACGGCAGCGGACCGGTGGCGGCCCGCTTATGTGGTTGCAGCGGCCGGCGTGCTCGGAGTGATCGCCGCGGCCGGTGCAGCCACAGGATTCACCCGGGCACAGCGTGCGCACACGCCGGCCTGACGGGGCGGTTCGCGGGATCGGGAATAGGGGATGTCAGTGCCACTCGCCGTTGCGCATAGCAGACACCTCCTCCCAAGGGGGGCTCTCCGCATTGCCAGGTGACGGTGACATTCGGTGACGTGACGCTTACCCTGGCAGTGGGACCTACGTGAGGCGGGGGTTACTCCATGATCAGTATCCGGCATCGGCGGCCCGGCCGCCGCCGCCCGGACCGATCGCGCGCGCTGCGCAACTGGGAGCTGTGGACGATCCCACCTGTCCTGCTGAGCTATGTCCTGGCTGTCGACGCATTGGCTCTCGCCGCGCCAGTGCTTGCGTCCGGTGTTGACCCGATCGGATCGGTGGATCTGGTCAGGTTCGTGGCCTTGGCCGTGGGGTCCGCGGTCCATATCGAGGCAGCCAAAGGCATCGAGAAGCTGCGCGAGCTCGCGGCCGAGGGACTGCCGTACGTCAACCTCAAGGGAATGTGGACCTTCGCCGCGGTCTTGCTATTGCCTCCGCCACTGGCCTTCGCGCTGATCGTGTCAACCTACCTGCACTCGTGGCTGCGTTTGAACCGCGTCCGCGCTTACCGGCTTGTCTTTACAACGGCAACGGTTGTTCTCGGTTCAGCTGCCGCGGCGCTCGTCCTGCAGGCACTCTCTCCGGATGGGTATCCCGGCTTCCCCTCCGGCCCGATCGGTCTGGCCGTACTCGTTCTGGCAGGGCTCGCGTATTGGTTCGTTAACTACGGCCTCGTCATCGGCGCAGTGCTGCTGTCCAGCCCGGAGACCAAGGCCCGCGACATGCTCGGTCGGCTCACCGACCACTTCGTGGGTCTGGGCTCGCTCGGCCTCGGAGTAGCGGCGGCAGTCCTCCTCCTAGAGCAGCCGTGGGCGAGTCCGCTCCTGCTTGTTCCCGTCCTCGGCCTGCAGTACGGGTTGCTGGCTGGCCAGTTCCAGACCGCGGCCCGTACCGACACCAAGACCGGCCTGGTGAACGCGGCATTCTGGCACGATATGGCCAGCAAAGAACTCGAGCGCGCCACCAGTACCAACTCACCGGTGAGCTTGCTGTACGTCGACCTGGACTACTTCAAGCCCATCAACGACACTCACGGCCACGATGCCGGCGACAAAGTCCTACAGACCGTTGCCGCCGAACTCCAGCAGGTGCTTCAGGCTGTGGCCACCGAGCTCCAGCGAGCCACTAGGGCTGACGACCTCGTCGGTCGGCTCGGCGGCGAGGAATTCGCCGTACTGCTTCCCAGCACCAGCCCTGTTGACGCGGCGGAGATTGCCGAACGCATCCGGCGCCGTATCGAGGGCCTGTCGGTGCGAGTGAACAGCCAAGCAGGCCAAACCGAGGTCATCGACAACCTGACCTGTTCCGTCGGGGTTGCCACCTTCCCAGATGCCGCGAGTACCCTGCAGTTGCTCGTCGAAGCCGCTGACAAAGCCCAGTACGCCGCCAAGGACGCCGGCCGTAACCGGATCGTCGTAGCTCCCGCCAGTTCACGCTAACTGAACGATTCTCAGCCGGAACCCACGGGTCGAGGGCGATACTGCCGGGACCTTCACCCCGTGGGTTCGGTCCAACGGCGCACGGGATGGTCGAGTACTGGCGCCTCAGCAGTACCTACCACCGCGGGTAGCGGCGACGAGTTGCTGCACAGTCAGTTCGGACGTGCCCAGGTGCAGATCGGTCCGCCGTGGGTCGAGATCAAACTGAGACATTGCTCGAAACGGCCAGACCTGCGATCCAGGACGGCCAGGGCTGAGTCTGCGGCCTCAGTGGTTGCGGGGATGAGCAAGGCAAGTCGCCGGCTTCTTGAGGACGAACGCCAGCCGCGCCGCAAGCGCTCAACCCGGGCCGTCGGGGGCGGTGCGTAGCAAGAACGGTACGGTGAGTTGAAATGCGGCCTGTGCCGCTCGTTCGCGCGGCTGTTCCGGTCTTTGCCGGTCACTCGCCGTGTGAGACGTGAAGGAGTCAGATCGAATGGTCAAGACGCTCACCCACAAAAAGACACCGCTCGGCTTGACGCAGGGCCGGGCCTCGCTGGCTGAACCTGCGGCGGCAGCGATCTGCGACCAGCACGGTGCGGCGCTGTCTGCCTTGGCCGAGGTCGTGGCCGGTGACTCGGGCTCGGCGCAGGCCGCGGTAGTCGCGGTGATCGTGGCGGCGTTCCCGGCAACGACAATGGCGGTCCCGATGGCGCCGGTCGAGATGCGCCGACACCTCGCACGACGGGTGTACCGCCAGTGTGGCTCTGGGCTGGATGACACGGTCTCTCGGGCGGGCCGGGAACGCGTCGTGCTGGCTCTGGCACAACACGGCCGGCTGACCTATCGCGCTGCTGGCGACCTGCTGGGTTTGCCGGCCTCGGAGACCGCGCAGCTGTTGAACTCTGCGTTGCGGCGGGCATCAGCAACGACTGCGACGCCCTCCACTCAGTAACAGTGGAGAGCGTCGACGGTGTCGCTATGCGCTAGGTCCGCGCAGGGCGGGCCCTTGGCTGCTTCAGGTCAGTTGAAGATGCCGAGCAGGCCGTGGCCCCAGCCGCCGCCGTGGCCGCTCCAGCGCGAGCTGATCTCGACGTACAGGCCGACGACGATGTTGAGGCCGCTGTGGTAGTCCATGGTGTTCTCCTTGAAGCTTTGGGGGGAGGGGTTTTGCTTACACATCTACTTCGGCGCTGCGGCGAACCCGGATGGGTCATTCGCTTTATTTCTTGAGAGATTCCAAGCGCTCGGTTGTCATGGGCAACCGATCCCTCGTGAACTGAAAGTCGCTCAGTTGCCGAGCTCGGCGTAGGGCTGGAGGTCTCTGAGCAGTGCAGCTTTGGGCTTGGCGCCGACGATGGATTTGACCAGCTCGCCGCCGACGTAGACGTTGATGGTCGGGATGCTGATCACGCCGTACATGCCGGGGGTGGCGGGGTTTTCGTCGATGTTCATCTTCAGGAAGGTGATCTTGTCGCCGTGCTCGCCGGCCAGCGCCTCGAGGATCGGGGTGACCTGCTTGCAGGGGCCGCACCATTCGGCCCAGAAGTCGACGACGACGGGCTTGTCGCTGGCCAGCACGGCGGTGTCGAAGTCGGCGTCGGTGACATCGGTCAGTTTGTCGCTCATGATCGGGTCCTTGGGGGTCAGGTCAGGCAGGAGATGGGCTGGGTGGCTGCTTCGTATTCGAGGGTGGCCAGGAAGCGTTCGGCGTCGAGGGCTGCGGAGCAGCCGGTGCCGGCGGCGGTGATCGCTTGGCGGTAGGTGTGGTCGACCAGGTCGCCGGCCGCGAACACCCCCGGCAGATTGGTCCTGGTCGAACCGGACCGGACTAGGACGTAGCCCTCGTCGTCCAGGTGAACCTGGCCTTTGACGAGTTCGGAGCGGGGGTCGTGGCCGACCGCGATGAACAGGCCTGTGATCGGCAGTTCGCGGGTATGGCCGGTGACGGTGTCGCGCAAGGTGACGCCGGTGAGCTTGTCGTCGCCGTGGATCTGGGCGACTTCGGCGTTCCAGGCGAAGTCGATCTTCGGGTTGGCGAAGGCGCGGTCGGCCATGATCTTCGACGCGCGCAGTTCGCCGCGGCGGTGGACGATGGTGACTTTGTCGGCGAACCGGGTCAAGAAGGTGGCTTCCTCGATAGCGGTGTCGCCACCGCCGACGACGGCGATCTCGTGGGAGCGGAAGAAGAAGCCGTCGCAGGTCGCGCACCAGGACACGCCGTGTCCGGACAGGCGTTCCTCGTCGGGCAGGCCGAGTTTGCGGTACCCCGACCCCATGGTCAGGATCACGGTCTTGGCGTGGTGGACAGCGCCGGCCGAGTCGGTGACGGACTTGATGTCGCCGGTCAGGTCCACCGAGACGATGTCGTCGGCGACGAGTTCGGCGCCGAACCGCTCGGCCTGGGTCCGCATCTGATCCATCAGGGCGGGGCCCATGATGCCTTCAGCGAAGCCGGGGTAGTTCTCGACCTCGGTGGTGGTCATCAACGCGCCGCCTGCGGTGACGGAGCCCTCGAAGACCAGCGGCGCGAGCTGTGCACGGGCGGCGTAGACCGCGGCGGTGTATCCGGCCGGGCCGGAGCCGATGATGATCACGTTGCGGACGTTGGACTCGTTCATGAGGGGACTTTCTCGTTGCAGTGGACGTGGGATGCAGACCGGCCCGGAAGGGGGCTGTCACGGACCGGCCTGCAGCTGGAGGTGCCCGGTCTGGGCAGACCGGCTCAGCCGAAGCTGTAGGTGAAGGCGGACAGACCCGGGCTGTAGACGACGGTCATGGTCTTGCGTTGCTGGCCGGGCAGATCGACCAGCTGGTAGGCGTTCGGCGTACCGGAAACCTTGATCGTCTTGTCGGGCAGACCGGGGATCGAGACGGTGACGGTGCCTTCGCCGGACAGGACGTGGAAGACCTTGGCCGCGTTGAAGTTCAGCCGGCTCTGCGAGCCCTCGGTGGAGGTGACGCTCTGAGTGCCGACGACCCAGTTCCCGCCGAGGCTGTAGGTGTCGTCGGGCTGGGCCGCGTTGAGGCCGAAGGCGACTGTCTTGTTCGGGGTGAGCTTGCCGCTGCCGTTCAGGTTGGCTGCTCTGGAGTAGCCCAGGTAGGACTCAGGGGTGGTTCCGTCGGCACCGATCGTGTCGGCCTGGACGCTGCCGTCGACGGGATCCGGGAGCTGGACGTTCGGGTTCGCGTCCTTCAGCAGTTGGCGGATCTGGTCCTCGGTCTGGCCGTAGCTGCCTTCACCGAACTTGATCGACCGGACGGTGCCCCCGGCATCGATCAGGTACTTGGCCGGCCAGTACTGGTTGCGGTACTCGGTCCACGTCGCCAGGTTGTTGTCTTGGCCGACCGGGTAGGTGATGCCTTCCTTGCGGATGGCCGACTCGACGTTGCCGGCGCTCTTCTCGAACGCGAACTCCGGCGAGTGGATCCCGACGATCTCCAGGCCCAGTGACTTGTACGCCTTGTCCCACGCCAGCAGATGCGGTGTGGCGCGCTGGCAGTTGATGCAGGAGTAGGCCCAGAAGTCGACCAGGACGACCTTGCCCTTCAGCTCACCCAAGGTGGCGGGCTTGCCGCCGGGAGTGTTGAACCACTTCTGCGTTCCGGTGAACTCCGGCGCCGCGCCGCACATGGTCAGCTCGGCAGCGCCGGGTGTGCACTTGGCCAGTTCCTGGCCGCCTTGGCCGAGCGCCGGGGCGAGCACGCCTTGGACGGTCTTGTTCTCGGCGACCTTCTTCTCCAGCCCACTCGTGTACGACGGCAGCGAGCGCTGAATGACGTCGGTGATGTTGAAGGCCAGCGCGATCGCGAGCAGGATCATGACGATCCCGCCGCCGATCCGAAAGCCCTTCTGGTGGTTGCGGTAAGCCTTGACTCGTTGGGAGATCCGCGATCCGGCGGAGGCGAAGATCAGCAGCGGGAGTGCGGCGCCCATGGCGAAGGTGACCGTGAGCACGACGGTGCGCCAGCCGACGTTGCCGGTGGCACCGGCCACGGTGATGGCGGCCAGGACCGGTCCCGCGCACGGGACGTACAGGGTGCCGAGTCCGAGGCCGAGAACGAAGGCGCCGTTGTTGTTCTTGTTGATCTTCGGCAGCCGGTAGAAGGGCTTCTCGATCCAGTGACCGAGGGCGGGGAAGATCAGGCCGAGGCCGACCAGGGTCAGGATGGTGAGGCCGCCCCAGCGCAGGAAACTGTCAGGCAGGCCGAGCGCGGACAAGATGACGGATCCGGCCAAGGTGAAGAGGCTGAAGCTGACGATGATGCCGGCGATGATCTTCAGCGGGCGGAAGTCGCGCCGCGGTTTCACCGTTTCTGCGGAGTCTGGCTCCGCGACAAGCACGTCGCCGTCTGCCCCGCCGGCGGTTGCAGTCTTGCGGCCGCGCTTGCCGGGGGCTGTCGTTTCGGTCTTGGTTCCGGCGAAGAAAATAATCGGCAGCATGGGCAGGACGCACGGAGAGACTCCGGTGATCAGCCCGCCCACCAATCCGATAAAGGCCAGCGTCAACATGGGGTCGCTCCAACTCGAAAGAATTTCAACAGAGACACTCCCACTTCGATTCAAACCAGCTCCACGGATGGGCCGACAGCGGTATTTGTTTGATTACCGCGGCCTTACCTCAAATGTTTTCGGAGTTGCGCACCGCTCCCCTGGCGCCGGTGGCCTGTGACCTGAGGGTTCGTCCTGACGGGCGGTCGGCAACCCGTTGAGGGACGCCGCAGATGACCGTGCGGTAGGAGTGCTGAGAAATTTCGCCGGTGCACCCATCCAGGTCGGGGACAGCGCCGAAGTCCCGATGTCAGCTGCGAGACGCACAAAGCGACTCACCAGCAACTGGTGGCGACAACGCCGGGTAATTGACGGTCTTCGCCGGAATTACCAGTCGCCCCGGCTCAGTCACCTCACCGAAAGAGAGATCTCGTCATGTCCAAGACCATCGTCCGCGTCGGCCTCGCCGCGTCCGCACTGTCCCTGCTGTTCGTCACCGCTGCCTGTGGCGGCGGCAACGACGACGCCGGTTCGACCCCCTCGACCAGCACCTCCACCTCGGCTCCCGCCGAGACGCCGTCGGCCTCCGCCTCGATGGACAACGCGGCCGGCCTGGTCGGCCCGGGCTGCGCCGACTACGCCAAGGCCAACCCGACCGGCGCCGGTTCGGTCGACGGCATGGCCGCGGCCCCGCTGGCCACCGCCGCCTCCGGCAACCCGCTGCTGAAGACCCTGGTCGCTTCGGTCTCCGGCAAGCTCAACCCCAAGGTCAACCTGGTCAACACCCTCAACGGCGGCGAGTTCACGGTCTTCGCGCCGGTCGACTCCGCCTTCGCGAAGATCCCGGCCGCCACGATCGAGACGCTCAAGAAGGACGACGCCCTGCTGTCGAAGATCCTGACCTACCACGTCGTGGCCGGCCAGCTCGACCCGACCGCGGTCGTCGGCAAGCAGACCACCGTGCAGAAGGGCGCTGTCACCGTCACCGGCTCCGGCGACAACCTGATGGTCAACAACGCCAAGGTCATCTGCGGCGGCGTGAAGACCGCCAACGCGACCGTGTACCTGATCGACACCGTACTGATGCCGCCGGCGGCCTGACGATCCCGTCGACCGGCATCACCGGGCCGGTCTCACCAAGCCAGGACACCAGATCATGGTGACTCCGGCCCAGCAGTAAGCGGTGGTGCCTCCCTGGACAGGGAGGCACCACCGTCCCAGCTCCGCACCACCCCCACACGAGGACACGAAACGGCCCGACCGCTCCGAGACCGCGACGGCTCCAGGGAAGCGACACCACGTGACACTGACACCAGACATTCATGCCCTGACCGGCCCCTACGTCCTGAACGCGGTCGACGCCGACGAGCGCGCCGGCTTCGAGCAGCACCTCGCCATCTGCACCGACTGCACCGCCGATGTTCATGACCTCCGCGAGGCCGTCACCAAACTCAGCGCGAGCGTCGCCACGCAGCCACCGGCACGGCTCAAAGCCACGGTGATGGCAGCCACTGACCGCGTCCGGCAGCTTCCGCCCGTCATCCCCGCCCACGCTCATGGCCGGTCCCGTCACGCTCCCAGACAAGTCCTGCGGCGTTCACTGACCCTGGCTGCCGCCTTTCTCGCTATCGCCACCAGTGGAGCAGTCGCGCTCGACCAGTACCGCGCCAACGCCGAAACGACGGCCGTCAGCACCAAAGCCGCGACAATCCTCGCCCAGTCCGACACCCGAACCGTTCACGGTGCCGTCACCGGCGGCGGCCAGGCAACCGTGGTCATGTCCCAGCAGCAGGACGCGGCCGTCGTACTCGTCCGCGGCCTCAAACCTCTCACCGGCCGCAAGACGTACCAGCTGTGGCTCATCGACGGCTCACGCAACGCCCGGTCCATCGGTCTGACCGACGGAAAGTCCCCGCACCCGACCGTGGTGAATGGAGGCGTGGCCGGCAAGGTCGCCCTCGGCGTCACCATCGAACCACGCGACGGCTCCACCACTCCCACCCTGCCCAGCGGTGGTGTCCTCCAGCCAGTCGTTCAACTCACCACCTAGCCACCCGCCCCAGCACGAACGAGCCGGTCCCACCCGCAACCAGCGGGTGGGACCGGCTCTTTCGTGGCGTCGGGACGAGGACCGGTCCCGGAAAAAACGAACTTTCCACCCATCCACCCGCACAGCTGCACCGAATGGCCTCGTAGCTGTGGTTGTGACCCAGATCACAATACATGCGACTGGGTCGCATCTACAGCCGAGGTTTCGGGCCCCTGGCGCTCGCCGGGAGCCCAGGCAGGGATGAAGGAGAGGAACAGTCATGAGTGACGCAACACGGCGCGGTTTCCTGGTGTTCGCGGGAGCGGGAACCGTCGCAGCGGCCGGGGCGATCGCCGCGCCGAAAATCTTCGGCGAGCAGCCGGCCGACGCCGCGACTCAGCTCGAGCAGGCGGATCTGGCCGGCGCCGAGTCATTCGTCGTCCACGTCAAGGACGTACAGAAGGGCGAGATGGCGATCATGGTCGGCCAGCGCGAGGTGCTGATCACCGACCGGGATCTGGCCGCTCGTCTCGCGGGTGTGAGGACCGCCTGACCGTCCCGGACCCGGCAGGACCGTCGCTCGGCGGGCCTGTCTTCCTGAGCTCGCCCCCCTAACTGGAGGAACTTTCATGTCTTCGCATCGCGAAGCGCCGGAGATCTCGAAGGACCCGGTCGCCGACAACACCGACGTGTACGCGTTCGTCAGCCCGGACAAGCCGGACACGGTGACGCTGATCGCCAACTTCATCCCGTTCCAGAACCCGTTCGGTGGGCCGAACTTCTACGAGTTCGGCGACGACGTGCTGTACCAGATCCACATCTCGAACGGTGGTGACGGCAAGGCCGACATCAGCTACCAGTTCCGCTTCCGTGCCGAGATCCGGAACAAGAAGACCTTCCTGTACAACACGGGTCCGATCACGTCGATCAAGGACAGCACCTGGAACCGGCCGCAGTACTACTCGGTCACCCGGGTCGAGAACGGCCGCTCGCGGATCCTGGCCCGCGACCTTGCCGCGCCGCCGGTGAACGTCGGCCCGCGCAGTACGCCGAACTACGCCAAGCTGGCAGGCGAGGCGATTCACACCATCGGCACGAACCGCAAGGTGTTCGCCGGCCAGCGCGCCGACGGGTTCTTCGCCGACCTCGGTTCGATCTTCGACCTCGGTACGCTGCGTCCGTTCCAGGCGGCCCACCTGATCCCGTCCGCCGCGGCGATGGGCGTCAACGGTCTGCAGGGCTCGAACGTGCACACCATCGCTCTGCAGGTCCCGATCTCGGACCTGACCCGCGACGGCAAGAAGCCGACCGACGTGCTGGACCCGAAGTCGGTCATCGGCGTCTACGCCACCGCGAGCCGCCAGCAGTCGAAGATCTTCGACGTCCTGCTCGGGATCTCGCTGTGGCACGGTCCGCACAAGCAGGTCTCGCGACTGGGCAACCCGTTGTTCAACGAGGTCATCGTGCCGATGGCCGAGAAGGACAAGTGGAACAGCCGGCCGCCGTCGGAGGACAAGAAGTACGCGCAGTACGTGACCAAGCCGGAGCTGGCCGGACTGCTGCCGGCGCTCTACCCGGGTGTGTTCCCGAACTTGGCGGCCTACAAGAAGCCTCGCGCCGACCTCGCTGCGATCCTGCTGACTGGGATTCCGAAGGGCGTCGTACCGGGGTTCCAGAACTACACCGGTCCGGTGCAGGCCGACATGCTGCGGCTCAACGTCGCCGTACCGCCGGCGAAGACGCCGAACCCGCTCGGTCTGGTGGCGGGCGACGCGGCCGGATTCCCGAACGGACGAAGGGTTTTCGACGACGTCGTCACGGTCGAGATCCGGGCGATCGCCGGTCTGACGATCCCGTTGGTCGACCCATCGTACAAGCCCGACGGCGCCGCCTCGGCGGTCAAGGACGGGACGTCGAACACGAACTCCGACTACCTGAAGGTGTTCCCGTACCTCGGGACGCCGGGTGGCGGCTATCAGTCCAAGCCGGGTATCGCGGCTGCGTCATGACCGCGCCAGTCACCAAGCCGCTGACCAATGCCGAGGAGAATCCCCATGCGGGCAAAGGCTCCTCGGTGCTGCTTGACATTGGCGACGGTGTCGGCGCGATCGTGCTGACCATGCCGGCCGAGCTGGACGACGTCGAGATCGAACGGCGACCGGCCGGCTGGACAGCCGAGGAACCCTTGGCCGCTCGCCACCGGCGCAGCGACGAGCACGGTCATGGGCATGGTCACGGTCATGGGCATGGTGAGCACAGCCATGGTGAGCACAGCCATGGGTTCCCGCACGTGGCGGTCGTTCCCCGGTCATCGCCTGAGGGGGAGACGGTCTACTCGGCAGTCTTCTTCGACGTCCCCGAGGGCAGCTACGAGCTGTACGTGATGCCCGACGGCCCCGTCCAGTTGACCGTCGACGTGGTCGGCGGCAAGGTCACCGAGGCCGACTGGCAGCAGTAACCGGCCCGCCGGGCCGCAGCGGACCGTCGGGAGTGGTCACAGGGGCCACGCCCGCCGGTCCGTTCGCGCTCGAGCCAGCGCCCTGCTGGTCTGAGCGCAGCCGACGTCTGAGTGGCCGGATGGAGTCCAGCTCGCGCCGTGATAGAAATCAGCCACCGCTCACAGTTTTCGTCGAGCAGAGAGATTGACAGTGACCGAGCCCACAGCAGTGCCCTGGCCTGCTGGCCCACAAGAGCAGCGGTCGGGCGCCCTCGACAGCGAACTGATGACCCTGGTAGCGCGCGGCGACACCGCCGCCTACTCCCAGCTTTTCGACCTGGTCAGCCCTCGGGTCTACGGGCTGGTCCGGCGCGTGCTGCGCAATCCGGCCCAGTCCGAAGAGGTCACCCAGGAAGTGATGATCGAGGTGTGGCGCCTCGCATCACGCTACGACGCGACCCGCGGCACGGTGACCTCGTGGATCCTGACCATGGCGCACCGCCGCGCGATCGACCGGGTCAGGGCCGAACAAGCCTCCACCAACCGCGACCACGCCGTCGCGGTGCAGTCGATCGAGACCGACTTCGACCAGGTCACCGACACCGTCATCGGGCAGCTCGACGCCGAGCGGGTCCGCCACTGTCTTGGTTCGCTGACAGAGCTGCAGCGCGA
This sequence comes from Kribbella catacumbae DSM 19601, assembly GCF_000372465.1. GTDB lineage: Bacteria > Actinomycetota > Actinomycetes > Propionibacteriales > Kribbellaceae > Kribbella > Kribbella catacumbae. The sequence continues at coordinate 85,450 of NZ_AQUZ01000002.1, forward strand.
ATCGATCACGTTGGCGTACTACGGCGGCAACACCTACACCGAGGTAGCGACCCTGCTGGACGCCAAACTGCCCACCATCAAGGCGAGAATGCGTGACGGCCTGCTTCGGCTCCGCGACTGTCTCGGAACCGCGGAGAGGTAACGACCCGATGTCATCGACTGAATTCCATACCCTCACCGGCCCGTACGTGCTGGACGCTCTGGGCCCCGACGAGCAGGCCGCGTTCGAGCAGCACCTGGCCGGCTGCCCCGAATGCATCGTCGAGGTCGCCGAGTTGCGCGAAGCAACCACCAAGCTGTCAGCCGAGGTGGCGATGGCTCCGCCGCCGAAGCTCAAGGCCGACGTGATGGCAGCGATCAGCCAGGTCCAGCAGCTCCCACCGCTGGACCTCGAACCGGCGGCCGGTGCACCCGTCACGGTCTTGCAGCCGCGCCGGTTCACCCGGCGTTCCGCGCTGGCCCTGGCCGCCGCGGCACTGGCGGTCGCGACCAGCGGCGGTATCGCCATCGATCAGTACCGAAGCAACACCGCCACCCAGCAGAGGAACGACCAGATCGCCGCAGTACTGGCCGAGCCCGATGCCCGGACAGTTCACGGCGCCGTCACCGGAGGCGGGCAGGCGACCGTGGTCGCCTCGAACCGCAAAGACGCCGCGATCGTCGTCCTGCGCGACCTGCGGCAGCTGCCGGCTGACCAGACGTACCAGCTGTGGCTCATCGACCCTTCCAAGACAGCACACTCCATCGGGCTCGCAGGCCACGCGACACACGACCAGACCACGATCATCGCTAGCGGTGTGACCGGCAAAGTCGCCTTCGGTCTCACCGTGGAGCCGGCCGGCGGATCAGCAAAACCAACGATGCCCGCCGCCGCGATCCTCGCACTGGCCTGACCCCACACCCCAGACGCAGCCATAGGCGTGCTGCAACGCTGCTCGCAGCGATGTAGCGGGCAGGCCCCGCCCGGGCAACGGAGGCCTCGTGTTGAGCAGCCAGCACGAGGCACTCAGCGTCAGCGCGATCGGTGGCTTCGGCCAGCGAGCGGCACGGTGGCGTTGAGATCAGTTCCTCGATCCGCGCAGCAGTCGCTAATGTCGAAGTCGCTCGCGCGACTCTCCGACTCGTCTGCAAAGCAACCGGGTTCGACGGTACGGGCTGCTCATCGCCACCGCCGCTCGGACCTGGTCGCTGCATCAGGCTGTTGTTTGCTGTTGGCAACACATGGGTGCCGGTCAGCTGAGGGTGAACAGGGCGCTGGGCGGTGCTCCACCGTTTCAAGCCACCTGGCAATCGCTGGTACCGAGGGTGCATGGGCCGGTTGCGCGCCTACCGCGCGGTATGCGCGCGCTTTGGTCACGGTCTGCGGTGACCCGATGGCGGGAGTTGACAGCGGGCAGGATGCAAGGTGATGTGTCCACGCTGAAGTCGACTGGCTGCAGCGTCATAGCCTGTCGAGCTCCCGAAGATAAGGTAACAGCTTGTGGTGACTGAAGCCTTGGTGCCGGCCGAGGACGACGTGCGCCTGGCCGCGCTGCATCGGTACGACATCCTGGACACCCCTCCGGACGGTTCCTTCGACCGAGTGACCGCGCTGGCGGCCAGGTACCTGCGGGTGCCCATCTCGATCGTGAGCCTGGTCGATCGTGACCGGATCTGGTTCAAATCCCGCCAGGGCCTCGACGATGTCGAGCAGATCGACCGCGACCCCCGACTGTGCGCCTCCGCGATCCTGCAGGACGAGCCCTGGCACGTAGCCGATGCCGCACTCGACCCCAGAACACTGGTCAATCCACTGGTTACCGGGCCGCTGGGGCTGCGCTTCTACCTGCGCATCCCATTGACGACCTACGACGGGCACAATCTCGGCACGCTGTGCGTGATCGACCGCGAACCCCGTACTGCGACCGACGACCAGATCGCCACGTTGAGCGACCTGGCCGGCATGGTGATGGACCAACTGGAACTGCGCCTGGCCGCCCGGCGCATCATTGCCCTCGAGGAACAAGCCCGCCACCACGCCGAAGAATGGGCCGTCGCCGCCCAGCGAAACGCCGACACGCTCCAAGACGGCATCGCCAGCAACCGGCTGATCGGGCAGGCGCTGGGATTGCTGATGGAGCGTTTCGACCTCGACGCTGATCGCGCGTTCGTGGTGCTGAAGCGCTACTCCCAAGACAACAACCGCAAACTCAACGAGGTCGCGCTAGAACTGGTCACCACCCGCAAACTGCCGTCACCCGATGCGATACCGCGCCGCTCATCTCGATAGGCCCCCGCGCCAGCCACAGCGAGGTGGAGCTGCTTCGCCCGTGGCAGCCCGTGCAGAACGGGACACTGGTGTGTGATCGGATCTGCACTCAGCGAGCACCGGACGAGACCGCGCGTCGTCGGCATCTTGACCCAACGATGACCTCGCCGCAGGACGGCTCGCCGAGCGTGGGTGGCGGAGGCCGGCCGCCCGTGCGGCCGGCCCGTGAGGTTGGTCAGGCGTTGGCGCGGCTGGTGTTGATCTGGCCGTTGACGCCGGCGGGGAAGAAGCCGCCCTTGGTGGCCTTCTTCGGAGTCAGGTAGACGACGTTGAGGACCTGGTCGGCGCCGCGGCTGAAGGCGATGCCGTTGGCGTCGGTCGGCACGATGTTGGTCTTGCCCTTGTACTTCGTGCCCTGGTCGAGGTCCGCTTTGCCGTCGAGGCTGTCGCGTGCGTTGGAGATCGCCACCGAGGGGACCTCCAGGCCGCGGGAAACGAGCGTGGTGCGGATGTTGGCCGCGTGGTAGGCCTCGACGGCGAGGATGCCCGCTGCCGCTTCGAGGTAGGTCTTGTTGCTGATCAGCGGTGCCGCCCCCTTGTAGGCGGTGACGCCTACGTCTTCGAAGACGTAGGCGGCGAGCAGGAAGTTGTTCTCTCCTGCGTAGGCATCGAACTTCTGGCCGGGCTTGATCAGCCCGGCGGCCAGTGCTGCTGAGGTGAAGGCGGCGTCGATGTCGATCGCCGGGCGCGCGACCGCCGCCGTACCCAGAGCCTTACGCAGGAACCTCACGTGGGCGAGTTCGTCGGCGGCGATCTCCTCGGCATAGGCCTTGACGATCTTGGACTGGAACTTGACCTTGCGGCCGCCCTTGACCCCGCCCGGCTTGCCCTTGCCGTAGACCTCGGCGGCAGACAGGCCGTAACCACGAACCGCGCGGAGGTAGAACTCCGCCTCGAGGTACTCCAGGTTGAGCGCGAAGTTCAGTACGGCACCGTCGCTGGGCTTGGCGTAGTTGGGGTCCTTGTCGTGGCCGAGACCGAGGTCCAGTCCAGAACCTGCGGTGTCAGCGGCCGCTGGGTTGAGGACTGCGCCGGCGAGCAGGCCGCCGCCGGCCAGTCCGGCACCGACGGTGGTGACACCGGCGGCTCGGAGGAACTTGCGTCGGTCGACGCCGTTCTCCGCACTTCGGTCGATCGCGTTGCGGATGAAGAGCTTGTCGAACATGTTCGTCTCCAGAGTCGAGTTCCCACCCGGTCGGTCGACCGCGGCGGGCACAGCGAGCCGTCTCAAGGAGCGGTTGTCGGCGACCAGCCATCCGGACTCATTCGGTGCGGCGACGCGAGCGGATCGGTCAAGACCGCGTGTCGCCCGATCCGGAAACTCGTGAGGCCTCAGACCTATCCGCAGTGCTGAGCGTTCCGAAGTGAATGCCGGGAGCAATGTCTGCTGCGGGATGCTTTCTCCATAGCCCGGATCCGGGCAGTTTCGAACGGATCCGGACAGCGCCCCGTGTCCGGACTTGATCCCTGATCGGTCAGTTACCTCACATCGATCGATCACCTGTCTCACTGCCGCTCGTGCGGTGTTCTGAGTGCGCTGCCACGGACGGCAGTGAGACAACCTCCAGAGGGTTCCCCCGGTGCTGGCCCGAAAGGGTCCCCCCGTCCCGGGCCGGTACCGGGACGGCCGGATCCAGACCGTGCGATGCGCAGACCTCAAGCGGTCACCAGCGCCGGGGAAGCCTCCTTCCTGGCCACACCCATCTGGTGATGCGGTGGCTCCGAACGATTCACGTCCCGCCCCGTCGAGCGAGAGGCTGGCGCATGTATGCACCGGCTCCACTAAAACGTCAGCTGAACCGATCGGGTCTGGTGTTGCTCGGGCCGGCTTTCGTTGCTGCGGTCGCCTACGTCGACCCGGGCAACTTCGCCACCAATATCGCGGCCGGTACGACGTACGGCTATCTACTCTGTTGGGTGGTGGTCGGAGCCAACTTAATGGCCGTCCTGGTCCAGTACCTCGCGGCCAAGGCCAGCATCGCCACTGGGCGGACCTTGCCGCAGCTATGTCGGGAACAGTTCAAGCGATCCACCTCGACCGGGCTCTGGGCGCAGGCGGAGCTGGTCGCGATCGCCACCGATCTGGCCGAGGTCGTCGGCGGCGCGATTGCGCTGAATCTGCTCTTCGGAGTTCCGCTGTTGCTGGGCGGCGTGATCACCGGGCTGGTGTCGTTCGCGTTGCTGATCTACCAGTCGAAGCGTGGCCAGCGGCCGTTCGAGGCAGCGATCGTGGGACTGCTCGCGGTGGTGCTGATCGGATTCGTGGTGTCGACGGTGCAGTCGCATCCGTCGGGTTCGGCGGTCATCGGCGGCCTGGTACCGCGGCTGGAGGGCACCGACTCACTGGTCCTGGCCGCGGGCATGCTCGGCGCGACGGTGATGCCGCACGCGATCTGGCTGCACGGTGCGCTCGTCACCGATCGGCACGGTAAGACGCTGCGGTCGACGGTCGGGAAACTGCAGGTGCTCAAGGCAACGAGGTTGGATGTCGGGATCGCGATGGCGCTGGCCGGTGCGGTCAACCTGGCCATGGTCGTGGTCGCCGCCGCCGCGCTGCAGGGATCGGGCGCCAACACGTTGGAGGCAGCACATCAGGCGTTCGGCGACAACCTCGGCCGGATGCCCGCACTGCTGTTCGCCCTCGCACTGCTCGCGTCGGGCTTCGCCTCGTCATCGGTCGGCACGTACGCCGGATCTGTGATCCTGGAGGGCTTCTGGAAGCGCCACGTTCCGCTGGCAGTCCGCCGATTGATCACCCTGCTGCCCGCGCTCGTGATCCTCGCCATCGGGATCGACCCGAGCCGGGCGCTGGTGGTCTCGCAGGTGGTGTTGAGCTTCGGCATCCCGTGCGCATTGTGGCCGCTGGTTCGCATCACCGCGTCGAAGGCCGTGATGGGCGAGTTCGTCAACCGCTGGCAGACCACCGTGATCGCCTGCCTGGTGGCGACGGCGATCACCACGTTGAACGTCGTACTGATCGTCCTCACCTTGCGCGGTTGAAAGAACTCCACCAGCTGGTGAACGCGGAGCCGGACGGCGCCGTACTCACTCGCATCAATCACTGATTCGAGGAGCTTGATGATGAAGAGATCGTTGGCAGCCGCTGTTGCCTTTGGCGTCGTGCTCACCGCGGGCCTGACCGCAGTACCGGCCGCGTCGGCAACCGGTCGTGGTGCGGCCCCCGACATCTACCTGCTCGAAAGCAACGGGACCTTGAGCATCAGGGATTCGCAGCGGCCGTTGCTGGCCGAGCACCGGGTCAAGGTCCGCGGTCTCAAGGCGCACGACCGCCTGGTGGGCATCGACGTCCGCCCGGCCACCGGACAGCTCTACGCGATCGCCAAGTCCGGGCAGCTGTACACGCTGGACATCAGGTCAGGTCGCGCCTCAGCAGTCGGTACTGCGGCCGCCGGCGCGGTGGGCAGCACGGTCGGCTTCGACTTCAACCCCACGGTGGACCGGATCAGACTGGTCGCGAGCAGCGGCCGCAACCTCAGGCTGCATCCCGACACCGGCGCGGTCGCGGCGGTCGACGGCACGCTTGCCTACGCCGCGGGTGGTTCGGCACCCAAGGTCGCGGCGGCGGCCTACACGGACAGCTTCGCCGGCGCGACGACCACCGGCTTGTACGGTCTCGACGCTCGCCGCGACACGCTGGTCACCCAGGGCACCCTGCCGGGGACGACGCCTGCTGTGTCGCCGAACACCGGGCAGCTGTTCACCGTCGGCCGCCTCGGTAAGGACATCTCGGCAGTCAACGGCTTCGACATCAAGGGCAAGGGTCGCCAGGCCGGCTCGTACAACCCGCGCGACTACGACGCCATCGCCGCAGTACAAGGCGACTACGGCCTGTACGGCGGCTCGAAGCTGGTCCGGGTCGACCTGCGGACCGGCCGGACCACGCCCTTGCTGGCGCTCGGGCTGGGCGAGGTCGTGGGACTCACCTACGCCGCTCGCTGACTTCACGGGCCGCCGGGACATCCCGGCGGCCCCTGCCTGCGCGAGGAGACGATCAGTGCCAGGATCACCGCCACGGCGACCGCTGCGGACCGAGCACGACCTCAGCCGTGACGACGGCATCGGGGCGGCGTACTCCGAACACGGTGCCGAGCTGTACCGGTTCGCGCTGCGGCAGCTCGACGACGAAGGCGCCGCGACCGACGTCGTACAAGAGACCTTCGTCCGGGCGTGGCGAGCGGCTGATCGCTTCGATCCGTCGGTCGCGAGTCTGCGGGTCTGGCTGTTCGCCATCGCCCGCAATCTCGTGGTCGACGAGACGCGCCGCCGCGCTGCCCGGCCGGTGACACCGCAGCCGCCGGATCTGTTGACCGAGCTCGGTCCGGTCACGGACAACGCCGACGACAAGGCGGTGCTGAGCTGGCTGGTCGAGGAGGCCTTGCAACGGGTCAGGCCCGAGGCGCGTTCGGCCCTGGTCGAGACCTACCTGCGCGGCCGCCCGTACGCCGAGGTCGCGGCCGAGCAGGGCGTTCCGGTCGGTACGTTGCGCAGCAGGGTCTTCTACGGGCTGAAGGCGCTGCGCCTGGCGATGGACGAGATGGGAGTTGAACTGTGAACAGCGAAGAGCATCGCCGGCTGCGCGAATTGCTGGGCGCCTTTGCTCTCGGCCAGTTGACTGAGACCGAGCACACCGCAGTACAGGCCCATCTCGACGGCTGCGCGACCTGCCGTGCCGAACTGGCGACGATCGAGCCACTGGCCGACGCACTCGAGCTGGTGGACCCTGCTCGTTTGGACCGGCTCCCGGCCGCGCCGCCGTACTGGCTCGAAGAGTCCGTTCTCGCTGCCGTGAGGGCCGAGCCCAGGCGGATCCATCCTTGGCGCAGGCGGCTGGTGACGGCAGCGGCCGTCCTGGTGATCGGCGCGGCCGGTACCGGGTTGGGCTACGCGCTTGCTCCCGATCCACCGAAGATCCCGCTCGAACCGGTCCAGGTGACCACGGTGGCGGCCGGCGTACGGTCTACGGCGCAGGTGGTTCCGCACACCTGGGGCATGGAGATCAAGCTGGCCGGTACGGGCTTCGTCGCCGGCCAGCGCTACCACGTGACCGTAGTCGGCGTCGACGGCCGGATCGCAGCGGCGGGGGAGTTCATCGGTACCGGTACCAAGCCCATGCTGTGCAACCTGAACTCGTCCGTACTGCGGGCCGAGGCCCAATCCTTCGAGGTCCGCGACGAAACAGACCAGGTCGTGCTCAGAGGCCAGGTCTGAACAGAGCGGGCCGGTCTCCCTCAGGGAAGGCCGGCCCGCTCTGTGTTCGGGTCAGTAGGTGATCGCGGCAACCACCTTGTTCGGGTCGACGAGGAACGGCGCGACCGCCGTCAGCACGTCGGCTTTGGCGATGCCCTTCTCGAACGAGCCCTGATACACGCCGCCCTCAGCCTTCAGGCCGAGCAGGTTGCCGACGACCGCAGCATGCCTGGCCTCGACACCGAAGATGCCGGCCGCGGCCTGCAGGATCATCTTGTCCTTCACGAACCCTGCCGCCCCGAGATAGGCGCCGACACCCTTGTTCTCGAAGACGTGTGCCGTGGTCAGGTAGCTCTTCCGGTTCTCGAAGGCACCGCCGAAGTCGACCGCCGGCGCGCCGATCGGCGTACCGCCGAGCTTCTGGATCGTCGCCGTCAGCGTCGCAACGTGCGAGGCCTCGTCCGCGCCGATCTGCATCAGGTACTGCTTCTCCTTGCCTTTGACCAGATCGGCCTTGTTGCCCTGGCGGTAGAACTCCGCCTCCAGGTACTCCAGCGCGAGCGCGTAGTTCAGCACCTCGATGTCGTTCCTGAAGTCCTTTGCACTGGCGAGCGCGAATCCGTTGTTCAGGGCGCCGATCGCGACCCCGGCCGGAACCGCGGAGGCGTTGCCGTGGATCAGGTCTGCTGTCGTGTCTGTCATCAGCTGTTCCTCCTACTTTGCCAGAAAGGGCATGGCGGCCTTGAGGACCGGCCCCATCGGGAGATTGGCCTCGATCGGCGCTGGGAACGGGTTCCCGCCGGTGATCTGGGCGATGATTGCGGCGTGCCGGGACTCGACTCCGGCAATGGAGGCAGCGGCGCCCAGGATCTCAGGGCTCTTCACCAGCGTGACCTGCCCGTGGTAGGCCTTCACGCCGAGTTCCTCGAAGGTTCCGGCCAGTTTCAGGAAGTTGGCCCGGTTGGAGAACGTGCCGGCCGGGAACTTCACCTTCGGCTGTGCGACCGCCTTGCCGCCGAGGTCGGTGATCGTGGTGCGGACAGCCTTGACGTGGTCGGCTTCGTGCTGCTGGATCGGGTCGACCAGCTCGAGCTCGCGACCCTTCAGGAGGTTCGCCTTCAGGCCGGCCGTGTAGAAGGCGGCCTCGAGGTACTCCAGGGTCAACGCGTAGTTGAGGATGTCCAGATCGCTCGCGTTCGCGTCGTTCGCGCCGTAGCCACGATCGGCGGTGCCGAATGCCAGCGGGTCGCCGACCCGGGTCGCGACGTACGTGACGCCGACGCCGACCAGTGCGGCGTTGCGCAGGAAGCTGCGCCGGCTGTTCTCGTCTGCGAACTCGAGGACCGGACGGCCCCCGAAGATTGCCTTGATACCCATGACTCTCCTTGAAGCTTGCGAAGGTGTGCATCAGGTTCGTGCTGGGTTCAGGGGAACTATCGACCTCCTCAGCCGGCGCGCGCCTGCACGACGATGCGCTGGTAGTGGGCAGTGAGGGGATTGCAGGCGAACAGGGTGAGAACCCTGTCGCTCGCCTTGGTGGGCTGACGCAGTACGAACTTCACGTACTGCGACTCCGGCACGATCGTGGTCTTGAAGACCTTGTACGTCGTGCTTTTCGCGCCGACGGTGACCTTGATCGGATCACCGGGGCGGAGCTTGTCGAGATGCAGGAACGGCTTCTCGTTCGTACTGCGATGGCCGCTGATGACAGAGTTCCCCGCGACGCCGGGCAGCGGCGTACCTGGCCAGTGTCCGACACCCTTGACCAGTGCAGCCTCATCGACGCCGTTGTTCAGCTCGTCATCGAGTTCCAACCGGGGAATCGCGAGCCGGCCGAGCCGTAACTGCTCACCAGCCTTGGCCTTGATAGCCTCGATCGGTACACCGGCCGCCGGATTCTCCTCGCCCGGTGCGATCTGCGACTCGACCGGCTCACCGTTGCGAAGCTGGTCGAGCATTCGGTTCACCAACGCGTCCGGTTCCGGGCCACCAGTTGCGGCCACGGAGGGCTTCGCCAATGGCGTGATCACGCTCTGCGTACTACCGGCCGAACTCGCTTGCTCGCCGTCCGGCCCGAAGATCACCACGCCGGCTGCGACAAGAGCCGCGAAGCCGGTACTTGCCGCCAGCCACCGATAAATCGGTTTCCAGGTCTTCATACCGCTGACCATCTCCTCACGAAGCGGTGCATCAGCGATGGTTCGGAGGCAACCGGTCTGCGGATAGGTGACGCGGCAGTATTCGTCCGGCGGCTGACCCATCCCCACGCCAGAGGGCACCGAATTCCGAGTGACCGTTGATCAAGGAAATGGAGTCGACATGCTGACACTGCTCGGGATGCCGCAAGGGGCCGAATGGCTCATCATCCTCGGCATCGTGGTGCTGCTCTTCGGCTCCGCCAAACTCCCGGCCCTCGTCAAGCAACTCGGAAAATCGAAGAAGATCTGGGAAGAAGAAATCGGTCCGCGAGACAAGGCGGACGCCGAGCTCGCTGCAAAAACACGCCTGGTGGAGCGCGGTCCGGAGTCCTGACATGTTCGGCATCGGGTTGCCCGAGATGCTGGTGATCGGCCTGATCGCAATCCTTGCCTTCGGCCCCGATAGGCTCCCAGAGTTCGTCCGTACCGCGGCGCGCCTGCTCAACCAGGCGCGGGGCATTGTCGCCAACGCACAAATGGATCTCCGCGAGGAACTCGGACCGCAGTTCGCCGACCTCGAGACGAGAGAACTCGACCCGCACACCTTCGTGCGCAAACACCTCTTCGACGGTCTCGACGACGAGGCCACCACGAAGGTGGCACGAGAAGCCTGGCCGGTCGTATCGCTGCCGCCCTACGACAACGAAGCGACCTAGACCTACCCGTCGTACAGCGGGCGACCCGCGTCCGGCGCACCTTACGGCGAAGCGGACAGCCGCCGCCGGCTACCGGTCGCTGCGGCTGGTGACGTTTCTACCGCTATCCCGATGGGTGGCACCTTGTCGTTCGGAGCGTCTTTGGCTGCGGATAGGCGAGACCGGTGGTGATTTCCGTGGGTATGGGTCGCACCGATCCACTGCCTGCCCTGTCCCGAACACCAGGCATGACCTTTGACGTCGCCACCTACGCGGCCACCGCTCAAGCATTGCGGTGGGACGATCTGGACCTGGACGAGTTTCGCAGCGCTCCGCTGTCGCCCGATGCGCTGCGCTGCCTGCGCTACATGAGCGATGTCGAGACGCACACCGTCTGCTACCTGCGGGACCTACTCGTCACGCCCTCGCACACCGACCCCGAGGTCACCACCTTCCTCACGATGTGGAACTGGGAGGAATACTGGCACGGAGAGGTGCTCGACGACGTGCTCGCGGTCCACGGCGTACCGACCGGCCCCGAGCACACCCGGGCCCTGCGCAAGCGACTCGGCTGGCAGGACCGGATCTCACCGATCGTCCAATCGGTGATCGCGAACGTGCTGGGCGCCGATTTCGTGGCGACGCACATGACCTGGGGCGCGATCAACGAGTGGTGCACCCACGCCGGCTACTCCCGCTTCATCGAGGTCGAAGACAGCCCGATGCTGACCGAGATCCTGCGCCGCATCGCCAAGCAAGAGACCCGCCACATCTCCTTCTACAACAGCCAGGCCCGCGCCCGCCTGGAGAACAATCCCCGCGCCCAGCGCATCACCCGCTTCGCCCTGAAACACAAATGGGGCATCGTCGGCTCCGGCGTGATGCCCGCCGGCGACGTACGCCATCTACTGACCTACCTGTTCGGCGGCGCCGACGGTCTGGTCCAGGCGCGCAAGATCGACACCAAAATCGATACCCTCCCAGGTCTTCGGGGCCTGCACCTGGTCGAACGGGAACTACACCGCTACGGCATCATCGAGCACCCGTCCGGACTCAGCACAGCCGAACCCAGCCCGAGGCCACATCGGCGGCCGCATTCAGCAGCTGCTCGCGCAAACGGACTGACTAAAAGCAACCGCCTACGTCGGTTGTTCACGCTTCTCCGCTGAGATCTTCAAACACCGTCAGAACCTTCACAGGCAGTGTCGGCCGCCTCGGCGTCCGCACTTTCGGCTTGCAGTAGCTCGCGAGCAGCGGCGGCGTAGCGGATGGCGGTGGGCGCAGTGACGCCGAAGACGGCTGCTAGGTGGAGTGGGTCGAAGCCGCGGACGAGCGCTTCGTCGAGCTGTCTGTCTTGGCGAAGTCGTTCAATCGTGGCGGTGAGTCCCCGGACGGGCTGGTTGAGCCAGCTGGACGTGACCGGGCTCGTTTTCATGGCCGTTTGGCGGCTGATGATCAGGTGCGGGTTGGTGCTGCGTGGCCACAGCTTGGTCCGGTAGTCGAGCCAGTCCCTGATGGCCTGGTAGGTGAGGTCGTCGACGGGACGTGTGAGACCTGCGATGGTGATCCGCCGGTTGCCGAGGTCGACGTTGTCGAGCTGGAGGGTGCGGATGTCGCCGGTGCGGGCGGCGTGGACCGCGGCGAGGGTGAGAACGAGTCGCGGTAGCGGGGTGCTGGTGTCGTTGACCTTGGAGACGGCGTCGGTGATGTCGTCGGGCTGCAGCGGGATGAGGGTTCGGTAGCTCCAGATGCCTTTGGGGAGCTTGGTGGTGGGATCTCGGAAGATGGTGCCGGTGCGTTTGCAATGGCCGAACAGGGAACGCAGCGCGGTACGGGTCCGACCTTGCTTGTTGCCCTGGAGCGGGCTGGTGCCGTCGGCGCCGTTGAAGAGGTCGAGGAGGTCTTCGGTGGAGACTTCGCGTAGGTGGGAGTAGCGCTGAGACCATGCGGTAAGAGCCGGCAGCAGGGTGCGGAGGTAGCTGCGCACGGACTCTGGGGCGCGTGGGCGGCTGCGTGGTCCACCGTCGCGCAGCCGTAGGTGCCAGGCCGTGACGTCGTCGCGGATTCCGGGGGCGAGTAACGCGACCTTGCGCTCGAGCCAGCGGTCCTGCGTGGGGACTCGATCGTCGTCCAGGAGCCCGATCGCAGCGAGCACGGCGGTCGTGCGTTCGACCGGGATCCGGCGAGACCGCAGAGCCGGGAAGAGCTCGCTGTGCCGAACAGCCTCGCCGTGCTTGTTGGTTGACAGCACGATCACGAGACCGACGTTGACCTCGCGGAGCGCCAGCGGTGACCAGCCGCGGCGCTCGGCGAGATCCTGAGCTGTGTGGAAGGCCCAGTTCAGCCAAGGGTTGTCGGACTCGAAGTGGAAGTAGCGCCGATCGACTCGCTCTGGCAGTACGGCTCGGGTGTAATCGCGAGCCATGTCGAACAACCGCAGCTGCGTACCCCCGATACAGTGGCGGCTCGGTATGGTCAGCGGCGGGAGCCGCTGACCATACGTTCGCCGGTCGGCTGGCCGTGAGGGCTTTGGGTCGGTTTTGCGGGGGCGCTGCATGTGCGCGAAGAACAGTTGGTGGTAGCGGGTGTCGGTCATGTGTGGAGTCAAGCCCCAGTGTGGTGTGCCCCGCATCCGGTCGCTGGCACATACCCAGCACAATCGGCAAAAGCCCTTGCTGAGCGCGATCGTGCGCGCGCAACCGCCGCAGACCCCAACGGGATGGTAGAAGCTGAAGCGATGGCACGGGCTGCACCGGCGGCCTGGTAATCGCCCCCAGGCGAAGCAGTCCACGCAGCTCGACGGTGGTTTTCTGGTCAACCTCAAGTCGCCCTTCGGATCCCCGTCAGAGTGGTGGTAGGGATCGTCCGTCGCGGCGCTTGGGTGTTATGGCTGGCGACGCGCCGCCATGTCCGGATGCCTGCGCAGACGGCTTCTCTGCGTCGTCTGATTGCGCGATGACCTTGTCGGGCTCGGGGAGTAGCAGTTCGTTGACCGGGCATTGCAGCACGGCGCAGATCACGTCTAGGTCGTCGAGTTTGATACTTGCAGGCTGACCGGACCACAGGTTCGACATCTTGCCCGCGGAGATAACCAGGCCGTGATCTGCGAGCATCCGCTGCAACTCGCTGGCCTTCCAGATGCTGCGATTGGCAGCGGCGAGCCGCAGATTCCACTTCATGACAGTGTTCCTTCCTGGAGTCCGTTCAGTCGATCGGCGGCCCGCTGGCTGCCAGCGATCCAGGCGTCCTCGATCCGGGTTCGGTGGACGTGGACGTAACGCATCGTGGTGAGGATCCAGGAGTGACCGAGTAGCTCTTGGATTGCGAGCAGATCCATCCCCGACAGGTAGAGCTGGCTCGCGCAGAAATGCCTCAGTACATGTGGAGTGAGCTTGCCCGCCCAGGCCGGCAGGTGTGCCGCCGTCGCCTTGACCAGACCGCGCCGCAGTGCATCGTCACCCACCCGCGCACAGCTCCCGTCGAGGTTCTTGCGTTCGGACGGAAAGAGCGGCGCACCAGGCCGCAGGTGATCGTCATCGAACTGGCCCCAGACGTCCTCGATGAACCAGCGCAATGTACGGTCGGCGCCGTTGATCAATGGCACCAGCCGCTCCCTGGGCCCGCTGCCTCGGCTGCCTTTGCCCCAGCGAACGTGCAGCTTGCCGAATCGGCCCAGGTCCCAGCGCACATCGGCCAGATCCAGACAGCGGACCTCGTTGACACGCAGACCAACCTTCGACATCAACCGGGATGCGGCGAAGTCTCGTGCCACCGGAGCGAACTTTCGGCACCCGGCAAGTTCGTCGCGCCAGCCCCCGAACAGCGCTTCCAGCTCCAGCTCGGTCGGCGGTATCCGCAACGAGGCCGCGGTGACCGCTCGCGGCCGGTTCAGCTCGTCCAGCGGGCACTCGACCATCCGCCCTGTCAGCTGATGGATCTCGACCTTGTGTCGCAGCTCGAGATACTCGAAGAACACGCTCAACGAGCTGGCCCGGCTGGCCCGGGTCGTCTTCGGGCTGCTGCGCAGGACCCGCCCGAAGTAGGCGTCGGCGTCAGCCGGCTCCATCTCCCACAGCGGACGACCAAACCATGCCCGAACATGCTCCAGCCGGGCGACGTCGGCCTGGATCGATGAATCCAGCAACCCCGCAGACGCTCGCGCCAACACGAACCCAGCCAGGACATCGGTCTCGTAGCCAGCCAGCTCCTCCGGCCCAGCCAAACCACGGCGATCCCGCAGGTCACGAACCACAGCCAGGCTCAAGTCCCCCACCTTCGACTTCACTCGAGGCAGGAATTTGTCATTGCTGCCGATGCTTCTTCAGAATTACTGAAGCTGCATCATGTCGAGGTGCCATGGTCAGAGGCAAGGCAACACGCCAGGTCACAGCTACGCGGCCGCAACGAGCTTCAACTCCGGACTCGAGAAACCCACGGGATATTGGACTAGCTCCTACCGCAAGATCCTGACCGCGGAGGACGCACTCCACGAGTGACAGCCATGCATAGCTGCGGTCGCCTCCAGCAGGTCGGCTGGTGGCTGCGGCGTGCCTCCACAACGAGTGAAGCAGTCGTTCGACTTCTGCGTCGAACCCCGTTGCCTTAACCCGTTCCATCGGAACGGTCCGACTTTGTCGCCGCAGCCCGGCATGATGGAGCGAAACTGCTCAAGACGAACGGCGCGTACACCATGTCATCCACCTCATCAAAGGACCCGATCCCCAGCGACGGCGAACGGAACGCACTGGTTGGCTACAGCGCCCAGTTCGGGCTGGCAGCAAAGCTCGTCGAGCGCTATATACCCACGCTGGAGTGGATACGCGTCGCAGATCCCAGCGCGGGTGTGGCGGACGACTTCCAATTCGTTTCGGCAGGGCGCCGGCACGCGCTGCAGGTCAAGTGGTCACAGTTCCCGACCACGTTGAACTTCAGCGACCTGTTCGGCAGCGTCAAAGGAAAGCCATCTCTGTTCGCAGGGCTCGCGGGCGCCTGGAAGCGTATCCGCAAAGAGTGGACCGGACCCCTGACGGTTCATCTGTGCACGAACAACAGTCCCTCGATCGCGAAGCCAACGGCTGGCACTGCCCTGGCGACCGCTCTAGTCACCACCCGGCATTTCGCGGCGTTCCTGTCGCAGTCGTTCATCCCAGTGCGAGACGCACTCCGGCTCAACCCGACTGACGAGTGGTCACAGATCGCCTCCCACGACCTGGTCACTTCCTGGTCGGACACGTGGTTGGCCATCAAGGACGCCAGCGGGCTGGCTGAGGACGAGTTTGCGGACTTCCTCCGTGACTTCGATTTGGCCCTCATCCCACTCGACCACTCAGACCTGCTGCCGCCGCGCGCCATCAAGGACCAGAACCACCTCGCAGCGACCCTCCAGCAAATCGTCGTCGACCCCGCCAAAATCGTCCAGCTCAACCGATTTCAACTCATGGCCAGACTCGGCTGGTCTTTACGAACCCGCTACCAGAATCCACATCGCTTCCCTGTCCCCGATACCTACACCGCGAACAGCGCCGCACGCACTGCGCTCGAGGCTGCGATAGCCGGCCACTCGCACGGATACCTCGCAATCATCGGACCGCCAGGCTCCGGAAAGTCGACCCTCGTGGAGAAGATCTCCATCACCGGTCGCCTCATCAGGTACTACGCGTTCGTTCCAGATGCTCCGGACCCGTTAAGTGGTCGCGGCGAGGCACAAAGCTTCCTGCATGACCTTTCCCTGGCACTCGAGGAAGCCGGTATCTACCGCGACGGTTTCGGCACCGACATCGTCGGCCAACGAGAGGTGCTGTTCGCCCAGCTCACGCGAGCCGGCGATGCCTACGCCAAGGACGGCACCCGAACCACGATCGTCATCGACGGGCTCGACCACATCCCGCGCGAACAGAACCCGACCCGGTCCCTAATAGACGAACTTCCTCCCCCTGCCGCGTTACCTGCAGGAGTATGTGTCGTCCTAGGCTCACAGACCACCTCGATATTGCCCACGCCGGTCCGAGAAGCCTTGAAGGACGACCAGGATGGCGCGCGCGTCGTCGAGGTCCCACCCCTCTCGGACGACGAGGTCGAGTCGATCGCGAATCTGGCCGGACTGGACGACTGGCTGTTGCCTGGACAGATACGCGATCTGGTGGACGTCAGCGAAGGCCACCCGTTGGTGCTCACTTACCTGATCCAAGATCTACGCAGTCTTGAGACCGGGCCAGACGAAGAAGCACGTCGTAACGTCGCCGGGCACACGCTCACGGCCGCAGCCGAATACCGCGGTAGCATCGACCAGCGATATAGCCACTACCTCGGGTCTCTGGCGGAAGACGACGACGACGTCTTCGCCATCCTCGGAACAGTGTGCCGACTTCGGATCCCAATCGACCTCGAGTGGCTGGAGACCTGGGTCGAAGCCGCCGCAGTCACGCGGTTCGCAAACCTGACGCACACGTTCTTCCGCCGCGAAGACAATGAGTGGACCTTCATCCACAACAGCTTCCGTCGATTCCTGGTCGACCAGACCGCGATGGTCGGCGGCCAAATTCGCGACTCGAGGTCACGCCAACTTCACGAGCACCTCGCCGACCGGTGCGCCGCAAGCACGGACTGGCCCCAGTACCAAGATGAGGAACTCGGGCAGCGCTACCTCGCCGGACAGTTCCAGCAGGTCCTCGACGCCGCCACACCTGCGCATCTCCGTGGGAGCCTGATCGCGGGCCGACCCTACGGAGTCGTCCGTGACCAGGCCGTCGTCGTTCTTCGAGCCGCAGCAGAAGCTCACGACTACCGAGCCCTGAACCGCTCACTCATGTTCATCAACGAACTGCACCAACGTGACTACGTTATCGACGCCGACACGATGGCAAAGACCATGAGCTATGTGGACCCAGCGCGAGCTGTAGAACACGTTGTTCAGGGAAGAAGCCTCCGGATCGGGGCTCCTGCAGCTCTGGAGATCGCTGCCGGTCTGGCCGCAGACAACTCGCTTGAATCGGCCGAATCGATTGTACGCGCCGCCGGCGGGCTCCAAGGCCTGACCGCTGACCTGGGCCGTTCCCACGCGCGCCCGCACGAATGGAGGCCGAGCCTCGCAGACTGGGCCGAAGTCACCTGGTACCGCTCAGGACTCGACCGTGTACTCGACGAGTTGGACCACCTTCTTCCGCTCCCTGGACCGATCATCGAGGCAAACAGCACTGGAACCAGCGACGACGATGACGACCTCAGCATCAGTGCCGGACAGCCGATCGCAGATTCCGCCCAGGTAAGTGCCGGTGGGGACCAGGTTGGCGACGCCCTTGTGAAGGCGTCCGATGGACAGACCGGTGACCCGATCGATGCGGCCGATGAAGGCGATGCCGAGACGACCGATGACACCACCGAGGCCACGGACCCCGGCAGCACCGGGCCGATGGTTGGGGATTACCGGCGGAAAGCCGAGCACGAAGCACGCCTGGCGAGAGAAGCGCG
Source organism: Kribbella catacumbae DSM 19601 (assembly GCF_000372465.1). Taxonomy (GTDB): domain Bacteria; phylum Actinomycetota; class Actinomycetes; order Propionibacteriales; family Kribbellaceae; genus Kribbella; species Kribbella catacumbae. The sequence goes on from NZ_AQUZ01000002.1 coordinate 103,266, forward strand.
GGCTGCGGTTGTATCGGCACGAAACGCGGTTCATGCCCGTTGCTTCGACCTCGCCGACAGCGTCCGCGACGGCGAAGCGTTGTCGCGCCTGGCCGAAAGGATCAACGCCGAGTCCGGTTTTGACTGGCGCGCGCGTATGCACGTCGTCGCCGCTCGCACGGCGAACCAAGATGGAGATCCCGTCGAAGTACTACGCCAAGTCCGGCTGCTTCTATCGATCGAGAGCCCCGTCAACCCTCAGTCGTCAGGCTCGAGCACAGCCGACGCAGCCAACACGGCCACCGAGCAGCCGGACGAGCAAGCCTCGGCTGACCCGCTCGTCGACGTCCTCCCCATGGCCGATGCCGACCACAGCGATCCCTCTATTGCCGGTGCTGCGGCGCTCGACGCTGACGACACGGAAGTAGACGACGAGGAGGCAACTCCTCCGAGGCACCGCCTGTCCCTCAATCTCCGAGTCACCGCAGCCAATGCGCTCGCGTTGTCCGGCCAGGCGCATGCTGAGGAGTTCCGTGAGCTCCTGCCACCTGAAACCAAACCAGCCTGGCCGGACTTTGGCGGTTCCTCGTACGGTCTGAGTACCTATCGGACGATTCAACTCGTGCTCCGCATGCGCGAGCTGCATCACCTGATCGGCATCTACGACACGATCCCTGCAGCCGGCCTCGAGGTCCCTGCCTCGGCAACCGACCCGGCCCGCACGAAGTTCGTTGCGGCAATGACCGATGTCGCCCGGCTCGAAGCACAGGCAATGGCGTCCTCGATGGGTCTCGCCGCGCTCCCCGATGTTCCGGCATTCGCGGAATCCGTTATTCGCCTCTTGGAAGTGCCGGAGGCAACGACACGACATTGGACGGGCTGGTACCGGATCCCGGAAGCAGGCATCGAGCTAATCGCCGGGTTGGTGCCGCTGGCGTACCGGTGTGGAGGCCAGACGCACCTCGACCGGATACTCGCGAAGTTCAAGGCCGCGTGGAAGCACCCTGAGCGAGCAAGCTACTGGCCTGCACGCAGACGCGTCGCGATCATCCGCGCCGCGGCCGCCTACGACGAAGCCATCGAATGGTGTCGCACAGAACTAGACAACGCCGAGGGACTCCTCGAGGGCGATCCTCACACCCGATCCGCCACCTGGCTCGAGTTCGCCAAAGCACGAGCCGACATCGCAGACCACCCGAACGCGATAGCAGCAGTCGGGCACGCCCACCGAGACGGGTGGAGCCCAGGACAACACGACGACGACCGCCAGCTGGTGACCTGGCTATCCTGGCTGACCGCGACAGCAGACATTGCCGGAATCGACCAGAGCGCTTTCCTGGAAGACGCCTGCATCTACGCCTCTCGTCTCGTCGCAGCGACTGGCGAAGGAGGCCATCAGGTCAGCGAAGCTGCCGGTGACCTTATCGCCGCGGTATTTCAGCGCGACGCTGGACTTGCCACCAGCATGGCCGAAACCTTGTGTGACCGCGGCGTCATCAAAGAACAAGACATGATCACGGCCCTCCTGCAGGGTGCAGCTCGGCGAACGGACGTCGCCCCGGAGCTGGTCGGATCCTTGCTGACTGAACTGCTCATGCCGCTCACGCCAGATACTCCGGACGACCTCGAAGAGACCCTTCTCGATCGGTGCACGAACACGGCGGCAATGACCGAACAGTTCGCGCGCGCTCGCTTGCTCTGGTCGGTTTCTACCCCTCGAACTGCCGACGAGGACACGACCCCGCCACCCCCAGCCGGGGCGACCATCACGGAAGAGGGCCCTGTCCTGCCGCTCGCCGCAGCCCTAGGCCAGATGCGGTCCCACAACGATCTCGCCGTCGCAGCAGACACAGCGCAACGCTGGTCGCGCTCGATCGAGCAGTTCACTGGAGCGGCTCATCGGCCGCTTGCGCTAGCTGTCCTGGAGCAGGTGCAGCGAATCCAGTTGGGCGACCTCGACGTGGCACGAGCTGCAGGGATCGCATCACGTGCCGGCGCGACGGACGAGGCCCGAGAAGCGCTCAGTCACGTCCTTGCCCGAACCACCCCCTTCGGTTGGAAGCGCAACTGGGATGGCGGAAGCCGCCTCAAACTGTTCGAGGCCGCGATCCGCGACAGCACAGACGACCTCGTCGACCTCGCAGCCCGCGACCTGGCCGGCCTGGTTGCGTCGAACGCTATCGCCGGAGACTTCTTCCCAGGCGACCTCAGACGCTTCGCTGAACTGTTCGGGGGGACGGACCTGGTCGCGCAGTGCTGGGCTGACATCCGTGACTACCTCGACGTCTTCGCGCCGGCTAACGAAAAGCTCGCTGGGCTGCAGCCCAACATCGCGGACCAGCCCGAACTTGAACTCATCACCTGGACGTCAAAATCCCTCGCCCACCCGGTCAGGATTATCGACTTCGGGGCCCGCCGAGTACTCGCCCACAACTACACCCAGCACCGAACCGATGTTGAGCTGGCTCTCGCGGAATCAGTTGCAGCCGGCGGTTGGTTTGCCGAGGCGGCTCTGCACGTCCTCGTCCGGGTCAGTGCCGAAACCGCTACCTCCACAGCAAACCCCACGACGTCCCAGACCACCCCTGCAGGTCTATCACCCGCACTGATAGCCGCCCTCCAAGAGGCAGCTATCAGTGATGATGCCCTCAACCGCCACCTCGCATCCCAGGCTCTGAGTCTCAACGGACTTCGACCTGCGATAGCTGCTACGGCCGACCTCCCGGCGTTCTACAGAATCGAACTGCCGCCACTACCCGAACGTGATGTGCCTGCCCTCAACCGAAATGGCGTTCCGTTCGTCGACACCACTAACCCGCAACAAGTCATCGCTCCCTACGACGAACTACTCGCCGGCGTCGCCGGCGCTGTCAGGATCGAGGCCAATACCCTGTACCACCGCGCGGCATCACTGGGACAAGCCAAACCCGATCGATGGACCGAGGGCGGCCACAAGGCACACTCTGAGCGGCTAACGAGAAGAGGCAACCGGCACTTCTATCGACCCTGGGCCTACATGATCGGCCGCCGCGCCAGCGCACGCGTCCTAGCAGAACTGATCGACGCCCATGTCCTGCCCCACGGGCTGCACTCCCCTTGGTTCGCCGTCCTCTTCGACGACATCTTGAACTGGATCACTCCACACCCACTCGACTACACGACGCCGTTGCCGTGGCGTTCACCCGAGGGAAAGGATTACGCCTCAAAGGAGTGGTGCGACGAAGCCCAACCGGCAGCCGAACACTACGCAGAGACATTCGCTGGCAACCACGTACTCAGCGAGAACTCCGAGTGGCGGTGGCTTACATGGGAGACCCCCAAGGAAATCCGTCGTGTACGAACCCGATACGGCAGACCCACCACAACACTCCTAACCACTGAGCCTGCATCTACCACAGAAATGACCGCCTACGACGCAACGGGCTACCCCGCCCTGCGCGACCTGACCTGGTCCCACGAAGAACTAGTCGTCCGCGGAAGCTCGTATGACTCTGACACCGAGCGCCTCCATTGGCTCGCGCTGCATCCCGCAGCCGCGCACGCTCTAGGTTGGATCAAAAGCGACACTACGTTCGAGTGGATCGGCGGCGACGGCGACTGGCGAGCCCGAAGCGTTTTCCGCATTCGAGGACAGCTCAGCCATCGGCCGCCCGCGAAGGCCACCTGTGCTGAGGTCTGGCAAGTCATCCTCAGCGACCAGGGATGGTCAGAACTGACCACGAGGTTCCCGAATCTCGAACGCACCGTCAAGGTGAACCGCGTGATCGAGGAGGACCAACGAAAGCAACGGGGCCGGGTCGAGTCGAGCGCTACGGCGACCATCGCTGACGTCCCCCACGTAGAGCCGCCAGTCTAAGTCCGCACGTCGAGCACATACCGCGACGAGTTGCGTCGTCGGCCCATCAGCGATGATCGATGCCCAGCTCGGATGCTGTTCCGTGTGCCAGCGGCCCGAGCTGCTCAGGGCTTCGTCGTGCAGGATGATGACTACGTACAAGGCGTGTAGCGCCAGGAGGTCGTAGTGCTTGTTGTACCAGACGCCAACGTACTCATGGCAGATCCCCTTTGCCGCGGCATCGCGTGGAAGATTGTGGCCCACGCGCCGTCCCGGTGGAATCTACGGGTGTTCGTCCTCGAGGCCATAGTTCGCGAAGCAGTGGCTGGCCACGCTCGGTCCGTTGTCGAAGGGCAGGCCGCACTGCGTCGCTGGTCGAGGAAGTTTCATCAGGACCGGATCTATAGAGATGCACTCCCGAGGCTCGCCCAGGCGGAAGAAGGCTACGAGCAGCAACTACGCCTCGCCCTTGAGCAATTGGGGGCAACGATCGCACAGCCGGCCGACATCCCTCACCTTCAGATCATCGACCGTGCAATCAATCGCCGTCGTCCGTGCGACGCCAAGGGGGATGGCTACCGCGACACCTTGAACTGGCTTACGGTCCTGGATCTGGCGCAGCGCCACCCGCACGAGAAGGTGGTGTGGGTCAGTAACGACAGAGATTTCACCGACAACGACATAACGGTGTTGCACCCGCACCTCATCGAAGATCTCGATGAGCGCGGCCTGCAGGGCCGCGTCCTCTTGGCCAATACGCTCGCCAACGTCGTCTTGGCGACCGCGGCTGAGAACTTCAGCCAGCCGGTCACCAACCTGCGAGACCTGCTGGAGCAGGTTGAGTACGAGACTGTCGTCGAGCTCGTGCTGAGTGAGATTGCGGGTGAGGCGCTGGGTGCTCATGTTGATCCTGCGAGTTGTGCACTACCGCTGGCGTCCTACGACGCAGTGCTCACAGGCTTCGTGCCGCCCGCCGCGTTCGTCAGTCTTGAGGTGAAAGGCTCCGACGCTGATGGCCAGGCGATCGCCGAGTTCGCCGTAACCATGCTGTGCAAGGTCACCTTCGCTTCAGGCGTGCCACCACGTGACGACGAGATCTACGAGGGACCGTTCACCACTTCGAGCATCACCAAGCCGCTCGTGATCCGGGGCCTCGTAACCCTTGGCGCCTCATATCGGAGACCTGACGGTGTAGAGGCCATTAGCGTGACGGCGCCTCCTAACGACCCAGGCCATGCTGCCTGGCAGCTCGTGGACTTCAGTTCGGGAGCCCAGGCAGTTACTGAAGTTGTTACCAAGGATTGGCGGCAGCGCCTTCAGAGCCGAGGGCTGGCCGAGCTTGATTCGCAGGTCCTGCAGGCCGCGGTTGCTGAGCTGGCCGAACCGATGTGGCAGCGGTTTCAGGCCGATTCGCTCGCTGAGCCCCCGCAACACGACCAGGAGCCGGAGACCCGCAGCTCCTGACGTCGGGTGCCGGCGTGTCCCTTCGGTTAACCCCTGTGAGCTGCTTGGGTCGTTGGACCGCAGCGCGGGCCACAGAACATGCGGTCAGCTCAGCTGGCATCAAGGTGGTGGCAGAGGTCCCGAGACTGATAGCCGCCAAGGACACCTCCTCCGGCTGCAGCCCAGAAGAGGCGCGAATCGGGCAGATGGCTGCCGAGAGTGTGCCAACTCGGCCCAGGATTCTCTTGCCGCAACGACATGAGACCGGCCGTCGCGAGTCCGCCACGCTGAAGATCTTCGCGTGTGTAGGGCTGCTCGACCCAGCCCAGTCCACAGGGCCGGCAAATCCGGTAGTCCACGGCGAAGGCAAAGTCGCCGTCCGGTTGTGCAGGATCGTTGGCGGCGCGCTCTCGCCAGCCACGGCGCTCACCGGACATGGTGTCTTGCCAAGGGCTGTTGAGCCGTGGAGTCTGCGGCCAGCCCGCAGCTCGCCCGAGGCGCCCGCGACTGACTCGTTGGAGGAGATCACGGACCGGATGACGACCGGAAACACGGGCGACAAGGTCCGTCGATGCGACCAGTTGGCGCACTACGCCCGCCCGCTCCGGATCGAGTTCTGATCTGGAGCTATTCACCGTGCGAGTCCAGATCGATGGCACGATGGATCGAAGTCTCGTAATCGGCAGCGATCGAATCAACTCGCACGCCCGTCACCTGCGGCTGGTCGCGCGTGTGCTTGTCCAAGAGCAGATCGTGCAGGCCGTCGAGTCGGTTCTCGATAGTGATGAAGGTAAGCCGCCACTCCTCGATCTCGACATACGAACCTTGGCGCCACATCATCGTCGTCGCCGGTCCCAGAATCTGCCCGCTCGCTGCGAGCCCGTCCTGCACGGCGAGGCGGGCCAACCTCACGGCGTCATCGCGGGTATCTACCGCCGTGTAGACCTGCCAGGTCGTCGACATCATCGCTCCTGTTTATTGTTGAAATCCATCTATGCGTCGCTACTTTCGTACGCGCACCGCCCGGACCACCGCGATCTTTGTGCCGGACATAAGCGCTGGTGCCGTTATCGCTGACTGATCACTCGTGATGATCGGCAAGCTCGGGCGCCGTGCCGCGTGGCCGCAGCCCGAGCCGTCGGCGAGCTTCGTCGTGCGGGATGGCGACAGCGTTCCCGGAGGCCTTGAGGGCGTCCCATGCCTGGAACGCGCGGGCGTCCTCGGCCTCGGTGACCACCCGTTCCATTTCCGCGTTGGCTTCGTCCGCGGGGATCCACCTGGGTCCTCCCCGGCCGAGGATAGCGGCGATCTCGGAGTATGCCTCGGTGTCATCCGTGGGGTCTGGAGTGTCTGTCGGCATCGGACCATGATGCCCCGAAAACCCCGGCCGGACTCGAGCCTCACCTGGAGATGCGTGGTCGAGATTGATGTATCTCGGGCTTGACCCGCCGAATCGTCACTTTGCTGAGCAGGCCCGAGATGACGGTGATCGTTGCTAGTTGCAGGTCAGGGTCAGGGCCGTATCGACGATCGCCGCTCGGTCGATGCCGTGGATCTTGTATGCGTCTGTCAGGTCGGAGGACTGGCCGAACTCGGTGACGCCGAGGTCCGGGTGCGGCCGCCGCGCAGGCCGGCCAGGACGGCGAGCGCGCGCGGGTGACCGTCCATGACCGTCACCAATGGGCCGGGGAAGCTGCTGGGAACAAGGTCGACGCGATGTCGCTGCCGCGTCCCTGTGCTGATCGGAAAAGCAGATCAGGGCTTATCAAGCAGATCACGACGGCATTGATCCCTAGCTCGGTGAGCTTGTCGGCTGCTGCGATGACCTCCGGCATGATCGCGCCGACACCGACCAGCGGGGCGTCGTCAGCGACGGCGGGGCGCAGCGTCAGGCGGTAGCCGCCGGCGGTGGCGCCGATTCCCACCGCGTCGGTGGAGAAGTCGACCGTGTCCGGGTCTTCAGTCGACTGGGGTAGGACTGCAAACCGCCTTTGGTACGCAGGGTCGTCATGTACTCGGCCTCGAGATCTCCGAGCAGATAGTTGATCGCGTGCGTACGGGGGAGACATGAGCCCGGCTGTGTTGGGCCGTGCCAACCACCAATGAACCCGCTGATCCTCGTGTCCGTCTTGCGGTCCTGGAGCCGGCAGTCGGCGGCCGGGACGGCTATCGTGCAGAGCGTGCCGGGACTACGGAGGATCCTCACCGACGGTGAATCGAAGGTTGACCGTGTCCTCGACGAGTACGCGCGTGACAACGGTTACCGCTTGCTCCTCAAGCCTCGCTTCCGCGACATCCTCGACGTCGACGACATGCGCCTGACCGGGCGCGAGCGGAACTTCACCTTCACGGCACACTTCGACTTCGTAGCCGCCGACGCCGCAACCGGCCTGCCGATTCTTGCGATTGAGTACGACGATGCGCGCCATCGGACGGATCCGCAGCAGCTGGAGTGCGACAAGATCAAGGATCGGCTTTGTCAGGCCGCTGGTCTGCCTATGCTGCGGGTCGATAGCCAGTTCGCCCGTCGCGAGGGCCGTTGGCGGGTGCTCGGCTACATCTTGGAGATGCACGAGGTCGGCAAGGCTTTCCACGCGGCCCAGCAAGCTGGGCAGGTTCCGTGGGACGAGCCTTTCATGCACAACCTGATCATCGACACGAGCAACTCCAGGCGTCCGACATTCACCGGCCTCGATCAGGCTGCGTTAGAGCGGCTCAGCGACCTGCGCGCTGCCGGTGTGATCGGGCGCTACGGGGGGTGGTGGCGCGACGTCGACGGACAGATCGAGGCGTGCTGTGTGCTCGATCTGCCGAACGGCCAGTTCATCTCCTCGCTGGTCTCGATCCGCAAGTTCGCGATCGAGGGCATCTCGGCTCACGCGGTCGCCGACGAACTAGCGACCGCCGAACTCGGCTGGCTGATGCAGCGCTACGAGGCCGGGGAGCCGGTCGCGCTCAGCGCCCAGCAGGGCAATGCGCTGCTGGATCGGCTCGGACGCGACATTCGTCGTGCCTGGTCTCCAGAGGGCTGGATGATGCGCTGGGGCTCGATGCCGTCATCGGAGCCCTGAGGGCGACAGGCGACGCCGAACTCGACCAGGGCGGAGTACGTCGGCATAGAAGACGGAGGTAGGGCGGAGGACGTTGTCCTTGACGGAGTACTGGCCCATGCGCCAGAGGGGTGCGCTGTAGGCGTGGACGGTGACGGAGCCGGGGTCGCGGACTACCAGGGCTCGCTGACCGGTGCTCCGTGCTGTGCCAACGTCGAGGCTGCAAGTCAGCTGCGGGGGTCATGCTAGTACCGCGTTCCGCCTGCCGCCTTATACCTGGCCAACGCCCGGTTCGCTTGACTCGGCGGCTGCGATTCAACTGGTCGAAGGTGTGCCTGTGCGAACCAGGCCTCTACCGACTCGGTGCGCTTCGGATCAGGCACGTACACGACTCGCGCAGCCCATCCTCCCCCGTTGGCCGCGCGCCACTCGTGGATCAATCCAGGGCACCACCGCTCGGACTCGCCGACGCGCGCGCGAACCCAGCAGTGCCGCTGCCGGTTATCCGGCGGCGGCTCTGGAGGTGTGTAAACGCGACCTCGCGTCCCCATGGACTCATAATAGAACAGGGGTTCGAAACGCCAGTAGGTGGCCGTTCAGCAGGCCGTGTTATGTCGCAGGCCGTCAGCAGGCTGGGCTGTTGGGCGTTGATGGTCGTAAGAACGGCGCCGACGGTTTTGGTCCGCGGTCACTGCTCCTCGTCCATGATGAGGGGTGTGAAGCCTCCCAGCGCCTGAGGCGATAAGCACATCGTGCAGACCGCGAGCCCCTCCTCTACGCACAACAGCAGGTCGTCGCGACTGCGCCCGGTGTGAAAATCACCTGTGATGTGATCTCGAGCCGGTGATACACCGCAGTAGGGGAGTAGGTCGCCGGCGCGGACATACAGGTGGTGGACAAGGCTCGAGGGCATGGGCCACATGGTGCCATCTCTCGTCGCCGGTTCGCGCACGGGCAACAACCACCTCGTTCCGACCCTGTGGCGACGCGCTGTGGGCTCCCGAAAGTGTGCTTGTGAAACAATGGCATCGCAGAGCAGCGGGCCACGGGGGCGCGCGCCGAACAGGCACGAGGAGGCCGACAGCATGATCGCAACGAGCGTCCGACTCCGCAGACAGGCCCTGAGGGTTCCGGGCACGGCGGTTCTAGCGGCTGTTGCACTCGTGCTAGCCGGCTGCAGCAGCTCCGACGGTCTGAGCGGCGAGTACTACGACAAGGACGGCCAGCTCGTGATCAAAGCGAGTTCAGTCTCGTATTACGAGTTTGGCTGCGACAAGGCCCGAAAGGGCGAAGCGGTCATCGACAGCGAGCCGACGTCGTCCGGTGAGCTCAGCAAAGAAGGCGACCAGGTCATCTGGGCGAACGGCAAGGGCACCGGCAAAGTGACTACGAGCAAGAGCGGTGACACCGTCGATATCGACGGGAAGCAGTACACCAAGATGGACAAGGACAAGGCGCTGCAGTCGTACCAGCCAATGTGTAGCTGATAGCGATCTGAGGGCAGCGGCCCCAAACAAGAAGAACCCCTTGGAGCTTTTTGCTCCAAGGGGTTCTTCAGTTACTCACTCGACGAGTCCTTCCTCCTGTCCCGGCGCTTCGGTACCTCCGGGGCGGGCCGCGCTGGCTTGTCTTGCTGGGCCGGCTGCGGTGCGGGTGCGGATTCCCGGATACGGGGAGCTGAGCCCGGTTTCCTGACTTGCTGCGGGGATGTGCTCATAGGTGAGCTAGGTGCGCGCTCGACATGTGGTGAGCGTGTGGGACGGGGGATGCGCGGCGACTCGCCCTTGCTGGGCATCGTCGTTGCTTTGCTGTTGCTCGGACCAGGGCCCTGTGGAGGCATGCTCGGGGGCCTGCTAGCGCCGTCCGGCTGGCCGTGGGCGTTGCCCGCCGAGCTGTCGTTACTTCTGCCGTTGGGCCTGCTGATTTTCTGAGCTGTTGATGGACCCGTCTGGCCAGGGGATCTGCGATGGTTCCGGTTCTGTGGTCCGACGCCCAGATCTGTCAGGCCGCCTTGGTGAGTGACGGTTTCGGCGAGGTCGCGGTCTTTCTGTGAGCGATTGGGGCGCGTGCCTGGCTTGTTGTCGCTGGTCGCGATCGGTGAACCGGTGTCAGCCACGGATGAGTGGCTGTCACCGGTCCTGCCGTTACCTGCACCGTCGGTGCCGTTGCGCGCATCAGCTCCACCGGCGCTTCCGGTCCCTCCGGCACCGGCCACATCTGCCCCAACTGGCAACTCGCGGCCCGAAGCCGGGCCGCCGCGGCCGCCTGGAACTCTGGGGCCAACAGGGTTGCCTGCGGGTCCGCCGTCGCCGGGCGGGAGCATCGGTCCGGGCGAGCGGCCCTCGAGTTCGCCTGGACCACCGCCAGTAAGCTCGCCCCGCTGCTTGCCTGCTAGCGACAGGCCACCGTTGGTGCCGCCGGCATTTGTCGTGGCCCTGCCCGGCTGGCCGGTGTTGGTGGGCTTATGAGGACCTGTCTTCGGTGGCTTGCCGCCCAGTTTGCCCATCATGCCGGAGGCCGCGGCCATGCCTGCCCCCGCGCCCAGGCCGTTGGCGATCGCAGGCATCAGGCCGCCGTTGCTCTGCCTGGGCGGGGTGGTCGTGTCCAGAAACTTGTCGACCAGTTTGGTCACCGCCTCGTCGAGTGCCTTGAGGACCGTCTTGCGTACCCGCAGCAGGGTGAAGGTCACCCCGATGATGAGGATGATCGACACGACCGTCATCACGACCACGGCGATCGAGCCGAGCACCGGGTTGCTGAAGATGTTCGCGAAACCGCGGCCTGAGCCGGTCGGGTTGCTGCTGACCAGCTTCGCGATCGGGCCCTCGATGATCTGTGGAAGCGAGACCAGGAGCTCCGAGACGAACTGGTAGAGGAACAGCGTGACCAGCACTTCGAGGATCATGGCAATCGAGTAGATGACGACCTTGGCGATGCCGGCCATCACGCCCAAAGTGGCGAAAGGAACTGCCGCGACGGTGCCGAAGGTCCGGCGCAGCGCACCGGTGAGCATTCCGACGCCGTAGAAGATTCCGATGAGTGTGATCGAACTGAGCAGGGTGAAGGTGTTGGCCCAGTACATGAACGACGCCGGCCCGTTGCCGATCTGAGCCACCGACGAGTGGAACGAACGCGTGAAGCCCGAGGTCACCTTGTTGGACGAGAAGATCGTCATCGAGTCCGTGTTGAACTCGGTGTTCAAGTAGTTGTAGGCGCTGAGCGGGGACAAGTTGCAGTCGGCCGGTTTACCGTCGGTGTTCGGCTCGACGACCGTGAAGCCGCACTTGGTGTTGCCACTGGCCGAGGTGAACTCGGTGCTTTCGCCGTCGGTTCGGGCTGTCAGGCCGGACCCGCTCGTCGCGAGTAGCGGGTGTTCGTTGGGAGGCACGGGCTTGTTGCCGTCGCCGAAGTCCTGGGAGTCCTTATAGCTCTTGCCGAGGAACCAGTCCTTCTTCAAGTCCCAGTCCACATCCTTCGGGTCGATCGCGGTCACCGACCCCTGGATGTTCGATTCGAAGTCCGACGCGTTCACCGTCTGGCCCTGGAGGTAGCGGCCGAGCATGCCCAGTGTGGCGAACACGGCGTTCTTGTCGGTGTCGTTGTCCTTCAGCCGCGGGGTGCTGTTGGCCCAGGCGCTGCCGGCGTCGCTGATCTTCTCGCCAGCGCTGATTCCGGGGAACTGCCCGGTCTGCGCGTTGATCGCGAGTGCGGAGTTCCGGGCCGAGAACACCGAGACAGGTTGGGCGTGGCCGGTGCTTGCGTCCCAGGTGATCGAGGCGTTCGCCGGCACCTGGAGGCGGTTCGTGTTCATCCATGCGTCGAAGTCGACATAGGTCGAGAGCACGACCTTCGTTGGGCCCGAGCTCTGTGAGAGCAGCGAGTCGTCGAACTGGTTGAGGATCGAGGTGTACATCCCGCCGATGAGAGGAAGCCCGACGCCGATGAAGACGATGCGTACGGCAACCTTCTTGATGGCGCTGCCGCGCTCCATCTTCTTGAAGAAGACCAACCCGAGCAGCAGGAAGCCGATAAAGAGCGGCACCAGCACTCCCCACGACAGCGACACGAGCGCGCCGTACCACTGGGACACGAAGCTCGACAGGCCCGAGAGGGCTTCCGGTGTCGTGTTGACGCCCGACGATGTGGTCACCATGCCGTCGGCCCATGTCTTGTAGGTCGGGGACACTGCCGCGATGCCGTCATGGAACCAGAGGAAGGGGTTCAGGAGCTTCAGGATCTGGATGAAGATCCAGAACAGCAACGAGACCCCCATGGCCAGCGCGTAGACCAGCCAGATCAGCGAGCCGCCAACCGCGTGGATCATCGGGTCGAAACCCGCGGACGACATCATGGCGTCGAAGCCGAGGTCGTGTGCGGCTGCTCCGAAGTGGGCGTAGTCCTTCATGCCGGAGGCTTGTGCGCTGTCGAGCGCGTCGTACTTGATCGTCTGTGACGAGCCCGAGATCGTTGAGAACAGCCATTTCACGAAGCCGTCGTCGTCGGCGTAACCGAGCATCGAGCCGGCCTGGGCAGGGTTGGCGACAACAGTCTTCCAGGAGTTGCCTACTCCTTTACCGCCGTTCTCAGGGGCGCTCTTCTCACTGAAGTACACGCTTGCGTTCGAGGCGAGGTGGTAGAGGCTGTAGTCCTTCTGATCCTTGTTGCTCGGGTCGTCGGCCTGCGCCAGCGGCGCTACCGCGAGCACGATGAGCAACGCGAGCAGAGCCGCGAGCAGCCCGCCTGCGACGGTCCGCATCCAGGACGGCCGCGCGTCGGCGGCTGCGATGACTCGTCCACGCAGCCACATGACGGATATCGTCGGCGTGCTGTGTCGAGTCATGGCGCTCTCCGGTCTGGTTGTCTCGTCATCGAGGTCTGCGTTTTCTGGAACCCCGGATCGCCGGGATGGGTTCTCGGCTGCGATCCGGCACCGAGGAACTTCTTCCGCAGCCGCGCTGGCACCGCACCGTCCTTCGGGATTGTCGTGTCCTTTCCCGAGCCGTTGCCGCCGCCTGCTTGGGTGATGTTGGCGCCCGGGACCGGTGGGTCGGTCATGACGGCGTCGAATCTGGCGGCGTCCGTGGCTTGTCGCGCGGCGCGCTGCATCGTGCGGCGTTGCTTCTCGCGGTTCGGATTGATGCCCAGCGCCAGGTCGAGGTGGAACACGACGTTGGAGACTCCACGCCGCAGGTAGCTCAGGTTCTCGCCCTTGCGGGTGATGAGCTGGGCCAGGTCGGGTGGGATTCGCTGGTGCAGCAGTTCCTGGTAGTCGGCCACGGTTTTGTCCCGCATCGAGCCGAAGATCGTGTAGTCGGCGGCGTCGAATTTGTTGAACTTCACGCAGGCGAGCATCTTGTCGATGTCGTTGTAGCTGAACACGACCCTGCCGCCGCGCTGGTAGAGCTGCTCGAGCTGCATCTCGATGTACGCCGTGACGCGGTCGTCGATGTTCTCCGCGCCGTGGATGACGACCGTATCGCCGCGCTCGAGTTTTCCGACCGCGAAGCCGACGATGTTGACGAGCTGCGCCATCGCGACGCCCCGGCCGCGACGCAGGAGCTTCGAGAAGTCGTAGATTACGCGCTTGGCGTCTCGGATACCGTCGACCGCGGCGGCTGTGTGGTTGTTGAACAGGTCACCGTTGTTGTCGAGCAGGTTCTTCGCGACGCTCTTGAGTACGTTGTACGCGCGCAGTTGGTCGGGGTCGTTCTTGTCGGAGTTCAGCAGGGCCTTGTGCTCGGTGTCCAGGTAGGAGACAAACATCTGTAGGCGCGGCACCTGCTCGTGTGGAATGCCCACGACGCGCAGGCGATGCCGCTGGGCTTTGGCATTTCGTACCCACATGCGCTGGTCGACGTAGAACTGTGTCGCTGTCTTCTCCAGTTCGTTGCGGATGATCGACCCGACTCCGCCATCGGCAGATTCGTAAAGCTGCTCGAACATCAGCGCGAGCTTCTGCATCTGTGCCGCGAAGACCGGCAGTTCGTCGGCCTCTTCACCGAACATCTCGAACATGTTCACGTCACCTGTGTTCAGGTCGACGCGAGACGTCAAGGCGTCGAAGCGTGGCCCCAGCGTGTCTAGTTCCGCGCCGTCGAGCACCAGGTGCACCACGTGCCCGTTGTTCAGCAGGCACGACTGCGAGAGCTTCGAGCACCACAGGTCGGAGATCTGTGCGCGGTCCAGATAGTCCGAGGTCGCACCGTCGGCGATGACTACGTGGTGGTCGTAGCCGTTGGAATCGAAGAGCACCGCGGAGTTGTTTACGTCGCCGACCATGTAGCCGACGTACTCGCCGCTGCGGTCGTTGAGGCCGTTCGTGACGAGCGAGTACGAACCGGCGAACTCCGTGGAGGTGAAGTGGAATCCGCGGCCGCGCTTCTTGTCGTTCTTCTTCAGCAGCCCTGACAGCTCCTGGCGCTGCTCGCCAGCGTAGGCCGCGGCCTGGAGCGTCCCGAAACGGTCGATGTAGAGCCGCGAGATCCGATCGATGCTGTCTTCCAGGATTGCCAGGTCTGGGGCTTTGAGCAGCAGCCTGTTCTGCACCGACAGGTATGCCGCCCCGTTTTGGATCTCGCTGATCGTGGCCTCGAGGTCGCCGGCGACCTTCCTCGCCTTGAGCTTCGAGGACGTCGTACCACCGTCGGCCAGCTCGCCCGCCTCCAGGTTGTCGAGCTTCTCGGACTGCTTCGTGTACTGGTCGATCCACTTGTCGGTCATCCGTGCGACCTGTTCGAGTACGACAGCGGTCACCCGTTCGTCGAGGCCATCGGGGATGCGCCCGATGCCCCAGAACGGGCCGAAGCTGTCGTGGGCGGCCATGTCGTGGAAGAACGCCAGGACGCAGCCGACCGAGGCGTCGACCTGGAAGTAATCCGACCGGAAGAGGTACTTCTCCTTGGGCTTCAGCGCGAGCAGGTGTGGGTACGACTCGAACTCGCCCTCGAGACGCTTCGCCTCCTGGCGGCGCCGCCACCAGCCGAGCCTGGCCTCCGAGACTGTTTGATCGGCGATTCCGCCGGCCGGATCCTGGCCGCTCGCCATGGATACGGCAGTTGCCGGCGCGTCGGACGAGAATTCGTCGGTGAGCTCGGGACGCGCTTCATCCTTGTTCGGGGTCCCGAGTGAGGTTCGAAGCTTGGTGAGCAGTGCCATCGTCTCGTTTTCTCCTGCGTATGTGCAGGGGTCGTGGTGCTGTCGGGTCAGCCCAGGAGGCTGTCGGTGGTGCCCTGGTAGAGGATCCGGAGCATCTGATGGGACTCGTCGCGGCCGAGCATCGTGACCTCCTTGATCATGAGAGAGGAACCCTCAACCTCGGCCTGCAGGACCAGGTGTCCTTGGCGCAGCGCGTCGACGCTCTTGCCCTTGAGCAGGACGTATTGATGGATGGAGGTGAACTTGCCACCCACATGGCCGGTGAGGATGTCGTACTGCTCGTTCTGCAGCTCCAGGAGATCCGGATCCCGTACCTGGAGCGCCTGGTTGCGGCGTTCGAGATTGGCCACCTGGTGGTAGATCCGCTGCGGCTCTTTCGTGGTGATGAAGATGTGCTCGCAACTGGTCGGCACTTTCCTCCAGAACGAATCGACGCGATCCAGGATCGAGGTCTGGTCCTCGTCGAACAGCAGGTAGCTCGCCGAACCGACGACGAGGTATAGCTGGCCGAGGCTGCCGTCGGAGAAGCTGATCGCGCCGTTTTCGGTCACGTCGTCGACACCGACGATCGAGTAGAAGCCGCTTGGATCAGCACTGCGCCGCGTGAGCACCAGCCGGGCCTTTCTCGGCAGGTAGGCCAGCAGTGCCGGCACGGTCATGAAGCGCAGTTCTCTGGTCCTGGTCAGGCCGCCGAGGTAGAACACGGTGATGAGCGACCAGACGACGAACAGCACGATGAGCGCCGGGCCGGCCGACTTGATGAACGTTGTCGTTGCCGCCCACAGGGTGACGAGGACGCCGCCGCCCAGGAACAGGATCTGCTTCATGGGAGACGGCGGGACTTGCCAGCCGCCGACGCTGAACGAGATCTCGTGGTCGAGGAAGGACCTGTTCAGTGGTGCTGGGATCTTGTAGGAGTGGCGGGCCATAGTTGCTGTCCTTACTGCCGGGTCATCGGGCCAGGGAGTCCTCGGCTGTCACGGTGCCTCGAGGAGGGGGACGGGACCGCGCAGATCGAGGACCGCGAAGCATCCGGGTGTCCGCTCGCGGTCGAGGATTTCCTGGCGGATAGGGACCGGCTGAGTCGCACCGTCTGCCGTTCCGCGCCGAAGGATCGTGCGCTCGGAGTGGCGCAGGTGATAGCGGCCGCTGACGGTGAGCGTTTCCTTGCCCGGGTCGAGCACCGAGAGCACGCGTTCGGTGTGTTCGCGCTGCGCTGTCCGCGCGTACGTCAGGTCGCTCGGGTCCCAGCCCGCGCCGTCGCCCAGGTAGGCGAGCAGCCCCGGAGTGGCCAGAGCCTCATGCGCGAGCACGACGTCAGGACCGATCGGCGACGACAACAGTCCCTGCGCCTGCGCATCAGTCGTGAGCTCCGCGGGCCACCAGTTCCTGCCCGGGACACGCAGGCTGCGGTCGAGGCTGGCTGCTCCCGACAGCCAGCCGATCGCGTGGACGGGATCGGCGAGGCCGCCGTTGCCTGCGAGGATCACGCCGGAGCGGGGCAACAGATCGATATGGGAGAAGATCTGAGCAGTGCCGTTGGCGTCGCGGGGGAGAGCGTCGATCAGGTCGTAGTTCTCGAGGCTGCCGAGCACCACGTAGAGCCGGAGCCCCACCTTGGCGAGGAAGCTGTTGAGCTCGTCGAGGGCGCGTGACTCGGCGCGGGTGCCGCTCCAGATCAGCCCGAAGTTGCCGAGCTGTACCAGCGAAGTGCACCCGCGCTGAGCCAGAATCGCCGCGGCTCCTCGCAGAAAGCAGGCGTCGCCGTGCGCGTCGCCGATCAGCCCGACGAGTCCGCCCAGGACCGGGTCCGATGCCAGCTGCGCAGGGGCTACAGCCCTCGAAGGATGAACGGTGGTCATCAAGGAAGTCCTTTCCGTTGCTGCCGCGGAGTTCATGCGAAGGCCGGCACGATCCTTTTCCTGCCGTCCTCGTTCTTCCAGGTGAGGTCCGCGTCGAACTTCCTGCCTCTGGCCGAGGTCAGGCCCTTCACATGGATGCTCGTCCCGCTGGCCAGCGCGGTGCGCTCGTCGTCGGTGAAGACGTGCTGGCACCAACTCGTCGGCGGGAGCGAGGTGTCGAAGTCGGGGACGATCTTCTTGCCTTCGCCGGGCTTGTCTTCCTTGAACCAGACCTTGCACTGGAAGGCGTTGCCCTGCTTGCTGAGGAAGTCGCCTGCCTCGACCGATCCACCGGCCGCGAGCTGTTTTAGCTCGGCGGGTGTGAACACGTGGGAGCACCACTCCTTGGGTGGCTGGGCAGCGCCGCTGGCGTCGCGGCGGCCGAGGCCGAGCTTGCTGAAGCCGACAAACTTGTTGCCTTTGAACGTCTGTTCGGCCAGCTCGCCGAACACGTCGTAGGCCTTGCCCTGCTGGCTCCTGGCCTCGAACTCGATTGTCTCGGCGGCCAGCAACTGCTGTACTTCCTGGTCGCTGAAACGGTGGCCACCCCACGCACGGGCAAATGTCACTGACTGGCCGGTCTTCACCCAGATACCAGCCGCACGCTCCTTGTGCGTGCCTGCGGTGCCTTGCGGACCGACTTTTGCCTCGATTGCCGCGGCGTTCTTCTCCATCTGCGCGATGTCCTCCCGCACCCAGTCCGCGACGACGGCGAGGCGTTCCTCGGCGGTCGCGGCTCCGGCGGCGATGTCGCGCATGTCGGCATAGATCTTCTCTGTGAGATCCAGGCTGCCGATCCGTGTGCCGGGCAGCAGTAGCCAGCTCAACTGGCCCGCGTCGGCGAGGGTGAGCTTGCGGCCGCGCTCCACGAGCAGTGGGTACTTCACGCTCGTAGAAGTCACCTCGCTGTAGGTCGAGGTCCGCGTCGCGCCTGTGCCGACGTCGCGCTTCTCGAGCTGCTTCATGAGCCACTTCATGCTCGGGTGCTCGGGGCGCTTGTTCGCACCTTCGAAGACGAACGGCTCGGCGCTGCGGCCGAGTCCTTTGCTGGTCTCAGTCGCCACCGGGTCTGCCGTAGCGGAGTTGTCTGCAGGATTGTCACCGGAGTCCGGATCGAACACAGCCTTCCAGCCAGCGCTCTTGGGAACGTTCGCGATCCCGACGAACTCCGGGTAGCGCTGCACGTGGCCCTTCTGCTGCTCGTAGACGTAGTCCTCGGCCAGCATGGCCAGGTAATTCTTGGCCAGGGTCTCGTAGATGAGGCGGCCGGTCTGGCCGAACCGCTGCGCGACGTCGTCCAGCGACGCAGGCACCTTCGGTCCCGGCCGGTTCGCACCGTGCGCGCCTTGCGGTTTGACGTGCGTTCGGCGTGGCTTGCGGTGCGTCAAAAGAGCAATGTCGACACCGGTGACCGCGGCGATGCTGTCGGCGAGCGGCGCGAGCTCGTTGAACTGCTCCGGGGTGATCGTTTTGTCCTCGGTGCGCGGGTAGCTGACGACCTGTGCCTCGTACATCTTCTGGTACGTCTCGAGTACGAGCTTGGCCTTCACACCCTTGCCCACCAGCATCGACGACAGCGCCGCGAGGTCGAGCAGCCGCGGCGGCGCGGTCTGCTTCGTCACCGTGGCGCCGAGCACGACCGGCGATGCCGAGTACCGCTGCGGCACCTGAGCCTTCTGCCCGAATCGCGGCTCGTTCGGGTTCGTGTACATGACGTCGTTCTCGTCGCGGAAGCGGTTCTGGAAGAACGGCTGCCTGACGTAGTCGCCGTACGCCTTCAGCTGGTCCCCGACCAGCTTGACCATCGCGGACTTCAGCCGGCCCTGCCGCAGCACCGTGTCCCGGCCGCGGGAGCGCGCGATGCTGGTTGCGCAACGGGTCCACTGCATCGACAGGAAGTCGAACTTGGAGCGGTAGATCGCCTTGGCGTACTCGTCGAAGTGCTGCAGCGAAGCGATCGTCTTACGCGACGAGAACGCCTTCTGCAGCGACACCGGTGCCTCGTCGGTGAAATACATGCGCGACCACGACTTCGGCCGCAGCCCCAGCTCAAGGAACGCATTCACGGCAATCATGCCGCCCTCACCCGTCGGGTCCACATCGGTCGCGATCACGATCTCGTCGCAGCCGGCCAGCGTCTGCTTCACCTCCTGCGCCACCTTGGCGGCGCCCTTCATGAGCTCCAAATCCCAGGTGAGGTCGCGCGGATTCCACGGAAGATTCGCCAGGTCCCACTGGTGATACCTGCCTGCCAGAGCGGGATCGGACACCATCTGGTGCGGGTCGACGAACTCATATAGGTGCCCACGCGCGTGGGCGATGACGAACCGCTCGCCGTTGTAACTGCCGCTCTTGCCTCCCAGCGCCGCTGCGAAGTGGCGCGCGGCCGACGGCTTCTCGGTCAGGATCCCCACAGTCATATCGACTCCACCTCAGATGTCGCCATCGCGGACACTGAGCAGCCTATCCTGATAGTCATTCAATAGTCTATTGAATGACTATCTGGATGGTTCGAGTGTTGAGGTGAGGACGTGGATCGGTCGCGACTACTGCGGTCGGAGCTTCCATGCGCCGGATGCTGATCTCGTGCTGCCGGCCGGCCGCGGCTCCGTGCTCACCGGATTGGCCTTCCGTCCCGGTCGTCCTCGAACTTGCTGCGTTTCCGCGTCTCATCCCGGGCTCTGTCGCGAATATAGATCGCGTCCTGGTGCGTGATCGGCGCGTCATGGATGTTGTGCGAACCGCGCAGGAAGTTCACGGTGCGATCGGCGATCGAGTACGCCACCGATTGCTCGATGACAGCGCTGGTCCGCTGAATGGCTGTCGCCATCGCGTGCAGACGCTCCAGCTGGGCGGTGCGCTCGTGCTCCAGTTGCTCGAGGGTATCGATGCGCCTGGCAATCGAACCGAGCAACGGGTCCTGTGAGCGGAACAGCTCGACGGCCGCTTGCGTCGCCGGGTCCGCTTCCATGCGCACGTCCAGCTGGGCCAGCAAGAATGCCGTCACCAGAGCACCCTGGCTCAGCCGCCGGCTGAACGCCTCGGCCACCTTGTCGCTGACACGTCGCTCGCGTATGGCCGCGGAGCGAAGCTGCAGGCGCAGCGCATCCACGAGCGGGCGAGGAAGGTTCCGCACCATGGGCTGGCTCGCCAGACCGATGATCCGGAAACCTGACTCCGGCAGGGATTCGGCAGTACCGCTGCCGCAGCCCCTTGTCCCGGTTGCCGCCTGGATCGCGTCCTGCTGGTCGGTCTTGCGGTGCGCTGACACCGCGGACACGGTCAGGTGATCGAGGTTCCGCTCGTCCTCGGCGTCCAGCACCGCATCGAGCTCCTGAGGTGCTCTGATCTCTGGCCGTGGACCACTCGTATCTGTGCCATCCGATCGGGGAGACGTCGCGGCTGGTTGCTGTGGGTCCGGTAGGGGCGCCGATGTACCGCCGCCCGACGAGCTGCTGCGGCGCGGGCTACCGCCGTGGTTCGTCGGACTTCCCGCGCCCACTGCCTCAAGCCCATCGTGCGCCGCTCTCTCGGGGGTGGGCTTGTCGGGCACCGGCTCGGACGCCGGGGGGCCGGCTGCCTGCCCAACATGAGTGGCATCTTCAATCGGTGGTTCGGCAACGTCGAAGGTCGGCTCGTCGTATCCGGCTCCCTCGGCCGGCGGAGGGGTTCCCGCGCCGGTCCGCCGGAACTCGTCGAGGAAGGATGTGTCGACCTCCATGGAGTCGTTGGCCTTCGCGTCATCGAGCAGGTCCTGAAAACTGCCGCCACCCATGATCACAACTCCCCGTCCTCGGCATCGAGCAGATAGTTGTCGCCTCGAGTGAGGCCGATGAGGGAGTCGAAGCCCTGTGTGACAACCCGCTCGAGATTCGCGCTGTTCGTCGACAAAGCCTTGACCTCGTCGACCAGCTGATTGAGCCGGGCGATCTCAAGGGTCGGCAGGTCGTAGTCCAGGTTCTCGCGCCGGATCTTCTCGTCGACAGCCTCGGCCATGTACTCGTTGACCGACGTGTAGCCGCGGCGCTGGGCCCAGTACTCCGCCCGCTGCTTGACGTCCGGATGGAGGCGCACGACCGCGCGCTCCCGGCGATCCTGGTTGACGACTGCCGACATGCTGAACCTCCCCGGTGAGCATCCACGTCCTTTATGAATACATCATACTAAGCCATTTAGATACCCATGTAATGTCGATCTGATGGTTCATTGTGCCTGCGGGTCGGCTTGGGCTAGTGAGATCGACAGAGTCGATCCGGGATCTCAGCGAAGAAGAAACCTGGTTGGTTGCAGGGCGCCCGGTTGAGTCCGGGCGCCGGAACCCGCAGCACTACGCGTGCGCAGGACCTCCAATGACCACTGCAGGTCTCATCCATCGACACGACATTGAGGACCATCTGCCATGCCCACAAAGACCATGACCCGAATCGACGCCGGACTGATCACCCTGAACCTTCCGGTGAGCTCAGACGGCGGAACCTGGTACCAGATCCCGTTCAAAGGCGAGAGCGCCACGTACGTCGACCGCCAGGCAGCCGCATACGTCATCGCCTACGGGGACCGGGTGGACATCGCCATCGACGAGAACACCGACTGGTCACGATTCCCGACAACCTTTGACGCCCTGTGCGCCAACGTGCCCGTCTACGCAGTGGAGTACGCGCAGGCCTGATCCACGTACTCGCTCACCCACGTCCCGAAGCGGGAGCACCGATCACCATGTCATTCCTCGAACGCATCGGCTACCTCGAGACCAAGGGACAGGAGCAGGCGCGACTCGCCCAGTCCCCCGAGGGCTCGACCAACCACTACCTGTCCACGCTGCCGATCACTCTTGCCGACTGGCCCCAAGACATGCTGGTCGAGCTGCCCTGGAAGCCGCCGCGCACCACGGAACCGCACCGTGTCGTCGTTGTCCCCCTCGACTACCGGCCGGACTCGCGGCCTGGTCGCGTTGACAAGGAGCCGTTGCCGCGCAAGCGCAACAGCGGTGCGTGGAGCTGTGCTGTGGTCTCGTCCGACCACCCGAGCTATCCGGCCGGCGGCTATCGCATCGTCGTGTCAGCCGCCGAGATCGCGCGCGGCCGCAGGGTCGACCTCGCCGGCGTCCTGGTCAGTCCGAAACCGACCCCAGCGATAGCCACGTGCAAAAGCACGGCTGGGCGGTCCAATGGAAGTGGGATGCCGTCATGAGCACCGCTACTTTCACCGACAAGCTCGGCGCCACCGGCCGCACCGGAGAGCAGGTGATCGTGCCGATCTGCAACGACGACGGGCTGCCTCAGCTCGCGATCGCCGAGGTGGTCGAAGTTGTCGTGCGGGAGCCCAATCCATTCGCTTCCGAACTGAGCGTGCGCACGCGCGTCGGCGACGACGAAAGCTGCGTCTACGAGCCCGACGAGATCGTCATTCTCGCTGCGGCCGGCACCGCGCCATGGGGTACGGCTATCGGTCCGGCGGCGAGACAAGCCAGCTCGCTGACAACGACTTCTCGATGACGTGCATGAGGAGCACCTGCAACACCATCCCTGTGCTGCCCTGCATGGTAGCCACCAAGACAGGAGAGCCGTGATCTTCCGTAACATCGCACGAATCCTCGCCGTCGTCCTGATCGGCGCCGGTGCCCTGGTGGCCTGCAGCGACGATCAGCAGGCCTGTGCCGCCATCGCAGGTAGCCTGTCGAAGCCGAGCCCGCCGAGGCCGGGATCCCAGCGCACCTCGTCGAAGGTGCAAGACCGGCCGATGAAGACCTCTGGCTCGAACCCGGGCAGCAGCAAAAAGACGACAACGAACCCGTACTGGCGCACGTCGACCAAGCCCAGCACCTGGGGCGGCTACAACACCGGCGGGCGAAACTGGTCGAAGCCGTACCGGAAGAACATGCCGCTCGCACCTCAGCCGGTAATCGTGAACTACTACGGCCGCGACTACCGCAGCTATCCAAGCTATCCCGGCTATTACCCAGTCGGGGTATGGCCCGAAGGGTACGGCGCCCGGTACGGCTGCGTGGCTGACCGCGAGAGTACTCCGGAGCCGATCGGCACACCGACGCCGTCCCCGACAGCAACGGTAACCACCACCGTCGAGCCGACCACGACTCCGACCGCCTCCGCGACTCGCAGCGGAACAGCCACTCCGAGCGGAACGGCCACTTCGAGCGGCACTGCTCGCTAAGCGGTCACCGCCACCTGGGCCTGTGTCCCGCTGCAGGACTCCCAGGCCAGGGCATGCGAACGGCCGCCCCGTTTCGAGGAGCGCGATGCAAGGACAGCCGCAGCCAGACGCCCCTCGTCCACCCCTCCACGCAGACAGGAACCGTCCAATGCGGATCTATCACGGCACAGCGGTAGATGGCGACGCGCCGATCATCAGCATGGTGGCAATCGCCAAGGATGAGGTGTCAGCGCGTCGGGTGATGCACGAGTACGAGGCAGACGTCCACACGGACGACCCGCGCCTGGACGACGAGATCTGGCTCAGTCCGGAGCTGACCCACATTCAGTTCCTCGGCGAGGCAGCACCGCACCTCGCAGCAGGGAGCGTGGTCTGTCCCGTACCGGGTGCGATCTAGCCGTGGAGGAGGCATTCGGCCCGACCTCCAGCAAGGAGTCATGGAAAGAGGTGATGGTCGATCCGACCGCTGCTCGCTCGGGAACGACCAGGCAGCCCAGAGGTCGCCCCAGAAGTGTGACGCAGTGCCGCCCTCTGCGCGTGCTCCCGAACGACCCGCCCAAAGCCCACCAAGGAGACCCCAATGACCAGGCCCGAGCCAACCATGACCACTATCGGCAATGAGGTACCGATCCGCTTCTCCGGAGGCCTGGTCGAACTCGTCGGCACAGTGCTCCACGACCCGGCAACCGGGCTACTCGTACTGGACACCGGCGACGGCGAGCCCGAGGAGTACCTGAGCATCTCGCTTGATGCCTACGGCATCTCGCGAACAGCCGACGACGAAGTGTTCGTCAAGGACTGCGACGAAGGCGAGGGCGTCGCACAGAGCCTCATCGACGCAGGCCTGGCAGAGATCGTCAGTGAGCACAGCATTGGATCGTTCTCGGCGCGGGCCGTACGCCTGCGCATCCTCCCGAAACAAGAGGGCTGACCAGCGTGGTCGGGAGGGAGGACGAGCACGCCCCTTACCAGGCGAGCCCGCAAGGCATCCGGGAGGCAGAGAAACAGCCAGCTTCAGTGGGGGATGCGGCGTGGCAGAACACGAGCAGGGATCAACGGAGTTGATCCGGGCTTCATCTGGACAGCACACCTGGTCTGGCTGATCTCGGCCTCGGCGGTCTGCTTGTCGCCACTCAACCGCCTATCCCGTCGACTGGTGCATGACACCTCGGCCGGAGGAGGCCTACGGCGTTCACAGGAGGACTGCCCCATGCCCGCACACGATCCGAGCGAGACCGAGATCGACATCGCCGTAGCACAGAAACAACTCGTAAAGCTCGCCGAAGAGCAGCGGCGCATTCAGGACAAGATCCAGGTCGAGCTGAGGACCCAGAACCTGATCGCGTTCTTTGCCGTCCTCAAGCAGCCTGCCAGTCCGGGCGCCGACGACTCGGAGCTCGAAGAACTCGAGCAGGACATTCGCAGCCGCTTGAAGAGCTGATCTGCATGACGCTGTGATGGCCGATCTAATGCCTGCTTCAGGTGGCTCTGGCGCGCCCATCATCACAGCCCCTCTCCCTGCGCCAGGTGTTCGGAAGACCTTCATCGAGGCCAGGGACCCGAGCACAGCAGGGCATCAGGCCAGGTCGACGTGGTTGATCCGCGACTCAGAAAGCGCTACTGCACTCGATCGGCGAGGCCGATTCGGGCTTTGAGATGACTACTGAATTGTGACGAGTCGTCTGAACGGCGCAGCCCATTCGAGGCACGCCACGAGCCCAGTCAGCCACCTGTTGCACGCCGTCTCGGCAATGGGACCAGCAAGTCCATGGCCGTGCCCGCTCCTCCATCCAGCCAACTCACCCAAGGAGACAACATGTCGAACCCGGTCAACCACGGAACCCTCATCGGCCGTCTGGCCCGCGACCCGATCCGATTCAACAACAGCGACGGCTCGCAGAAGGTCGTCTTCACAGTCTTCGCGGACCGCGACTACAAGAACGCCCAGGGCGAGGCACTGTCGGACGCGATCTCCGTCGAGGCGTTCGTGCGCAAGGAGACGACCTTCGAGGAGACTCCCTTCGCCAAGATCCATCAGGGAGACAAGGTCGCGCTGAGTACGACCTTGCGCATGGATTCCTACGTCCGCAACGGCGAGAACATCTTCGACCTGAAGGTCGTCGTCGAGAAGATCACTTTCCTCGATTCGCTTCAGGTGACCCAGGCCCGCCTGGCTGAACGCGTTGCCGCCGCCGAGCAGACCAACCAGGCGGCCCGCGCAGCTGCGCCGGCCCAGGCCAAGGCCCTTGCCGGGGCCCAGAGCTCGCCGATTGGCTCCGAACTCCCCTTCGGCTGATCACATCCGGCCAGCAGCCCAGACACCTGCGGACGGGAACCACACCAGGCATCGGCTGCCGGGAGATGGTTCCCGTCTTCTGGACAATGCCGCGCCGATGCAGATCAGCGTGGCCCGGTCCTGACCTGGACGAGGATCCGCACCGGGCCAGGCCCACCATTCACTTTCTGAGCGAACGCCCGGATCCACCGCAGCCCCCAGAGGGCCCCACCAGCGGAAATGAATTGAGAGTGCTGCCCCATGCCCGAACCACTGCTGTCGAAGACGTGGCGCTTCCTGCACCGCGGCCAGGTATTGCGTGCTGCGCAGAGCTTCCGCGCTGCCTGGGCCACACACGCGATGGTCGACGGACTCGCGCCACGCATGCTCTGTTCTGAGGCAATAACGCTAGTGCCTCGTCAAGCAACGTTGGGTAGGTAATCGGGTCGGCGGATCTTGGAGTCGACAGCGAAGTGGCGTTTGGGTTGAGAGCGTTTGTTGTGCCAGCGGACGTAGCCGGCGATCGCGTTCTCCTGAGCGGTGTGGCTGGGGTAGTCGCTGCCGTCGAGGGTGAAGTAGCGCAGCGCGGTGAACTCGCACTCGATCCAGTTCAGCCAGGAGGCGTTGCTCGGGGTGAACACTAACTCGACGCCGTTGTCACGGCACCAGGCAACGACTTCGGATTTCTTGTGGGGTGAGAAGTTGTCACAGATCACGTGCAGCTTCCCGGTCGGGAACCTGGCCCGGAGTTGCTTGAGGAAGGCGAGGAACTCCTGCCAGCGTTTGCGGTCGCGGAACCGGTAGAACATCTGGCCGGTGGCCAGGTCCAGGCCGGCGAGCATCTGCCTGATGCCACCGGTGCGATGGTAGGTGGCTCGCTGTCTGGCCGGGCCGGCGACCGGGAACCAGCCTCTACCAGGCCGGGGCTGGAGGTTGAGCGGGCCGAACTCGTCGACGCAGATCACCCGGCCATCAGCTGGTGGATGGTCATACAGGTCGAGGATGTGGGCCATCTTCGACGCGAACTCGGGGTCCCGGCTGCCTTTCCAGGTCTTGGTAGCTTGCCAGCTGACACCCGCGGCCCGCAGGATCTTGCGCACCGATTCGGTACTGATCCGGATCTTGCTGTTCTCGGCCAGGTACTCGACCAATTTCGTGAGGCTCCACGTCGTGAACGGCCGGCCCAGCCGTTGCGGCGGAGTTTTCGCGACCCGGCAGACCGTCTCACGAACCGGGGGGCCGAACCTCTTCGGTCGCCCCCCGCTCCATTTTGGGTCCAAAGCCGCGAACCCGGACTCGTTGAACGCGTGAATCACCTCCCGCGCATACTGCGCCGTCGCCGCGAACATCCCCGCCGCATCACCAGCACTACGACCCTGCACCGAGGCCAGCACGATCCCGGCCCGCCGCAACCGCACCCGGTCCTTGGCCGTGCGGGTGATCTTCACCAACCGAGCCGCTTCTTCGGGCTCCAACGCACGCACGAACACCTCAGGCTGTCGACCCATCGCCACCTCCGACAGCCAGCCTCCAAAACCAGCCCCAGCCAGGTCAACCCGACACGATTACAACGCCAACGTTTCTTGACGAGGCACTAGCTGACCTGCTGTGCGCGTTGGGCGAGCCAGAGTTCGCCGGCCTGCTGCTGACCGCCCACACCGTCGAGCACGCCGGCGTGCCGGAGCGCTTGGCCCGCCACCACGGCGATTCCAGGATCGACCACGCCCAAGTAGACGCCAGGCTCGCGCATTGGCGGGATTGGAACGAGGTCAGACAGCCACTCCCTGCCGATCACGGCCTCGACGTCACAGCGCATACAGCGGCCTGGGACCAGATCGCGGCTACGGACCGGATTGCCTGACCTCAACCAGTGCCGGCCTTGCGTCACCGCTCCACAAGGATTCTTCATTGAACTCACCGATCCCTGAAGATCCCCGAACCGGCGCCGCATCCGGCTGGCCATCTGGGCTGCCAGGTGCTGAGCAGAAGCCCGAGACGCTCCAGGCCCGCGACGAGGCCTGCCCGTGGACACCGACGTGATGTCCGATGGCACGTTGCCGCACTTCACGTACTTGCCAAGGGCACCGACACCGATGAGTCGTCCAATTCACCCCAGCCCATCACGCGCCACAGATCGACAGCGCCGGTCTGTGGCATTCCCCAGAGGAGATAGCACTCGATGCAGCTCATCAACGACCGCTCCGAGTACACGCAGTTCACCGACGAGCACCTGCTCAGCACCGACTGGCAGCACGCGGCCGAGAGCTACCTCGACGCCAGAGTCGAGGGACGCGCGTTCACTGCCCACGGCCACTGGCCCCGTGCGATCCAGCGCACCCTGAAGCAACCACTCGAGCAGCACGTGATCTTCTCTCGCGTAATTCGCGATGAGTTCACCGGCGCGGTGATGGTCTCGACCGACATCGCCGCGGTCAACCTCGCCACCTTGTGCGCCTGGGCCGCGGAACCACCGCAGAACCAGACAGCCCAGTCCGATGGCATCGACGGTCATCGACGAACCCCGGAATGAGGTGATGGCTGGATGAGCCAGCCCGTCGCGGTGTCGGACCTGAACCCAGGCGACTACGTATGGGACATCGGGTGGACAACGCCACTGTTCGTGACAGGAGTGTCGCCCCCCATGCACCCGGCACTGGAAGCCGCCGGCTACCTGGTCGTCGCCGGCCACCGGTACCTACTCACCGAGAACCACTGGAGCCCGCGCGAACAGAAGCTCACCTACCGGGCCAACAAGCAACTGACACTCGATGATCCGGCCGCGGCCGCCTCGATCTACGGCGCACCGGCAGGCAAGGAAACGATCGACGGCTAGAACGATCACCACCATCAAGCCCACCACGGTCTAACGCGGCACCGTCTCCAGATCCAAGCCACGAACACCAGACGATCGACAGGGCCACCGGAGCCACGGAGGAAGCCGTGAGCCAAGAATCTCAAGGCGAGATCGATGCTGCATGGCAAGCAATGAAGCTCAAGCACGGTTGTGTCTGTCTGAAGAACCAGACCTCTCCTGAGTGCAACCTGCACAAGGACCAGAAGGAAGTTTCGATCATGTTCCAGGGGCTCTTCGACAAGGCCGCTGACATCACCGACATCGAGTTCAGCCATCGCGTGGACGCCCTCCACATCGATATCTACGGGGAAACGTAGCGAGCAAATCCGAACCATCGCCCGGTGCCGGCGGCCCCGTTGAGCACACCAAGCTGAGGAGCGCTGCTTGACCAACCTCGTCCACAAGTACGCCGAACTGCAATACACAATTCCCAGGGCCACCGCCGCGACGATCCTGCATCGGGCAGCCGCCGACCCGAACGACCAAGTGACGCTGATCGCCGACGAAGGCGGCATCACTGCCACTGTCACCCTGCAGACCGGATACGACAGCGCCGCCCAAGCGACCAGCGACGCGATGACTCTGGCCAGCGCCGAGATGTACCGCCATACCCGTCAGCAAAGTGGCATCCCGGCGCCCTGGCGGGTGCTGATCGTCGACCGCGACGGCATGGCCGACCACCTCGCACATCCGCAAGCCACCACCGGCCCCGAAACATTGCCTCCGCACGATGACGGCTTGGCCGGAACCACGCCCTGATCCACACCGTGATCTCGAATGCCCCCGTCAGAGCCCAGGGCGACGGGGACCCCTCAGCGGCGACGACCGTGAGGATCAGCAGCCAGGCAGATTCCCGCTGACCTGGACCGACAAATCGAGTACTCCGGGCGACCCCCGCCGATCGAGCCTGGCGCTCCGTCGGCGGGGGTCCTCTTTTTCCGCGCAGGGCAAGAGCCCGTCGACGTGACATCTCGCCGTTTGAGGACTGCGGGTGAGGCGCCGGCCGCTGTGCCGGCTTCTGGCCCACTGTCACTCAGGCAGTAGCCGTCTGGCCATGACCCGGACGGCGGTTGAAGGGAGTACACAATGGCTGAGATCTCCTGCGCCCACTGCAGGAAGACATGGGACACGCACTATCTGCGGCATGAAATGGGCTGGTTCAAATGTGTTGACTGTGGCGCGCCCATCACGAAATTCAGAGACGGGAGCTGGCAGGACAACCGCTTCCCTTGGCAGGGATCACCGGGGAACTGTACGCATCCGCTCGGCGGCGAGCTGCGCTGGAACATCAGCCACCGCGCTGGTGTCCCCGATGAGATCGCCGACAGCCTTGACCCGGAGGCCTGGTTCGAGGCTGTAGTTGCTGACCTGGGTTGTCCCGGGTGCGGGGTGCATGGCGGGGGCCCAGCACCCCGAATGTGGACACTGATGCGGTGGGTGCGTTCCTCGATGAGGAAGATCAAGAGAGCGGCAAGCTGACCGCCCACTGAGAGAGTTGCGAGAAGCCCTGCCCAGCTTCGGCCGGCAGGGCTTTTCTTGTGTTACCAATCTGAACTGGGCTCGGCCTGATCGCGCACGCACCCCGACAGTCCGATCAGGACCCCACAGACTGTTGCCCTCGGCATTGACAGGTCGATGGTGCGAATTGCGTAGCACCGTTCAGGTGCCGACCGCGGGACCTCGCGCTGTTAGTGGCTTCGAGTCGGGCAGGGACGGAGCCATACGCGAGCGAGGCCCGGAAAGCGAATGCCCCGCTGGAAAGCGCGAAGTGAAGGGAGTACCTCTGCTTCGCACCTGCATCAGACGGGGCATTCATGATCCAGCCGCACTGAATCCACCAACCCATGACGGAGGTGGGTGCTCCCAGACCGAAACCATGCTCCCTCACCGTCGAGGCCAGACACAACCACACCCCGACGATGCCTGATGCGAGCGTCGACTTGACGCGACCCAGGCCCCACGCCGCATAACAGGACTCCCCGTTCGCTAGGCCTGCTTCGCTGTTGCGCTGCGAGTTATCCACAGGTAGTTCTGCAGGGATCCGGCTCATCGACCTACGATCGAGACTCAGACCGAGGTCACATGGGCAGGAGGCGGGATGAGCTACGGCAGTCCCTTCACACCTAAGCCCGGTGACGTACCCCTGTGGCCGCATGGGCGCGCCGCCGAATTCGATGCGATCCGGGACCTAGCCCAGCGGGTCGCCGCAGGGGAGGTCGGTGACACGAACGGCTTGCTGATTCACGGCACCCAAGGCATCGGCAAGACAGCGCTCCTCAATGCCGCCAGCAAGCAGCTGGCCGATGGTGGCTGGCAGGTGGCTGTCATCAGCAAATACGACTCGCACGACCTCAGCGACATCTTCCGCAACAGCGTCGACTCCCAACGGATGCGCGGCTTCGCCGCACGAGCTCGAGAGCGATCGGCGCGTCTGAAGGGCAGCGTCCACGGCGGCAGCCTTTCGATCGGACTGCTGCGCGGTGTCGGCGCCTCAGTCGAGATCGGGCCCTCCAAGACCACGTGCGACGTCGCACAGCAGCTAGTAGACGCCGGCCAGCGTGCTGCCCGATCCGCCCGCCCCGCCATGATCCTGGTCGACGACCTCGAGAACTGGTCGCCTTCCGAGCTCCGGCAGCTCTGTACCGGTCTCGAGCAATGCTCACGGGCGGGGTCTCCGGTCGGCGTGATTGCCACCAGCGCTCCCGCCGGCGACCTACGGCTCGCCCGGGCCGATCGCGCTGGTGTCATCAACGCCCGTCGGCTCGGTCCCCTGACACCAAGCGAGGCCCTGGCGGTCTTGCTGCACACGGCCGGAGCGCGCGGAATCGCTATCGAGCCGGGCGCCTACGAGCGACTCCTGACCTTCTCGCGGGGACATCCACAACGCCTACAGCTAGCCGCCCACGAGGCCTGCAAGGCAATGTCGCCCAACTCAGCCTTGCTGACCGTGGCCGCCGCAGACCACGGCATCGAACGGGCCATCCCCAAGCTGGACCGCCAAGTCCACGCACCGAAATGGCACATTCTGACACCAGCAGAACAGTCAGTTGCACAAGCCCTCGCTAGCGTCGGTGGGAACCTCCCGCGCGCCCGCGCAGTACTGCGTGCGCACCTGCCAAGAGCAGATCGGGCCCAGTTCGAGCCAGCCTGCGACGCCCTGGTGCGCAAAGACGTGGTCATCGAAGATGCGGCTGGCCGGCTTGCTTTCAGCAACCCCGGCACAGAAGCCTGGATACTGCGCCACCGCCCTCCCATCGGCTCTCCGATCCACGTCTTGCGGGGATCGCCACAGCAGCGTCCACTAAGCTCCCGGACTGCTGGCTCTGGACGACGAGCCAAGCAACTAGGCCAAGGTGCAAGCGCAGACCAGCGCAGCCGACGAGGGATTGGCGGGCCATGACTCAACCTGCATCAGCCGAACGCCAGCGCACAGTACCCGGCCTGAATCTGGATATCGACGACGTCATCGACACCCCAGCCCAGGTCGCCGCGATCGCAGACGCTGCCTCCGACAGAGAGATGGCTGCGATCATCCACTGCACCGAAGCACTCGCTGCCTACGTCGCCGAACTCCACGCCCCGCACGGCTTCGACCAGTTTCTGACGCCAGCCGAATGTGCACAAGTCACACAGTTCATCGCAGGACTGGGCAAGAACGCCGCTCGTGCTGATGAGTTCTTCGAGCCGCGGACCGGGCTGGAGCTTCGCCGTCGCAACCCGGCAGCCGGCTGGAACGCCACGACCGCGCGTGAGGCGGGCGTGCGAGGGACCGAGCTCCAGACACACGAAGGCCTACCGGCCTACGCGCTCGAATGCATCGCGTTGCTGCAGGCACTGATTGCCTATCTGGACGATTTCCACGGCACCGACGGCTTTCAGGAAGTACTCACGCCGCAGGAACGATCGAAGGTAGGGGAGCTGATCAGCCAGATTCTCAGCGACTGAACAGCCAGCCGAAAGAGAGCACAGCACAAACACCGCTTGTGCATTTGTGAACCGACTTCGCTGGTTTGTGGTGCGCTGGGCACGTTCAGTAACTACAGTTGCCCTGGCGCGGCCCACTGGGGAGACCGCACGTTTTCGGGAGGATGCTGTGGCTGGCACGCGGGCCGGGCTCGAAGGTCGGCAGCACACCCACTTGCTTTTGCCGCATGCCGCCTTGGATGCCCCGCAGCGAGGCTTGTTCGAGAGCGCGTTACGCCCAGCCGGCTGGACAATCGATCCCGACGACAGCTCCAGCATGTCCCTACGCTGGAATCGGGGCCGCGCTGCCCTGCGGCTGCAGACACTCGGCTGGTTCCCACTACTGGTGACGGTCGGCCCGATCGGGAAGGCGACCGCGGTCCACCGGGATGCCGCAGCCAGGCTGACGGCGGCTGTCCTGGCCGGGCGCGGTATGAATTTCACCGATCAGCAACTGGTCGAGTACCTGCCGCAGGCACAAGCCCGCTGGCAGCGCGCGCTGATGGAGCGTCGGCGACTATTCACAGCGGAGCGACTGCTGCGGGCGCGCCGCTGCTCATACTGTGCCTCCTGGTCCGACACGTCCGCGACGCACTGCGCTGGATGCCGTCGACGGTTCACCGTCGCAGACGACACGGAATGGAACACCACAGTCAGCCGAGCGACGGCAACCGTGGCTGAGGCCGAGGCGATCCTCGCCGACCTGGCGCGTGGTGTGGTGCTGGAGCGGCTGACCGGGGCGTCGCATGGCTGAACCGATCGTTGCGACCCGTGAGGCCGAGCAGTGGGGCTGGGAGTACCGCGGGCAAGAGGTTGTGGTCGTCGAGCAGCAAGACCCACCAGTTCCCGCCGTGCCGCCTCCGTCGACGCTCGCTACGCTGGAGACCAAGCGTGCTTCTGCAGCCCGGGTAAGTCCCGTCCTGACCTGGGCGACGGCGGGAGTCATTGCCGCAACGGCTGTGGTCTACGTCGCCGTCGATCCTTTGCTGGCCCTGATGCCTGCCGTGATGGCAGTGGGTCTCGGCTGGTTGCGTTGGGGTCGTCCGGAGATGCTGCGCCAGGCTGCGGTCAAGGAGCACCAGCGGTGGCTGGCCGACTGTGTCACCACGATGGCCGGGTTCGAGCGGGACGTACAGGTTTGGCAGCAGGAGCTGAGCCAGCGGGAGCAGACGAAGGCGCTACAGGTCCGTGCCGTGCGTCCATGGGTGCCGGTAGGCCCGGTGACCAAGGAGCGCGTCGACCTGTACGGCGGGACCGCAGCCGGCTGGCGTGCTGCGCTGCTCGCGATGGGCAGCTCGCTGATGAGTGCGGGCGGGCGGCTCGTGGTACTAGACCTCACCCAGGATGCCGTCGTTGAGCCGCTGCGCCGCATGGCCGGCGAATACGGCGCACCGATGCGGTCGGCCGTCGTACCGAACGAAGCGAAGGCTCTGAATCCGCTGACTGGCCTGAGCCCGGACGAGATCGGTGTGGTGATCGCGGAAGGGCTGCGCGGGGCAGAGCCCGAGCAGAACGAGTCGCGCGGTGTCGACGCGAGCTTGGTCCAGCAGATTGTTGAGTGCTTGACCGATGGTCCGGTTACGTTCACGAGGCTTCATTTGGCGTTCCAGGTGCTGCTGCGGCAGCTAACGCCGGACCAGCGGGGTGAGCTGACGCGTCCGGAGTACATGAAGCTGGCCGATCTGCTCAGCGAGTCTGCGCGGCGTACGGCGGAGGCGCGGTTGTTCCGTCTGGCTGCTGGCGTGCTGCGGTTGTCTGCCGTCACCGGAGATGAGCCGATGGACGGGTGGGACGGCGACGAGGTTTCGTTGCGGGTATTCGAGCTCTCGCCCCGTGAGTCGGAGCTGTCTGCTTCGTTGCTGCGGCACCTGATGTTCCAGATCACGATGGTCCGAATCCAGCGCGGACAGTTGTCGGGGCTGGGCGAGCGCATCTTCGTGATCGCTGGAGCGGATGCCGTCGCGCGGCCGGAACTCGAGCGGTTCGACAGCATCTGCCGACGCAACGGGCTCCGGCTCGTGCTGCTGTTCGCGCATCTGCGCGACAGCGCCGTGGAACTCCTCGGCGGCGGCGACGCGGTGCTGTTCATGCGCCTCGGGAACGCGAAGGAAGCCGAGCAGGCCGCCACGTTCATCGGTCGGCAGCACCGACTGGTGGCGAGCCAGTTCACGTACTCGCACGGGACGAACACGTCCACGTCGACGTCTGACAGCACCACGCGCGGAAACAGCGCCTCGACGAGCGACTCGGTCGGCGTACAGACATCGGACAGCCGGCAGGCGACGTTCGGGCTGCTGTTCAGCCGGCGGCACCGGTCTGGTTCCAAGACGTCTGGTGAGCAGTATTCGTCGTCGACCACGGGTGGAACGTCGTGGTCGGAGGCGATCACGAGTTCGGAATCGAGCGGCTCGACGGAGAGTACGTCGGTCGGGTATCAGCGCACGTACGAGTACTCGATGGAGCCGACGGTGCTGCAGGGCTTGTCACCAACCGCTTTCGTGATGGTGGACCCGCTCGATCCGGCGAGTCCGCGGCTCGGCGACTGCGATCCGCGGTTGGGGGATTCATGATCTCGAACAGCGCGATTCCGCAGTGGCGCATCACCGAGGTGCCGCTGGCCGGCGGGCCGACTACGGATGCGGCGCAACGCCTTACCGCGCTTCGGCGCGGGCTGTTGCCGACGCTGATGATGCTGGCATCGGCCGGGCGGCCGTTCAGTTGCTGCTGGACTCGCGCGGTGGCCGGCGGACCGCTCGAGGTCAGGGTGGGGATCGAGCCTGTGGACGGTTCAGTTTCCTATCCGGTCGGCGCACGAGCTGCCGATGCGGACTCAGTGAACTTTCCCTACTGGGCAGAGGTGAATGGCGCGCACGACGTACTCACCGCGCTGCCCGAGGCCGAGGTCGAACCAGCCGGAACGCTGGAGGACATGGCCGAGGTTTTGCCGGCCTTCGCCTGGCTGATCACGGCTGCTCCCGTCGGAGCAGGGGAGCGCTCCGAACTGCTCGACGACCTTCATCTGCAGATGACGATGGGGCTGGACCGCGAGAAGGTCTCAGGAAGGGACGCGCTCGAGCTGGAGCGCAACCGCGCCCGCTACCGCGACTTCTCCGCCGCACAAGGCGGCCTGTGGTCCGTGCAGATCCTCGCAGGAGGGGCCGATGAAGCCAGTGCGAGACTTGTCGCGCAGACCTTCGCCGGGGTGGCCGACCTGCACGCCACCTCCTACGCCTTGACTCCGCAGCCTGCGATTCGCACTGAAGCGGCCGTGGCCGAGGCGAGTGCACCCGAGCCGACGGGCTTCACGGCGACGGGTGAGCTGCTTGCTGCGATCGGGCGACCGCCGGTGCGTGAGATTGCCGGCGTCCGTGTGGTCGAACAGGTGCGGTTCGACCTGACGCCTGAGACGCCGGTGAACGGGATCCCGCTGGGCGATGTCATTGATGCGGCCGGGCGGGCGGTCGGGAGCATGACGGTTTCGCCGGACACGTTGAACCGGCACGCATTCGTTGCCGGCGCTACGGGGTCCGGCAAGTCGCAAACGATCCGGCATCTGCTCGAAGGGCTCACTGACGCATCCATACCGTGGCTGGTGATTGAGCCCGCGAAGGCCGAGTACGCGGCGATGGCCGGCCGGTTGGGCTCGGACTCGAGTGTTGCGGTCATTCGGCTCGGCGACCCTGACGCCGTACCGCTGAGTTTGAACCCGCTGGAACCCGAAGCCGGGTTCCCGCTGCAGACGCACCTCGACCTTGTCCGTGCGCTCTTCCTCGCGGCATTCGAGGCGCACGAGCCGTTTCCACAGGTGCTCAGCCAGGCGCTGAACCGGTGCTACACGTCGTACGGATGGGACCTCGCGCTGAGCCGAGGCGGGACCGAATACCCGTCCCTCGCCGACCTGCAAACGACAGCGCGCGCGGTCGTTGACGACATCGGGTACGGCGCTGAGCTCGCGGCGGACGTCCGCGGCTTCGTCGATGTCCGCCTGACCTCGCTGCTCCTCGGGACGCCTGGCCGGTTCCTCGGCGGGGGATACCCGCTCGACGTTGCTGATCTGCTCAGCCGCAACGTGGTGCTCGAGCTCGAGGACGTTGGAGACGACCAGGACAAAGCGTTCTGTATGGGCGTCGTACTGATCCGGTTGATCGAACACCTTCGCATGCGGCGTGGACCGTCTTCCAGCCTGCGCCACGTGACCGTTGTCGAAGAGGCGCATCGCTTGCTCAAGGCAAGTACTGACGGCACCGCTAGTCACGCAGTGGAGATGTTTGCCGGCTTGCTCGCCGAGATCCGGGCGTACGGCGAAGGCATCGTTGTTGCGGAGCAGATCCCCAGCAAGGTCATCCCGGACGTCGTCAAGAACTCTGCGCTCAAGATCCTGCACCGGCTACCCGCCGCTGACGACCGAGAAACCGTCGGCGCCACCATGAACCTTGAAGAACCTCAGTCCCGAGCCGTCGTGTCGCTTCCGCCCGGTCAGGCCGCTGTATTCACCGACGGCATGGACCGTCCTGTCCGGGTTCGCATCCCGTTCGGCGAACCGCGCGAGCGACGGGCCGTCACAGCGCCGACGGTCAAGGCTGCCGGACGTCGGGCGCGGCTTTCTACAGTTCGCGAGAGCGCTGATGTTGCTCAGCTCCTTGAGCAGAACCCGAGATTCGTCTTGTGGGTCGAATTGCTGACGGTGGCTCATTTGGCTGCTGCCCCCAAGCCTCTGCCGCAATCGCCCTGGGCGTTTGATGATGTTTCGCCGGCGGTGGTGGAGCGTGCGATTGCCGAGGCCGTGGGAGCGGCTGTTGCCGGACGGGCGTCGGCGATCGAGCATCACGTCGTACCGGCTCAGCTCATCGACCATCTGGCCGAGGCTGTCCTTGGCATCGTGAGGCGGCGAGAGCTCAGCTGCGCGACCACTGAGATCGAGTGGCAGGCGGGGGCCTATCGGTTCGCGGACGTGGCCGACGCCTTGCAGACCTACACCGGACCGTTTGATGCTCCGCACCCGTTGACGGAGGAGTGGGCGGCTCGTGGGGTGAAGCTGTGGGGATCGACCCTTGAGGAGCAGATCGTGACTTACTCAAAAATCCAACCTGAGAAGGCTTCGCCGTCGTTGTTTCTCGGTGATGGGACGCTCCTTCGGGCCGCAGCCAGTCTGTCCACGGGCACTGATCCGTACTCGCAGCTGATCACCGCAGCCCACGAACTGACGGTGCCTGGGCAATGGCACCGTCACGTCTTCCGGATGCTGGAAGGGGCGGGTGAATAGTTTCATGGACCGGCCACGAAGACCCGAACCCATCGAACCGGATGACTCTTCCGGCCAGACGTCCAGCTCTGACGCTCCAGTCGAGCGGCCTATCTCGGACGCTGTTGACCGCCAGCAGGAACTTGCAGACCGCCGGCCACAGAGTGTCAACGGCGCCGGCGATCGAACTGTCGAGGAGCCATCCACGACCCCTGCTGAGTCAAGCAATGACTCGCCTGCCTCACGGCCGGACGAGGCCCAGGAAGATCGGCCGGATCAATCCTCGGTCCAGCCGGATCGGGATGCCGTAGATCCCGCCGGACAACCAAGTCAGCGAGACGCAGCGACGGTAGACACTCCACGCTCTTCTGGCGACGCCACATCAGGCGTTCAGGTGGCCGGCGACCGAGTGTCTGCGGCCACGCGCGAATTGATGCTGCAACACCCGGCGTTTACACGCTTCGGCTGGGGATCCGGCGACGCCAGCATCACTGAAGATCAGCAGCCGGCCGTGACTGGAAACGCGGACCGAGCACTGCAGATCGAAGGAGGGCGCGACGAACAAGCCGCAGGCGACGAACCGACCGCCGATGTGGTGCATCGCGAACCGACTGGCTCAACAGTTGCCGTCGAAGCGACTGCTACGGAGTCTGAGAACAGTTCGGACCCCTCTACGGACCGCTCCGAAGCCTCCCGGCCGGAACCATTCGGTGACCCAGACCGCAGTTCTGAGGACCGAGCTGAGCCTGATGCGGTACCTCAACAGATCGCGCCACAATCCGATACGCCGGTGCTGCCACATCTCTCCCCTCTGCCTGAACAGACCGAGCGCTCCTCGAGTACCGATGCACGTTGGCAGGGCCATGCCGATGGTGGCGTGCAGGAGGCACCCGCGGGTCACGAGACTGTAGAGCACGGTGACGATGCCGAGGACCCCACGGCGCGCGCCAAGATCGCCGAACAGAGCATTGAGATCGGCCGCGAGGTCGTCCAGCCCGCCGGACGTGCTGCCGATGAATCTGAAGGCTTGTCCTTGGCAGCGATTGACCCTGCACCATCCGCGAGCCCAGACGCCAGGCTCGAGCGGTCGCTGACCAGCGAGGACGGCGATCAGTTGACTACGGATGTCTCGGTGACGACTGAAGATGAGGCTCAACGTAGGTACGAACTCGGATACGATCCTGCGGTTAAGCAGTTCCGTCCCGGTGAAACCGAGACGGCATTGCGTATCGAATCCAAGCGAGGTGTTCAACTCGAACGCGCACAGAGCGCCGACGAGAAATACGACTGGGTTGACTCAGATGGACGCACATATGACGCCATCGGCAATTTTCCTGCAAAGTTTCTGGATCGCCAGTGGGATAATTTCAAGGAAAAAGTGGAGCATCACCTGGAGAAAGCAGATTTCGTGCCAATTGATGTCGCGAAGTTCACTCCGGAGCAGTGTCAGAGAATCCGCGACACGTTTGCAGTCTACTATCCGCGTGTATTTATTGTTGGAGATGATGGATTCGATGGCCGGAACGATTGAATTTGGCGGCGGTGAGCGCTGGGATGGCCCGCAATGGGTTTTCAACTTTGTAATGAGCTACCTTGTGACCGCGTTGGATGGTGAACCGATCGCTGAAGAGATCCGTGAGATCGATGAAGAAAATGTTGGTTTCCTGAATATCGGTGAGCTCGATACCGCCATGCGGATCAGGATCTTAACGATGATCCACGAGAGTCTGGTCGCTGATGGCGATGCTCGGCTTCCGGAGGATCTGCCAGGGCGAGCGGGAGGTATAGGTCAACTCCAAGAAGTAGCCGATTCGGCGGGGTCTGCCTTGCGATCAGATCGATAGCCTCAGAGCGACTGGGACCAATCGAGGCCAACGCCGTCGCCGGCAGCTACTGATTCGTCCTCTGTGCAATTACCCTTGCGGCATGGCGGATCCCTCGGACTACGAGCTCGCGGCATGGCGTGACATCCAACGGTTCAAAGGCCGGCCACTGTCAAGAGGGACGAGAAACGTCGGCGAGCAAATGGCCAGCCGTGCCGCCGGCCTCGGCACGCGCGCAACGAAGTACCTCGAGGATCACCCACGGGCCCAATCGGCCGTCTCGCGAGGGCAGGAAGTCGCCGCCAGAAGCACTCACGTAGTCGGCACCGGAGCTCGCCTAGCCGCCGATGCCCTCCCCGACTGGACAGGCACTGCTCTAGAGTCTGCACGGCGGACGGTGGGACGGATCTCGCGAGTTGGACTCTCGTCCAAACGGGTGGTGTCGATCCACAAGAAGCGCGGACACGACGTTGCATCGCTTTCTGACCTGCGTCGCCTCGACCTTGAGCAGATCGACGCTGTCGGTGGACGAGGAGCGAACTGGTATTACCCGGCTGCTGCGGCACTCTCGGGAGCAGGTGCAGGACTGGTGATCTCCGGAGGCGAGCTTGTCGCCGCAGCCTCCGGCGGCGCCGCGGCAGCGCCCTCGGGCGCAGCAATCGCCGGCGCCTTCACCGGCGACGCCGCAGTCGTTCTCGGCCTCGCGTCTCGCTCAGTCGGTCACATCTCGCTGCTCTACGGCTACCATCCCGAGGCGCCTGCTGAGAAGCTATTCGCGATGTCAATCGTCAACGCCGGGACGGCGATGTCAGCCACCGCCAAAACCAGCGCGATGGCCGACATCTCGCGGCTCACCCAGGCACTCGTCCGCGGCAAGACGTGGGCCGTCCTGAACGAGACAGTTGTTGCGAGAGTCTCCGTACAGTTCGCGAAGGCATTCGGCGTCCGCCTTACCAAGCAGGGGCTCGGGAAGGTCGTGCCCGCAGTCGGGATTCTCGTTGGCGGCACCCTCAACTGGGCCACCTTAGAGGCGATCGTTGACGCCGCCGACGTTGCGTACCGACGGCGGTTCCTTCTTGAGAAGTACCCACACCTCGCCGACGAGGAAGCCCCCGGATCGTTTCCTGATGTCGGCTCTGCCGTTCCAGACAACACCGATGAGGTGATCAGCGTGCTCGGTGAACTCGCAGAGGCTGGCGGACCCGACATCCCCTGAACCCCGGGCCAGTTCACATTGACCCTGAAGATTCGGCGCCGCCAAGGTGCTCGCGTTTCGGCCGCCGCGGCGCCCGCAACGGGTCCATCCAGGCGATCAACGTTCGCCTATACACCTCCGCGGCTCCAAAACGCGGCTTCCGGAATATGACGACATAGCCTCATCGCTCCACGGGACAGGCGGTTCGGTCCGTACCTACACCCCTGGATCGCGAAGAGCCAGCAAAGACTCGTGGTCGGGACGTGGTTTGCTCGACGATCCTGTGCCATGACGTTCCAGAGTTCAGGGGCGACAGTCGGTCCGGGCGACGGGATTGGCGTGAGGTGGGGAGCAGGTGGCCATCGGTTCTCGCGACGGCACGAGGTGACGGGACATCTTGCGCTGCGTTGCAGCGCCGGGGGAGTAGCGACCATCGAGTAGCTCGTTCCCACAAAGAAATGCGAGCACAACCATGAGCGCACTGCCCACTGACTTTCCTCAGGTCCCACTCAAACAGATGGATCCGTCGATGCTCGTTTTCGAGCTCGGCCGTGAGGTTCACCGACTCATGCCCGAGTCGAGCGAGCTCATCACCTCCGCCGCTGCGATGGCATCCTTCCTGCACCGCAGGCAAACCAGGTTCGTTCGTGGTCGTCTGCCGTGGGTGCCGTACATCGAGCACCCGCTTCGCGTCGCGCTACGGCTGATGCGATGGGGCGTTCGTGATCCAGAGGTCTTGGCCGCGGCTCTGCTGCATGCCGTAGTAGAGGACTGCTCCGAAGAACTGCTCCGCATATTTGGTCGTCAAGACGAGACGGCACGGGATTGCCTGGCTCGGCTCTTCGGCGATGGGACGGCACAGCACGTGCATCAGGTCACGAACCCTGCTGCTGTGGTCGACCTGGAGAGCTACCAGATCCACATGGCGGCGCTGGCGTGGTTGCGGACTCCGGCGGTCCTGATCAAGGCCAGCGATCTCAAAGACAATGCTGGATCGATCCCCTACCAGCTGGGATACGGGCAGGACGAGCGGATGCTGCGGCTACTTCGTAAGTACCTGCCGTGCGTGCGCGAGGTTTCACGGGGCTTGAGTGCTATGGGTCTGGAGGCAACATCTGAGTTCGCTTGGTCTGCGGCCGCAGCCGACCTGTGCCGGCTCACGGCAGAGTTGGAAGAGCTCGCCGGCGAGCTGGGCATTGTGGTGTGAGCTACCGCTCCGATCGCGCCAGCTTGCGGCAAGCCTCGCTCCAGCGATCCATCTGCCTTCGGCGCTCAGCGGTGCTCATCAGGCATCAGCACAGCTGATTCGGGGGCGCCCGGCCAGACGAGTGGATACAACTTGGAGTGATAGCCGTGGGCCAGTTCGATCCGACACCCATGTTCACCGGAGAGCTCGCTTTCCTGTCGAACTTTGACCAGACACCGTTCCTCATGCCGCTCCTGGACGCCGAGGTTGCCTCGGCGGAGCACGCGTTCAACGCATTGAAGACCGTCGACGAAGACCAGCAGCATCATGTGCTCGACGCTCCGACGCCGGGGGAGAGTAAGCGGCGCGGCCGCCGGGTGACGCTTCGGCCCGGTTGGGATGCCGGCGTTCGGGTCTGGGCCATGCGGCAGGTACTCACCGCCAAATTCGCGGTCCCTGCCCTTCGCTACCAACTCGTGCGTACCGAGGACAGCGTGCTTGTGGAGACAAATCACTGGCACGACCAGTACTGGGGCTCGTGCTTCTGCCCGAGGCACGAGCGGTCTCCTGGTACGAATATGCTCGGCGAGCTGCTGATGGTCCTCCGCGCTCGTCACAGCTGACGCTCCCGATTTTCACCCGAAGAAGCCCTCCCGGTGCAGAGTTCATGCTCTGATCCGGGAGGGCTTCTCTTTTGCCCAACTCTGGCCTAAACCTTCGCAGTCAGCGGTGACGGGGTGGTGGTCATTACTCTTCCTCAGAACGCCGCGAGTAGGTGCTGGTGACCTCGAGCTCGCCGCCGGATTTCCGCCGGCGCAGGAGCACTGCGAGCTCATCTCGCCAGGGTTGCTCGGGGACAACCCAGACTGCCGTGTCGTAGCCGTGTGACCAGACCTGGCCGGTGCGTTCGACTGCACACCAGCGGGGCCGTTCGCGGCCGAGTTCCTCGTCGAAGTAGAGCGGCCCGTCGACGTACTGCGTCCAGAAGACCTGCGCTCCTGGCTGCATCGGCTTCTGCGCGTACGGCTTCGGGTTCTTTGCCGGGCGCCACTTCCAGCGCTTGGCAGCGTCCCGGATCCAGGCTGGCGTCGGCTGGCGCCAGGAGAACCGCGGACCCGTCTTCAAGTAGGCGGTCAACGGCGCGTGCACCATACCGAGCTTGCGGCCATGCATCTCGGCCATGTGGGCGTCGAACAGCGGTGGCTCGTTCGTGGTGAAGTCGCAAGCGACCGGGATCGCGCGCCCGGCGCCGTCGACCCACCGGCCTCGGCCGGCGCCGTCAGACTCGGCCGCGGCGAGTTGTTCTCTGGTGGCGTCCGAGACCAGGACATCACGACTCAGGTGGCACGAGGCCTTGAAGTCTCGCCTCGTCACGGGCGGGCCTGCGCTGTGCAATGTGGCGGTGTCGCGCTGAGCAGCGTCTGGAGCTCTCTCGCAGCGTCGGTCCAGCGGAGCCTCCAACCCCATCCACCGAGGACGTGCGCCGGGGTCGGCCAGCTATC
Organism: Kribbella catacumbae DSM 19601; assembly: GCF_000372465.1. Classification (GTDB taxonomy): domain Bacteria; phylum Actinomycetota; class Actinomycetes; order Propionibacteriales; family Kribbellaceae; genus Kribbella; species Kribbella catacumbae. The sequence goes on from NZ_AQUZ01000002.1 coordinate 146,840, forward strand.
GAAGGTCTCCATCGTGAGCGTGTCTCTACGGTGCACGACCGCGGGGATGTGGAGCAGCGACAGATGGACGTAGGCCATGTGGACGGCCTGGGGTGCGATGTCTTCTGCCGTCACATGCAACTGGGTCTGGGGGTTCAGCCCGGCGCTTTGCATCTCCTGCGACACGGCGACGATGAATGCGGCTGCTCCACATGTCGGCTCGTAGAGCCTGGCGAATCCGCAGGTCCTCACTGTGTCGGCCAGCGCCTCGATGTGCATCCCAGCCATGAGCCGAGCGACGTCGTAGGGGGTGAAGAACTGGCCGAGGCGGTCGTTGCCCAAGGCCAGCTCCATGTAGAGGCGGCCGAGTACGTCGCAGGGCTCGTCACCCATCGCCTTCACGACGAGTGCGAGGGCGAGCCCGAAGCGGTCCAGCTCCTCACGGTCGTAGCGTCCCGCCGTACGCAGGTACTGCGCTTCGCGCTCATCGCGCCCCCGGAGATCCACTGCGTTGCGGAAGGCGAGCGCCGACATCTCGACGAAGTCGTCGAACACTTCCGACATGCGCTTCGCGCCGGCGTTCGCCTCGAGCAGCTTCACAATCTCCCGGTAGGCACTCACGATGTAGGCCCGCCAACGTCATCGTCGAAATGCGGCATGAGGAGAGGCGGGACCATCAGACAGCCACCTCAGCAGTGGTCTCGCTCTGCGTAATGCTGCCGATCTCCACGTGGCGCGCTGCGATGTACATGCCCTCGCGATTGAGGTGCCGCGAGTAGCTCGAGTCGAGATACAGCACCGGAATGTCGCCGGCCACCTGCAGGAGTGCCGGGTGCAGCAACTCGCGGACCGGTCCAGCGCCGCCGCCGTAGACGTAGACGACCTCGGTCGTCGCGCCGGCCTGAGAGAGAACGTCACCGAAAGCCGAGACGATCTCATCGACCAGGTACCTCGCTTCATCGGTCACGAACCCGGCAGCCCGCTCGTGCCTACCCTTCTGCAGCATTGAGGGCTCGCCCTGGAGAAAGTCCGCGAGCTGCTTTCGCGACGTGAACTGCAATGAGGAATCCGACTCGCTCATGCGCTCCATGGCGTTCATGAGCGCGGTGCCATAGCCCTGCTCGAGCGTAAAGGCCGCCTCGGGGTTGAATCTGCCGTCGGTGAAAACCGGGAAGTTGACCGTGCCTTCGCCGACATCGACGCCGATGGTGTTGCGGACCGCCACCAGGTGGGCAGCGGTGACGTCCTCGGCGAGGTGACCCTGGCGGCCGCGGAGATCGTCGAGAAGAGCCTGTGCGAGCGGCTCGCCCTTGTCGGTGATGGCGAACTGGGCCGACGCGCCTTCGGCCATGACCTGGACATCGACGAACTCGAGACGAACCGAGACCGGCGTAGAGAAGTTCTTGATCGTGACCAGGTGCACCACTGGCGCGGCAGTGCCAGCAGCGCCCATGAACTCGGCGGCGTAGGTATGGCGGCGCGCGACAAACTCAGAAATGGGCAGAGCCAAACCGGCGCGAATCCTCACACGCAGCTCGCGGTCGGGAAGGGTGCCCGCTGCGCGAACGTGGTCGCGCAGTGCCTTGGCTGCGAAGACGCCGAGCACGAGCACCTTGGCGAGTTCCTGGTCGACCTTGCTGTGCTTGCCCAAGACCTCGAACTCGGTGAACTTCGACCCTCGCGCGTGGAGCGACGAGCGGCCGAAGATGCGGCGGTCGCTGGCGGCGATCAGAGGAGTGGTCATCGTGCAGTCGAGCCGGTTGTAGAAGTCATCGCCTGCCTTTGCGGCGTCATCGCCGAGCACCTCGGCGGCGGTCGCGTCCGGGAGCGGCACCTTCGGGTTCTGGCGGGTCGTTGACACGACCGCTGACGGGAGGTCGATCTCGTCGAAGACGCCGGTCTCTGTGTTGCGAATGACGCCCTTCACGTAGCCGTTGCCAACGTCGATACCGCCGGTAAGGGTAATGGTCTCTGCGCTCATGTCTGGATCCTTCTTTTGCATGGTCTGGTGATCTGCGGCACTGCGGCGGGCACTGGACTACCGGCGGGTGGACGACATGATTTCGTCGATGGAGACCTGCTCCCGGACCACAGGTGCTTCGTGCTGCGCGGGTGTGGCTGCCGGTGCAGCCGCGGGTTCATCGGCGGACTCGACCGGCCCGGAAAGTCGATCCGCGGTCGAAGACGCATGGTCGTGTTCCTTTGCCGGCGGTGCATCGCTCAGCTGGTTGTGTGGCTCGCCTCGCTGAACGACGGACTCCGCCTGCGAAAGGTGGGCCGGCTTCGTTGCCGCGGTAGCGCCCGGCTGGGCTTGTCCGGGGCGGAGCAGTTGCTCTACCGGCTTGTTGACGACGTCGATGTAACCATCGCGCTCGATCGATTCGCGGATCAGCAGCCGGAGCGAGCCCGAGATGTTCTCTTGGAGGTCGAGCCACTGGTTCACCGAGACGTCTGCTGCGGGAACGCTCCAGCGAAGCCGCCGCGGATCTGCCGCCTCTGGCTGACTGGTCTTGGTCATCCGTGCACTCTCCTCGGCCTCGTCTACGGGACTCGGCCAGGTCGCCCCTGAGTCCTCTATCCGATCCTCATCCTATGAGTATTAGATGGTCTTTTGCAAACCTTTTAAAGACCATCTAAAGACCTATCCTCCTTCGGGGTCACCTCGGGGCTCGGCAAGGCCGTCGATCAGACCCAGCCGAGTCCACCCGCCAACTCCTACCGTGGCCCGTTGATGGTCTTGTCAGCGCTCCAATAGGGGACAGGCCTGGTATTCGGGCCGCCCCGGTTCGGGCCCGGGTCCAGCAAGCGCCCAGCATCGACCCGGAGCGCGCCGCCAGACGTTGTCGACGGGACCGGCGGAAGACCCCGATGCGCCCCGGTCCTCTCGCAGCCCAGTGATGCACGCCATCGAGGCGAGATCTGGACGCGTCCGGGCCCATACGGGGACCGGATGGGTGCCGGTCGACACTCGCAAGCCCTGCGCTTGAAGCTTTCTTCTTGATGCGCCCACGACTGCTGCGCAGTAGCTGTGAAGGGCCTGCGGCCCACCTCGGGCGCGATGCAACGAGTGCCGGAACGACAGCCGTCGGACGAGCGATGCCGACGACCGTCACGGATGCCGGCCCAAAAGAGCCCAATCGAACTCCGGCACACGATGAGGGGGCAAACCGCTGCGCGGCGCAACAGCCTGTGGATCCACAGCGCCAACCACAGGGCGATAGAGCGTCGGACCACCCTGTGGCGCCGCTGTGGTAGCCGCTAGCGGCAAGGTATTGCGGAGCCGTAGGCGGTTAGAAGACCCACCAAAGCGAGCATCCGTACAGACGGAGGAAGAGTGCGCCGCTCGTACCTCGCGAGACTGCGAAAGCGCATCCGTACGGCGGTGCCACGCGCGCCGATCAGAGCGAACAGCATCAGAGGGCCAAGACCAGGCGAAACAGCACCGGACCGTACACGCGCTCCGCGCAAGATGACCCAGAGTCCGGACCGGTACGTACCAACGATTTCGCCTGATACACCAGCGTTCCAGTCCTCCGCTAACGCTCCGGACGTGGAACAGAAGGCGGAGAAGAAAAGGGCATAAGAGAACCTGGCAACACGTGCCCTGAAGACGTCGCTTCGCTCGCCCCTCTCCGCTGCGCTTCGAGGACGTGTTGGTCGGCATAGCCGACGGGTTCCAACGGTCGCTGGCGCTCCCTGACCTCGCTGCGCTCGGCATGCCCAAACGGCCCGGATGAACCGCCGCGCTCGCCGCCAGCAATCAACACAGGGATGCCCTGCGGGCGCTGCGAGTGAGCCGCCGAGGCGACGACCTTGAGGTTGCCGAAGCGGCTCAGAGCCAGCAGAGCTGGCACGGGGCGAAACAGGAGCAGATCGGGCCAAGCCGACTCCTGTACGCAACGAGGAGAATTTCGTGAATCACGCCTCACACGAGTGCACTTACGCGACCTTCCAGGTGAGAACGATTCCCTGCCGATCGGCTCGCCTTCGTGGTGCCTCCTGTTGACCACCGACAGTCCTGTGATCACCATTGCGGCCGAGTGCCCTGAGCCGGAATGTGACTGGATCTCGTGCAGCCGCAGTCTCGGTGAGGCCGTGTTCGCCCATCTGGTCGAGAAGCACGACTACCTCGATACCACCGCGCACGTACTGGCCCACGAAGCGAGCAAGCCGGCAGACCAGTAGAGCAAGACAGCTCGCGGTCACATGCGCTGCCACTAACGGAACGCCGCCATGCCTACTGGCGCCGGCTTGCTCGCTGCCTGAACACCTACCGAACCACAACGGGGGAGGCACGTGATGCCACATTGCTTCGTCACGAGGTCTGGAGTCCGGACCACGGGATCGAGTCACTGCGACAATCAAATGAAGGAGTACAAATGAGTCTTGTTGTTGCCTTTGCTGTCCACTGGGTCAAGGGATACGAAACGGGCATCATCGATGCGCCTGGTTTCGACTCCGGTGTGACCCTGATCGATCTGTTCCAAGCTGACGCTCAGATCCGATCCTTCACAAATCGTGAAGAGGCCGAACAGTGGCTGAAGACGGTCGACGCAGAGACCGCCCAGTCCGACCGGTGGGACTGAGAGAACCCGACTCATCGTCGAGCACCACCGCGTGCACGCGCAGCTCGCCGATTGCGGGCGAATCTGATCGTTCGTAGTGGATCGACCAGGTCGGCGCCCAGCGCGCCGACCACGCGGTCGGTCACCGCTCAGAGAGAACCGTTCGGCACAATCCACTCGACGGGCTGCCCAGTCACTACCGCAATCCGCTCGTAGTTGTCGTCGTAGTGCAGCACCGTGTACCCCGCCAGTTCCGCGGTGGCGGCGATGATGAGTCCGGGCAGGCTGAGGGTGGGCTGCTGGCTCGTCGCGAGCGCGCGATGGACGCTGAGCGCCCGATCCATCGCCTCAGCGGTGACATCCAATCGGCGCTGACCGTGCAGCGCGCCCCACAGCGTCTCGTACCACTGGGTATCGGGAGCGTTGTTCAGGTATTCGAGAGACGTCATCTGGCAGGTCGCCAGCCGGCCTTCCACCAGCAAGGACTGGAATCGCTGCGACGCATCGGCTGAGCGCGCCTGGCAGACATATGCCGAGATGTCGGCCAGGTACAGGGACTCTGTCATCCCTGTCCTGCTTCTTGCTGGGCGTGCCCGATGAGGTCGTCGAGATTGCGGCCGCCGCCATAGCGCCAGGCATCAGCCGACCCAGAGAAATCGATCGGAGCACTGGCGAAGATCTCGGCGATCTCCCGGCCCTTGCGGCGCATTGCGATCTCCCTCAAGGCGGCGTTGATCGTGTCCACCTTGGAGCTGGTGCCCAGCTCGGCGCGCGCGGCGTCCAGCCACTCGTCATTCACGTCCACAGAGATGCGCGTCACCTTCGACAGGTTACGCCACCGCGGCCCTCGGGAGGCGCTATCCATCCTGAGGGGCCGCGGACTACTGGCTGCCTGAACTTTGGTTCAGCACGCATGACCGCAACCGATCGATTCTCGTCCCCGCCAGCATGGAGCTCTTATGCGGATCATCTTCCAGACCCCTGGAACGGACCTATTCGACAGTGGCGCGGACATCCTCGTCAACGCCGTCAATACACGAGGAGTCATGGGCGCTGGCCTCGCCCTGCAGTTCAAACAGCGCTACCCGGGCATGTTCGCCGCCTACCGCGATCGCTGCCAGTCCGGTCTCGTGTCCATAGGGTCCCTCGACGTCCACGTCGTGGAAGCACACTCGCTGCGCAGAGTGATGGTTGCGAACTTCCCCACGAAAGAACACTGGCGCGACCCATCGAAGCTCCAGTGGATCGAGGCGGGGCTCGTCGCCCTTCGACAGGTAATCATCGAATCCCAAGCCCGATCAATCGCCATCCCGCCTCTTGGCTGCGGCCTCGGAGGACTCGACTGGAGCGACGTATCCAACCGCATCGTCGAATCGCTGACGACGGTCGCCGAGGCCGGCGTCGACGTCCTTCTGTACCCGCCTGTCAGTCGCAACTGAGCAGGAGTCGTCTCGCAGATGATTCATCGCACGAGAGGATTTACGATGCCCGACCTCACTCCGGACGATGCCGCAGCGGCGCGGATCGTCAATAACCTGCACCGCCCCGTGTACTCACACGTCGACCTGGTCACCGGTGCGCGCAGCTGGGACGACGAGATCGGCATGCGTTCCGCCTACCGCGAGGGCTGGCGGGGCTGGGGACCGTCGAGCGTGTCCCGCCCGCTGCTGGTGTCCGGGCACTGTCCGGCAGATCCTGACGGTCGCGGCGCGGACGCCATGGCTGAGATGTTGTGGCGGGCAGAAGGTTTCGAGGTTCTGCCCGTTCCCGCCGACTGGACGACCTATGGCAAGAAGGCCGGCTTCATCCGCAACCAGCAGATGGTCGACCTCGTTGTGGCCCTGCTCGAGCAGGGCAGCGCCGTGCGCTGCACGGCCTTCCTCGACCTGTGCCGCAGGCCGCGATGCCCGCAATCGCACGACCAACAGCTCATACCGCCGGTGCCAGGGCACTTCTCCCATGGCACCGTTGACTGCCGGACCCGAGCCATCCAGGCCGGCATCGAGACCTTCGACGTGATGCATCCCTCGCTGCGTCCGGTGTGATGCTGGAGCCGGACCGATAAGCGGAACCCCGCTGCGGACTCGAATTCAGAGCCCAAAGCGACGATCGCATCAGGTCGTGCCGGGGGCTATCTCTCCCGGGCGATCCCGTGTGCTTCGTCGTAGGCGGCCTGCAACTCTTTGCTGATCCGCCCCTTGCCTTGGGCATTGAAGCCGTTGTCCCGGCCCCAGGCCCGGATCGTCTCCCGTTCCTCGGGAGTCATCGCGGGGACCTCAGGCCCGGCGCTCCGACGCGGCTTCGGCGCTGCTTTGCGACTGGCCGTGTCGATCCCGTGTGCCTCGTCGTAGGCAGCCTGCAACTCTTTGCTAATCCGGCCCATGCCTTGGGCATTGAAGCCGTTGTCCCGCCCCCAAGCCCGGATCGTCTCGCGCTCCTCGGGAGTCATCTCCGGAACTTGCCGCTGCTTCCTCGGCTCGGCTCTGCGGCCCGCCTGGACGTACTTCTTCAGATCTGCCTCGAACTCGCGCCGCTCCTTGGCGGTGAGGTCGATCTCATACCACTCGTCACCGACCGCGAAGGTGACTGTCGCGGCATTCGGACGCTTACTGAGGTCCGACTCGACGACGCTTCGCTTAGCCATGGTGTCGACCATAAACCACTAACTGATCTATGAAAAGTCATTGGATGACGATTCCTATAGATTAAGCAAAGATGATGTGATAACAGCATCAAGAAGAGGTTCGCGCTGCTAAAATCGCATTAGACGATCATTCGATCAGCAAGGACATGATGATGACCACAACCCCCACCTTCGTCGACTCCGATCGCCAGCGGCAGGGTGCCGGAACCACCTCCGACCTGTTCGCGCTCCTGCGCCAGCGCAGGGGCTGGACCGACGAGTACCTCGAGGCCATCGACTGCGAGAAGCACGACGCGCTGAAGGACCTCGAAACTATGGTGGCCGCGCTTGAAGGCGTCCGTCGTTCGGGAGGCACGATCACCGTAGCTCCCGATTTCGACATGGACGGCATTGCTTCAGGCGTTCTCGGATTCGCGGGGCTCAAGGAGCTCGGGTTCGAGGTGAACCTCTACATCCCCGACTACCGCCGCGGGCACGACCTGACCATCGAGGACATCGCCGACATCCACCGGCACTACCCGGAGACGACCACGCTGCTCACCTGCGACGGGGGAGTGAACTCCCATGCCGGTGTGCGCGCCGCACAGGCGTTGGGGTGGAAGGTCCTGGTGACCGACCATCACCAGGAACTCGCTCCCGGCAGCGCAGCCGACGTGACCGTCGACCCGTGCCGCCTCGATGAGACCTACGCTCTGCGCGGGATCTGCGGCGCGCACGTTCTTTACCAGGTGCTGGAGGCCTATACCGCGGCACACCAGCCATCAAAGCGCTGGGCCATTCGCCTGCTACGCCTGTTCGCCGGCCTCGGTACCGTGTCCGACGTCATGCCCGTGCTGTACGAGAACAGGCAACTGGTGCGGGACTCGCTCTCGATCGCGCGGCTGCTGACCGCAGCCGCGCCGAGGACGGTTCCGAACCCTTATGGCGGCTTGGACCCGAATCCCGACGGCATCGATGTCCAGAAAGCCACGCTCCTGCAGCTGCTTGCCGCACAGCCGGGTGAGCACGATGCGGCGTACCTGGCCGCGTTCGAGGGTTTCGCGGTTCTCCTGAAGGCCTTCGCGCAGGCAGGCAAAGTCCGAAGCGTCGACGACATCGACGAAGGCTTCTACGGCTTCTATGTCGCCCCGGCGATGAACAGCCCCCGGCGGATCGGCACACCCTTGTCCGACTGCTTCGCGGTGTTCACGAGCCCGACCACGAACCAGAAGCTCGCAGCGGCCCAACGGGTGATCGCGAACAACGAGCGCCGCAAGGAACTGGTCGTCGAGCACCTGGCTGAGCTGGCTGACGGCGACCAGCCATTGGCGCCATGGGTCTATTTCTCTGCCGCCCCTGCGGGCATGTACGGCCTGCTGGCCAACCAGATGATGGAGAAGCACGGTCACCCGGTCGTCGTGCTGAACCGGCCGGCGACGCCGTCGGAGCCGGTGAGCGGGTCTGGCAGGGCTCCTGCCTGGTTCGAGATCATCGCCGCGCTCGAGGGTCATGAGGACCTCTGGGCCATCGGTCACCAGCAGGCATGTGGAGTGAAGCTGCGCACCGCCGCAGCGCTCGACAAGCTCTCGGCAATCCTCGAAAGCGCAACCCGCGTCGCAATGCTCGCCGCCGCAGACTCGATCGGGCCGGCGAGTGACCTCGTGCTCGGTCCGGGCCCCGAGTGCGACGCACCACTGACCGACGCCGAACCACTGATCGAGCTGGTGCGCCGCATCGAGACACTCCGCCCGTTCGGCCACGGCTTCGTCGAGCCGGTCTTCGAAGTCGCACTCGACGGATTCAGGGTGGACCGGATCGGCACCGAGAAGCAGCACCTGCGACTCGTCACCGGCACCGGTCTTGCCTGCCTGTGGTGGAACGCGGCCGAGGAGCACCATGACCGGCTTGCTCAGACCGCTACCAGCCACGATCTGGAGGCGTTGCGCTTCCTCGGGAGACTCCAGCTCAACACGTTCATTGGCGAGACCCGTCTACAGGTGGTCATCACGGAGCCGCTGTGACGAACACCGAGACGGACTGGAAGCCGCGGACCGAGCCGCCTCTCGCGGCGTCGCGCCGCATCGGCTGGTGCGTGCTCGTGATGCTCGTCGTTCCCGGCGGGTACATCCTGCTCGCCGCGCCTGTCCTGGTGTGGATCCGGAACCCGGTCGTTGCCACGATCGCCGTCGGAGCGATCATCACGCTGACTGTTGGCTGCGCGCGCTACCGACGGCCCAGATTCTTCGCCTTCGATCCCGGACCTGGGCCACTGGACGGCACGCAGCGATCCCCGGGGTTCTGGCGCTGGGTGCTGCTCGCAATGCCAGTGACATTTCTGGCTGGTCAGACGATCGCGCTCATGCTCTATGGGCTGGTGGGGTCTCCTGGCTTCGACCGGCACCGCGAAGCCGAGCAGGCGTCGGCTCAGGTGCTGGTGATCACGCTGACTCTCGTGGTGGCCCCGCTCAGTGAGGAGGCACTCTTGCGGGGGCTCACCTATCCCCTGCTGCGCAAGCAGGTAGGTGTCGTGACGTCGGCAGTGCTCACGTCGCTGATCTTCGCCTGTATGCACGGCAATCTCGTGCAGGCGGTGGCGACGGCGCCATTAGGGCTCGTGCTCGCACTGGTTGCCGAGCGAACCCGTGGGCTCTGGCAGGTCGTCGTTCTCCACTCGGCGTACAACCTTGCCGCAGCTCTGGTTCCACCCGGCGCCGTCCAGGCGCTGGCGACACCGGTCGGCGTCACGGTGATGGGCGCGGCCTGGGTTGGGTGCCTCGCCTGCCTGTTCGTGCGAGTCCGGTCGCGAGGTAGCGCGGCGAGGCCCGGGTGACCGGGGTGAAACCGGTCACCGGGGGACAGTGGAAAGCCGAGTTCGGCCGGCCTGCTGGCCGGCCTGTGCAGCGAAAGGAGCTGATCATCATGGCTGTCATCGAGACCTGCGTCTACGCGGACGGCGAGCTGATGGCTCCGGCGCTGCTGCCGACGCTCAGGGCGAAATCCCGTCTGGCCTTTGCCAGCGCGAAGTACTTCCCAACTTTCGACATCGGCTACACCCACATCTACCGCATCACTGCCTGGGGTCTGTCTTGCGACAAGGCCGAGCGCCGTGCCAAGCGCAAGGTCGGCCGGTTCTACCGGAAGCTGAACCAGGTCGAAGGCTTCAGCACCATCACGCTCGACAAGCGTGAAGACTATGTGCGCGGTAACCAGAACTACTCGGTCACCTACGACATCGTCTATGTGATCGAGCGGACAGGCTCGCGCACCCAACGACCCGACGCCCCGTACCCGGAGTACCAGCACGATCTTCAGAAGCTGACGTTCACGCCGGAGACGGCCGCGGTACTGACCCGGCGGTGACAGGCCGCAGGAGCGTGCGTCGGGCAGGACATACGAGAAGGACCGAAGGGATCCCTTCCCACGGGGAATACCCTCCGGTCCTTCTCTTCACGTTTCCATCCGCCAAGAGCGACGGCGACGGCGACAGTCTCCTGCCGTCTGCTTGTCATCGTAGCGGAATCAAAGATCATTCGACAACCATCAATAGATAATGCAGATGTGATCCCAATAGAGCCCGAATAGTCATCCATGACCCTCCCCTTGCGAGTGGCCGACCGCAGTGGCAGTCGTCCACCCCAGTTGCCCGGCAAGATGAGAGCTGCTGCCGGCCATCTCCTACCACCCCGAAGCCGGCTACTGCCGGCTCTTCTGCCCCGGATGAGACCTCCTGTCTCGTCCGGGGCATCTTTGTTCAGAGCAGATCGCTGCCAGATGTACCACTTGCTCTGGTACACCTCAGGAACCGCGGTCTGACCTGGGGAAACGCATGGCCTGGGATTCGACAGTGCGAGTCGCCCGTACCACTGCGAACATTTCCGTGGTACGCCCGTTTGTCCTGGTCAGACACGGATTTCAGCCCGATGTACCAGAGGTACCACCGATCTGGCACCTTCCTCTAGCACTGGGACGGCCGAGATACCGAGTCCCGCCGTCGCGGTGGCGTCGCAGGGGAGTGGGGGCCCGGCTGAGAACCCCGGACTGGTTGCAGGCGCACCCGCAGGCATGCGCATGTCAGGTCTGAAATCTCTGGTACCTCTGGTACAGGGGTGCTAAAACCCCACCTGACCTGGCGTTCTGTCTGTACCACTTCAATTTTGGGAAGTGGTACAGCCCGGGTAGAAGCCCGGCAGAAACACGATCTGACCTGCGGAAACGGCTGTACCACTTGACGTGGTACAACTTTCGCTGCCCAGGACACCTCGGATCCGCCCGGGCCTGCCGCCTCACGTCCTAGCGCATCCGACGAGCGGCCCCACTGGGACGAACTCGGGCGGCTGACGCCGCCCCCGGGTGCTGCTAGGCACCCGCTCGACGTCGAGCACCCCTCGCTGCACGGACTGCACACTCCGGCCCACGCAGGCCGCCCCTGGGAGTAGATAGCCATTCAGATAATCATTCAATGGATTGCAGATGATCATTCGAATGGCATAGGGTCGGTGGACACGTTCCATTCAGAGACGAACCGTGTCGGCTTCCCACCCCCTGCCGACGGGTCTCCATCACGATGCGAAGAGGCGACGCATGACCACTCCCGGCACGGGCAACGGCTCGTCCGTCTCGCCCGGCGACCTCGGATCCTCGCCGCCGGTAACGAGAACCGCGACTCTGCTGACCGAGTTGCTCGACTTCTTCGACCGACGCTCGCTAGCCGCGGCACCGCAGAACCTCATCGTTACGCACGTCACGACCACCTACTTGTCGCGCCTTGACCTGGACGCTGCGCCCACCCCTCGGATACTGGAGCAGGAGTTGCTTGCCGCCAGCAACGCGATCATCAAGGCCGAGAACGTCAAGATCCCCAAGGGGGACGGGCGGTTGCCGCTGGCCAGACGCCTCTCCTGCTGGCAGATCGCGCAGATACTCCTGCGCCTGCACCATGTCATCAGGATCGCGCCCAACGCGAAGGACACCGACCGCGAGTACGACCTACTCGCGATGTACAACGCCACCGGAGTCAATCGCGGCACCTACACCGTGAGCGAAGACGACCTCCGCACGACTGCGAGGCGTTACGACACCCAGCTCACCCTGAACGACTTCAAAGAGGTCCTCGCGATCCTGCGTGAGGACAGCCCTCGGACCCAGCGGTGCGCGCACCGGGATCTGCTTGCCGTCAACAACGGCATCGTCTTGTACAGCACAGCCGACCGCGACATCGAGATCGGTGGCCGGACGTTCCACTTCGAGGGCAAGAAGGTCCACCGCTTCGACCCAGCCATCGTCTTTCTCTCCAAGAGCCGCGTCGACTACGTCGAGGATGCGCCTCCGCAGGTCATCACCCACCCCGAGGACGGGGACTGGGAGATCGTCGCCTGGCTAGAGGAAATGTTCGACCAGCCCGGTCAGGAAGGACTGGCCGATCTGATCTGGGAGATCATCGGCGCGATCGTCCGGCCCCATGTTCGCTGGGGCAAGACAGCGTGGTTCTACAGCGAGCGCGGCAACAACGGCAAGGGCACGCTCTGTGCCCTCATGCGCAACCTGGTCGGTGACGGTACCCACACCTCGATCCCGCTGTCCGACTTCGGCAAGGACTTCGCGCTGGAGCCACTCGTAAGGGCCAACGCGATCATCGTCGACGAGAACGACGTAGGAACACTCATCGACAAGGCCGCCAACCTCAAGGCGATCGTGACCGGCGACGTCATCCAGATCAACCGCAAGTACCGGATGCCGATCGCGTTCCAGTTCCTCGGCTTCATGGTGCAGTGCCTCAACGAATTCCCGAAAGCCAAGGACAAGTCCGAGAGCTTCTACCGCCGGCAGCTCTTCGTGCCCTTCACGAAGAGCTTCAGCGGCTCAGAACGCAAGTACATCAAGGACGACTACCTACAGCGCACAGAGGTCCTCGAGTACGCGCTGTGGTACGCGATCAATCGTGCCGGAGCCGCAGAGCCGGGGAACTACTACCAGCTCTCGGAGCCCGTGGCGACGAAGGCCGTACTCGCCGAGTACAAAGAGGTGAACGACCCGGTCAGGTCCTTCTGGGAGGAGCTCCGCGAGCTGTTCGTCTGGGACCTGTTGCCATTCCCGTTCCTCTATGACCTGTTCAAGAGCTGGTTCCTCCGGGCGTCTCCGTCCGGGTCTCTGATCAGCCGGCAACGATTCGTCTCCAGCCTCGTCGCCATCATCGACGGCGACTCCGACTGGCACTGCCCGGACAAGAACCGCAAAATCCGTCCCGGCCAGATGCTGAACAAGCCCGAGCCGATGATCGCCGAGTACGAACTGAAGAGCTGGTACGCCCCTGCCTACAAGGGCACCGACCCGCTGAAGATCGGCAAACCCCTGCTCCAGGCGAGCTACCGCGGACTACTGCGCCATGCCCTGACCGCGACAGGCGCGGCGCCCGTCCCGGCTCCGGGATCGAGCCCCGATGAGCCCTGACACGACCAGCCCCGCTCAACGGCATGAAGCCGTGCCCGGACGAGATCCCGGTTCTGCAGACCCCTAGAACGAAATGAGAGACACGATGCCTGCTACCCAAGAGAGGACCCAGCACCGGCGGCGACTCCCACCCGTCACAGCGGAGTCATCGCTGTTCACATTCTATGACATCGAGTCCTTGTCGAATGTGTTCAGCCTCGTCGCCTACACGCCGCGCCCGGACCTGGCCCGCGATGCACTCGAGGTCTTCTACCTCGTCGACGACGCCACGCTGGCCGCAGCGGTCCAGACCCACTCGCTGGTCGAGGTGATCCGCACCGGCAACCCCGGGCTGCCACAGGTCGAGGCTTCGCTGTACGACCTCCACACCATCCGAGGCAACCTGCGGCTGGCGCAACTGATGGGGCTTTCCGACGCAGAGCAGGTGTGCGATCCGGACCAGGACTCCTCATACCCCGGTGACTTGCGTCCCGTCTGTGATACCGACCCCAGCTTTGACCCGGCGGCCCACCCGTTCCTCGCCGGCTACAACTCCATGAACTACGACACGACCATGTTGGCGCTGTACCTGTCCGAGGTGTACTCCGACGTCGTCGACCACCGCGCCCGCCTGGCGTACGCACAGCAGCAACGCCGCAGTGCGAGTACGCCGCAGCGCGTCGCAGAGACCGAACAACTTCTCGTCGACGTCCTCGCACAGCGCCCACAGTTCAAGCCGATCACCGCGGCCGCGTTGCGCGGACACAACGACGAACTGTTCGATGCCAAGAACATCGAGTACATGCCCGGCTACCTCGGCTGGGACACACCTCAGGGCAAGATCCGCCGCGCGATGCTCCAGTCCGGGCGTCACCTCGACGTAGCGCGGCTCAACGAGCTGCAGCGCAAGGTCGGGCTGAAGCGCCTGCTCGGGATGCTCGGGCACCAGATCAAAGAATCCGGCAAGCTGGGCCACGACTCGATCATCACGACGCTCGAGGAGCTCTACGAACTGCTGGCCTACAACGTCGCCGACTGTTTGGGCCTCGCCCAGCTGTTCGAGCACCCGCTGTACTCCAGCGCCTTCGACCTCAAGGCCGGCCTACTGACCCAATACTCCGAGACCGTCTTCAACCGCAACGAGACGGTACGCCGCGACCGGCTGACCATCGATTCGTCCTCAGCGAAGTTCGTCGGCCGCATCCTCGCCCCGCACACGCCCCTGAACGACATCGAGAAGGTCTCGTTTGTCTACCCCGCCGCAGAAATCGCTCACGAGCGCGGAATCGCCCAGGTCAACGTGCTCGACGAATGCGTGCGGTTCTTCGAGGAGCGCGTCGCCCCCGATCGCGCCGCCAACCCAGCACAGGCGAAGGCGCACACGGACTTCCTGCAGGTCGTCGCGTACTACCGGTCGATCGAGGGGCAGAACTTCAACGACTCCGAGGAGTACAGCGAGCTGTACGGACTCCCGGTCCGGTCGCTGAAGGAGATCCCGAAGTCGCCCAACAACCTGCCCTACTTCCTGGCCGACGGGACCCCGTCGTCGTGCTTCGCGACCTTCTCCACCGGCGGGATCCACGGGGCCGAGGCCGATATCGCCGGGTTCGAGCGAGACCTCGCAGAGCACCGCGCCAGCACGATGATGCTCGGCCTGGCCCGCCACCTGTACCCCGACGCGAAAGACTTCGTCGCCGAGGCGAAGCGCCAGCACAACATGCTCGCCCTGCCAGACGGCACGTCAGTCGACAAGCGTCTCGTACTGCTCGGATCGGACCCGGCGAAGGTCAAGTACCGCAAACCCAAGAAGGACGACCCAGTCCAGGCAGAGCAACTGACGCGCGCCCAGACGCAGATCCCGGACCCCGCAGGCCTCCTGGCGGTACAACGCCCGGACCACGAAGCCCTGGACGTTGCGATCACCGACAGCATGAGTCCCGGCGGAGTGTTCGTCATCCGGGGCAAGACGGTACTGGCAAAGTCCGCGGCCACGTCGGCCGAGTACCGGACGGAGGCGGCGAAGAAGGCACCGGAGCTGTTCGTTGCGAAGGAGGACGCGTCCACCAAGCTCCACCCGAAATACGCCCGGACCTCGACCGGCCACGTCACCCACGAGGACTTCACGAGCTACTACCCGAACCTGCTGCGCAACATGAGGGCCTTCTACAACCCCGAGCTGGGAGAAGACCGCTACGCAACGATCTTCTTCGACAAGGAACGACTCGGACGCGAACTCAAGCAGCCCGGCCTCCGCGCGGCTGAGAAGGAACGCCTGACCACCTTGCGCAACGGGACGAAGCTCATCCTCAACGCCGCGTCCGGCGCAGGCGATGCATCCCACAAGAACCCGATCCGGATGAACAACCGGATCATCTCGATGCGCATCATCGGTCAGCTCTTCAGCTGGCGGATCGGCCAGGCGCAGACGCTCGCCGGTGCCCGGATCATCTCCACGAACACCGACGGTCTCTACTCCGTACTGGACCGGGAGATCAACGACCAGGTGCTCGCCGAGCAGGCAGCACTGATCGGGGTCGACATCGAACCCGAGCCGATGTTCCTCATCAGCAAAGACTCGAACAACCGGCTCGAGCTCACCGCACCCCGAGCAGAAAGCACGCTCGCCGAAAGCCGGATCATCGCTGCTTCCGGCGGCACGCTGGCCTGCCATGTGGGACCCCGTCCGGACAAGTCACTGGCCCACCCGGCCGTCGTCGACTTCGCCCTGGCCCAGTACCTGCAGGTGGTCGCCACCAGGGGAGAGGCCGCACTGTCGGAGGCCTTCGACACAGACCTCGGGCGCAAGCTCATGGGCGAGGCGATCGACCCCGAGGACCCGCTGCGAACGGCGCTGCTGTTCCAGAACGTCATCGCCGCGTCGCGCGGCTCCATCACCTACCCGTTCGCTGCGGCCCCACTGGACCCCACTGCAGGCGACGAGGGTCAGCGGATCGTGGACCCGAGGCCGCTGCAGATGGTCAACCGGGCGTTCGTCGTGCGTCACGGCACCGACGGTGCGGTCAGCCTGCTCAACGCCGGCGCCTGGAAAATCCCACCGGCCACCCAGGCGAAACGCCGACAGGGTGCTCAGCGCCCGGTACCGGATGAGATCGCCACATCGATCCTCGCCCATCACGGCTGGGCCGCGACCCGCTGGATGAACTCCCAGAACCCCCGTCTGACCCTCATCCCCGAAGACCGAGACGTCTCCACCCGCAAAATCAACGGTATCGAGCCGGCCTGGTCCATGGTCATCTGCAACGACGACCTAACTGCCCTGGGACCACCCGCCCTCATGGCAATCATCGAGGCACTCGACCTCGACGTGTACACCCAGATGCTCGCCGAGACGTTCACCAAAAACTGGATGAACACCTAGATGGGCGCCGTCAAGCGTGACGTCGACCGGTACCTGCCGAAGGAACGTCTCCCACGAGGCTTCCTTTGCCTGAAGGCCCTGTCACCCCTACGCAGCGGCCTCCACGCCCCGTTCGTCGCCGACCTGTGCGGCGATCAGTCGGTTCCCGAACCCGAGCGGCGGACAACTGAATGAAGACCGCGACCACCCGAAGACACCAACACAAGGCAGATCGATGAGCCGCGGCCTCACACGATCGAACCGCCAAAACACGACCGCCTTCGGCCGCATCACGAACCACGACCTCCTGGGCTTCGACCAAGCCGCCAGGGATCTGATACTCAACGCGATCGCGCAGGGCTGCACCGGCAGAGTCTCAGCCAAAGGCCACTGCATCCTGCGCAACAACACCGCGGAGACCGCCTCGGTACCGCGCAACATGACCGCTCCGAACAGGGCGTCCCGCAACGCCAAGGCTCAGATACGCCGGCTGCTGGCCACGCACCGCCTGGACGAGGACCCCGAACAAGACACCCTCGCCGAACCATCGGAAATACCGAGACCGATATCGATTGCCCAGGCATTCAACGACTACGCGGGGGCGTTCTCTTCGTGGCTCGACGAGCAGGCCGACGGCCTGCCGGGGGACGCCGCGATAGAAGTCCGGTTCGACCAGAGCGGCGCACCCACGTTCCGGCTGAGACCGCACCCGGCACCGGTCGCATCCGACGAGCGCCTTGCGTGTGAAGAGAAACCGAAAATTCCTATGACGACCATCCCTAAGACGTCACGCCGCCCGCACGAGAAAGAAGACGATCACCCGAGCCGCGTTCCGCAATGCGTCCGCGAGGCACGCAGCACGACGACCATCATCGCTGAGCTGCAAGCCGCGAACCAGAGCCTGCGCGCCGAACTCGAGCGCCAGCGGAACAGAGCCGACGAAGCCGAGGCACGGATCGCACTGGTCAAGGATGCCCTCGGCGTCTGAACCAGGACGCAAATCCAGCACAGCAGGTCATCACACCGAACAGGAGTACCAGGTATGCGCCGGATCCCAATGAAACGACAGCCCAACGCTGGGCCTGAGGCCGGCACGACGGAGACCCGGCAGAAGCAACTGGCGATTCCGGCAATCGTCGGCATCTGGCTCCTGTCCCTGGCCTGCCTCGCCGGCGCCTGGGCACTCCTGCGCTGACCAGCACCAAGGCCGGCCCTCCATAGACCAACGACGAAAGGAGGCAGCCGGCCAGTCCAAGGCGGCTCGCCCACGATGACCACTCTCGCCACAACCCCGCCCTCGGCCACTCGCCTCATGCCGCATCAGCAACACACCGTCGACTTCATCGTCGACCACCCATTCGCCGGTATCTGGGTAGACGTCGGCGGCGGTAAGACGCTCTCCGTCCTCAGCGCCCTGCAACGCATTCGGCCCATCGGCCACATCCTCGTGATCGCCCCCATCGCGGTTGCCCGCTCCACCTGGATCGACGAGATCGAAGACCGAGGCTTCAACATCCGCACCCGGTCACTGATCGTCGACGAACGCGACCGAAAACTCTCGCGCGAGCGACGCGTCCAACGGTTCCGGCAGGTGCTCTCCGACCCGCCGACCATGTACTTCATCAATGCGGATCTGCTCACCCAGCCGTCCCAACAAACCAGAGTGATCACACCGGTAGCGAGCAAGAAGACAGACCCGGTCATGTCTGCGGAGGCGGCCCAGATCCTGCAACTGGTGCGAACCCGAAGGATGCTCAACTACGACGAACTCGTCACCGAATACCGCGACCTGGCGGCCACAGATCCCGGCCGCCCGACCCCTGCCAAGTCCAAGATTCACACCTGGGTGCAGGAGCTACGCAACGCTTCCCTGGTCACATCGGCGTCGTGCGCCTGCCGCACCTGCTCCGGAGCCGGCTGCCCCGAATGCAGGTTCGGCCTGGTCGACCAGATGCCGATCCAAGACCTCAACGGTCAAAAGACCCTCATCTGGCCGTTCCAGACCATCATCATCGACGAGAGCCACGCATTCAGATCCCACTCCTCAAACCGATTCAACGCACTCAAGGCCGTGCGCCCAGCAGTCACCCGGCTGATCGAGCTCACCGCCACCCCAGCGCCGAACGGCCTCGAGGGCCTGTGGAGCCAGGCCTACCTCCTCGACCAAGGCAGGGCTCTGGGGACCGATATCGACGCGTACCACCAACGCTGGTTCACCCCGACGGTCATCCCGGACTCCAAAGCGCCCCCGAAATGGAAGCCCAAGCCGGGCGCCGAGCAGGAAATCCAGCAGGCCATCGCACACCTCGTGATGAGCGCCCAGAACACGTCAATCAAGCTGCCGCCACTCATCGTGGAGGACGTCCACGTCCGCCTACCTCCCGACCTGATGACTGCCTACCGGGAGTTCAAGCGCGACCTCATCGTCCAGATCGTCAGCCAAGCGGCGCTGCAGAAAGCCGAGCTCGCCTACGCCGACTGGCTGCGAAACTCCGCCGAGCCCGAAGCCCAAACGATCCGCACACACCTGGCGACACTGACCGGCGACGACCTACGCGACGCCTACACGACGTGCCGCCAAGCAACGATCGGCAAGTTCCTCCACCAACCCGACGAGCACCTCGTCCGCACAGTCGTCGCCGACAACCGGGGCGTGCTGATCAGCAAGCTCATGCAGTTCGCCTCCGGCACCCTCTACACCTCCGACCCTGACGACCCGAGCACCAAAGGCCAGTACGAGATCATCCACGACGAGAAGATCCAGAAAACCTCGCACCTGATCCGCCAGAACGCCGGAGAACCCGCGCTGGTCGCCTATCACTTCAAGTCGGACAAGGAACAGCTGCACACCCGTCTGAACAAGACAGGCATCCCTACCGAGGTATTCGACGGCTCGCGCACGATGATCCGCCGCTGGAACGCCAAGGACATCCCGGCGATGCTGATCCACCCGGCTTCGGCCGGCGCCGGCCTGAACCTCCAGCGCGGCGGCTCCACGCTGATCTGGTACACGCTGCCGTTCCTGCTCGACTACTACCAGCAGACCATCGGCAGGGTGTACCGCCCCGGGCAGACCAAGCCGGTGAAGGTCTACCGGATCATCACCGCCGGCACGCAAGACGAGCGTATGCCGGGGGTCTTGTCCACCAAGCGGCAGATCCAGGACAGGCTCCTCCGGTACGTCGACGTCGACAAGGCTCTACTCGCCGCACTCGACGACGAGATCCGAAGTGACCTCAACGACCTCTGGTCCACCCTGCGGCTCTGAGGCTCAGCTCGTGTGCAGCAACCGCCAGGGTCGGCTCTGCCCAGCCGGCGGAGCCGACCCTGGCGAACAGCGCAACCGACAGGAGATCACGACGATGCCCAAGACCAGAAAATCAGGCAACCCGGCTAAAGCAGCCGGAGGCCCGCAGCGATGGACCCGATTCGTCCAGCACGAGAACACCACCACCGGCGAGCAGGTCTGGCAGAACAGCCGCTACATGGTGCTGGTCGCCACTCGCAACGACCGAACCGTTCGATGGGGCGGACTCGAAGGTACCCATGATGCCCACCTGTCGTTTCGCCGCCGCGACAGACAGCCCGAACCGATCACCTGGCGAGACATGCAACGGATCAAGTCCGAGTTGTGCGGGTCAGACGCCGAAGCCCTCGAGTGTTTCCCTGCCGAGTCACGACTGATCGACGGCAGCAACCAACGTCACCTATGGGTCTGGCGGGCAGGCAATCTGAACAGTCCACAGTTGGGCTGGTACAGCGGCCGCGCAGTGCTGGACGAAGCACTGTCCGAGACCGACGCCGCCACCGTCGCGCCGCTCGTCACCGTGCACGGAGGCAAGCTGTCCAACGCTCGGCAGAACCCCTTCGAAGACGGCACCGACGCCAACCTGAACCACCAAGGCGTGATCTGGTCATGACACATCAATTGACCCAGCTTCACCACCTGCAACAGCGGAGGTGCGACCGTGCGTAACTTCACGTCCAGAAGCAACAATGACAACGCGGCCTCAGATCAATCGCCGCCGTCCAAGCCCGCAGATACAGGCGTTGCCTTCGATGATACGGCTTCAGCTGATGACCTATCAGCCACCGGAATTCTCAAGAAATCAATTTCTGACATGGTCGGCCCGCACGGAATTCGCAGCATTACGTTCGTCGAGCCCCAGGAAATCGTCGATGCGCGTGCTCACATCCGGCACCGTGAAAACAATTTCATGCACGTCACCGATGGCACCCCAGACGGCTGCCTGTGTGGTTACCGCGCTCAGCATGCCCCTCCGAAAAGGGCGCCTGACTGTCCTGTCTGTCAGCTCCTGGACTGCTAACACGCGCGCCTTCATGAATGCAATATTTCGCCGTGGGCATCGCCAGTGACGAGCGTGCCGGCAACATAGCCTGAGTGCCGAAACTGCGTGCACCAGATGCGCTCCGTGAGCGGCTGCCCGGGCCGGAACTCACGGCTGGCGATCTGTCCGGCGGTCAAGAGGTCGCCCAGTCCGGTGCGGATGCCGGTGCACATGCGCGGCGCCATCTGTCGAGACGGTTTCACAATTCTCCACAAACCGTCACGGTCCGTATTCGCGCCAAAACTCACTGCGCATTTGATCAAATGTGGCCGAGCCTGCCTGGACCGGCAGATGCGATTGTGTATCCCACATACCTGGCAATGGCCGTGCGGATGCACGTGCATGTGCGGGTGCTGACGCTTGTGCGCGTGCATTCAAGGCAGTTGACAACCGGGTGTATGCGCGTTGCAGGTTCGTGCAATCGAGACCGATTGGTCTTGATTTGGTCTATTGCCGGAGGCAATGATGGTCGGCCTATTCATGGATTCGGAGGTTAGTTGCTGAGGACATCCAAGGTTCCGGAGTTGGTTTTCCACATGTCCTCTCTGCCTCGAGGCGGCTGCTGCTTGCAGCAGCTGGGGATCTCGTGGATGGCAGTGCCGCGGTCTGTATACAACACGCCCACGTGTGTACCGGCCCGGAGACGCTCAGGCGATCGAACAGCTCGACGGGGGTCGGGAAGCGATGCTCAAGCAGTGCCGACGTAGTTATCCACAGATCCACAATTTTCCTCCGCGACGGGCAGGAGGAGTGGATAGTCTTCTGTTGCTGGTTCACCGGCCAGTGGGGGGAGCAGGGAGGGGGGCCGAGACGGCTACTAGACGGGAGGTGGTTGCCGTGCGAAACGGCAGTTGTCAGCGGGTGGTCCGGACCAGACAGTCTGATGACGGGTTCAACGAACGGATCCACGAAACCGGTCATCGACGAGTTTGCATCGGGTTTCACCGCACTCCGCGACCGTGCGCGTGAAGGGGGCGCGCCGATGAGCAATCTGCAGCCCGAGGCACCCAGCCCGAGCGAATTCCAGGGTTACAACAGGGCCCGCTGCCTTATGTGGTGCCATGAGGCCCGGGTCCGGGTGTTCGAGCGTCTCGACAAGGAGACGGCTTTCGTCAGAGACACCTCGGTCGAGGCCGTCCACGTCGACAACACCAAGCTGGCCGATCGGGTCTTCCTGACGGCATTCGACGATGAAGGCCGCGTTGTCAGCGGCGACACCCTTTACAACGACGAGCCCGATCAGCGACTGGAGGTCGCGTCGGAGTTCGACCACGACTTCACTCACATGGAAGTCCCACCGGGGTCGGACCTTGAGAAGGTTGTTGCCCGCGAGGACGGCTGGGTCGTCAACATGGAAGTGGTGCGGGAATACGACGTCGTCGACGATCGCCGGAAGACGCAGCGTGCCGTGGTACTCGCGCATCTGCCTGACCTGATGAAACGGGGCGAGGCTCGCGGCTTCCTGCTCGGCCAGGACGAGCCCGACGAGGAGGCTGATGCCGAGTGAGACAGCCGTTGCTGCCGTTCGCCTGCCGACCCAGAAGACCCGCCCGGATGCACTGAGCCCGGCGGGTCTCCTACATTTGGGCGGCTCGGGCGCCGTGCGGCGTCTACGGCGACGATCAGCGCAGCTGATCCGGAAGGGGGAGAGCAAAGGGTGACCGCAGCAGCACGAGGATGCTGTCGACAACGTCCGGATGAATGTGGACGGTTGCAGCGGACCGACTGACGTCGGTCTCGGGTGCGATGTGGTGCGGCGTCGGAGCCGGCCGAGTGGTCCACGCCCGCAAGCTTGCGGCGGCATGCCGGATTGCTCCTCCATCAACCGCTGCCATCACGCCGGACAGTCGTCCGATGCGCGGGTGTCGATGCCACTCACCTCGTGAATGCCGGACGAAGGAACAGCGATGGACGAGCGGTGTATCGGGCCTGGCTTCTGGGAGATCGACGGGTTCCGTGTCGAGCGCCGAGCCAGGCTCTGGGGCGTGTACCTATCACCCAACACTGAGCCGGTGTTCGAGCATCGCACGCTCAAGTGGTGCCGGCAGTTCGTCGCGGACGGTATGGCGCATGACGCACTGACCGACAGACGTCGGCGATAGCCCTCCCCGGAACCCGCGTATCGACACCTTGTTGACATGACTCTTGCCATGGGCACCGAGCTCGTCGGCCGCAGCGGGAAGCCAGCAGTGAAGACTGCCGCCTAGATCAAGCCCAGGCTCCGAGTGCTGCCAGCCGGGGCCGGCGCACTGACTGCGGCTCCTGATTACCGAGCTGCATGTACCTGCCCGAGACCTGAATGACGTCGACCATCGGCGTCGGACCTACCTCTCCCCAGGTCCCCACTTGCCGTTGGCATTCTCCAACGCTGCTGGACGCCAAGCCGGTTGGGTTCGCCTGAGCCGGGAGGCGGTCCAGTTCCCCGATAGCGCCAGGTCACCCGATCTGAGCCGAGATCGACGCGGCAGTAGCTGAGCTCCGACGTGCTCCCTGTTTTAAGACCCAGACCAGCGAATCCACCTAGAAGGAGCGCCATCATGGCCAACTATTCAATCTCTGCCGCCCAGCTCAGCGAGGGGGAAATCGTCCTCATCCGCGGCAAGCTCGGCTTCTCCCGCCTGACCCGACTCATCGACGGCGCCCAGCTCGAGGCATCTGACGCGCGCAAGGTCCAGAGCGGCGGGATCGCTGTTGGGAAGCCTCACACCTCGGCGACCATCACCCATGCCGAGGTGATCTGCAAGGATGCGGACAATCCCACGGTGGAGGAGCGTTACGTCGCCGAGCGACGCTTCGCGTCTGCCAAGCACCCGGATACCGGTGCGAACTACTCGATCGACAGCAAGGGCGGCCTGCCGGGCATTGCAGTCCCCGGTGATGGCGGCAAGGTGGTTCCGGACGACTCCGGCAGGGAACTGGCCCAGGGCCTCGACGTGACGCTAGTGCTGCGCGTCTTCAAGCCCAAGGGGTACGCCAACCGCGGGCTGTCGCTCGATACGGTGATTGTCAACGAGCCTGTTCGTTACTACGTGGGCAACACCAACGCTGCCGAGCTCGCCGCTCGTGGCATCGTCTTCGCCGCGCCGCCGCAGAGTGTGCAGGCGGCCGCGGCTCCCGGGTCTGAGCAGCACGGGGCTGTGGCCACGGCTGTCGACGACGGAACCGGCACCGTGATCGACGAGAACGGCTTCGCGCTGCCTGGCCCATCGGCCCATCAGCCGCAGCAGGCCGCACCGGCCACCGCGGCGGCGCCCAACTCGGTGCCCGCTTCGCAGGCAACCGCGCCGGCGGCGCAGCAGGAAGAGACTCTCGAGGCCAAGCTCGCGCGGCTGGAGGCGGAGAACTCGGCGCTCAAGGACGCCGGGTCCGCCATCGGCACTCCGTTCGCACTGACCGCTCCGGCAAGCCCGTGGAGTGACGACTCCCCGGCAGGCGAGACCGCGGGGATCACCTATCAGGGCTGAATCCCCGACGACCGATATGGCCCCTGCACCGAACATTCCTGCAGGGGCCATGTCATGCCTGCTCGCTTCGTCGAGTCCGCTGCCGTCCTTCAGGAAAGATCTCGATGACGCTTGACGATCCCCGCATCAGGTTCGCCGACTTCTATGCCAACCCGGCG
The DNA here is from genome assembly GCF_000372465.1 of Kribbella catacumbae DSM 19601. GTDB lineage: Bacteria > Actinomycetota > Actinomycetes > Propionibacteriales > Kribbellaceae > Kribbella > Kribbella catacumbae. The sequence goes on from NZ_AQUZ01000002.1 coordinate 171,762, forward strand.
GTTCGCGCGCTTGCGGGCGCTGCCCGGTGGACGATCTCCGGCAGCCTCGGCGATGACCCTGACGATCCGACGACCACACGTAAAGCACCCATCGACCTGCGCGCGCTGCTCGACCGCAACTGGCTGCGAGGTGCCTGGACGCTCGACGAGCAGTGTCTCGTGGTGCTCGACGAGCTCACCGACAGGCTCCCGGCGGCTACCAACACTGCCTTCTACCTGCGTGCGCTGACCGACGGCCTCATGGTGATCGACATCGAGCCAGATTGCCCGCCGGAGGTCGCCGCCCAGCTGCTCGCACTACCTGCCGTCCTGTACCGCGAGCAGTCGATGTCCGGGCTGGGTTTCCACGTCGTGACTGCGCTGCCGGACAACTTCCATGCGTTTCCTGTCGCCGCCGGCAAACGGGTGCTCCGCGAGGAGCACGGCTGGTACGAGATCTTGCTCGACCATTGGGTGACGTTCACCCGCAGTCCGCCTGCACCCGATGTCCTGGCCCGGGCCACGGCGGGGCCGGCAGGGCAGTTCTCCACGGTCGAAGACCTGTACGCCTTCCTGGCCCAGAATGCGCGAGTCCCTTCGGCGTCCGCAGCCGACGTCGACACCGGCGTCGAGGCCCCGGACATTCCGGGTGGAGCACAGATCGTCAGACAGACGGTTGCCGGCGCACGCCGCAGGTTCAAGACCCTCGACGACTTCGACGGCGACCACTCGCGTCACGAATTTTCAGTTCTCGGCACGCTCCACCACCAGCTGCTCAATCACCTGGTCGAGCACATGTCCGTCGGCCGGAGCTTCTCCAGCAGCGACCGGGCCTGGCTGCTGTTCCAGGCAGCTCAGCAAGTGATTCCACCGCGCGCGAAGCACAACGAGCGCCGCAACGGGCGCCCGTTCCTGCTCGACCGCGCCGCGGCGATGGTCGCGCAGCCGACGTCCGACTCCTGACCTCCCTGTCAGCCCACCACAGAAAGCATCCTCACTATGCGCTTCAACGACACGCTGTCCGAGGTCATCCAACTGGACCTCGAGATGAATATTGTTCCCGCCCTGATGGGCGAGCCCGGCATCGGCAAGTCCTCCTGGGTCGAGGCGCTGGCCTACTCGATGAACACAAGGGCCTTCGTGCTGCCGTGCAACCAGCTCGCTGACAAGGCAGACCTCACGGGTGCGCGTCTCGTGCCGACCAACGGTGGGTCCTACAAGCAGGTCTTCTACCCCCACCACGTCATCCAGGACTGCATCGACTATGCCGAGGCGAACCCGCGCGAGTGGCCGATCCTGTTCCTCGACGAGATCAACCGAACCACCGCCGACGTTACGTCCGGCGCGCTGACCTTGGTCACGCTGCGCTGCATGGGGCACGTCGAACTGCCGAAGAACGTCCGCATCATCGTGGCTGGCAACGACAAGGGCAACGTCACCACGCTCGACGAGGCCAGCCTGTCCCGCTTCTCGATCTACCGGGTCGAACCCGAGGCCGCGACGCTCATGAACATCCTCGGTGACGACCTCAACCCGTGGGTGAGGAAGGTCCTGACGCAGTATCCGGCACTCGTCTTCCAGAAAGCTGTGTCGGGCATCGCCGCAACTGACGGACCCGACGATGACGACGATGCCACCACTTCGTCATTCGCCGAGCTGTTCGACTCCGGCGAGGAGATGAACCAGCTGACCACGCCGCGAACGATCGACAGCCTGTCGCGCTGGCTGAACAAGGCCAGCCGTGACCAGTTGTCGCGCTACCTGGCCACGCCGACAACGATCGGCGACCGTGAGACCTACGTCCTGAACGAGGTGATCGAATCGCATGTGGGCAACACGGCGTTCGCTGTGCAGGTCGTTGCGGTCATCGCCGAAGACCTTGCTAGCGGGGCCGGCCAGGCGGTGTCCAACCAAGTCGTTGTCCCGAAGCCGAACTGCTACGCAGAGCTCAAAGCCGCACAGTCCGTGACGGACCTGTCGGCGCTGATCGCGGACCTGACCGACTCTGACAAGTCCGGTTCGCTGCTCTACGCGCTCAGGGATCACGAGGACAACACCCGGCTGATCGAACAGCTCGCCCAGGCGACGAACCAGATCGAGACGGCTCATATGCGGACCCTGTTCGAGATGCTCTCTGCTGCCCAGGCGGATACCCAGAACGTCGAGGCCTTCCTCAACAGTGGGACACCGGTGGCCGAAAGGGTCAAGCCGATGATCTCGGCGTTCCTGTGATCGAGGCCTGCTCACCGGATACCCCGCAAGGAGGGGCCAGTCATCATGACAATCACCGTTTCCAACCAGAAGCCGGCCGTGCTCGACCCAGTCCACACGATCTCGTGCAAGGGTGACTACGATCCACTGCCCGTCCTCGGATCTGTCGTCGTGGACCCGCTGCGAACGCCACTCAACCCCGGCGCCCCGGCGAGCATCACGGATGCGCACGGCAACGACATCGGGCCGGATATCGAGCAACTGCTCATGTCCTGCCTTGCCGAGACCGTGCAGCCGGCGGCTGAGCAGACCATGAAGGAGATCCTTGGTCAGACCCTGGTCAGCTACGACCAGGGGACGACCCTGCCGGTGGGCGAACTGTTCGCTGCCCAGGCAGGGCGGGCACACAAGCTACCTGCTCCCAGCCGGACGGTCATCTACACCGCGCACCAAGACGTGATTCCCGCCGCCAAGGCGCTCTTGTCAGGATCCGGCGACAGCAACGAGTTCTTTGCGGCCCTCGCCTACGCCTATCACCCGGACACGCTCGGATTCTGGTTCCAGTCTGCAGCCGCATTCGACGACTTCAAGGCCTGGCTCACCGTTCAGACCCAGGCCATGAGCGCCGCGCTGCCAGTTCAGACGGTCCGGCTGCTCGGCGACTTTGCCGCGCTGCCGCTCAAAGGCCTGACCGAGTCGCTTCAGCTGCGCGTCGACGATGCCGACGGCAACGACGAATTCTCGTTCGCGCGGGCAATCGTGCACATGCTGATGCTCTACGTCGAACAGCAGCGTGCGGGTGCAACGCTTCAGCAGGGGGTGGCGACAGGCTGCTCGGCCGGTGTCTTGCCCTTCACTATCGGAGAGCTGTTTTGCCCGCGGTCGCTCGTGCTGGTGAACGTTGAAGTGCATGCCCGGGCGCGTGCCAACAAGATCACCGCCGAGTGGATGATCATCAACCAGGCCCTCGCTGCGCCGGTGAAGGTCGTCTCAAATCAAGCGTTGTCGAAGCTCACGACCCTGCAGCGCGCGACAGCCCGGGCCAAGGTTCTGGCCGGCGCACAGCAGACTGGCTGGCCGACAGGCCGGGCCGCCCGGGTGATGTTCCGTAAACAGCCGCCCTCGAAGGTCGACCTGTTCGCAGCGCTCACCCGGGTGCTGAAACGGATGGGCAAGGTCAATCGGTCCCAGAACATCTTCCGCAGGTCGAAGACCACATTTCTGAAGGCGAACCGCCGTGATCCCGACGACTTCAACAAGGCCGGCCGGATCACCAGCGTGAGCTATATGCCCGACCTCCACCTCTATGTCGACACCTCCGGGTCGATCAGTGAGGCGAACTATCAGGAGGCGGTGCTGATGCTCATCAGGATCGCGAAGAAGCTCAACGTCAATCTGTACTTCAACTCGTTCAGCAGCGTGCTCTCGGAGGAGACGTTGCTGAAGGTGGAGAACAAGTCCGTCACCCACATCTGGCGGGAGTTCCGCAGGGTCCCGAAAGTCAACGGTGGAACCGACTACCTCCAGATTTGGCGCTACATCAACGCCAGCGCGGTCCGCAAGCGCCGGCTGAGTCTGGTCATCACCGACTTCGAGTGGACTCCACCCTCGACCCGTGAGGACCACCCAGCCAACCTCTACTACGCGCCGTGCGGAGCCATGGACTGGGACTCCATGGTCAGCAACGCGAAGCAGTTCACGAGGGCCATGCAGCACATCGACGCGGCCACCGCGCAACGACTGCTGGGAATGATCGCCTGAGCCTTCGCTCCCCAACGACGGTGCTGCCCACTCGGGCGGCACCGTCGTCCCGTCTCGCCACATTTCACCCGCGAAGGAGCACGATCAATGGGCCTCCAGAACTTCACAGGCCGTCCCGACGATGACACGGGTTCGCCGAGTGGACCCGGTGGCCCGTCCGGCTTCGCTGTCGGTCTGCCTATCGGAGACGACGAGGACACCAACGGCAATGTCGTTGAAGAGATGCTCATCGACTACAACGAGAAGTACCGAAACGCTGAGCCCACGCTGTTCCGCGACAGGCTGACCGAGCAGATGCTCTCGATACTCATCGGAAGGACCAAGCCCAACGCGCTGCTGGTCGGTCCCGCCGGTGTCGGCAAGACCAAAATCGTCGAAGACATTGCCCGGCGCATTGCCCTTGGCGACACCCTCATCCCGGATCAGCTCAGGAACCACACGGTCTACGAGCTGCCACTCTCGAATCTCGTCGCCGGATCCTCGCTGGTAGGTGCGCTCGAGGAGAAGGTGAAGGCGGTCGTCACCTATGCCTCGGATCCTATGAACAAGGTCATCTTGTTCATGGACGAGATCCATCAGCTCACCACCAGATCCGACGGTGGCACCTACGGGAAAGTCGCGCAGATCCTCAAGCCCGCCCTGGCACGCGGCGACATGATTGTCATCGGTGCCACGACCATGCAGGAAGCGCGCTCTCTCGACGACGACCCCGCGTTCAAACGCCGCTTCTCCCGGCTCATCGTCGATGAAATCACGCCCGAGCAGACAGGAACCGTGCTGGAGAAGATCCGGCCCGGCCTGCTGGCTCACTACGGGTACCAGATCAGCGTCACCGACAACGTTCTGGCCACCGTGGTCCGGATAGCCGACGCGAACTCGCACCTGGGGTCCCACCGACCCGACAATGCGATCACGCTGCTGGACCGGGCGATGGCCAACCGAGTCCTCGAGCAGAAACGGCTCATTGCTGTGGCGAGTGCGGCCGGTGATACCGCAGCCGTGCAGGCACTCCAAGCGATCCCGTGCGTGCCGCTCACCGAGACCCGGGTTGTCGACGTTGCTCGTCAGCTTGTCACCGGCAACGCGATGAAGAACGTCTTCGACGTCGCGTTGTTGAGCGCCGCTCTGACCGAGCGGCTGCAAGGCCAGGACTCTGTGCTCACCACCCTGGTCGACCAGATCGCGCGTGAGCAGCTGGAGGTGTTCCCGCGCACAGCACCAGTGGCCTGGCTGTTCGCCGGCGCTTCCGGGGTCGGCAAGACCGAGACCGCCAAGGTGATCTCCGAGCACCTGGCCGGCCAGGAGCCGATCGTGCTGAACATGACCGAGTATCACCACGACTCGTCCATCTCCCGGATCATCGGCGCACCTCCCGGCTACATCGGGTCAGACTCGAACGCCGAACTGCCGTTCGATTCGCTCGAATCCAATCCGCACAGGGTCATCCTGCTCGACGAGTTCGAGAAGGCCGACCGAGCTGTGCAGCGCCTGTTCCTTCAGGCCCTCGACGAGGGCTTCATCACCACGGCACGAGGCAAGCGGATCGACTTCTCCAAGGCGTTCGTCATCGCGACAACCAACGCAGCCCGCGACGTCCTTGACGGCCAGCAGGTCGGCTTCGGCGGTAGCCCGAAGGCCGTTTCGAACCGCAGCCTCAAGGCAGCACTCGCGCAGTTCTTCGACGCCGAGCTGCTCGGTCGCTTCTCGACGATCGTCGGCTTCAACCCCATCGACGAGCAGACCTACCGCGACGTCCTGACCGCGCACTACGCGCATCAACGGGGACAAGCCGTCGATGCTAAGCCTCGGCTCAACCACGTCCTCCCCGCAGCGCTCCCGGACGCCGAGCTGTCTGCCATGTCCGAGCGAACCTTCGTACCCAGCCATGGGGCTCGTCCCGCTGCGCGTGCGATCAGGGGCTGGATCGAAGACGCCCTGATCGCCGCACAGACGACACCCCCGATCACCGCGGCACAGCAAGTTGCTCCCGCCCCGGACGACCCCGAGCTGAGCGACTGAACATCAGCTGAAAGCAACAGTCCGGACGCTCGGGTACGTGCGCGGTCCTGGCGTAATCCACCGCGCGCTGCCTTCGGCGCGCGGTGCCCGGGGCCTCACGGCCCCGACGGGTGGGAACACGAGGCATCTGCCCACCTCTTCGCGAACCCTTCCCGGCTCGGCTCGCCGAGTCGCACCCGGTGGTCACCGCCTGCTCCTTCGCAAGCAGGAAGGAACATCGCCGGCCCCTTTTCGCGCAGCACGCCGATGCCCTGCGGCATGCCTTCCAGCCCCTTCTCGCCGGATCACAGAAAGCGCGCACAATGCCTCTCCTACTTGACGACATCGATCTCACGATGCCGACCAGTGTCAAGGTCGTCGACCCGAAGTTCTTCTCCTCGAAGCTCACCGGCAACGGCAAACACAAGACAGGCCTGCTCCGCGGCGACCTGCGCCCGGCCAGCACCTCCCGCAACAGTGCCCATGCCGCGGGCACCATCGACCACATCGAGGTCAAGTCGAGTTCCACCCAGCACGGCATCACGACCGCCAGCATCCCGTTCGCGCCGGTGCTGCGCCGCGCACTCACCGAGGCCGGCGGCTCCTTCACTCTTGCCACTCCGCAGGACCAGGACCGGTGTGCTGTCGAGACCGGTTCGACAGACTGGGATGTCGCCTTCGACATGACGCCGCAGGGGGCCAAGCTCGTCGAAGACGCCAACGGCGGCGGCGCGAACGGCGCTCCGAAGATGAGCCGCGACTTCGTCGTCCAGTACCGGATGGAGCTGTACTTCTTCAGGAAGGGCCACGCCGAGCCCGAGCGTACGCCGATCGCCTCGACGACGTCCGGTCCCGGACATCACACCGCCGCTGCTTTCGTGAGCTGGGACAACAGCCCGATGGACAACGCGGGTGCCTTCGTGACCGAGGTCCTGCGAGCGATCGGCCTGACGCACCGAAACCCTGACCTGCTGGTCGATTGGCTGACGAACGAGTTCAACATCCACGACCGCATCACCCGTCAGGCCGAAATCTGGGACTCCGAAGTGATCGCCGAAGAGATCCTCGCCTACATCGACGGTCTTCCGGCCTCGCCTACGAAGCAGCACCTCAACGCCCTCGCCGTGCAGCTGCGCTACCTGGAAAACTACAACGTCCCCCTCGAGGCCTACCGCTCGATCCATCAGAAGATCGAGACCACTTTCGACAACGAGACCGCGGCGGCATTGTCCAAGCAGAACCTCAACCTGCTGATGAGTCACACGCTGTTCCACCTCGAAGGAATGAAGTCGCAGCTGACTACCGTCGCCGCGCCGGGCGTGGCCCCGGTCATGCCGGCACACCTGTCGGTCCAGCAGCGGGCTGCCCTCACGACCCACGAACCGCTCGTGATGGTCCAGGCCGGCGCAGGAACCGGCAAGAGCACCGTGATCCTCGAACGCATCAAGTACCTGGGGAGCTGCGGTGTTGCCGCCTCCGACGTCACGGTGCTGAGCTTCACCAACGCCGCAGCCGACAACATCACCGCGAAGAACCCTGACGTCGGATCGATGACCATCGCCCGGATGATCAACGATATCTACCAGCTGAATCACCCGATGCACGAGCTGTCCAGTATCGACACGATCATCAACTCGATCGACATCTTCTACCCGACCAGCGACTTCGCTGCCGGATTCCGGCTACGACTGCTCGAGGTCGACCAGAACAAGACAGGCGCGTTCACGGCCCTGAACACCTACATCGAGAACCACTTCGATGAGGTCATCGCCTTGCTCGACATGATCAAGCAAACCTCGCTCGAGCTGGAAATCATCATCTGCTACCAGCGGATCGACACCATGCTCGAGCCGACCAACGTGCAGTGCAAGTACCTGATCATCGACGAGGTGCAGGACAACTCGATCTTTGAGTTCATCTACCTGCTGAAGTACATCACCAAACACGCCCAGTCCCTGTTCATCGTCGGCGACGCCAGCCAGACCCTGTACGAGTTCCGGTCGGCGAACCCGCGCGCACTCAACACCCTGGAAGGCTCAGGGGTGTTTACGACCTTCAAGTTGACGACCAACTACCGGTCCAACCAGGAGATCCTGGACTTCGCCAACGTCGTACTCGGCGATCTGGAAACCAACCAGTTTGCCGGCATCCAGCTGCAGGCCAACTCCCTGGCAGTCCCGACGGCGAAATCCTTCCAGGAAAAGGTGACGCTCGATTACCGCGCCGTGCCGAAGCTGACCTCGTTCGTCGCCCAGGATCTGGCCGGCATCGTAGGCCGCACCATTTCGCGCTACGTCGATGCTTGCCTGGCCCGCGGTGAGCAGGTGTGCTTCCTGGCCTACTCGCGTCGCGAGGTGACCGTGATCCAGACTGCGCTCGAACAGGTCTATCCCCAGCGGCATGTCGCGTCGCTCGTCAGCGACAGAGTCTTCGCGACCGATGTCTTCTCCAAGTACATCAAGCTGTACTGGAACGACGTCCTCCAGGTCCAGCCTCCCGCCGCCTCGTTCGTGGTGACTCAAGGCATCAAGGACAACCTGGACAAGCTGACCAAGAACGCCGGCAACCAGAAAGTCGTCTTCGCGGTCATCGGTATGGTGCAGAAGTGGTGGCTTGAGAGCGCTGTCACCGTCCGCGGGTGGGAACAGCTTCACCAGCAAGGCGTGCTCACACGCGACGACTTCTTCGAGCGACTGCGAGACAGTCTGCTGTCGTTCGAGATCCGTCACAACGCGGTGCGCCAGTCGCTGGTGAACCAGAAGAACCGCGACCGAAAAGCAAAGAACGCCGAGTCCGATGCCGACCTGGTGGTCTCGACGATCCACGGTGCCAAGGGCATGGAGTTCGACAACGTCGTGGTCCTTCACAAGGAAGGCGCTGCGACGACCCAGGCGAGCCGTCGCGAGTTCTACGTCGCGTTCACCCGGGCCAAGAAGACTGAATACATCCTGTCCTACGGCACGGTGAAGAACCCGCCGATCGAGAGCAGCTACGCGCAGATCGTCAGCCTGCTCACCAAGCGCGACGCCCAGACCGCTGCACGTGCAGCCGGCGTCGATCCGGATCTTCTGGACGACGACGGCGCCGATCCCGGTGCGTTCGGCGACTTTTCCACGGTCGCCCAAGCCGTCTGACGACACGCGTCCTTCACACACCGCAGAGGTGGGTACCTCGTTCAGCGATCACGCCTACCTCTGCGGTGTTCCCCATCCAATCAAGGAAGCAGCCAAAGGAGTTCGCTGTGACAGCCATCGGCGCCCATGTTGAGTCCGGCGAATTCATCGAGAGCCCCCACGCCACCTACGACCTGATCATCTGCCACGACAATCGGATCGTCTTCCGCGGTCACTACGAGACGCGTGAGAAACGACTGGACCAATGCATCGGTGTCCTGACCAGCTCCGATCTCCTGGCCGGCACGATCACTCCAGAGCGTGCCTCGATGATCCACGAACTGCATCACGCTCATGCAAGCACCAACCCCGACACGATCATCAACAACATCGCGGAACTGTGCCGCCGATGGGACATCCAAGTCTACGAATGCACCACCTCCAGGCGGAGCTACCAGCATGTGACCTCGAGGCGGGCAGAGTTGCCTCAGGTGCTCTACTCAGTCATCACTGTCTACGGTCCTGGCCAGATGATTGCCGAACACTTTCCCAACCGGCACTCCCGTACGGCCAGCCTCGTCGACCGCGCCGAGCATTTCTTCGCCTCCCCGGGGCAGATCCCTGACCTCGTACTCTGCGACGAGCAGCGCTTGGCCGCCCTTGTGGCGACGTTCCTCATGCCGGCCACGATTGCGCTGACCGAGTCCGTACTCGACGAAGCACACGGCGTCTACCGCCCGACGGGCATCGCCTCACCCCTAGGGTTAGTCCCCAGCCCGAACAACAGAGCCGGTTGATGCCGATCCGGCGCATCCAGGGCGGCACCCGCTTTGCTCAGCCTGTGGGGCTCGGCGTGACGTAATGCGCGACAGATGAAGTATCACCGGGTCTTTTTCGCCGTACCAGACCATCTCAGCCTGATACTCACCACAGCTCTCGATGCGCAGCCCGGGGACGCCCCCGAATTCGCCGTCGCTGTAGTCCTTGGCGGCTAGTCGCGTGACGACATCGGGCATCTCCGGACCGTTGATCCACTCAAATCGTGCGATGTCTGTGGTCGTTTGCCACATGTCCATCCACTGTCTTCTCGTACGATCGCTGAACAGCGAGGTCCGGAGCACCGTGCCCACCTGTCCGAGCAGCAGCGCCGCCGGCGTTGCCATGAAGGTCTTGTTGTACAGCTCGTTCGGCGACAGCTCGGTTCCAGTAACGATGTCGGGGTTGCTCTCGTGGATGTGGGTTGCCAGGTCCATTTTGCTGTTCCGCTCTTGATCTGGGTGATGGGTTGAATTGAGGGTCGTGCCCGCTGGCGGTAGCCAGTGGTGGTCTTTGTCTGACGGGCGAAACTTCCGGACATGCAAGGTTGCGGATCCAAGGGTCACGGCAGTGGGCCCCGATGGATCGCTGATGTAGGCGCCGGGGATGCCAATATCTGGATCGGTGAGCGCTGACGCGATGTCCGCGGCAGGGATGGGTCCGTTGAACGCGAGGTTCCACTGGCCCTTCGTCCTCCACAAGGTGCGCCGTAGCCGGGGGAAGGAGCCCGAGCGGTCACGCTGCAGTGGATCCCACAGCAGGGAGCCAAGGGCCCAGGCAGAGTCGGGATGCTGGCTGGTCAGCCGCACCACGACGCCCGCGACGAGCGTCTGCAGGTCTGGGTCCGCCGCAGGGATAGCTGCCGCGATCTTCGCCTCGCCGGGCGTCAACGGCTCACTCGCGACGGTTGTATTCCACCGTCGCGGCCAGTCGTAGCCGTTACCGGCCGCGATTGGCATCGTGTAGGCGTCTTTTGCTTTCTGCGTGCCTTGCAGGCGCAGGAATCCGCCAGTGGGCAGATGCAGGAACCGGTACCACCGGCCGTACTCGTCTGCGTCGTAACAGCGCAGGCCAGGGATCCCTGACACTGAGCCGGTGCCGCCTCTGGGCAGGATCTTCTGGATGAGGTGCTGGTGGATGTCACTCAGCAGCACCAGCTCGTTATGCCACGGGGAGATGACGATGTTCTCGCGGAGGATCTCGCAGCTGGCACAGACCGCCAGATCACCCTGCCGCGCAGCGATCTTCTCGCCCTGGTTCAAGAAGAGCATGCCGAGGAAGAACCTGAGCTCGCGCTGCTGAGGGGCGCAGACATCGAGACCATGCGAACCATCCCGTGCGAGGTTTCGCGCGGCCAGCCACTTCGGCTCCTGCGTGTACGAGACGCGAAGAAGAGCAGTGCGACCGATGTAGCGAGACATGGCTATCCCATCTAGCCCGCCCGGACAGGCAATGGGGTGTCGTAGCCGTGTGCAGCAAGGTCGCCTTCACAACGAGATGGGCATGGTCCCTGCCCTCAACTCCAGCTACGGGCCGTCCGGGGGCGTCGCAGCCAGATCTCAGCTCTCGGTCCGAGTCTTAGCGGTAGGACCGTAACACCAGCGGTGCCGCTATCGAAGCATCTGGACTGTCGTCTTGATACAGCGTGTCGCCGGAAGCGGAACTGAGCTCGGACAGCCCTGAGCTGCTGGATTCCACAGAGGATCGGCCGCCGGCGCGACCAGTCGATACAGGTTGGGCCGGTCGCCCCAGCCAGAGGAGCACCCATGGACACCAGCAATACCGAGGTCACGGCCGCACCTTTCCCGGACTACACGTGGAAGAAGTGCCCCTGCGGACGGGAGCACGGCACCGCAAGCCGCAGCAGAACTCGCAACACCAAGCGCAGCTGTCCTTGCGGACGGGTGCACGGAGCTGACGAGACGGTCGCTGTCGGTCGATTCCGTCCTGCAGGCCCGGCCGGTTACAAAGCGAGCCCGGCGATTCGGGCGGATGCCCCTCTCCGGCGTACACGCCAAGCAGCGGAACTGGACGTCTGCGATGAGTTGTCGTTGGCCCGGAGCCGGTCGGTCCTTCGACCATGAACATTGAAAGGTCAGCCATGGTTGATGAAAAGCCCGAGAACCCGTACGCCCGGACGTACCTCAATTTCCTCAATTACGCCGCCGGACACGAGCTCACCGTCGTTCATGACAACGGCCTCTACCGGCACCTGCGAATGCGTGACCCGCAGATGGGCGGTATCTGGAGCTGGGATGTCGTCACGTGGCCTGGGCACCTGGCCACATCCGGCGACCTCGCTTCGGGGTTCGTCTTCGCGCGCATCGAGGACATGCTCGCCTTCTTCAACCGCGCCGGCCACCGCAGCCACTATTCCGACGGTGCACCATCGATCGACTTCGCCTACTGGGCGGAGAAAATCGTCGGACGGGACTGCTATCACGGCGTTCGAAAGTACTCCCACAACATCTTCCTCAGGTACGTCACGCACACTCTTCAGGAGGACTCAGCCCTTGGGCTCGACGCCCAGGTCGAGTACGAGAAGACCGTAGAGATTGCCCGCCGGGTCACCGCGCGCAACGGCATCCGCTACGAGGACTACCTCGAGCACCAGCGCCAGAACCCTTCTCTCGCGCACCTGGACATCGACGGCAACTCGGCCGACGAAGAGCAGTACTTCGGGCTGCCGATCCCCGAGACCTCGCCGGCCGAACGCCGGCAGGAACTGATCGACGATGCCCGCCAGGTCGAGAGTCGTCGCGAGGACGCGCACCAATGGCTCAACGACCACGACGACTACCTCGGCCAGGACACCTGGGAATGGGACCTGTCCGACTTCGACACCAGCTTCATCACCGCCTGCTACGCCCTCGACAAGACCGCCCAGGCCTGGGCGGAACACCGCGCCGTGAACGCCGAAGCTGCTTCCTCATCCGCCGCTCACACCACACCCAACAGGATTCAGGTCTGACATGCCCCAATACCGTGTCATCTCCGAACTGGACCCCGGCGACCAGCACCGCGACCCCCGCGGTACGCGACTTCGCCTGGATGAGGCCCGCACCGTGACCGTCGTCCAGGCGGCAAGCCTTGCTGACGCCACCGCTGACGCCGGCGATGTCGAACCGCACAGTGAACGCCGCATCATCTCCGTTGAGGAACTCGGTCCCGTGCTTGCCTTCTCCGATGAGGTACTCAGCCGTGCTCTGGGAGACGCCGCAGGTTCACCGACAGGCGAGCCACTCGTAGACCCTGAGGCCTTCGGCGACGACCACACGCCGCTCCTTCGGCGCCCGGAGTTCGTTACTACCGTCCATCAGGTTGTCTACGGTCTACGCGAATCCGGGCTCGTGCCGGGCTTGGAGATCTCGGTGCTCGCCAACGAGCCCGATGAGCCTTACGCAATGATCGAGGTTCACGACGACGCCCGCGGCTTCTTCCACTCCCGAGGAACCGAGATCCGCAAGCTGACCGACGACCACTCAGCCACCGGCTGGAACGGAGTCCTTGCGGCCGCGCGCGCCGTCATAGCCCTCAGCAACGACCTGCAGTGACCGCCGTGCACGCAGACCCTCAGATCATCTGGTCCGCGATCGCACTGCTCGGAGTCCTGATCCTGGCGGGCCATGCAGGCAGGGGCCGCCGGCGTCGAGACCCGAATCGGTTCTACACCTGGCCCGAGAAGCAAGTACTGATCCAGCAGGCCGCCGGCCGCTGCGAACACAAGCCGCCGCTGTGGAGACGTTGCCCAGCGCAAGGAACACAGGCCGACCACATTGTTCCCTGGAGCCGCGGGGGACGGACCGAGTTGTGGAACGGGCAGTTGCTCTGCGAGCGCCACAACCAGCGGAAGTCGAACCGCGTCCCGAGCACGCTCTATCGATGGCGGCTGCAACGACGCCGTACGAAGTACTGACGACCCGCCCTGGCGCTCAAAGCCTCGCCGTTGAAAGCCGCGTCCCGGCGAACGACCTGGGACACCGCGCCAGACGACGAAACCGGTTGTGTACTTCACCGCCCCTACCCATGCTTTTGCAGCCTCCGTCTGCAAAAGCCCGCCCGCCCGTCTGCAACTGACGGCTGTCTTGAGGAGACAACCACCATGCCCCTTGACTACATGGTCGGTTCGGCCAGAGACCCGAACGGCGCCAATCGCCAGACCCGCAAGAGAATCGAAGCCGCTGTCAGGCGGACCCTGCGCACCGGCGGCGTGCAGGCACTGACGGCCGTGGACGCATCCTCGGACATGGTCATCAGCTACTTGACGACAGCCAACAGCGCGAGCCTGAAGCTTGTGCACGATGTCGCAGGAAACGAGATCGCGCGCCTGCTTGAGGAGTTACTACAAGGCGGCGTCCAGGACCGCCCATGAAGACCTTTGACGAACTGATCAGCCGGTTCGATCAATGGTCGGCCGAACGCGACCTCATCGAATCCGACGTACTGCACTCCCGCAAGGCCTGGGAAGACTCTGACGATGCCGGCATCGCGCTCCTGCGGGAGATGGTCGCGGCCCTGCGCTGCTGCACCGCTGAGGGCCCCGCCTGCGGTGGGGTCCGGACGCTTGGCGATCTCGCCGCTGGCCGGCCACTGCGCGTCGACCCGCGGCTGGCGCCGTCAGCTGGCACGAGCCGTGAGTAGCAAACCGGGGCCCTGCCCGGATTGCAGCGCGGGAGCCCGACAACCGCACGCCAACGACTGCGACGTTGCGCGATGCCTGACCACGGGAGGCCAGCGCCTGTCCTGCCTCATGCTCGGCGCGTCACAGAGTCATGACTGCGGACACGACACCTGGTCCGGCGAGTGGCCGGGCAACGCCGAATGCCGCGAGTTCGGCTGGTACGTCTACGGCGACCCGAGCGTGGACGGTTTCTGGGTGCGCTGCGGCGCCGACCACCCTCAGGCGACCGAAGACCTCAACCGTCTGGTCACCGAGGCCGACTGGAACCCGGCCCTGCAGCGCTGGCAGCAGCGGCCGTGATCAGCAGCAAATAGACCTCACGGCCGGCTCGGCGTCGTCCAGCGCCGCCACTGGACGAACTCCACCAGCCCATCATGCTTGCTCTGCGTTGCGCAGCAGGCTCATGGACCGCCTACCCCGACCACCACAGATTGCGACGACGATGGCCTGGATCAGATGCCCCCATTGTGACGAGAAACGGGACACCTCCGGGCGCTACACCTCGCCGACCAACGCGAAGCGCGATCACGACTGGTGGCTTGAGGAGCACCTCTCAGGCAGGTGCGTCCTGAACGATCTGTCCACGCAAGACGCAGCCCGGAGCGCGGCCACCAGGCGACAACCTGAGGGCACAGCTGACCTCTGATCGAAGCGCCATCCCCGGCGCTGGCCTCTTGTACTTCCTCTACCTGACTCAATCGACTAAGGAGCCCGCCATGGGCGCAAGTATGAGCACGGCGTACGTCGCCGCGCTTCCCGACGCCAAGCTCGACTGGGATGCCGGTTCGGAGGCTCTGGACGAGATCACCGATCCGAGTGCCTTCGAGTGGGATTCGTTCGAGCTCGAGACTCAGGCCGAGTTCCTCGACGACGATGGCGACATCCCCGAAGAGCCGACCTGCGAGATGGCCGATCTCGCGACACTCAAGAAGTACGGACGTCGCGTGCTCACCGAGCTCAAGGATGCGCTGGACACACCCGACGTCACCTTGTTGACGATTGGTGGCTACTGGATCTATCTCACCGGAGGACTCGACGTCGACGCTGGAGTCGACGACGAGTACGGAGCGATCTACGCCTCTCTGGGACTGCCCGACCCTGTGATGAAGGCCGTGGGCTTCGTCCCGAAGCCCGAGTACCCTCCGTCGCGCCGATCCGGTGCGCAGGGAGACGCGACCGACACCGACATCGTTGATGCGATCGCGCTCGGCCTTGGAACGAAACCGAAGTGGCAGGGGCGGGTCGAGCTCACATGGATCGCCGACGCGATCGGACAGGTGCGCCCCCACCCGTACGACGCGGATCCCGTCGACTACTACGAGGACTTCACGGGCCGAACGGGCTTCGACCCGCTGAACGACGCCTTCCTCAGTCGATACGTCGGCGAGCGGGCGACGGCCGACGATCACCCCGACGAGCAGAAGGCCCGCTGATGTTCAGCACGACTCGTCGCGTCGTGGCAGTCAGCGCATTCGCGGGCTGCAGCGTTGCTGTCCTGGCCGGCTGGCTCACCGGGTTCTTCGCTCGGGTCGTGACCGGCGTCAGCAGGTCCTGGGACTCTTTGCTCGCCTGGCTGCGGGCACCTCTGGACATGAGCCATCTCGTCGCCGCGACCGCCGCAGTCCTTGTCCCGCTGGTTCTGATCCTCGTCATCATCATGGTCCTGTCCGACGATTGACTACCACCACATCTGTGCCTTGCACACGACGAACCCCGAGCACACAGTGCACCCCGGACGCGATTGCGCCCGGGGTGCACTCTTTTTCGAGCATCGGCAGGCCTGCGTTGATCCTGCCGATGTCCGTCCAGCCTTGGATGCGGCGTTGGTTAGCTAGGCGACGCAGTAAGGCGCCGAGTTGGGCAGCGCTCTGGCAGCCTCGATTGCCGAAATACCCGCGTGGGCGAGGTCGACAAGGTTATGGATGGCGCGCTCGCCCGCGGTCCAGTCGATGTAACCATCCGCTGCGACGATCAGGACGTGGTCGGGGCGGGTCATCAGGTTGCGGAACGTGTCGACGACGGCTGTGCTGCCGCTCTCGCAGGCGTCAAGGATTAGAAGCTGGGCGGTGATACCCCCGGCGGCGTGTAGCGCCGCGGCCAACGCGGGCAGGGTTGTACCGAAGCCCCAGTTGCGGGCACCGACATACCAGGCGGCATCGCCGTACGGCCACGGCGAATCGTCTCCCCAGGATGTGGGGCTGTAGCCGTGGCCGGTCAGCAATACTGCGTCGGACGTACAGATTGCCTCGGCCAGTTGGCCGAGGCGTCCGGCGACGATCGGGGAAGCCACCGTGTCCGGTGCACGCTGGTGCAGTTGCGTAGCGAACTTCTGGTACGCGGGCAGTCCGGTAAAGGTGACGGGGTGCAGCAGACTGGGCACGACACCGACGCTAGCAGCGGATGCGTCGCTGGACGGCTGCGACGGTCTGAGTCGCTGTCCGCGTCCGGGATGCATGTTTAGGCCGGTTCGTCTTCCACGATCGCCTCGTCGGTGAGACTGGGGTGTCCCTCGAGTTGCCGGTTCACGATGGGCGAGGCAGAGAACTTCAGAACTGAGTAGTCGTCGACCGCGGACTGGCCGAAGTGGACCTTGTGGCCCTTGTGCGCCTGGTGGTAGAAGCGACCGAAGCCTGTCAGTACGACGGTCTCGCCTTGGGCGACCGCGTCCATGAGCTCGCCGAAGATCTCTTCGTAGACGGAGGTGACCGTCTTGATCGGCCACCCGCTGCGCGCTGCGACGCGCGAGATGAACTCGCGCCTCGCGACGCGCCGGTGTGGGTCGGTCATCACCTGCGTCATGTTCAGGCCCTGCTCTCTGTTTCTGCGTAACGCTGGTTTTGTTGGGCTCGGTTGACCGGAAGAGGTCTCTTGAATGGTCAGCATCGGCTGGGGCGTTCGGTCCGGCTCGGCCGATTGGCCGTCAGAACTCGAAGCCTTCGTCCAGCGGGTGACGGAGGTCGCGGTCTTGGATGTCCACGGTCTCGATGTGAGTGATGGTTCGCCGGGTCTCCTTGGACTGGTCGCGTTCCTCCTGGGCGGCGACTTGGTGTGCTGCGCGCAGTCTGGCCTGGTTCTGCTCGCGGCCGACCTCGGACGCTGCCGCTATCGCGGACTTGATGAACTGCGTGGCGGCGGTGGGCGTCTTGTCCTGTTGCTGGTAGTGCCGGGCTTGGTCCCACTTCGCCCGGTCGTCCGGTGTGACGAAGCCGAATCCGAGGGCGGTCTCGCTGGGGCGGGGGAGCCCGTTGCCCTTGTGCTGGTTGCTCATAGCTTCAGTTCTCCATTTGAAAGCTGATAGTCACTGACTGCGGCAGTACAGGATCGGTGTGATCGGTCCGGGACGTCAGGCCTGGTATTCGTGCTCGGTCCCCGCTGATTGTGAGGTGCCGTTGGTGCGGGGCTTGCTGGTGCTCGATGCGGTAGAAGCGGTGCTCTGCTGCGACTGCCATCTGTCGTAGGCCTCGGCTGGATCGTTGCCGACGTGAGCGATGAACTGTTGCCAGTTCTGCCCGTACCGCTGCGCCCACTGTTGAGCGAACTCCGGAAAGGCAGCGTCGACGGCCTCCAGCGCGTCGGCGTAGGCGTTGGAGTAGAGCAGCCGTTGATCCTTCTCGCTCACGCTGTCAGCGGCCATGGCCGCCTGCATGGTGCGTGATTGGAAGAGCCTGTCCGGCAGTTTGCCGGGCATCCCCTCCCCGTCGACCTTTTGCGCGCGGGCGACGCAGCCGAGCATGTAGCCGGCGAGGTCCTGGTTGAACGCTTCCATGTCGCCGTGCGCAGCCGCGTGCGACATGGTCATCGCCATGGTCTCGGAGATCCGGTCGCGATGTTCGGCGTGCCCCATCTGGGGGCGAAGGGTGAACGCGCCGAGCACGCCCTGGCGGCTGACGGCGTCCTCGTACCGGGTTGGATCGACGGGCCATCCGGTGCAGTCCAAGAAGTCACCGCGCCAGACCGTCTGCATCTGGTCGGTGCCAGCGATCCGCTCCTCGTGCGGGGGCGACATGTGCCATTGGCCGTGGGCGAACCCGTTGACCATCACCTGCACGCGCGGGTCTTCCCGAATGCGTTGTCCGAGGACGACACGCGAGGCCTCTGTGACTTCCTCGCGACTGATGCCGTCCTCTTCGGCCTGCCGGTACAGCCTGGCGATCATCGTGGTGTAGCTCGCCATGATCGTCTCGGTGTCCGCACCGGGCTGACGCAGTGCCGCGAACGCGTTCTCGGTCAGTGCCATCTCGGTCATTCCCGCGGAGCGTGGCGTGAACATCTCGCGGTGGCCGCGCTCACGAAACTTGAGGTCGGCGTAGCGTCTCTGCCACTTCTTGGACAGGTAGCCACTGGGATCAACGGAGTCAGCGTCGGGTCGCGACCCTCTGCGTTCGGCCTCGTGTCCTGATGCCAGTTGCTGTGCCCAGTTCATCTTCGACTCGGCCTTGGCGTCGATGCGCTGCTGGATCGCCGTCGAGACTGGTTCGAGGCGCTCTTTGACGATGTGGCGGAACGTCGGCGACATCAGGTACATCGCCGCCATCGTGGACATCACGCGCACGACCGACGCCGCGCTGACGCCCTCGTTCAATGGCCGCATGGCGGCCATGACCATTGTCTCGGCATGCACGCGGTGCATTGCGCTGAGCTTCTCGACGCGCTCGTCGTCGTTGAACCCTCGCACGAGAATCTTGGACGCACGCAGCGATTCCATGTACTTGTTCCCGGCGTCGCGGACGTTCTCGCGCAGCAGCTTGAGCTGCTCGCGGTCCGTGAGATCTTCGGTCGCGTTGGTCTGCTCGCGGTCGGCTTCGCGCCGACGGGCCTGTTCCTCCTCGCGGCGGCGCTCCCGGGTACTGAAGAAGTCGCGGGTGCGGTCCCACCGGTCCTGCCAGCCGGAGCCGCCGGTTCCGTTCTGCCCGGAGGGCTCGTCTTCCCACCACTCGGCGTCGATCGGCTCCTCCTGGGCGCCGGTTCGACGGTGCTGACTTTGCGCCGGGTTGAAGACCAGTTCGCCGGTGATCGGGAGCGCCTTGCGGCCCCGGCTGTTTCGTTGCGCCATGGTGCTCAGCTCTCCATTTCGTAGCCGGCGCCGTCGGCGGGCGCGGCTGGTTCAGGGTCGATCAGCGGCATGTAGGCCGGGGCCTGGCCACGGGCAGGCCGCGCAGCGACGGCCACTGCGACGGCATGTGTCGAGCGGCGGCGGTCGCCTCGTGCCTGTGCGGCGCCGTGCTCGTCGGTGACGACGTCGCGTTTGACGAGGGCGTCCGCGATGGTTTGCACGGTGGGTTCACTGTGCGACCCCGGGTCCGGGAGCAGGCCGTTGGCGGGCCGGCGGGATCGTCGGGTGGCCGCTGAGCAGAACTGTTCGTTCATCTCGCCGTCGAAAAGGTTCTCGTGCTTGCCGGCGGCGACGACCAGGTCCTCAAGGGTGCCGCCGTACGCCATCCGATCCATCAACGAGCCTTGCAGCGACGCATCGTCTTCCAGGTTGCGTACGAGCCCGGTCTTCGGGTCGGTGAGCGCCTGGGCCACCCGGTCCACGTAGGCAGGGTTGACGGTGACGGCGAAGCCGTCCTTGGCCCGGTAGAAGTCAACGAACTGCTCCACCCACTGCTCAGGTGTCGCCTGGAGCGGGACACCGTCCTCGAACAGCGCCCGCCACTTGCCTGGCCCGAGGTGTTCCAGAACGCGCCCGCGCCACAGATCGCGCCCCGGTCCCTGCAGCATCTCGTACTTGTGCCGGGCCTCGGCGGCGTCATGCTTGGCCTGCAGGACGGACTGCGTCACCGGGTAGGTGACCTCGAGGACGGCTTTCATGTCCTCATTGCGCAGCGCGCGGACGGCGCGCTGGCTGTACGAGCCACCGAGACCGGTGCCGTGGGCCTTGATCGCGGTGGCGAACATCGAGGCCTCCTGGTCGGCCCGATTGATGCCGGAGCGGCCGCTGTGGCCGCCGAGGTATCGGGCGTAGTCGGTCAGCTTCTGGAGGTTGCCTTTGGCGCCGGTGGTGACGCAGACGTCGCGCACGCTGTTCAGGTGTGACTGCAGGTCGGCGAACGACAGCGCCGTGCCGAACTCGCCCCGCTGGGCCCTGCGGTAGAAGCCGCTCAACCGGACGGTCACGTCGTCCTGACGCGCACGGGTCGTCTCCGGAGCTTCATCGGCTGCGCCCCAGCGAATGAGGTTCGCCGCGCCACTCAGGCTGTCCAGCTGTTGGCGCAGCTCGGGGTCCTTCGAGAGCGCCACCTGGGTGTCGAGGGAGACCTGCATGGCGAACGGGTGCGTGCCCTGCTCGCTCACGACACCGGTATCCAGGAGGTTCGCCGGCACCGACAGCTTCGCCATTGCCTCGGCCTTCGCCGCCCGGCTGTGCAGTTTCACCACGGCGACGGCGTCGCCGTCGAAATCGCCGTCGAAGCACTGGTCCATCACCGGGTTGATGGCCACGCCGGTGAGTCGCTGGTCGACCGCGACGCGCAGATAGCGCACGCCCGCGTCGCGCAGCACCGGGTCACGCCAGACGAGCGCGTGGTCACCCTCAATCAGGCCGAGCTGATCGGCCATGACCGGGCTGACAGCGATTTGGTCGACGTCGAGGCGGGGATCTGCGGTCCATACGGCGGTCGCGGAGTCGGCGAGCCGGCTCGACATGAGGCCGGTCTTGAAGATGTTGTGTTTCCCGCTGAAGACTCGCTGCTCGAGGTCGGTGGTGATGGCCTCGAAGTTGCGCTGGGCACGGGCGGCGGCCTGGCTCATGGCGTCGCCGAGTTCTTCGCGCTCGCCCTGGCCGAGGGACCCGGCGTTGAGTTTGTCTTGCAGCGCCCGGTAGCGGCAGGCCTGCTCGTGGATGTCGAGGTAGCGGTTGGTGTAGTCGTGGGTGACCACGCTGCCGTCGTCGAACTCCTGGCCCGAGCGCAGGTGCGAGGACAGCACCGGTACTTTCCAGGAGGTCCCGGAGGCCGCCTCGGTCTGTTCGCCGGTCAGGTAGCGCAGCGGGAACGGGATCTCGAGGTCGCCTCCCTTGTCGCCGATGAGCGCACCGAAAGATCGGCGCATCGCCACGACATGCAGCCCGCCGTTCGAGGTTCGCACCAGCTCAGGCATCGCGAACAGGCGCCGCTCGGGCTGCTCATCCACCAAGTCGTGGCCCGTCCCGCGGTCATTGCTGTCCCGGCCGATCACGTGCAGTGTCCCGTCTGCTGCCATGGCGAGCCCCACGCTGAGCATGTACTCGCGCAGGTTCGCCTCGGCACCGGCGTTGTGGCCGTAGAACTCCTGCATGATCGCCGGGCAGCCCTGCGCACCGAGCGCCCAAGCCAGCTGAGAAGAGGCCTTGCGGCCCTTGCCGGCCAGCACCGATTCGTCGTCGTAGATCTTCGTCTTCTCGTCGACGGCCATGTGGGTGACGATGAACCGCATGCTGCCCAGGCTCCCGGCCCGCACACCACCGCCTGGCACCGTCAAATCTTTGGCCCCGGTGGCCATGAGCTCGCGCGCCGAACCCGCATTACGCCGTGAGATCAGCGAGAACGGGCTCATCACCACGTGGAGGTCCGGGTTGGCGCGGAACCAGGCAACCTCTTGCTCGACGCGCTCCCGGCCGGCGTCTTCTGGGCGCATGCCGCGGTCGACGACCAGCGACACCACGCCCTTGTTGCCGTGAAGATCCGACAGTTTGTCGCCGACGACCAGGTCGCGCAGCTCATTACCCGCGCCGCGGATCTGGTTGGCCTGCGCGAACTCGCGGCTGATCACGATCGGGTCGTCTGCCGTCCAGCCGCCGAACGTCATCATGGCGGTCCCGGTGGCCGACGTGATCTTCGATGACTGCATCAGCGTGGATGCGGTCATCTGCTGGCGGTCGAACGGGTCGTACCGGAGTGTTTCGAGCTCGGGGCGGTTCATCAGCGGGGCGCGCCCGCCGGACGTCGTCGCCGGGTCGCCGGGAATGATCCGTCCCTCAGGACTTACCGTCGCGTCTTCGGTGAGGTAGCGCACGATGCCCTGGTTGGTCGCACCTCCGGTCATGACCGGGTCGAAGTAACCGGCGGGTGCCGCGACGCCGTTCTGGTCAGTGCCAGTGAGCACCGCCATGTTCCGGCCGCCGGTGAGCTTCCACGCGTCGAAGTGGTTGTCATCGGCGGGGTCGGACTCGCCCTTGCCCGCCTGGTGCTCCGCGTAGACCGTTGAGCCGGTCTTGATCTCGTTCGAGTAGCGGACCCGTTTGGCTTCGGTGGCCAGGATCGCTGCCGTCCAGGGGTCGAGCTGGCCGGAATCCTCGTCGCGGGCGCGATCGATGAAGTCGGTTGCGTGCTTGGTGCCGTACAGCTGTGTGTAGACGCGGTTGAGCGACGAACCCTCGCCGACCTCGCTGCGGCCGGACAGCAGATCGTTGGCGAGCTGGTACTCGATCCGGTCGATCATCGTCTGCTCGTAGCCCCGCAGCAGCGTCCGCTCCTCGACGCTTTTGGCCTCGCCCGGCACCTGGGGTGCGATGCGGGCCTCGTATCCGGGCACGATGAGGCCGTTGTCGCCGCTGATGAAGCCGGTGATGATCTCGCCGTGCCCGCCGACGTCGAAGACCTGCCCGATCTGCCCGGTGACGGCTGTCGTTGAGCCGTCACGCCTCATCTTCTCGGCGGTCCAGCGGATGACTCCTTGCTGGTCGATGAGAATCTCGCCCGGCTCTGCCGCGTTGCGCGCGAGGCTCGAACGGACGGTGTCACCGACGCGCCGCACGAACAGCGAACTGTGCGCATCCGCAGGGACGGCTGTCGTCTCGTCGAACCGTACGAGCCGATCCTTGAACCGGTCGGTCTGGAATCCGGAGCCGCGCATCTCGCCTGGATCGGCCTCGATTCGGCGCAACGCCTGGGCGAGCTCGTCGAGGTTCGACCACTGGCCTTTCGGGCTGGTCATGTACTTGGCGACGCGCACCGGGTCGAAGCGTTGCTCGACGAATTCGCCGTCGACCAGGAGCGTCTCGGGTTCCCGGCTGCCGATGAGCTCGTCGGCGATCTCGTCGGCGTGTGCCCGGACCTTCTCCGCGGCGGTGCCGCCGTAGACGAGGTTGCCGAAGTCCGGTTCGATACCGGGCCCGGAGGACTGGAATTCGCCGATCATGCCGAGGCGCTCCTCGTACATCTGCTCCGTTGCGCCAGGGCGCAGGAGCTCGCCGCGATGCCCGGTGAGAACGTCCCAGTAGGAACGCTGAACGGTCGCGATCTCGGGGTCGCTGGAGTATTGCGGAGGCTCGAACTCGACCAGGTTCAGGCCGGCGGATCGCTGCTCCTCGAAAGCCGCGATGAGACTGTCCGCATCCAGCGAGGCCCGCAGGTTCTCCCGGGCGCTGTCCACGGCCTTCGAGAGGTACTGTTCGGCGGCTTCGGCATTGACGAAGAACTCGGGCAGGCTGCGGTCGTTTGCCTCACGGCGAAGCATCACTTTCGAGCCCTCGCGATGGCGCTGGCCAGCCGACCGGTAGTCCTTGACCACGAACATCGAGTCCTTGCCGACGTGGTAGCTGTCCTCGATCTCGACCGGTTCGGCGGCGCCCTGGCGGCCTCTGCGGGCGGTCTCGATGTGCGTCGAGCCGTTCTGGCCGGCGAGCAGGTCGGGACGGTCCTGGCGTACCACCGCCCGGCCCTGCGCGAAGCGGAGCAGCTCGACGGCCTCGGCCGGAGTGGGGGAGTACAGCGCGGTCTTGCCCCGCTCGATCTTGTGGTTCGTCGAGTAGCGCACGACCATCCCGTTGTCGTAGATGCGGGCGCCGGCATAGTCCTCACGGGGCCGGGGCTCGGTGAGGCGGATCTCCATCCCGGTCCCGGAGACGCGGGCCTTGATCTGACCTGGATTCTGGTCCCGGCGTACCTCGTAGCCGAGTCCCTGGGCCTGTAGTTCCCGCAGCATCGCGACCGACCGCTCCACGGCGGCGGCAGACATGAACCGGTTGCGGTCCACTCTGCCGGTGCGAGGATCGCGGCCGCCGTCGAGAACCCACTGGCGCACCTGCTGGTAGTCGCGGACGCTCATCGAATCGCGTAGCGCGGTCAGCCCGGAGGCGTCCTCGTCGGTCATCGCCAGACCTGCCTCGGACAGACGGCCGCCGGAATCAGCGATCCACAACATTGCCTGCCCGTGCTCGGGACTCGCGGCTCGGTTCGTCTCGCCGCCCATGTCCCGTTCGATCGTCTCGTCCGGAAGATAGACCAGGGCAGTACCCGCGCCCTTGATCGTTGCCCGCTGCGACCACTCCGGGTCATACGGGCTGATCGGCAGGGCCGGCGCCGCGTTTACCGGGCCGGCCAGGCCTACCTCGCGCAGGAAGCGTGCCTGCAGCTGCTGCAGGAGCGGGTCTGTGACCGTGGGCTCGGTGAAGATCGGACCGGAGCCCGGCACGGACTCCTGGATCGACGCGTCCAGCGCTGTCAGCAGGTCCTGCACGCCGAGCTGCGGGTCGGCAACAGACCTGCCCAGCGGGGCCAGCCGCTCGTCGGCGCGCAGCCTGATGGCCTTCGCCTGTGAGATCGGGATGACCTGGCTCGCTTTGTGTCGCGCCAGCCGGATCGCGTCGTAGACGACGTACTCGAAGAAGTACCGCCGCAGCCCATGTCCTGTCTTCATCGTTCATCGCCTCCGCGGGAGTGATCGGCACATAACCATTCTATAGAGAGTAGATCATTATTCGTGATCATTATTCAATGGTCACTGAAAAGCTGAGTCGGCCGCGCCCACACCTCAAGGCAGGGCGGCGGCCGACGTGCACGGCGGAGGCTGAGTCCAGTTCAGCTGTCCAGCATCTCGACTGCCATCGCGCGGTCGAACGCGCCGCCGGCCAGGTGTTCCCAGGTCGGTA
Source organism: Kribbella catacumbae DSM 19601 (assembly GCF_000372465.1). Lineage (GTDB taxonomy): Bacteria > Actinomycetota > Actinomycetes > Propionibacteriales > Kribbellaceae > Kribbella > Kribbella catacumbae. The sequence continues at coordinate 197,170 of NZ_AQUZ01000002.1, forward strand.
GGGAAGCCAGGAATCGGTAGAAGTCGGCTGAGATCTCCACCGTTGCCAGCGCCTGCAGGTCTTCCTCGCGCAACTCGCTGTCGAAGAAGACCCTCGAGTCTCCGCTGCTGGCCGCACTGTTGAGCTTGCTTGCAGCCTCGGCGAATGTCGACGAGCGCAGTGGCGTGATGTAGGTCCGCGACCCGTCGGCGCTGCGCAGCTCTCCGTCGCCGCCGACGGAGAAGTGGTCCCGGTCTTGCTGGAGCTCGACGAGCGCTGACTTGTATGCCTCGGTGAGCTGCCGATCCAGGCTCTTGACTCGTGCAGTTCCGTCGGGTTTGACCAGCATGTCTTGGCTGATCGTCGCTTCGGCGTAGATGAGCCGGCGACGCGCGGCGGCGGCTGTCTCGCGCTGGGCGACCTCCGCGGCGAGCTCGACGTTGTCGACAACTTGGTCGTCGTCGTAGATCATCGCGACGTCGAGGTCATCGACGTCGACCTCGCGGACCGCATGCGGGTCGCGTCCTTGCTCGACGTTGACCTTCATCTGCACGATCTCCATGACCTCGTCGGAGTAGATGTCCGGATCGAGGCGCGCGATGTCGACGTCGGCGTAGCCGTAGCTCTCCTGATAGACGTCCTTCGCGCTGCCGGAGTGGATCGCCTGATTCATCCGCTTGTCGAGCATCTTGCGGAAGTCCGGCTGGTTCATCCGCACGTCGAAGTCCAACGCCGAGCTCAGCGTCGGGATCGTCTGGAGCGTGTAGGGGTGCCCGGGGTGGATGATCGCGTCCTCGAACAGCCGCCACGACATCGGCAGGCTTGTCTCGTTGCGATTCCAGACCGGAGGGTCGCCCGCGCGGAAGACGATCGAGTTGCGTTCGGGGATGAACGCCATGTCGTTGTACTTGATCAGCGGCTCCTCCTTGGTGTTCATCGTGTAGGAGACGCGGCCCTCGGTCTTGCCGCCCACGACCTTGTCCAGGTCCTGGCTGATCTGCTTGGAGTCGATGTAGGACTTGTGCGTGGTGCCGCTCATTTTCTCGAGCGTCTCGATCATCGAATCGTCGGTGGACTTGAGGAACACGATGTTGCTCGTGTTCCCCTGGACGATCTTGTCGACGCTTTCTCCGTAGACGTCACGCAGCTGCTGCAGGGTCTGCAGGATCAACGTGAACTGCTGTTCCTGGCCCAGGCCGATGGAGAGCATCGTCTCGAAGCCCGCGATGCCGTTGCCGTCGGACTGCAGGTTGCCCAGCTCGTCGAGCATGAACCGCGTCTTGTACAGCGGTTTCTGGTTGCTCTTGGTCATGTAGGACTTGTCGAAGTTCAGATCGACCAGCTGTTTGATCAGGATCAAGATCAGCTTGGCGTACTTCATCAGGTGTGGCGGGGTCACCAGGAACACAGCTTTCGGGGCCTCGGAGTAGCGCACCATCGTCTGTGTGATCGCGCGTGCGTGCCCCCTGACCTTCTCGGGGGCACCGGATGCCGTGAGATCGAGCCGGTCTTGCGGATAAGTGGTGTCGGCCGGCTGGTACTCGGTGATCGCGCTGTCGTGCGTGGCGTCTGTGTGAACCGGCCGGAGCTCACGGATCACGCCGTTCTTTACGATCTTCTTGCCTGTGACGGGCTCGGCGACGTAGTGCCGGCCGTTGAGCGAGACCTGATAGTTCTTCTTGAAGTGGAAGTAGAAGGTACGTACCAGCATTTTCGACTGTGGGTTCACCAGTTCGAGCTTCAGCCAGGCCTCGTCGGTGGGGAACTTCCCCCTGAAGTAGTACCGGGCCCAGCCTTCACGCGAGACGATGTCGGCGTGGTCGAAGTCCTCGCCGAGAGGTTCGGCGAATCTCGGGTCGGCATAGGCCGACCACATGGCCTGCTGGCCGATGAGGTGGTCGCGCTTGAGGTAGTTCATGGAGAAGCGCACGCCCAGCCTGCGCGGGAACGACAGCCCGCCCAGGTCGGTGTTCTGCGAGGGTTTGCCCGAGGTGAGGGTCGAGATCGTGGGGTCGGTGAAGAAGCTCATGGCCGTGATCGCGATGCCGTACACCGACGCGAGCATCTTCTCGGCACCCGCCATCGCCCGCAGCGCGTTGTTGGCGTTGCCGATGAGCGTGCGCATGGTGTTGGTCGGCAACGCCTCGGTCGCGTTGAAGTAGAGCGTGAGCATGTCCTGGTCCGCCTTGCCCTCCCATAGGAACGCCTGGCGCTCGGCGTCGTCGCGGGCCGCTTCGAGGCCGGCCTCGTCGTTCTCGAACCCGCCGGCCTTGACCTTCTTCTCCAGCTCGGCCTCAGGGTTCTTGAGCTTCTTGCTCGTGAGCTGGACGAAGAGCTGGTAGCAGTTGTAGAGGGTGACGTGCCCCCACATGTCGTCGAGGCGCCTTTCCAGCGTCTCGGGATCCATGCGCGTCGCCGCGGCATGCTCGCGCAGCTCGCGTTCCTCTTCGAGATAGAAGTCGATGAGGCCGTAGGCCGCGCGCTTGAAGGCGTTGTTGGCCGCGTTCGGCCAGACCGGATCCTCGCCGCCGTCGACGGGGAAGAAGACATCGGCGATGTTCTCGACGTACAGGGCGCACTTGGTCGAGTCGCCCTCGCGTGCCGCGTCGGCCGCCATACCCAGCGGATTGTAGATGTCGGTCTTCATCGCGTTGATGAGGTTGAACTGCACCGGTTCGAAGCCGCGGGTCACGAACGGGACGTAGTTCTTCACGAGCAGTTCGCCCTTAGGATCGTTGATGACCATGTTGGACGGGCGCTTCTCGCGCGACCACATGTCGAGCATCGGCTCGATGTAGGTCTGCCCCTTACCGGCCCGGGTGATCGCCAGCACCATCGTGTTCACCGGTGCGGTGTCCACGATGTACGCCCCGCCCGGGCGCTGGACCTCGTAGGCAGGAAACGACCAATCGTCGTTGATCAGGTCGGCGACCGTCTTGTAAGGCCCGAGCTTGGCGCGGTCCTTCCCGTCCCCGTTGTACGGGATCGCCGTGGTGGCGTACTTCTTCCGCAGACTTTTGTCGGCCGGCAGCCCGGAGGTGTCGAAGAGGTCGTCGCCGAACTGTTCATCGATGATCGGCAGCGAGTCGAAGACCGGTTCGCCGGTGTCGTCGTCGATGGCCTCACCGGCGTAGTAGACGAGCTGGCCGTCCTCGTCCACGACGTCCGCGGCGGCGCGACGCGACACCGCGATCATCTTGAGCCCCTTCTTCTGGAGCATCATGTGACTGATCATCGAGGAGACCTGGACACCCGAGTGCGCGCCGGTATCGGGAAACCAGTCGAACTTGCGCTGGATCTCTTCGGGCACCGCGATGTGCTGGTCGTTCTCGTACTGGTTGATGTCGGAGGTGTCGCGCATCAGATTGGCGGCGTCGACCCGCTTCGAGACCCAGGCGGCCAGCACGACGCCGAGCACAAGCCCCGTCCCCAGGGAGACGAACAGCTTCAATCCGGACACGTCAGCCAGCTGCGCACCGAGATTCGTCGTCTTGGCAGGTTCGGTTCCCTGCTTCTTCGCGTCGTACTGCTTGGCTGTGTACCACTGCGGCACAGGAACGTCGGCGAGGTCCGGATAGCACTTCCCGGTGGGCTGCCCGGCCTTGTCGAGCTGCTGGTAGCAGGGTTCGGCGGCGCCGCCCTCGGCGGTGCGGGTCGACTTGATGTAGAACTTCTCACCCGGGCGGTCGCCATTCGCGGTGTTCGAGATCGTGCTTCCCAGCCCTAGGACGACCAAGGCGATCACCGAGTAGAGGACCCAGGTGATGACGGCGATGATCGCGCCGGCAATGATCGCGCCGGCCATTCCGGGTGCTTTCGATCGCCTGGCCTGCAGCTGGCCCCGGTCGAGCTGTTGCCGGTCGTGCACGTCGCGATGTGACAGCGTCTGCCCGGAGCCCCGGGCCGAGATCTTGTCCCAGCCGCTCGCCCTCGCCCGCGACGCCTTCCGCTTCCCTCGCGCCATTGTTGCGCTCCTCGTCCTCACTGTGTTGCCGGAAAGTCGATAACGGCACAGGCGCGGGGACGATCCCCTGTACGCCGCTGGCCTCTTTCTGCGATCGGGTGCGGCCCTGCGATGCGCTCAGATCAGGGTCGCGCCGATGACGAACCCGCCCGCCAGCATGAGTAGTGCGAGCACGGCCGCCATCGCGATCAGTGCTGTGTTGGATCGCGACTGCATCAGGTTCGATCGCTCCAGATCGTTGATGTAGGCCTGGCGGTCTGCCTGCAGCTCATTGACCCGTGCGTCGTAGTGCTTGCCGAACGACTCGCTCATGTGGTCCATCTGTAGCAGCAGATCGCTGACCCGGTTCGTCTGCGACGTCGTCTTCTCGCTCTCCAGCTTGAGGCGGTGCTGCCACTCCTCGTCCCGGGCACGCAGGTGCTCGATCGTGGAGTGACGCGCGCGCTCGAACTCCTCCTCGGCCCGGCGTGACTGCTCCTCCTGCTCAGCACGCATCCGGGCGATCGCCTCGGCGTGCTCGCGCTCGAGCGAACCGACCCGGTCGACCGTGGCCTGCTCGGTGGCCAGCGCCTGCGCGCGGCTGATGTCGTTCTTGCGGTTCTCGTCGATGACCGACTGGATCTCGTCCGTCAGGCGAACCAGCAGCTCGCGTTCGGCCGCCAGAGCCTCGGCTTGGCGTTCAGCCAGCACCTCGAAGACCCGGGTCATGCCGATCGCCATCTTGCGTTCGGCGTCCTTGCGGCGAAGACCGAGGATCTCCTGGCGGGTGTAGTCGTAGTCGTTCTCGACCTTCGCCTCGATCGCCGTCACGGCATCGAGCTGCTCGCGCCGGATCCGTGGACTGTTCCGCTCTCGGTACTGCGCCTCGGCCTGGGCGGCCGCCTGCTGACCGACCCGGGCGATAGCGGCCTCGAATACGTCGGCGATCTCGGCCTGAGCCTGCCGGCCCTTCTCCTCCCTGGCAGCCAGCGCTTCGCGGTACTCGGCCCGCGCCCCGGCGGTCAGCCCCTGGTAGACGCTTCCCTCGCGATCGATGGAGACCTCGCGGATCACCTGCTCTGCGTGCAGGCTCATGAGCGTGACGAACTGCGTTTGCAGCGTCGTTTGACCGTCGGCGTGCAACTGCGACAGTTGCGCGTTAGCCTGCCGAACCAGTTGCGCGAGCTGATCGCCGAGCCATGAGGTGGCGGCTTGTGGTGCCTCGATCTGAACGGTCAGCGCGCCGACGCCGAACGACGTCGTGAACTCGTCCAGCGTGACCTGCAGGTCAAGGTCCTCGCTGAGGAACCGTCGAGCCAGGCTTCCGCGCACCTGAAGCTGGTTCGCTACCGGCGCGGCCGGCAGCTGTTCTGTGGGCTGATCCAACCCTTCGCCGCTGGGCTCCGGATTGCCCGGTCCGATGACCCCATCGGCCAGCTCGTCGGGGGAACCGTGCTCGTCGAAGGACGGCGAGTCGAAGCCCTCGTCGTCGGTGAAGGCGGTCGAGAAGTCCAGATCGTCGTCCGGGTCGGTGCCGAATACCGGTTCTTGGTCGAACAGTGGGTCGCCGTCGTCGAAGGATCTCTCGTTCGGCTCCACCGCGACCTCAGCCAGCTCGGCGTCGGCGGCCGCTTCGGTGAGGCCGGCATCGATGTTCGCCTCGCCGCTGTGCCGCGCCCACAATTCGGAGCCGACCGCGTCCTTGAGATCGACCCGGCCCTGCGAGACTCCTTGCGCCTGAGCGAAGGTTGCTGGCGCCGCCAGGTCGACCTGGAGGCCCTGGCCGCCGCGCTGGTAGACCACCGCCCAGGTGTAGTCCGCAGTGGTGAGCAGCCCGTATTCGTCCATCCGCTCGAGCGTCCCGATCGTCGGAATGATCCCGAAGATCTGCTGGTCGAGCATGTCGTCGGTCGCTAGCGTGCGGATCGAATCGTTCTCGATCAGCTCGATGATGGAGCCCCTGGCCTCGTCACGGCCGTGACGCCTGCTCAGACCGCCGATGCTTTCTGCGGCAAGCACCAGGACCACCCATGCCGTCCCGCTGGGCAAACCGAAACGCTCGTTGCCGCGGAGCAACTCGACAGCCGCCGGGACGGCGGTCTCCCGGACCACCGACGACAGCAGCTCGTCCGGCTTCTTCTGCCGTTCCTTCCTCCGCACGGCATGCTTGGGTCCTGTCAGGATGCTCACACCAATGGGTCCCTTCGATCTATAGCCCGATTTGCCTCGTCTACCAGGAGGTCGATGCAACACCATCCAAAGATACCATTTAATGATCATTTAATAGATCATTCGGAAAGGATTGTGGATAGTGGAGGGACTACCTCATCGCGGAGACCACGATGTGGCCGTCTGAGATCAGCATCGTTTTGTGATTGCTGGCCAGTTCGCCCTTGACGTCGACGCTGAGCCGGCGCTCGGTGGGGTGCTCGTTGACGAAGCGCGCTACTTCCGTGCTGACCTCGTCGGTGAGCTTCGCGACCGCTGTTCGAGCGCCGCCGGCGTCGGAGTCGGAGTCGCCCTTGTCGTCGACCAGGTACTGCAGGACTCGCTCGGACATGACGACTTGTGCGTTGTGCTTGACCCGGACCTCCTCAATCAGGCTCCACAGTTTGTTCTTCACGATCTTTCGTTGTGTCTCCAGCGAGAGCGGCTGGAACGGAACGATCGCGTCGATGCGGCCCAGGAGCTCGGGCGGAAAGCGATCGGCGCCCGCGGTGGTCGAGATCGACCGCCGGATCAGCTTGTCGTACTCGCTGAGCTTCTTGCCCGAGCCGGTGTCGTCCGGCTCGTACTGCGCGATGGTCGAGAAGATCTCGTTGCCCACGTTCGTGGTGAGCACGATGTAGGTGTTGAGGAACGACACCTCGCGGTTGTTGTCGTCCGACAGCCGGGCGTCGTCGAGTACCTGGAGCAGGACGCGCGTGACCATCGGCGAAGCCTTCTCGATCTCGTCGAACAGGAGCACGGCGTGTGACAGGTCCCAGACCCGCTTGGTGAGCTCGGAGCGGAAGAGCCCGAAAGAGTCGTCCGAGGCGAACTCGGTCATGTCGAACCGGATCAGGTGACGCTGATCGTCGCCGAACAGCAGCCTGGCCAGCTGCTTGGTCAGTTCGGTCTTGCCGACACCGGTGCTCCCGGCAAACAACATGGATGCCATGGGCCGTGATGGATCGTTCAGATCCGCAACGCACAGCTGCAGCCGCCGTGCAACGACCGACGTGGCATGGTCTTGGCTGTACACCTTCTCATCGAGTTGCTGCTTGATCAGGGCGCCGTCGACCCTGAATGCGACGTTGACGTTCAGCGACTCCATCAGTACGTCCGAGAGCAGGCGCTTGTCGATGGCCCGCTTCGTGTGCCGATGCCAGCCCACCATTGAATCGAGCACCAGGATGGACTTGCGCGGCTGCGAACTCGCCGGCATGTATCGCTGCGTGTACTCGTAGATCAGCCGGAAGAGATGGTCGCCGTGGAACTGATCGGCCACTCCGTAGCGCTCGGCCATGCCTTCGAGAATCTTCACCGTTGTCGCCTCGTCCGGTGGAGCGAGATTGATGCGCTGCAGCCGCTCCACGAGTGGCTGGTTCGGCGCAATGTGGCGGTGGAACTCCTCGTACGTCGTGGCAGCGATCACCCGGATTCCTCGGGCCCCTGAAGCGGCGAGCACAGGCTTGATCGCCTCGACCGCCGCATCCGACAACTGCACGATCTGATGGAACTCGTCGATGAACAGGACCAGTTCACGGTTCTCGTCGCGGGCAAAGCGTTCGGCCTCGTCGAAGAAGCCCTTGAGTGTCGAGGCCATCCGGTCGGAGTCGCCGGCCTCGGAGATCATTCGCGCCGGGTCGACTTCGAGGTAGAGCCGCTGTGTGTCGATCTGACTGACGCCCTGGACGAGCACGCTCTTTCCGGATCCAGCAGGAGCCAGCAGCAGAGCGTTGCACAGTTCGGCGCGCCTCATTGCCGCCAGCAACTGTGTCATCTCGTACCCGCGGCCCACGATCTCGCGCTCTGGCGGCTTCATAGGGCTGGACAGGCGGGCGAGCAGTGCGTAGCCCTCGCTCAGCCGGGAACCGTCGAACATGGCCTGCTTCCTCCGCTGCAGTCATGACACGGTCCTCGCACCACCTTGGTCGAGGCGTTGCGAGGACCGTATGAGCTCACCCCGGCTACCGGGGCCTGATGGTTGATCTGATCCCGATCAGCCCACCGCGAGCTCCTCGCCTCTCGCCGGCGTCGCGGCGTCCTCGAACAGCGGTACGTCACCGTGCTCCGCAGCGGCCTGCGCCTCGGTGACAGGCGTCCCAGCCTCCTGCTCAGCCGAGGTGCCTGCGGCCTTCTTGGCCGCCTTCATGGATGCGAACTGGCCGTCCATCGTCTTGTCGTCGATCTTGAAGTCCGACCGGGTGAGCGACTTCGAGTTGAGAACGAGTCCGCCGCCCTTGGTCGACGGCATCACGTTCGCCTTGACCGCGTAGACGCGGCCGATCTCCTGGCCGTCCTTGTTCATGATCGGCTCCGAGTTGGGGCCGGCCGCGTCGACGATCTCGACGAACTGCCCCTTCGAATACGGCGCGCCGTTGTTGATGCGGTCCCCCTCGGTGCGCTGAGAGACCAGGTGCAGGTTCGTCTGCTCCGGTCCGCGCGGGTCGCGGTGGTCCACCATGACGTCGAGGAAGCGCGTCTTCCCGTCCTTCGTCGCGTTGTTGTTGTACGTCTTGGCCAGCAGGTTGACGCCGGTCATCGCGCCCTTGCCCTTGAGCAGTGCCATGATCTCTTCTCCCTGTTTCTGCCCGGCTCGACCACGAGTCGGTCTGGATCGGCAACATCCGCTGCGGGTACGAGACCCTACTCGCGAATCGTCCACAGATTACTATCTAGATAATCATTAATGCAAGTAGAGAAGAGTATCTAATGGTCATCTAATGGGTGATGTCGCTGGCAGGACCTGCCTAGGTGTCGCGGTTCGCCTCGGATTCGTGGGGATCTGGGGAGTCGGGACCTGAACGGGCGCCGGTCTCAAGGACGACCCGATCGATCTGGTGTTGGAGACGAATGACGAGGGCGGCGTCGAGTGCCGAGGTCGTCCGGCGGTGGGTGAGGTCCTGCCGGGTGCGCAGCTGCGCGAACCGGCTCGGGAGGATGCTCTGGCCGGCAGAGTCCGTAGACCGTGCCAGTTGTGCGGCGAGCTCGGTCATGGCCGCGACGTCGTCGACCGGGAGGTCCGTGATCGCTCGTGCCTGCCCAGAGTCGTCCAGGTAGGCCATAGCCGCGATCAGGAGCCGCCGCCGCTGTGCAGCCGCGGTGGTGAATCCTGTCCGGGCCGTGGCCCCGATCGTGACGTCGGAGAAGAAGTCGTAGCCGAGGTGGTGCAGGTCGAGCGACCTGACTTCGTCGAAGTCGTAGTCCGCGCCTCGGATGATCTCCACCCCGGCGGGCCCGTCGGCGGCGTTCAGGGTGACCAAGACCAGCCCTGATCCGTACAGCGAGGCCCGCAGCCCGTCCAGACGCTCGTCGTACGATCGCTGCATCGTCAAGATCCGGTGGTCGAGGACGGTCCGGCCCGCGGTGCCCTCGGTGAGCAGACGCCCTCCGGGCTGTCCGTAGATTTCGCGGCCCAGTCGCTCTGCTTCTTGAGCGTCCCTCATCCGCTGTAGCGAGGCATCTCTGCGCAGGCTCATCAGTGACAGGAGCCGTTGACCGTAGTCCGAGACTTGCCTGTGCTGCTCGTACCACGCGCTGGTGTCGCCGACGAACGGCAGGAAGTGCCGATACTTGGCGGTGAGCTTGCGGTGATATTCCTGCTCGAAGCGGTAGAAGTCGTACAGCGGGCGCGATTCCTCGGCCGCGACACCGGCCGCCTGGGCCTTCTCCCATTGCCGGGCCAGATCCCGATAGGCCAAGACGCGCTCTCGGTGGTGTTCAAGCCGGGAGTTGTAGCTGCGCAGCCGGAAGGCGAACGAGACGAGGTCGGTCTCCTCGGGACCGCTGTCAGGGGCGCGATCGTGAGCCAGTGCGGTCAGCTGCTCGTAGTCCAGGCCCATGATGTCGAGCATGGGCGTGCGGATGCGCAGCTGATCGGCAGGAAGCGAGCGCACCAGTTGGTAGACGCCGTTGATCGCCTGCTCGAGGATCTGCGCGCGTCCGCGGCTCACCAGTTGTTGCCACTCACGTGTTGTGAGCGATTCGCTCGCGCGGCGCTGGTTGGCGTAGTCGACGATCCTTTCCATGGCCTGCGGCAGTGGGGAGCCGGGGCGCTCGAGCTGCTCGGTGACGAGCTCGGTGGCCAACTGGTTCGCCTTACGCATGCGGCGGTCATTGCTGCCGGCCCGCCAGAGCCGGTGGTCTTCTGGGAGGCACGCGATGAGGAATTGGGGGAGTGCGTCGTCGCGCATGCGTTCGTGTGCCCAGCGCTTGATGAAGGTAGTGACGTTGCGCCGCTCGTAGCCAACGGCGCTGGACAGGTGCGCCATCGTCTGTTTCTCGTCGAGCCAGGCGTCAACGCCGCGGCGGAGCCTGGATTTGTGCCGGTCCAGAAGCTTGCCCCGCTGAGTTCCGGACGGTGTGACCGTGCCGGTCCCGGCGTCGACCATGGCCAGATGGCAGTGCACGTGCTCGGTGTCGACCTGGATGACGCCGACGTAGCGCAGATCGTCGAAGCCGCTGTTGCCTGAGCTCATCCGTTCCAGCCCGTGCATGATCGCCAGACGCAGCTTCATCTGGTCGATGTGACCGCGGTAGTCCCCTCGTGCCTGGCAGTGGAAGTCCTGATCGACGATGCCGTGCTTTTTCAGGTAGGCCTCATCGAACGATAGGACCGTCTTGAGTACCGTGCGGCCGGCCTCGAACTGGTCCTGGATGTCTCTACTGGCCGCGCGTAACTGTTCGTCGGACAAGGACACCGAGCTGTAGCCGAAGGCGACGCCGCCGGCACCCTGCGCCTGGCGCATGTCGTTCTTGGCCGCTTCGCGCGATATGGCGTGGTCGACGGCTGATGCCCGGGCCATGTACCGGACGATGAAGTCGTCGGTGCGCAGCCGCTGTACCGGTGCCAGCGACTCGGTCGCCTGCTCCCGCGCCATGTAGCGCTCGACGTAGCTGCCCGGCGTCGCACCACGTGACCCCGAGCCGTCCGGATTCTTGATCGAGAACTCGTTGACGATCACTACGTCCTGCTTCAGGCCCATGCCCATCCCCTTGGTGATCTTGGCGGCCGCCATCCCGGCGACAAGCTCCTCGCCATCCGCCGCGCCGTTGTGCCGGCCCGATGTCAGACCTGGTGGTCCGGAACGGACCCTGCTTCGCCGGGGTCAAGGTCAGCAGCACGCAGCCTCACTTGGCGCCTCAGCTCGTCGAGGCGAGTCATGTCAGCGGGCGGCTCGGTGTGGACTGGCTCGACAGGCAGTTCCTCGGCTGTCTCGCCGTCCAGGTCGACAGATACAACCGGCTCGGGTCCCTCGTCGATGGCCGCCTCGGCGCTGGTCTCCTCGAGAGAGGCGGCGACCCTGGAGCGGTAGACGTTCTCGGGGGTGCCTGCTTCTTCCTCGCGCTCCAGGCGAAGCTGCGCCTGCTCGGCGTCCAGGGAGGCAGCGACCGCCTGCATCTGTGCCGCCAGTGGCCTCTTGGCGTCGTTTTCTGCTCCGGGGCGCGCCAGTGCCGTGGGGGTGGATGCTTGCCCGAAGTCGGCGTCGTCGAACAGCGACGTGAATGCGTCGGAGCGAGCGCTCACGCCAGTCTGGCTGACCACGTCCTGGTCGTGCCGCGAGCCGGCCGTCGTGCTGTGATCGGCGAAGTACTCCGTGATGTCGTAGCCGGAGGACTCCAGATCGACGTCGAGGCTGCCGAGGCCGTGGACGCGGACGAAGACCACGGGCACGTCCGGGGCGCTCTCGGGCGTTGTGACGAGCGTTGTGTCTCCAGCCGGAGCGAGCACGAGGGCATCGACGGTGGCGGGCAGCTCCCAGTCGATCCCGGTGACTTGCTCGGGGAGGGTGAATGCCGGGGAGAAGTAGCCCTTGAGGGCCAGTTGTACGAGTTGCTGGTCGTCGAACTCGTAGAACACGTCGACCGGCTGGCTGCCTCCGATCGGGAACGTCACCTCGTCGACGCCGTACGGCAACTGCTGATGAGGACGCACCGAGCGCAGTTCGCCGTGCAGGTGGAGGTATGGCCGGTAGTTTCTCTCCGGGCCGTAGTGCTTCAGCTCCATGGATTCGACGAACACGGCAACATCCGCGTCGATCTTCTCCGTCCGTGTGGTCTCGACGCCGCGCTCGCGCAGTACGCGGTGCGCCCACACGTCATTCATGGCAAGTCCTGCGATCCTCATATCAGAAGCTCCTGTCGGCTCATCTCCGGTTCCTGGCCGGCTTCTTGCGGGTGGCCCGTCCGTCGCGGTGAGCGGTCTCGGTGTCGGCGACCTTCTCGGGTCCGCTGCGCCGGGCGTGCTTGAGCCTGGCGATCCGGCCGCTTCCGGCCCGCCACAGCCAGCGCATGAAAGCGATCTCTGCGACCGCGAGCGCGACGACAACGAACAGGAACGGCACGAGCCAGACTGCGATCGTCGCGCTGGCAGGAGGACTGCCGAGCGACGTGCCGGACCGTTGATGCAGGTACGCCCCGATCATCGGAATGACACTCACAGCCGTGACCATGACGAGCATGTAGTCGGCCAGGGCGGTGGCGAGCCGGATGACAGCCGTCCACACCAGTAACGGTGTGCCCGCCTTGACCCGGACAGTCACCGCGGCGAATGCCGCTCTCGTTGGGCTCTTCGGGCGTTCGGTCTTGCCCTCTTCTCGCTGCTCCGGCTGGGCAACCGCCTGCGCGGGCCTGGAGATCGTCGTCATCTGTCTGATGTCCTTCGTCTGAGGTGGTGGTTGCCGGCTCGAGAGCCAACGGCGGCCGGCGCCAAGGGCCGCGAATTTGTCTGCGGTCAAGCTGAATAGGGTCATCGCGAGAAGCGGGTCGAGCCCGATGGAGCAATCCCGGTCAGGTTCGAGACCGTCCCATCGGCGCTGACGGTGGCGTAGAGAAGGACCCGCCGAAGAGCGGTCGGCTGCCGCGTCGCCCGCCCCTCTCCGTTCTGCGCCGCGCTGCTGACACCGACCTCGATGTCTGCGATGACCGCGTAGCGGTACCGGGTGGCTGTCACTTCGACCACGTCGACATCGAGGTTGCGGCTGACCGCTGAGGTCATGGCGATCGCGTCGATGTAGTAGCGCCGCTTCCGGCCGGCGTCCTCGTTGAATCTGGACGGTGGCAGGAAGGTCTGCAGGAAGGCGTCCTTCTCGGACAGACCGAAGCGGTCCTTCAGCGATTCGCGGGCGAGCTCGTAGGTCTCGCCGGAATCCCAGGTGAAGGCCATGGACAGCAGCTGGGCAAGGGTCGCGGTGTCTTTCCTGACCCGGGCCGCGCTGATGCCGGTCCCTGCCAAGACGGTCTTCTCCGAGACCTCGGCTTCCTGCCGGGCCTCTTGTGAACTCGACGCCTCCAGGGACCTGACCTGCGACTCCTGAGCAGCGAGATGCCGCGACTGGTCCACCGCCTCGGCAGTAGCCAGGACGATCCCGGTGGCCACTACGGTCGCGAACGCCAGGATCCAACGGTTCCTCGCCCAGAACCCACTCTTGTCCGGCACCGTCATGGCTTCCGCACCGGCCCTTCTCCCAGCTCCGGCGCTCTGCCGGCCCTTGCTGCGTCCGTCTCGGGCTGGTGCTCCCGGCCCGCGGCCGTGACGACCAGCCCGAGTCCGCTGAACGTCCGCGTCGAGCCGTCGTAGGTAGCGCTGGCCCAGGCGAGCACCGTGGTCTTGCTGTCCCTGCACACCCAGACCACCCGCGCCCTGGTCGGCGCGTCGAGTGTCGGCATCACCGACTCGACCCTCCAGCCGTACGACTTCGGATCCGCAGCCTTCAGCCCGTCGTAGCGGACATACCAGGCAAAGCGCGGGTCCATCTCGTCCCTGCCGAAGTAGGGCGTCGTCGTAAAGGAATAGGCGAGCCGTTCGTCGGCGACGAAGGACTTCGGATCCCAGAACGGGGCCAGCACCCGGCGATGCTCGACGGTCTTCAGGACGGCTTCGTTCGGTGCACTGTTGCCAGCACCGGGAGCGTTGTTCACCGCATGGAAGAGCCCGGTGTACTCCTGCTGCTTGTCCGCCACTGCTTTTGCAGCCGCCGCGGCCCGTGCGTTGAGCACCGCGAGCGCCTTGCTGTCGACCCGTGCCGCCGTCGGGGTGGGGGCGCCGTCCGGAGCCACCGCGGAGGAAGTTTGAAGCGCGCTGATCCGGAGTGTGTTTGCCGCGCTCTGCTGGTCGTAGGTGCGGTTTCCGACTGCGCTGAGTACGGCCGTAGCGGCCAGTGCGAGCCCCAGCACGATCGCGAGGCGTTGTCTCGGGCTGTGCCTGGGGCTGCTGGGTGTGTGGGCGTCGGAAAGTCTGCCCGGGCGAGTGCGCCGTGCGGCCGCCCAGTTGTTGAAGCGGACCTCGAGATCGGGACCCGTGACCTTGCTGTGCTCGCGGCGTGGCCGTTGGGTGAGGTTCTTGTCGTCAGCGTCCGTTGCCTCCGGTGCTGGGCCGGTTGTCTCGTCGGTCATCTGTTCGTCTTCCGGGTCGTTCGAGGGGTGGCTGAGTGGTCTGGTCCTGGGGGCAGGGAGCGGGTCGGTGGGGGTCATGACTTTTTGACCTGATCGGCGGGCAGCATCAGGTCCGAGACGTCAACGAACATCCAGCCCTCGGCTGCCATTGCCGCGGCGCTGTCGACGCGCACCCGGCCCATGTAGGCGCAGTAGCCCGCCTCGCCGAGGATGACCTTGTCTCCATCGACACCAAGCACCACGAGCGTGTGCCCCCATCCCGTGGAGCCAGGGCCGGATCCGACCGAGTACGGGACGGGCGTCGACTGCATCTTCTTGCCAGTCTGTTCCGCGATCGAGTAGGCCGTCCGGATACCGTCGCCCGGGGGATAGGCCTGGAACGACGTGTACTTGTTCACGAAATAGATGCTGAAGCTCGTGCAGTTCATCGCGTGGTTGCTGCCGCACGATCCGGGTCCACCCTCTTCGCCGTACCGGCCGTCGAGGAACTTGTCGCCCTCCTGATTGAAGAGGTCGACAAGCGCCTGGGCCTCTTCCTGGGTCATGCCGCCGCTCTTCGGCGAGACGGCGCCGTCGTTGCCAGGGGCATTGCAGTGCCCGCCTCCGAGGAGCAGGTTGACGATGGTGCTGCCCTCGTTGAGGAAGTCGCCCACCGTCGTGCGGACCAGTCCTTTGTCGACCGTCCAGCCGCTCATCTTGGCGAACCACATCTCGGCCTTCTGGCCGCGGGCCGCGATCCCGGCAGGTCCGTCGGCCGACCGTTCCCAGTTCTCGTGGAAGTACGCTGCGGCCTGAGCCGGAGTGCCCTGTGGGGTTGTGAGCATGCCCTTGAAGACCCGGACGTCGCCGGGGTTGTCCCCGCCGTTCAGATCGGCCATGAATCGCAGTTGCAGTCCGAGGTTCCACCAGTCCGAACCCTTCGCGCCGGCGTAGTTGCGCAAGAGCGTGTTGCGGCCGAAGGTCCACTGGCCAAGGCCGATGCCATTGTCGGTGTTCAGTGCAGCGCTCTTCTTCTGGTCGGTCATGACGTAGGTGCCCGTGGGGAAGTTCTGCACACTCGTCGGGTCGATCCCGGACTCCTGGGTCCAGTTGCCGAGGATGCCGGCGATATTGACCTCAGGCATGCCCCAGGTCTTCAGGACCGAGTACACGGCTTGGGCGTTCTTGTCGGCGTTCGTACCAACCGGGTCGTTACTCCCGACCGGGACCACGCTGTCGCCGCGTGCGCTGCAGTCCGTGGCGATCGGATCGTCGTGCACGGTGAAGGTTGTGCTGACGACGCTGAGAAGGCCGCCAATGAGCGCGAGCACGCCGAGGCCGGACACTGCTGCAAGTCCTGCCGCAGCGACCGTTGTCGAGATCACCACACTGCCGCCGGAGATCGCGGCGACGACCTTTGCCACCGCGGCCCCGGCCGCCATGAACGGCTTCGTGGCGGCATTCCACATCGCGGTGCCTGCACCGACGATCCACTGCAGCATCATCTGCAGGAACGACAACGCCTGCGCGAGCATCGCGAAGAAGAACGACTTCAGCCAGTTCAGGAAGAGGATGAGTAGCGCGAGCAAACCAGCCGGCGGCGTAGCGGACGCCGCGGTGGCCAAGGCCACCTTCTTGTTCCGGCCACCGCTGTCTGGATGTCCCGGTCCGTTTCCGGCAGTGGTCTCGGGTTCGTCGCCTGAGGCTTGGTCGCGCCGATAGCTCGTGCCGCCCGTACCGAGTTTCGGGTGAAAATCTTGGTTGTCGGGATCGACAGTGGGGCCTGCGTGGTTACGGCCGTCCGGCTCCGGGGTGAGAGCGTGCTTGTTCCCCTCCGAGGTCTGCCGCAGGGCGGCAAGCCCGGTCTCCTTCGCGGCGCCGACGCCTGCCCCTGCTGCGCCGCCCCGCATCGCGCCCTCGGCTGCACCGCGGGCGCCGGCGGCCAACAGCCGCTTCTTGCCGTCGGACAGCCTGTCTCCGACGGCCTGGTCGACCGCGGCCTCGGCTGCGGCTCCGGCCATGGCACCCTTGAAGTCCCCGCGGGCCGGAGTTTTCCCGCCCTTCGGGCCACCGGTGGCACCAGCCGTCGGCTGCTCACTCGTGCCCGCGTTCGTCGTCGCGTCGTGGGTCTGTTGGGTGTCGTCCTCCATGTTTTCCTCTTTCTTGTGGCGGCAGAGAGCCCTGTCGGCCGCGCGGGCTTCTTGCCTCAGACCTGCCGAGGTGGCTCAGCTGTAGGTCACGAGGAAGTCCTCGTCTGCGTTGGTCGTGTTGTTGGTGCGCACGTCGCGAAGGTCGACGTCGAGCTTGAGCAGGCCGAGCAGGAGGTCCGATTGGTACTTGGACTTGCTGGCGTAGTAGTCCTGGTATGCCTGGGACAGGTTGTTCATGACCGTGGTCAAGGGGCGCATGGTGACGTCGGACGTCCGGTAGTCGGTGGTCAGGCTCTTCCCGTTCGACAACGTCCACGCGATGTCGCTGATCTCGCTCGACGTACCGGTGGTGCCCGCCGTCTCCGCTGCCTTGGTCTGGAGGTAGTCGACGTAGCTTTGGCCTTTCGGCACGAGCTGATCGAGGTAGCCGGCTTCGACGTTGCTCGAGCGCCAGTCGAACTTGAACCCGCCAGGCACGACCTTGGTGGTGTGCAGCGCGAGCGTTGACTCGCCGGCCTTGGATTCAGCCTTGGTTTCGCCGGTGACCTGGTCGCCGGCGATGCTCGCCGGGACGGCCGGTGGGCGCAGGAACAGGCCGTCGACCTTTGTCGTGGCAAGGTCTTTGCTGTAGGAGCTGATCTGCGTAAGGCTCGTGCGCATCTCGCCGAGCTTCTCGTCGAGAGCGTCGTGAGCCTTGGTCTCCTCCCGTTCGAGGACGACCTCGTAATAGGCTCGCGCGGCATCAAACGCCGCCGCGTCCAGCGAGTCAATCGTCGTGGTTCCCGACGCCCCAGGATTGAGAAAGATCCGCCACTGGTCGTACTTCGCGAACGACCTGTCGCCGATCAATTCGTCGGCATTCGCCCCGGCGGCTCGCTGCTTGCTGAATGAGAGCTCCGCGTTGGCCCGGATGGTGAGGTTGAGCACCTGCGGCTCGAACGCCCGCTGCGACTCGAGAACCACTCCCACGTAGCCAGTCGCCCCGAAAACGTGGAACGACCCGGTAACGCCGGTGGTCTTCAGCTTCTCGGTCTTGAGCTTGTCGTCCGATCCGAGCAGGAACGCCTTGTAGTCGGACGCGTCGTAGGAGATCTTGGCCCGATCGTCGAAGTGCATCATGACCAGAGCCTTGTTCTTGCGCTTATTGGTGTAGACGCCGTCGACATCGCCACTGAGCTGTGTCTTCGAGGTCGTGAACTTTGGGGTCCACAGAGCCCTTTCGGCGAGAGTGTCGCGCCCGGCCGTGATCGCCGACACACCCGATGCCGCGAGCAAGAGCACGCCTGCGAGGGTGAGCACGCCGAAAAAGAGCCCGAAGCGCTCAATCGCGTGGTGCGAGTCGAGCCGGAAGACCTTGCCGAATGCGGTGAGCCTGTCGTTGATGCTCATGTACGTCCCTGCGTTTGTCGGCCGTCGAGTGCCGATGGAGCCGGCGTGCGGCTGGTCTGGCTATCGGCCCTCGATCGGACCCGGTGCGACGACGATCGTTCCGCCGCCGAGCTCCTCGATCGTGGTCTGGCCACCGGAGCCCACCGCGTTGACGAGCGTCCAGCCGCCGGTGCCGACTGCTCCGCCGATCAGGATGAGCATGACGATCTCGCCCCAACCGTGGCCCTTACCGTTCTGCTGCCCGCCGATGAGCTTCTTGATGAGCTGCACGACTCCCCAGATCAAGCCGGCCGTGCCGAGCGCCATGAGCAAGAGGCCGCCGGTCGTCTGGAGGTAGGTCTTGGCATTCTCCAGGAAGGACTTGACGTCCCAGGCCGCGTCAGGCAGCGGCACCTGCGCCTGGATGAGCGCCGAGGCGACTGACTCGCTGATCCGATTCATCGATCGTTCCCTTCGCGTTTCGATCCGTTGCCCGAAGAGGCCCGGGCAACCTGGGTGATCATCATTGAATGAGCTTATCGAATAATCATCTGAATAACCATTAAATGATGAGCGGATGATCGGGGAGCGGGTCGGGTCGGGTCGGGTCGCGATGCGAACAGACCGGGTCGAGCCATCGGGGTGCCTGCCTGATCCCGACCCGCTAGGGGCGCCTCCACCGGAGTGCTCTGTTCGAGCGTCAGTTCGTAAAGATTTCGGCAGATCGGGAGCGGCTATCGGCCGTCCCGACTGGCGCTAGATCGCAGGTTTCGATACAGATACGAGCCGAAACCGAATCAGAGACCGATGGGTTGCCGCTGTAGCTACAACGGTTTGGGTTCGGTAGCCTCCTGGTGCACATCACGCGTGCCCCCGATCGAAGCCGGAAG
Source organism: Kribbella catacumbae DSM 19601 (assembly GCF_000372465.1). GTDB lineage: Bacteria > Actinomycetota > Actinomycetes > Propionibacteriales > Kribbellaceae > Kribbella > Kribbella catacumbae. The sequence continues at coordinate 216,078 of NZ_AQUZ01000002.1, forward strand.
CCCTCTCTATGCCCCCCATGCCTGCTCTGCCCTCCGACACCTTCGCCCGCCGTCTCCGAATGGAGCGCGAGAGGCAGGGGCTGAGCCAGGCGGAGCTTGCGCGGAGGGTGACCGAAGTCCTGGGGGTCAATGTTGACAAGTCGGCAGTAGCGCGCATCGAACAACAGACCCGAGCGATTCGCCTCGACGAAGCGGCCGCCATGGCCGAGGTCCTTGGCCTCCCGATCGCGGCACTCCTCTCCGACCGCAGTGCAGAAGAGAACGAGGCGCTGAAGCAGCAGTATCTAGCGGACCGCGTTGCTGCGCAGCGCCAGTGGGAGCAGATTCGCCAAGAGATCGATCGGCTCACCGGCCTCATTCAGAGCCTCAGTGGGACGAATGAGGCCGACCGTGACTCCGGCCGCGGGTAGCTCTCGGATGTAAGAGCTCTGACGGAGCCGGCGCCAGTGCCCGCATCCCGGGCCAGGTGTTCTGCGGCTGTCGTCAAAGGGGTGTGCGTTCGAAGCTAGGGATCATGGCTGCAAGCCCTGCTGTCTCTGGGGCTAGCTGACGAGCTGCCCCTTCACATACTCATCAAGGTCCACCTCGCGGTAGCGCACGGCCTTGCCTACCTTCGCGTAGCGGGGGCCCTCGCCTCTGAGTCGCCAGCGCTTCATCGTCGAGCATCCGACCTTGAGGTAGTCCGCGGCCTCCTGTGGTGTCAGGACCGAAGTGGTGGCACGTGTCTCGGGCACGGATGACTCCTCGTGATTGCGCATGGGGATCAGATTGGATCTAATAAGCTATCAGATGATCATTTGGATAGCATTCAATCTCTTTCTGCAGGAGGGGTGGCATGGCGAAGAAGGCGGCAGCACGCCCGCGGGCGACGACGACTCGACTCGAGGTCGGGGAGCACACCATCGATCGAAGTGAGCCGTACGAGCGAGACGGCGGGTGGTGGCTCGACTGGACGGTTCGCCTGCTAGACGGACGTATCGCAAGAAGGCGATCGAAGGGGAGCACGAAGGGCGAGACGCGGCGACGTGCGAAGAAGGCCGTGAAGGTCTTACTAGCAGCGTCCGGTAGGGGTATCTGGAAGGCGACTGACAGTCTGGTCACCTACATCGAGGCGGTAAGCAAGCCGACGATCGAGACAGCGAGGATCGCAGACAACTCGCGCACGAGATATCTGGGTGTCTACAGGCTGATCGTTGGTCGCTGTTTGCGCGAAGATCACAAGCACCGCCACAGCCTCAAAGGTCACACAATCGGCACCGGGACGCGCTTTCGCACCCTCGAGAAGTGCCTTACAGAGATTGCCGAACTCCACGGGTCGGAGACAGCACGCCAGGCTCGCAGCGTGCTGGGCAAGTATGTTCTCGATCAACTCATCCGCGACGAGTTGATCGATGCTTCGCCCATTGCGGGCAAGCGCCTCGATCTGGCCGGAAGCAAGGATGACGCCCCAACTCGTGGAGGTGTGGCTCTCTCCGCCGACGAGTGGAACGCCGTAATCGACTATTTGCTTGCTCTCGACCCTGCCGAGGGGATCGAGCCCCCCAAGCGCGGGATGTATACGCTTGAAGACCGTATCGCGGTAGTGGCCAACGCGATTGATCTGACATTGCTACAGACCATGACTGGCCTGCGGGTCAGTGAGGCAACGAACGTCGATCCCTCCATGGTCACGTGCGACGACGACAAGATGATCTTCGACCTGCCGCCGGAGATCACTAAGACGAAGAAAGGGCGCTTCGTTCACGTGACCGATCCGGCGGTCGTGGAGCGGCTCAAGCCGCGGTGGGAGACCGCACGCGCCATGGGTGGTCCGCTGATTCCGAGTCCTGCCAAGCCTGGCGTTGTCTGGGACCAGCGGCAGCGCAACGAGGCGGTGAAGGAGCTGTATGTGAAGATGGCCAAGGAGCTAGGTATTCCAGCTCTTGAGACCGAGCGTTCGCACGTCTGGCGTGCAACCCTGAACACTTTGACGCTCGTAGACGGCGTGCCGGAGGCGATCCGGGCAGCGCATCTTGGACACACCGCGCAGGTCAACCGTCGCAACTACACCGACACCAGGGACGGAGCGCTGCTCGCCCAGTCGCTGGCCAAAATGCGGCAGGCCAAAAGTACGCACAAAAGTACGCACAACGAGAACTCCGCAACGATCCCTGACGAACCGACCTGAGCCCCAAACGATCGGACGAATCCCAGCTATACAAGGCTTTTCGCCACCCAATAGCCTCCTGACCTGGGGATCTCTGCTCGGCCTTGAGATAATGAGAAGGCCGTCGGTTCGATTCCGACAGGCGGCTCCATGAAAGGCCCTCTGACCAGGCAAAACGCCTGAGTCAGAGGGCCTTCTTATCGAACCGGATCTGCCAGGTACGCACAAAAGTACGCAAAGATGGGCAGGGTTGTGCAGGTGTCCGCAGTGGTGTAGGCCGCGCGGGTGTGTGGGCGGGTTTGCTCTCACCTGCGTGTATGAGCGAGTCGCGGACTGTGACCGGGGTGCATGCCCTCGGGAAGAGCCTTGAAGCTGTCGGGCCGTGCAGGGGCTGCTCGTGGTCTCGTTCTGGCGTCAATGAGGGCTCTGCCTGGTATCCCTGTTGTCCCAAGTGGGGCGTCGGCTCGGAATGACCCGGTAGCGGTCGCGCAAGAGGCGATAGAGCGCCGCCGATGAGACCCAAGATGGACCTGGTCGTGGCTTGGTCCTTTGGCACTCGCAGAAGGGTCTTGGTCTGGGCCTGACCGAGGCGATGTAAAGCCGAGCAGCGGCCCGAGATCTGCCCGTTGACTCCGTAGGGCAGCGAGTTGCTGAGGTGTTCCTCGCTCGAAGAGCGCTCGTGTCGTCTACGGGCGGAGTGGGGCGGTACTCGATCGGTACGTCGGTGTCGCGGAGCTGGGGCTGAGCCGAGGTCCGTGCGCCATTGTTCGACGTAGGCGTCTTGGGTCTGTCCGAGAGCGGGCTTGAAATGCCTGGGTAGGGTCGCCTGGGAGACGCCCGTCGCTGCGGCCAGGGCCTTTGTCTAGCCAGGGGCGCTCGGGCTGGGGGTGGATATATGTCAACGCGTCGCGCACGACTTGATCGCGCACTGCGCCCAGCTATGAGGTGCCCTGCACTCCGGATGGCGGGCCGCGGCTAGCTCGGCTTCGGTGTGGGCCTGTGGTGCGCTGGGCGCAGGGTGGCGAGGAGGGTTGGAATCAGTGAGTCGGCGGCGGTGTCTGAGGACAGTCGGCCGGCGTCTACTTCGTCTGCTGCGGCGTGCAGGATGGCGTAGAAGACGGCGGTGAGCCAGTCGCGGGTGAGGTCGTTGCGGAAGGATCCGGTGTCTTGTCCGCGAGCGATCAGTTGGTCGACGTGGCGGAATGCGGGGTCGTGGTGGGCGCGGAGTGCCTCGTGCCCGATGGCTGTGAGGGCCACGGTTCGGACTTTGCGGTGGCGGTCGAGGATCGGCCACGAGGTTCGTACGAGTCGCTCGAGGGCGTCCTCGACCGGGCCGGTGTCGAGGCCGAGATCTGACAGGGCGTCAGCCGTGTCGGCGACGGCGCGGTGCACAACAGCCTCGAGGAGCAGTTCGCGTGTTGCAAAGTGCTTGTACAGCGTGACTCGGCCAACGCCCGAGGCGGTGGAAACCTCGCTCATCGATGGAAGTGTTCCTTGAGCGAGGAGTCCCCTGGCAGCGGCGAGAATTGTCTCGGTGTTTCGCTCGGCGTCCGCGCGCCGCCGGGGTTGGTCGGGTGTCATGCTACAAAGCGTACGGACTGCTCGTAGCCGGTTCAGTGGCCGTGTCCGTGCCCAACGACAGCCGCTGGCTTTCCGCCCGGCACCAGTACGAGCGCCACGAGCGCCGCCGCACCCGCAGCGACGGCGCAGGCGAGATACGCGTCGGTGAATCCGTCAACGCTAGCCGCCGCACCGTCGGGCGTGGACAGGCTCGCTGCGGCAATCGTCGACACAACGGCAACTCCGATGCTTCCGCCGAGCTCGTGGAAGGTGTTGACCACACCCGAGGCGACACCTGCTTCCGGCGTAGGCACATTGGCCAAAGTGGTGGTGGTCGCCGTGACAAAGACCGGGCCGATGCCGATAGCAGCCAGCAGGAAGCCCGGCAGGACCGAAGTGGCGACGCTGTCGCCGGGGGAGACCTGAGTCAACAATGCGGCGCCGGCTGCGACCAACGAGAAGCTGGCGACAGCGATAACCCGGCCGCCAACCCGGCTGATCAGGTGCGCGGCTGCCTGAGCGCCGACGGTGATGGCGAGTGCAACGGGGAGGAACAGCAGCCCTGTCTTGAGAGGACTGAACCTGAGCAGATGTTGGAAGTAGAGCGAGGTGAGGAAGAACAAGCCAAGTAGCAGCCCTGTCGCCACCAACATGAGGAAGGTGCCCGACACGACAGGGCGGCGGGTCAGTGTCTGAATCCGCATCAGCGGAACAGCAACCCGTGTCTCGACCAGTACGAACATGCCGTACCCGATCGCGGCGCCGGCGAGAGCGGCCAATGTCCCGGCTGAGGTCCAACCAGCCTCGCCTGCGTGGACGAGGCCGTAGATCAGCAGTGCAGTCGCGCCGGTGACCAGCATGGCGCCGGGCACGTCGATGCTCTGACGCTCTCTGTCCACATCTGCTGCCACGAGCCGGGGAATGAGCGCCAGGACCAGCACGCCGATTGGCACGTTGATGATGAACACCCATTGCCAGCCCGGGCCTGCTGTCAGCAGGCCGCCGAGCAGTACGCCGATCGCGGCGCCGGTGCCGCCGATTGCCGCCCAGACCCCCAGTGCCCGAGTTCGGTCCTTCCCGTGGAACCTGGTGGTGAGGATGGACAACGCCGCTGGGGACATCAGTGCCGCACCGATCCCTTGCGCCGCCCTGCCTGCGATCAGCAGGCCTGCGTTGGTTGCCAAGCCGGCTGCCAGTGATGCCAGCGTGAAAACGCCGAGCCCGGTGAGCAGCATGCGACGGGCGCCGAAAACGTCGGCGAGGCGTCCGCCGAGGATCATCAGGCCACCGAAGACCAGGGTGTAGGTGGTGACCACCCAGGTCAGGGATTCGCGGCCCAGGCCGAGATCGTCGCCGATGCTCGGCAGAGCGACCTGCACGACGGTGATGTCGACGATCAACATGAATTGAGCGAACGCCAGCAATGTCAGCGTGATCCACCGACGTGGATCAGCTCGTCCCGCGACCGGAGGTGTCTGCTGGGGTGATTGGTGTGTCATCTGGTCTCCCTGTGTGGCCGTAGCGACATCCTCGACTAAACTGAACACTAGTGTATAGTTTATATACTGTACGGGGGTATGGCTAGTGGGAGGAGTGCGCTGTGGTGGGTGAAAGCTTTGCGCCGCGGATCGCAGTTGCTCGGACGGCTGAGGTTCGGTTCAGCTATGCCCGCGCGGGGAGCGGGCCGCCGGTAGTGCTGGTGCCTGGAGCCGGTGGATGGCGCCTGACTTTCGGTGCGATGGTGGCTGAACTTGCCTCCAGGTACACGGTTTATGCAGTGGATCCGCCGGGCCAAGGCGGCACTCGGGTTCTCGGATCAGACTTTGCTCACGATGCGGATGCGGTTGCTCTTTCCATCGCCGACTTCCTTGATGCGGTCGGTCTGTCGCAGGTGGCAATGGTGGGCCATTCGTGGGGCGGCGGCTTCGCGTTGCGGCTTGCTGAGTTGCAGCCCGAGCGGATCAGTCGGCTCGTACTGCTGGCGCCGGCGGGGCTGGATGTGCCTGATGTCTGGGAGTTCCGCCTGCTCAGGTTGCCGATCGTCGGTGGGTTGGCAGCCCGCTTCACCTCGGCTGCTTCGCTGCGGCACATGCTGCGGAAGTCCTTTGCTCGGCCTGACCGGATGCCGGCCGATGAGGTCCTTCGTTCCGTGGCTGCCGCTATTCGGCACGAGCCGTCACTGCGACGAGACATGCTGCGTGTCGAGCGCAGCGTGCGATGGCGCGGCACGGAACGCGATCTCGGGCTGGTCGGATGCCCGGTTCTGATCCTCTGGGGAGATCGCGACCGGTACTACCCTGCAACGCTTCTCGATCGGTTTGCTCACCGGATCCCTGGCGTCCTAACGCACATACTCCCTGGCGCGGGTCACTCGCTGCACGACGACTGCCCCGAGCAGACCTACCGCCACCTGAACGCTTTTCTCGACCCACCCATGGAGGATCTGTGAACTCGCGCCGCGAAGCACCCGCGGTCAACGGCCTGGTGGTGTCCGGACTGGCGCAGATCGCAGCCGGTGCGCTGACCGGATTCCCGTACGCAGCAACCGTCTACAAGCCGGAGCTCCTGGCGAAGGCCGGGGTGCAAGCGCCCGGCCGCATCCGTCAGCTTCACCTCGACCTCATCATCATGGGAGGAATCGTCACGGCCGCCGGTCTTGCTCTGCCGCGGCTACCGCGCGCGATCTCGGTTCCCCTGGCCATCGGTTGCTGGACGAACGCGCTGGCCTTCGCGCCAGTCGCCATCCGGCCCTCCGTCGAGCACGCGAAGCCCTACCGCGCGGCGTTGGCGACCTCGTTCGTCACCACGACCGCCAGCTGGGTAGCGGTAGCCGGCATCGCCCTGCACCGCTGGTCGAACCGCAATAGGCAGCCGTCGCAGTCATGGTCGGCGCGGAGCACCAAAGGAGAGCAGGGAAGTTGAGTAAGAGGCGAGCTGTCATCGTCGGGGCGGGGATTGGCGGTCTGGCCGCTGGAATCGCTCTGCATCGGCGTGGGTGGAAGGTCAGCGTTCTCGAGCAGGCAGCCGAGTTGCGCGAAGTAGGAGCCGGGATCTCGCTGTGGCCGAACGCAGTGCGAGCACTGGACTTGCTCGGGTTGGGAGACCGGGTCCGCGGCCTGGGCGGAATCGAAGCTGCCGCGGGCTTCAGGGATTCCAGTGGCCGTTGGCTGTTCCGTTCTGACATCGCAGCCATCCGCGAGCGCTATGGCGACACGCTCATGATCCGCCGCCCGGATCTTCTCGAAATCCTGAGAAGCGCACTCCCCGTCGAGGCAGTCGTACTGGACGCCAGCGTACGCCAGGTAGTGCCTGGCGGACGGCAGGTGACCGTCACGCACACCCGAGGTGAGCACATCGGTGACCTGGTTGTCGGCGCGGACGGAATCCGCAGCACGGTTCGGGCGCATGTCTTTCCGGCCGCGAAGCCACCGGTTTACGCTGGTTACACCACCTGGCGTCTGATGACGCCCCCCTTGCGGATCCAGATCGAAGCCAGCGAGAGTTGGGGCCATGGCGAGCGGGTCGGGATCTTTCCACTCAGTGACGGCTCTATCTACTCCTACCTGACGGCCTCCGTCCCGCCCGATCTGCGCTACACCGATGACCACGCCGAGTTGCGGCGGCGATTCGGGCGATGGCATCAGCCGATCCCCGCGATGCTCGAAAGTGTCAGAAACGCGGAGATCCTGCGCCACGACATCTATCGGCTCCCGCCTCTTGATCGCTATGCCATCGGCCGTACCGTGCTGGTCGGCGACGCCGCCCACGCCATGACGCCGGACGTCGGCCAAGGCGGCGGGACCGCTCTCGAAGACGCTGTCGAACTCGCCGAGGTTCTCGATGAAATCGCAGACGTCGCTGCCGCGTTGGTTGCCTACGACCGCCGCAGACGCGGTCGCACGCAGGCGATAGCGCGCCAGTCAGCCTTGTTCGGTTCTGTCGCGCAATGGTCATTGCCGCCGTTGGCGATGTTGAGGAACGCCCTGCTCGGCCGGCTGCCGCCTGTGGTCCTGCTCCGCTCGTTGAAGCCGATGCTGAGTTGGCACACCTGACGTCGTCTCAGACTGCAACCTTGATCGCGCAGCCGCCATCAGTCTTGATCTGAGCTGTTGCCTGCAGCTTTGCTCCCGACGTCAGATCGAGTTTCGCGCCGCAGACCTGGCCGAGCGGCCCCAGGCCGTCCTCGCCCGTCGTTGGGCAGTCACCGGTACAAGGGCGGTGCCAGACGATCACGCGGTATACACCCGGCGGCAGCGCCCGGGTGACTGAGATTGGCTGGCCAGGGTAGGCCTGCTCCAGTAGTGGTTTGGCGGTCGTGTCCTCGATCCTCAAGTACCACAGGGTGTTAGGGGGCGCCTTGCCTTCCTGTGTGACTGTGACGGTTCCTGCGGCGACTGTCGCCAATGCGGCAGTGGGCGGCGCTGCCGAGGGGACCGGTTCGCTGGCGGCAGTGGTGGGCGACGAGAGGGGCGACCCGCCGCAGCCGCCCGTGAGGAGGACGGCTGCGGCGGAAAGCACCAGTGCGAGACGGTTCACTTCGCCCAGGTGATCATGGTGACAGTGCTGCCGGTCTTGATGGTCGTCACGCCTTTCGTCCCGGACGCGGCGGCGGCCTTGTCGGAGTGGGAGTAGATCGAGGCGAGCTGGTTGAAGTCGTGGCTGTTGGGGTGCTGGTTGGTGCCCCAGTTGTTGGTGTAGTCCATGCAGGTGCCGAGGTTGGGATTGTTGAAGTTCTCGTCCTGGTGTGCCAGACCGTAGGTGTGGCCGACTTCCTGGCACATCACGCCTTGCCGCTCGGCCGCGGGGGCGCCGGACTCGTAGGTGTCATTGAGCTTCACGCTGCCTCGGCTGATGTGACCGCCGGACAGATTGATGGACGCCAGACCGGCCCAGCCGTTGTTTCCGTAGGTGTAGTTGCAGACGCGGATCTGGCCGGTGGCCATCGGGCAGGAACTCCGGGTGCTGGTCGACGTGCTGCCCGCGACGACTCCGCTTTGGATGTAGGGGCTGGCGTTCCAGTCATCCTTGGCGACAGTGAGGTTGCCTGACCAGTTCGAGGTGACGCTGGAGATCAGCGGCGCCGTGACCTGGCCGCTCCGTGACCAGTGGTAGGTACCCCAGGAGTGGCTGGCCTGGGCGGGGAGTGCAGCCGCGGCGGCCGTGACGGCGAGCAGTGCCGCGGCAGGGATCGTGAGGATGCGAAGGAGTTTCATTGGGCGGTTCTCCTTTGGACGGTTCTCGCGATGGGCGGTGCGAGAGTGTCCAGGAAGTTACTACTAGCCAGCATAGTAGACCAGGGCGCAGTGCAAAGGTTCTCCCTAGAGATCAGCGGGACTGGCGAAGGAATGCCCTAATCCGCGGCGCGGTGCTGCCATCGGCGCGTCAGTGCCAGGCGCTGCTGGTGAAGTTGGCGTCTACTACGCCGCATCGTTGAGAAGGCCACTCGATGCCCGCGGCCGCCAACGATCCACAGGGCTGGGGAAAGGCCGTGACGATCGCTCTCGCCTTGCTCGCTACGTCGTTGCCATGTGCGCCGTCGGCGCCACAGTGTTGCTGTCAGTTGGTTGAGGACAGGAGTGATTGGCACGCGTCGCTGCAGCGCTGGCACGCCTCGCTGCAGATCCGGCAATGCTCGTGCATCTCGGCGTGATGCCGGCACTCGTCGCCGCACGCCGTACACGCCTGGATGCAGGCCTGGAGCAGGGCTCGGGTGACGTCAGCATCGTATGCGGTGTGGCGTGACAGCACGCGAGACGCGGTCGCGCAGATATCAGCGCAGTCGAGGTCGGTACGGATGCACTTGCGTAGCGGATCCACGTCCAGCTCCGAGAGACACGCATCCGCGCAGGCGGTACAGGCCTGGGTGCATTCGAGAAGGGCCTCGACCGCATCAGCCAGGAGAGTCCGGTCGAGGTTGATCGCTGCTGGGTAGGACTTGATCATTTCCCGTACGGACATGGCTCCTTCACCTCTCCAGTTGGTGGCAACATTCGGTACCCCGACGGAAAATTGGTATTCGTCAGCCGACACTGCCGCGCCGGGTACCGGCGCCGGCGCGCTTACTGCGCGCCTGCTGGTCTTGCCGCCGCCATCCGTAGCGGGTCAAACCCTGAGGCTTGAAGACCGACAAAATCAGGATGACCAGCAGCATCGACAAACCCCCGATGGAGTGCGGGAGCGTGCCGGGGAGTTGACGGGGATCGGCCGCGAATTGCGCTGTCTCACCGAGGTAGCGCACGGTCTGGGTCTCGATGAGCAACACCACTGTGGCGATCAAGGTCAGCAGGAACTTCACCAGCACCCAGTAGTGCCGCACCAGACCCCACGGCGTACCGAGCGCGTTAACGATCCCGATGACCACCGACGCAAGCGCGAGCGGCACGATGACATATCTAGCCACCAAAGCCATCGCCGAGTAGGCGCCGCGAACGGCATCGAGGTCCAGGCTCGTCACAGTGGTGACATCCAGCGCGAGGTACGCGACCACTGAGCCTAGCCAACCAACCGACGTGGCCACGTGAGCTGTAAGTACGACCTTCCGTAGCCTCGGGGGCATGGTCACCGGTCGGCCGGGCCGGCGTGACCATCCGTAGCTGATTGGACCGCTGTGACGCTGAACGGCGCGGCGCCGGTGTGCCGGCCAGGGCCGTGGCCGTCTCCTGCGCCGCTGAGCTTCAACGCGATGGCCGCAAGGATCAGGACAGCCACCACGATCGCCGAAATCTTCACCCAGCGCGGGGCCTTCGGTGGTCCGGCGGCAGGTCGACGGTGAGGCCCCGGAGAAGCGGCGCTGCCAGGGTCGGGGTGCCGGGTCGGTTCGGTCATCAGATCTCTCCAATTTTGCGAGACACTATGTCTGTATAGAATCATACTGTCGCTCACATGTCGTCCTGTATGCTTCAAGGGTGCCGAAGCTGTGGAGCGAGACGATCGATACCCATCGCCGTACCGTCCGGGACGCGATCCTGGAGGCCGGCTGGGCTCTGGTGAGCGAGCGCGGGCTGATGTCTGTGACGATGACGCAGATCGCGGAGAAGGCAGGTATCGGCCGCGCAACGTTGTACAAGTATTTCCCGGACGTCGAAACGGTTCTGGCCGCTCAGCACGAACGACATGTCGCCGCACATCTCGAACAACTCACAGCCCTTCGCGAGCAACCTGGTGGCCCAGCTCAGCGGCTCAAAGCGGTTCTCGAGCGCTACGCGCTCATCTGCTATCACCGCGAGAAACATGGCACCGAAGAATTCGCAGCTCTGCTGCACCGGGGGGAACACGTTGCCCACGCCGAGCAGCAACTGACCGCCCTGTTCGAGGAACTGCTGGTCGAAGCTGCCGCCAGTGGTGAGCTGCGAGACGACGTCCCCGCGGAGGAGCTCGCCAGCTACTGCCTGCACGCGCTGGCAGCTGCCGGCGGTCTCCCAACTGAACAGGCGGTCGCTCGACTTGTCTCGATCACGCTGACCGGGCTGGGCCTGTCTGTCTGACACTGCTGCCTGCCGATGAGTATCCGCGGTCGAGCTGGGCTTTCTACTGCAGTCGCCTTTTCCAGCGCGGCACGGCCAGGGAAAGGGCCGCGATGATGGTCGCGGCGGCGGCGATGCTGGTTCCGATCCACAGCGGTCCGCGGTCCACGGCGGCCCCGGCGACCGCACTGCCGGCCGCGAAGCCGAGCCAGTTGGCTGTCGTCAAGGCGGCGAAGGCCTGGGACTGTGCTTGGCGCGGCGTGTGGTGGGCGATGAGGAGCGCCTCGATGGCATCTGCTGGTCCGGTTGCTGCGCCGGCCAGGAACAGCAGCGCGATGGAGATCGCTTCGCCGGGACCGGTGCCGATGGCCACGATGAGAACGCCGTACAGCGCCAGCGCGATCGCGAGTTGTGCTGGCAGCGATCGGGGCAGGGCCAGGCCGCCGTAGGTGAAGCTGGCCAGTACTCCGCCGCAGGCTATGGCCGCAATGAACGGCCCAGGGTTGAGGTTGAGGTGAGCAGCCTGTGCTATGACGCTGACCTGTAGGGCACCGATGGCGACTGCGCTAAGGACCACGACGGCCAGTACGTGCAGCTGCCGACTGTCGAGGGTGGTACGGCGAGAACGCTCGCAGCGAGGGGTGTCCCGGTTGGTCGCGTCGAGGGAGCGGACGGCCGGGGCTGCGCGAAGCCACCAGACGCCCGCAAGCGCGACGACGGCCGTGATTGCTACAGCCAGGATCGGCTGGGTGACGGCGACGACGCCTCCGACGATCAGTGGACCGACGACGAAGACCATCTCGGCGAACAGCCCCGAGATGGAGAAGAGCGCCCGCCGGCTGTCCGGATCGTCGTACACCGCGAAGACCTTCTTCGCGATTGCCGACGCAGGCGGCGTGCAAGATCCGGCAGCTGCGGCGGTCGCGATGAGGACAAATGCGGGAGCGTCGACGAGCGTGGCAATGATGTAGCCGGCGAATGCGCTGAACTGTGCGGCGCTCGCGACACCGAGTGTCCACGAAGGGCCACGGTGATCGACGACGCGGCCCCAGACGGGGGCGGTGAGGGCCACCGCGACGGAGTAGGCGCCAACGACGGCGCCGGCGATGGTGTAGCTGCCGGTGCTGTGCGTGGTGCTGGTGAGTAGGGACAGGTTCACCATCCCGGCCAGCAAATAGCAGACCAGAACGGCGCCGACCACGCGAGCGACACCGGGAACGGCCAAGGCGGTGCGGTAGCTGGCCAGCACGTCATTGCCCGCTGGTCGGATGCACGACGGGCTTGATCAGCGTGCCTGCCAGTACCGCGGCCACGCCGGTCAACGCGGCGGCGACGAGCAGCGCCAGGCTCCAGCCGTCGGTGATTGACTGCTTGGATGCCGGGACGTTGGCTCCGGTGGCTGCTGCGCTGCTGATGGTCGTCAGGACCGCCAGACCGAGTGCTCCTCCGATCTGCTGCGCGGCGTTGAACAACGCAGAGGCGATGCCCGAGTCGGCGGGGCCGGCGCTGGACATCGCAGCTGTGGTCAGCGGGACGAATGTCAACCCCAGCCCGAGGCCGGCGACGACCAGACCAGGCAGCAGGGTAGCGACATAGCTGGACGCGGGATCGATCCTGACGAGCAGTGTCAGTCCGAGCGCCACCAATGCTGCTCCGGCCGCAGACAAGCGCCCTGGACTGACCCGGTCGGCCAGCGCTCCGGAGATCCGCGCGGCGACAGCGATCGCGACAGTCATCGGGACGAACGCCAACCCGACGTAGACCGGGTCCTTGCCCTGAATCGTGGACAGGAACAGGCTGACGAAGAAGAACAGTGCGTAGATAGCGACACCCAGGATCAGACCCACGACATCAGCAACGACGACGGTCCGGCTGCCGAGGATGCCGGCCGGAACGAGCGGCGCTCGGCGAGTGGCCTGCAGGATCACGAAAGCCGCCAGGAGTATGACCGCAGCGAACAGGACGAGCAGTGTCCCGGCCGTCCACCCGTGGTCGGCAGCTCTGGTCAGGCCGTAGACCAGGAGAACCAGACCGCCGGTGGCCGTCATCGCGCCGGCTACATCGATCCTCGAGGTGCGTGCTCCGCCGGACCGGGGCAGTACCAGGACGCCGAGCGTCACGACGACGGCCACGATCGGAACGTTGATCCACAGCACCCAGCGCCACGACATCGCCTCGGTTACGACCCCACCCAGCACAGAGCCCAGCGCTGTGCCGCCGGCCGTCACGCCGGCCCAGATGCCGAACGCCAGCACCCGGCCGCGACCCGGCGCGAACACATCCATCACCAGGGCCATCGCCGCCGGTGCCATCATCGCCGCGCCGGCACCTTGCACAGCCCGCGCACCGACCAGGACCAGTTCGTCTCCTGCGGCCCCACCGGCCAGCGATGCGAGACCGAACGCCAGCGCGCCGAGCAGGAACATCCGGCGGTGCCCGAACCGGTCCGCGACCCTGCCTCCGACAAGCAACAGCCCACCGAAAGCCAGCGTGTAGGCGGTGATCACCCACTGCAGTTGCGCATCGGTGAACCTCAGCCCGTCACGAATTGGGCCTAGCGCCACGTTGACGATCGTCGCGTCCACCACGATCAGCAGCTGACTACCTGCCAGCACGCCCAGCGCCACCGCCGCGCGTGCACCGATCCGGCCCGGCGCTGCCGCGCTCGCCACCGCATCCACTCCTCGCTTGTTCACTCAACGAGCGTAGAGCGAAGAACCTCTTTCGGTCAACGCGTGTAGAGTGAAGCTGTGGTGGAGGATGAACGGATCTCGCGCGCCGAGCGGCGCCGTCGCACGGAGGAAGCGATCGTGGCGGCTGCGCGCCGTCAATTCGGCGAGCTGGGCTATGAACGGACAAGTATCCGTGGGCTCGCTTCCGAAGCCGGGATCGATCCGGCGCTGGTGATGCAGCTGTTCGGCAACAAGGAACAGCTCTTCTCGACGGCCGCTACCTCAGGCATCGATCTCCAAGCACTGACCAGTGCCACCGCCGACAACCTGGCCGAGGCGGCCGCGGCACATCTGTTCGCCGATTTCGAGGATCCCGAACGGCGTACCGCGGCCGAAGCGCTTCTGCGTAGCTGCCTCACCCACCCCGCAGCGGCTGCCGCGCTGCGCGAACAAGTCATGGCGCCGGCGCAGTCAGCCGTGGCCGCGACGATCGGCGGCGACGACAGCGAACTCCGCGCCGCCGTGCTGAATGCCTGCACCCTGGGGGTGACGATCGCCCGGTACCTCCTGCGCGATCCCGTCCTCGCCGATGCCGACCGCCAGGATCTGGAACGGGTACTACGGCCCGCCCTGGAGGCCGTCATCGCAGCGAACTCCAGAAGCTGACCGTTTCGCCAGAGCCTGGCGACCAGGCGAGGAACTCGGCGATGCGCGCAGGTCCGTATCTCTGTCGCCGACTGGCAACCACTGGGCCTGACCTCCGGCCTAATCGATGAGGCGGGCGGTGTAGCCGGTGCTGGTGATTGCGTCGTGGATGGCGGATGGATTGATGCCCGTTGAGGCGATCTCGACGGTGGTGCGGCCGGTTCTTACGTCGGTGCTGGATGAGGTGACGCCGGCGACGTCCTCGACGGCGTCGTCGACGAGGAGTCCGCAGCTGGAGCAGTGCATTCCGGTGACTTCGAAGATCAGTTCAGCCATCACGGTCACGCCCCCTGAAAGGCGATGCGGCCGCCGTACATGCCCATTCCGCAGCTGTAGCTGAGGGTGCCCGGCTTCGGGGTCCCGAGGTCGATGGTGGCTTCGCCCGTCGGCTCCAGGACGAGTTGCTTGTCCAGGTCGGGGACGACGAACGATCGCACGCAGCCGCCGGTCTTGTTGGTGGCGACAACCAGGGTGGTGGGGATCCCGGCCTTGGCTGTGACGATTTCGGGCAGGTATCCGTTACTGCGGGCCTGGATGATGACGAGCTGGCGGCCGTCGGGCGCAGTACGGACAGCGTCTGCCGGTACTGTGCTCGCCGCCGCAGTGGTAGCGCCATCTGGCCACCAGCCGCCGAGCCGGATGCCGGAGGTCAGCGTCCAGAGCGCAACCGCGAGGATGACGACACCGGTAGCGATGCTGAGCCTGCCCTGCCACAGGCGTGCGGCGGAGCGCAGGACGACGCCGATGACGGCGAAGAGTGGCCCGGTGCCCAGGATGAATCCCGCCATCACGGCCGCGCCTGCAACTGGTGAACCGGAGGTGATCGCCACGAGCTCCATGCTCAAGGTGACGCCGCAGGGGATGAGGATGGTGAGGAATCCCAGGATGGCAGGGGCGGTGGCGCTGCTGGATTTTGCGGATCTGCGGACGCGCTTGCCCCACGCTGCCGGGGGATGCGGGACGAGGCGACGTACGGCGGAAACTCCTAGCAGGTCCAGCGCGAAAAGCACCATCAGGACGGCTGCCGCTATCAGCAGCAATGCCTGTACTTGAGGACTTGGCTGGATCGCAGCGCCCACGATGCCGAGTGCTGCGCCCAGCAGACTATGGGAGATGAGCTTCGCGCCGAGGAAGGCGCCTACGGGAGCGAACGGGCCGACGTGCCGGTGGTTCTCGTCGGACAAAGCGTCGTGGCGGCGAGTGACAGCACTGGCAAGCAGACCGCCTTGGACTGCGGCGCAGGAGGCGCCACCCGCGAGGAGACCGGTGGTGAGGCCCGTGAGGAACAAGGTCATGGAACTAGCCATCAAGCAGGATCCTTCTGTGTGCCGCGGGTACTGGTCGCCGCGGTGATATGGAACGAGGCAGGTGAGACAGCACCCACGAGGGATGCTGACTAACCTGCTAGGTCCGATTCACACAGAGCTGATGAATGTCGGGTGGTCTAGCCGCCGGCTGGTCAACACGAACAGGACACGTAGGGGCCACCAGCGTGGCGGTAGTCGCGTTGACGGAGAGATCTCCGAGCGGCGCAGACGCTGACCCGCCGTCCGGCGTGGCCGGGTGACACTGCTGGCTCGTGTCCATGCAGTGGCCGGTGGTCTCGCTTCCGTGATGATCGGCGAGGCCCATCGCCGGCTCGCCGTGCTGTTCCATCCCTGCCATCGTTGCCATTGGCGCCGAGGAGTCTTGGTGCGAGGGCGACCAGCCGATACCCGCAAAGCAGGCCAAGGTCAGTAGGCAGGCCACGACCGCCCAGCGAGCCTGAGCCGATACCCCCGCCGCCGACATACCTCAAATCGTAGATCAGCCGGATGCTCGGACCTCAACTGGTCCCGGTGAGAGGCGTCCGGAGGCGACCACCGCACGGGAGACATGCCACGGGAGGCGGTTGGCGAGCCGATCAGCTCACAGCGTTTGCGTCGGTGGCCGGGACGAGTTCGGCGATAAGGGCGCGGACCCTGGAGTCGATCTCGTCACGGATCGGCCGGACGGCGTCGATGCCCTGGCCCGCTGGGTCGTCGAGTTTCCAGTCGAGGTACCGCTTGCCGGGGAAGTAGGGGCATTCGTCGCCGCAGCCCATGGTGATGACGACGTCGGAGGCTTTGACGGCGTCGTCGGTCAGTGGCTTGGGGAACTCTTGGGAGATGTCGAGGCCGAGCTCTGCCATGGCTGCGACGACCGCTGGGTTGAGTTGGTCGGCGGGCTGGGAGCCGGCTGACCGTACGACGACGCGTCCGGCGGCGTGGTGGTCGAGCAGGGCAGCGGCCATTTGGGAGCGGCCGGCGTTATGGATGCAGACGAACAAGACCTCAGGCGTTGTCTCGGACATGGCGATTTCTCCTTGCGGGGAAGGTGGATCAGTTGACGGTGTCGGGGTAGAAGCGGCGCTTGGCCCACAGGGACACGTAGACCAGGGCGACCAGGACGGGAACCTCGATCAGTGGACCGACGACGCCGGCGAGGGCTTGGCCGGAGGTGACGCCGAAGGTGCCGATGGCAACGGCGATGGCGAGCTCGAAGTTGTTGCCCGCTGCGGTGAACGCGAGGGTTGCGGTCTTCGCGTAGCCGAGGCGCAGTTGGTGGCCGAGGGCAAACGAGCCTCCGAACATGATCACGAAGTAGGCCAGCAGTGGCAATGCGATCCGTACGACGTCGAGTGGTGCGCTGGTGATCGCGTCGCCTTGCAGTGCGAACAGCATGACGATGGTGAACAGCAGTCCGTACAGGGCGACCGGCCCGACCTTGGGCAGGAACCGTGACTCGTACCAGTCGCGGCCGCGCGTCTTCTCGCCGATCGTGCGCGTCAGGTAGCCGGCCAGCAGCGGAATGCCGAGGAACACCAGCACGCTCAGCGCGATGGCGCCGATCGAGAACTCCGCACTGGTGGTCTCCAGCCCCAGCCAGCCGGGCAGGGTTTGCAGGTAGAACCAGCCGAGTCCGGCGAAGGCGATGATCTGGAAGACGGAGTTGATGGCGACCAGTACGGCGGCCGCTTCGCGGTCTCCGCAGGACAGGTCGTTCCAGATCAGCACCATGGCAATGCATCTCGCCAGCCCCACGATGATCAGGCCGGTGCGGTATTCCGGCAGATCGGGCAGCAGCAGCCAGGCGAGCGCGAACATCAGTGCCGGGCCGAGCACCCAGTTCAGCACCAGGGAGGCGATCAGGAGTTTGCGGTCGCCGGTCACGCGACTGGTTTCGGTGTAACGGACCTTGGCCAGCACCGGGTACATCATCAGCAGCAGCCCGATCGCTATCGGCAGACTCACCGAACCGACCTTCACCGCGTCGAGCGCGTCGTCCAGACCGGGGATGATCCGGCCGAGGAGCAACCCGAGCGCCATGGCGGCAATGATCCAGACCGCCAGGTAGCGGTCGAGGAAGGACAGCTTCGCGACGACGGCGCTGTCGGTGGGCGTGGTGGCAGTGTCGGTCACGCGGTGACTCCCGGCTTCTGGTCGACGAGTTCGGCGAGCAGGGTCTGGACGCGGGTGTCGATGTCGTCGCGGATCCGCCGTATCGCAGCGGGGCTCTGTCCGGCGGGGTCGTCGATTGCCCAGTCGTAGTACCGCTTTCCTGGCAGGACCGGGCATGCGTCGCCGCAGCCCATCGTGACCACGACGTCGGCGGCGCGGACGACGTCGTCGGTCAGCGGCTTGGGGTAGGCCTGGTGAAGGTCGAGACCGAGCTCAGCCAGCGCGGCGGCGACCGGCGTCTCGATGTCTGCGGCGGGGTGAGACCCTGCCGACC
The DNA here is from genome assembly GCF_000372465.1 of Kribbella catacumbae DSM 19601. Taxonomy (GTDB): domain Bacteria; phylum Actinomycetota; class Actinomycetes; order Propionibacteriales; family Kribbellaceae; genus Kribbella; species Kribbella catacumbae. The sequence continues at coordinate 234,377 of NZ_AQUZ01000002.1, forward strand.
GGACAGTCACAGCACCGGCAGCGTGGTGCGCCAGTAGAGCGGCAGCCATCTGGGAGCGCCCCGCGTTCGCGACACACAGGAACAGCACCTGCGGGACGGGGCTGGCGATCGCGCCCTTGGCGTGGGCCAGCGCCGCGAGCCGGTCGCTGGCAAAGTGTTCGGCCAGCGCCGAAAGGTGTCGGTGGACTCTGGCGGTGCGGTAGAGCGCGACGTAGGACTCGTGGACGACCCGGTCGACAGTCTCGGGACTGAAGATGCCGGTGTACTTGTCGGCGAGCCGCTCAGCGGCCCGACCGAGCACCATGTCGGTGTCGAGCAGTGCGAGTTCCTCAGCAGATGTGGGCATGACGGTTTCTCCCAGGTGAGGGCGGCGGTGAAACGAGGCAGCAGGCGGCGCTGTTGGGCTTAGCGGGCCAGCGCGGTGGTCTCAGGTACGGACAGCAGGGTGGAGATCCACTGCTGACGCTCCGGCAGCGGCCAGTAGTAGACCCACGTGCCGCGGCGCTCGCAGTCGACGAGCCCGGCCTCACGCAGTACCCGCAGGTGGTGAGAGATCGTCGGGCCCGACACGTTGAAGTGCGGGGTGATGTCGCAGACGCAGACCTCGGCGCCGGCCGAGGCGATGATCGACATCAGGCGCAGCCGGATCGGGTCCGACAGCGCCTTGAAGACCGCCGCACCCTCGGTCGCCGTGGCCTCGTCGAGAGCCGCGACTGAGATCGGCGTACAGCAGCCACCGCTGCGGCTGGTGGAGACGTCTTGTTTCGACATGTGTCTATCTTGACTTCTGTCTAAGCAAGATGCAAGGTGGGGATCGCTGTTTAGATGAAGATCAACTTAGTGCCCGGCCGGATGACCGGCCGTAGGCACGAGAGGGGCAGTCATGGTGAAGCTCATTCGGCGGCTCAGCCGTCGCGGGAGCGTGGAGTTCTGCGAGTCGTGCAGCGAGGTCTGTACCGCTGCGTGCCGCTCGCGAGCTCACCGCGACCGGATCCGCGCCAGCCACACCTACATCCAGTTCCCCCACTGACCGCCCGACGCGAAGGACACGATCATGGCTACCGAGACCACCCCCACGCCCGTCGGCGGCTTCGCCGGTGACCCGGCGCAAGCGTTCACACCCCCTTCGGCGGGCAGCTGCTGTGGAAGTTCCCCGACCGGGCAGGCCGCTGCCGAGTCCACCGGCGGCTGCTGCGGTACCGACACCGCGGTCGCTGCCGGCTCGTGCTGCGGATCCGAGCCGGCCACGGACAAGACGGCCTCTGGCGGGTGCTGCGGATGAGCACCGCGTCGCCCAGGCCGCTTGCGGCTGAGGCCGCCGCTGCCCGTGGCGGCGCTTCGGCCGAGGCCATGCTGGCCACGGTCCACGAACTCGCCTCCGACCACTACTCGGGCCGCCGGATCGGTACGCCGGGCGGCCAAGCCGCCGCGCTGTGGCTCGCCGAACAACTGCGCAGCCTGGGCGCCGCAGTCACCCTCGACAGCTTCGAGGCAAGTGGCGTGAAGGAACTGCAGGCAACGCCCACACTGACCGTCGGGCACCGGCAACTCGTCCATCGGCGCGACTTCGCTGAGCATCTCAGCTCTGCCGAAGTGACGGAACCGAGGTCAGGTCCGCTCTCGTCGGCCGACGCCGATTCGTGGCGCGGTGGCTGGATCGCTGTGACGGCGGCTGACGTGGAAACGGTGGCCAGAGCCGAGGCCGAGCAGGCCGCCGGCTTGCTGGTACGGCGCGGTGTCGACGAGGCGGGTTGGATGCCGAAGATGATCGCCGGTCCGCCGATGGGCCAGGTTGCGATCTTGTCGGTGCGCACCGAATTGCATGCCGAATTGGCCGGCAGCGCTGGTGCGATGGTGACGGCGTCAGCGCCGATGCGTACTGTCACCACGACCGGGACCAACGTGTGCGGCGTATTCGGTGAACCGCTGCCGGGCGGTGTTGCTGACGGCGCATTTCGATGGGGTGGGTGACGACCCGCTGCTGCGGCATCCTGCGGCGGGGGACAACGCCTCGGGCGTGGCTGTCGTTCTTGAAGCCGCTCGGTTGCTCTCGCCTCGCCTGTCGGGTGGCGTCGGGCTGGCGGTCGCGCTGCTCGACGGTGAAGAGGTCGGTGCCCGCGGTTCGGCGCATCACGCACCGCAGGTGGCTTCCGGCACGTACGTGATCAACGTCGACGGCGCAGCGCAGCTCGGTGCTGCTGCCGCGGTCGAGGCGGGTGGACCGGCTGAGCCTTTACTGGCTGCCGTTGACCAGGCAGGCCGTCTGACCGGTGTACCGCTGCAAGCCGGTGCGATGGCCTCGGACAACCGCCGCTACGCAGCCGTCGGCTTGCCCGCGATCGGTATCGGCATGGGAATGCCCGGTTATCAAACGACCGCCGAGACCCCCGACCGGGTCGAAGGGCGCACCCTCCTCGCCGCGACAGATCTCGTCACGGCGACCGTGAATCAACTCGTCAAAAACTCTGCACAGCTTGGAGAAACACCATGAGCGTCACAGCTTCCGACCTTCCGGTCGTGGTCATCGGTGCGGGCCCGATCGGCCTGGCCGCTGCCGCGCACCTGGCCGAACGCGGCCTCGACTTCGTCGTCCTCGAGTCCGGCCCGAGCGTCGCCGCCGCGATCGACGAATGGCGGCACGTGAAGCTGTTCAGTCCGTGGCGCTACGACATCGACAGTGCCGCCCGCCGGCTCCTCGAGCAAGCCGGTGGTTGGACCGAACCGAACCCCGGCACCCTGCCTACCGGCGGCGACCTGATCGACTCCTACCTCGCGCCGCTGGTCAAGACTCCGCAGCTGAGCGACAAGATCCGCTACAACTCGCCGGTCGAGGCGGTGACCCGGGTCGGGTTCGACCGGATCCGCACCGCAGGTCGCGAAGACGCGCCATTCCTCGTCCGCCTGGCGGACGGCTCCGAGCTGCTCGCCGCGGCCGTGGTCGACGCGGCCGGCACTTGGCGGCGCCCCAACGTGCTCGGCGGTTCGGGCATCCCGGCCCGCGGGGAGGCCGCTGCTGCGGCTCACATCTCCCGCGCGCTGCCCGACGTGCTGGGGCGTGACCGCGAGCGGTTCGCAGGCCGTCGTACGGCGGTCGTCGGGGCCGGTCACTCGGCCGCGACCACGCTGTTGGATCTCGGTGAGCTGGCCGAGCAGGTCCCGGGTACGGAGATCGTGTGGGTGGTGCGTGGTGCGGACCAGGCTCGCACGTACGGCGGTGGTGACGCCGACGAACTGCCTGCCCGCGGGGCCCTCGGCTCCCGTGTGCACGACCTCGTTCAGGCCGGCCGGGTCGAGCTCGTCAGCAGCTTCCGGATCGAGGCCATCGAACAGGCCGGTGATGGCCGCGTCGAGCTGGTCGCCGGTGAGCGGCGCGTCCTCGCGGACACAGTCGTGAACTCGACCGGGTTCCGCCCCGACCACGATGTCGTCGGCGAGCTGCGCCTGGACCTCGACCCGGTCCTCGGATCCACCCGCGCACTCGCACCACTGATCGACCCCAACCAGCATTCTTGCGGAACAGTCCCTCCGCACGGTGTCGACGAGCTCGCGCACCCCGAGCCGGGCTACTACGCCGTGGGCGCGAAGTCCTACGGCCGTGCGCCGACGTTCCTGCTGGCCACGGGCTACGAGCAGGCCCGCTCCGTGGTCGCCGGCCTGGCCGGCGACTGGGACGCGGCCCGCGACGTACAGCTCGACCTGCCAGAGACTGGCGTCTGCTCCTCCAACCTTGCCGACAGCTCGTCCAGCGACGATGCCGCCGGAGGATGCTGCGGCCCGGCACCTCAGGTAGTCGCGCTCTCCGCCCCGGCGGGCCGTGGTCTCGCTACCGGTATCGCCGGTGGCCTGCTCACCGTCATCGACACCAAGCCCGCCACCGACTCGGGCTGCTGCAGTTGATCGAACCCGCTACGGCCGTCACCTCCAGCCCGGCCAGGGCAGGGGGTGGAGGCCGTTCCGGTGTGCCACGCCGCCTGGTCGCAGCGCTGGCCGTGACGCAGACAGTCGGGTACGGCGTCCTGTACTACGCGTTCAGCGCGCTGCTCGGCCCGATGAGCCGCGACCTGGGCATCTCCACCGCGACCGCGGCCGGCGCGCTCACCACCGCCGTACTCGTCACCGGGTTGATGTCGGTACCGGTCGGGCGGTGGCTCGATGCTCGCGGCGGTCACGCGCTGATGACGACGGGTGCTTCGGTCGGCGCCGCCGCTGTCGTGGCCTGGTCGCAGGTGCAGACCGTGGCGCAGCTGTACGTCGTGTTCGCGGTCATCGGTGCCGCATCGGCGACGGTGCTGTACGAACCGGCCTTCGCCGTCGTCATCGCGGTCACCGCGCCGGCATCCCGCACCCGTGCACTCCTAGGAATCACCCTGGTCGCCGGATTTGCCAGCTCGATCTTCATCCCGCTCGCCGGTCAGTTGCTCGAGGCCACCACTTGGCGCCGCACCTTGCTGATCCTCGCCGCCGGGTACGCGGCTCTCGCGATCCCGTTGCACGCGGTCGCACTCCGCCGTACCGGCCCACGCCACCGCACTCCGGTTCCGAAGCGAACAAGAGCCTCAGCGCTGCGTGACACCGGATTCTGGTTACTCGCGGCCGGGTTCGTGTTGCACTCCGCAGCGCTCGCCACCATTGCCGTGCACCTCGTGCTCTACCTGATCAGCCTCGGCCACCCGCCTGCGGTCGCCGCAACGCTGGCCGGGCTACTCGGTCTGTTGTCGGTGACGGGCCGGATCGTGACGAGCTTGTCACTGTGTTGGTTGCCGATGGCCACCATTGCCGGGATCGTGCTCGTCGTCCAAGGCGCCGCGATTTCGCTGCTGCCGTTCACCGGCAAGCACCTGGCCGGCGCAATCGCTTGTCTGGTCCTGTTCGGGCTCGGCTTCGGCGTCGCCTCGATCGCCACCCCAGCGATCCTGCTCGACCGCTACGGCTCCCACGGCTACGCCACCACCGCAGGAACCCTGGCCACCCCCGTCATCATCGCCAAAGCCTGCGCACCGCTCGTCGGCGCCGTCCTGGCGGGCGTCGCCGGATACCGCCCCGTCATCCTCACCGTCGCCGCCGCTTGTATCGCAGCAGGCCTGTTCATCGCGGCATCTCGACGCGTACCGTCGCCGAACCGTGCCTAGCCGCGCCGCAACTGTCGCGCCAAAGCACGCATGACGAATCGGGCATCGCGATGTACCCCGCGCAACGTGTTCGACGAGAACGACCGCTGGAACTCCACCCCCAGGTAAGCCAGCCGGGGATGCGTCGTCGACATCCCGCGCCGGTGCAACGGCAATCCGTCCGCGGTCAGCGCGCCCAGATCGCGCAGGTACGGAAGGTGCGGGCGGTAGCCGGTCGCGAACAGAACCGCGTCGACCGGTTTATGCTCACCGCCGGGCCACACGACCCCGTCGGCGTCGTACGCGGTGAACATGTCACTCCGCGGCAGCTCACCGGACTCGATCGCAGCCTGGTAGATCCCGGTATCCAGCACCGGCGTACCGCTGAACAACCGCGCCAGCACTGCCGGTGGGAGCAGGTCGAGCCTCAGCCAGTCCAGCCAGAAGTGGATGTCGCGTCCGCCACGAACCTGCGGCAGGAATTGCACCGGAGCCCTGGTCGCCAGCGTCACATCCGCCACGGCCGCAAGCTCGTAGGCGACCTGAACCGCGGAGTTGCCGCCACCGACCACCACGACCCGCCTGCCTTCGTATGGCTGCGCCGATCGGTAATCCGCCACGTGCAGCGCTTCACCGCCGAACGACTCCTGACCTGGGATCACCGGCACCAGTGGGTTGCCGAACGAGCCCGACGCGGCAATCACAGCCGCCGCCTGCACGGTCTCACCACCGGCCAGGTGTACGTCGAGTCCGTCGCGGGACTGCGTGACGCCGGCAACCGTCGTACCGGTCCGAATCTCTGCATCCAGGCTCGCGCCGCACTTGTCCAGATGCTCCGCGACCTCATCGCGCACCGGATACCGATCCGGATCGCCACCAATCGGCATCCCCGGGAAGCCGCTGAAGCGAGCAGGTGAGAACAACGTCAACGAGTCGTAGTACAACGGCCACGACCCGACCGTGCGCTCACCCGCCTCCAGCACCAACGGCCGCAACCCGGCGTCCAACGCCGCCCGAGCCCCAGCTAGGCCCGACTGCCCGGCGCCCACGATCACCACTGATTCAGAGGTAAGAGACATGCAGCAAACGTACCATTATATTCTAATATGGTGGTACGTAGGTATGACGCTAGGCTGGACGCAACGGGAGGAGTGAGCGATGGCTGCACGCAGCAAAAGTGAAGCGCAGTCCTGTGCTGCGACCGAGCCAGTCGAGCTGGCTGCCGCGACTCACGACTTCCTCAAGGCGCTGGCCAGCCCCACCCGGCAACGCATCATGCTGCTGTTCGCCCGCGGCGCCGAACTTTCGGTCAATGAAGTCGCCGAGCATGCCGGCGTCAGTCAGTCGGCAGCCTCTCAGCAACTCGACCTCCTCCGCCGCGGAGGAATCGTCACCTCCCGGCGCGACGGCAAGGCTGTCCTGTATCGCGCAGACAAGCAAGGAAGTGCTGCAGCGCTAGCGGACCTCCAGGCCTATCTCCAGAGCTGCTGCTGACAGTAGTGCCCTGACATCCCGCTTGACGGGGTCAGCGAAGCAAGCCGTCCCGTCTCAGCTCAAGCCTTGAACCGCCCGGCATGCCGTGGCGCTCGGGGCCGGTTCCTCGGCCCGGGCCAGTTCTAGCGCTACCAGCGCGAGGAGATAGGGACCCAGCTTGGCCACGATCTCAGTGTTGCTCTAGGCAAGCTTCGGCCTGACGCGCGAGCGTGTCAGGCCGATTGTGCCGCTGAATCGCTGCCTGCTTCGGGTAGGTCGCGGTCGAGGTGGTCGGCGTGGAACAGTGCCTGGTCGAGCAGACCCTTCACGTGATCGTCGGCGGCCGAGTAGTACACGAAAGTGCCTTCCCGGCGGCCTTTCACCAGGCCGGCCAGGCGAAGCTTGGCCAGGTGTTGACTCACCGCGGCCGGGGCGGCGCCGGCGAGCTCGGCCAGGCACGCTACCGACGACTCGCCCTGCAGTAGCGCCCATAGCACCTTGATCCGGGTCGGGTCGGCCATTAGCCGGAACGACTCAGCGGCCAGGTGGACCTGCTCTTCGTTCGGCATCTCGAAGTTCTCGATCGACGAGTGCATCCGCCCATACTACGACCCATCCGCTTACTTGCGTATATGCATGTGTGCGCAGGTAGCATGTGCAGGTGACCCTAGACATCAGAGCCGCAGCGGTCGGCGGCGAGACCTCGGTTTCAGCTCGGACAGCGATCGGGGGCGGTTGGTGGCGCAGCGCCTGGACGCTGCCCGAGGTGCGCTGGGCGAGCGCCGCGACGGTCTTGTTCCTGGCCGGGCTGGTCGTCGACCTGGCCGGCGGACCGACGTGGGTCTACTGGTCGCTGTTCTTGGCCTGCTACGTTGCGGGCGGTTGGGAACCGGGCTGGGCCGGGCTACAGGAGCTGCGGAACAGGCGACTCGACGTCGACCTGCTGATGGTCGCGGCAGCGATCGGCGCCGCGTCGATCGGGCAAATCCTGGACGGCGGTCTGCTGATCGTGATCTTCGCGACCTCCGGCGCGTTGGAGGCGGTCGCGACCAAACGCACCGAGGATTCCGTACGTGGACTGCTCAACATCGCACCCGACACCGCCACCCGCGTCGCAACCGCAGATGCCGTCGGGGCAGTGGAAGAGACCGTCCGGGTCGCCGACCTGGCCGTCGGCGACGTCGTGCTGGTGAGGCCAGGCGAGCGGATCGGTGCCGACGGGACCGTGCTCGAGGGTGCCAGCGAGGTCGACCAGGCCACCATCACCGGCGAGCCATTGCCGGTCGACAAAGCCAGCGGCGACGAGGTGTTCGCCGGTACGCTCAACGGCACCGGCGCGCTGCGGATCCGGGTCGACCGCCCGGCCGCGGAGTCGGTGGTCGCCCGGATCGCCGGACTGGTCGAGGAAGCCGCCCGGACCAAGGCCAAGACACAGTTGTTCATCGAGAAGATCGAGCAGCGGTACTCGATCGGCATGATCACCGCGACCGTCGCCCTGTTCGTGAGCCCGCTGCTGTTCGGGCAACCGGTCACACCGACACTGCTGCGGGCAATGACGTTCATGATCGTCGCCTCACCCTGCGCCGTCGTCCTCGCAACCATGCCGCCGCTCTTGGCCGCGATCGCCACCGCCGGCCGCCACGGCGTGCTGGTGAAGTCGGCGGTGGTCATGGAGCAACTCGGCGCGACCACGCAGGTCGCGATCGACAAGACCGGGACCTTGACCCGCGGCACACCTCACCTCGCCGAGATCCGGCTCCTCGAGAACGTCCCGTTCACCCGCGACGAAGTGCTTGCGATCGCCGCCTCGGCCGAGCACCCCAGCGAGCATCCGCTCGCAGCCGCAGTCGTGTCAGCCGCCCGCGCAGCCGGACTCACCCTGACACCCGTCGAGGCGTTCATTGCGGCCGCAGGCCTCGGCGTCACCGCCACGATCGACGGCCGGCAGGTACAGATCGGCGCCCCAGTGTCACTCCTGATCGGACGGGTCGGACAGGTTCAGGCGGCCCGCTCGACGGTCGCCGAGGTGCAAGGGGCAGGAGCGACCGCGGTCGTTGTCCTGATCGACGGCAAACCGATCGCAGTCCTCGGCATCGTCGACCAGCTCCGCCCCGAAGCGGCCGCAGCCGTCGAGCAACTGACCCAGCTGACAGGCAAGTCGCCGGTGCTGCTCACCGGCGACAACGCCACGACCGCCGCTCAGATCGCCGCAGCGGCAGGCATCACGAGCATCCATGCCGAACTGATGCCCGACGGCAAGGTCACCGCAGTCCGCGAACTCCAAGCTGCCGGCGAACGCGTCATGGTCGTTGGCGACGGCATCAACGACGCGCCAGCCTTGGCCGCAGCGCACGTCGGCATCGCCCTGGGCGGTGCCGGATCCGACCTGACCCTGCAGACCGCCGACGCGGTCATCGTCCGCGACGACCTGAACGCCATCCCCGCTGTGATCGCGCTATCGCGCCGGGCACGCCGGGTCGTGACCGCGAATCTGGTCATCGCGGCAGGCTTCATCACCGTTCTGGTGATCTGGGACCTCGTCGGGCACCTGCCGCTGCCACTGGGCGTCGCCGGACACGAAGGCTCCACCGTCGTCGTCGGCCTCAATGGACTGCGGCTGCTCCGCGACGCCGCCTGGAACCAAGCGCGTGCCGCCAGTGAGCAATGACGTTCAGCTCTCGTCCCACGGCCTCACACACTTCGCTTGGCCGATGTTCGTCTGACGAGGCACCCGCCAGTCAGTAAGAACCTCGGGAAAGCTGCGGCCGCCCGAAGGGGTGAGCTGATCTGAGATGGTCAGGCGAGGAATTCGGTGATGCGCTCCGTCCATGTCGCCACGTCGGCGGCGGTGGCGGAGACGTGGAGTTCGGCGTTGGGCAGCTGGTCGCGAAGCTTATGGGCGGTGGAGACGGGGTGGAGCGGGTCGGTGTCCCACGCGAGGATCAGCGTCGGCTGGGTGATTGTTGCGACCCTGTCTTGTGCGGGGAGGTCGGATCGGCTGATGCCTGTGAAGACGCTGGCGAGTAGTTCGTCGTCGATTGCCGGTGTGAGTTCGAACTTGGGGTAGTCGTCGAAGATGGGTAGTGGGTCCGCGGCGGCCCATTGCTCTCGCCAAGCTGCGGGGCCTTGTGACTCGATCGTGGCGGCGATGTCGGAGTAGACGTGCTGGGCGAGTGGTGCGTCGTCCCAGGCGGCGGGCGGGATCATGAGCACGAGGCGCCGGAACAGGTCCGGTTGGGCGATCGTGGCGCGCAGGGCGGTGTCTGCTCCCAGGGACGATCCAGTGAAGTCGATCGGCTCGTCGATGCCGATCGCATCGACCAGTGCCAGCAGGTCTTGGCCGAAGTTGTCGAAGGTGTAGTCGGCGGCGATCGGTCGGCCGGTGGATTCGCCGTGGCCGCGGGCGTCGTAGGTGAGCAGGCGCCTGCCGTCACCCAGGGCGTCGAGGTCGAGCAGATCGAGGCGCCGCACAGCATCGCGGCTCAAGGGCACGCCGTGCGCATAGGCCAGGGGCGACCCGGTCCCGGAGTACTGGTAGGCGATCGTTGCGCCGTCGCGGTCGAAGTAGCTGTCGGTGGGCATCTCTCGTCTCCTCGCAAAGGCAGGTGATCTGGTGCGCCCCGGCCCGGCTGCGCGAGCCGGGCCGGAGCAGGTAGTGCAGTTCAGGCGTGGGCCAGTTGGTAGCCGGCGCCCTCGATGGCGGCGCGGACCTCGTCGTCGGCCGGCGGGGTGCTGCTGTGAACGGTGACCGTGCCGGCGGCGACGTCGACATCGACGGAGGTGACGCCGTCGAGCTTGCCGATGCTGGTGCTGACCCGGCCGGCGCACCCGCTGCACGTCATACCGGCGACGTGGTAGGTCGCGGCGGTCGTCGCCTCAGCGGTTGATGGTGCGGACTCGATGTTGACGGTGCCGCAGTTGCAGTCGGTGCACATGATGTTCCTTTCCTGAATCAAGTGGTCGGGGGTCAGCTGTCCGGGGTCAGGCGGACGCGGCGCAGGAGCTGGGCGTTGGCGGCGACGACGATGGTCGAGGCCGACATCAGTACGGCGCCGATGGCAGGGCTGAGCGTGATACCGGCCCAGGCCAGCACGCCGGCCGCGAGCGGGATCGCGACGACGTTGTAGCCGGCGGCCCAGGCGAGGTTCTGGATCATCTTGCGGTACGACGCCTTGGACAGCCGGATGATGCCGGTGACACCACGCGGATCGGAGGAGGCCAGCACGACGCCGGCCGATTCGATGGCGACGTCGGTGCCGGCGCCGATCGCGATACCGACGTCGGCGCGGGCCAGCGCGGGTGCGTCGTTGACGCCGTCGCCGACCATCGCCACGGTCAGGCCGCGGGCCTGCAGTTCGAGGACTGCTTTGTCCTTGTCGGCGGGCAGGACTTCGGCGAAGACCTCGTCGACGCCGTCGCGGAAACCGAGGTCGGCCGCGACGGCCCGGGCGACCGGTTCGGCATCGCCGGTAATCATGACGATCTTGCTGATACCGATCGCGCGGAGCTGCTCTACGGCCTCGCGGGCCTCCGGTCGTACTTCGTCCTCCAGCGCGATCGCGCCGGTCGCCACCGACGTGGATCCCCCGACGTGCAGGAGGTAAAGCACTGCGGCTCCCCGGCCGGACCACTCTTCGGCCCGGTCCCGCAGAACGCTCGGTACGGTGGCGTCGAGCTCGCGCAGGAGTGCGGGCCCGCCAACTGCATACGTCGTGCCGTCGATCGTGGCCTGGACGCCTCGGCCGGTGAGCGACTTGAATTCACTTGCCTTGGCACGGTCCCCGCGCTGGTCGGCGGCCGTGACGATCGCGCGGGCCAGTGGGTGCTCGCTGTCCGCCTCGACAGCACCGGCAATCCGCAGTACTGCCTGCTCGTCGATGCTGTCTCCGGCGACGCCGGTGACGACGTGTTCTCCCTTGGTCAAGGTGCCTGTCTTGTCGAACAGCACCGCGTTCACGGTGCGCATCCGCTCCAGTGCCAGCCGGTCCTTGACCAGGATGCCCGCCTTCGCGGCGACCGCGGTAGACAGTGCGATCACCAGCGGGATGGCCAGCCCGAGGGCATGGGGGCAAGCGATCACCAGAACGGTGACCGTACGCACGACGGCCTCGTTGAGAGTGCCGAAGACCGACCAGGCGATGAAGGTGATCAGGGCTGCGGCGGTGGCGATGTAGAACAGCATCGCGGCGAACCGGTCGGCCAGGACTTGGGCGCGTCCGCTGGACTGCTGTGCCTCGGAGACCAGTCGCTGGATACCCGCGAGCGCTGTGTCCTCGCCGACGGCGTCGACCCGGACCCGGATCGCGGAATCGGTCGCAACTGTCCCCGCGACCACCCGGTCGCCGGACGACTTGGCGACAGGTCGGGACTCGCCGGTGATCATCGATTCGTCAAGCTCCGCTGCGCCCTCGACGATTTCGCCATCGGCCGGCACCCGGGCACCGGACCTCACCAGAACGACATCGCCGATGCGGAGATCGGAGACCGGGACGGTCTCGACGCCGTCGTCGGTGACCCGGTCGGCGTCATCGGGCAACAGCGCGGCCAGCGCCGCCAGCGCCCCTTGGGCCTGGCCGATGGCCTTCATCTCCTGCCAGTGACCCAGCAGCATGATCGTGACGAGCGCGGCCAGCTCCCACCAGAAGTCCAGGTCGAACAAGCCGAGACTGGTGGCCAGCGACGCGACGTACGCAACGGTGATCGCCATCGAGATCAGCAGCATCATGCCCGGCGCACGGTCGCGCGCCTCGCGGACGCCGCCGACCAGGAACGGCCACCCGCCGTACAAGAACACGAACGTGCCCAGCACCGGCCCGACCCAGCTCATGGCGGGGAAGTCCAGCGAGTACCCGAACCAGTCCATCACCATGTGGCTGGTCGCCACGATCGGCAACGTCAGCAGCAGGCTGAGCCAGAACTTCCGGCGGAAGGCCTCCGGGTCGTGACCCGCGTGCTTGTCATGTCCTCCGTGACCACCATGATCGCCGTGTGTCGGCGATGCGGTGTGTCCGGATGGGTGTGGGCCGCCAGGGGCAGCCGCGGAGACATGGTCATGATGGTCGGCGTGATGCTGGCCGCCGTGTGGGTCGGTCGGCTGGGACTTGCTGGCCCGGGCCATGATGGATCCTCTCGAATGAACTCGCTCGTTGTCAGTTGCTGGCGCGGCCGGGCAGGTGCCGTGTGGCCCAGCCTGGCAGCTCGTGGAGGGTTTGGTCAGCCGGCCACCCCGGTGGATGCGTGCAGGCGAACGTCGGCTCGGGCGAGGACGGCGAGCAGGAATCCCGCGAGCATGGTGAGGACAATGACACCGGCCCACATCTCCACGCCCCATCTCAGATCACCCCCCAATGCCAGGCCGATCAGCTGGCCGCCCCACACCGCGCCGGGTACGCCGACCGCCAGTGTCGTCGCCGCGGAACGGGCTCGCAGCAGCAGTTCGAGGATCAGACTCGCGACCACCGCGGCGATTGCCGGCACGGCCCAGCGCATCTCGGACAAAGCCGCGGATGGGACAGCGACAAAAGCCACCACTAGCGCGACCGTTCCACCCGGCAGCCGCCCCCGGCTGCGGGCCAGCAGCAGCGGTACCACGATCAGCGCCGTTCCGAGCAGATAACCGGCCAGTCCGACGGTGGCCGGCAGTTCCGCTTGCAGGTGGCCCGGCGCTCCTTCGGGAATGGAAGTCAGAGGCATCGTGGCGGTGGGCTGGGTGAACACCGACAAGTAGCTCAGGAAGAACCCCGCCAGCGCCGTCACCGTGGCCAGCGATACGACCGCAGGCCAAGCGTCAGTCAATCGGCGCGGCAAGGCCCCGGAGCGCTGGAGCGTGGCACGCAGCGGGCTCGACAGCAACAAGGTGCCACCAACCAGCAGCACCAGGTGGGTGGGGCTGACCAAAGCATCAACGCCGGCCTCGATGCCGAACACCAGATGCCACAGCATGTCGGCGACACCGCCGATAGCAAACACCGCAACCCCCGCCACACCGTGCCGGTACCCGGCCGGGATCGCGTCGCGCCAGCCCCGGCCCGCCTGCTTGCGCCGCCACGTCATCCAGGCCAGCCACACCGTCAAAGCGGTGAAACCGCTGTACAAGACCCCGTGCCATGGGGTGAAGAAACCGTCCAGGCCTCCGACGTTCAAATGCGCCCAGCCGTCGGCATACACGCCGCTGATCAGCCAGACGCCCAGCAGCGCGGCGATGCCGTCCTCGGCGCCGCTGGATCGCTGCTCCGTGCTCACGGGGGCCCCGGCGCGATTGGTCTGTGCGTCCATCCCACTCACCTCCACTTAGTCAAATACCCCCTGGGGGTATCTCCATAAATATACGGCCTAGGGGTATGTGTCAAGGGGGAGGGCTGCTAGTCAGAGGACGTGCCCAGTGGAGGGCACGGCAGAGCGCTGCCCCCGGATTCTCGGTTGGAGCGGTTCATCGCAAGGCGGAGTGGCAGGAGGTCCACCGAGGTGATCCACCTCGCGATCAGCGGGTTGGCTAAGCTCCCGAGAAGCCGGCAGCGTGCCGGCCCAAGCGCATCGGGTCAGTCCTGAAGCCACCGGCGAAGCGGTGGCCGCTGTCCCTGGTTGACCGCTTCGCCGAACTTCGGAAAGTCAGGTCAGTCCGCAGTAGTCCATGCCGGCGGCGATCAGCGCGGGGACGGCGGCGATGACCGCCGGCGCGACCAGGACGCCCGCGACCAGGCCGGCGAGGGTGCTGTGCATCCCGCGGCGCAGCGGGAACTGTCTCCCGGTGAGCCGTCGAAGGCGCAGCTCAGTGGCTTCGCCGCCCAGCGCGAGCGCAGCGGCCGGTGGGGCGGCATCGGCCAGCAGGAGGATGGCGTTGGCCACGCTCGATGGACGGTGACGCCGGCAGGCCCGGTCGTCGGCTGCGAGTTCCACCAGGCGACGGACCTGGACATGACCCCAGGTGAAAACCGGGACGCCGGGAAACGCGCGCGCCAGTCCTTGCGAGATCGCGACCAGCAGGTGGTGGCGACCGGCCAAATGGGCTTGCTCGTGGGCCAGCACCGCGGCCAGTTCGGTGCGGCTGAGCAAGCCCAGTGCGGCGCTGGTCACCACGACGCGATGGCCGCGGCCGGGAAGGCAGAACGCCGACGGCGCGGGGTGCTCGAGGACGAGGATGTCGAACTCGGGGTCATGGCAGGCGACGAGTCCGAGGATCTGACGCTGGCGACGGCGCTGCCGCGCGGCACGGCGCAGGATTGTCGTGACGCCCCACCCGGCTCTGGCCGCCACAGCGACCATCACAACTAGGGCGAGTGTCGTGGTGGCTGCACCGCCGGGTGTCGCGTAAGCAGCCTGCAGGTTCGTCACGCAGACATGGAATATGTCGGCCAGATCGGTGCTGACCAGGTGCAGCCGCACCGATAGTGCCGCGGCGCCGAACAGCACCGATGACAACACCGACGCCGCCAGCGCATGCCAGGTCGCGATCGCCAGCCGCGGCGCGCGGGCCGGCCATTCCGCTGCGCGCAACAGCCATGCTCCACCGGTCGCCATCACGACCGCGTACCCGAACAGCGTCACGGCGATGATCATCGCGGCCGCCCCTTGGAGCGGCCGGGCTTTTTGTCGCCCAGCAGCGTGCGCAGTCGTGATGCCTCGTTGGCCGGCATCTGCTCGACGAACTGCAACATCGCGGCCACCGGATCCCCGCTGTCGGCCAGCGCCTCTCCCATCAGCTCGGCGGCGTACTCGGCGCGGCTGCGTGTCGGCCAGTACCGGTGTGCGCGGCCTTCGCGCTCGCGGGCGAGGAACCCTTTGCTGTGCAGGTTGTCCATCACGGTCAGGACCGTGGTGTAGGCCAGCGGGCGGGTGGCCTGCAGGTGGTCCAGGACGGTCCGCACCGTGGCCGGGGTGTCCAGGGCCCACAGGTGGTTCATCACGACTGCTTCCAGATCACCGAATCCGCGCATGGCTCATTCTCCCCTGATTCGGGTTGAAGCGCCTGCAGTACCGTGAATGAGCGGTCATGCCGGCGTCCAGGTCGCTCCGGAGTCGCCGCTGGCGTGCAGCCGGGCGAGGTCGGCGCTCAAGGTGGCGGCCAGCAGCCGGCCCTGCCCGTCGAACGCGGCGGCCACGGTACCAGCGGGCGCGCTGATCTTCTTCCATGACCGGCCGGCGTCGGTACTGGTCCTCAACCCGTCGGCGCCCACAGCAGCCATCCGGGCATGGTCACGCGGATCCCAGGCCACCGACATCGCACCGCGGGGACCTCCCAGAGACAGCCAGTTCCGGCCACCGTCGCGAGTCTCGACCACATCGCCTCCCATATCAGGTGCGATCGCGTGGTTGGAGTTGACGGGATCGACCAGGATCGTGCCCATGAATGACCGTCCGACCACGCTGCGCTGGGTGAACGTCTTGCCGGCGTCGGTCGAGACGAATAGCCCCGCCTGCGGCGAGGCGAGATAGATCGTCGACGCACTGCCACCGAGGGAGTGGACATCGGTCATGGGCAGATCGACCGGTGCGGCCGCGAAGGTGACTCCCTTATCGGTCGAGATGTACAGGCCCTCGTGGCCACCGACGAAGATCCGGCCGGCAACACTGGCCCAGGCCATCGCATCCTTGCCGTCCAACCCGCGCACGGCCGTCCATGCGCCAGCGCCGTCGCTGTAGGCCGCGCCGGCGTGTCCGCTGACGAAGCGGCGATCCCCGTCCACCATCACCGCATGCAGGTCGCCGCCCACCCGCGGCTGACCGGCCGCCACCGCCGCGGGCCCCGTAGCAGGATCGTCGCCACGGACGCGCCACAACGCGCCACCGGCCACGACCACGCCGACCGTCAGCAACACCGCCAGCAGTGGGAAGAAGCCGCGCCCGGGGCCGGTGGGCTCGATCGTGAGCGACCGCGCCGCAGAGGTCTGTTTGCCCATGACCCTTGGCTCTCCTGTCGACAGGGTGATGTCACCTACTAACAACTATCGTGCATAGTAGATGTCGTGCAGTCCCCAACCAATAGAGGTTCTTCGGTGAACAAGTTCAGTGACGGTGCCGCCGGGGCGATGGCCGAGCCGGTCATCGTGACACCGTGTGCTCGGCTGGGCCGGAACGGATGAGGGCTGGCCGCGGTCGGATCCTGGTTGTTCGGGCGGTGTTCCTGGCAGGGCTGCTGGGCCTGGGATTGTTCGCGAGCGCGGAGGCCGGCTGGTTCACCCACGGTGAACTGGATCGGCCCACCGAGATGACCGGCAGCGCGGGCGTCGACACAGGCCTCACCCGCTACGCGCCTGATCGGCCGGCTGCGCCGCGACTGAAGGGGACAACCCTGGACGGTGCGTCGTTCGACTTGGCAACCTTGCGCGGCAAGGTCGTGGTGATCAACACGTGGGGGTCGTGGTGCAGTCCGTGCCGTGCCGAGGCGGACGACCTGGCACGAGTGGCCCGGGAAACCGCGTCCGGGCCGGTCCGTTTTGTGGGGATCGACACCCGCGACAACTCTGCGGCTGCCCAAGCGTTCGTCCGGTCGTTCGACATCACGTATCCCAGCGTCGTGGACACCGACGGGCAGGTGCTGCTGGCGTTCAGAAGGGTCCTGCCGGTCAACGCGGTCCCCGCCACCTTGATCCTGGACCGCGACGGGCGGGTCGCCGCGCGGGTGATCGGCCGGGTCGACCATTCGACGCTTCGCGGTCTGGTCGACGACGTCGTCGCCGAGCAGCAGGCCTTGGCTGTGGCGCCGGCGGCTGGGGAACAGCGGTGACATTGGCTCTGGAAGCGGTCCATGACGTGGATTGCATCGAGTCGCCAGCGGTGGCATGACCCACATTTCCGTACACGCCGATTCCTAGCCGGAAGGCCTCCAGTGTTCCAGCAACGCGCTGCGCCCAAGCGCGCCGCAGGCCGTCGCGCCGACCGCAAACCAGCAGAAGGCGTCGCTCGCACTGCCAGGCACCGGCTGGCGCGCCGGACAAGACCCGGCAACGCCTCGTTGATCGGTCTGGCCGCTGCGCTTGCCGCCGCTGCGGGTACCGCCGGGCTGGGGCACCACTTGGTGGGTCCTTCGAGATCGGCCAACGCGGCCGTGGATCTGGCTGGGCTCAGCGCCGCTCGCGGCGACGATCAGCTCACGGCGCTGGTCACGGCGCGCATCAATCGCCGCCAACTGGCCACCAGGGATGGATCCCGGGGCGAACTCAGCCAGTCTTCAGGCCCCAGCGAGCAGGTCATCGCCGCGCTGGCCGCTGCCAGAGCCGCGAAGCTCGACATCGCCCGGTCGCAGATCGCCCGGCGAGCAGCTGCG
This sequence comes from Kribbella catacumbae DSM 19601, assembly GCF_000372465.1. GTDB lineage: Bacteria > Actinomycetota > Actinomycetes > Propionibacteriales > Kribbellaceae > Kribbella > Kribbella catacumbae. Next base: position 252,221 of record NZ_AQUZ01000002.1, read on the forward strand.
CTGGCCGCAGCCAAGACCGCCGCGGCACGGGCCCACGACCAAGCAGAGAAGAAAGCTCGAGCCGCCGGTACCGCGGTAGAGATGCCGGTCTCCGGCTACCGCATCACCGCGGTCTTCGGTCAAGGCGGTAGCCGGTGGGCCCGCAATCACACCGGCACCGATTTCGCTGCACCGACCGGCACCCGGGTCGGCGCCGTCATGCAAGGCGTCGTCATCTCGGCAGGCCAGGCCGGGCCCTACGGCAACCAGATCAAGATCCGCCACGCCGACGGCACCGAAACCTGGTACAACCACCTATCCAAAATCATTGTCACTGTCGGTGAACGGGTCGACGCCGGAGAGCAGATCGGCGCTGTCGGGTCCACCGGCAACTCCACCGGACCACACCTGCACCTGGAGATCCGGCCCGGCGGTGCAGGTCCGGTCGACCCGATGCGTTGGCTGCGTGCCCACGGACTCAGCCCCTGACTCCTCCCGACATCAACCAGATTGGTGTCGACGAGCCGGATCTGGCATCCACTCGAGTTGCCTGGGAGGTGGCCCGCGGGAGAGGCCAAAGACCGGGCTTGGCTCGGCGAAGTCGCCGCGCTGGAAGACTCGCTCAAACACCTGCGGCAGCGACGCGTCGAGGCGACGCGGCAACTGCCGGCACGATCGCCGGACACAGCACGCGGATCTGCGATGCTGCCCCTGATCGACGGCCAGGACAACACTCGCTGAGGAAGGCAACCACGTGGGGGAAACGAATCCGGTCGCCTCTATAAGAGAGGGCCGGGCATGAATCTCGGCATCATCGGTCAGGCCGCCGGATTGTTCGCCGTCACCAACATCGACGACATCGTCGTCCTTGCGCTGTTCTTCGCCCAAGGCGCCGGGCACCGCGGCACGACACGCTCCATCACCATCGGCCAGTTCCTCGGGTTCATAGCCATTCTCACCGTCGCTGTCGCCGCAGCCTTCGGTGCGACGTTCCTTCCCGACCAGGCCATCCCCTACCTCGGCCTGCTGCCGCTGGCGCTCGGGATCAAGGCCGCGATCCAGGCCTGGCGGCATCGCAACGACGCCGACGACGACAACCCGGCCAAGACCAGCGCGCCCGCCGCCGCGGCCGTGGCGACCGTGACATTCGCCAACGGCGGCGACAACATCGGCGTCTACGTCCCCGTCTTCGCCACCGCGGGCATCGGCGGCATGATCGTCTACGTCGTCGTCTTCTTGATCTTGGTCGCCGTCTGGATCGCCGCCGGTCGCTACTTCGCCACCCGACCCGCGATCGCCAAGGCACTGTCGCGGTGGGGCCACATCCTGCTTCCCGTCGTCCTCATCGGCATCGGCCTGCTCATCCTCATCGAAGGCGAGGCCTTCGGTCTCTAGCAAGACGCACCCGGCCTTGTCGCGGAGCCAGCGTCGACGTCGTGCAGCACCCGACAGGGCGGTGAGTGATTTGTCGTGGCGGTTGCGGCCGGCTTCGGCGCGCAGCGCGGCGACGGAGTCGTCGGCGACGATCTCCCAGTCCAGGAAGAAGCTGGGTGCGCGCTGGTCGAGGAACAAGAACCTGGCGACGTTGAACGGGGGCCGTTCGCGGTCCAGGATCCCGTCGTACAGGGCATAGGCGGAGTTGTTGGCGGCGAGGATGCCGTTGCGGACGTAGGCCGGCGTGGCGAGCGAGTCGAGGATCCGCAGGACACCGGGGCGCACCTTGGACACTGCGGTACGGCGGGAGCCGCGGACAGGGCCGGTCGAGGCCCGGGCGAGGTCGAACAGGTGGGCTCGTTCGGCGTCGTCGAGGCGCAGGGCCCCCGCGAGGGCCTCGAGGACCTGTTCGGAGACTCCGGCGAGGTTGCCGCGCTGTGCCTGGTGAGGCGGCTCCAGGGCTGCTGGTCTGAACTCCGGAACCTAGTAACCCTGACCTCGCGCGGGATCCCGGCTCCACGTCACCGCCGGTGCCCGCCGTTGTCTTCGCCAAGCACAACAAAGCGTGGTCAGCGTGGTGAGCGCGGCAGCTTGCGGGTCTCGATCAGCTGGACGGCGACGTCACGCAGTTTGGTGTTGGTGTCTTGGGAGTAGCGGCGCAGGATCGCGAAGGCGCGGTCGCCGTCGACGTCGTAGCGCTCCATCAGGATCCCCATGGCCTGGCCGACGAGTTTCCGGGCGTCCACGGCGGCCGCCATGTGTTCTTCGTGCCGGGCGGGTGCCACCGCGATGGAGGCGTGCCGGGCGAGGATGTGGGCGATGGCTTCTTCGTCCGGGCCAAACGCATCAGGGTGGATCGAGTACAGGCCCAGGACGCCGACTGATCCGGCTGAGGTGTTGAGCGGTACGTCGAGGACGCTGCGAACCTCCAGTTCGCGGACGGCGGCGGCCCACTTGGGCCAGCGGTCGTCGGTGGTGGTGTCGCGCACCAGCACGATGGAGCGGTGGCGCATGGACTCGGTGAGGGGTCCGGTCGCGCCGTTGGCCTGGAGTTGGTAGATCTCGGCAACGACGGGGTCGGTGACGGCCGGGATCTCCAGCTGGCCGCCCCTGAGCTTCAGCGCGACGCCGGCGTGGGAGCAGCCGAGGGCTTGCAGAGCGAAGTCGACGACGGTCTGGACAGTTTCTTCGAGGCCTGTGGAGTCGTGGAGGTCTACCGCGAGGCGGGCGAACGACTCGGGGGCATCGCCGCCGGACAGGTCAAGTGTGGGCATCCCGGGCTCCTCGGGGGTTGTGAACCCGGGCACCAGGGATTGGCCGTCGTGATCCATGCCGCAATCGTCTCCCAGCACCCCTGCGGACCGCATCCGTGCGCGGCGGTGAGAAGTGCGCTGTCTCACAGTGAGTAATGGATTGGCTTCGTTGGGGTACCGATGCGGCGTGGACGGGCTGGTGAGGCGACCCGCGAAGTGTTGCCGCGATTCCAGTTCGTTTGGTCAGGCCGACCGGCCCGGCCGCGTCGACGAGAGGAAGACCGATGGTGCTGCTCGATCTCCAGGGTTTGACCGTGCAGGGCGAGACGCTGGGCGTGCGGGAGGCCTCGACCAGCGGGCTCAGTCTGCTGCTGTGCGACGAGTTCTCGATCGCCGACTGACGTTTCTTCACACTGCCGGTGCCTGCGAGGTCATGCAGGCACCGGCAGTGCTGTGCTCTTGTCCCACATACCCCGCCCCCGGCATTCTGTCTGGGCGGTTGACTTGACTTGTTCAGTAGAGGAGTCCATCCCACTTCAGCTCGAATCTTGCTCCGCCGGCATGCCGTGCTCGCCGGGCAGCTGCTCGACTGCCCGGCAAGTTCGAGCGCGACCGGCCCGGCCAGGTCAGGCGACAAAGTTGCCCACAGCCACAGTGTCACCCCGGCTGCGCAGTCTGTTCGCGCTCAGCTGTGTGACAACGAGGCATCACTCCGGGCGGTGGTCAGGCGGCCGCGGTGCGTGCGGAGGTCTGCTGAGCGAGCCAGGAGGCGTCGTGCTGGACGAATCCGAGCAGGGCGGAGCCGGTGGTGTGTTGCCATGGCCGGCCGATCGTGAACAGGCCTGGTACAGCGTCGACGACTCCTCGGTGTTGCAGCAGCCGCCCGCGGTCGTCGAGCGCTTGGGGGATGCGGATCCAGGTATCGTCGATCCGGAAACCCGTGGCCCACACCACCGCGTCGACGTCGCTGCGCGAGCCGTCGGCGAACGTCACCGACCGCCCGGCTGTTGAGGTGACGCGCGGCCGGAAGGTGACGCCCAGTCTGCGCAGCCCGGGGCGGGTCGAGCCGATCACCGTGCCGTCGTTGGCGGCCATCAGCCGCCCGAGCCGTGACTGCGCGCTCACCCGCAACAGCCCGAGTTTGTCCTGCCACCAGAACACGTCTCGCCCGAGAGGTCGTTGCGGGATGCAGGCGTTACGGCGTCCCTCGGCCAGATCGACGGTTCGCCCCGCCTGGGCGAGCTCGGCAGCGATCTGGAAGCCGGAGTTAGCGCCGCCGACCACCAGCACCCGACCCGAGGGCACCTGCTCGGGGTTGCGGTAGGCCGCGGTGTGGATCTGCGGCACCTCCGGCGCCAGCCCGTCAGCAACCGGCGGAACGTACGGCGTCGAGAACGGCCCGGTCGCGACCACCACCTGCCGGGCCTGGAACGTCCCGGCAGGGCTGTCGGCCTTGAACGCGGCGCCGGCACGGCGCAGGCCCGTGACGCGGGCGTTCAACTTGATCGGCAGGCCGAAGCGTTCGGCATAGGTGGCGAGATAGCCAGCGACCTCGTCACGACCGGCATAGGTATCGACCGGGGCGGGGAACGCCATCCCGGGCAGCGCGGCGTATTGAGCAGGGGTGAACAGGTTCAGCGAGTCCCACCGCGACCGCCACACGTGCCCCACGGCTGAGCCGGCATCCAGGATCACGAAATCGAGGCCGGCTCGCTGCAGGCAATAGCCCATGGCAAGCCCTGCCTGGCCGCCGCCGATGACCAATACATCGCGGCGGATCGGAACACTGGGCTCCTCGACCATGCCCCGACTCTGCCAGCCGAACCGGTCAAAATCGCTCTGGCCGCCCTAGCCTTGTCGAAACGGCGGCATCTCGTTCGTCATGCCATCAACAGCCGCCAAACGGGCGGAGCCCCAGTATCAGCGGGAAGGAGCCGGCGATGACTGCCATCGTGAACCAGATCGAGGTCGCTGCACCTGCGGCGGAGGTGTTCGGCTACGTCACCGACCCGGCACGGTTCCCGGAGTGGCAGGCCAACGTGGTCGGCGGTCGCATGGATCACGAGACGACCATCGGGGCGATCTGCAGCACCACTCGCCGCATCGGCGGCCGTGAACGCGACGTCACCTCCACAGTGACCAAGTACGACCCGCCCACGAGCTGGGCCGTCCACGGCATCGATGGACCCATCAGAGCCACGGTCGATGTCGCTGTCGAGCCACTGCCTGGCGCCGACCGGACTCGCCTCACCATCAGCCTCGACTTCGAAGGCCACGGCATCGGCAAACTCCTCGTTCCGCTCCTTGTGCGCCCTCAATCTCGCAAAGAGATGCAGCGCAACATGACCCGGCTGAAAGCACGACTCGAGGCCTGACCGGCTCGTCACACAACTACTCGGATTCATCACCGAAGACAGGAGTTCCTGTGGAGCTGAGCATCAACTGGTGGGCCGTCGTGGTCTCGATTGTGGCCGGAATGGCGATCGCCTGGCTCTGGTACAGCGACTGGGGACTGCTCGGCCCCACCTGGCGCAAGCTGACCGGCGTGACCAAAGAGAAGTCCGCAAAGGGCGGCAACAGCCCCTTCGCGATCCTTGCGCTATCGATCATCGCAACCGGTGTCACTCTGGCCGTCGCCTGTTCCATCGCAGAGGGCTTCTTCGGCGATGACTCCGTATGGCTGGCCCTGGCCGTGGGCGTCGTCGCCTGGCTCGGGTTCTCGCTCTCGACTCTGGCCCAGCACAACGGCTTCGAGCAAAAGCCCGCACGGCTCACCGCGATCAACAGCGCCTACCAGTTGGTCCTGTTCCTAGGCATGGCTACCCCGATCGGATTGCTCCAGCAGTAAAGGGCGACAGTAGCTCGTATCGGCCCCGCAGGTTCGGGGCTGGCGACGAGCTGCCAGGCACGGGCCAGCACCCTTGACTCTGTAGCTGAGCACAGGGTCGAGGATGGTTGTATGCGAACCAGTGAGCTGGCAGGCCGCGCCGGGGTCAACACCGAGACGCTGCGCTACTACGAGCGCCGAGGACTGCTCGTCGAGCCGCCCCGCACACCGGGCGGCTACCGTGACTACCCACCCAGCACGGTCGAACTGCTGCGGTTCATCAAACGCGCCCAGGAACTCGGCTTCACCCTCGTCGAGATCGAGGAACTCCTCCATCTCGACAACGGCGGCCCGGACGCCTGCGATGCCGCGCGGGCGCTGGCCGAACACCGCCGCGCAGACCTCGCCGAGCGGATCCGTGACCTGCAACGGATGCTCGATTCGCTGGCCGACCTGGTCGCGACCTGCGACCTGCCCCGCGCCGACCGCAACTGCGCGCTGCTTGAAGCGATCGACCACCGCCCGGAGGCGACCCGATGAGACTCGAAGTCCTGCACGTGCCCGACTGCCCAAACCTGGCACCGATGCTGCAACGCCTCGCAGACGTCACCGATCTGCCCGTCACCACCCGGCTGATCGAGACCGACACCGACGCCGCCCGCTACGGCATGGCCGGCTCGCCCACCCTGCTGATCGACGGCACTGACCCGTTCGCCGCCGACGGGGAGTGCGGGTGCGGGCTGTCATGCCGGCTCTACCGCGACGAGACCGGCCGGATCGTGCCAGCTCCCTCCGTCGACCAGCTCCTTGCAGCGATCACAGCCGCCGGCGCCACTGCCGCCGCTACGCCAGGCGACGTTCTGAGCGCGTGGCGGACTCGCGCCGTGCCGATGGATCCGGTCGAGAAGGCCGTGCACCAGATGATCCTGCGTGGCTTCGCGGCCCGAGGTGTTCCGCCCAACGACGCGGATCTGGACCAGGCAGTGGCCAGCAGCGGCAGAGCACCGGCTGACGTGCTGAGCGCACTGCACGAGGTCGACGCGATCCGGCTTGATGCCGACGGCCAGGTCGCGGTCGCGTACCCGTTCTCGGCCTCCCCGACCCGGCACCGTGTCCACATCGCCCCTCCCAACCCCGCCGGCGTCGGTGTCGACGTCTACGCGATGTGCGCGATCGACGCACTCGGCATCGCGCCAATGCTCGGCCGAAACACCCGAGTCGAGTCCGTCGACATCACCACCGGCCGGCCCATCTCTGTCGCCAGCACGGGCGGGCGCACTACGTGGCAGCCCGCAGGCGCCGTCGTGTTCATCGGCGCCGATGCCGGCGGCGGACCGTCAGCCGACTGCTGCTGCGACTATCTCAACTTCTTCACCGACCACGCCGCGGCACAAGTCTGGACCAGCAGCCACCCCGGTGTTCCCGGACAGATCCTCAACCCGGCCGAAGCTGGAGACCTCGCCACTCACCTGTTCTGGCCGCTCCTCGCGTCCTGACACCGACCCGGTCAGGGCAGGTACTTGTCGATCCGGCGCAGCACTCGCCCCACGACTGGCAGCTCGTGCCATCCCCTGCCGACCACCCTGCCGCGCACGCGTCGCACCACGGCGCGCGCACGCGCCCCTCGCGAGGGGCGGAGCTCGTCCTCCCGCTCGGCAGCCCTGCGCTGCAGATACTTCGCGCAACCTACGCAGACCCCGACCTCCGGGTGAGCTCCCAGCCGCACCAGGTCACGATCATCAAACTCGCCACCGCAGCACCAACACACCGGCACCGACGGCTGGAACGTCTCCTCCGCAACGGTCATACCGCCATCATCAGCCCATCTAGACCCGACCGCACCCGGTCATCCAGCGAACCCCTCCCGTGCCAGCCAGCCATCGAGAAAGACACCGCCTTTGGCCGGGGCTACCGTGGAGCTACCCCCAACTGTGCCGAATCCGTTCTCGCGGACTCTGCACCGACGGTGCCCTGGACGCATCGCGGCCGGGACACCCAGTTGCTCGAGACCCCAATGCGCCCCGCCTTGACGAGTTCAGTGAAGTTCCCCATGCCTTTTCCCCTCAAGTCTGGCGCCAGGCCTCGGGGATCAGTCTCGACGCTTGCGGAACACGAGCAGTTCAGTGAGCCCACCGCTGAGGGGCTCGAAGTGGCTGCCGACAAGATCGAGGCCCCGGCGATCCAGCAACTCAACAGTCCAACTGCGCGGCGTCACCATGTAGATGACAGCGTTCCCGGCGACCCAAGTCTTCGTCGCCTGCTCATCCAGGCAGCTCTCCGTCACGATGTCGAATGCGACGATCCCGCCTGGACGGACCACTCGGGCCATCTCCTCCAGATACCCGACAGTCGTCACGAACGGGATGTAGACGAAGAGCTTGTGCGCTTGCACAAGATCGACCGAGCTCGTCGCCGTCGCCGAGAGGGTGTGACCGTCAGCCGGACGCTCCACCAGGTTGGGAAGCTTTCGAAGGTAGGGAAGCCAGTCCGAGGCCGTCTCGTAGATCTCGTACGCCGAGGGCCGCAACGCCTCGATGACCTTCTCGGCATACCGTCCTGACCCTGGACCGATCTCGCACACCCGATCCACCTCGTTGCCTAAAGCACTCATCTGCAGTAGCGCCTGGACTGCCGCAGCCGTCACCTGCGGCTCGGCACTGTACTGATCGAGGTAGTCACCTACGGACAGGCCCGCGCGCTTCGCGGCCGCGATGGTCTGCTTGGCCGGTAAGAAGGCCTGGATTGCCCTATCGGTTGTGCGGGCACGGATCATCTGCACGCCCAACGGTCGCAGAACAGTGTTGATACCTTGACGCATCACGCTGGCAACCGCCATGTCGCTCCCCCCGGACCACCATGGCCCGTCTCGATTCCACACCAACTACTATGCTGGATAGTAGTTGGGGGTCTGTGTTCGGAACAAGGCCTTCGGGTTCTTGGCGGGTGATGTCTGGCCGGCACATTCGACGTTGTGGCCGGATCGGCATTGGGCTGTGACGACGGGGTCGGGCGCGGGATGGCTATCGTGGAGCTTGATGAACATTCGGAGCGGGCGGGGAACGTCGGGGTTTATGCGGGCCCTGGTGCTGTTCGGTGTGCTCGCCGGTGTGTTCGCGATGCATGCCTTGACGATGAATCACGATCCGGCCATGGCCGGCAGTGCCGCCGCGATGCCCCCCTCCGGTGCGGGGCACATGTCTGCGGCGGCCGGAGTCGCTGCAGTTGCCGACGACGGTGGACCGTTATCCGGTCACGTCGGTATGTCTGACGGGTCGGCAGCCGACATGGCGGCGGTGACTGAGCTCGCGTCGGCTTCGAATGCGCTGGTCTCTGCCCACTCCACTGCCGGCAACCATGGGATGAGCGGTGTCTGTGTGGCCGTTCTCGCGGCGTCGCTCGCGCTCGTGGGGGTGGCGTTGATGTTGTGCTGGCTGCGGTCGGCCCGGTCCGTGCCCCGGGCGTGGCAGGTGCTGCCGCTGCAGTTGTCGCCGCTGCCCGGGCGTTCCCCGCCTTGGCTGGCGCCATCGCTGTCGAAGCTCTGCGTACTGCGGACCTAGGCCCACCGGCCTGCGGGTGACCGCACGCTGCGGCGTGCCGTCTGCTCGCTTCCACATACCCAGATCTCTTCAGGCAGTCGATGGAAGGAACAACTCCTATGAAGCACATCACCCGTGTCCACGTTGCGGCGACACTCACATTGGCGGCAGGGCTGGCCCTGGCTGGTTGTGGCAACAGCGACAACACCCAGCCGGGCGGTTCGGCAAGTTCATCTTCGATGCCGGGGATGAATCACGAGACGATGGCACCGACCACGGCGGCCACGCTGACCGCGCCGGTGGACCACAACGACAGTGATGTCGAGTTCGCTACTGGCATGATCCCGCATCACCGCCAGGCCGTGGAGATGGCCGACATGGCGCTGAAGCAGGCCAAGAGCGCGTCGGTGAAGCAGTTGGCGACGGCGATCAAGGCTGCGCAGGGTCCGGAGATCCAGCAGATGTCGGGCTGGCTCACCGGATGGGTCAAGCCGGTCCCGAGCCCGGGCATGGGCCACTCGATGCCGGGCGGCGGCATGATGACCGAGCAGGAGATGACTGATCTCGGCAAGGCCAGCGGGGCGGCGTTCGACCGGATGTGGGTGCAGATGATGATCAAGCATCACCAGGGCGCGGTCGCGATGGCCAAGACCGAACAGGCCTCCGGGCAGAGCGCGAAGGCGATCGAGTTGGCCAAGACGATCGAGGCGGCTCAGGCCGCCGAGATCGCCACGATGCAGAAACTTCTCACCCAGCTCCCGTAACTAGCGGCAGGGTGCCGCCCAGTAGGCCTATGAGGCCGAGGTGACGGAATGGCTGGCGGAGGTGAGGCGTCCGGTCCGGTGCAGCGCGATGATCATCACTGCGCTGAGGGCGCCGAGAGTGGTGAGGGCCAGCCACGGCAGCCCGGGCAGCCCATGATCGCGGGCGGTGTCGAGGGCTGCTCCGGTGAGTAGGTTGCCTGCGGTGATCCCGATACCGCAGATGGTGTTGTAGATGCCGTAATGGGTGGCGACCAGGCGTCCACCGGCAAGATTGACGATGGTGTCCATCTCGAACGGGAACGCGAGCATCGTGCCGATGGCCAGCAAGACCGCGGCGGCCAGCGACGGCGTCACCGCCAACGCCCACAAGGCAGCCTGGCTGTTCGGCCGGGGCAGTGCGGCGGTGGCCAGCAACGGGAGGAAGGCCACTGCCATGGTCGCAACACCCAACGCCAATGCGTACCCGGCAGGAATTCTGGCCCGGCACCAGGCGGTGAGCTTGGTCTGTGCAAGCACGGTAACCAGGCCAGAGGCAACGAACAGTGACGCGACACCAAGGGTCGCTCCGCTGCCGTCGCCGCCGATGCGCCGTACCTCGAGCGGGAGCGCGAGATAGACCTGGAAGGACAGCACGTAGGAACAGATCATCGCGATGGCGAACAGCAGGAACGGGCGGTTCGCGATGACAACACGCCACTGCGCCAGGATGCCCTCGCTGCTGCGGGTGTCAGCCTGTTGCGGTGGCAGCGCCCGGATCTGGATGACTGACAGTACGGCGAACACTGTGGCAGCCACGGCGCAGGTGAGCCGGAAACTGGCACCGGTGAGCGCCAGCCCGACCAATGGACCAGCGAGGATGCCGGCTTGGTAGAAGACGTTGAACAGCGCGAATGCCTCGACGCGCCGCGGTCCCGCGTCGACGGCGAGGTAGGCCCGCACGGCAGGGTTGAACAAGGCGCCGGCCAGGCCGGTCGCTGCGGAGGCGATGACCAGGGCGGGGACGGATTCCACCATGGCAAGCATCGCGAAACCGAAGGTCCGCAACACGCAGCCCGCCACGATGAGCGGTTTGTAGCCGAACCGGTCGGCCAGCGCGCCACCGAGTGCGAACAGACCCTGCTGCGAAAGGTTCCTGACTCCGAGGACCAGACCGACCAGCCAGGCCGCCAGGCCCAGGGTTCCGGCCAGATGCTGGGCCAGGTAGGGCATCAGCATGTAGAAGCCGAGATTGATGGTGAACTGGTTGAGCAGCAGCAGCCGGGTCACCTTCGGCATACCTTGGTACTGGGTGATTAGTTGTTTCATCGGCCGGCCACCGCCCCCGCAGGTTCGGCGCCGCGACGGGCAGTCGGAGTTGTTTCGGCGCGCGGGTCGATGACCGTGTCGCACCGGGTCCAGCGATGCGGGACCGCGGACGTGGGATGGGCGAGCTCATCGGGATGGAGCGCTGGTGCGGCGCCGATCAGGCTGTGTCTGGTGCAGTAGTCGTCGCTGAAAATGGTGTCCCAGTAGCGTTGTGGCCCGTCGGGGAAGACTGCGGCGATCCGGGTCCCGACAGGTGACGTGCGCGCGATCCAGTCGGCGACCAGACCGACTGCACCGACGCTCCAGCCACCAGTGGTGCCGGCGTTCGCCGCTAGCCGGCGACAGGCCCAGACCGCCTCGCTGGGGGCGACCCAATGGATCTCGGTGAAGGTGGAGTAGTCGACGTTGCCGGGGTAGATGCTGCTGCCCAGTCCTCGCATCAACCGGGTGCCCGCGGGCTGGCCGAAGATGGTGGACCGGATCGAGTCGACCCCGATGACCGACAGGTCCGGGCAGTGTTCGCGCAGGACACGCGACACTCCAGCGGAGTGGCCGCCCGTGCCGACGCTGGCGACCAAGACGTCGATGCGGCCGACCTGGGCGAGCAGCTCGGTGGCCAGTCCCGCGTAGGCGTCGACGTTATCGATGTTGTGGTACTGGTCAGGGCACCACGCCGAAGGGGTGGTGCTGAGGAGTTGCTGGACCCGGTCGCGGCGGGCCTGCTGCCAGCCGCCGACCGGATCCGGGGCCTCGACCATGTCGACGGTGGCGCCGTAGGCGCGCAGCATGTGGACCACCAGAGGCTCCATGCCGGGATCGGTCACAACGGTGACGGGGTGCCCGTATACGATGCCGGCCAGCGCCAGACCGAGTCCCAACGTTCCGCTGCTGGACTCGATGATGTGGCCGCCGGGCGGTAAATCACCGCGGTCGCGGGCGCAGCGGACCATGTGGAGCGCGGGGCGATCCTTCATTCCGCCGGGATTGTGGCCTTCCAGCTTGGCCCAGTAGCCGTGCGCCGTCCCGGTGTCGTGGAGAACGTCGCCGATCCACAGCGTGGGGGTGTTCCCGACGATGCCAGCCGGGGTGCGCCAGGCGACGCCCGCTGACACTGCCGCCGCTCCGGTGGCGGGTTCTGGGTTTTGGGCGCGCCGAGGCGCCATCGTGGTGCTGTCCATGTCGTGCTGTCCCTTCGAGGCCCCTCGCGTCTGGCGCGGCAGGGGGAAACCACTGACAAAGGTCTCGAGGCCGGCGCTAGGGCCGGCGAAGGACGGCTATATGCGCAGCAGCGAGAACTGCGCGACCGGCGACCGTGGCGTTCGGGAAGTAGACCTGCCACAGGAGGTGGCAGGATGTGCGTCGAGGACAGCCAGCCACGGCCGTGGCATCGATGTGGCCGGCAGCGGTCCAGGAGAATCACCGGCCTGGGCGAGAACCGCATCGACCAGCCCGGTAACGGCGCAGTGGTCGCCGGACTCGCCCGATGCGTGGCCGACGGCCGGCTCGTCCAGCTCGTGGGCCACCGCGATCGAGTGATGACTGTGGTGGTCTGCTTCTGCGTAGCACCAGAGGCCGCCCCCCAGCATCAGAGCCAGCGCTGCGACAAGAGAAACCGCAAGCCAGCGCCGGCTACCGCTCCCCAGATCGGTCACACGATGCATCCTAGCGAACTCTTTGAGTAATCAAAGAGTGCCGATCAGAACGACAAGGCCGGGTGCGAGATCACCACCGATCTACTATGTTGATTAGTAGTTAGGCGTTAGTCGGGTTCATCGCAAGGGATCTGCCGGCGCGCTGTACGCATCAGGGAAGGACCCGTACGTGAGCAGCATCACCCGCCGGTCCGTCCTGCTTGCCGGACTTGGCGTCACGGGGGCTGGCGTACTCGGCGGCTGCAGCAAGCCCAGCAGCAGCACCGCTGCCGCTTCTCCTTCGCTGCTCAGCCCTTCCGGCGCCGAGGTCGAAACGGTCGACGGTGCTCGCGCGAGCTCTGGCAAGGAAACCCACCTTGTTCTGACCGCGGCACCTGCCACTGTTGACCTAGGCGCCGGCGTCATCGCCAAGACTTGGGCCTTCGACCATCGCACGCCGGGCGAGGCGATCCGGATCTCGGCAGGAGACACGCTCGTGGCAGGGCTGGCGAACGGGCTTCCTGACCAGACCGCAACGTCGATCCATTGGCATGGTGTTGCCCTGCGCAACGACATGGACGGTGTCCCGCCGGCTACCCAGGCGGTCGTGCCGGCCGGTGAGTCGTTCACCTATCGGTTCGTTGCCACAGATCCAGGGACCTACTTCTTCCATCCGCACGTCGGTACGCAGTTGGACCGCGGCCTGTATGCACCCCTGGTCATCGAGGACCCGAAAGAGCCCATGTCCTACGACGGCGAGTGGATCGTCGTCCTGGACGACTGGATGGACGGGGTTAGCGGGACACCCGATGAGGTCCTTGCCGAACTCAAGCAGGGCATGGGCGGGATGGGCGGTATGTCGATGCGCTTCATGCTCGGTAGCGCAGACAGTGAGCTACTCGGCGGCGATGCCGGCGACGTGAAATACCCCCACCACCTGGTCAACGGCCGCGTCCCCGCCGATCCGGCCGTCTTCAACGGTAAGCCCGGATCGAGGGTCCGGCTGAGGATCATCAACGCAGGCTCGGACACGGCCTACCGGGTCGCACTGGCAGCACACAAGCTGACCATCACGCACACCGACGGCTATCCAGTTCAGCACCAGCAGGTCGACGCGCTGCTGATCGGCATGGGCGAGCGCTACGACGTGCTGGTCACCCTCGGTGACGGTGTCTTCTCGCTGGTGGCGCTGGCCGAAGGAAAGAACCAGACAGGTCGGGCACTGGTGCGCACCAGTACAGGACGTGCCCCAGCAACAGACGTTCGCCCAGCCGAGCTGAACCGCCAGATCCTGACCGCCTCCCAGCTCAACGCCGCCGATCAGGTCCGCCTCGCCGCCTCGAGCGTCGACGTCACGCATCAGGTCAAGATCACCGGCGGTATGGATGCCTACGACTGGTCGATCAACGGCAGCCGGTTTGACATGTCCCATCCGACTGCTGCGCCCCTGCTGGTCCGCCACGGCCAGCGGGTGCGGCTGGACTTCGTCAACGACACCACCATGTGGCACCCGATGCACCTGCACGGCCACACTTATCAGCTCGGCGATGCCGGCCCTCGCAAGGACACCGCGATCGTGCTGCCCAAAACGACCCTGACGGTTTTCTTCGACGCAGACAATCCGGGCCAATGGTTGCTGCACTGCCACAACGCTTACCACGCGGAGGCCGGGATGATGGCGCTGGTGGGCTACCAGCAATGACGACCACCGCCTGGAACGGCGCCAGTGGATCTCGTCGGGCACTGGACATGGTGATCTAGGATGACGCCCATGTCGAAGGCCGTCGCACAGTCGTCGCGGCGCGGTTCGCGCTGGCGCGCGACCGGTGTGTTGTGTGCCCTGATTTTCGGCATCATCGGGCTTTACAGCCTGGAGTCGCACTGCTCCGAGTCTGGTTCAGACAGTGGTTCTCATGCCGCTGTGCAGGTGGCGCATCACGCCGACAGCGATGTACATGCCGCCGCATCTCGCACCGGTGACTGGATGGAGCAGGCAGATCCCCTGGGGGACGGTGACCTGATGGCCTGCGCATTGTTTGCAGGCCTGGTGGCGCTGCTCCTCGCGGCGATCCGTGCCCGCCGGCGGAGTGGAAGCTGGCTGGTACCTGCGGTCCGCGGTCGGCTGAGGCATCCGCGGCAGGTGCGCGTGGTGTCAGTGTCTGTGAGGGCGATCTCGCCGCTGAGGTGCTGAGGAGCAGGGCACGTTTCGACGCCCGCACGCTCAACACACCACTCAGGAGTTCCCCATGCGCACCTCGTGCGCGCTGCGCTGTGTCGTCGTTGCCGCCACAGCTGCGCTAGCTGTCGTCCTGGCAGGCTGCGCGGACATCGGAGCCGATTCCGGTGAGACTTCACACCTGCCCGTCAACCCAGCCGATATCGCCTTCGCGCAGCGGATGATCGCCCAGCACCGCCAGGCAGTCGACATGTCCGCTCTTGCTGCAACCCGCAGCAAGAACCCGGCAGTGACCCAGTTGGCAAGCACGATCGGCCGCGCTCACACCGAGGCCGTCGGTGAACTTGACGGCCTTCTCAAGGCCTGGGGCCAAAGGGGAGAGCCAACACCGGCGGTAGCGAATCCCGGCCCAGCCGACACTACTCCGCTCGTCACCGCGGCCGGGGCGATCAAGGAAGCCGATCTCGCACGCCTGCGGTCATCGTCGGGTGTGGTGTTCGACCGGCTGCTGCTGAGCTTCTTGATCGATCATCACAGCGAAGACGTTTCGATCGCCCGCCTCCAGCAGGAGGCTGGGCAAAACCTCCGAGCCCGTGTGGTCGCCGACCGTATCGAAGCTGACCACGCCGTGGAGCTCAGCGAAATGCGGAAGCTGCTCAGTTCTCTCGGCACCGCGCCGCGCTGAACCACCTGACTCGCAAAACAGCACTTGCCCCTGCCTGAGCCTGCGGAAGATCACGCGACCAAGGCAGACGTCAAACTTTGAGAAGGGACCTGCCAGAACATGTCGAACGGTTGGAGGCGTCATCCTGCACGGGTGGCACTGCCTCTCATCACTGCTGTCGTCGTCGCGGCTGCTCTGGGGCTCGTCGGGGGTTCGGCCGCGGCAGAACCAAAGCCGACCCTCGCTGAGGCACGGCAAACAGTGGCGACCCTCCAGCATCAGGCCGAGGAAGCCGGTGAGGCAGCGAACGACCTGACCGGGCAAATCGCCACCGCTCGTCGCAAGGTCGCCGCACTCACTGAAGGCGCCGGCCGCCAGGAGCGTGTCGTCCAGGAGATCGGTCGCCGGATCGGCTTACTGGCTGTGGCGAACTATCAGCGGTCCCAGATGACGACCACCGCCCAGCTGCTCCTTTCGAGCGACCCCGACCAGTTCCTGAAACAAGCTTCGACAGCACAGGCGTATGCCGGCCAGCAGACGGCAGTTTTGCGCCGGTACCAGAACGCCAGCGGCAAACTTGCCGATCTACGCAGCATCGAGCGTTCAGAGCTGCAAGCTTTGGCGGCTGTGCAGGCCAAGCAGAACGAGCTCAAGGCAAAGATCGCCTCGAACCTGGCGGCGGCTGACAAAGTGCTGGCCAAACTCACCGACGCCGAACGCGATCGGCTCGCAGCCGAGGATGCCGCCGAGGTGCAGCGAGAGAAAGACGAGGCCGAGGCTGAGCGACGCCGTACCAGCCGCGACAGCCAGCGCACTGCCGGACCGGACGTACCAGCATCGGGAAGGGCGAAGATCGCCGTCGCTTATGCCTTGAACCAGATCGGTGACCCGTACTTGTGGGCAGCTGCGGGCCCAGATGCCTTCGACTGTTCCGGGTTGACGCTGTCGGCATGGGGCAAGGCCGGGATCTCGTTGTCGCACTCGTCCACGGCCCAGTACAACGAAGGACGCCGCGTGAGCCGCGCCGACCTGATGCCCGGGGACTTGTTGTTCTACTTCACACCCATCTCCCACGTGAGCATGTACATCGGCAACGGGAAGGCAGTCCACGCAAGCCGCCCTGGCAAGCCTGTCCAGATCGACCCCGCATTCGGGCAGATGCCGTACGTCGGCGCTGTCCGGCCTGGCTGAATCCGCAGCCGGGTGTTCCCTCCTGGAGGAGGTCCAGGAGGGAACACCCGGCGAGCCGGTAACAACCTCAGTGGCGCGGTGTGGTCCCCTCGGTGAGGGGCCGGAACCGACGCAGTCGCAGGCTGTTGCTGACGACGAAGACCGAACTGAACGCCATTGCCGCACCGGCAAGCATCGGGTTCAGCAAGCCGGCTGCCGCTAGCGGTAGAGCGGCGACGTTGTAGGCGAAGGCCCAGAACAGATTGCCCTTGATCGTGCCCAGGGTGCGGCGCGACAGCCGGATGGCGTCCGGCGCGGCGCGCAGGTCTCCGCTGACCAGCGTGAGGTCGGCGGCTTCGATGGCGACGTCGGTTCCGGTGCCCATGGCCAGGCCGAGATCGGCCTGGGCCAGTGCCGGTGCGTCGTTCACGCCGTCGCCGACCATGGCGACGGTTCGCCCCTCGGTTTGCAGCCTGCGAACGACATCGACCTTGTCCTTCGGGAGCACCTCGGCGATGACCTCGTCAATGCCCACCTCCGCGGCGACCGAGCGGGCCACTGCAGCGTTGTCGCCAGTGAGCAGCACGGGCGTCAAGCCAAGGGCGCGCAGCTGCCGGATGGCCTCAGCCGACGTCGGCTTCACGGTATCGGCGACGACGATGATGCCGCGCGCCGCACCGTCCCAACCAACCGCGACGGCGGTGCCTCCCGCTGCTTCGGCCTTCGCCTTCGCATCTGCCAGCTCGGCGGGAAGGTACTGCGACCACTCTTCCAGCAGCCGCGGGCGCCCGACCAGAACCGCGTGCGAGTTGTCGTCCACCAGGACCACGCCTTGTACGCCGAGGCCCTCGAGGTTGGCGAACCCTTCCACTGCTGGTAGTGGGCCAGTCCTCTCAACGGCGGCGGTGGCAATGGCCTGGGCAATCGGGTGCTCGGACGCGTGCTCCAGAGCTCCGGCCAGACGCAGTACCTGGTCGGCGTCCTCGCCGGTGGCGGGAATGACCTCGGTGAGGGCCATCTTTCCGGTGGTGACGGTGCCGGTCTTGTCCAGTACGACGGTGTCGATCCGGCGGGTGGATTCGAGCACCTCCGGCCCTTTGATCAAGATGCCGAGTTGCGCGCCACGGCCGGTGCCGACCATGAGGGCTGTCGGGGTCGCCAGTCCGAGGGCGCAGGGGCAGGCGATGATCAGGACCGCCACCGCCGCGGTGAAGGCGGCCGCGAGACCTGAGCCCGTTCCGATCCAGAATCCAAGGGTGCCGATAGCCAGGGCGATCACGATCGGGACGAACACTCCTGAGACGCGATCGGCGAGCCGCTGCACCTGAGCCTTGCCGGTCTGTGCAGCCTCGACGAGCCTGGCCATCTGGGCCAGTTGGGTGTCAGCCCCGATCCGGGTGGCCCGGACGACGATTCGGCCGCCGGCATTGATGGTGGCGCCGGTGACTGGGTCACCTGGCCCGACCTCGACCGGTACTGATTCGCCGGTGAGCATCGACGCGTCGACCGCGGACGAGCCTTCCTCGATCACTCCGTCGGTGGCGATCTTCTCTCCTGGACGAACGACGAACAGGTCCCCGGTGGCGAGTTGGTCGGTGGCGATCCGCTCCTCTTGGCCGTTTCGTAGTACGGAGACCTCTTTGGCTCCGAGCTCCAGCAGCGCTCGCAGGGCTGCTCCGGCACGGCGCTTGGAGCGAGCCTCGAAGTAGCGGCCGGCGAGGATGAAGGTGGTGACCCCGGCGGCTGCCTCGAGGTAGATGTTGCCCGCGCCGTCGCTGCGTCCGATGGAGAGCTCGAACGGGTGGGTCATGCCGGGTTCGCCCGCGGTGCCGAAGAACAGTGCGTACAGCGACCAGCCGAGCGCGGCGAGCGTGCCGACTGAGATCAAGGTGTCCATCGTCGACGCGCCGTGGCGCAGGTTGGTGAAGGCGGCCTTGTGGAATGGCCAGGCACCCCACGCCACTACCGGCGCAGCGAGCGTCAGTGAGAGCCACTGCCACGAGGTGAACTGCAGCGCGGGGATCATCGCCATCGCGATGACTGGCACGGTCAGCGCTAGCGAGATCAGCAGCCGTTGCCGCAGCGATCGAGTCGGGTCGATCTCATCGGCGCCGGCGTCGGTCGTCTTCTCACTGGCCGGTGCCGGAGGGGTTGCGCTGTAGCCGGTCTTCTCGACCTCGGCCACCAGGTCGGCGACGCCGATGTCGCCGGTGAACCGGACCAGCGCCTTCTCGGTCGCGTAGTTGACCGACGCGGTGACGCCTTCGAGCTTGTTCAGCTTCTTCTCGATCCGCGACGCGCACGAGGCGCAGGTCATGCCGCCGATCGCCAACTCGATCTTCTCCTCGCCGCCAAGCGGCGGGGCCGAGGTGTTACCGACGGAACTCATGATGGAGATCTCCTTACTATCTAGTGACTCGTGCTGGAGCGGGGGATTGAGCTGCTCAGCTGTGGCCGCCGTCGTGCCCGTGGCCAGCGGTGGTGGGGGCAGTGGGGGGCGGCGTTGTGGTGGATGGCACAGGTGAAGGTGTCGCGATACCGCCGGTGGCGGTAGTGACGGTGAACTCGGCGGTCCGGACTTTTCCGTTGTGTTTGAAGTCCAGGTAGAGCCGGTAGCTGCCGGTGCTCGGTGTGGTGGCGTAAAAGGTGATGTCGGGTCCGGGGTTGGTCTTGCCGTCGCCGGGTGCCCCTGCGGGGTGCACGTGGAGGTAGGCGAGGTCGCCATCCCGTAGCGCGACCAGATGGCCGTAGGCACCTAGGTACGGCTGCAGATCGGTGATTGGCTTGCCGTCCTTGGCGATCGACAGCTTGAGTTCTGATTCGCGGCCGGGTTCGAGACCGCCGGTCAGGATGACCGTGTAGCCGTCGACCTGGGCGGTGTTGCTCTGGGGCGGGAGCGGCTTCGGGTCGGAGCTGCCGGGTACTGCGAGGTCTGCGCCGAGGGTGAGATTCTCGCCGCCTGCTGGGACGAAGTCGGCGAACACCCGCCACTGCCCGGAGGTCAGTGCCACCGGAACGCTCCAGTTCCCGCTGCCGTCCAGTTTCGGGTGGAGGTGCTGGAAGCCGGACAGATCGCGGCGCACCGCGATCAGGTGCAAGTCCTTGTCGTGGCTGCGGTCGTAGGCGGTCACAGGCCGGCCGTCGGGGCCTAGTACAGAGAATCGAAGTTGAGTTGCGGGTCCCGCCGGCAGTTGGTCGTTCGCGAGCGTCAGCGTGAAGCCTTTGTCGGAGATCATCAGTCCTCCAGGGAGCTTTTCGGTGCCGGCGGTGGTCGCCGCCGATGGTGGGTGGTGCACCTCTTGTTCGGCCGGGTCCACCGGCCCGACGAGGGTGCCAATGCCGACCGCGCCGCCGAACACTACGGCCAGGCCGGCGACAAAGGTCGCGATCTTGGTGGGGGTCTTCATGGTCAGTCCTCGTCAGGTCGGTGGTTGGTCGAGATTCGGGCGGCCGGTCAGGCGTCGGCGAGCTGGTAGCCCGCCTCTTCGACTGCCGCCTGTACTGCGTCGCGGCCGACCGGCCGGTCGCTGGTCACCGTCACAGAGCCGCTCGCCAGGTCGACATCGACGGCACTGACGCCGTCGATCCGGCTGACCTCGCTCGTGACGGAGCTGACGCAGTGGCCGCACGTCATCCCGGTCACTGAGAAGACGGTGGCTTCCGCGGCGGTACGGGTGCCGGTCGTGGTCACGGAATTGGTGGCGTCAGCGGTGCCGCAACTGCAGGCGTTGCACATGTCGGGGTTCCTTTCGATCGGTTGACGCGATGGAACCTATACCCCCTAAGGGTATCTTTCAAGTCCCGTCTTCAGCGGGCTCGGCATCCGCGCTGAGGGCCCAATAAGTCTGTGAGGGAACGGAGACTTCGGGGCGGCCATCCCGAGCGTGGCCGGGCACCCGACGGATCGCAAATACCGATACCCCCTAGCGGTATGGGATCTGGCCTGCTAAGTTCCATCTCGATCCCGGTACCCCCAGGGGGTATCAGAAAGGAATGGTTGTCATGAGTACTTCAGCTGGAGTCACCCGCTCGGGGTCTCGCCGCTGGTGGGCGCTGGGCCTGATCGCCGCGGCGCAGTTCATGGTCATCATGGACACGTCGATCATCGGAGTCGCGCTACCAGAGATACGGGCTGACCTGGGCTTCACTCCACAGACGTTGTCCTGGGTGTTCAACGCCTACGTGGTCGCCTTCGGCGGCCTGCTGCTCCTCGGTGGGCGGCTGTCCGACCTCTTCGGAGCACGCCGGATCTTCTCGGCCGGCTGGATCGTGCTGCTGGTGGGATCAGTTCTCGCCGGTGCAGCCAACGGTGTCGGCCTGGAGCTGACTGGCCGGGCGGTCCAGGGTGTTGGCGCGGCTCTGATCGCTCCATCAGCGCTGACATTGCTGATGATGCTGTTCGGTTCTGAGCCCAAGGAGCTCACCAAGGCCCTGGCCCTCTATGGCGCCGCCGCACCGGCAGGCGGTACGGCGGGAGTGTTTCTCGGTGGCGTGATCACCGAGTACGCGAGCTGGCCATGGGTGTTCTACCTGAACATCCCGATCGCGATCGCTGTCTTGCTGGCCACTCCGGCTCTGATGCCGGCCGCGGCAGCTCAGCGTGGCAGCGTCGATCTCGTCGGGGCCTTGACGGCTACGGGTGGAATCGGTGCGGCCGTGTACGCGATCGTTCGCGCGCCGGAAGCGGGTTGGGCGAGCGGCGAGACGTTGCTGGTCGGAGCGGCGGCCATCGCGCTCCTGGTTGCCTTCGTGGTGGTCCAGGCCCGTCGATCCGAACCGCTGATGCGGCTGGCGATCTTCCGCGCACCGAACCTGGCCGCGGCCAATGTCGCCCAGTTGCTGCTGGGAGCGGCGTGGGTACCAATGTGGTTCTTCCTGAACCTCTACCTGCAACAGGTCCTCGGCCTGAGCGCGTTCCCGAGTGGCTCGGCGTTGTTGCCGATGACAACGTTCATCATGCTCGGCATGATCGTTGCCGCGCCGCGCTTCATCGCCCGCTTCGGTCCCAAGCGGACGCTGGTGACCGGAATGACCGTCCTCACCGCAGGCCTCGCGGCACTGTCCCTGGTCCGCTCGGACGGATCGTTCTGGGTCGACGTCCTCCCGGCGTCGCTGATCGCCGCGGCCGGAATGTCGCTCGCCTTCATCCCCAGCCTCGGCATCGCCCTCTCCTCCGCACGACCGGAAGAAGGCGGCCTAGCCTCAGGAATCGTCAACACCAGCTACCAGATCGGCTCAGCCCTCGGCCTCGCCGCCATGACAGCAGTCGCCGCAGCAGCCGGCGCCGACCAACTGGGCGACACCGGTGCACTGACCGACGGCTACTCGGCCGCCTTCCTCGGAGCCGCCGCCCTCGCCGCAGTCGGCGCAATCCTCGCCGCCGTGACGGTGCGCATCGCCAAGCCCGCCATCAACAAGGAGACCGCGGATGTGCTGAACTGAGCCCCACGCGTTGTATCCAACAAGCTCATCAATGACAGCGATCGTGCCGGCCAGACCCACGCAGTACAGGGTCGGCCGGCGTTCGTCGTTGGGAGGCCCGATGCATCGCTCGTGCGAGTGCCTGGCTGCCTCAGGCAGCAGAGGCCGCAGTAGTCCATTCCGGCGACGACCAGGCCTGGCGCGGCCACCAACACCACTGGTGCCATCGGTACTGCGCCCACGAACGCGCAGAGGAGTCTGCGCGTGCTTCGGCGCATCGGTGGTCGGCGACCGGCTGTGGTCGAGACGCTGCCACCAGCCGAGCGAGCTCAAGCATGCCGCAATCCCAGAGGCGTTGTCGTTGGCCCCGGGTGAGCCCGGAACAGTGTCCAGATGTGCACCGACCATAAGACGAGGCTGAATGGGTCGCCGCCATTGCGACCGGATCTGCCTTCGGCGGAGTGGGTTCAGACTGCCCCACTTGGCCTGGTCGGATTTCAGATCAGGCGCCGGACGTGTCGTCGCGCGGTTCTGGCGAGCATGGTGATCTCGCTGATGCGCAGGACACGGGCCGAGAGGGCGAACAGTACGAGGAACCCGAGCGACCCAGCGGCCACAGCAAGCAGTGACGCCGAGGAACCATGGCCGATCCAGGCCGCGGATACTCGACCGATGGCGTAAGCCGCGGCCGCAGGGACGAGGCTCGCGAGTAGAAGCCGAGTGTGGTGGCCTATGGCGTCGCGGGTTCCGAAGTCACCGATCCGCGCGCGTAGTTGCCGGGCTGTGATCGCCAGTCCAACGGCGTAGGCGATCCCGTATGCGGCAGCCATGCCGGTGACTGCCCAGCGAGGAGGCAGCGTCGCGAAGGCGGCGATCGACAGCCAACCGTGGACACACGTCGTCGCGACCGCGATCGCCAAGGGTGTCTTCGTGTCGTGCAACGCGTAGAACACCCTCACCAGAAGGTACTGCATCGAGAACGGGATCAGGCCGAGCGCGAACGCCATCAGCATGTACCCAATCGCCAGGGTGTCCTGGAGAGTCACATTGCCTCGCAGGAATGCCGCCGTTGCGATCTGAGGGCCGAGAGCGAGGAACAACATAGCCGTCGGCACGATCACAGTGGCGCTGATACGTACGGCGTACGCCACGTCAGCGCGGACCGTCGCGAAGTCATGGTCGGCGGCTGAGTTACTCAGTCTTGGCATCAGCGCGGTCAGCATCGACACGGTGACAACGCCTTGCGGAATGAGCCAGAGCAGGTACGCATTGCTGTAGGCGGTGTAGCCGACGCCGTACGGGATGCCTTGCCTGTCAGCAGCCACGGAGACGTTCGTGGAGAGCAAGGTGACGACCCAATATCCGATCTGGTTGACGACGACGACCAGCACAGTCCAGACGGCCAGCCCCGCGATCTGGCGTAGGTCCTTGTCACGCCAGCGCACTCGAGGTCGCCATTTGAAGCCGGTCGCGCGGAGTGCGGGTATCAGGATCAGAGCCTGCACGATCACGCCTGCCGTGGTCCCGGCACCCAGGAGCCGGATTTCCGGGGTGCCGAGTTCCGCGGCGGTGTTGCTGTCGCTCGCGACCACGAGATAGATGCACACGGTGCCGATGACCACGAGATTGTTCACGACCGGGGCCCACATCATCGGGCCGAATCGCCCGCGGACGTTGAGCAGTTGCCCGAGCATCGTGAAGAGTCCGTAGAAGAAGATCTGCGGCAGGAAGAAGCGGGCGAAGGTGATGGTGAGCGTTCGCTGAGCGCCGGTGAAGTCTGAGTAGAGGTCGACGATCTGGGGAGCCAGCAGCCACGAGGCGACGGTGATCGTCAACAGGAAGAGCAGGGCTGCGTTCAAGAGCCGGTTGGCGAACTCGGCGCCGTGGTCGGGATCCCGCCGGGCGGCGGCGGTGAGCTGCGGGACGAAGACCGCGTTGAGTGCACCGCCCAGAAGCAGGATGTAGAGAATTGTCGGCATGGTGTTGGCCACGTTGTAGGCATCAGCGAGCAGCGCCGTACCAAGTGCCGCGACGAGGGCCGCGTTCCGCGCGAAGCCGGTGATCCTGGACACGATCGTCCCTGCCGCCATCACGGCGCTCGAGCGCAGCAGCGGCGGGCCGTCTGTCGTCGTCATGCGAGCCGCCGGGAAGCCAGGTACAAGTTGAAGGCGTGGTATAGGGAGCGATTGAGCGGGTAGTCCCACTCGCCGAGCAGTTCGACAGCTCGTCCGCCAGTGCCGACCTTCCATCGGAGAAGTCCACTGCGACGATCTGTTGCGTCCAAGGTGGTGTTGAAGCCTCGCATGTCGTAGATGACGCAACCGGCGCTGTGGGCGTCGCGGATCATCTGCCACTGCACTGCGTGGCTCGGGCACAGCTCTCGGCGGTGGCTGGCCGACGCCCCCAGGTGGTACCAAGCGCGGTCTCCGACAACGTTCATCGTGTGTGCGGCCAGGGTCTCGCCGCTGTGGCGCGCGAGGTACAGCGCCATCCTCCTTGGATGTTCAGCGCGCAGCGCGTCGTACTGGCGTTGGTAGTAGCCAAGGGACCTGCCTAGGTCGAAGCCGTCGCGTTCTTGGGTGACCTTGAGAAGCGCATAGAAGGCAGGCAGGTCTTCATCGTTCCCGATGGAAACCTGGACTCTCTCGCGCTCGGCTCTCCTGATGCTTCGGCGCCACTGCTGGCTGAATCCTCGCCAGATGTCGTCGAGCGAACGATCCGCCAGGGGGAGTTCGAAGATGACGGCCGGCTGTACGGAGGTGCGGGTCAGCCGGCCGTCATTGCGCCATCCGAGGGACCGTAACTGCTGTGCCGCCGCAGCCCCGGTCTTGTTCACCTCATCGGGCGGGACATCACTCAGGTCGAGGACCTCGTCACTACGCAGCGCCGACTTGAGGGTGGGCGCGTTCCATCGATGCAGGTCGACCGCAGGTCCCATCCTGACCGCGAAGACTCGCCGTTTGCGAAGATGCGCGACCAGCGGATCGAGCCACCGGGAAAGGTTGTCATCGCTCCAGTCGATCAGTGGGCCTTCGGGCAGGTAGGCGAATTGGTGTCCGGTCGCTCGAACGGTGCGGTAGAGCACGAGAGCCGATCCCACGAGCGATCCGGTCCCGTCGGCCCACCCGATCGTTTCGGATTGCCATCCGGGCTTCACCTGCGCCCAGGACGGGCACTGTAGGAAGCTGGCACTCGGCAGGGTCAGGATGTAGTCGGCGTGCAACTCAGGGGTGATGGTCAGGACCTCGAACGGATCCTGCTTCGGTCGCGGCTGCGGCGAAAAATGCCGCGATGACAGACGGTGCGAGATGTGGCTGGCCATGGGAGTACTCCTTGAAAGGCTTCAGGCGTGGCCAGCCACAGGCTTTGCTTGGCGTCGCTGGGACGCGTCGCCTGCCGCGGTGAGTCTGGCCACAAATGGAATCGGAGAAGCCCTGGCTGCGACGACTACCGCGCCGACGGTTCTTCCTGGGCCTTCAGGGCCTCTCAGGAAGAAAGCAGCTGCGACGCAGCCAGGCCGCTTCCGAAAGGGGAGCGGGATCCATTGGTCGGCCTACAGCAAGAGTCGTGACGAAAGGGCCAGTCGTGGGACTGGCTGAGGGCGTGCGGCTCTCGCCCAGAAGGCAGGAAAGGCAGGCAGCGCAGGAAGGATCCAGTGTCGTGATGGCAGAGCTCGCAGCGCAAGGGCGAGCAGAAGTCCGAAGGCCATCGCGATCAGGAATACCAAGCAGGCCCCGGGCATCGGATGAGGCTCGTGGCCCACGGTGCTACCCGAAATGTCGCCGGCTGCAGGCGGCCCGAACCTATTGCCGTCGGTGAGCCGATTCTCACCGGGCCCGGCCCGAAGGTCCGGCACTGATTCGAGCGTCGAGGTACAACCATGCAGGTAGGTCCCAACCGAACCGGACCGACTGTCGGAATGCGGCGAACTATGGGTGATCAATGTCAGGAGACCCACGGCCACAGCGAACGCGATGATCACCGGAAGACCGGCGATCGCGCGACTCACCTTGTCCATGCGTCCCTCTCAGAGTCGGCCGTGCCTCAGACGTCATCTACTAAGAAGCATAGTAGGTGAAGCGGGTCGCGAACCAGCTCCGCCCGCACCGGCCCTCGTTCTTAGCCACGTTCCTATCCTTCCGGGCTCACGCCGTCCGGCTCGAACAGGTCGCTGGGCGGTGGTGACCAGGCCCCACCGGTGTTCCGCGATGGAGCCGAGCTGTACCGGCGTCGAATCAGCCGCAGCAACTGTCGTACCCAATTAAGGGAGCAAACGTGGTAGGCAGCTGGGTCCATCCAGCCAAGTAGGCGACCTGTGGCGCGACGCCTGATGGATATCCGCATGCGCCCTCGAGTTGAGTGGCCGCAACATGATCCGCCGGTGCGTTGCTGTGGCCTAGAGCTGTGGATACTTGCACAGCCGCTCTCTCATGTCGCCCTGTTATGTCGCCCTGCTTGGCGTTCTGTCGAATGTATGTTCGAATTGGCGGGAGTCATGTCACGCCTTGGGTGGCTCCGTGGTTCCCGAAAGGCGATCCGTGGGGCAGGGAATTGCTGGGGCTGGGTACGTGATGCCGGTATCGTCCAGCACAGGAGAGGTGGTGAGCCGGGTGATCGACGATGAGGCGCTGGCGCTGGTGGCGCTGCTGCGCCACACCGAGGCGCGCAAGTCATGGCGCGCGGTGGTGACCGAGGTCCGCGAGGCTGGAGCACTCGAGGTGCTCCACCGCCAGAATCCGCAGACGCTGCTCGATTCCGACCCAGTGGCGCTGCTGCTTAAGGCGGCACGGCAGGACTTGCACGCCTGGAGTGACCTGGCCCGTGTGCTCACGCTGTTCGACGACGACTTCCCGCCCCAGTTGCTCGAGGTGCACGACGTGCCGCCGCTTCTGTTCGCCCGTGGCCATCTGGCCGCACGTGGAGAGGCTGAGCTGGGCGCCTGCATTGTGGGGTCGCGCAAGGCGTCACCGGAGGCAGTGCGGATCGCCCGTGAAGTGGCGAACTCACTTGTGAGCATGGGGGTCGCGGTGGTGTCCGGTCTTGCCGAGGGCATCGACACTGCTGCCCACCAGGCGGCCCTTGCGGCAGGCGGCCGCACGGTCGCGGTCATTGGGACAGGAATCGATCAGGTCTACCCGGCTGCAAACAGGCAGCTACAGCAGCGCATCGAGCGCGAAGGTCTAGTCCTGTCGCAGTTCTGGCCAGGTAGTGGCCCGACCAAAGCGTCGTTCCCGATGCGCAACGCGACAATGTCGGCATATGGGATGTGCACGCTGATTGTGGCCGCAGGGGAGCACTCCGGAGCTCGGATCCAGGCCCGCCAGGCCGTTGCTCACGGTCGGCCGCTGATCCTCACCCGCGACGTTGCGAGCACCACCGAGTGGGGCCGCGACCTGGCTGGCTCGGCGTACGACGTGCAGGTTGTCAGCGATGCCGACGGCGCGGTTGAAGCAATCAGGGCAGTTCTCAAGCGCCCGCGGCAGCTCGATGAACTGTTGGCCGACCTAGTCCAGTGACTCAGCAGCTCGATCAGCTCCTGCCGGAGATCGCCGGCGTCATGACAAACCCGCTGCGGATCGCGGGTGTCACCTGTTCCATCTGTACCCGCGAGGTGACCTCGGGCTATCCCCTGTGCTTCAAGTGCCAAGCTCATCGCGCAGGCCATGAGGTCCCGGGGCAGCCCGGGTATCACCTGACCTCGAACCTCGCCGTGCCGCTGACCTATGCAGTGCAGGGCTACCAGGCATACACCGACGTGTACAAGTACAAGGACTCCGTCTCGTTCGAGGCCGCACAGCGGCGGCTCGCATTGCTCACCGCGGTTTTCGTCATAGCCCACAAGTTCTGCATTGACCGGTTCACCGGCCATCCCGTCACCTGTTTGGCGATCGTGCCGTCGCTGACTGGCCGTGCCGGCCAGCATCCTCTGGAGAAGTTCGCGCCGCTGCTTCCGGAAAACTGGCATCGGATCCGGCTCAGTGCGGCCTCCGACCTTCCGGCCGACGCCAATCACCGTCGTGAACCGAACCCAGCGTTCTACGAATGCACTTACGACCTCACCGGGCATCATGTCGTCTTACTCGACGACACCTGGGTCACCGGCGGCCACACGCAAGGAGCCGCTGTGCGGCTGCGTCAGGCCGGCGCCGCACGAGTGACCATCCTTGTTTTCGCCCGCCTCCTGAAGACCAGCTACGCGCCGACTGCGGAGTTCGTGCGCCTGTACAACCTTCCTCACCCGCCGTACACGAGTACGATCTGCCCAGTGACCGGTGGCCCATGCCCATGAACGTGCCGAGGGCAACGCGGCCACTGCCCGCCGGGTCTATGCACTGACCTGTCAATGGATCTGTCGATGACCTGGTGTCCGGTCGAACAAGAGTTGCCAGCGATCAAGACGCCTTGGAAGTGCGAGTGCGGACTTGCCGCAGAGGACCGCGTGGGATGCGCGGGTCTGCACGGCTAGCGGGTTCGCCAGTCGTTGGTGTGAGCGATGTAAAGGCTCCGGCGGAGTCATGTATCAAGTCATACCCCTCGAGGCTGCTGAAGGGTGCGATTCGGTACACGACTCGGCCACCCGTCGCCCCCAAAAAGTACGCACAAAAGTACGCACAACTTGAACTCCGCAACGATCCCTGACGAACCGACCTGAGCCCCAAACGATCGGACGAATCCCAGCTATACAAGGCTTTTCGCCGCCCAGCAGCCTCCCGACCAGGCATTATGTCGCGGATCCTTGAATAATGAGAAGGTCATCGGTTCGATTCCGATAGGCGGCTCCATCCAGGAGGCGGGGAGTAGTACCAGCAGGGCGACCCCGCCCACGCGGCTCCCCCGTCACCGCTCCCCACCCCCAGCTCCGTCGCTACTACGTACGTGCCTCGCTCCTTTGGCGGACTCGTGCGGTCGCTCCCGTGATGTCAACGGCCGAAATGGGTAGGCCGAGCCAGCGGCGCGGGAGCGGGGTTCGCCCTTGCTTGGCGCGGACGAGCGCGCCTCGGACTACGACCGGTCGTAGTCCCTCGGGAAGAGCCCTTGAAGCCGCACTCAGGGAGCGGCGCCAACTCGGTGGAGAAGTTTCGTCACCACTGGAAAGACGATGCACGGAACGCGCAGCCCGAGGCGGGTGTGACCTATGGGTATCCCGCAGCAGCTACTGCGGTGGCCTGCCAGGTTGGGGGCGTCGTGGTTACCTCGAGCTGCAGAAGGCGCTGCCGGTCGACAAGGGCGCGACCGACCTGAGCGCCGTACCTCGGGGCCGCTTGCGATCAGTTGACGTCTAGCGTGACCGCCGGACCGGGTGCATGGTGGTTGCAGGAGGCAACCGCGACGACGCTTTGGGGGCACGGTCGCGACCTCGCCGGACTCCGTCGTGTTGTGCGGCCGGATGGCCGTCTCATCCCATCCAGCCGATCTGGTGTGAAGGGGAGAGGGATGAAGCGATTCGTGGCGGGACTGACTGTCGTAATTTTGTGCCTAATGGCGGCCACCACCGGTGCGGCCGGGGTGCAGGGGGAGAGTCCGGGCGCACCGGACGCCGGCACCGGCAAAGCGGGCACCAGCGACGTTTACCTAGTGCTACTCGGGGAGGCTCCGGCAGGCGCGTATGCAGGCGGAATCGCCGGGTACCCCGCGACGAAGCCGGCGCCCGGAAAGCGGTTCAACAAGAAGGACGCGAAGGTCCAGCGGTACGTCAACTACCTGCGCTCCCGGCACGCCCAGGTGGCGAACAGCGTCGGCGCGACGCGGGAATATGACTACGACTACTCGCTGAACGGCTTCGCGGCGACGCTCACCAAGGCACAGCTGGCGAAGCTGCGTACGACGTCCGGCGTCGTCTCGATCCAGCGGGACACGCTTTCGCAGGTCAAAACCGACAACACCCCGACCTTCCTCGGGCTGAATGCAGCCGGCGGGCTCTGGAGCAAGCTCGGCGGGCAGGGCAGCGCCGGGGAAGGCGTGATCATCGGCGTGGTGGACACCGGCATCTGGCCGGAGCACCCGAGCTTCGCCGCGGCCGGCTACGGCCCCGTACCGGCCGGCTGGAACGGGACGTGCCAGTCCGGCCAGCTGTGGAGCCAGCAGCAGTGCAGCAACAAGCTTGTTGGCGCACGCTACTTCCACAAGGGCATCGGCCACTTCGGCGGCTCGCTGAAGGACGACTACATCTCGGCCCGCGACCACGACGGCCACGGAACCCACACCACGTCGACCGCCGGCGGCAACGGAGGCGTCAACGCGTCGATCTTCGGGCGCAGCTACGGCACGGTGAGCGGGATGGCGCCCCGCGCCCGCGTCGCGGCCTACAAGGCATGCTGGCCGGGCGGCTGCGCGATCAGCGACCTCGTCGGCGCGATCGACTCGGCGGTCGGCGACGGTGTCGACGTCATCAACTACTCGATCGGCGACAACGACCCGGACTTCCTCGACGCTGATGACGTCGCCTTCCTGTTCGCCCGGCAGGCCGGTGTCTTCGTCGCGGCCTCGGCCGGCAACTCCGGACCTGGTCCCAGCACGGTCGACCACGGCGGTCCGTGGCTGACGACGGTCGGCGCGAGCACCCAGAACCGCTCGTTCGTCGGCACAGCGACGCTCGGCAACAGCGCGACCTTCCAAGGTGCGTCGGTCACGCCGGGGCTCGCGGCGACGCCTTTGGCCGACGGTGCCGCGGCCGGCAGCGAGGGCTGCCTGTCCGGCCTGTCGCCGGCGGCTGTGACGGGCAAGATCGTGCTGTGCAAGGGGAGCTTCTCCCGAGCCGCGCGGAGTCTGGGGGTCAAGAACGCCGGTGGCGTCGGGATGATCCTCTACACGGCGGCCGAGACCGATGCGCTGCTGAGTGACAACCACCATGTGCCGGCCGTCCACATCCGTAACTCCGACGGCCTCGCGATCAAGGCGTACATCGCGGCGACCAGTGCTCCGACGGCGTCGCTGTCGGGTGGCGCGAAGGTCTTCGGCGGCGGTAACTCCATGGCGGCGTTCTCGTCCCGCGGCCCGCTGGTCGACAGCGCGCGCAGCACGGGTGACCTGCTGAAGCCGGATGTCACCGCGCCCGGCGTCCAGATCCTGGCCGGCAACAGCCCGACCGCACACGTCGGCGCGCCGGGCCAGCTGTTCCAGGCGATCGCCGGTACGTCGATGTCCAGCCCGCACACCGCCGGCATCGGCGCGCTGTTGCGGGACCTGCACCCCACCTGGACGCCCGACGTCATGCAGTCGGCGCTCATGACGAGCGCCCGGCAGGACGTCTCGAAGGAGGACGGCACCACGCCGGCCGACCCGTTCGACGTCGGTGCGGGCCACATCGCGCCCAACCGCGCGGCGGATCCCGGTCTCGTCTACCCGGTTGGGTTCGACGACTACCGGGCGTTCCTGCGGAGCCAGGGACTCTGCACGCTCTGCTTCGGCACCACCCCGGCGCCGGTCATCGCTCCGACCGACCTCAACGTTCCGACGATCACGGTTCGCTCGCTCGCGGGCGTCCGGACGGCGACGCGCACGGTGCGCAACGTCGGCCCGGCCGGGACCTACACGGTCTCCATCGACGAGCCGCCAGGGGTTGACGTCGTGGTCACCCCGAATGCGCTGACCCTCGCCGCCGGCGCCACAGCGTCGTACCAGGTCTCGTTCACGTCGAACGCCACCGCGGTCTTCGACGAGTACAGCTTCGGCGCGCTGACCTGGTCCGACGGTGCCGGCCACAATGTGCGAAGCCCGCTGGTCGTCCGTCCGGTAAGCATCGCTGCGCCGGCCTCCGTGACGGGCACCGGGGCGGCCGGTTCGCTCCAGTACTCCGTCACGCTTGGCTACGCGGGCAGCTTCGCGGTTGCGCCGCAGGGTCTCGTGGCGGCGACGACCGAGACGAGGACGATCGTCGACGACCCGACGGACAACTTCGACACGGACGCTCCGGACGCCAACCAGGGCATCCAGGTGCATGAGTTCGCGGTGCCCAGCGGCACGCCGCTGTTGCGGGTGCAGCTGTTCGACGAGTTCACCGATGGCAACGACGACATCGATCTGTACCTGTACCGGGTGGGTGCCGGCGGCGTGCTGACCCTCGTCGGGTCCAGCTTCACCGCGACCAGCGCCGAACTCATCGACGTCGCCGACCCCGCCGCGGCCACGTATCGCCTCTACGCGCACGGCTTCGCCACCGACGGCGCCTCCGCCGTCTACACCCTGTTCCGCTGGCTCGTGCCGGACACCGCCGCAGGCAACCTGACGGCGACGTCAAGCACAGCGACCGCCACCGTCGGCGGCACGGCGGACATCACGGTGACGTGGACCGGCCTCACCCCGGCGACGAAGTACCTCGGCCGGGTCAGCTACTCCGACGGCACTGCAGAGATTGGCGGCACGATCGTCACAGTGAACCCGTAGCCGCTATTGGTTCATAGGGATGGCCGGTGCTCCGGCCAAGGCCTTCGCGGGCCGCGGCATCCTCTGACGAGAGCACGGCCAGCGGACCTGCGCGACCGGTATCCGGGGATCGTTCGCTGTCCCGGCAACATAACGGTAAGGTCACGCGCCAGGCAGAGAGGGCGATGTGATCTGGGGAATCGCCCCTGAGTCACCGTGACGCGGCTGCTGCGGAACTGGGGCGCAGCGCGACCGCCGACGGTCATCTGCCGACCGGATGGGCCCCCTCCGTCCGGTAATCCGACGCGCCCCGAGAGGTTGCTGCATGTCCGCCATCCCCGCTCACCCGTCGTTCTCCTTCCTTGTCGCGACCCGCGGCGAGAGGCGCCGCCCATGACGCGAACGACCAAGATCACCCTCGGTGCCAGCCTGCTCGCTCTGCTGGCCAGCCTCGTCGTCGCCCTGACCGCCAACTCTGGTGGAGCGCAGGCGGAGGCCCAGACGGCGACACCGACGCCGACCCGGCATTTCGTCACCAATCTCAAGGGAGCGACCGCCCCCTTCGCCCTCGGGTACAACTTGGCAGACAAGGCGTCGGTCTCCAGTCTGAGCACATTGCCGACCGGGGTGCAGTCAGTGTTCTGGCTGGGTCAGAAGTGCCCGACCCCGGCCGACAGCACCTTCAAGGCCAAGGTCGACGCCCTCGCCTCGAACCCGAAGGTGTTCGGCTACTACCTGTCCGACGAGCCGCACATCGCGAACTGCCCAGGCGGTCCTGCGGCGCTGCGGTCGCGCGCGGACTACATTCGCGCCGCGAGCGGCGGGCGGCAGAAGTCATTCATCGTGCTCAGCAAGATCGCCGACTACAAGCCGTTCGCGCCGGCGAGCAGCCATGTCGATCTGGTCGGCCTCGACCCGTACCCCTGTTCGATCGCCAACCCTCAGTGTGACCTGCGCAAGATCGGCGAGAAGGTCTCCGCGGCTCGGGCGGCGGGTATCCCGCTGACAGCCATCGTGCCCGTGTACCAGGCATTCGGCCAGGAGCGGACGACGAGCCACTACTACAACCTGCCGACAGCGGCTCAGGCGCACGCGATCCTGACCGAGTGGAAGCGGCTCGTGCCGTCCCCGGTGATGGACTACACCTACGGCTGGAGCAACCAGACCAGCGCCAACCCGACCCTGGTCGACTCACTCGCGCTCCAGAAGGTCTTCGCAACCTTCTTCGCCACCGGGCGCTAACCCACTGATCCGGCGGCCCACCCCTCACCGCGGCGGGCCGCCGGATCATCGTGAAGCAGGATGCCGCCGCGGTCAGGGGCCTTCGTCATGCGGGGCAGATCAAGCAGGCTGCGGCTTGATGTTGTGGTTGAACCGGAACGTGTTTTGTGGGTCGTAGCGCGCTTTCACCTTCGCGAGCCGTTCCAGCCGCTCCTCGTTCCAGAATGCACTCACCCGGTCCACGTCCTCGTCCTCGGTGACCAGGTTGAGGTAGCTGTCACCGGATCCGATCGCCCGCAGGTCCGCACCCGCCTGCTTGACCCAGGTCCGGCAGCGGTTGGTGTCCGCGGGGTCTGTCCACTGGCCCATGACGTGGATCAGCCAGCTGTCCTGCCGGTGGCTGAACGCGGTCGCGTCCGGCTCGACCCTGGTCACGGCGGAGTCGAACGGGATCACCTGCATGATCGAGTGGTCGGTGGGCAGGGTGGCGCCGTACGAGGCCAGGGTTTCGATCTGTTTGGTGCCCAGTTCGGGAAGGTATTCCCCGGTCCAGTAGTGCAGGTTGCCGTTCGGGTTCAACGGGTCGAGCAGTTGCTGCACCGCGACGTACGGCATCGGGTAGATGAAGTCGAGCACCGGCGAGCCGAACTCCTGGACCGGCCGCACCACCTCGGGGTCGAGGTCGGCGCCGAAGTACCGCAAGAAGATCCCGATCAGCCGGCGGCCGCGGTGTTCCTCGGGGATGACGTCGAGCGGCGGGGCGAACTGGATGACCGCATCCGCGCTCAGTTCTTCGGGAGTGGTCACGATGAAGTCCCGCAGGAAGGCCAGCACCTCGGGCGCTTGTTCCACCGGCCAGGCGACCATGCCCGCGAGGATGGTCGGACCGACCGGATGGCAGCGGAACTCGAACGAGGTCACCACGCCGAAGTTGCCGCCACCGCCACGCAACGCCCAGAACAGCTCCGGGTGGCTGTCGGCACTGGCGGTGACGACCGTGCCGTCGGCGGTGACCACGTCGGCGGACAGAAGGTTGTCGCAGGTCAGGCCGTAGCGACGTTGCAGCATGCCCATGCCACCGGTCAAAGCCAGCCCTGCGATTCCGGTCATCGAAACCTGGCCGCTGGGTGTCGCCAGGCCGAACAGCTGGGTGTTGGCATCCAGGTCAGCCAGAGTGGCACCACCCGAGACCCGTACGGTTCGCGCCACCGGATCGACGCGGACGTCGCGCATGCCGGACAGGTCGACCAGCAGACCGTCGTCGCAGGTCCCGTGGCCTGCAACGCTGTGGCCGCCGCCGCGGATCGCGACCGGAAGTGCGTGTTCTACCGCGAACCGCACCGAGTGCACCACATCGGCGACGCCCCGGCAGTGTGCGATCACCGCCGGCCGACGATCGATCATGCCGTTGTAGACGCGGCGGGCGTCTTCGTAACCGGGATCGCCCGGTACGACGAGTTCACCGCGCAATTGCGCGGCCAGTTGATCGGTCGGTAGCTGATTCATAAAGAAGCCTTCCGATTTTCGAGAAATGCCTCGAATTTCTCGTGCCAAGCCGCCGGGCCGCGCAGGCGAAGTCCTCTCTCCGGGTCGACCAGTGCGTGTTGTGACTTCGCCTCGGCGATCAGTTGCCCGCCGGTTTTGCGATAGATCTCGTAATTACAGTCGAGCCGGATGGTGAGCGGCGCGGTCCAGGTCCGGATCAGCAGGTCGTCGAGGTAGTGGGCCGGCGCATGGAATCGGATATGGAATTCGGTGGTGGTGACCAGGTAGTCCTGGTAGTCGACGCCGGCGGCCAGGGCGAATGCCTCGCGGCCCAGGTCGCACCAGGTCATGTAGTTGCCGTAGTAGGCGTGGCGCTGCAGATCGCACTCGGACCAGCGGACCCGGACATTCGTCTCCACGAATGCCTGGCGCATGATCCGGGGCGCAGTCTCGACCCAGCGCGGCATAGGCCGTTTCCTTCCGCTCGATTGAGAAAAAAATGAAAGAATTTCCATAAATCTCGTATGCTGCGACTCTCAACGATTTCGGGCCGGCCGTACGGGCTGCGCCAAGATTGGTGTCCGGGTTGTCGTGGTGTCAAGCAATCAGAGCCGCCATGGCTGATCCCTGCTATCCCTCGACTGCATTTCCGAGCTAGCAGGAATCAGTCATATGAGTATTCCTTGACAGTCCGGCGAAACGATTCCTAGCATTCCGTCCTGTCCCGCGCTAACAAGTGCTCGGAAGGTAAATAGCCGAGCCGGCCCGCCCCTCGATTCAGCGCGTGTTGGGAGCAATTCATGATTTCTGCCATCGATGCCTGCCGGGTTCCTGCAGGCCGGTTGCGCGGTGCCGGTGTCGACCTGCTGGACCAGCAGCGGTTCGCGCTGGCAGCACGGCGCACAGGTCCGGCGTGGCTGCGACGAATTTTCGACGACGCCGAATGGGCCGCAGCATCCGTGGCCGCTACGCCCGAGTGCGAGCAACTGCCCGGTACGGCGGAACTGGCGCGCCTGGCCCGGTTGTTCGGGATCAAGGAGTGCGTGGTCAAGGTGGTCCGCGGTCTGCCGGCCGGCGCCTGCTACCGCGACATCATCGTCGCCAGGGCCGGCACCGATGGTGTCCGACCTATCGAGCTGCGGGGAGAGCTGGCTCGCTGGGCCGACGACCACCGGGTCGTTCTGACCGGGGGCGTCCTGCCCGCCGGCGATGCACTCGGTCCCGATCTCGACCTGTGCTGGGCGGTCGCCACCGAGGCGGAGGCGGCGCGATGATCGACACAGCGTTCGTATTTCCCGGTCAGGGCAGCCAGCGGCCCGGGATGGGCCGCGAGCTGGCCCGCTGCGGCGTCGAAGCGCGCGAACTGATCGTCCAGGCGGAGCAGCTGACCGGCGTCGCCATCGGCGAGCTGATGACCCGTGCGGACGAGCGGACGCTGGCCGATCCCGAGGCCGCACAGCTCACGATCTTCGTCTGGTCCAGCGTGCTGGCGGCCGAGCTCGCGGCCGCCGGTTGCCGACCGGTCGCGGTCGCCGGGCACAGCCTCGGGGAGTACGCCGCACTCGTCGCCGCCGGCTGCCTCAGCTGGGAAGCCGCGCTGGCGATCGTGGCCCGGCGAGGCCGGGCGATGGCCGATGCCGCACGGTGTCAGCCGGGCGCGATGGCCGCCATCGCGGGGCTGACGGAGGACCAGGTGACCGACCTGTGCGCGCGATTCTCGGTCGGCGGCGGCACTGTGGTCATGGCGAACCTGAATGCACCCCGGCAGGTGGTTGTCTCAGGGACAACTGATGAGGTTGGCGGAGTGGTCGACGCCGCCCAGTCGGCTGGCGCCTTGCGGGTGAAACTGCTGCCGGTCGGTGGTGCCTACCACTCGCCGCTGATGTCCGAGGCCGAGCGTGAACTTGCGCCGCTACTCGCGGCGGCTGACCTGCGAGCGCCGCGGGTGCCGTTCGTTTCCAGCCTGACCGGTGGTGTGGTCCACGACATCGAGAAGTACCGGAAGCTGCTCGGCGGGCAGATCACCCGGCCGGTGCGCTGGACCGACACCGTCGCGTCGCTCACCCTGACCGGCCCCCGCACCTTCGTCGAGGTCGGCCCGGGCCGGGTG
Organism: Kribbella catacumbae DSM 19601; assembly: GCF_000372465.1. GTDB lineage: Bacteria > Actinomycetota > Actinomycetes > Propionibacteriales > Kribbellaceae > Kribbella > Kribbella catacumbae. Next base: position 289,559 of record NZ_AQUZ01000002.1, read on the forward strand.
CTGACCGGGTTGGGGCGCAACATGATCCGGACCGCCAGGCATCTGACCGGTTGCGAGGCACTCGGTGCGCTGGCGGTGAGCCAGGCATGAGCCTGTCCGGACAGGTGGTCCTGGTGACCGGCGCCACCAAGGGGATAGGTCTCGGCGTCGCCATGGACCTGGCCGCCGCCGGCAGCCGGGTGCTACTGAACTATCGGCGCGACCTCGAGCAGGCCAAGCAGGCGCTCGATCAGGTCCGCGAGCTGCAGCCGGACGCGGAGCTGGTCCAGGCCGATGTCGCCGAGCCTGCCGAGGTGGACCGGATGTTCCGCCGGATCCGCGCCGATCACGGCAGGCTGGACGGCCTGGTCAGCAACGCCGGCATCGCGAGTGACGGCTACGCGCTGATGATGGGCGAGCAGAAGTGGCGGTCCGTCCTGGACACGAACCTCACCGGGTCGTTCCTGGTCTGCCGTGCGGCAGCCCGGTTGATGGCGGTACGGCGTACTGGCGCGATCGTCGCGGTTGCCTCCACCAGCGGTGTGAACGCCCCGGCCGGGCAGGTGAACTACGCCGCGTCCAAAGCAGGTGTGCTGGCCATGGTCCGGGTGCTGGCCAAGGAGCTCGGCAGCTATGGCGTGCGGGTCAACGCGGTGGTCCCAGGCTTCATCGACACCGCGATGACGCGCTCGATGCCGCAGGACCAGCTGAACGCCTTCGTGGAGCGGGTACCACTGGGCCGGATCGGGACGCCGGCGGATGTAGCACCGGCCGTGCGGTTCCTGCTCGGCGCCGAGTCCGCCTATGTCACCGGAGCGTCCGTCGTCATCGACGGTGGCATGACCTGCTGAGTGCAACCCCACGACCACGGCGATCCGACAAGCGATAGGAGAGGCCCACATGGTGGCAACGCTGGAAGAGACGAAGACAGCCGCAAAGGCTCGGCAGGTCCTGTGCGGTGAGGTCAAACACCTGCTGGTGGACCGGCTCGGCCTCGCGGTGGATCCGGAGCTGATCGGAGACGACCAGCCGCTGTTCGGCAGAGGACTCGAGCTCGACTCCATCGACACCCTCGAACTGGCGATGGCTGTGGAGGAGAAGTTCGGTGTGATGATCACCGACGACGACACCGAGAGCCTGCTCTCGCTCAACCGTCTCGTCGACTACGTGGCGGGCAACCGGTGACGAGTGCGGCCGCGACGCCGTCCGCGCGACCAGGTGGTCTGTCGGCCGACGAGATCGCGCGACTGCTTCCGCACCGGTACCCGTTCTCCCTGCTGGACCGGGTCACCTCGGTCGAGCCCGGCGTACGGGCAGAGGCGATCAAGAACGTCACCGCCTCCGATCCGGTGCTGGCCGGCCACTTTCCCGGCCGGATGCTGTACCCGGGCGTGCTGCTCGTCGAGTGTGTCGCGCAGCTCGCCGCTGTGATCTACGGCAGCGCGGCGGCGACCCGGAGTACCGGTGAGCTGGTGGCCGACGTCGCGGAGCGGGTCGGCTACCTCGCGGAGATCAAACAGGCCAAGTTCCTGCGCACTGTGCTGCCCGGCGATCAAGTGGTCGTCCGGGCACAGGCCGGTCCCAGGATGGGCGACCTCATGTCGGTGACCGGCCAGGCGTCGGTCGGCCGCGATGTGGTGATGACGACCCGGCTCGTCGTCACCGAACGGGATAACAGCGAATGAAGGGGAGAACCATGCAGAGCGTTTACTCCGACACCGTTGCCGAATACGAATTGCTGCGCAGCGCGTGCGGGCTGCTCGACTACACCGGCCTCGGCCTGCTCCGGATCGCCGGTAGCGGCGCCGCGCCCTTCCTCAGCCAGGTGTCGACCCGCAGCGTCGACTTCCTGCTCGAGGGGCAGATCTCTTCGGCGCTGCTGCTGAACTCGGACGGTTCAGTGCTGGCCGAGGTGTTGATCCACTGCCACGGCGCCGACTATCTCATCGAGATCTGGCCGGCGCAGGCGGCCGCCGCGACCGAGTACCTGGTTGCCGCCGGCAACACCGGTGCGCACGACGTGACCGTGCAAGATGTCGGCGACGAGTTCTGCGTCTTCGGCATCGAGGGTCCGCAGGCGCCTGCGATCGCGCAGAAGTTCCTGCCGTTCCCGATCACCTCGCTGTCGTACGCCGGCTTCGTCACGACGCCCTGGCGCGACGACCTGGAGCTCCTCGTGAGCCGCACCGGCGTCACCGGCGAATACGGCTACAAACTGCACGTTCCGGTTGCTGCAGGCAACGAGTTGCGTGAGCACCTGGTCGATCTCGGTGCGCGGCAGGCCGGCCTGGCAGCCCTGAACGTCTGCCGGATGGAGATGCGGTTCGCGAACCTGGAACAGGAGGCGGCCGGCGTGACGCCGTTCGAGGCCGGCCTGCAATGGATGGTCGATTTCGGGCACGACTTCATCGGCAAGGAGGCTCTCGTCGCGCACTGGGAGGCTGGTCCGCCGCGCCGTCCGGTCTGCTGGATCGCCTCCGATCGGCTGCAGGCGATCCCGGACCCCGGCAGCCGGCTGGTGGTGGAGGACGAATCGGTGGGTGCCGTCGCCCACGCGGTGTACTCACCCCGACTCGGTCGGGTGATCGGCACTGCCCGGGTCGACGCCGATGTGGCGGCGGCCGGTCTCAAGCTGACCGTTGAGCAGCTCACCCGGCCGATCCGAACCACTGCAGCACCGTTCCTGGTCGCCACCAGCTTCGGCGTACCGCTCGAATGAACGCAACCGGCGCGCGTGAGGAGAGCACATGAACGCCACAGGTGTAGCCATTACCGGCATCGGGGTGACCTGCGCGCTGGGTACCGGGGCCGAGTCGGTCTGGGCCGGGGTGCGCGATGCCGCGAGCGGAATCGACCGGACCCGGCGGCTGGACACCTCGACGCTGAGTTGCCAGTACTCCGGCGAGGTCGGGGAGGTCCCGGTCCCGCCGATCAAGGGCCGGGGGCGGATCGATCGTGCGATCAGCCTGGCGCTGAGTACCGCGGCAGAGGCGATCGAGGATGCCAAACTCGACATCGCCGCGTTCGATCCGTACCGGGTCGGGATCGCGATGGGTACGTCGGTCGGTGGCCTCGACGCCGGTGAGCAGTACCACTGGCAACTGCTCCGCGACGGCGTCGCCGGCGCCTCGAAGCATCATCTGCTGGTGTACCCGCTGTACACGTCGACCGATGCGGTCAGCGCGGCCTTCGGACTGAAGGGCCCGAAGGTGGTGATTTCCAACGCCTGTGCGGCCGGCGCCAACTCGATCGGCTGGGCGTTGGACGCGATCCGGGAAGGCCGGGCCGATGTGATGCTGGCCGGTGGCGTGGACGTGCTCGACATGCTCTCGCTGGCAGGGTTCGACAGTCTGAAGGCCCTCGACGACCAGCCGTGCGCGCCGTACTCACGCAGCAGCGGACTCAACATCGGCGAGGGCGCCGCCTTCCTGGTACTCGAGTCCGCGCAGTTGGCCCAATCGCGTGGCGCGCGGGTGCTGGGTTACGTGCTGGGCTACGCGCTGACCAGTGACGCGCACCATGCGACTGCTCCGGATCCAGTGGGCGGCGGAGCGTTGAGATCGATGCGACGCGCGCTGGAGCAGGCTGGGTACACGCCGGCGGACGTCGACTACGTGAACGGTCACGGCACCGGGACCCCGGCGAACGACAGCTCCGAGCCCAAGGCCGTGACGGCGCTGTTCGGCGGCCAGAAGGTGCCGCCAATGAGCAGCACCAAGTCGCAGGTCGGCCACACACTCGGCGCGGCCGGTGCGTTGGAGGCTGCCGTCTGCGCGTTGGCGCTGCGCGAGCAGATCCTGCCGCCGACAGTGAATGTGGACGCTTCGGCCGACAGCCCGGCGTACGACATCGTGCCGAACGCCTCGCGCCCGGCCGATATCGACCTGGTGGTTTCGAACTCGTTCGCCTTCGGCGGCAACAACTGCTCGCTGGTCCTCGGCCGGAGCCTCAAATCAGGGCCGCAGCGGCCCGACCGCCGGGTTGTGATCACCGGTGCCGGCGTGGTTTCGCCGGTAGGCCTGGGTCGCGAGGGCCTGATCACCGGCCTGCGGACAGGCACGGTCGCTATCGCGCCGGCGACCCGGATCGACACCAGCCAGGCCGCAAGCCGGCTCGCGGCTGAGATCACCGACCAGAACTACCGGCGCTGGATCAACCCTTCCTACGCCCGTCGGCTCGACCAGCTAGGCGCGTTGGTGCTGGCTGCGACGCGAGACGCCTTCTCGGATGCGGCGTACCAGATCACCCGCCAGAACGCGACCGAGGTCGGGATGGTGTTCGGCACCTGCACCGGACCGCTGGAAACGGTGGCGCAGTTGACCGAGACGATCGGTACGGAGGGCCCGCACCGGGTCAACCCACGGCTGTTCCCGAACTCGGTCATGAATGCGGCTCCCGGCCACGCCTGCCTTTCGCTGCAGATCAAGGGGCCCTTGTCCACGCTGGCCATCGGCTGCGCCTCCGGCGTCGCCGGTCTCGGCTATGCGTCGGACCTGATCCGGCGGGGTGAGGCGGAGGTGATGGCCGCGGTGAGCGCGGACGAGCTGACCGGGCTGCTGCACCTCGGCTACGACCACCTCGGAATACTGGCCTCGGATGCCGTCCGTCCCTACGACCGCGAGTCCAGCGGTTGCGCACTCGGTGCCGGCTCGGTGGCCCTGGTGCTCGAGTCGTTGGAGCACGCGCAACAGCGCGGGGCAACGATCCTCGCTGAGGTCCGCGGGCACGCCAGTACCGGGGACGCCTATCGCGTGGCGGGTAACGACGAATCCGGGGAAGCCTGGGCACAGTGTCACCGCAACGCGCTGGCCGCGGCAGGGCTGACGCCGGCCGACGTCGGAGTCGTGTACGGCGACGCTCGGGGAACGGCCGCGATCGACCTGGCGGAGGCCAGGGCCGTCGCCGCCGTGTTCCCGGCCGGTTCGACCCGACTGGCCAACCTCTCCGGCCAGGTCGGTCACATCCACGCCACCACCGCATTGATGTCTGTGCTCGCCGCGGCCGAGAGTGTGAGCACCAGCTGGGTTCCACCGATCGTGGGATTGCGAGACCCGTTGCCGGGGCTGGAGCCGTACGTCGGCTCGGACCATGATCCCGCTGGACGTGCCGCACTGATCACGGCGGCCAACTGGGGCGGCACGTACGCGTCGGTGGTGCTGACGCCGTGCCCTTGACACCGCCGGTTCCCGTTTGTGTTCGCGTCGTCCAGGTTCCCTCCGATGCTTGGACGGATCGAGCCTGGCGGCAGCTGGTGAGCCCTGCCGAGTTGGCCTACTGCGCGGGGTTCGCCCGCGCCGGCGAGCACCTGGCCGCGCGGGTGGCGGCGAAGCACGCAGTCGCCGAGGCACTGCAATGGCCCGGGCCGGTTCCGTGGCAGGGGATTGAGATTCTCCGTACGCCGCCGTCGGCGCCGGTGGTATCGCTGGCCGGTGCGATCGAGCGGTGGCGCAGGCAAGCGAATCTCCTGGTGCCGCGGGTGTCTCTCAGCCATGCCGCTGGGTACGCCGTAGCGCTGGCCTGGCTGCCAGACGGGGCCGCAGCGTGACACCGACGCCCATGCGAGCGGGCTCGGGCCTGGCCGGCCGCAGCGCCCTGGTCACAGGTGCGGGTAGCGGCATCGGCCGTGCGGTGGCTGCGGGTTTGGCCGCGGCTGGTGCCGGGGTCGTGCTCGCTGATGTCGACGGTGGTCGGTGTGAGGCGGCAGCCGCGGAGATCGAGGCGGCCGGGTTCCCCGGCCGGGTCGTGGCGGCCAAAGCCGACGTCACCGACCCCGGCGAGTGGTCGAGGCTCACCAGGACTGCCCGTCGGTGTTTCGGCTATCCCACGCTACTGGTGAACAACGCCGGTGTCCTTGGGGGGCATGGCCTCGCCGGTGTCACGGCCGATGAATGGGATCGGGTCGTCGATGTCAGTCAGCGCGGCACTTGGCTGGGAATGCAGACCGTCGTACCGTGCATGCACCTGGCCGGTGGCGGCGCGATCGTGAACGTGTCCTCGGTATTCGGTCTGGTCGGCTCCGGCGCTGCGTTCGCGTATCACGGGGCCAAGGGCGCTGTGACAGCGATGACCCGCGCGGCGGCTGTCGAGCTCGCGGCCGCGAGGATCCGGGTGAACGCCGTCTCGCCTGGCCTGGTCGAGACACCGATGACAGTGGCGCTGCCGGCGCAATTCGTGGCCGACTTCGTGGCTGCGACGCCGATGCGCCGGATGGCAGTGCCGCGTGAGATCGCTGCAGCCGTGCTGTTCCTCTTGTCCGACAACGCCTCGTTCGTCACCGGCACCGACCTGCTGGTCGACGGCGGCTACGCAGCGAGATGAGCCGGAAACTGGCCACGGGAGAGGGTGTTGTCCACTAGGTCAACACACCGAGCGTGGGACTAGCCTCACCGAGTGTAATGAAACGGTCGTTGGAGGCGGTAGCGGAGTTTCCAGGCACGGGGTTGGACTAGGAGGCACTAGTGGCCAGGCAACGTGATACGGCAGGCCTGGGCCTGCCAGGCGACCCGCAGGCCGGCGGCCGTGGTTCCTCGGAGCGGATCGGCCCGGCGGCCGCAGCCTGGGCGGCCGGCGTGCACCCGCCCAACCAGATGGTCGGCCGTGACGACGAGCGCGCCGCGCTTCGGCAGATCGTTCAAGGCGCGGCCCAGCTGGTCACCCTCACCGGCCCCGGCGGTACCGGCAAGACCCGGCTGGCTCAGGCTGTGGTCGGCGATGTGCGGGCAGGGTTCCGGGACGGCGCCTGGCCGGTCGAACTCGCGTCGCTGTCCGAGCCGAGCCAGATCACCGGCGCGGTCGCGGCTGCCTGCCGGGCCGTGTTCGCCAGCAGCTCCCAGCACCCGGACAACCTCCATGACGGGTTGCGAGATCGCGAACTGCTGCTGGTGCTCGACAACTGCGAGCAGGTCGCGGACGGCGTTGCCGACCTGCTGACCAGTCTGCTCTCGCACTGTCGCGGTCTGCGAGTCTTGACCACGAGTCGTCAGCCGCTGCAGATCTACGGTGAGCGGTTGTACCCGGTCCGGCCGCTGCCGCTGGTGCACTCCTTGCGCGTGCCGTTGGCCGAGATTGCGGCGGTCCCCTCGATCGCACTCTTCGTGCAGCGGGCCCGGGCCGTCGCACCGGATTTCGCCCTGACCGACGACAACGTGGGCGACGTGGCCGAGATCTGCCGGCTCGTCGACGGACTGCCACTGGCCATCGAGCTCGCCGCGACGAAGCTCCGGCTGTTCGGTCCACCTGCCCTGCTGGCCAGGCTGCGCGACGGTATCGACATCCTGCGCCTCGAACTGACCGACGTACCACGTCGCCAGCAGACCATGCGGGCGGCGATCCTCTGGGGCTACCAGTTGCTGACCAAGGAGGAGCGCGACCTACTCATCAGGCTCGGGGTTTTCGCGGGCGGCTTCAACGCGGCGGCCGTGGTGGCCGTCGTACAGCTGACTCAGCCTCGCGGAGACGAGTTGCTGGAAGCCCTGCTGGACAAGGGGATGTTGACTTCGTCCGTCGGTGCTGACGGCGAGCCGCGGTTCGATCAGTTGCATACGACCAGGGCGTTCTGCGTCGAGCGACTGCGGAGCACCGATGACGAGCAAGAGGTGCGCGACCGGCACGCCGAGTACGTCCTGCGACTGGTCGCCGAAGCCGAGCAGGATCTTCGCGGCGGACGACGCGCCGCGCATGTTCGCCGGCTGACGTCGGACCAGGCCAACGCCCGGGTGGCCTATCAGCACCTGCGGGCCCGCGGTGACGCCGATGCTGCGCTTGCGCTGGCGACTGGGATGTGGCGGTTCATGTTCAGTCAGGGCCACTTGTGTGAGGGCCTGCAGATGCTGGAGGAGACGCTGGCGGACGGCTCGGTTCGCACGGACAGCAAGCTCGGTGCCGAGGCTCTGCATGCCGCCGGCATGCTGGCGATGGCGGTCGGGAAGTACGCCTCCGCAGAGGGCTACCAGCGGCGCGCGGTTGCGGCCTTCCACGACCTCGGCGAGGCGGTCGGTGAGGCAGCCGCCTTGAACTGCCTGGGAAATCTCGCCAGAGTCCGCGGCGATCTGCCTGCGGCCCGGAGGCTGTGCGAACAGAGCTTGGCGATCTGGCGGGCAGTCGAGGCTCCCAGGGCGGCAGCGCTGGTGCTCATCGACCTGGCCACGATCTCGATGAGGCGAGGTGACGTGTCGGCGGTGGACGAGGCGATCAGTTTCGCGTTGCCGCTGCTGGAGGACGACGGTGACGACTGGAACGCCCGCAGTGCTCGCGCGCTGGCTGGGCTGATGGCCTTCCGGCGAGGGGATCAGCAGAAGGCCGAGCAGATCTGCCGGACCGTGGCGTCGGAGGCGGTCGAGACGGACACACATCAGGGCACGCCGTTCGCTCTGGAGGCGCTGGCCCTGGTGCTCGCGGGCCGCCGCCGGCCTCCGACAGATCAGGCGGCCGTTCGCTTGATCGCGGCGGCAGGCTCGATCAGGGCCGAGACGCACAGCTACGCGTGCGCGGAGATCCTGACGTACGTCGACCGCGCGCTGCAGCACCTGCGGCAACGGCTGGGGACCGTTGCCTTCGACAACGCCTGCATCGCGGGGAAGACGCTCCCGCTGCCGACCTTGCTGGACGAGGATGCCGGACTGGTTGAGCAACCCGCCTGGACCGAGGCGGCCGCTCGGACGGAACGCATCGACTCGGACCGCACACCGGCCGATGTGTTCCAGGGCACGTCACTCACCGCGCGCGAACGGGAAGTCGTCGTACTGGTCGCGAACGGACTGACCAACCGTCAGATTGCGAACCGGCTGAACATCGCCGAGTGGACGGCAACGAACCACGTTCGGCACGTGATGCGCAAGCTCGGTATGCCGTCGCGCGTTCATGTCGCCCAGTGGGTCACCCAGCGGTACCTGGCCCAGTGAGCCCGGGGGTGCTCGAGGCCCCGATTTGGTTGCACACCGGCCATCGCTTGCCAGACCGCCGCTAGCATCGTCGGCATGGCAACGCGGCTTGTGCAAATCAACATGAAGGCTCGGGACGACTCCGCGCTGGGCAGTTTCTGGGCGGAGGCGCTCGGCTGGACAGTCTCCAGCGAGGGACCCGGCGTGACCAATCTCGAACCCGAGGGCTTCGTCTACCCCGACCCCGTCGCCGTCTGCCTCGACCTCATCGCCTCCCCGGAACCCAAGACGGTGAAGAACCGCGTGCACGTCGACCTCGCCACCACCTCCGCGGCCCATCAGGCGGAGGTAGTCACTCGCCTCAAGGATCTCGGCGCAACACCCGCCGACGTAGGCCAGGGCGATGTCCCCTGGACGGTCATGGCCGACCCAGAGGGCAACGAGTTCTGCCTCCTCGCCCCAGGCTGACCCAAACCCTCTTCACCCGCTCACTACGGCCACGAGCCCGGATTGGCGACGCGCCCTAGCCGGCATCAAGGCGCGCCTTGATCCATAGGAGCCAAATTCGGCAAGTGGGATCGGCGGGAGGGTGTGATCCGCCAGGAGATCCGCGACACTAGGTGATGTACTGCCGGTCGGGTCAGAGAAACCGACTAGCTGTCCCCCATCGCCAGTTCGTGGAAGTACGTGACGGGCTTGCCCAATGCGTTGGCGTACGCGATCTCGCGGCGGGTGGCCTCCCCGATGTAGCCACCGGGGTTCACGATTCGTACCTCATCTGCGAGGTCGATCCTGCGGAGGTGCAGCTCGCCCAAGGCCCGCACGAGCAAAGGATCCAGCACAGGCGCCTCGGTGGCCTCCGGAGCCAGGACGATCGCCAGATCGACCGTCAAGCGCGTGCGCTCGGTCGCAAACTCCCTGCTGAAGCGCAGGGAACCGCACAGACAAACGATCTTCGGGCGAGCAACCGGCACGTTGGACATGGACACCCTTCAAGAGCCAAAGATCCCTCCAGCATTCCATGCTGCCGTTGATGCCCAGCCAGTGGGACGGCGTCAGGCGATAGACGGAATGAGAGTGATCCGCGCCCGGCGAGCTGAGGTCCAAGCTTTACGCCGGGGGAGACCCGACCTCCAAGACCCGCGTGTACCTACGCGAGACCATTCCAGCCGGCCGGCGGAGCATGCACGCCCAGCTCGAGGCGTGCCTGCTCCGCGGCGATGCTCAGTCGGCGACGAGGCCGTACCACTTTCCGTAGGACTTGAACTTGAAGTAGTACTCGGTGCCGTCCTTGACGTTGGTCGCGATCTCCTACCAGCCGGTGGTCTCCCTGGCCGTTGTCCACCGCATCGTCGCCGAGCACGACACCCTGCTGCTCGCCGGAGAGGACCAGCCATGAAGCTAGGAGTTACTGCGTGCGAAGAGAATCGCTTGCTGAGCTTTCGCGTCCGGGTCGAGCAGCATCTGGGCATCGACCACGAATCCGGCATTGCGCAGCCAGGATGCCACCTGGTCAGGCTGACGGCGGTGGACATGGACCTTCATCGGATGACCGCCATAGCCCTCCGTCTTCAACTGCGACTCGTCGCCGACGTGAAACAGGAGCTGCAGGGGTCCGCCGGGACGCAACGCCCGGTGGAAGTGCCCGAACACAGTCGGTACCTCGTCGTCGGGGATGTGGATCAACGACTGCCAGGCGACCAGGCCGGCCACCGAACCGACGGGGAGGTCCAGGTTCGTCATCGAGCCCACCTCGAACCGCAGGCCGGGGTGGTCGCGCCGGGCCACGTCGATCATCCCCGGGGAGACGTCGATACCGAAGGCGTCGACACCGAGCTGATGCAGGTGGGCGGTGACCTCCCCGGGGCCGCAGCCGACGTCCGCGACCGGTCCGCCGCCGGCCGTCCGCACACTGTCGGCGAACAACGCCAGAGCCGCGCGAAGGTACTGGTGTCCGGCGAGGGCGCCGCGCACTTGGTCGGCATAGCTGACCGCGACTGTGTCATAAGAGGTTCGGGTGTCGGCCAGCCAGTTGTCCGTGGTCACGACGGCACGATATTCCACGTTCACGACTTCGTGGACGCCGACGCAGAGCGACCGATCACGGCTCGCCAACTGGCCCAGAACGCCGCCGCAACGAGGCCAGCATCCGGAGTGCGATGAACCGCCTACTGCGTCAGAAGGCTCAGAGGTATGGGTTGTCTCGGCCCGTACTGGTCGCGCACCGCAGGGTGCCGGCTGAGTCTGTGTAGACGCATACCCACAGGCCTGCCCTCGCCACGCCTCTGACGTCGCTGATCCTGATGGTCCCGAAGTTGGTGCCGTTGGGCCCGCAGCCGTTGGTGTCCGCCTTCAAGGGGCCGAGATGCCTGCGAATTCCGTTGGCGTCCACCACCGACATCTGGGCCCGCACCGGACGGCCGTCACCGGGACAGACGTCGCGCACCGTGAAGTTCCGGCAGACGGCCTCCGTCCGGCTGATGAAGTCGATGTCCGCCCGGGCGTACCCACCACTGCCGGAGGTTCCCGGGTAGTACACGCGAACCGAGTCCGGTCCGTCGGTCGCCTGCGCAGGACTTGCCACCAACAACCCAATCAACACCGCTGCGACCCCTACCACGGCCCTCAGAACGCGTGCCTTCATCAATCCTCCAAGAGAGATGTCCTCGAGCCGGCTTGCGCCCGCCCGCTGAATGTGTCGCGACTGTATGAGCTGTCACCGACGTGTCCCTGCCCGTACCGCACCCGTACCGCGGTCCTGAAAGACGCCGGCGGCAGGTGGGCGCCAGGAAGGCTCGCTGGCCGCACGCCGACGCGTGAGCGCGACCTAGGCCTGGTCGCGTCGCGGCACTAAGCGATCAAGGCGCGCCGCGTGCGCGGGGCCGGCTGTGCGCATGCGGCCTCCGGCCGTTCACCGGGTGGGATGCTCCTCACCTGTCCTGATCTCCGGCGGGTGGCATCGAGGGAAAGCGCTCGAGGTACGCACGAGCACGCGGGCGCGGGTCGGCGTAGTACTGGTCCGGCAGGCGATGCGCCATGGTCGCGCAGAAGGTCGCGAGATCGGCGGGGATGGGGATGATCTCCCACGGCCGGTCGGGCTCGTACTCCGCAGTGCAGGCGAGCAGCTCCTCTTCGAGCGTCCACCCGTGGTGGTCGAGGATGTAACAGGCCCCGGCTGCGAAGAACGCCTGATCCCTCCGCCGCCACGCCAGTTCCTGATCAACCCCGTTCAGCCGCAGTACGTCGAAACTTCGCCGCCGCCGTGTACATGACGGCGACCGTAGCTCCACCCACCGACAATCCAAACCGGGCGGGTCACACAGCTGCTCAGGGCCGGGGGCGTCGCGTGGTTGGTGCTCAGGGCAACGGACTCCTCATGGGAACGTCATCGGTTCGATCCGACAGGGCGACTCCAGGAAAGTGATGGCAAAGGGGGTCGGCGCGTATGTAAGGTTGCCGGAGTGTCGACGTGGACCATGCCGGAGCGAGTCGAGCCGCCGAACAACCCGATCGACGAGCGGGCCGCGCTCGAGGACCGCCTCGAGTACCAGCGCACGACATTGCTGATGAAATGTGGCGGGCTGACGCCGGAACAACTGGCGCTGCGGTCGGTGCCGCCGTCGACGCTCTCGTTGCTCGGCCTTGTTCGGCACATGTCTGGGGTCGAAGCCTGGTTCCATGAGTACGACAGGCAACCGGACCACCTGTATTTCTGGGACTACGTGCCAGGCTCGACGGCACGCGGCGACGAGGTCGACATCACGCATGCCGCTGACGACCTGGCCAGCTATCAAGCGAGTGTCGCCCGGTCGCGAGAGGCCGTCGCCGGGCGCAGTCTCGACGAAGTCAGCCCGGGCGAGGACTACACGCTGCGGTGGATCTACCTGCACATGATCGAGGAGTACGCCCGCCACAATGGCCACGCGGATTTCCTCCGCGAACGCATCGACGGCGCCACGGGCGAATAGCCTGCCGCCCGGACAGTGCGTTCACCAGATCATCCGTTGCGTGCAAAGCCCAACTCGTTGCCGTCTGGGTCCGCGATGGCCGTCGGCGGCACAGAAGGACGGTGCTCTTCGGTACGGGCGGAGTACGGGCAGCGAGTTGTTCCTGTGAATCCTTAGTGTGCGAGTTCTGCAGCTGAGTACGGTCGCAACCCGGGCCGTCCAAGGGAGGAATGGAACTAGATGAGGAACATCCTGCGTCGACCTCGCACCCGTGTCGTCGTCGCTACAGCGCTGACAGGCGGTCTGGTGCTGGGCGCGGCCGCGGCAGCTCATGCGGACTTCACCAGCCCGAGCCAGCCGACGTCCGCGCCTTCCGTCGCGTCCCCTCTGACCGCGAAGGGCCCGGCCCCGTGGAAGCGGGCTCGGTCTGCGCTGAGACCCAGAAGCGGGTCACCGCCTCCGGGGCGGTCACCGGCTACCGCGGGCGGGTGTCCGTTGCGCCCGCCCCCGGCCAGTCGATCACGCCGGACCGCTACGTCTGGAACAGCAATATTACGTACTACTGTTCCGGCGGGTGCGCCCCGAAGACGACGGCCTGGACGTCCACTTGGTCGCCGGTCCTGACGTCCTACAGCACGTATGTCGCTTGGAGCCCGAGAACCGACGGCTCGTGAGCCGTCGGCGCCGGCTGGAGCGAGTGGTTCAAGACCGCGAGCCGGTGCGTGAAGTACAGCGCGGGCGAGGTGTGTGTGAACCGGTACGACCGCGGCTACCGCAAGTTCTTCGATGAGCGCGGACAGCTCGTGGTCAAGCCCGCCGCGGGCCAGTGGATCGAGCCGCAGTGGGTCCGGGTCGGCCACGTCGAAAAGGGCAAGAGCAGCTCGAAGACCAAGGACCTGTGCGACCCGTCCTGCACGAAGCGCAGTACGAACTGGTCGAGCTCGGTCGTCTCCTACGTCACCGGCTACGACGAGGGCTTCGCCTCCGCCAGTTGGGCCCTCCCGTCCGGAGCGGTCAAGAGCATGAGGGTCTCGTTCTCCTGACAGACCTGACCCGCCCCCGTCGCCCACCGAATCGCGCTCATCGGTGCGGCGACGGGGATGTGGGTTCCGCGGCCGCCTGACGACCTTGGCCCGGTCTAGGGTCTCGGCGTGCCGAAGCTTGGGGATGCGACGACGCGACTTGTCGTTCTGCGAGGCAACTCTGGATCTGGCAAGACCAGCACGGCGTACCAGGCGAGCAGGTGATTGATTCGTCCAGCAGCCTGGATGAGACCGTAGAGCGCGTCATCGGTGATCTCGCTTGGACGACCGGCGGAGCCATCGCGCACGCACTCGAAGATTGAGACCGGGGCATATCCAACCCGCCCGCCTCAGGCGATTGACCTCTGCGCGTTGGCTGAACGGCAGGCGGGAAGACACGGATGCGGGCTGGGCTGACAGTGTTCTAACGGGTACGTCGCTCCGTCAGCACGGCTGCTCCCCACCCAGCCGCTGCCCCGAGCATCGCAGCGATGGGGGCCAGGACGATTGCTGGGTCTGTCCATTCTGAGCCGCCCGCCAGCCGGGCCCACACCGCATTCGCGAGAATCAGAACGACCGCGCCGATCACTGCCCACCAGTTGCGACGACGATTCTGTGCGGGCGAGACCATGTCGAAACCCTACGCCGGTGCGCCTGCCGGTTCATGATTTGTTGGTGGCGCACTTCAGCACGAGTACGGCTAGCGCGTACGAGATGACGCGGGTGATTGAGGTTCCGGAGCCGTTCGTACGGGAGATCAGTGAGCGGGAGAATGAGCCGGGGCGGGTCTGGCTTGATGCGCTGCCGGGGCTGGTCGATAAAGCGCTGGCGAATTGGGCGCTGACGCCGTCGGGTCCGACGATGCATGGCGCGGTTGGCGTCGTAGTACCGGTACTCCGGGCCGATGGGACCGCTGCTGTCCTGAAGATCTCATTCCCCCATCCGGGCAATGTCGCCGAGCCGAAGGCGCTTGCCGCGTGGGCGGGTTGTGGTGCGGTGCGGTTGCTGGAGCATGATGCCCAGGCATTCGCGATGGTGTTGGAGAAAGCGGCCAGTACTCCTTGCGTGAGCTGCCCGATGCCGTCGAGCGAGTGGTGGTCGCGGGTCGGCTGAATCGCCGGCTGGCGGTGCCGGCGCCGGTGGGAGTTCCGTCGCTGAAGGATGTTGCTGCCAGCTGGGCAGTGGAGATCGACTCAAGGCATCGGAGGTTGCAAGCACCGCTGGCGGATCGCCTCGTCGGACGCGCGGTGGAGACCTGTCGTGAGCTGGCGGCGTACCAACCGAATTTGTTGGTGCATGGCGACATGCATTTCAGCAACGTCCTCAGGGGCAGTCGCGAGCCTTGGATGGTGATCGATCCGAAGGGCTGGGCAGGCGATCCCGCCTATGACGCCGTCAACCTGCTACGCGACCGGTGGCACACCTTGGCCAGGCCGGCGGATCTGGCGGAGACGTTGTCGTACCAGCTGGCTGCCTTCGCCGAGGCGGCTGAATTAGATCGGGAGCAAGTCGTCCGCTGGGTGCAGGCGTGCGCGGTCAAGGATGCGCTCTGGAGTATCGAATTCGGCGAGTCACCCGAACGAGCCGCAGTGAACGAGACTGTCGCGGGGATCGCTTGCTAACAAGGCTATTGTCAGCGGATGCGGCCGCCTTCGGTCACCAGCCACTCGCCGGTTTCCCAGTCGGACGGGCCGTCCTCGATGCGGTAGCACAGGTCGAATCGGATGCCCAGGCCTGGCCAGGGGTGGCGGATCGCGACGACGCGGAAGATCTCCTCGAGGTCGGGAAAGGTGATCCCATCGGGCTCGGGGAACAGCAGTTCCAGCTCTGCCCGCGTGAGGTCGGTCCAGAGCGCGAACTGCCACTCCGTCTGCGTCAGCCATTGGTCGTAGACCAGCTCGAAACGGGGCTCACGGCCGACGGCAAAGTCGCGGATGTCGTCGCGAAGCTCATCAGCTGACGATGGAAGGACGAACGGCCACTGCTCGCCACTGGGGTAGCGATACATCGTGGCCGCCGAGGCGAGCGCACCAACGAGTTCGCGCCATTGCTCGGGCGAAGTAGCGCCGCCGGGCAGGTTCACGCCGGTGTGATCGACCCGCTGAACATGCCCACTCAGGCGATGGGTCAGGTCCGCCATCTCGATCGACGGCGTTGGTCGGTCGGCTGTGTCGTCGCTCCAGACGGAGATAGTCCGGCCTGTGTCGAAGGCGACCTCAGGCGCAGGTACGTCGGCCAGCTCGAACCTCGTCACCGGACGGGCGCCGAAGGGCCGCGGCGGCGTGAGGGTCAGGCGGTCAACCGCGCGCCCGGGCTCCGAGACGGCGAACTCGGCGTACGCGACCTGGGCAAGCAACGTGCGCAGCTCACCGAGGAAGCGGGATGACTCCGGCGACGCAGGCAGGCGGAAGGTGATCTCCGAGAGGCGGACCATGGGCCCGACCGTAGCTGATTTTGATAGTCATTTTACAGGGCGACTGCCCACTGGAAGGGTCCGCTCAAGTGGCGAAAATGTCGGCGACGATGGGAGAGCTCGCTTGTATGGTGGAGCGATGTCGCCGGTCAAGCAGTTTCAGGTTACCTTCGACTGTGCCGAACCTGAGCGGGTCGCTCGGTTCTGGTGTGAGGTGCTGGGGTACGTCGTACCGCCGCCGCCGGAGGGGTTTGCCAGTTGGGATGAGTACGATCGCTCGCTGCCGGCTGAGAGTCAGGGGTCGGCGTTCGCATGCGTTGATCCTTCGGGGGTAGGCCCGCGGCTGTTCTTCCAGCGCGTTCCCGAAGGCAAGGTCGTCAAGAACCGGGTACATCTTGACGTGCGGGTCGGCACCGGGCTGGTGGGTGAGGAGCGCCTGGCCGTGCTCGAGGCCGAATGCGCACGGCTGGTCGCGCTCGGCGCAGTACGCGGCCAGCTGCTGCTTGCCGACGAGGAAAACGAGTCCTGCCAAAACATGCAGGACGTCGAGGGCAACGAGTTCTGCCTCGACTGACCGACCACGAACGCGGCAGTTTCGCACCAAGTACCCGATGACCGTCGTACTAGTTGACGGCGGGTCCGTAGCGCGCGGCGTACGCGGTCGGGGGTTCGCTGAACATGCGGGTGAAGTCGCGGGTCAGGTGGGGCTGGTCGGCGTAGCCGAGTGTGTCGGCTAGGGCCGCCCAGTCGATCGGCTTGGTGTCCTTCATCCGGTCGGCGGCCTCTTGCAGGCGGTGGCGGCGAATCACCCATTTCGGAGCCACACCGACGTGCTCGGCGAACAGCCGCTCCAGTTGGCGGACGCTGAGGTCGAACTGCCTGGCCAGGAGGTCTACTCGCTGGATGCCAGGCTCGGTGGCGATGGTGTCGATGATTGCGGCGGCGAGATCTGCTGATGGATCCGGTGCAGGCAGGAGCCGGCGGAGCATGGCCTCGATCAGCGGAATCTCCGGTTGATCCGGTACGTCGGCGAAGACTTGTGCGGCGGGCACGGATCGGTCCGTGATCGAACGCACCGCAGCGCCGAGGAAGCGCCGGAAACAGCCGGGCCGAAAGGTCACACCGAAGGCACAGTCGTTGCCGCTCAACTCCTTGAAGGTGTGTCCACGGGACACCCCGTGAACTTCCGGTACGGCGCCGCACCGGTACGACAGGTTCACTTGCGGCAGCGGGACGATCAGCTGGCGATAGGGCGTTGCGTACCGCCAGCTCGCGTGCCAGTACGTCACCACGAACTGCGCGAGATCCGGTGACGGCCGGAAGAACTGATGGCGCTGATGCCGCGGCCAGTCGAGCTCGCGGGTGTCGCGTTTGTTCAAGACAACCATTTCCAGCAGACCTAACCTGTCCAGCATGGATGGACAACAGCTGATGACTCGAGCCGCCGCAACGACCGCCAAGGTGGTCGGCGCGATCGAGCCCAGCCAGCTCACTGCGCCTACGCCTTGCGCTGAGTACGACGTACGGAGCTTGGTCAATCATCTCCTCTTCTGGGGCCCGTCGCTGGAGGCGGCCGCTCGCAAAGAGGCGCGAATGCCACCGGCCGCTGCCGAGAGCGAGATCGATCTCACGAGCGGAGATTGGACGTCCGACCTTGCCGGCCAACTGCGCCGGACGGCTGACGCCTGGAGCGATCCGGCAGCGTGGGACGGTGTGACGCCCCTTGGCGGCCAGGATTCGCCCGCGCCTTTGATCGGTGGCATGGTGCTCGTCGAGTTCGTGGTTCACGGCTGGGACCTCGCCCGCGCGACGGGCCAGCAGACCGGCTACGACGACGATGTCCTTGCCTACGTCCACAACGAGACCCTCGGCCACGCACCCTTCGGCCGCGAAATGGGTCTCTACGGTCCGGAGGTCCCCGTTTCGCCTGACGCCCCGCTGCTGGACCGGACGCTCGGCCTGACAGGCAGAGACCCGAACTGGACGCGAACGTAAAACCGGGGTGAGTGATGATGTGCAGGTGGGACGCAAACGGAAGCCTGACCGCCGTGCGACCTTCGCCGGCGTGGTCGACGAAGCAGTCGCTGCGGACCCCTGATCAACGACCCACAGGTACGAGTCCTGCATGCCTACCAGGGGGAGATCCGCGACGTGGCGCCGAAAGATCGGGAAGGATTCGGGGCCATGATCCGTCCCTACCTGGATGGCAAGAAAACCATGGCGAACGACCACACCGACTTTCGCGCTGGCGAGTTCAAGGACGATCAGCGCGGGTCACTGCTCGTGGTCGAGGAGACGTGCTAGAAGCTGCACGCTGGTACGACGGCGGCCAGGCGCGGTCCATCAAGGTCTGTTCAAGTGGAGGTTGTCCGGAGGTCGCGGAAGTGATCCGCGGCCTGCTGGACTTTGGTTCTGGTGTCGTCCCAGGAGGCTTCGTCGGCGCTGGTCTGGCCGTCGGTCAGTTCGCGGATGATGTCGGCGTGGCCGGCGTGCTGGGAGGTCTCGGCGAGCATTCTGACGAGCAGGACGCCTAGCGTCGTCTTCTGGTGGCCGTCGGGCCAATGCGACACCTGAGCTGGGCTGTCCAGCTCGAGGTCGGCAACGGTGAGGTCGGCGTGAGCGCAGGCTTGGCGGTAGACGCCCACAATGTAGTCACTCGATTCGTCAGGCGTGGCCCACATGTCGATCTCGTCGTACGGGTCGTCCCGGAACCATGACGGTCGCTCGACGGGTGGGCGGGCGAGTGAGTCACCGAGGTAGCCGTACTCCAGGCCGGCCAGGTGCTTGACCAGGCCGAGCAGGTTCGTGCCAGTCGGCGTCGCAGGGCGGCGCCGGTCGTACTCCGACAATCCATCCAGCTTGGCGAGCATCACGGCCCGGCTGGCCTGCAGCGCCTTCAACAGTTCGTCTTTGAGATCGACCATCACCGGACCCTACCGAACGCCAGACGGTAGGAACCTGTTTGGCAGACTGCCGGAGGAGGTGATGGGGATGGCTGCTGTCGTGCTCGAGTTGACGGTCAGGGATCTGGTGTACGCCGATCTGGCCGCGTGTGGGTTTGCTGGTAGCGAGCTGCATCTGACGCAGGTTGCCAAGGAACTCGATCGCGCGCGGGCAGGGGAGGTCGACTACCTCGCCGTCTGCACGAAGGCCGATCTGCCGGTGGCCATCGGCGGGGTCGACTACCGGCCGCATCCCGGGGCGGGATCGTTGTGGCAGTTGGCAGTGCATCCGGCGTTGCAGTCTTATGGGATTGGGACGGTGCTGATCAAAGCAGCTGAGCAGCGGATCCTGGCGCGAGGGCTTCGGCGGGCCGAGATCGGGGTCGAGCTGAGCAACCCGCGAGCCCGGGCCCTGTACGAGCGGCTGGGCTATGTCGCGTACGACGAGCGACTCGAGTCTTGGGACCAGCAAGGCCCCGACGGTTCGATCACGCGGTACGAGACGACCTGCGCTCAGATGCGCAAAGAGCTGACGTAGGGCCGCTTGAGGCAGCCCCGGCCAGCTCCGTACGTGTGAAGCGGGTCAGCGTGCGATGTAGGACGCGAGGTGTTGGCCAGTGAGGGTCGACTTGTCGGCGACCAGGTCGGCAGGCGTGCCTTCGAAGACGAGCTTGCCGCCGTCGTGGCCGGCGCCTGGGCCCAGGTCGATGATCCAGTCGGCGTGAGCCATCACGGCCTGGTGGTGCTCGATGACGATGACCGACTTGCCGGAGTCGACCAAGCGGTCCAGCAGGGCCAGGAGTTGCTCCACGTCGGCCAGGTGGAGGCCGGTGGTGGGCTCGTCGAGGACCAGGGTGCCGCCCTTCTCGCCCATGTGGGTGGCCAGCTTGATGCGCTGGCGTTCGCCGCCGGACAGAGTCGTGAGCGGCTGGCCGAGAGTCAAGTAACCGAGGCCGACGTCCGCGAGCCGGTCGAGGATCTTGTGCGCGGCGGGCGTGACCGCCTCACCATCGCTGAAGAAGCCCTCGGCCTCGCTCACCGGCATCGCCAGTACTTCGGAGATGTCCTTGCCGCCGAGCTTGTACTCCAGCACGGCCGCCTGGAACCGCTTGCCCTCGCACTCCTCGCACGGAGCCTCGACGGTGGCCATCACACCCAGATCGGTGTAGATGATCCCGGCGCCGTTGCAGGCCGGGCAGGCGCCCTCGGAGTTGGCGCTGAACAGGGCCGGCTTCACGCCGTTCGTCTTCGCGAACGCCTTCCGGATCGGGTCGAGCAGTCCCGTGTACGTCGCCGGGTTGCTGCGGCGCGACCCCCGGATAGCGCCCTGGTCGATCGCCACGACCCCTTCCCGGCCCGCGACCGAGCCGTGGATCAGCGAGCTCTTGCCCGAGCCGGCGACACCGGTCACCACCGTCAGTACGCCGAGGGGGAGGTCGACGTCGACGTCGCGCAGGTTGTGCATGTCGGCGCCGCGGATCTCCAGCTTGCCGGAGGAGTCGCGCACGGCGTCCTTCAGCCTGGCCCGGTCATCCAGGTGCCGTCCGGTCAGCGTTCCACTGGTCCGCAGCTTGTCGAGGGTGCCCTCGAACACCACCTCGCCGCCGCCGGAGCCGGCCCCCGGGCCGAGGTCGACGATGTGATCGCCGATCGCGATCGCCTCCGGCTTGTGCTCGACGACGAGCACGGTGTTGCCCTTGTCGCGCAACTGCAGGAGCAGGTCGTTCATCCGCTGGATGTCGTGCGGGTGCAGACCGATCGTCGGCTCGTCGAAGACATACGTGACGTCGGTCAGCGAGGAGCCCAGGTGGCGGATCATCTTGGTCCGCTGCGCCTCACCACCGGACAGCGTCCCGGCCGGCCGGTCGAGCGACAAGTACCCGAGCCCGATATCCACGAACGCGCCGAGCGCGCCGCCCAGCGCCTTGAGCAGCGGAGCCACCGAGGGCTCCTTGAGGTCCTTCACCCAGGCGGCCAGGTCGCTGATCTGCATCGAGCACAGATCGGCGATGTTCTTGCCCTTGATCTTCGACCCGAGCGCCTCGGCGTTGAGGCGGGTGCCGGCACAGTCCGGGCAGGTGGTGAAGGTGATCGCCCGCTCGACGAAGGCGCGGATGTGCGGCTGCATCGCGTCGACGTCCTTGGCCAGGAACGACTTCTGGATCTGCGGGATCAGCCCGGTGTAGGTCAGGTTGATGCCATCGACCTTGATCTTGGTCGGCTCCCGGTGGAGCAGGTCGTGCATTTCCTTCTTCGTGTACTTGCGGATCGGCTTGTCCGGGTTGAAGTACCCGCAGCCGCGGTAGATCCGCCCGTACCAGCCCTCCATGCTGTACCCCGGGATCGTCAGCGCGCCCTCGTTGAGGGACAGGCTGTCGTCGTACAGGGCGGTGAGGTCGAAGTCGGTGACCGACCCCATGCCCTCGCAGCGCGCGCACATGCCGCCCACGTAGACGAGGTTGCGGACGACCTTCTTCTCGCCCGCGCCCTTGTCGGAGCTCAGCGAGCCGGTCGCGGTCCGCTTCGGGACGTTGAACGAGTAGGCGGTCGGCCCGCCGACGTGCGGCTTGGCCAGCCGGCTGAACAGGATCCGCAGCATCGCGTTGGCGTCGGTCGCGGTCCCGACCGTGGAACGGGGGTTGGCGCCCATCCGCTCCTGGTCGACGATGATCGCCGTCGTCAGCCCGTCCATCACGTCGACGTCCGGCCGCGCCAGCGACGGCATGAAGCCCTGGACGAACGAGCTGTAGGTCTCGTTGATGAGCCGCTGCGACTCGGCCGCGATGGTGCCGAACACCAGTGAGCTCTTGCCCGAGCCGGAGACGCCGGTGAACACCGTCAGCCGGCGCTTCGGGATCTCGATGCTGATGTCCTTCAGGTTGTTCACCCGCGCGCCCTGGACCCGGATCAGGTCGTGACTGTCGGCGGCGTGTGCCTGCTTGCCCGTCGTAGCGGCCTTGCTCATCTTGTCTCCGTCTCGTCGGGCGGCGCCGTCGCGGACGGCGTCGCCTGGCAGGGAATGCGGGGGTGGTCAGCCGGCCTGTTGCAGCCGGACCATGTTGCCCGCGGGGTCGCGGAAGGCGCAGTCACGGACGCCGTACGGCTGGTCGATCGGCTCCTGGACGATCTCGACGTCGGTGGCCTGCAGTTTCGCGAAGGCGGCGTCGACGTCGGGGGTGGCCAGCAGGATGCTGGCGAAAGTGCCCTTGGCCATCATTTCGGTGATGACCTTGCGCTCGTCCGCGGTGATGCCGGGGTCAACGGCCGGCGGGTGCAGGACGATGCTGGTACCGGGCTGCTCAGGCGGGCCGACGGTGAGCCACCGCATCCCGTTGTAGCCGACGTCCTTGCGGAGCTCGAAGCCGAGCGCGTCGCGGTAGAAGGCGAGCGCGGCGTCAGGGTCGTTTTGCGGCAGGAAGCTTGCGCTGATCGTGATGTCCATGGGCATCACGCTAGCTGCGGCTCGGTGGCCGGCGCTTCTCGATTCCTGATCGGTCTGCTCACTTGTTTCGACATCAGGGACGGCATTCCTTCCAGCGCTCCCGCCGCCTCTCGCCGGTAGACACTCGGCGGTACGCCGACGAGCTCGGTGAAGCGGGTGCTGAAGGTTCCCAGCGAGGAGCAGCCGACCTCGAAACAGACGTCGGTGACACTCAGGTCGCCCCGGCGCAGCAGCGACATCGCGCGCTCGATGCGGCGCGTCATCAAGTAGGAGTACGGCGACTCTCCGTAGGCGAGCCGGAACTGGCGGCTGAGGTGCCCACCGGACACGTTGATGCCACGGGCGAGGGCCTCGACGTCCAGCGGCTGCGCGTACTCCCGGTCGATCCGGTCGCGGACGCGCCGCAACAGCGCGAGGTCGCGCAGGTGCTGGTCCTCGTCGGTCCTGCTGGTCACTCCAAGATCGTGCCATAGTCCCCGGCCAACCGGGACTAATCCTGAAAGTGGGAGCACTATGAAGACAGCTGGAAGGAGGCTCGAATGTCTGGACCCGGCTCTCCCTTCGCGGTGCAGTTCGGCGAGGGACGGACGGTGGAGACCCCCACCGGGGATCTGGCCATCGTCAAGGCGGACACCGCCGGTACGAACGGCTCGATGACAGTGCTTGAATTCTTGATCGGGCCGAAGCAGGGGCCGGCGCGGCACACCCATCTGCGCGAGGACGAACTCTGGTACGTCATCGAGGGTGACTTCCGGTTCAAGGCGGGTGACGCCATGTTCCACGCCTCGACGGGCGGGATGGCCTTCGGGCCCCGCGGCGTACCGCATGCGTTTCAGAACGTGGGGGACACGCAGGGCCGGTTGCTCGTGGTGACGACGCCGTCGGGCCTGGAACGGTTCATCGACCAGTTCGCGGACGCGCCCCCAGGCCCGGTCGATCCGGAACGGCTCGCGGCCGTCGGCCGCGCCAACTGGATCGAGTTCGTCGGCCCACCAATCGGAATCACCGACCCGCTCGACTGACATCATCCGGGAGTGAAGAGCCAACGGATCGTCCTCGCGGTGGTGCTGGTGGTGCTCGTCGGCGGCGCCGTGGGGTTCGCCGTGGCGGACGGGCTCCGGGCGGCGGCCTCGCCGGCTCTGAGCGCCGCTCTCGCCGGCTTCGCCTTGTACTGGCTCATCAAGCACCCCATGCCGCCGACTCGCTGGACGCGCCAGCGGGTGATCCGGATGGCGGCCGTCGTGGGGCCTGCCTCCGTCGCGGTGGTCGCGGTGATGATCTGGGTGATCGTGGTGAACCCCGACTGGACGATCCGCCTGGTCGCGGCCGCTGCCATCGCGGTGGTTCCGGTCGGACTGCTGTGGACCGTGCGGCTCGCGCGTCGTGAGGACCGGGCTGCGAAGGACCTCGCCGCCTAGATCGACCCGCAATTAGTGCCCTGCGCAACTTTCTCGGGGTTTTGCTCATCGTGCTCCCTGTACGGGGGAGAGCAACGAGTGAGTGGGGGCTGTTGTGGTGGGTCGTCGGTGGGTGAGCGTGGCGGTGGGGTTCGCGCTCGCGATGGGTGGGCTGGTCGCCGTGCAGGGGGCTGCGGCAGCTGATCCGGTGCGGCCTGGGATCGCGGTGCTGCCCGATCTGCCAGAGCTTGGGTTCGCGCAGTTCGATCCAGCCAAGAGCAATGTGGTGCCCGCGGCCGCAGTACCGGCTGGTGATGTGAAAACCCTTGCCAGCAAGGCGATGGCGGCGGGAACGGGCACCTACACCTGCCCGGGCTTCAGCACCGTGGACGATGCGACCTCCGTGGAGCAGCTCCAAGCTGACATCTACGCGTGGGGGCCTTACGCGCCGTACAAGGTTGGCAACGGCAACGGAAACGTCAACTGGCGGCTCAACCCGTACAAGAACCCCAGCTGGTACATGTGGTTCCACTCACTTCGTTGGCTGGGGCAAGGAATCATGGCCGCCGGCCAGGGCAACACGGCGGCGCTCGACCGGGTGGCGGCGATCACCAAGGACTGGGTCGTTGACAACCCGTACTCGTGGAAGGGCGACATCGGTGCCTACGAGTCCACGATGCACCGGACCAACGTGCTGCTCTGTCTACGTCAAGCGATCGTGTCGGGACTCGCAGTCACCGCGCTGCCGGCGGCGTACGGATGGCTCGACTCCGCTCTGGTCAACCACGCCACGTTCCTGACCGCCAACTGGAGCGGTGCCTGGAACCACGGCACGGACGAGAGCATCGCGCTCTTCGGCGTCGGGTGCACTCTGAATCGCGACGACTACAAGACCACCGCCCAGAACCGGCTGGCGGCAGGCATCACCACCGCGATCGACGAGCAAGGCTCGACCAACGAGCAATCGACCGCCTACGCACAGTTCAACTACGCGCTCTGGGGTCGTGCTGTCACCGCGCTCGAGGCGTGCGGAGCCAGCGCCGGTACGACGATCAACACCCGGCGAGCGTTGCTGGCGAACTGGCTCAGCCTCGCCACGAACTCCCTCGGCAAGCTGCACCAGGTCGGCGACTCCGAGGTCGTCGCCACCAACCCGATCGCCGGAACCCCACTCGAGTACGCCGGTACGCGAGGCGCCGCCGGACTCGCTCCGGCCACCCGAGTCGGGGTCTACTCCGCGGGCTACGTGTTCGGCCGCACCGGCTGGGGCGAGACGCGCCCGTTCGCCCAGGAGTCGACGTACAGCATCCGGTACGGCGCATCGCGCGCCCTGCACGGTCATAGCGACCACACGGCCATCACGTACACGTCCCGTGGCCGCGACATCTTGATCAACGGCGGCCATGCCGGGTACCAGACCGACGCCTGGCGCACGTGGGCCAAGAGCCAGTTCGCCGCCAGCGCCATGACGACACCGCTGGCTCCGGAGACGTACCCGGTCACCAAGCTGACCAGGCGGCTTGTCAACGCGAACTCGGACTTCTATGAGTTCGCCGATGCGCCAGGCGCCGGCATCAGCCGCAACCGCGCAGTACTGGTGCTCAAGGATCCGGACCTGATCGTCAGTCTCGACCGGGCGAGTTCCACCAAGGCGCAGCAGTTCCAGACGCTGTGGCACCTGCCGTCCGACCAGAAGGCAACGGTCTACTCGCGGACGACGGCGATCGGGATGAAGCCCGGCGACACGAGCCGGACCATCCTCTTCCAGGTGCCGTACCGGCAGGCGCTCCCTGCCGGCGCGATCTTGATCAAGCAGGGCCAGACCAGCCCGATCCAGGGCTGGCACTACCCGAACATCTTCACCCGGAACTCCGCGCCGACGCTGATGTTCGCGCGATCCGGAACCAGCGCGTCGATCCTGTCCGTGATCGCGCCGGTGCCGGCCACCGGATCCGTGCAGTACAAGGGCCGCTGGTCCGGTACGACGTACATCGTCGACCTGGTCGTCGCCGGGGCGAAGGTCTCCTTCGGCATCACGGCGGGCGGCTCTCTGTATCGGGTGCCGTGATGGCCCGTACTCCGATCCGCCTGGCACGCCAGGCGGCCTCGCTGCTGACCGTCATCGCGGTCACCATCGGTTTCGCCGGGTACGCCGGTGGCGGCGAGCGCGACGTACTGCGAGCCTGTGGCGCCGACCCCGGTACGACGATCATGTCGCGGCGTACGCTGATGGCGAACTGGCTCGCGCCGGCCACCAACTCGCTCAGCAAGTACCACCAGATCGGCGACTCTCAGGAGGTCGCGGTCAGCCCGTACCCCGATACGCCGCTGGAGTACGCCGGGTCGCGCGGGACCCAGGGTGTGCAGCTCACGCAGAAGGTCGGGATCTACTCGGCGGGGTACGTGTTCGGGCGGAGCGGCTGGGGCGAGAAGCGGCCGTTCGGCCAGGAGGCGGCGTACAGCATCCGCTTCGGTCCGGCGCCGGCGTTCCACGGGCACAGCGACCACATGAGCATCACGTACACCGCGTTCGGGCGTGACATCGACCCCGCAGGACTTCCAGGCGTTGTGGCATCTGCCGAGCGACCAGAAGGTGACGGTGGTGTCGCCGACGGCTGCTGTCGCGCAGAAGCCGGGCGATCGGACGAAGACTCTCCTGCTCCAGATCCCTTACCAGCAGAAGCTTCCGTCGTCGGGAGCGCTGACGGTCAAGCAAGGCCAGACGGATCCGGTCCAGGGCTGGCACTACGACAACATCTTCACCCGCGAACCGGCCCCGGCCGTCTCCTTCAACCGCACCGGCACGGCGACCACGATCCTCTCCGTGATCGCCCCGGTGTCGTCCACCGCCAACGTCAGCTACACGACCCGGTGGTCCAAGGACACCTACGCGGTCACCTTCACCATCGCCGGCCGCAAAACCACCATCGGCATCACCCCGGGCGGCGCGATCTACCGGGTCCGCTGAACCCTGGTCAGAGCTCGGCTGGGCTCATTTCGAGGCAGAACTCGTTGCCTTCGGGGTCCTTGAGGGTCACCCAGCCGCGGCCGTTGGGTTTGCGGTGGTCCTCGTGGATGGTGGCGCCGAGGGTGAGGACGCGGGTGACCTCCTCGTCGCGGGTGCGGTCGGTGGGTTGCCAGTCGATGTGCAGGCGGTTCTTGACAGTCTTGGCGTCGGGGACCGCGATGAAGAGCATGCCGGGCACGGGGGCCGGCGCCTCGATCAGTACCTCGGTGTCGCCGGGGGCGTCCTCGGCGGAGACGGGCCAGCCGGTGACCTTGCTCCAGAAGGTCGCCAGCTCGTACGGGTTGGCGCAGTCGAATGTCACGTGCCTCAGAATCATGGCGGTCAATCTAGACCGCTTCGTCCCCGTGACGCCGCTGGATTACTGCGCCTGAGCCGGCTGCCGCCGAGGTCTCGAAAAGTGTCCGGGGCCGGGTCTAGTGTGCGAGCCGTCAGGAGAAAATGAGGTTAGGAGTATGTGATGTCATCTCGACTCAACCCGTACATCAGCTACGACGGGAACGCCCGGCAGGCCTTCGAGTTCTACCAGGCGGTGTTCGGCGGCGAGCTGGCGATGAACACGTTCGGGGAGTTCGGCGCGGCGGAGGGCGGCGGCGCCGACAAGATCATGCACGCGATGCTCGAGACGCCACAGGGCTACACCCTGATGGGCTCGGACACTCCGGCGGAGCTGGAGTTCAAGGCGGGCACCACGATGTCGGTCAGCCTGAGCGGCGACAACGCCGACGAGCTCCGCGGCTTCTACGACAAGCTGTCCGACGGCGGCACAGTGACCATGCCCCTGGAAAAGCAGATGTGGGGCGACGAGTTCGGCATGGTCAACGACCAGTTCGGCGTCACCTGGATGATCAACATCGCCCAGCCACAGAGCTGAGCTGGTGACTGACCCGTCACGCCTCCCGGACGAGCGGCAGGCGGAGTACCGGCACGATCTACCGGCCCTCGCAGGACGGTCGCTAGGGAAGGGCTTCGTCGTGGGGCCAGGTTTCAGCGAGGACGCGGGTCAGTAGCGGGTCGTCGGAGGAGGTGCAGACCGGGGTCGTGTCCTGGTCGAGGACGGTTGCGACGACTGGGACGCCGAGGAGATCCCAGGGGTCGATCCGGTTCGCGAGCCTGCCGTCGAGGCGTAGGTCGAGGTAGGCAGGGGAGTCGTCCCACCAGACGGCGAAGGCCTGCTGGAGTTGGTCCGGGTGGACGCCGACCCAGACGCCGTAGGTCAGCTTGTGGCCGCCCTCGAGCTGGACCGGTAGCAGGGCGCGGACGAAGGCACCGAAGCCATCGGCCTGCAGCATCACCGATTCGGTTGGGGTCTGGTGGCTCATCCACAGGCCTGGCAGTTGCTCCCAGTCCGGTAAGTCGTAGAGCGGCGTGGGGAGCTGGAAACGGATGTGGCGATCGTGAGCGTCGGTGGGCCGGCCGCACGTTGGGCAGGTTTCAGTGGGCACGGGCGGGTGTCCGTGGTTAAGACTGCGGGTTCTGGAGGAGGGATGTGGATTCTTGGACTGGGGTTAGTGGGGTGCCGTGGGTGAACCAGTTGTGGAGGTTGTCTACTACTAGCTGGCCCATGGCGTTGCGGGTGGGGATGCTGGCGGAGCCTACGTGCGGGAGGAGTACGGCGTTGTCCAGGGTGAGTAGGGCTGGGTGTACTGCGGGTTCGTGTTCGTAGACGTCCAGGCCGGCGCCCAGGATGGTTTTCGTGCTGAGGGCTTCCGCGAGTGCTTCCTCGTCGACGACGGTGCCGCGGGCGACGTTGATGAGGATGCCGCCGGGGCCGAGTGCTTTGAGGATTTCGGCGTCCACCAGGTGCCGGGTCTCGTCGCCGCCGGGGATGACGATCATCAGGATGTCGACAGCGCTCGCCAGCTCTAGCAGCGTCGGGTAGTACTGATAGGAAACGTCCTTCTGGCTACGGTTGTGGTACGCAACGGAGACGCCGAACGCCTGCGCACGTACCGCGATCGCCTCGCCGATCCGGCCGAGGCCGAGGATGCCCATCGACCGGCCGTGCAGCGTGGCTGGGGTCAGCGGATAGGGCCGCTCGTTCCAGGAGCCGGCTCGCAGGTAGCGCTCGGCCTGCGGGAGTTCGCGGACAGTCATCAGCAGCAGCCCGAGGGCGGTGTCCGCGACTTCGTTGTCCAGTACGCCGGGCGTGTTCGTGACGATCACACCGCGCTCGGCGGCGGCCGTCGCGTCGATCTTGTCGTACCCGACGCCGAAGCTGGCGACGAGTCGCAGCGCAGGCAGCTTGTCGAGGAACGCGCCGTCGATCGTCGTACCGCCGGTGGCGACCGCCGTGATCTCCTTCGCCCGCTCAGCCAGTACTGCGTCCGGATCGTCCTCTTCCCACAGCCGGATCACGTCGAAGTGCTCTGCGGTCCCGGTCAGCACGGTCTCATTCATCGGCCCGGGCATCAGAACGGTAGGACGTGACATCGCGACTCCCGCAAAGGTTGAGGACTCAGCCACCCTATTCGGCTAGTTCACGCTCGCGCACCCGCGAGTCCATGCGCTCGCCCGCCGACAGGGGTACCGCGGCCGCAGTACCGGCGCGCACCATCGGAGGAGACCAGTAAGGAGCCGGCCATGATTATCGACTGCGCGTACTACCGGGACGGCCATCGTCAGCACGTCGGGCCGATGTCGGTCGAGGACGCTGCCGCGCACTGCCAGCGGGGCGGATTCGTCTGGCTCGGGCTGTTCGATCCGAGTACGGAGGAGCTGGCCCAGGTCAGCAAGAGCTTCGGGCTGCACGAGCTCGCCGTCGAGGACGCGCAGACGTTCCACCTGCGGCCGAAGGTGGAGCCGTACGAAGGCGACATCCGGCTGGTCATCCTGCGCACCGCCCGGTACGACGAGGAGCGGGAGGAGGTCGACTTCGGTGAGGTGAGCGTGTTCGTCGGACCCGCGTTCGTGATCACCGTGCGGCAAGGGGTGGCGAGTGAGCTGCACGGCGCCCGGACCCGGCTGGAGCAGCGGCCTGAGCTCCTGGAGAACGGTACGAACTCGGTGCTCTGGGCCATCCTCGACCAGGTGGTGGACGGCTACGGGCCGGTGGTGGCCGAGCTGGAACGCGACATCGAGCAGGTCGAGCGGACGGTGTTCGCCGGGTCGGTGGCGCCGACCGAGCGGATCTACTTCCTCCGGCGCGAGGTGACCGACTTCTACCGCGCGGTGCACCCGCTGCTCGCAGTACTGGCGACAATCGAGCGAGGTGCTCGCAACACCGGGTTGCTGCCGTACTTCCGCGACGTCCACGACCACCTCGTCCTGGTGAACGAGGAGGTCGCCGCCCAACGGGACCTGCTCGCGACGGTGCTGGAGGCGAACATGGCGGTCATCTCGGTCGAGCAGACCAAGGTCAGCGTCCAGCAGAACGCGACCATCGAGCAGCTCACGATCCTCGCCACGATCTTCCTGCCGCTGACCTTCGTGACCGGCTTCTTCGGCCAGAACTTCGGCTGGCTGGTCGACCACGTCGGCGCCTTCTGGAACTTCCTCCTCCTCGGCATCGGCGGTCTGCTGATCCCCTGCGTGGCCTTCTTCATCTGGTTCCGCCGCCAACGCGCCACCCGCCGTAGGCTGTCCGGTAACAACGGAGGCAGGAGCGCGATCTAGGGGTATGGGATTCGACGAGCCGATCACGCGGGACCCGTTGTTCTGGATCGGCCTGGTGGCTGGGGTCGTCGCCGGAGTGGTGGGGGTGTTCGTCAACGACCTGAGCGGCGGGTACGCCGTCTGGTCCGTGATCGCCACGACGTTCAGCACCACCTGGCTGGGGACCGGGCTGTTCGGCGTACTGATCAGGGGCGTCTACCGGCGCCGGCGGGATCGGAAGGCCGACCTCGACCTGTTGATGAAAGACGGGGCTCAGCTCAAAGAATCCGAGTAGAGGCCAGTAGCTGGCCGCTACCTTCGGCAGGCTGGTCTCATGACGGAGAACAGAGCTGCCAGCCTGCACGCGTACTTCGGCTATCGGGACGCGGTCGCCGCGCTGCGCTGGCTCGAGGATGCCTTCGGGTTCGAGACCACGATGCAGTACCCCGACGACAAGGGCGGGATCATGCACGCCGAGGTGCGGCGTGGGGATGCGGCCTTCACCCTCTTCACCGACGAGGAGGGCTACGAGAAGTTGCCGCGCAAGGGAGACAGCGTCGGGCACGGGCTGTACATCGCGCTCGGGTCCCAGGCGGAGGTCGACGAGGTGTACGCCACCGCGACGAAGCACGGCGCCGAGTCCGTGTGGACCCCTGACAACACCGAGTGGGGCAACTACCGCTGCCGGGTCACCGACCCGGAAGGCTACGAGTGGACCTTCGGCACCCACATCCCCGGCCAGCCGGCCGGCGACTGGGCCGAGGAGTAGAGGGCTGCGCGTTACCCTCTGAGACGAGTAAGTTACTCCGCATGCCCGCCACCGGTCCGCTGTATGCGTTGTACGTCCGCCGTCTCCGTTCCCAGCTCGCCGGCCGGTCGTTGCCGGAGCACATCGGTGTGGTGATGGACGGCAACCGGCGGTGGGCGCGCGGTCAGGGGCACAGCAACCCGAGCGTCGGCCACCGCCGCGGCGCCGAGCACATCGAGAACCTGCTCGGCTGGTGCGAGACGGCCGGCGTACCGCACGTCACCGTCTTCATCTGTTCGACCGAGAACCTCGCCAAGCGCGGCGACGCCGAGGTCGCGTACCTGATGGAGGTCGTCGAGGAGATCGTCGCCGGCCGCCTGGCGCAACCAGGCGGCCGCT
Organism: Kribbella catacumbae DSM 19601; assembly: GCF_000372465.1. Lineage (GTDB taxonomy): Bacteria > Actinomycetota > Actinomycetes > Propionibacteriales > Kribbellaceae > Kribbella > Kribbella catacumbae. The sequence goes on from NZ_AQUZ01000002.1 coordinate 321,346, forward strand.
GGCGGGTTCAGATCGCGGGCCTGCTCGACCTGCTGCCGGACAGCACGGCCCACGCGTTGAAGAACGCGGTCGACGCGACCAGGGACTGCACCACCGGAAACCACATCACCCTGGCGATCGGGTACGGCGGACGGCAGGAAGTGGTGGAAGCGGTCCGCTCGCTACTCGAGTCAGAGGCGGAAGCGGGCAACGATCTCAGTGGCCTGGCCGACTCGCTCTCGGCCGACGACATCACCAAGCACCTCTACATCACCGGTCAGCCGGATCCCGACCTGATCATCCGTACCAGCGGCGAACAGCGGATGTCGAACTTCCTGCTCTGGCAGAGCGCGTACTCCGAGCTCTACTTCTGCGAGGCCTACTGGCCCGCCTTCCGCGAAGTCGACTTCCTCCGAGCCCTCCGCTCCTACGCCGACCGCCACCGCCGCCGCGGCGCGTAGTACCGGCCCGTACTACGGGCAGTCGTCGGTGGTGAAGTCGTCCAGAGAGGTGACTCTGTACTGCGGGGTGCTGGGCGAGGCGCCGTAGGTCGGCGGCTCGCCGTACGGGCGCCAGTCGTGGCGGACCTGGCCGGGCTTGAGGCTCTTCAGGTCGGCGAGCGTGAACTCGGTTCTGCGGCCGAGATACCTGTGCCCGTCGCCCCAGGCCTTGACCACGAACTTGCCGGCCGCGCGTGGCTTCGGTACCGGCTGGCTCGGTCGCCACTCGTCGGTGCCGGTCAACAGCGGGATCTGGGCGACTACCGGGGCCGGCTCCTCGGTCTCGTAGAAGACCTGCGAACCCGTCTCGTCGGACAGCTCCAGTTGGCTGATGTCGGCCAGGCAGTCCTGTAGCACGATGACTGGATTGCCCGCCTTGTCGACCGTCATGCCGACAGCCGCTTGGGAGGTGCGCGGGTCGCAGGCCGTCAGTACTGTCGTCGCGCAGGCGATGACAGCGACCAAGCACGTCCGTTTCCCGCACCCCATATTTCAGGGTAGGCGCTAAAGCGTGCCGAGGTCTTCGAAGATCAGCGCGGTTCGGGTGCCGAGGACCTCGGGGATGGCCTGGAGCTTTTCGAGTACTACCCGGCGGAGGCCTTCGTTGTCGGCCGCGCGGACCAGGAGGATGGCGTCGAAGTCGCCGCCGACCAGGGCCATGTGCTTGACCTCGGGGATCGCCTGGAGCTGTTCGCGCAACGCTCGCCAGGAGCTCTGGCGAAGACTGAGAGTGACGTACGCCGAAGTCGCCAGCCCGAGTTTGAGCGGGTCGACCGTGGCGGTGAAACCGGTGATCACGCCGGTCCCGGTGAGGCGTTCGACCCGGGCGTAGGCGTTCGCGCGGGAGATGTGGATCTGGTCGGCCAGGGCCCGGATCGAGAGCCGGCCGTCCCGGCTCAGCGCCGCCACGATCTGCCGGTCGATCTCGTCGAGCGCCGGGGCGACGACCATCTGTCCAGGTTCGGTGGCAGCCACCAATACGTCGTCGGACATTTTGCTCCCAGGGTTGGCCAGATGTTGCCGATCGTCCTGGGATTTTCCCAGCTATGGATCCGAATGGCTACAAGTATGACGATGAGGCATCCGTCCGTCTTCCGTACAGGAGGGTCCATGACTACCGTCGAGGAGCGTTTGCTCCCCTCCGCCGAACCAGTCCAGCTCATCGACGAGCACGGCGGCCGGCACGACAACCCGCAGTACGGGATGCCGGCGCCGGAGGCTCTTGTCGACGGCTACGCACAGTTGGTCGTGGGCCGCAGGATCAACGACCAGGCCAGCGCGCTCGTCCGGCAGGGCCGGCTCGCGGTCTATCCGTCGTCGCACGGCCAGGAGGCCTGCCAGGTCGCCGCCACCATGGTGCTCGGCGAGCAGGACTGGCTGTTCCCGACGTACCGGGACACCGTGTCGATCGTCAGCCGGGGCGTCGACCCGATCGAGACGCTCACGCTGCTGCGCGGCGACTGGCACTCCGGCTACGACCCGTACGAGCACAACGTGGCGCCGCAGGCGACGCCGCTGGCGACCCAGCTGGTGCACGCCGTCGGAGTCGCGCACGCCGCGCGGCTCAAGGGCGAGGACACCGTTGTGATGGCACTCTGCGGGGACGGCGCGACGAGCGAGGGCGACTTCCACGAGGCGCTGAACTTCGCCGCCGTGTTCAAGGCGCCGGTGGTGTTCTTCATCCAGAACAACGAGTACGCGATCTCCGTCCCGCTCGCGCGGCAGACGGTCGCGCCATCCCTTGCCCACAAGGGCATCGGGTACGGCGTACCGGGAGAGCGGGCCGATGGCAACGACCTTGCCGGGCTGCTCGCAGTACTGGGTGCCGCGGTCGGCAGGGCTCGGGCTGGTGAGGGGCCGCAGTTGGTCGAGGCACACACGTATCGGGTGCAGGCGCACACGAACGCCGACGACGCGACCCGCTACCGCAACGACTCGGAGGTCACTCCGTGGTTGGAGCGCGATCCGCTGAAGCGGCTGGACGCTTACCTGTCGGCTGAAGGACTGCTTGACGACGTACGGCGGAGCGAAGCGGCGGCCGCGGCCGACAAGGTCGCAGAGGAGTTGCGGGTGGGGTTGATGCAGGAGGTGTCGCCGGATCCGGCCGAGCTGTTCGCGCATCTGTACGCGACGCCGACGCCGCAGTTGAAGGAGCAGGCCGCTTTCCTGCAGGACGAGTTGTCGCGAGAGGAGGCCTAACCATGCCGCACGAGAAGCTCTCCATGGCGCAGGGGCTGAACCAGGCTTTGCGGGACGCGATGCGGGCCGACGACACCGTGCTGATGTTCGGCGAGGATGTCGGCGCGCTCGGCGGGGTGTTCCGGATCACCGACGGGCTGACCGCGGAGTTCGGCGAGGATCGTTGCTTCGACACCCCGTTGGCCGAGGCCGGCATCGTCGGGATGGCGGTCGGGATGGCGATGAACGGGATGCGGCCGGTCGTCGAGATGCAGTTCGACGCGTTCGGCTACCCGGCCTTCGAGCAGGTCGTGAGCCACGTGGCGAAGATGCGGAACCGGACCCGCGGCAAGATCACCCTGCCGATGGTGATCCGGATGCCGTACGCCGGTGGCATCGGCGGGGTCGAGCACCACTGTGACTCGTCCGAGTCGTACTACGCGCACACCCCGGGCCTTACGGTCGTTGCCCCGGCCACCGTTTCCGACGCGTACACATTGTTGCGCAGGGCAATCGAGTTCCCGGACCCGGTGATCTTCATGGAGCCCAAGAAGCTCTACTGGGCCAAGGAAGAGGTCGACCTGAGCGTCGAGGAGCCGGGGATCGGGAAGGCCGTCGTACGGCGTGATGGCGGTGACGCGACACTGATCGCGTACGGGCCGGCGGTGCCGATCGCGATGGAGGCTGCCGAGGCGGCTGCCGCCGAAGGTCGCCAGCTGCAGGTGGTTGATCTGCGGTCGATCGTTCCCTTCGATGACGAGACGGTTTGCGCGGCTGTTCGGAGTACCGGGCGGGCTGTTGTGGTTGCTGAAGCCAGTGGGTTTGCGAGTGTGTCCTCGGAGATCGTTGCCCGGGTCACCGAAAGGTGCTTCCACTCGCTGGCGGCGCCGATCCGGCGGGTGACCGGGTTCGACATCCCGTACCCGCCGCCGAAGCTGGAGCGGCACCAACTGCCTGGCGTCGACCGGATCCTCGACGCGGTCGACACCCTGCAGTGGGAGGACTCGTGAGCGGCACCCAGACCTTCCTGCTGCCCGACCTCGGCGAAGGGCTGACCGAGGCTGAGATCGTGCGCTGGCTGGTCGCGGTCGGCGACGTGGTCGCGGTCGACGCCCCCGTCGCGGAGGTCGAGACGGCGAAGTCGATCGTCGAGGTGCCGTCCCCGTACGCCGGCGTCGTCGCCGAACTCCACGGCCCCGAAGGCACCACCATCGACGTCGGCAAGCCGCTGATCACCATCGGGATCCTCTCCCCGTCCGCGGAAACCTACCGAGAAGAAGAAAAAGCAGGCTCCGGCAACGTCCTGATCGGCTACGGCACCCCCGAAGGCGCCACCTCCGGCCGCCGCCGCAAACCCCGCACGCCTACCACCGCACACCGGCTCCCAGCGGAGCCCAGTCGCGCGACTACGCCGCGTTCCTCCGCAACAGCGCTAGGCGCTTCCGTGCCGGCCGTGCCGGCCGTGCCGGACACTGCCGCTTCCCCGGCCGCGCCGGGCAGCTCCGCACACGCCAGCTCCGCACACGCCAGCGCCGCCGCGGCTGCGCCGCAGGCGCGTGTTCCTTTGGTGATTTCGCCGTTGGTTCGGCGGATGGCTCGAGATGGTGGGGTGGATCTTCGGCAGGTGGATGGATCTGGGGCGGGCGGGCTGATTGTTCGCCGGGATGTGGAGGCTGCTCTCTCGGCGAAGGCTGAGAAGCCTGTGGTGGTTGAGGAAACTGCTGACTCGCGGACCGGGCTGGTGGAGTTGCGGCGGGTTCCGATGAGTGGGTTCCGGAAGGCTGTGGCGGCTACTTTGAGCCGGAGCCGGCGGGAGATTCCGGAGGCTACGACCTGGGTGGACGTGGATGCGACCGCCCTGCTCGAGCTGCGCGAGTCGTTGCGGTCAGCAACGGATCCCGGACCGGGCCTGCTCGCGCTGATGGCGCGGTTCGTGGTCGCCGGGTTGAAGAAGCACCCGGAGCTCAACGGCTTCGTCGACACCGCGCGTGAAGAACTGGTCCAGTACGACGGCGTCAACCTCGGCCTAGCGGCACAGACCGAGCGCGGCCTCGTCGTACCGGCTGTCGCCGACGCGCACCTGCTCACCGCGCGCGGCCTCGACGCGGAGATCCGCCGGCTGACGACAGCAGCGCGCGACGGCCGGCTGACGGCTCACGAGCTGGCGTGTGGGTCGTTCACGCTGAACAACTACGGCAGCTTCGGCGTCGACGGCAGCGCGGCGATCATCAACCACCCCCAGGTCGCGATCCTCGGCGTCGGCCGGATCATCGATCGCCCCTGGGTCGTCGACGGCGAGCTCGCGATCCGCAAACTCACCCAGCTCTCCCTCGTCTTCGACCACCGCGTCTGCGACGGCGGCACCGCGGCCGCCTTCCTCCGCTTCGTGGCCGACGCCTTCGAATCGCCGGCCAAGATCCTGGCCGACCTCTGAGGCGTTGTACCTAACGACAGGAAGTAGTCCCTCTACGGCGACCGGCCGCCGCCTCTCTGAGCGTGCCGCCCCGCCGAACGGCCGACTACTTCCTGTCGTTAGGTACAGCAACCCGCTCAGGAGAGCTGGCGGGGGCGGAGGCCGATGAGGATGGCGCGGAGGCCGGTGAGAAAGCGGGCCTCGGGGCCGGCCAGGTCTTCGCGGCTGAGATAGGCGGCGAGGGTGGCGGCGCCCACGCCCAGCTGATCGCCCGCAGCGGTGGACCATTCGCGCTCGCCCAGCCCGCTTCGGCGTACCGTCGCGGTCCAGGCGGCGTCGGTGACCGCGGCGCCGACGACGTAGTGGATGACCGCTGACACCGCCGCGTCCAGATGGACTCCCTTGAAGCCCGCAGCGCTCAGGATCGTCAGCACACGCTCCGCATAAGCCTGGTAGTTCGGCCCCAGCCCGGCATGACTGGCCAGCAACTGAGCCGCCCACTGATGCTCAGCCAGTACTTCGTACGCCGCCCGCGCGAGCGTCGTCAGTTGATCGCGCCAGTCGCCCTCATCGGCGGGCGCCAGTGCTCCGGCGAGCACCGAGTCGACCGCCAGCTCGAGCAGATCGTTCTTGTTCGCCACTCGCCAGTAGAGCGCCGACGTCGCCGCGGTACCGAGCTCCGCGGCCATCCTCCGCATCGAGAGCTTCTCCAGCCCGTCCCGGTCGAGCATCTCGATCGCGGTCCGGACGATGTCTTCCCGGCTCAGCGGCGCCCGCGTCTCACCCGGCTCGGCCCGCAACCAGACCGATCCGAGCACCGTCTTCTCATCCGCCTCGCGTGCCATTCGCGAAAGCCTACTGATACGGCGTTCCAGAACGAAATACAGCGTATTAGTTGCCTCGGTCAACTGGTGGTCACGTCCAGATTCAGCACCGTTCCGACTACCCAGCGCGCTCGAAGACGCGGATGTGCGTTTCGTTATCTGAAGGCCCGGCGAGCCGCGGCCCGATGGCTTGCCTTCGACAACGAATGCCCACCAGAATGCCGAGGGCAGGTCACTGGGGGCGGCTCTGGCGTAGTTGGCCGGACCGGACGGGGACGCACGACACATCGCAAGCCCGTCCTTTCGGACAGGCATGACCAGTGGAGAAAAAGAGTCCTGTGAACGAGGAAGCGAAGTCGGAGCGCCCTGGTGCGCTCAAGGCAATGAGTTCCAGGGGTGCGGCGCTGCTCGGCGGTGCCGGTGCCATCGCGCTGGCGCTGGGTGGGCTCACCGTGGCGCTCGCACCGTCGGCCTCGGCCGACGGGATCCTGAAGCCCGGCAACCCGACCTGCGCCGAGCTGATCCCTGGCTCGCAGGAGATCAAGTTCGACCCGCCGAACGCCGGCGTGAAGTCCGAGAACGGCGTCACGGTCACGATGGCGGTCCGCACGCTGCTCGTCGACGACCCGGCGCACGCCGGTGACCAGACCGGTAGCCAGGTCATCGACTTCACCGCCGTCGGTGGAACCGTGCTCGGCGTGATCGTCAAGGGCGGTCCGGTCGCGAACTTCTACGACTACCGCCCGGGCGGCGTCCTGCTCGGTACGTCGCTGCACACGCCGGTGAACGAGGGAAACAAGAACCTTCCGTTCTACGGCCTGAGCCACGTCAACTTCTGCTACGGCAAGCCGACCACGCCGACGCCGACTCCCACCGAGACGCCGACCGAGACGCCGACGGTGACTCCTTCGGAGACGCCGAGCGAGACGCCGTCGGAGACGCCTTCCGAGACGCCGAGCGAGACCCCGTCGGAAACGCCTTCCGAGACGCCGAGCGAGACGCCGAGCGAGACCCCGTCGGTGACTCCTTCGGACACCCCGAGCGTCACGCCGTCGGACACCCCTTCGGAATCCCCGAGCGGAACGCCTTCGGAGACCCCGACCGTCAGCCCGTCGGGTACGCCGAGCGAGAGCACGCCTCCGGTAGTCGTGCCGACCGAGGTTGATGCCGGTCTGTCCAGCCCGGAACTGTCGAGCACTTCGGCCAGCTCCAGCCACCAGGGAGTCTGGGGCGGAGTACTGCTGGCCTTCGGTGCCATCCTGCTGGCCGCAGGTGTACTGAAGTCCCTGAAGCGTCGTGGAACCCACGCCGCCTGACACGCCTGGTAGGCGTCGCCGCCAGGGCCGCTCCCGTTCACCTCGGTGGACGGCAGCGATCCTGGCGGCCGGCGCCGCGCTGGTCCTGTTCGGCGGTTACGTGCAGTTCAGGGGTGACTCCTCGGTCGCCGACCAGAGCGGCCAGACCCAGCCCCAAAGCCCGACTGCGACGGCTCGATCCTCGAGGCCGGCTCCAGCGGTGAAGCCGGCGCCATCAACCACCCGCACGCCGACCGGTACACCGACGAAGAGCGCCAGCGAATCATCCGCGCCGAAGACGACACCGGCCAAGCGCCCCAAGTCGGGCACTCCCGTGCGGGTGTCAGTCCCGAGCCTCGGCATCTCGGCCCGCGTGCTCGGCATCCGCGCCAGGGGTGGCGCGTTGATCCCGCCGTCCAACCCCCGCCTCGTCGGCTGGTGGTCCGAAGGTGCTCGTCCTGGAGCGACGAGGGGCTCGGCGATCATCACCGGCCACACCGTGCACAACGGTGGAGGCGCCTTCGACGACCTCGAACAGCTCCGGGCCGGTGACACGGTCACGGTGACAACCGGCAAAGGCGCGATCAAGTACTCGGTCGTGGGTGTCGCGGTCTACCGCAAGGGGGCGCTGGCCAAGCAGGCCGCTCGCCTCTTCGACCAAGGGGTGTCCGGTCGACTGGTCCTGGTCACGTGCGAGGACTGGGACGGCAGCAAGTACCTGAGCAACGCAGTCGTCATCGCCAAGCCGGTGGGCTGACCACGAGGTTGCTTCAGGCAAGCAACTTCGACTGACCCGCCATGAGGCTGCTGCAGGCAAGCCCACATCTGGTGGGCTTGAACACAAACTGGTGGGCTTGAACAGCGCAGACCTTGTTCAGGGCCGCCGTTTCATGTCCAAGCCCACCAGATGTGGGCTTGTCGCGGGAGCGGTTGCGGGCATGAGAATGGCCGGCCCAGGTGCGGCCGGCCATCCACGGTGGTGGAGCTAGTTGTTGATCTGGGTGGTCAGTGCCGCGGCGTACGAGGCGACCTCGGCGTACACGCCCGGGTTGCCGGCGTCGGCGCAGCCGATGCCCCAGGAGACGACACCGAAGAGCCGGCCGTTCAGGACCAGCGGGCCGCCGGAGTCGCCCTGGCAGGAGTCCTTGCCGCCGGCCTTGTAACCGGCGCAGATCTCGCCGTTCGCGACGTAGTCATAGCTCGCGTAGACGCTACGGCAGTACGCGTCGCCGAGGACTGGGACGACAACCTTCTGCAGGCGGTTCGCCGGGCCGGTGCCCTCGGTCTCGCCGTACCCGTAGGTGGTCGGCCGCGCGCCGACGGCGTCCGCTGCGCGGCTGGTCTCCAGCGGCAGGGTGGCGACGCCGGTGAACGGAGTGGCCAGGGTCAGGACGGCGACGTCGTGTCCGGCGGCCCGGCCGTACAGCGGGTCCTTCCAGATCTTGGAGATCTTCGAGGTCTTGCCGCCGGTGGTCGAGTTCAGGTTGTCGCGGCCCTGGATCGCCGTGTAGGTGCTCATCGCCTGCCCCATGCAGTGCGCGGCGGTGACGATCTTGTTCGCCTTGACCAGCGTGGCGCCGCAGTACTGGCCGACGGGGGAGGACGAGCGGCTGTTGTTCAGCGCGATCATCCAGGGGACCTGTGCGGTGCTGGCGGTGGTGCCGCCGACGATGTTGGTACCGGGCGGTGGGGTTCGCGCTTCGGCGGGGGCGAGCGCGCCGGCCGATGCGACGGCGACCACGGCGGCGGCGAGCACTGCGCGGAACTTGAACTTTCCTGTCATGCCTCACACTCCAGGTAATCAGTCGGGCCGCGCTGGGCGGGGCGGCCGTATGCGGAGAAGAGTTGTCCGAACACGGTGGGTAGCGCAAGCGATTGCTTGGGCACATCTGTGACGGCGCAGTGCTGTGTCACAGACCTAAGTCGCGCGGTGAGCAACTCGGACCGACGAAACCGGCGGGCTGACGGCGAAAACTCAGTGTCATGACTGAAAAGCCTCGCGAATCCAGCCGAATCAACCGAGGGCTGACGTTCAAGGGGGTGGCTTATGACGTGGGGACCGCGCGGTCGGCCGGTTCTACGCGTCCTGCTGAGAATCAGACAGTGGTGAGGACAGGTTCGGGACGTACGCCGGTACGCCGCCGCCGGTCCAGCAGGCCGGAGGTCAGGGCGACTGCGAGGCCTGCTGTGGCAAGGGTCGCGCCGACCCAGTTGGGGGCGGTGTAGCCGAGGCCGTGTTCGATGGTGAGGCCGCCGAGGTAAGCGCCGACCGCGTTGCCGAGGTTGAAGGCGGCGATGTTCGCCGCGGACGCGAGCGCCGGTGCGCCGGCCGCCTTGTCCATCACTCGCTTCTGCAGCGGCGCCACGGTCGCGAAGCCGGCCGCACCGAACAGCGCGATCGTCACCGCGGACAGTACTCGTCCGTGGGCGGTGAAAACGAAGGCCACCAGGACGACGGCGAGCAGCGCCAGGATCGCGTACAGGCTGGGCATCAACGAGCGATCGGCCGCCTTGCCGCCGAGCAGGTTGCCCACCACCAGACCGCCGCCGAACAGCACGAGCAGCCAGGTGACGGCACCAGACGAGAAGCCGGCCACCTCGGACATCATCGGCGCGATGTAGGTGAAGGATGCGAACACCCCGGCGAAACCGAGCGCCGTCATCGCCAGCGCAAGCCAGACCTGCAGGTTGCGGAAGACCGCCAGCTCGCTGCGCAGCCCGGGGCCTTCGCTGACGCTCTGCCGCGGGACCAGGAACAGGATGCCGAGCAGCCCGATCACGCCGAGCACGGTGACCGCCCAGAAGGTGGACCGCCAGCCGAACTGCTGCCCGAGCGCCGTGCCACCCGGTACGCCGAAGACGTTCGCGACGGTCAGCCCGGTGAACATCAGCGCGATCGCACTGGCCTGTTTCGCCTTCGGCACCAGGGATGCGGCGACCACGGAGCCGACGCCGAAGAACGCGCCGTGCGATAGCGCCGCCACGATCCGCCCGGTCATCAGTACGCCGTACGTCGGGGCGAGCGCGGAGATCAGGTTGCCGACGATGAAGACGCCCATCAGCGTGAGCAGCACGGTCTTGCGGGAGATCTTGGACCCGATCGCGGTCAGCAGTGGGGCGCCGACGACGACGCCGAGGGCGTAACCGGAGATCAGCAGACCGGCGGACGGGATGCTGACGCCGAAGTCGGTGGCGACTTCGGGCAGCAGGCCCATGATGACGAACTCGGTGGTGCCGATCCCGAAGGCACCGATGGCCAGCGCTAGTAACGCGGCAGGCATGACTGGATTTCTCCTCGAAGGTAGTCTTGTGGCTGTTACCGGCGTCCGCGATAGTTGCACACGCGGGCTATTGCATGAGCTTCATGCTGCCTCACGCAACGGTATTGTTCAAGTTGAGGACCTGCTCGGGGCGGTGGGGCGGGGAAGGAATTAAGGAGGAGGGGCTGTGGGACTACCGGATGACGCCGCTGAGGCGCGGGCTCAGGGCTGGCGGACGCTCGCCGCTCTGCATGCCCGGATCGAGGACGAGCTGGAGCGCGCGCTGCAGAAGCAGCACGGGCTGTCGGTGAGCGAGTACTCCGTGCTCGACGTGCTGGCCCGGCAGGACGAGCACCACCTGCGGATGAACCAGCTGTCGAACGCGGTCGTGCTCAGTCAGTCGGCGACCACGCGGCTGGTGAATCGGCTCGAGGACCGCAAGCTGCTGGAGCGCTACCTGTGCCCGACGGATCGCCGGGGCATCTACACGGAGGTCACCCAGGCCGGCCGTGAGTTGCTCGCCCAGGCCGAGCCGACGCACGACGAAGTACTGACTGCCGCGTTGCAGAAGGCGTCGGAGTTCCCGGAGCTAGCTCCGCTCGTCGACGCCCTGGCCCAGCTCGCCCTGCCCGCGAAGGTCTAACACCGCATCCAGGTACTCCGCGACCGCGTCGCGGTTGCGGGCCAGGCAGTCGATTCGCGCGGTCATCCGGTCGCGCTCACGCTCGAGCGTCGCGATCATCTCCGGGTCCGCGTCCTCGACGTGGATCGCTCGTGGCTTGTCGAGGCAGGGCAGGATCTGCTTGATGATCCGCGTCGGCAGCCCCGCATCGAGCAACCCGCGAACCTGCACCACCCGATCGATGGTCCCCTCGGTGTAGCTGCGGTAGCCGTTGGCGGACCGCTCCGACGCGATCAGCTCCTGCTCCTCGTAGTACCGCAGCAGCCTCCGCGGCGTACCGGTCCGCTCCGACAGTTCACCGATTCGCACGGTCGCCTCCAGTCTCACATCGATGTGATGGTTCGAGCATACGAAACTCCCTGTGGGTTGACTGAAGATGTCCGGCCGATCCTGGTCTGGTGGGAGTCCGCTGGCCAGGATCGGGGGTATGGGTGAGATCAGTGAACGAGCTGCCGTCAGGCGGCTGTACGACCGGTTCGGGTTCGGGCCTGAGCCGGGGGCGGTGGATGCCGGGTTCGACGCGGCGGTCGTGCGGTTGTTCGGTACTGCGGCCGAGGCGGGGGCGCCGCCGCCCGCACTGACAGAGCTGCCGATGGCGGCCAAGGGCGACAAGGAAGCCAAGAAGGCGGCGAACAAAGGCCGGGCTGGGCAGGAGTTGGCGCTCGCGACCTGGTGGCTGGACCGGATGGTGGCCGGGGAGCGTGCGACCGAACGGCTGACCTGGTTCTGGCATGGGCACTTCGCGACGAGTAGTCAGAAGGTGCGGAGCCCGCGGTCGATGCTGGCGCAGAACCAGCTCTTCCGGGCCAACGCCCGCGGCAGCTTCACCGAACTCGCGCACGCGATGATCGTGGACGCCGCGATGATCCGCTGGCTCGACGCCAACGACAACCGCAAGGGATCGCCCAACGAGAATCTGGCCCGGGAGTTCCTGGAGCTCTTCACGCTCGGCATCGGTCAGTACACCGAGGTCGACGTCTTCGAAGCCGCTCGCGCGCTCACCGGCTGGACCGTACGGCGGACTTCGGCGGAGGCCAGGTTCGTCCCGAAGCGCTACGACTCGGACCCGAAGACCATCTTCGGCAAGACCGGTGACTTCGACGCGAAGGCCTTCGCCGACCTGGCTTTGGCGAAGCCGGAGTCCGCTGCCTTCGTGGTCGGGCGGCTCTGGTTCCGGCTCGTCTCGCCGACGCCGCCGTCGGCGCAAACGCTGGCGCGGCTGGTTGCGGCGTACGGGAGCAAGCGGGACATCCAGGCGGTGCTGAAGGCGATCGTGGCCGAGCCGGCCTTTCGGGATACCTCCTCGGCGATGGTGAAGCAGCCAGTCGAATGGGCTGTCGGCCTGATGCGGGCGCTCAACGTGCGGCCGGCGAAGTTCGACGACAAGACGCGGCTGAAGGTGCTCGCTGGGCTTCGGGGAATGGGCCAGGTGCCGTTCCGTCCGCCGAGCGTCGGCGGGTGGCCGTCTGGCGCGAGCTGGCTGACCACCTCTGCCGGGGTGGCACGGTTGCAGCTCGCACAGCTCTTGGTCAAGCAGGCTCAGCTGGAGAAGTTGAGCGTGGACGGCGTACGGGTGCTGCTTGGGGTGGACGCGTGGTCGGCGCGGACGAAGGATGCCCTGGCCGGTTTGACCGATCCTGCGCAGTTGACCGCGGTGGCGGCCTGCGCGCCCGAATACGTAGTGAGCGGTTGAGGAGGATCATGGACAACCTGACCCGACGCCGGTTCCTGACCATGAGCGGAGCCACCGCGGCCGGAGCCCTCGCCGTCGGCGCGACCCAGGTGAGCTGGTCGGACCTGATGGGCGCGGCAGTCGAGAATCCCTTGCAGAGCGAGGATTCCGTGCTGGTGGTGGTCACCCTGTACGGCGGCAACGACGGATTGAACACCGTCGTACCGGCCGGCGATCCGGAGTACCAGAAGGCGCGGCCTGACCTGGCGTACGAGCAGAACGAAGTACTGGATCTGGGCGACGGGCTCGGCCTCAACCCCGGACTCAAAGGGCTGAAGGGGTTGTGGGACGACAAGGCGCTGGCGATCGTGCGCGGGGTCGGCTATCCGCAGCCGGACCGGAGCCATTTCCGGTCGATGGCGATCTGGCAGACCGCGGCGCCGAAGTCGCCCGTGCCGACAGGATGGCTGGGACGTTGGCTCGACGCGACCGGTGCCGACCCGCTGCACGCCGTGTCGGTGGAGCCGACGCTGCCGCCGTTGCTGGCAGGGGCGACGACGGCGGCAGCGTCACTACCCGTTCGTGGGTTGAAACTTCCTTCAGGCAAAGTCGGTACTGCGTTCGCCGCATTGGGCAAGCCGAGTCCCGGTGAGGAGCACTGGCAAGCGCAGGCGGCGAAGTCGCTGGGCGATCTCCAGAACGCGGTGCGAGTGCTCGGCGGTGCGGTGCATGACCAGGACGAGCGCGACGACGACGAGGATGAGCAGAAGACCAAGGGCGCCTCGGCCGGTGGCGGGTCTCAGCTCGGCGCGCAACTCGACCTCGTGGCCGGTCTGGTCGAGGCGGGCGTACCGACCCGGGCGTACTCCGTTTCGCTGGGCGGGTTCGACACACATGCGGACGAGCGAGGGACCCAGGAACGGTTGCTGGCTGAGCTCGACGGTGCGCTGACGCCTTTTGTGCAAAGGATGCGGAAGAGCGATCGCGGCCGGCAGGTCGTCGTACTCGTGTACTCCGAGTTCGGGCGGCGGGTGCACGCGAATGGGAGTGACGGCACCGACCACGGGACGGCCGGCCCACTGTTCATGCTGGGCGACAAGGTGCAGGGCGGGTTCTACGGAGCGCAGCCGAGCCTCACCGACCTGGCGAATGGCGATCTGGTCGCGACAACTGACTTCCGGGATGTCTACGGCACGGTACTGCGCGGCGTACTGGGTGCCGACGGGGAACGGATCCTTGACGGCCACACCGGGAACATCGATGGACTGCTCAAGGTTTGACGGCCGGCAGCGTCAGCAGGAAGGCGGCGCCGGGTTTGCCATCGGGGCGGTCGATCGCGATCAGATCGCCGCAGTGGGCGCGGGCGAAACCTCGGGCGATCGGGAGCCCGAGACCCGAGCCACGACTGCGCTCGCCATGGACGAGCCGCTGGAAGATGCGTTCCCGATCCTCCGGCGGGATGCCGGGACCGTTGTCCTGGACAACAATCTGACCGTTGCTGAGCGCAACTTCGATCACTCCGCTGTCACCGGTGGCGTTGCGGGCGTTGTCGAGCAGGTTGGCGAGGATCTGGGTGAGCCGGTCGCGATCGGCCTGAACCTCGAGATCCGGGCCGATGACCGTGACCACGTGGCCGGGGGAGACCAGGCGGAGGCGATCGACCTGGGTCTGGACGAGATGCTTCAGCAGGACGGGTTCGCGACGCAGTACGAGGCCGGCGTCGATCCGGGCCAGTTCGAGCAGGTCGGCGACCAGGGTGCCGGCGCGGCGGGATTCTCGGACCAGCAGGAGTTCGAGTTCCTCGCGGCGTTCGGCGGGGGCGCCGGGGCCGAGCTGGAGGAGGGTTTCGGCGGCGGTCTGCAGGCCGGTGACCGGCGTCCGGAGTTCGTGGGCAGCGTCGGCGACGAACTGGCGCATGTACTGCTCCGCGCCACGGGCCGTCCGTTCGGCGCCTTCGAGTGAGTCGAGCATCTCGTCGAAGGCGGCGGCGGTCCGGCCGAGTTCGGTGTCGCTGCGGGTTGGTTGCAGGCGGCCACCACGTCGGCCTGCGGCAATCGAGCGAGCCAGTGAGGTCATCGCGTCGAGAGGAGCCAGCGCGACGCGCATGCCGAGGACCAGTGCGATGGCGGTGATGAGCAGGGCAGCGGCACCCGCGATGAACAGAACGCGTTGCAGGGTTCGGCTTGCGTCCTCCAGCAACGCGGTGTCGGCGGACAGGAGCAAGGTCGCGCCGCGAGTGCGTTGACCGGCGGCGAGGGTGGCCTTGACCTGCCGGATGTCGCCGGTGGGCTCGACGGCTGGTGCGCCGAACTGCTGACCGTTGCGAAGGATCAGGGTGACTCTGATGCCGTCGGCATCGATTCGGCGGACAAGGTTGGCGGGGGCAACGTTTTGCCGGGCGAGCTGCTGGGCGAGCTGGGCGCGGCCGTTGAGCAAGGTGCTGAGGTTGCGCTCGGATTGTGCGTCGAAGATCGCCTTCACTGCCAGGCCCGTGATGGGAAGCACGATCAGCAGGACGAGCAGCGCGGTGATCGTCACGCGTCGCCGCAAGGACAGGGTGTTCACGGCGTACTCCGCAAGGTGTAGCCGGCGCCGCGAACGGTGTGGAGCAGCGGCGGTGTGCCGAGTTTGCGGCGGAGCGCGCTGACGTGGACCTCGACCAGGTTCGCGGAATAGTCGTCGTACCCCCACACCGCGGCCAGGAGTTGCGTCTTGCCGACCACCTTGTCCCGGCGGCCGGCCAGGAAGATCAGCAGCTTCAGCTCGGTCGCCGTCAGGTCGAGCGTCCGCCCACCGCGGCTCGCCGAGCTGGCCTCCACGTCGATCACCAGGTCGTCGATCTCCAGTACGGGCCGCAGCCGGCCCATGCGACGCAGTACGGCCTCGACCCGGGCGATCAGTTCGGCGAGCACGAACGGCTTGACCACGTAGTCGTCGGCGCCGGTTCGTAGCCCGTGCAGCCGGTCCTCGACGGCGTCCCGAGCCGTGAGCAGCACGATCCCGGCATTCGAGACCTTGCGCACGACCGCCAGCAGGGTGAACCCGTCGCGCCCGGGCAGCATCACGTCGAGCAGGACGAGGTCGGGACGGAACTCCGCGAGGTCGCGTTCGAGCGTGTCGCCGTCGGCGCGGGTCAGCACCTCGCAGCCGGCCTCTTCCAGGGCGATCCCGACGGCGGTCCGGATCGCCTCCGCGTCCTCGACCACGAGGACTCTCGCCACCATCCGCCCATCGTGCCATCGCCCGGCCTTCCGCCCGTACTGCGAACGCCCGGCTTCAGCGCACCTTCAGCTTCGCGGCACACTGGTCGTAGGCGAAAGGAGTGCTGATGCCGAGGGCGGACAAGCACAAGGCGTACTTCTGGCTGATGGGCACGTGCATCGGCCTGATCGTGCTCGCCTGGTTCGTGGTCCGGCTCTTCTCGATCCCCGCCGCCATCGGAATGAGCGCGATCGCCGCCGTCATCCCACCGATAGCGGCCATCGTTGGCAACCGCCCGCAGCAGTAACTACGTCGGCCAGACGCTCATCAGTACTTCGATGAACGCGGCCGCGAGTGGATCCGGGGCGCCGCGCGTGTAGGCCGTGAGGGTACGGCGGGTCGGTGGTTCGGTTCGTAGTACATGGCCGTCGAAGGCGGGCGGCAGGATGTTGGACGGGACCAGCGCGGGCCCGAGCCCGGCGGCCGCCAGGGCAGGGGCAGCGGCGGTCTGCTCGGTGTGGACGGTGGCGCGCGGCTCGAATCCGGCCTTCGCACAGGCCTGATTCAGTACGTCGGCCAGTCCGTGGCCGGGCGTGTAGTGCACCCAGCTGCGGTCGGCCAAGTCGCTCAGGCGGATGCTGGTCCCGCTCGCTGCCGGGTCGTCCGTGGCGACGACCACGACCAGTTCCTCGTCGCCGAGGACTTGGGTGGTGCCCGACCAGTTCGCCGGCGCCGGCCCGACGGCGAGGTCGGCCTGACCGGCGCTCATCGCTTCGGCCAGCTCGTCGGTGTGCCGGTGCTCGAAGAGACGGATGCCGACGTCCGGGTGGGTCCGGCGCCAGGCCTTGAGCGCGGTCGGGAGGATGCCGAGGCTGATCGAGTAGAGCGTCGCGATCTGCAGTTCGCCGACCTCCAGCCCGGCTGCCTGGCGGGCGGCGCAGTTGGCTCGCTCGGCGTCGGCGAGCGCGGCGCGGGCGTGCGGGAGCATCGCGCGGCCGGTCGGGGTCAGCCGCACCGCGCGCGGAAGGCGCTCCAGCAGCGGGCTGCCGGTGGAGCGTTCGAGCGCGCGGATCTGGTGGGAGAGCGCCGGCTGGGTGACGTGCAGGAGCTCGGCCGCCTTGGTGAACGAGCCCAGGTCGACGACAGCGACCAGGTACTCGAGCTGCCGGAGCGTCGTCATGATCTCAGCTTATGGGAATGGTGAAAAGTATGTCTTGGACTTATCCACAGGAGAACCCACAGGCTGTGGGTATGGAACAGACGAAGGTCGCGCTGGTCGTCGGCGCGCGCGGAGTGATCGGGACCAATCTGGTCGAGCAGCTGGAATCCCTGCCGGACTGGCGGGTGATCGGCCTGTCCCGGCGGGGCGGGGTGGACACGGCCAAGGTGCGGCACGTCGCGGTCGATCTGCTCGACCCGGATGACACCCGCGCCAAGCTGTCCGGGCTGACGGACGTGACGCATGTCTTCTACGTCGCCTATCAGGATCGCCCGACCTGGGCCGAGCTCGTCCCGCCCAACCTCGCCATGCTGGTGAACGTCGTCGATGCGATCGAGCCGGTCGCGCGCGGGCTGCGGCATGTCAGCCTGATGCAGGGCTACAAGGTGTACGGCGCGCATCTCGGGCCGTTCAAGACGCCTGCTCGCGAGGACGACCCGCCGCACCTGCCGCCGGAGTTCAACGTCGACCAGCAGCGGTTCCTGGAGGAGCGCGCGGCCGGCGCGATCTGGGAGTGGTCGGCGCTGCGGCCGTCCGTCGTCGGCGGAGTTGCCCTGGGCAACCCGATGAACCTCGCCGCCGGAATCGCTGTGTACGCGTCAATTTCGAAGGCGTTGGGTGTGCCGCTGCGCTTTCCAGGCAAGCCTGGCGCCTACAACTCGCTGCTCGAGATGACCGACGCGGGGTTGTTGGCCAAGGCAACCGTCTGGGCGGCGACGTCGCCGGCCGCCGCGAACCAGGCGTTCAACATCACGAACGGCGACCTGTTCCGCTGGAACGAACTCTGGCCGAAGCTGGCCGCGTGGTTCGGCCTGGAGGTCGCGCCGCCGCTGCAGATGTCGCTGCAGACCGTGATGGCCGACAAGGAACCACTCTGGAAGCAGCTCCAGGCGACGCACGGCCTCGCCGGCACGTCGTACGCCGAGGTCTCGTCGTGGCCGTTCGCGGACTTCGTCTTCGGCTGGGACTACGACTTCTTCGCCGACGGATCGAAGGCGCGGCGAGCCGGCTTCCATGAGTATGTCGACACCGAGGCGATGTTCCTCAGCATCTTCGAGACGCTTCGCCGCCGGCGCATCATCCCCTGATCCGTCCGGGTTGTGGCATGCTCCGGGCTGTGTCGGCTCAGGGATCAGGTCAGGGGTCAGGTCAAAGTGCGGGGCGCGTGCTGGCGTCCAACCTGCGGTTGCGGCGGGACGAGCAGGGCATCTCGCTGTCCGAGTTGGCGCGGCGGTCGGGGATCGCCAAGGGCACCTTGTCGCAGCTGGAGTCCGGGGCGGGCAATCCGACGCTCGAGACGGTGTTCAGCCTGTCGAACGCTCTGGGGGTCCCGGTTTCGTCGTTGCTGAACGAGCCGCCGGCCTCGGAGTTGGTCCACGTCCGCTCGGCCGACGTCGAAGTACTGGCTGGTGACGCCGTGGATCTGCGGATGCTGCGGCGGCTCGAGCAGTCAGGGTCGCTGCTGGAGCTCTACGACCAGCAGATCCGGCCCGGGGCGGTGCAACACTCCGCTGGACATCCCGGGACCGAGCACCACGTCGTACTGGCCGGGCGGTTGCGGATCGGTGCGCTGGGGCAGCAGTTCGAGCTCAACGCTGGGGACTATCTGGCGTTCCGGGCGAACGGCGCGCATGAGATCGAGGCGCTGGGCGGGCTGGTCCGGTCGGTGTTGCTGCTGGAGTATCCGCCGGACGTTCAGCCTGCTCCGATCGACGGGCTCCACCTGAGCTGATAACCCGGCGTTGACCTGGGCGGTTGACGGACGTACGCTCGTATCGTTCATTTTACTGAACGGTCCAGCGAGAGGTTCGGATGACTGAGGTCGACGTGGTGGTGGTCGGGGCGGGGATCGTCGGTGCCGCGTGCGCCGAAGCCCTGTCGGCGTCCGGCGTCCGCGTGCTCGTGCTGGATCGCGGTGCCCCCGCGGGTGGCACGACGGCGTCCGGCGAGGGCAACATCCTCGTCTCCGACAAGGAGCCCGGCCCGGAGCTCGACCTGGCGATCGCGTCTCGCGCGGAGTGGCTCGCAATACTGGATCGGCTGCCGGAGCGGGTCGCCGATGTCGAGTGGGAGCCGAAAGGTGGGCTGGTGGTTGCCACCGGCGAACCCGCTCTGCTCGAGGACTTTGCCGCTGCGCAACGGGCTGCTGGGGTTGATGCCCGGGTGATCAAGCCTGCGGACGCCTTCGAGTTGGAGCCGTTGCTGACTCCTGCAGTGACTGTTGCCGTGCACTACCCCGAAGATGCTCAGCTCCAGCCGGTGCTCGCGGCAACGGCCTTGCTGGCCGCAGTACGGGCTCGTGGTGGAGAGGTTCGTGGCGGCGTCACCGCCTTGTCCGTACGCCGGTCCGCCGGTGGTCGCGTGACTGGGGTGGAGACGGATTCGGGGGTCGTTGCCTGTGGCGCCGTGGTGAATGCGTGTGGGCCGTGGGCCGGGGCGTTCAGTTCGTTGGCGGGTGCTCCGATTGAGATCTTGCCGCGGCGGGGGATGATCCTGGTGACCGCGCCGCTGCCGGAATGTGTGCGGCACAAGGTTTATGACGCCGACTATGTCGGGGCGGTCGGCAGTGGTGACGCGGATCTGCAGACGTCGACGGTGGTGGAGTCGACGAGAGCCGGGACCGTGTTGATCGGGTCGAGCCGGGAGCGGATCGGGTTCGACGACGCAGTACGGGTGAAGGTACTGCGGGAGTTGGCGCGGAAGGCTGTTGGGTTGTTCCCGTTCCTTGGCGAGGTGCCGGTGATGCGGGCGTATGGCGGGTTCCGGCCTTATGCGCCGGATCATCTGCCGGTGATCGGGGCTGATCCGCGGGTCGAGGGGCTTTGGCACGCGACCGGGCATGAAGGTGCTGGGATCGGGCTCGCTGCTTCGACCGGGCGGTTGATCGCCGAGCTGTTTGTCGGGCTCGCGCCGCATGTCGATCCGGAGCCGTTTCGCGTTGATCGCCCTGGGTTGTTGGGGAGTGTCTCGTGAGTCCTTATCTGCGGCCCGCTGAGGGTGATCCGGCGGAGCGTCTTCCGATGGCAGCGGTGGAGCTCACCTTTGACGGCGAGCCTCTGGAGGCGTTGCCTGGGCAAAGTGTTGCTGCTGCGTTGATGGCTAGCGGGCGGGATTCCTGGCGTACTACGCGTGGCGGCGGGCGGGCGCGGGGTGTGTTCTGTGGGATCGGTGCTTGCTTTGACTGCTTGGTTGTCGTGAATGGGTTGCCGGATGTGCGGGCGTGCCAGCGGGCGGTGAGTGCTGGCGATCAGATCAGTACGCAGCGGGGTGCTGTGTTGCCTGCTGGTGAGGCTCAGGCTCAGGCGAGCGCGGCGGACGGCGTACAGGTGGTGCCGGTTGTTGTGGTGGGGGCTGGGCCGGCCGGGATGAGTGCGGCGGTGGCGGCGGCTGATGCTGGGAGCTCGGTGTTGCTGGTTGATGCTGCTGGGAGTGTTGGTGGGCAGTTCAATCGGCAGTTGCCTTCGGAGTTCCGGGCTGGGCGGCCGGAGAAGTTGCAGCATGGATGGCGAGCGTTTGCTCGGCTGCGGGATCGGATTGCTGCTGATGACAAGATCACGCATCTGACTGATACCAATGTTTGGGCTGTTGAGCAGGGGGTTCGTACTCGGCTCTGGTTGCAGGGTGGGGCGGCTGATGCGGCGGGGCGGCGGGTGTGGGCGGTTGAGACGTCGGCGTTGGTGCTGGCGACCGGGGCGTTTGATCGGGTGTTGCCGTTCCCTGGGTGGGATCTGCCGGGTGTTTACAGCGCGGGAGCTGCGCAGGCGTTGGCGAAGGGGCAGCGGATCGCCGTTGGTCGACGGGTGGTTGTCGCTGGTACCGGGCCGTTCTTGCTGCCTGTTGCCGAGTCGTTGGTCGGTGTCGGCGCTGAGGTGGTCGCGCTGCTTGAAGCCAACAGGCCATCCACTGTGGTGAAGGGCTGGCTGACGGATCCATTAGTTGCCAGCAGCAAACTCTCAGAAGCTGCTACCTACGCGACTCTCCTTGCACGCAAGAAGATTCCCTTCAAGCACGGGCGCACTGTCGTCGCGGCCCACGGCACGGATCGCGTGGAAGCCGTCACAGTCGCCCGCCTGGACGCCAACTGGAAGCCGATCCCCGGCACAGAGGAACGCCTCGAGGTCGACGCAGTCTGCCTGGGCTTCGGCTTCACCGCCAACCTGGAACTAGCCGTCTCCACCCGCTGCACCCTAGGCGAAGGCCCAGACGGCGGCCCCGCAGTACTAGTCGACGAAAACCAGCAAACCACCACCCCCGGCGTCTTCGCCGCAGGAGAACTGACCGGCATCGGCGGAGCGGCACTAGCCGCCGCAGAAGGCCAAGTAGCAGGCGCCGCCGCGAGCCAGCGAGCAGCCTCCACGACCACGCCTTCATCCTCGACCGGCTCGCCGCCCTCGGCGACGTCGCGGGTGGGTGACGAGGGTGGGGCATCGCACGGATCACCGTCCCAGTTGGATCAGCCCGGGGAACAGATGCAGGCCTTGCGGCGAGCGGTTGCTAAAGGCAAGCGGTTTGCGGCTGCTCTGGCAAAGGCATACCCAGTGCGCGACGGGTGGCTCGAGTGGAGTCGGGCGGAGACTGTGGTGTGTCGGTGTGAGGAGGTTTCTCGGGGGGAAGTCGAGGAGGCTGTCGGGGTGCGGGACGTGGTGGGGGCGCGGAGTTTGAAGCTTTCGTGTCGTGCTGGGTTGGGGCTGTGTCAGGGGCGCGTTTGTGGGCGGAACGTGGCTGCGATCAGCGGAGTGAGTAGTGAGCATGGGCGGCCGGTTGCGCAGCCTGTGCGTTTGAAGGATTTGGCCGTAGCGGAAATACTGGAGGATCTGTGACTGAGAAGCTCGATGGTGTGATTGTCGCCACCGCCCTGCCGTACGCCGAGGACGCGTCCGCGCCGGCGGGGCTGCGACCCGACTACGACCGGTACGCCGAGCACTGCCGCTGGCTGATCGAGAACGGGTGCCGTGGCGTCGGCCCGAACGGTTCGCTGGGGGAGTACTCGTCGCTCACCGACGACGAGCGCCGGCAGGTCGCGCGGACCGCGATCGATGCCGTCGGCAACGATGGGATCGTGGTGGTCGGCGTGCACGGCGCCGGTGCGCACCAGGCGCGGTCCTGGGCCGAGAAGGCCGCGGAGGACGGGGCGCACGGCGTACTGTGCCTGCCGCCGACCATGTACCGCGCGAACCGCGGCGAGGTGATTCACCACTTCACCGAGGTCGCCAAGGCCGGACTGCCGGTGATGGTCTACAACAACCCGCACGACACGAAAGTCGACCTGACGCCCGACCTGCTCGCCGAGATCGCGCAGATCGACAACGTCGTCGCGGTCAAGGAGTTCACCGGCGACGTCCGGCGGATCCTGGAGATCCGCGAGTTGGCGCCGAGCCTGACCGTCGTGGCCGGCGCGGACGACCTCACCCTGGAAGCGTTGCTGATGGGTGCGACCGGCTGGTTCGCCGGCTTCCCGAACGTCTTCCCGGCCGAGTCGGTCCGCCTCTACAACCTCGCCCTCGAAGGCGATCTGGTGGCAGCACGAGCGCTGTACGAACCGCTCGTCGCGGCGTTCCGGTGGGACTCGCGGGTCGAGTTCGTCCAGGCGATCAAGTACGGCATGGACTACGTGGGCAGGTACGGCGGCCCCTGCCGCCCGCCGCGCGGACCGCTCGTGCCCGAGCACCTCGCCCAGCTGGAGCAGGACATGAAGAAGGCAGTGGAGTCCCTGACATGAGGTCGATCCGGACCTTGAGCGCGATCGACTCGCACACCGAGGGGATGCCGACCCGGGTGATCACCGGCGGCGTCGGCGTCATCCCCGGAGCGACGATGGCGGAGCGGCGGGAGTACTTCGAGGCCAACAACGACGATCTCCGGCAGTTCCTGATGAACGAGCCGCGCGGTCACTCGGCGATGAGCGGCGCGATTCTGCAGCCGCCGACCAGGCCGGACGCGGACTGGGGCGTGCTCTACATCGAGGTCTCCGGCTACCTGCCGATGTGCGGGCACGGCACCATCGGTGTCGCCACGGTGCTGGTCGAGTCGGGCATGGTGAAGGTGACCGAGCCGCTCACGCAGGTCCGGCTGGACACCCCGGCCGGCCTCGTCGTCGCAGATGTTGCTGTCAGCAACGGCAGGGCCGAGCACGTGACGATCCGGAACGTGCCGGCGTACTCGCACGCTTTGGATGCGACGGTGAAGGTGGACGGGCTCGGCGAGGTCACGTACGACCTGGCGTACGGCGGCAACTTCTACGCGATCCTGCCGTTGGAGCAGCTCGGCATCCCGTTCGACCGGTCGGACAAGGACCGGATCCTGCAGGCCGGGCTGGACATCATGGACGCGATCAACGCGACCGACCGGCCGGTGCACCCGCTGGACCCGTCGATCAACGGATGCAAGCACGTCCAGTTCACCGCACCGGGCAAGGACGGTGCGCACTCGCGCAACGCGATGGCGATCCATCCGGGCTGGTTCGATCGCTCGCCTTGCGGTACCGGCACCTGCGCCCGGATGGCTCAGCTGCACGCCCGTGGTCAACTCGACCTCAACCAGGACTTCGTCAACGAGTCCTTCATTGGTACCCGCTTCACCGGGCGGCTGCTGGAGGAGACGACGGTCGGCGACCAGCCGGCCGTAGTACCCACTGTCACTGGTCGTGCGTGGATCACCGGGATGGGGCAGTACCTGCTCGACCCGAGTGATCCTTTCCCGACTGGCTTCGTGCTCTAGCGGAGGATGTGTCCCGACCGACAGGACATAGTGCCTTTAATGCGGTCGGCCGCGGCCGCCGTGAGCGTGACCGCCCAGCGAACGGCCGACTATGTCCTGTCGGTCGGGACAGCAGGGCTAACTGACGAAGCGCAATGACTGGCCGGGCCGGAGTTGGGCGCACGCGTCCAGGTCGCCGGCGGCTACGTAGGCGATGACCGGGTAGCCGCCGGTGACTGGGTGGTCGGCGAGGAAGAGTACTGGTAGGCCCGATGGTGGGATCTGGAGGGCGCCGAGGGTCATCCCCTCGCTGGGGAGTTCGCCTTCGCGGGTTCGTTGCAGGGGAGTGCCTTCGAGGCGTACGCCGATGCGGTTGCTGTTGCTGCTGGCGGTGTAGGTCTGGCCGATCAGCGAATTGGCGGCGAACCAGTCCTGCCGCGGACCGGGCGTCACCCGTACTGCGACCTCGCCCGCCGCCGGGTCAGCCACCGGCGCGAGATCCACGCCTGGCATCGGCCCGTGCTCGCATCCGACGGGCAAGACCTCACCAGCGGTCAGCGGCGCGGGCCCGAGCCCGGACAGCAGATCGGTCGACCGCGAGCCAAGCACTGGCGGAACAGCAAACCCACCCCGTACTGCGACGTACGTCCGCAACCCGCTCGTCGGAGCACCCAGCCGCAGTACCTCGCCGGCTCGCAGCGTGGCGGGCGCATTGAGCGGAACACCCGGGCAAGGCGCACCGGTGACCGCCAACACCACGTCAGCCTCCGCCCGCAACACCAGCCCGCCAAAGGTCACCTCGACGGCAGCTGCTCCCGAAGCATTGCCGACCAGGCGATTGGCCAGTTCGTACGACCGCTGGTCACAAGCCCCCGACCGCGGCACCCCAAGCGCCGCCTGCCCAGCTCGCCCACGATCTTGAACGGTTGCCAAGGGCCCCGTTTCCAGCACAGTCAGCCCCGTCATCGGCGATCCCGGGCGTTCGCCGCTTCGCGGCTCCGCCCGGAGAAAGGCGGGGTGGGGGCGGCGCCCGCTTTCCTGGGTCGGTGACGGCGGGGGCGGTCTGTGCGGCTCATGGCTGATCCGCCTTCACGACGCGGACTCGGCGGGGGTGGTCTGTGCGGGTCATGGCCGATCCGCCGTCACGAAGCGGACTCGGCGGCCCGGTTGTAGCAGGGCGGCGGGGGCGCGGGTCTGGTCGAAGATTTTGAGGGGGGTGTGGCCGAGTAGTTGCCAGCCGCCGGGGGATTCGCGGGGGTAGACGCCGCTGAACTCGCCTGCCAGGGCGACCGCGCCTGCGGGGACTTTGGTGCGGGGTGATGAGCGGCGGGGGATGTCCCAGGAGCCGGCGCCGGTGAGGTAGCCGAAGCCGGGGGCGAAGCCGCAGAAGGCGACGGTCCACTCTTCCTCGGTGTGCCGTTTGACCAGCTCTGCCACGTCGCAGCCGAGCAGGTTCGCCACGTCGGCGAGGTCCTCGCCGTCGTAGACGACGGGGATCTCGACCAACTCACCACTCGCCTGCCTGCCGTCGACAGGCTGCACGGCGCGCAACAGCCTGGTCACTGCGTCCAGGTCGGAGCCGTCCGTGGTGACCATGACGGTCCGCGCCGCGGGAACGATGTCGACGACACCGTCGGGCGGCGAGGCGGACAGCGCCGCGTAGTACCCGAGGACCTCGTCGAGGTTCTCGAGTTCCACCAGTACGGCGCGGTCGCCGGCGGGCAGGATGCGCATCAAGGACCGAACGGGCTCAATGTGACGCCCGCTCCCTCCAACGCCTTGCGGACCTGTTGCGCGATCTCGACCGCGCCCGGCGTATCGCCGTGCACGCAGATCGAGTCCGGCTCCAGCTTCAGCGCGCCGCCTTCGTGATCCTCGATCTCCCCACCGGTCGCCATCGCAGTACAGCGGGCGGCGATCTGCGCGCCGTCGTGCAGCACCGAACCGGCCACGCGCCTGGACACCAACGTGCCCGCAGGCGTGTAGGCCCGGTCGGCGAAGGCTTCGTGGACCACGGTCAGCCCGGCTTCGGCGGCGAGCCGGAGCCAGGCCGACCCGGGGAGCCCGAGCACTGGCAATGACGAGTCGTAGTCGACGATCGCGCTGACCACGGCCGCTGCCTGCTCCTCGTGCGTGCCGATCGTGTTGTAGAGCGCCCCGTGGGGTTTCACGTACCGGACCCGGTCGCCCGCGATCCGGGCGAACGCGTCCAGCGCGCCGATCTGGTAGATCACCTCGTCGCGCAGTACGGCGGGTTCGACGTCGAGGAAGCGGCGGCCGAAGCCGGGCTTGTCGTCGTACCCGACGTGCGCGCCGATCGCGACGCCGCGATCGACCGCCTGGCCGGTCACCCGCCGCATGATGGCGGGATCGCCGGCGTGGAAGCCGCAAGCCACGTTGGCGCTGGTGACGACGTCGAGCAACGCGGTGTCGTCACCCATCGTCCACGAGCCGAAGCCCTCACCCAGATCGGCGTTGAGATCCATCAGTCGACTCCTAACCGAACAACTCGAACACGGGCTTGACCGAACGGATGGCCAGGTAGATGGTCAGCAGCCAGGCCGCGCCGCCGAGCAGCAGTAGCCATCTGGGGTACTGGTACCCGCGCAGCAGATCCTTGCGCTGCCATGCCACCCAGAGAAGCACACCGATCCCGACCGGCAGCAGCAATCCGTTGAAGGCGCCGGCGAACACCAGCAGTTGCGTGGGCGCAGTGCCGATGGACAGGTAGATGACGGTGCTGACGGCGATGAACGCGACCACCAGGGTGGTCCGGGTCCGATCCGTCGTCTTCGTCCGCGAGGTCACGAAGGTGACGGTCGTGTACGACGCACCGATCACGCTGGTGATCGCGGCGGCCCAGAGCACCACCCCGAAGGCGCGGAGGCCGAACTCGCCGGCCGCCTGCTGGAAGGCCGAGGCGGCCGGGTTCTTCGGATCGAGCGCGCTGCCACCCGAGACGACGCCGAGGATCGCCAGGAACAGCACGATCCGCATCACGCCGGTGATCAGGATGCCGGTGATCGAGCCACGGGTGATGTCGCGCAGGTACTGCGGGCCGGAGACGCCCGAGTCGAGCAGCCGGTGCGCGCCGGCGTACACGATGTAGCCGCCGATGGTGCCGCCGATCAGGGTGGTGATGGCGAGGAACTCGACCTGCTCGGGCAGCACCACGTTCTTCAGCGCGGTGCCGACCGGTGGGCCGGAGGTGATCGCGATGTAGGTGGTGAGCAGGATCATCAGCGCGCCGAGCACCAGCACCACCCGGTCCATCGCGATGCCCGCGCGCTTGGACAAGAAGATGCCGATGGCAACCAGTGCGGAGAGCGCGCCGCCCAGCTTGGGATCCAGCCCGAGCATCGCGTCCAGGCCGAGACCGGTACCGGAGACGTTGCCGATGTTGAACACCAGCCCGCCGACGAACAGCAGCGCGGCCATCGCGTAGCCGAGCCCGGGGAAGACCAGGTTGCCGAGCTCCTGGGCCCGCCGGCCGGAGACGCCGATCACCCGCCAGACGTTCAGCTGGAGCGCGATGTCGACCAGGATCGAGGCGGCGATCGCGAACGCGAAGGCGGCGCCGAGGGAGACCGTGAAGGTCGTCGTCTGGGTGATGAACCCGGGCCCGATGGCCGAGGTGGCCATCAGGAACATCGCGCCGAGCAGCGTCGACTTGGTGCTCGCCTTCATCGCGGTCTCGGGCGTCTTCTTGCCCGCCGCGGGTGGCAACTGCTTGCCGGACGCTCCCGTACCGCGGGTCGCCGGGCGCCGGTTCGGCTTTGAGATCGGCTTGCTGGGTGGTTTCGACATGGCGGTGCTCCTGGGTCTTCAGAAAGCTGTCGGTCGGTCTTCTGCAGACGGTCGGTAGGTGTCTGAACGCCTTGAGTGACTTCGAGAGTAGAGATTGTTCAACAATCCTGCAAGACTCTTGTTCATCGAAATTTCCCAGAGCGGGCGGGAGTGAGCGATGATGCAGAGATGTCCACCAGTCAGCGCGGCGATGACGAGGGCCGGCAGGCCTGGCTCCGGGATGTCGCCGCGGACGTCGCCCGTCAGGACCGCAGCAGCTCCGCGGAGCGCGCGGCGAACATCCTTCGTCGCAGCATCACGGAGGGTGCGCTCCGGCCCGGCGCTCAGCTGTCGGAGATCGAGCTCACCGAGGTCCTCGACGTCAGCCGGAACACGCTGCGTGAGGCATTCCGGCTACTCACCCACGAAGGTCTGCTGGTCTACAAGCTGCATCGCGGCGTGTTCGTGCCCGAGCTGGACGAGCGGGACGTGGTCGACCTCTACCGCCTTCGCCGCGTGCTCGAGGTCGATGTCGTCCGCGGGCTGGCCAACCGATCACCCGAGCTTCCCGAAGAACGGCTCGAACCGCTCCAGGCCGACGTTGAGGCCGCGGAAGCAGCCGCCCTGGCCGGCCGCTGGCCAGCAGCCGGTACTGCGAACATGCGCTTCCACCGCCATCTCATCGGCCTCGCCGACAGCGCTCGGCTCGACGACATCACCGGCCGATTGCTCGCCGAGCTCCGCCTGCTCTTCCACGTCATCGCGACCCCGCAAGAGCTGTACGAGCCCTACATCGCCCGCAACCGCGGCATCTTCGAGCTGCTCTGGGAGCGCAAGTACGACCGGGCCGCCGACCAGCTCCAGGTCTATCTGGTCGACTCCGAACAAGGACTCCTGGACGCCTTCAAAGCGAGGTGACTCATGCTGACACCGGCCGACGCACGAGCGCAGTACCGGGGTGGGCTGGTCGCTCCGACCTCGGGGCACGCGCCTGGCTTCACGCAGGCGAACCTGGTCGTCCTGCCGCGCGACTGGGCCTACGACATGCTGCTGTTCGGCCAGCGCAACCCGCAGCCGGTGCCACTGCTCGACGTCACGGATGCAGGCTCAACCAGTACTGCGCTGGCGCCGGGTGCCGACCTGCGCACCGACCTTCCGCAGTACCGGGTCTGGCGGGACGGGGAGCTGGTCGACGAGCCGGCTGACGTGGTGGACCTCTGGCGGGACGATCTGGTCAGCTTCCTGATCGGGTGCAGCTTCAGCTTCGAACAGGCTCTGCTCGACGCGGGTGTCCCGGTCCGGAACATCGAGCAGAACCGGAACGTGTCGATGTACCGGACGAACCGCGAGTGCCGTCCGGCGGGCCGCCTGAGCGGGCCGCTGGTGGTATCGATGCGACCGATTCCGGCGGCGCTGGTGGCGACCGCGGTGCAGGTGACGGCCCGGATGCCGAGGGTCCATGGAGCGCCAGTGCACGTCGGGTCACCCGAGGCGCTAGGCATCACGGACGCCGCGCGACCAGACTTCGGTGACCCCGCCCACGCGGAACCCGGAGATGTTCCCGTTTATTGGGCTTGCGGAGTGACACCACAAGCTGCGTTGATGGATTCACGGCCCCCGTTCGCGATCACTCATGCCCCAGGGCACATGTTCGTGACCGACGTGCCGGATGCCGTCTATCGCCAGCCCTGAGGGGGAGCAGATGTCTGAAGACCGGACCGAAGAGCAGCGGAAGTCCTACCGGCCGATCGATGCGGCCGGGTTCCGCGAGTCGATAGCCCGTGACTGGGGGCCGGTCGACCGGTCTGTGGTACTGCCGGATGGGCTGGCCGACGCGGCCGCCGAGCACCGCCGCAAGTTGAGCGCCGCGCTGCCGGGCCGCCGGATCGCGGTGGCGGCAGGTCGCGCGCCGGTCCGGTCGAACGACACCGACTTCCGGTTCCGCGCTGACAGCGACTTCGTCTGGCTCACCGGTTGCCAGGCGGAAGGCGCAGTACTGGTCATCTCTGGTGACGGCGACGCGACCCTCTACCTGCGCGAGACGGCCGGGCCGGGCGAGGCCGACTTCTTCGCGAACGCGCGCGACGGCGAGCTGTGGATCGGGCCGGTGCCCGGGCTGAAGGACTGGTCCGACGCGTTGCAGCTGCCATGCCGCCCGATCGAGGAGCTGCCGGCCGCTGTGCGCGGCGCAGTACCGGCGATGATGACGACGTACGGCGTGGAGCCGCTGCTGGACGCGTTGGTTGGCGGCAGTCCGTCGAACACGCAAGAGCTGCGGCAGTCGCTGTCCGAGCTACGCCGGATCAAGGACGACTGGGAGCTCGACCAGCTGCGCGAGGCGGTGGCCGCGAGCGTGCTGGCCTTCGGTGACGTGGCGCGCGAGCTGCCCGAGGCCGTCCGCGGTGGCGGCGAACGCTGGCTGGAGGGCACCTTCGACCGCCGAGCCCGTACTGCGGGCAACGGGCCGGGGTACGCGTCAATCGTTGCGGCTGGCAACCACGGGCCGGTGCTGCACTGGGTGCGCAACGACGGTGCCGTGCGCGAGGGGGACGTGATCCTGCTCGATGCCGGCGTGGAGACTCGGACCCTGTACACCGCCGACGTGACCCGGTCCTTCCCGGTGACGGGCGAGTACACCCCGGCGCAGCGGCAGGTGCACGACCTGGTCCACAAGGCTCAGGTCGCCGCACTGGCCGAGGTGCGCCCCGGTTCGCCGTACCGGGCCTTCCAGTACGAGGCGATGCGGGTGCTGATCGAGGGGCTGCGGGACTGGGGCGTCCTCGATGTCTCGGTGGACGAGGCGCTCGGGCCGGACGGGCAGCAACACCGCCGGTACGTCGTCTGCGGGCTCGGCCACTACATCGGCCTCGACGTCCACGACTGCGACGCCGCCCGCCCCGAAACCTACTTCGCCGCCGACCTCGAGGTAGGCATGGCGCTGGCCGTCGAGCCGGGCCTCTACTTCCACCCCCACGACGAAACCATCCCGCCCGAACTCCGCGGCATCGGCATCCGGATCGAGGACAACGTCGTAGTCCACCCGGACCGCCTGGAGATCCTCACCGAGGCCCTCCCGATCACCACCGACGGTCTCGAAACCTGGACTCGCAGCCATCTTCCAGGCTGACCCCGAGCTGCTCACGTCGAACTACTGAGCGTAGTCAAGCAATCACTTAAAATAGTTTCGTCACATGTAGTAACACTTGCCGCTCCAGCACGATGTAGCTAGCGGGGGAGGGTCAATCTCGGCCCGGCGCGCTGCAGTGGGGGGCCGCGGCGGCGCGCCGGCCGGACTGGCTCGACTGGGAACCCGGGGGGGATCCCAGGGGTACCTGGGGGCACGGGGGGATAGACCGATGAACCTGCGAGTGCGGGTGGTGCGTTGCACATGCGCCGGATACCGCCACTGGTACGCCGATATCGACGACACGGACGACCCGCAGCCCGACGATCCTTACTGGTTCGTCGACCGCTGCCCGACGCAGGCCGGGGCTCTCGAGCTCGCCTGCGCCAAACTCCTCGAGGTGTCAGTTGAAGGGGACTCGCTGACCCGCGTTCAGGAAGCTCACCTGGTCTCCGTCTGACCACCGGTTGGGATTGCGACGGCCCTCTCGCCATGCCCGGCGAGAGGGCCGTCGTTCAATTTGTCGGCCGGGGGATCAGCCGAGGGTAAGGCTGACGCCGTAGTACGAGGCGGCGTCGACGACCGGCTGGTAGAAGGAGTACGAGCCGGTGGCGTTGCCGCCCTGGTTCCAGCCGCAGTCGTGGCCGTCGTTCGGGCCACCCGACGTCATGCCCTGGGCGACGGTGCCGGAGATGTAGGCACCGCCCGAGTCGCCGCCCTCGGTGCAGACGGTGGAGCGGGCCAGGCCGGAGGTGCGGGTGACGCTGCCGCCCGCGCCGCCGTAGTTGACGGTCAGGTTGTACTGCGTGATCGAGCCGCAGGTCCAGCCGGTCGTGTTACCGGCCTTGCAGATCGTCGAGCCGACCGGAGCCTTGGACGAGCCGGTGACCCGGGTCGTCTGGCCGTTGCGGTTGTCGATGTAGCCGCGGCCGATGTTGTTGGAGTCGATGTCCATCAGGCCCATGTCGACGCTCGGCGAACCGGTACGGAACCGGCTGGCGATGCCGACACCGAGCCGGACGCCGGAACGGTTCTGCACCATCGGGTTGCCCTCGACGCAGTGACCGGCGCTGAGCATCACGTTGTTGCCGTTGCGGGTGCCGGAGAAGCCGAGCGAGCAGTTGGTGCCCGGGACGAGATCCATGATCTGACCGCCGATGACGTCGGCCGTCATCGCCAGCGCGGTGTCGTTGGTGCTGACGTCGACGCCCGGGATCGCCTTCAGTCGCTTGACCACGGCAGCGGTCTTCGCGGACTGCTTGCCGGGCTGCAGAACGACCTGGAGACGGTCGCTCGGCAGGTCGGCGCCGATCGACTGGAGTTGCACCGAACCGGACTTGTCGAACATCGCCTGGACCTGGGTCTGCAGCTTGGCCAGCGCCTTCTCGCCGCGGGCCACGGTGCGTGGGGTCAGGCCGTGCTCGCGGGCGATCTCGGCGGCTTCGGCCGAGTGCACGTTGACGACCAGCCGGCGCGAAGCGTCGAAGAACGCGCCGTCGAGGTTCGCGGTGCCCATGGCCGCGTCGAGGGCGGACGCCTTGGTGTGCTCGCCGTCGAGCCGCACCTTGGCCTCTGCCGGGGATACGCCCCAGCTCTTGCCGAGTACGTCGTACACGCCGTCCTGGGGGGCGGGGACAGGGGCGCTCATAGCCAGCTGGGTCGGGGCCAGGGCGGCGACTCCGAGTCCGAGTACGAGGACTGCACTTGCGAGGGACCTACGCATGGGGGCTCACATCCGATTCCTCAAGGTGTGGCCTTGCCTCAAAGGCCACGAGTGAGGGAATCGTGGACGTCACGGAGGATGACCGCAAGGAAACTGATGGTGATCGTTGGGTGCGGGTCGCCGGATCGAGGGAAACCCTTCGGCTCACCCCCGGCCGCGGCCGGCGCGATCAGGGGTGAACCTTCATAAAACGGTTTAGCCGGTCGGCGGAACAGCGGCGCAGCTGGTGCCGCGCACAGGTACCTTCAGCGCGACCAGGTAGTCGTCGATGGTCTGCCGCATGCAGGGACCCGAGTTGTAGCTGCCGTGCCCCCAGCCTTCGTAGGTCACCAGCACACCTTGGCGGCCGAGCTGACGGGCGACGCTGGTCGCTCCGGCGTAACCGGTCGCGGGATCGTGCAGTGAATTCGCCAGCAGGGCAGGGATTTTCAGGCCACGCACTTGTACGTCCTGTTGCGGGTTAGGGGCCTTCGGCAACCCGAGGCAGTTGGTCACGGCCATCACCGTCGGCGTGATCCTCATGTCCGGGTTGTTCCGTGCGATTCGCCGCAGGTGGCCGGCGAATTCCGCGTAGTTCCGGACCGGCAGGCTGAGGTCCCGGCAGAACGGCGCCAGAGGATTCGCGGTCAGCCCGGTCGGGACCGGCGGCTCACCGGTCGGCGGCGCGCTCTCGTCGAGTCGCTTCAGCAGATCGGCCAGCCCGACCCACTTCGGGTCGTAGAGCATCCGGAACACCCCGAAACTCAACGAGTACGGCGTTGCCTTCACGGCGGCTTGCCGAGGATCGGGCAGCTCCCCACGTCCGGCCCGGACGAGCAGGTCCGCCCACAATGCCCGGACGTCGCGGCCGTGCAGGGAACAGCTCGTCGTCGTGGCACACCAGTTCACGAACTCGTCGAACGAGTCCTGAACCGTTGCAGCCTGCGCGTCGAGCCAGCTAGCGGTCGTCGCGTCTCCATGGTCGAAAACGCTCTCCAGAACCAGAGCGCGGACGCGATGCGGGTACCTCTCGGCGTACTGCTGGCCGAGCAACGTCCCGTACGAGCTGCCGTGGAAGGACAGCTTCGACTCGCCCAGCGCCGCCCGGATCGCGTCGACGTCCCGGACCGTCTGCAAGGTGTCGATGTGGTCGTAGAGGGGTCCGGTGTTGGCGCGGCAGTCCTTGGCCAGTTCGCGGTTGTAGCGGATCGTCCGGTCGAACTCGGCCCGGCTGGTGATCACCGGCGTCGGCTGCTTCGCGAGCAGGGCTGCCGAGCAGACGACCGGGTTGCTGCGGGCGATCCCGCGCGGATCGAGGCTGACGATGTCGAACCTGTCTTCCAGCGTGTCGCTGAAACGGCTCATCCCGGTCCGGATCCGGTCGACGCCGGAGTCGCCGGGCCCGCCAGGACCGAAGACGAGCGTGCCGATGCGCGCCTCGGGCGACTTCGCCGTACGGCGGGCGATGGCCAGGCCGAAGGTCGGGCCGTTCGGGTTGTTCCAGTCGACGGGGACCTGCAGGGTGGCGCATTTCGAGCCCGCCACCAAGGCTGGATCCTCTTTGGGCTTGACCTCGCAGTCCGACCACTGCAAGGCATCAGGTTGTGCGGCGGTCGCCGGTAGCGCAACCACACCGGCGAAAACCAGGCCTAGTGCCACACTCCATGCGGGGGTTCTGAGCTTCATCCCCCGATCCTTGGCAACCGCCTTCCATCGCGCATCCGGGGTGACCCTTGACCGAACCCCCGGCGGGCTTGGGGGACTTGTTAGGGTCGGTGCCCTGATGACTGAGACGACCGCTGCTACTGAGTCAATCGCCGATGGTCCCGCCGGTTCCAGGCACGCGACCGTTTTCCGGGCCGTCGCGATCGCCGAGGCGATCTCCTGGACCGGCCTGCTGATCGGCATGCTGTTCAAGTACGTGCTGTCCGACAACGAGATCGGCGTGAAGATCTTCGGCCCGGTCCACGGCACGATCTTCATCGCCTACGTGATCACGGTGGCGGCCGTCCGCAAGCCGCTGCGCTGGAGCATCCCGGTGACCCTGCTGGCCCTCGCCGCCAGCATCCCGCCCCTGTTCACCTGGTTCTTCGAACTCTGGGCCCAGCGCACCAACAAGCTGTCCTGACTTCCCGGCACCGCCGGATTGACGCGCGTGCCTGGGTCGCCGTACCGTCGCGGCGTCCACTAGAAAAAGCCGCATGAACCCGTGCGGGAGAGACCCGGGCACGACCCGGGCGCCGTAGGAGCAACTCTCCCCAAGAATCTCTCAGGCACCTTCACCGTACGGGCGAGGCACCTCTGGAAGGCAGACCTGCCTGACAGAGCGGGGAGGCATACCAATCGGTCAAGGGCGACCAGGAGGCCTCCAGCATGGCGATCAGTGTGTTCGATCTGTTCAGTATCGGGATCGGCCCGTCGAGCTCCCACACAGTGGGACCGATGCGAGCCGCCCGCACGTTTGCTCTCGGTCTGGCCGACGACGGCCTGCTCGACCGTACTGCGGCCGTCGAGTCCCAGCTGTTCGGTTCGCTTGGCGCGACCGGCCACGGGCACGGCAGCAACAAGGCGGTCATCCTCGGCCTGGAGGGTGAGGACCCAGAGACGGTCGACACCCGCTCGGTCGACAGCCGGGTTGCCGCGATCCGCGAGGCCGGCACGCTGCGGCTGGCCGGGCAGCGCGACATCGCCTTCGACGAGAACAGCCAGCTCGTCATGCATCGGCGCAAGGCGCTGCCCTACCACCCGAACGGGATGACGTTTCTCGCGCGCTCGGCCGACGGCGCAGTACTGCGGGAGCGCACCTACTACTCCGTCGGCGGCGGCTTCGTCGTGGACGAGAACGCCGCAGCCGGCGACCGGATCGTCGCGGACCGTACGCCGCTCAAATACCCGTTCCTGTCCGGTGTCGAGCTGCTCGACCGGTGCCGCGAGTCGGGATTGCCGATCAGCGAGGTGATGCTCGCCAACGAGCTGGCCTGGCGGACCGAACCCGAGATCCGCGAAGGCCTGCTGCACATCTGGCAGGTCATGCAGGACTGCGTCGACGAGGGCTGCGAGACCGAGGGCATCCTGCCGGGCGGGCTGAAGGTGCCGCGCCGGGCGCATGCGCTGCACCACAAGCTCAGCAATGACAAGTGGTCGGTGGATCCGCTGAAGGTGATGGACTGGGTCAACCTGTTCGCGCTGGCGGTCAACGAACAGAACGCATCCGGCGGGCGGATCGTCACCGCGCCCACGAATGGTGCCGCGGGCATCATTCCGGCGGTGCTCCACTACTACCGCCGATTCGTGCCTGGGGCAACGGAAGACGGCGTGGTCCGATTCCTGCTCGCTGCTGCGGCGATCGGCGTTCTGTACAAGGAGAATGCGTCCATTTCCGGCGCCGAGGTCGGCTGCCAGGGCGAGGTCGGCTCGGCCTGCTCGATGGCCGCCGCCGGGCTGTGCGAAGTACTGGGTGGCACACCGGAACAGGTCGAGAACGCGGCCGAGATCGCGATGGAGCACAACCTCGGGCTGACCTGCGATCCGGTCGGCGGGCTGGTTCAGATCCCCTGTATCGAGCGCAACGCGATGGCGTCGATGAAGGCGATCAACGCGGCCCGGATGGCGATGCACGGCGACGGCGTGCACGTCGTTTCGCTGGACAAGGTGATCAAGACGATGCGCGAGACCGGCGCGGACATGAAGATCAAGTACAAGGAGACGTCACGAGGCGGTCTGGCCGTGAACGTGATCGAGTGCTGACGGATCCTCCACATGCGCGTTGTGGCCGAGGCCGGGCAAGGTGACGACCTGATCGTGCAGCGCGGCCAGCTCGGCATCGGTGTTCATCGGGTCGAGCTCACCGCGCGTCAGTACGACGTCCGCCTGGCTCGCCGCGATCAGCTTCGCCATCTCGGGCGCCCCGACGCCCCAGGTGCCGGGATCCATGGCGAGCCGCCAGCGCCCGTCCACCTGGCGAAGCCCTTGCTCGACGACCTCGCTCGCAGGATCGACGAGTCCCTGCAGCCCCGACACCTTGAGGAATCGCGCCGCCGCATCCGCACGGTCGTCGAACCATGCGATGGGCTTCTGCGCGAGCGCCCCCGCCCGGCCGAGATCATCGGCCGACCAGGTGACCTTGACCCCCAACGCGATCACCCGATCAACCTGTACGCCGTACCGGCCGCTCGCGAGCTCCAGCGCGATCACGCCACCCAATGAGTGTCCGACGACAACCAGCCCACGCCGTACCGGCAGGGTCTCGGCAAGCGCAGTCGCCATCGCCTCGAACGTGTACTGCGGCAAGCTCGCCGCCGACCCGTGCCCAGGCAGATCCGGCGCAACCCGCGGCTGCGCCCAGCCATCCCAAACCCGCCCGTTGGCTCCCAGCCCATGCAGTACTGCCAGAGAAGACATGCCAGCCAGGCTGACACAGGACACCTCGAGGCGCGACCGGACCGCTGGAGTCGTCGCAGTGACTGTGTGTCGTGGCTCGGTTGCAGAGGGCTGGTGGGTTGGGTGATCTTGGGGAATGGCGGGGAAAACCGGTAGCTAGGGGTGTTTTAAACAACCCCTTGAACGATACGGTTCGGGTCTTGTGAGGATGTCCCGCCGTGTTGTTGTTGCCGTCGCCGTTCCGGTGGGCGTGTATGCCGTTCTGCTGGTGATCAGCCTGTTGGGTGGGCCGCGGATCGGGGCGCCGTGGATTCCGTTGCCGGGCGGCGGTGGGGTCGAGGCCGCGACGCCGGTCATCGGGCCGCCTCTGCCGGGTGAAGCGGGAGAGACGCTGCCGTCGATCCCTCACGAGGCTACCCCGACGCCGTCGCCACCGCCGCTTTCCAGTGCGCCACCCGACGAGAAGGGGCAGCCGGGGCAGCCTCCGGCGACCAGCGGGCCGGTCGATGGGCATCCGTCGACGGCCGCCTCGCTGCCGGCCGAGCCGTCGGCGGTGGAGCCGACGCCGGGTGTCGCGGAGCGCCGGAACCCTTCGATGCCTCCGGCAACTAAAACGCCATCCGCGCCGCCGCCAACCGATCCTCCCGGTACGCCGAGCACGCCGCCGACCGTCACGCCGAGCGAACCGCCGGACCAGCCGAAGCCGCCGACGCTCGCGGACACGCTGCTGGTCCTACTCGGCGTACTCCGGCGCTGACCCCGGCCACCCAGGGGGACGACGCCGGCGGGCGCTGACCTCGGTCACCAAGGGACGACGCCCGCGCTGTTCTGGAAGGTGGCGGTCGGGCCGTCGGGGCCGAGGGTGGCCAGGCGGACGATGATCTCGGCGCCTTCGGGGATCGTCTGAACGCCGAGATGGTTGTTGAAGTCGGTGGCGGTGAAGCCGGGGTCGGCGGCGTTGATCCGCATCTTCGGGTAGTTGAACGCGTACTGCGCGGTCAGCATGTTGACCGCCGCCTTGGAGGACGCGTAGATCGGCGTCGGAATCCAGTGCGGTACGACCTCCGCCTGGGGGCCGGACTTCGCCGCGGCGCCGCCGACGGATCCGAGACCGCTGCTCACATTGACGACAACGGCGTTGTCGCTTGCTTGCAGCAACGGAATGAACGCCTCCAGGACCCGGACAGCGCCGAACACGTTGACCTCGTAGACGGCGTGCACGTCCGCCATCGCCATGTCGGTCGCGTCCTTGAACGCACCGGGGACGCGGATACCGGCGTTGTTGACGAGGACGTCGAGGTGTCCGGCCTCGTCCCGCACCTGCTGGGCGGCGGCGAGCACCGAGTCGTCGTCGGTCACCTCGAGCTGGACGAAACGTGCTCCCAACTCGCCGGCGGCTTTGCGGCCTCGCTCGGGGTCGCGCGCACCGACGTACACGGTGTGGCCGAGGGCAATCAGTTGGCGGGCGGTTTCGTAGCCGAGGCTCTTGTTCGCCCCGGTGATCAGTGTTGTGGTCATGGCTCCAATCTCGTCGCCGGCCGGAGGTACAGGTAGTGCACGCCTTGTCCTGGGGACTGGCAGTACCCAGGCTGTTCGCGGCGCGGGCGGACATACTGGACCGGTGGCTGAACTCGGCAAGACCCTGCACGCTTGGCGCGATCGCGTGATCCCGGCGGAGGCCGGTCTGCCGGCGGGCGGCAACCGGCGGGCGCCCGGACTCCGGCGCGAAGAGCTCGCGCAGCTGGCAGGGCTGTCGGTCGACTACATTCTCCGGCTGGAACAGGGGCGGTCCTCCGCACCCTCGACCCAGGTACTGGCTTCGCTCGCGCGGGCGCTCCGGCTGAGCGATGCCGAGCGCGATCACCTCTACGTGCTGGCCGGTCAGGCTCCGCCCGCGCCCGGCCAGGTCTCGGCGTACATCCCACCTGGTGTGCAGCGGCTGGTCGACCAGCTCGCGGGCGCCCCGCTCAGCGTGTACGACGCCTGCTGGTCGATCGTCACCTGGAACCCCTTGTGGGCCGCCCTTCTCGGCGATCCCTCCGGATTGCGCGGGCGCCACAAAAGCATCATCTGGCGGCACTTCACCGCACCTCCGCCGGGCGGGCCAGTCGTCGGCTTCGGCCGGGTCGTCCAGACCGTGGAGCAGGCGAATCGCTTCAGGCGCGCCATGGTCACCGACCTGCGCGCGTCGAGCGTCCGCTACCCGAAGGACGCCGAACTCCGCGCGATGATCCAGGAACTCCGCTCCACCAGCGACGACTTCGCCCGCCTCTGGGACGATCACATCCCCGCCTTCCACGAGTCCGAACACAAGACGATCAACCACCCCGAACTAGGCCCGATCGCCCTCGACTGCGACGTCCTCACCGCCCCCGGCAGCGACCTGCGCATAGTCGTCTACACAGCCACCCCCAACTCCGAAGCCGCCGAAAACCTCCGCCTCCTCGCAACCCTCGGCCTCCAGCAACTCAGCGACTGGCCGACGTTCGATGGTGGGATCCGGTGACGAAAGCCGAGAAGCGGGCGGCCGTCGCCCGTCGCGCTGGCGAATGGTGATCCTGACCCTGCAACCGCCCGCCCCGACGCACTGCCGGTCTGGTCGGTAGCGCCTTATCCGATCGCTAGCCGATCGTGGCAGAGCCTGTTGCGAATTGGCTCGGCAGCGGCCGATTGTGTACCGACCGACAGGAAGTAGTCGACCGTTCGGCCGCGCGCCACGCTCACGCAGGCCGCGGCCGGCC
>NZ_AQUZ01000003.1 GCF_000372465.1 Kribbella catacumbae DSM 19601
GAGGACCGGAACGGTTCCCGTGTTCACTCGTTGATCGCTCGGCGAAGGAGGCACCCGACTTGGCCCCTGCGACATCGCCACGGCTACCCCGCAGCACTTCACCGCAGCCTCCCCATCACCACTCGAATAGCTCCGGGAAGTCCCCCACCCCGTCATGACGGGGTGGGTGCGCATCGCATCCGGCCCGGATCCGCCAGGTTTCGAGCCGGTGTGTCTTTGAGGGACGTAAACGCCGGTTCCTCGCGTATGCCTTTCCGCCACGCTCGCCGGACCCGCACCATCTGGCAGTACTGACACGTCCCGGCTTTGTCAGGGCCGCTTCCACCCGAACCCGGCACCTCCCGGATCAGGCTGCCCTCAGCTACACCGTCCTGCTGCGACAGGAACAGCGGCGAAGGTCTCCCACCTCCACTCAATCAACAAGCGCCTCACGGCGCACCCGCGTCAAAACCCACGGGCGCTGGAAGGTCCAGCACTCCGCCGAAGGAGCACTGCAATGGACCACCCCAAACGGCTACACCTTCCACGTCGACCACACCGGCACCCACCGACTCAACGACTGAGCATCGCTCGGGCAGCGCCGGAGGATTCGCGCGCGGTGCGGCGCTCTGCGTCGACTACACCGGCACCCACCGACTCACCGACTGAGCATCGCTCGACTCACCGAGTGAGCATCGCTCGGGCGGCGCCGGAGGATTCGCGCGCGGTGTAGCGCTCTGCGCGTGACGGGATACTGGCGGCGTACTCGAGCAAGCCAGACCTCGACCTGGTCGGGACTGAGGATGCCGGCTAGGACGCGGAGCTGGGTTGCAAGCGGGAAGTATGGGTGCTGGGTGTTGTCGGCGGCCTAGCTGCTTGTTGACCAGTTCGCGGTTGCGGTTCAGGCTCCTGTCGAGCACGTCGAGCACGTCGAGCACGTCGAGCACGTCGAGCACGTCGAGCACGTCGAGCACGTCACGGGGCGGCAGGTCTGCTTGTCAGGTGCGGGGCTGTCCGAGCAGACCTTGCTCGGCTGTATCACCGTTGCCGGGTCCACGATCGGTCCGATTCGACCGAGACCACTGGAGTGCGATCAAGACCAGATAGGCGATCGCGCCGAGAGAGGCGACCCAGATTCGGTAGAAGGGGAAGTCGCCGGAGGCGACGGTTGCTACGAAGATCGCTGCGAAGGTGCCCAAGCCGACCGCCGTCCCACGTCGATGGGAGTCGCGTGCGGTGCCTGGCAGTGGGCCGTGCGCTCGATCGAGGGCGGCCGCGAGTGCAGCCAGGGCGATCGCCATCGTGACGGCCAGGATCATCGCGCCGGGAGGACCGCCCAGGACCGCGGCGAAGATGTTGGCGACGGTGTAGGCGGCGAGAACCAGCAGCATGAGGCCGCCGCCGATCCCGAGGTGCCGAAGCTGGCGGGCGCGGAGGTTGACTGCCTCCTCCGATCGCAGGATGCCGGGCGGATCGGTCAGTCGCCGGATGACGAAGTACAGGGCGAAGGCGGTGAGAGCGGCGGTCAGTACGAAGATGATCGTCAGCACCACCGACCGGGTCGGCGAGATGAACTGGCGCACCTCACCGCCGCCGAAGTCACACACAGCACGCGGCGGCAACCACTGAGTGCTGTGCCGGATTCCGTCCCCACCGACCCCCGGGAATGCCTTCGCGCAGTCGTAGTCCGGGTCGAACCAACTCGGCATCGACGCCGACACCGCCAAACTCCAGCCGAGCATCGACAGCAGCCCCAGAACGAGCACACTGCCGGCCCTTCGCCTCACCAGATCCACCCGCCCACCCTCTCATCAGCTCGGTAGTTCGGCATCGGGCCGTCCGGGTACCGGGGCCTGATGAGCGACTGGTTCCTGACATCCGCCGAGCGAGGCAACCCAGCGGCCGACATAGACCGTGCTTGGTCGGCCGGCAATGCGGTCCGCCTGCTCGTCGACGGAGCCGTCTATTACCAGCGCCTGTACGACGAAATGCGCGCGCTCGCGGCCGGCGATCGCGTCTACTTCACCGACTGGCGGGGTGACGCCGACGAGCGGCTCTTCGACGACGGTCCGTCGATCGGGGAACTGCTTGTCGAGCTAGCCGGGATCGGCGTCGAGGTCCGGGGTCTGCTTTGGCGATCACACTCGGACCATCTGCGACTCAACGCCCAGGAGAACCAGCGACTCGGGACCGAGCTCAACGAAGCCGGCGCGGAGGTACTGCTCGACCAGCGCGTACGGCGGCTGGCCTCGCATCACCAGAAGCTGTTCGTGATCAGGCATCGCGGTGACGCTGCCCGGGATGTCGCCTTCGTGGGCGGCATCGATCTCAGTCATCAGCGGCGCGACGACACCCGGCATCTGGGGGACCCGCAGCAGGTGCCGATGGATCCGCGGTACGGTTCGCGGACTCCTTGGCACGACGCGATGCTCGAGCTTCGTGGGCCGGTGGTCGGGGATGTCCTACGCACCTTCGTCGAGCGCTGGGACGACTCGCACCCGCTGGACCGGCGGACGCCGTACCGGATGCTGGTGCAGCGGAGGGAACGGATGCCGCGTCACCCGTCGAAGCTGCCCGAGGCGTTTCCGGATCCGCCCGAGGCGGGGCGGCACGCAGTACAGGTACTGCGGACGTATGGGCACAAACATCCGCCGTTTCCCTTTGCGCCTAAGGGGGAGTACAGCGTGGCGCGGGCGTACCGGAAGGCGTTCGAGCGGGCGCGGCGGCTGATCTACTTCGAGGACCAGTACTTGTGGTCGTCGGTTGTTGCCGAGGGCATCTGCCGCGCGCTGGAACGGTCGCCGGAGCTGCGGGTGATCGCGGTGGTGCCGCGGTATCCGGATGCCGACGGGCGGATGAGTGGACCGCCGGCGCGGTACGGGCAGTTGCAGGCGATGGAGCTGTTTCGCGCGGTGGCGCCGGACCGGGTCGGCGTCTACGACCTGGAGAACGCGGAGGGGGTGCCGATCTACGTCCACGCGAAGGTGTGCGTGGTAGATGACGAGTGGTTCACGTGTGGATCGGACAACTCCAACCGGCGGTCGTGGACGAACGACAGCGAGTTGACCTGCGCGGTGGTCGGTGACGGTCTGGCGCGGTCGGTGCGTGCTGAACTTTGGTCCGAGCACCTGGGTGGCGATCCGCGTCTCGATCCGGTTGAGGGGTTCGAGCAGTGGAGGGAGGCCGCTGCCGCGCTGGACGCTTGGCACGCCGCCGGCGGAGTCGGGCCGCGGCCGCCCGGTCAGATCCGGCGGCACGAACCGGTGCCAGTCGGACGAGTGGCGAGGTTGTGGGCGCGGCCGCTCTATCACCACGTCTACGACCCCGATGGTCGCCCTTGGAGAATGCGCCGGCACAACGAGTTCTGAGCGGCCGCGGATCGCCACCACTACCGAACCAGCGCCAGCGCCGCGACACGGCGAGGGGAAGCGGTTGCTGGTGAGGTTCGGTAGTGGTGGCCGTCCGCCCTTACCTGCTGTCAGCAGATGATTTCCATCTCGTCGTACACCTTGGTCTTGTTGAAGGGGAAGTTGCCCTGGCCGGAGTACACCTCGCGCGTGAGTGAGCCCCACTCATACATGTCGATCCGCTGACCGGTCCGGCTCCAATAGGACGTCGCCCAGTTGCCGACGCCGAAATCGTGCAGGTTGTGCTTCCCGCACCGCAACGCGTACCAGACCGCGCCGCCGCCGGAGGGAGGGCTGAACAGGCAGACCCGTCCCGCCGGGCAGTTGTTCCAACCCGCCGGACTGGCCGTGGCCAGGACTCGCAACAGTTTGGGCATGGAGGGTTCCTCTCGGCTCGGGTGATCCTCACCGAAAGTAGCCTTCGGCAACTGTTGGTCACCAGCCTTTCGAAATCCCTGGAAATGGCTGCGGCGATGCGGTGGGATGGGCGGATGGGCCGGATGCATGCCGACGAGGCGCACCTTGATGACGAGCTGGTACTGCGCCTGGTGGCGGGGCAGTTTCCGCAGTGGGCGGGGTTGGGGGTTTCGGAGATTCCGTCCAGCGGGACCGTCAACGCCATGTACCGGCTGGGGGATTCGCTGACTGTTCGGTTACCTCGGGTCGCGGGTGGTGTTTCGGATATCGAGAAGGAGTTCGACTGGTTGCCGCGGCTGGCGCCGCTGTTGCCGGTGCGGATTCCGACGCCGGTGGGGCTGGGGAAACCGGCTGAGGGGTATCCGTGGCCGTGGTCGGTGCAGGAGTGGATCGAGGGGTCCATCGCGATCGCCGGTGCGGTGCAGGAGCCGGATGAGTTGGCGGAGGATCTGGCCGCCTTCGTGCGGGCGTTCCGGGCGATCGAGTTGCCCGGTGCGCCGGCGGCGTACCGGGGCGGGCCGTTGGAGTTGGAGGATAAGGAGACTCGGGCGGCGATCGGTCAGCTGGAGGGGTGGATCGACACGCGGATGGCCTTGGCTGCTTGGGAATCCGCGCTGGCCGCGGCGCCGGCGGCCGTGCCTTGCTGGGTGCACGGGGATCTGATGCCGTCAAATCTGTTGCTTGCTGACGGGAGGCTCGCTGCGGTGATCGACTTCGCTACGGCGGGCGTGGGTGACCCGGCGTGCGACCTGATCCCGGCGTGGAATCTGCTGCCCGCCGACGCGCGCCCTGCCTACCGGGCCGCGCTGGACGTCGACGATGACGACTGGAACCGGGGGCGCGGTCGTGCGCTCTCGATGGCGCTCATCCAGCTCCCGTACTACCGGGAAACGAACAAAGGCATCGCCGCCAACGCCCAACACGTCATCGACGAGGTGCTCGCGGACTTCGGCGGCTTGTCGCCCGAGTACTGCGTGTGAGTGACCCACCGGCTGTGGTGAACACCGGCCTGTGGGTACTAGAGGCGCGCCTTGTTTCGGCAGTCGCTGAGGGTTTTTCGCCTGGTTGGGAATAGGTGGGCGAGGTGCCGAGTTGCGGAGGTCATACCCCTAGGGGGTATAGTGGGAGCGAATCGGGGTACTGACGGAGGTCAAGATGAGTGA
Organism: Kribbella catacumbae DSM 19601; assembly: GCF_000372465.1. GTDB lineage: Bacteria > Actinomycetota > Actinomycetes > Propionibacteriales > Kribbellaceae > Kribbella > Kribbella catacumbae. The sequence continues at coordinate 4,967 of NZ_AQUZ01000003.1, forward strand.
CGAGCAGCACGCAGACACCGCCCAGGCGGAGCACGCCATGCACGGCGAGCACGCTGGCCACGGCGAGCAGGCAGGCCATGGTGAGCAGGCAGGCCATGGTGAGCACGGTGGGCACGGGGATCATGCTGCGCAGTTCAAGGATCGGTTCTGGGTCAGTTTGGGGCTGGCTGTGCCGGTGGTTTTCTTCAGCGAGATGTTTGCCGACCTGCTCGGCTACCGGCCGCCGGAGTTCGCCGGGTCGATGCTGATCGCGCCGATCATCGGCACGCTGATCTTCCTGTACGGCGGTCAGCCGTTCCTGCGCGGCGGCTGGAGCGAACTGAAGTCCCGCCAGCCGGGCATGATGCTGCTGATCTCGATGGCCATCACCGTCGCGTTCATCGCGTCGTGGGTGACCACCCTGGAGCTCGGCGGATTCGACCTCGACTTCTGGTGGGAACTCGCGCTCCTGATCGTGATCATGCTGCTCGGGCACTGGCTGGAGATGCGCGCGCTCGGCGCCGCCTCCGGTGCGCTCGACGCTTTGGCCGCGTTGCTCCCCGACACGGCCGAGAAGATCACCGACGAAGGCGTGGTCGAGGTTGCCCTGAGCAACCTGTCCGAAGACGACGTCGTACTGGTCCGCTCAGGTGGTCGCGTACCCGCCGACGGAGTCGTGGTCGACGGCCAGGCCGAGGTCGACGAGGCGATGATCACCGGCGAGTCCCGCCCGGTACTCCGCGCCGTCGGCGACCAGGTCGTCGCGGGCACGGTTGCCACCGACAGCGCATTGCGAGTGCGGATCACCGCGGTCGGTGAAAACACAGCACTGGCAGGGATTCAGCGACTGGTCGCAGAGGCGCAAGCGTCATCGTCACGGGCACAGGCACTCGCCGATCGCGCCGCGGCGTTCCTGTTCTACTTCGCCTCCACCGCAGGTGTCATCACGTTCGTGGTCTGGAGCCTGCTGGGCAAGCTCGACGAGGCGGTCACCAGGACCGTGACCGTACTGGTCATCGCCTGCCCCCACGCCCTCGGGCTGGCCATCCCGCTGGTGATTGCGATCTCCACCGAGCGCGCTGCGAAGGCCGGCGTACTGGTGAAGAACCGGTTGGCGCTGGAGCGGATGCGGACGATCGACGTGGTCCTGTTCGACAAGACCGGAACCCTGACGAAGGGTGAGCCTGCTGTCACCGGAGTCGCGGCGGTATCCGTTGCGGACAACGAGTTGCTGGCGATCGCGTCGGCCGTCGAGGCGGACAGCGAACACCCGTTGGCGAAGGCGATCGTGCGGGCCGCCGAGGAGGCTGGTTCGCAGCGCTTGAAGGCGTCCGACTTCAGGTCGCTGACCGGGCGTGGTGTCGAGGCCGAGGTCGACGGCGCTCGCGTCTCGGTTGGCGGGCCGGCGTTGCTCCGTGAGACCGGAGTACAGGTTCCTGGTGAGTTGGAGGAGACGATCCAGGGATGGAAGGAGCGTGGCGCCGCAGTACTGCAGGTGGTTCGCGATGGTGAGGTTCTTGGCGCGATCGCGCTGGAGGACGAGGTTCGGCACGAGTCTCGGCAGGCGGTTGATGCGCTCCACCAGCGTGGGGTCAAGGTCGCGATGATCACCGGTGACGCACACCAGGTGGCCGAGGCGGTGGCGGCCGAGTTGGGCATCGACGAGGTGTTCGCCGAGGTGCTGCCGCACGACAAGGACGCCAAGGTGGCCGAGTTGCAGGCGCGTGGGCTGAAGGTCGCGATGGTCGGTGACGGCGTGAACGACGCGCCCGCGCTGGCTCGTGCCGAGGTCGGTATCGCGATCGGCGCCGGCACGGATGTGGCGATCGAGTCGGCCGGGGTGGTGCTGGCCGCCGACGATCCGCGTGCGGTGCTGTCGGTGATCGACCTGTCGAAGGCGAGCTACCGCAAGATGTGGCAGAACCTGGTCTGGGCGACGGGGTACAACGTCATCGCGGTACCGGTTGCCGCCGGCGTCCTGGCGTTCGCCGGGGTCGTGCTCTCACCGGCGGCGGCCGCAGTACTGATGTCGGTGTCGACGATCGTGGTCGCCCTCAACGCGCAGCTGCTGCGCGGGCTGAACTTGTCTCCTGAGCGGCTGGCTGGACGAACTAGCTGAGGAAAGCGGCACCGAGCCGGCGGAGGATGTCGTCCTCCGCCGGCTTGATGCTGGTCGGGGCGTGCTCGGTGATCGCGGCGCCGATCACGGTGTCCAGTTGGGAGATCAGGTCGATCAAGTGCTCCGCGCGGACGCCATCGGGTTCGGGATACGAGACGGAGGTGAAGTCCGCCGGATCGAGTACGTCGAGATCGAGGTGGACGTAGACGGGTCCGTGCAACTCGTCGAGCACGCCCGTGAGGTGCTCCACGTCGTACAGCTTGAGCCCGGTCTCCTGGATGTACTCGCGCTCGCCCGGCTCGTAGCCGCGGACGCCGCCGAGGATCACCTGCGCCGGCGTCAGCGTCTGCTCCGGGGTGAGCGCCGGCGGCCCGTCGCCGAGCAGCGTCCGCAGCACCATGCCGTGGAAGGACCCGGACGGCAGCGTTTCGGGCGAGTTCACATCCGGGTGCGCGTCGAGCCACAACACCTGCAGATCATCCCCGTACTGCGCTCGCGCGGCGGCCAGCGGCGCGAGATCGACCCCGCAGTCGCCGCCCACGGTGATGACCAGGTCGTCGATGCCGCTCAAGGCTTCGGTCAACCGTGCAGCGATTGGCGCCGACGACCCTTGCCATTGCCCCACACTCAGCACCGTCACCATGGTCGGCAGCTTAGGCTCCGCCCGTGTCAGAGCAGGTCCTGCCCAAATCCCAACCCGACCATTCCACGATATGGCGGTACCCGGGCAGGGGTTGGGTGCGTAGGCAGACTGGTGAGCATGACTTCCTTTGTTGTCCATCACAACGGTCAGGAGGCGACGGCTGAGCAGCTGGCGCCGGTGGCCTTCGCGGGATATGCCCACTTCACGGCGATGCAGGTGCGCGGCGGTCAGGTCCGCGCGCTGGACCTCCACCTGGAGAGGTTGCGGGTCGCTTCGCTAGAGCTGTACCGACAGGCGCTGCCCGACGTACAGGTGCGTTCGTATCTGAAGGCGGCAGTGGAGGCTGGTCCGGCCGATCAGTCATTGGTCGCGACCATCTACTCGCCAGCCGGCGAATTCAGTGCTTCCGGGCAGGGCGTGGCGCCCCAGGTGCTAGTCCGGACCGGGCCGCCGTCGTCCGGTCCGGAAGGCCCGCTGGCGCTCCAGGTGGTCGAGTACGAGCGGGTACTGCCCGCCATCAAGCACGTCGGCGAGGTCGCCAAGGGCTATTACCTGCGCCAAGCGGTCGCGCAGGGCTTCGACGACGCTGCCTTCATCGACCGCCACGGCAGGCTCAGCGAGGCCTCGATCTGGAACCTCGCCTTCTGGGACGGTACTTCGGTGATCTGGCCCCGAGCCGACATGCTCGGCGGCATCACGATGGGCATCCTCCGCCGCCAGCTCGACCAGCTCGGGATCCCGCAAAAGAACCAGGAGGTCAGGCCGGCTGACATCGCCGATCTTTCCGGCGCGGTGGTGATGAACTCCTGGACGCCGGCAGTTCCCATTCGCAGCATCGCCTCAACACCGTTGCCCGAGGCCCCTGAATTCGCGGCGCTGCTCCGCAAGGCGTACGAGGCCGAACCGCTGTCAGGCCTCTAGGGCGGCGAGGTCGCGTTCGGCGTACAGGCGGTGCTGCCATTCCTCGTTGAGGGTGACGAGGAGGCATTCGTCGACCAGCTCCGCGCCACGCAGCTCGACCCGGCGCAGGCTGATTCAGTGCGACAAGAACGCGGTCAGTTCGGCGATGACTGCCTGCGGGTTCTCCTCGGCGAGGAAGTGACCTGTTCCCGGGATCTTGTGGACCCGCACGTCGGTGCCCTGCTCAGCCCAGACGGCTTGCATGAAGTCGTGGCTGAACTCCGACGTCAGCCCGAGGAACGGCGCCGTGATGCGCCCGTACGTGGCGAAGTCGACGATGTCGGTGTGGAATGCCTGGTACCACGCGTTGCCCGCGCGGATCGCCTGCGGACCGGAGTACGCGTGGGCGTAGATCCGCCGGGAGCGCTCGTCGATGGTCGACGGGTCGAGCGGGAAGGCGTCCATGAAGTAGTCGACCACGTACCGGGACCGTCCGGTGATCAACTGCTCGGGCAGGCCCTGGACCTGGTTGAAGGCGAACCACCACAGGCTGATGCCCTGTCCCGGCCGGACCAGCAGCGGCTGGTCGTAGAGCGACGGGTCGGGGTGCCCGACATCCATCAGGACGACCTTCCGGGTCGCCGCGCGGTGGTTGACCGCGAAGCTGTGCGCGACCATCGCGCCGATGTCGTGGCCGGCGATGTTGACCGAGTCGTAGCCGAGGTGCCGGATCAGGTCGTAGACGTCGCGCGCCATCGTCTTCTTGTCGTAGCCGTCCGCCGGCTTGTCCGATCCGCCCATGCCGCGAAGGTCGAGAGCGATCACCGTGTAGCGCTTCGCCAGCGCAGGCAGGATCTTGTGAAACTCCCACCAGGTCTGCGGCCAGCCCGGCAGCAGGACCAGCGGCTCACCTTGACCGCCGATGACGTAGTGCTGGCCTTTCGCGTACTTGCTGCGCAGGCCCAGCGACCGCGCCAAGGCAGCATCGGACGGTACGCCGCTCGTTGTGGCCTCGGTCGCCGCAGCCGGCGTCGCCACCGCTCCTGCCGTCGCTGCGGCCGCCGCCCCGGCGCCCAGTGCCAGCAATCGCCTCCGGTTGATGTCCATTCGCCCACCCCTTTTCAGGCGTCACCGCGGGTCGATGCCGCCGTCCAGCGACGATAAGGCTTCGCTGGTTCAGTTAGATGAGAACTTGGAGGGATCAGTTGACGCAACCGGTTGGTTGCTATAACTTGGATGGCAACTGAACGGTTGCTATTCAATGGAGGCAGTGATGGCATTCCCCGATCGGATCGAGCGGACGCTCGACCTCACCCACCCGCCGGCCAAGGTCTGGGCCGCGCTCACCACGGCTGAAGGGCTGGGGACCTGGTTCGGCAACGACGCCGAGGTCGACCTGCGGCGCGGTGGTGAGGCGCAGCTGAGCTGGGACACCGGCGACAAGGCGCAGCTCACCATCGAGCGCATCGAAGAGCCGAAGGTGTTCGGCTTCACCTGGCACATCTATGGGCTACCCGAGGGCGACCCGCGGCGGACGTACGTCGAGTTCACCCTCGAGCCGGTCGGCGCCGGAACGCGGCTGACCGTGGTCGAGTCCGGATTCGCCCAGTTGCCGGACGACGCCCACAAGAAGGCCTTCGACGGCAACACCGACGGCTGGGGCACGGAACTGGCCGAACTGGTCAGCTACCTCGATGCAGCCTGACAGCGAGGCGATCGCCGAGCAGGTCTTCATCGCCCTGGCCGACCCGAGCCGGCGCGGCATCCTTGCCGCGCTGGCCTCGGATGGGCCGGCCACCGCGACCGACCTGGCCAACCGCCTGCCGATCACCCGGCAGGCGATCGCCAAGCACCTGACGCTGCTGGCCGAGGCCGGCCTGGTGACGCCCGAACCGGGGGAGCGGCGCCGTGTGCGGTACCAGCTCCACTCCGCGCCGATGCAGGTGGCCCAGCAGTTCCTGGCCGCGATGGCTCGCGACTGGGACAGCCGCCTCGGCGCCCTGAAGGATCACCTGGACCGCTGATTGGGTTCTGGGCGGGTCAGTCTGTGGGGCACCAGGGTTGAGTTCGCGGGTCGCCCGGGTCGCCGCAGTGGAGGTTGGCGGCCGGGTCGGGCTGGCCGTTGCATTGGACATAGGTACATGCCCCGCCGCCTCGGCCACCGCATTAGTCTGCTCCCCGGAGCGGGGAGGAATTGATGAGTGCCGACGGCAAGCTGGTGAGGGACCGGATTCCGGAGATCATCCGCGCGAACGGCGAGGAGCCGGTCAGCTATCGGGCTGATCCAGGTGAGTACCGCAGGCGGTTGCGGGAGAAGTTGGTGGAGGAGGTCGACGAGTTCCTGACCGCCGGCGACGAGGATTCTCTCGAGGAACTCGCGGACGTTCTGGAGGTCGTGTACGCGATCGCGGCCGACCTCGGAACCGACGAGACACAGCTGGACTCGATTCGCGAGGACAAGGCGACCAAGCGCGGCCGCTTCGCCGAGCGGATCGTGTTAGGCGTCCCGATCGACAGGACATAGTCCGGTTGCCGCCCTTGTCTCACGCCTGGACAGTGCGCGCGAGACGGCGTACACGAGGTGCACTACCTGTCGGTCGGGACACTAACTGCTAGGAATAGAGGTCAGAGGCTGGCCGCTACTGTTCCTAAGCTCAGTCCATGACTACGAACGAGTTGATCGCGACCGGCGAGCGGGCTGACATCCTCGACTTCCTGAGCAAGCACCGCTACTTCCTGCGCCACACGGCGAATGGCCTCTCCGACGAGCAGGCGAGCACTCGCAGTACCGTCAGCGCGTTGACCGTCGGCGGCCTGATCAAGCACGTCACCGCGGTTGAGCGGAGGTGGGCCGACTTCGCCCAGGCGGGTGGCGGCCCGGAGGTGCCCGAGGAGATCGAGTTCACGCCGGAGCTGATCGCCGAGTGGGAGAACCAGTTCCGCCTCACCGAGGGCGAGACGCTGGCCGGCGTACTGGCTGAGTACGAGAAGGTCGCGGCCGCCACCGACGAATTGGTCCGCACCCTCGATCTCAACAGCAGCTACGAACTCCCGGCCGCTCCCTGGCAGCCCCCGGGCGTGTTCTGGTCGGTACGTCGCGTCTTCCTCCACATCGCCGCCGAAACCGCCCAGCACGCCGGCCACGCCGACATCATCCGCGAATCAATCGACGGCCAGAAAACCATGGGCTGACCTCAGAACGCGCTCTCCAGGAAGCCGTCGTTGTCTACCGAGGCGAGGGGTAGTCGGGGGAACGGCCAGGTCGTGGTGGCACGCTGAACGGCTGCTGGTAGGTCGAAATCGCAGTGCTCCGCGACCGCCTCGGGTGACATGTTCGCGCTTGCCCCGAGTGTCGCCGCCGCGAGTCCGCGGACGAGGCCGGCGTTGTTGGTCATCAGGGCTGAGATCCCCGTTCGGGTGAAGTGTTGGTGTGCCGCGAGGTCGCCGTCGAAGGCCAGCGACGAATAGGTCTGGTCGAGCAGCTCGCGGCCGCCGCTACTCCACAGGTCTTCGAGGACCTCGTCGAAATTGGTGGACTTCGTGTACTCATGGAGGCACTGGCGGAAGGCCCGGGTGACCGCGAGGATCTCTTCCCGGTCCAGCCCGGTGCGCAACACCTCTTCCACGAACTCGGGGTCCAGGTCGTACCCGCTGGCGACGCCGAAGACCCCTCGATCGCCTCCCAGCGTGGTGAACGCGTACCTCTCGTACAGGTCCAGGTAGACATCCAGCCGCAGCCGGTCCAGGCCGTCATCGGAGGCGTGACGGAGCTTGAAGTCGCGGAAGACCACGTCGCCGCCGACCTCGACCGTGCCGACGTTCTTGGCCACCGGGACCCAGCGGCCCTGAGTGCTGCAAAGCCACATGAACGGCCGCTCGCTGAGAACATTGGCGAAGAAGTCGCGGGGGAAGATGTCCAGATCGGGGTGCTCCTCCAGCGGCAGGAGAACCTCCGCGTTCAGCGCCTGGCGTAGCCGGACACCTTGGCGTACGGCGTCCTCGTTGTCCGTGCCGACGTAGGGCAGGCCGTCGGCCCGGTCTGTTGCACCGGGCAACGGATCCCACTTGGTCCTGCGTAACGAGGAATGAAACGCATCCCAGTCGACCCTCGCGCCATCGGGTGCGGGACCGTCCCACAGCCGGTCGAAAAGATGCTCGGCGGCTCCCAGTGCGCGGGTGGCGCCCGGCTGACTGCGGTCGAGGATCCGCGCGACCAGGGAGTAGTCGGCGTACACCATCTTCCGCAGGAACATCATGAACAGATCCGCGTCGGCGAGCTCGGGAACGCGTCGGGCCGCGTTCCTCCAGAGTTGCTTCACCGCCAAGTAGCCCATCAGGTAGTGCCCGCTCGGTCCGCTCATCGGCTGCAGGAGCAGTTCTGCCTTGCGTGCAACGGATTCCGGCGAGAATCGCCATCGGTGGATGTCGTCGTAGAGGCTGTAGCGGACCGCATCGCCGGCGGACTCGCCCGCGTCGCGCAAACGCTGAGGAAGCTGGAACAGATGCAACATGGCAGCGTCGAAGGGTGGCGACATGGATCGCGCGGCCGGATCGGGGTTGACATCGAATTCGGCGAACAACGCCAGTCCCTCGCTCAGCGGCCGGAGCCACTCCAGCACGAACCGGTACGTCAGCAGGTCGTCCAGAATCTCGGCATACTCCGACTCGTCGCCGGTCGCGGCCCAGTTCAGTACTCGCCGGGCGATCGAGAGGTACAGCAAGCTGAGTGACGACCCGACCGGCGAGGTGAAGCACCAGTGATGGGTGGCCTCGTGAATGAACGAGGAGTACATCCCAGGCGGGATCGCGCCACCGCTGCGGGTCAGCGCGAGGAAGCTCTGATCGTCCCGGAAGACGGAGTGGTTCGAGATCAGGTCGATGTGCGCGGACTCGGCACCCATGGCCGGCTCGCGCTTTAGGCCGTCGGGTTTGCGAGGCTCGAGACGTCGATCTCGGTCAGCCGCCCTCGCGACAGTTCTCAACGCGTCGGCCCGGGATGTGAGTACGGGGGGGATAAATGACAGGCGCTGGGGGCGTGGAAGGTGCCAGGATGCCGGGATGGTTGCGCGTGCGTTGAGCTTCGGGGCGGTGGCCGAGGCGTACGAACGGTTCCGGCCTGGGTACCCGCTGGAACTCCTCGAGTTGGTGATGACGTACGCCGGTGGGTCGATCCGGACCGCCCTCGAGATCGGCGCCGGGACGGGCAAGGCGACGCGTCTGTTCGCGCAGGGAGGGATCGCGGTCACGGCGACGGAGCCTGACGCGGCCATGCTCGCGGAGATGCGCAAACACCTGCCGGCGAACGTCACCACCGTGCAAGCCGCGTTCGAGGACTTACCGCTGGATTCGTCGTACGAGTTGGTGTATTCGGCTGCCGCGCTTCATTGGACCAACCCTGAAGGCCGGTGGGCCCGCATGGCCGCACTCGTCCGACCGGGTGGCGTGTTCGCGTCGTTCGGTGTACCGATCCAGCTGGCCGACCCGGCCCTCAAGGAGGCCGCGCGCGCGGCACGTTCGCCGTACCTGGAGAACGACGGCATCCCGTCGCCCGACGGCACACCCGCCGATCGCCCGATGCAGTGGCCCGGCACAGAGCTCCAGCAGTCCGAGTGGTTCACCGATGTCCGGCAGTCGGTCATCGAACGGCGCCTGACGATCAGCGCCCACGACTACATCGGACAACTCTCGACGGTCTCGGCGTACGTGATGCTGGAGCCCGCCGATCGAGACCAGGTCTTCCGCCGAACCCTCCAGGTCCTCCCCGAAACCGTGGAACTCGACGCCGAGATCCATGTCCACCTCGCCCGCAGCCACCACTAGCACGACGCCCGAGGGGCTTATGCCTCGGCCGGGAACGGCACGCCGGTGTTGCTGTGGCAGCGGTAGCCGTTGGGGTTTTTGTAGAGGTACTGCTGGTGGGCAGCTTCGGCGTAGTAGAACGTTGTCGCCGGGGCGATCTCGGTGGTGATGTCGCCGTAGCCGAGGGGCTTGATCACCGGGGCGTAGAGGTCGCGGGTGCGCTCCGCCTCGGCCTTCTGGTCGTCGGTTGTGTAGTAGATCGCCGACCGGTACTGCGACCCAAGGTCGTTCCCTTGGCGCATCCCCTGTGTCGGGTCATGCGTTTCCCAGAAGACCTTGAGCAGGTCGGTGAAGCTGACCTTCGTCGGGTCGTAGACCACTCGCACGGCCTCGGTCTGGCCGGTGCCGCCGCTGCAGACCTCTTCGTACGTCGGGTTGGGCGTGTAGCCGCCGGCGTAGCCGACTGCGGTGGTGTAGATCCCTGGCTGCTGCCAGAAGATCTCCTCGGTGCCCCAGAAACAGCCGGTGCCGAACCAGACCTCCTCGAACCCGGCGGGCGCAGCAGCGGTCTGCGGCGTGCCGAGCACGATGTTGTCGGCCGGTACGGCGAACGCGGGCTCCGGCCGGCCCGGCAGGGCCGCGGCCGGTTCGATCAGGGCTGTCTTGTTCTTGAAGAACGACATCTCACACCTCTCGCAAAGTGACTCTCATAGTCTCCCAACGCCGTCCCCGCGGCGAACCTTCCCCCAGCCGATTACGGGGCGTTGACGTCACGCGATCATCGCGGCGGTACGCCGGAGCGGTGGTCCCACGGTCAGCGACCCGTACGCCGATGCGAGGCGCTCGACGGCGTCACGGAGCGTGTCCGGCTCCAGCGTGTACGGCAGGCGCAGGAACGACTCCAGCCCGCCGTCGGGGGAGAAGCGCGCCCCCGCCATCACCAGTACTCCGTGCCGCTGGGCTACACCGACCAGACTCGAGCTCACAGGCTCTGGGAGCTCGCACCACATCGACAGGCCGCCGCCGGGCAACTCGAAGCGCCACGACGGCAGCGCAGTACGGAGGGCTTCGGCGAGAGTGTCTCGGCGCAGTGCCAGAGCAGCGCGGCGTTCCGGGAGTATCGACGACCGCGACCGCAGCAGCCGAGTGACGACGAGTTGCTCCAGTACTGGCGCGCCGAGGTCGAGAGAGGCGCGGGCGTCGAGGATGCGGGCGACCAAGGCTTCGGGTACGCGCAGCCAGCCGATCCGCAGGCCGCCCCAGAACGACTTGCTGACCGAGCCGACCGTGATCACGCCCTGCGGGTCGAACACAGCGAACGGCGGCGGCATCTCCTGCCCGTCGAGCGACAACTCGAACAGCGTCTCGTCGATGATCGCGGTGGTCCGGGCACGGGCGAACACGGTCGCCAGCTGCTGCCGGTCGGCGGCGGACATCAGCCAGCCGGACGGGTTCTGGAAGTCGGCCACCAGCCAGGCGGCGCGGGGCGACGACTGCCGAATCGTTGCCTCTAGCAATGGAAGGTCCCAGCCGTGCGGGCTCATCGGCGCGGCGACCACGCGGCAACCGCTGCGCCGGATCGCGTCGACGGAGTTCGGGTGGGTGGGGCTCTCGGTCAGCACCCGGTCGCCGATCTGCGTCATCGCGCGGATCGCGATCGAGGTCGCGGCCAGGGCGCCCGCGGTGACGACGATCTGGTCCGCCGTCGTCGGCAGCCCGCGGGCCCGGTACGACGCGGCGATCTCCTCTCGCAACGCAGGCAGGCCTTGCGGGTGATACCCAGGCGTGGCCAGATGCAGCGGCAGATCCTCGAGCGCCTCGGTCACGGCGCTGCTGATCCCCGGCACGGCAGGCGACGCCGCGCAGGTGAAGTCATACATCCCGTCAGTGTCGATCCCGGGCGCGTGGTGGCGGCCCAGTTCGGGCTCGACCTTCGACGGCAGCGAGGTGACGCTGCCCGAACCGCGTCGGCTGGTCAGATAGCCGCGATCCCGCAGTTCCCGGTACGCCGAGGCGACGGTGGTGCGGCTGACTCCCAAAGCGTCGGTCAGTTCGCGCTCCGAAGGCACCCGCGCGCCAGGCATGATCCGGCCGTCCGCGATCAGCAACCGCAACCGCTCGGCCAGACTCCGGTACGCCGGTCCGGTGGCGTCCGACCAACTGCCGAGCAGCCCGGCGAGAGTGCTCGCGGGGAGATGTTGGCCTGTCATGCAGTCCACTATTGCGCAATTGGCTATCGAACACCAGGCCAATCGCGCACAAACTAGAGCACGTGACCGCCACTTCTGAAGCCGCGCCCACCCGGGGCCGCCAACTGTCCCCCCTGAACCCGATCGAGCAACTCCGGGCCGGCCGCCTCCCGCGCCGCCTCGTCCAGCTGTACCTCGGGCTCACCCTGTACGGCGCGTCGATGGGCCTGATGATCCAGGGTTATCTCGGGCTGGACCCCTGGGATGTGCTGCACGCCGGAATCACCAAGCACCTCGACATGAGCTTCGGGACGGTGGTGATCGCGGTGAGCTTCCTCGTCCTGCTCGCCTGGATCCCATTGCGGCAGTGGCCCGGCCTCGGCACGATCAGCAACGCCATCGTGATCGGCCTGGTGACGGACCTGACCCTGTCGACGGTCGACCGGCCGGACGAGCTCTGGCTGCGGACCGTCTTCATGCTCGCCGGGGTCGTGGTGAACGCCCTGGCCGGCGCGCTCTACATCGGCGCCCAGTTCGGCCCCGGCCCGCGCGACGGGTTGATGACCGGCCTCGTACGCCGTACCGGGCTGAGCGTCCGGCTCGTCCGGACCAGTATCGAGGTGACCGTGCTCGCGATCGGCTTTGCGATGGGCGGTGTCGTCGGCATCGGAACCGTCGCCTATGCACTCGCGATCGGCCCGCTCGTGCATGTGCTGCTTCCGTTGTTCACCGTCAAACTTCCTGACAGAAGCTAAAGTCAGCGGCTCCCGACCCACCTCCCCGTTCATTCGCCCCCTTTTCACCCTCCCGGCCGGCACGCAGTCAGCCGGGAGGTCCAAAGAGGGTGAAAAGGGGGCGAATGAACGGGGAGGTGCCGGGAGCCTGCGGTCCAGTGGGTCAGCCCACTCGCTCCAGCGTGCGGTCCTCGGTCGACGGCGTCTCGATCTTCAGCTTGCGTGGCCACCAGGCGCGGTGGCCGAGCAGAGCCGTCACACTCGGCACCAGGAAGATCGACATCAGGAACGCCGAGATAACGATGCCTGCCGCCACCGAGAAGCCCATCTCGGTCAGCAGTGCCATCCCGGCGAGCATCAGCGACGAGAACGTCCCGGCCAGGATCAGGCCGGCCGCGGCCACCGACGGGCCGCCGTGCTCGATCGCGAGATCGGCGGCCTCACGGGGATCGGTACCGCGTTCGGCCTCCTCGCGCAGCCGGGCGATCATCAGGATGTTGTAGTCGGTGCCGATGGCAACGACAAACAGGTACAGCATGATCGGCAGCGAGAACGTCACGCCCGGGTGCCCGGCCGCGCCCTGGAAGACGAGCACGGTCGCGCCGGTGGTGCTGAAGAAGCTGAGCACCACCGCGAGCATCAGCACCAGCGGCGCCAGCAGGCTGCGCAGCAACAGCGCCAGGATGATCGCGATCAGTCCACCCGCGACCGGGAAGATCACCAACAGGTCGCGGCTGTTGGCGTCCCGGATGTCGGTGTAGCTGGCGCTGACCCCGCCGAGCAGCGTCGTCGTACCGGCCGGGGCGTCGGCATGCGCGGCGTCGCGCAACGGGCCGTCGACGAGATCCAGAGCCGCCTTCGTGTACGGCGGATCGGCCAGCACCACGTTGATCTGGGCCACCGACTTGTCCGGGTTGAGCAACGCCGGGGACCCGTCTGGCGCGGCGGGGAGTACCGAGCCGACGCCATCCACCTTCGCCAGCTTCCCGGCGTACGACGTGAGCTCGGCCGCGTCGAGCGGCGTACCGTCCGTGCTCTTGACGTAGACCGTGGTCGGGCTGAGCGCGCCGGCGGGGAAGCCGGCTTGCAGGTCCTTGACCGCGCGGCCGGACTCGGTGTCCTTCGGGAGCTGGCTGAAGGCGTCGTAGTCGACCTTCATCCCCAACGTGCCAAGGGCGAGCAGAACCATCACGCCACCGGAGACCAGTGCGACCACGGCGGGCCGGCGGGCGGTGAATCGGCCGAGGCGCTTGAAGGTCGCGCCCTTCGGCGTCTTCTGCCAGGATTTCGACGGCCAGAACACCTTCGGGCCGAGCAGCGAGACGACGGCCGGGATCAACGTGATCGCGGCGAAGGCCATCACCGCGACGGCGATCGCCAGGCCCGGACCGAGGCTCTTGAAGCCACCGAACACGGCCAGCAGCAATGCGCTGAAGGCGACCACGATCGCGCCTGCCGCCGACACGATCACCTCGGAGACACGTGCGGTCGCGTGGACCAGCGCCTCCTTGGGCTGCTCGCCGGCGCGAAGACGTTCCCGGTAGCGGAACAGCAGGAACAGGATGTAGTCCGTTCCGACGCCGTACAGCACGACGGTCAGGATGGTCTGCAGGTCCTGAGTCACCTGCAGGTCGAACGCCTTTGCGGCAAGGGCGATCAGCCCGGGAGCGATCGCGCTGACCAGGCCGACCGTGAGGATCGGCAGCAGCGCGGCGACCGGGCTGCGGTAGATGAACAGCAGCAGGCCGACGATCAGTACGAGGGTGGCGATCCCGACCACGATGAAGGCGTTGTTGAACGCGTCCTGGTTGTCGAGGAAGAGCGCGGCGTCCCCGGTCACGCCGTACTGGAGGCCGCTGTCGGCCATCGCCGGGCCGGTCAGGTCGCGGACGTGCTGGACCGCGTCGAGAACGGGCTGCTCGTCGGGCAGGCCCTTGAGCCCGACGCTGACGAGTTGGACCTGTTTGTTGGGGGAGACCGCTTGCGGGCCGGTCACGGCGCCGGTGACGCGTTCGATCTTCGCGGCGGTGATCTTGCTCGCGAGTTCGGTCGCCTTGGCTTGGTCCGCAGCGGTCAGTACGCCGCCGTCGGTGCGCTTGATGACGATGCTGGCGGTCGCGTCGTTGGTCTGGCCGAACGCGTCGGCTCCGAGCTTCTGGGCCTGGACGGACTCGTAGGAATCAGGCAGGAAGCTCGCCTGATCCTTGTTGGTGACATCCGCGAGCGTCGGCGCGAACGCGACCACGGCGATCGCCGCGATCACCCACGCGGCGATCACCTTCCACGGGTTGTGGACGACGAAGCGTCCGAGCTTGGTGAACACAGGCCCCTCCTGATTCTTCCTCTACCTGCCGGTCGGTAGGTAGACTACCTGCCGCACGGTAGGTAAGGAAAGTGAGAGGGTGGGGGAGTGCAGCACGAGACCAGTTCGCGAGACGGTGTCAGGGACGGCGTCAGGGATAAGGCCCGCGATACCAAGGCTGAGATTCATGTGGCGGCGCTGGAGTTGTTCTCCAGCCGCGGCTACGAGAAGACGAGCCTTCGGGAGATCGCCGAGCAGGTCGGTATCACCAAGGCGTCGCTGTACTACCACTACTCGTCGAAGCAGGAACTGCTGCAGGCGATCATCGGGACGTTCTTCGACGACCTGAACGACGTGTTCGCGCAGGTCGACGAGCAGCCGTGGTCACCGGAACGCGAGTCGGAGGTGCTCGGCGCCTACCTGGACGCCATCATCAAGCACCGCGCGACCGGGCCGACCCTGCTGCGAGACATGACCGCCGTACTCGCCGCGTTCGGCGAGCGGCTGGACGACCTGATCGAGCAGAGCCGGCGCTTCCAGCTGTGGCTAGCCGGCCCGGATCCGACCCCAACCGACCGCCTGCTGGCGGCCGCCGCTGTAGAGGTCGCCGGCGCGGTCCTGTCCGGCGGAATGGGCCCGGCCGACGTCTCCGACGAGGACATGCGAACCATCCTGCTAGACGCCGCAGGCGCAGTACTGGCCCGAAGAACACGCTGACAGCCAGCCGCAGGGGCGCAGTACCGGTCTGGGAACGCGCTGGCGGTCGGAGGCGGACGCAGTACTGGCGCCGAATGCGCTGACGCCCGGCCGGGTGGGCGCGGGCGTCAGAGTTGGTGGCGCTGGGGGTCAGCGGTCCAGGCCGTCTGGTTTTCGGTGCTTGTTGTGGCCGGTGGCAGCTTCGCTCTTCTGGCCGTCGGCCGCTTGGTGAGCGGCCGGCTTTGTCGCGACCGCTGCGGCGGCGGGTGCCATGGCTGGGTCCGCGCCGGGCGCCGGAGGGCCGCCCTTGGCCGGCTTGCCGCTCTGATCCGTCTGCTGGTCGACGGGGGAGTTGCCGTTGTTCCACTCGAACTGCTGCCCGGAGATGCTTTCCGCGCCGGGCTGGCTGGTTTCGGCAGTCGGCCGGCTTGATTCCACGCCGTACTGGTTCTGTGTCACCGGGCCTGTGGCGCCGTTCGCCATCTGCACGCCGTTGACAGGGCCGTTGAAGACCGGGCCGTCGCTACTGACCCCGGCCGGCGCACTGTGGCGTCCGCCGGTCTCCGGCGTCTCGAAGGCGGGCACCACCACCGTGTGGTTGAGCCCGACGTGGAACGCCTTGGCGTCCGCGGCCTTGACCGCAGCCAGGTCCGGAGCCGCCTGCGCGGCAGCAGGCGCCGTCTCCGGCGTGATAACAGGCAGCTCAATGGTCGGCGGCCCGTCGGCAAAGGCAGCGGGAGCCGTGGGCTGGGCGCTGCGACCGGTCGGGTTCTGGCGGCGTTCGCTGTAGTCGGCACGGAACTTCTCGGCCTTCGCCTTCGCACCGTCCAGCACTGCCTTAGAACCGTCCGCCACCGCTCTCGAGCCGTCCCCCACCGCCTTTGACCAGCGCGATGCCGTGTTCACCACGTTCGCGGCTCGCTGTCCCATGGTCTGGCGGACGACAGGTGGCCGCGCGGCGACGGCCGCCGCGGCAGCCCGCGCCTGGGCGTAGTGCTGTTGCGCTGCCTGCTCGATGCCGCTGCGTACGACTCCACTCATTTGGGCGTGCGAGAGCATCTTCAGATCCTGCTTGTCGACCCCCGAGCGGCCGATCGCCTCCCGGACGGCCGGGTCGATCCGCTTCACCTCGCTCTTGGCCTGGGCATAGGCCATCTTGAGGAGGTACTTGCCGTCGCGGACGTCCTTGCGGTTCTCGTTCCACTGCGAGAGCTTCTTGAACGGGTTGCGGGTCCGCTGGTTCGACGGTGTCGTCGCCTGGACCTGCGCGGCGGCCTGGGCGTTGAGTTGCTGGGCGAAGCGTTCGTGGCCGGTCCCGTAGAGGGCGGCGACGTTGGCGTGCGCCAGGTGCTTCAGGTCGCTGCCGTTCATCCCGGAGCGCCCGACAGCCGCAAGCACGGCCGGATCCATCCGCTTCACGTCCCGCGCCGCCTGGGCGTACGCGGCCTTCAGGGTCCTCGTACCTCGCCGGGTCATCCGGCGCGGGGACGGGTTCGAGAGGCTCACGGTGCTCCTAGTCGATGTAGACGGCGTAGTTGACCCCGACAGCCGTCGTCAACGGCTCCTTGGTCGGCTTCGTGCTGTAGAGCCGGTACTGCGCTCCCGGCCGCAGCCAGACCGCAAGGTGTCGACGCCCAGCGCCGGCACCCGGTTCCCACTCGTCCTCGAACCCGTCGACGCTGTCGTCACTGGCGTAGTCCGGCGCACCCCAGTGCCGCCGCGCCAGCGCGAGGTGGTCCGGCCAGTGCGCGTCCAGCCCGGCCTCGGCCGCGGCGAGGTCGTCAGGACCGATGTCGTACGCCGACCAGCCGCTGTCCGGGCAGTCCGAGAAGGCCAGGCCGGCGAAGACGATCATCGTGGTCGCGCGTGGAGTGGTGAAGCCCCAGGAGACCATCTCGTCGTCGATCACCTCGCCCGGTTCGAGCGGCCACGGCTTCCAGTTCGTGTGCGTCATCACCCGGTTGACCAGGGCGCGGACGACCGCCAGACCGGACTCGTCGTCGTCCGGACCGGCCAGCACGGTCCAGTCACCGATCTCGGCGAAGTCGGCCATCGCCCGGTCGTCCTGGTCGAGGGGCCTGTCCTGCGTTTTCATCCGCGGCGTTCCTTCCATACGTCCCAAAGCATCACAGCGCGTCAACCAGGGAAACCGTAGGCCTCTCGCGGGGTCACCGCCAGTCGCCATCCACAGGCAGTCCGTACGCCCGTCCGGTGGCTGTGGACGGGATGCCTGTCCCGATGGGACCAGGACGTACGCTGGTCCGGTGAACTCTGAACACTCCTACGGCTTCGAGACGCTTGCCATCCACGCCGGGAACGAGCCCGACCCCACCACCGGAGCGGTGGTGCCGCCGATCTACGCGACCAGCACCTACAAGCAGGACGGTGTCGGCGGGCTCCGCAACGGCTACGAGTACTCCCGGTCGGCCAACCCGACCCGGACGGCTCTGGAGGAGTGTCTCGCGGCGATCGAGGCCGGCACCCGCGGGTTCGCGTTCGCGAGTGGGCTGGCCGCCGAGGACACCCTGATCCGCTCGCTCTGCGTGCCGGGCGACCACGTGGTCTTCCCCGACGACGCGTACGGCGGCACCTTCCGGCTGTTCTCCAAGGTGCTCGGCACCTGGGGCGTCGAGATGACCCCGGCGGCGGTGACGCACCCGGACGCGATCCGGGCCGCGATCCGCCCGGGTAAGACCAAGGTGATCTGGCTGGAGACGCCGACCAACCCGCTGCTCAACGTGGCCGACATCGCGATCGTCGCGCAGATCGCCCACGAGGCCGGCGCGCTGCTGGTGGTCGACAACACCTTCGCCTCGCCCTA
This sequence comes from Kribbella catacumbae DSM 19601, assembly GCF_000372465.1. Classification (GTDB taxonomy): domain Bacteria; phylum Actinomycetota; class Actinomycetes; order Propionibacteriales; family Kribbellaceae; genus Kribbella; species Kribbella catacumbae. Next base: position 23,149 of record NZ_AQUZ01000003.1, read on the forward strand.
CCTGCAGCAGCCGCTGGAGCTCGGCGCCGACGTGGTGGTGCACTCCACCACGAAGTACATGGGTGGGCACTCCGACGTCGTCGGTGGCGCGCTGATCGTCCGCGACTCCGGGCTGGCCGACAAGATCGCCTTCCACCAGAACGCGATCGGCGCCGTCGCCGGCCCGTTCGACGCCTGGCTGGTACTGCGTGGCATCAAGACGCTCGGCGTCCGGATGGACCGGCACAGCGACAACGCGGAGAAGGTCGTCGACTTCCTGCAACGGCACCAGGGCGTCACGTCGGTCCTGTACCCGGGCGTCGACGGCCACCCCGGCCACGAGACGGCCGCCAAGCAGATGAAGCGGTATGGCGGCATCGTGTCGTTCCGGGTCACCGGTGGCGAGGAGCACGCGATCGACATCTGCAACAAGGCCGAGGTCTTCACCCTGGGCGAGTCGCTCGGCGGCGTCGAGTCGCTGATCGAGCACCCGGGCAAGATGACGCACGCCTCGGTCGCCGGTACGCCGCTGGAGGTGCCGGCCGACCTGATCCGGCTCAGCGTCGGGATCGAGACGATCGACGACCTGCTCCAGGACCTCGACCGCGCGATGTCGTGAGCCTGTGGGTGGCGGTCGACTTCGGGTCGACCTTCACAAAGGCGATCGCGGTGGACGCCGGCTCGGGTGACCTGGTCGCCCGGGCCGAACACCGCACCACGGTCGACACTGACGTGATGGACGGCTGGCATGCCTGCCGTACTGCGTTGCTGTCGGCGGACGCCGGTGTCGCCAAGGCCGAGGTGCTGGCCTGCTCGAGTGCGGGCGGCGGTCTGCGAATCGGTGTCGTCGGCAACGAAGAGCTCGTCACCGCCGAGGCGGGCCGGCGGGTCGCGTTGTCCAGTGGCGGGCGAGTGGTTGCCGTGGTCAACGGTGGGCTGACGGCAACGTCTTTGAAGGCGTTGCGGGCCGAGCGCCCCGATGTCGTGCTGCTGCTCGGCGGCACGGACGGTGGCAACTCGGCGGTGATCACCAACGCGGCCGCGGTACTGGCGAAGTACAAGTGGCGGCGACCAGTGGTTGCTGCTGGCAACATTGATGCGCAAGCCGAGATCCGCGAGTTGTTGTCGGCGGCAAGCGTTCCGCAGGTGATCGCGGCCAACGTCGTGCCAGAGATCGGGGTGTTCGCGCCGGACAGTGCGCGGGCGGCGATCCGGGAGATGTTCCTCGCGCACGTGATCGGCGGGAAGAACCTGTCGCGGGATCCCGGCTTCGCGGCGATGGTCCGGGCGGCGACGCCGGACGTCGTACTGCGTGGTGTCGAGGTGCTCGCCAAACTGCACGGGGACGTCGCGGTGGTCGACATCGGCGGCGCGACCACGGACGTGCACTCGGTCATCGAGCTCGACCCGGAGGACGCGAACCTCGGCCGCGAGGTGGTCGCCACCCATCCGGTCACCCGCACGGTCGAAGGCGATCTCGGCATGCGCTGGAGCGCAGCACCGGTCGTTGCGGCGGGAGTCGAGGCCGGGCTCCTCGAAGCCGGTACTCCGCTCGAGGGTGCGGCGAAGCGACGGCATGACGATCCGTCGTTCCTGCCGGGTGACGCGCAAGAGGCGTCGTACGACGAAACTCTTGCCCGGGTGGCCGCGACGGTGGCGTTGCGGCGGCATGCGGGCAGGCAGCGGGTGGTCTTCGGGCCGGGTGGACGCGTGATCGAGCGTTCCGGGAAGGACCTGCGCGAGGTGGACCTGCTTGTCGGGTCCGGTGGAGTGTTGCGGCACAACGGGCCGGACGTCGCGGCCCGCATCCTCGGCGGCATCTCGGCGGGGGCGCAGGAGGAGGGCTGGCTGGTGCCCACTGCGGCTCGTACGTGTGTGGACTCTGACTATGTGCTCGCCGGCGTCGGCTTGCTCGCCGACCTGGACGCTGCAGCCGCCCAAGGGTTGGCAGCCCACATTCATGGAACCGTCGGCGCCGGGCACTAGTCTCAGCAACGACTGAGAACCGGAGGTGTCATGAGCAAGCCGGACGAGCCGGTGGGGCGGGACGACTCGGCCGACGTGCCTGAGGGTGGTAGGCGCCGGGACCGCGTACCTGAGGTCGGCAGCGATGCGGAGAGTCCGGTTGCGGACAACTCTGCCGCCACCAACATCAGCGACACTGTCGTGCCGACTGCCACCGACGAGCACCTAGTCGCGTCGTCGAGTCGGGGGCGGGTGGATCTCGGCGTCACCCCGGCCGTGCAGATCGCGAGTGCGTGGTCGTGGCGCTTCCTGGTGATCGTCGCGGCGGTTCTGGTGATCGCCTACGGGATGCGGTACCTGTCCGAGGTCGTCGTACCGGTGACGGTCGGCATCCTGCTGACGGCGCTGCTCGTGCCTGTCACCAACGGCTTGCAGAAGCTTCGCCTGCCGCGGGGAGCGGCCGCAGGGATCACCGTGCTCGCCACGATCGTGGTCGTCGCCGGCCTGCTCACGCTGGTCGGCGCGCAGATCGCCAACCAGTTCGACAAGTTGTCGGCGCAGGTGGGCGAGGGCGTGCAGGAGTTGCGCGATCTGCTCCGGATCAACTTGGGTTTGAGCGAGCAGGACATCACCGAGTCGCTGAACAGGCTCAGGGACACCGTCATGAACGGTGGCGCGCTCGGTCAGCGCGCGGCCGAGGTCGGTACGACGGCGACGCACGTCATCGCCGGGCTGTTCATCGCGCTGTTCTGCCTGTTCTTCTTCCTGTACCAGGGTCCGCAGATCTGGGCCTGGGTGGTGCGGCTGTTCCCGCTGCAGGCGCGGGAGAAGGCCGATTCGTCCGGGCGCAAGGCATGGGTCTCGCTGACGGCGTTCGTCCGCGCGACGATCATCGTGGCGGCGGTCGACGCCATCGGCATCTCCCTGGGCGCGGCCATCCTCGGCCTGCCGCTGGTGAGCGCGATCGGCATCCTGGTCTTCGTCGGCGCCTTCGTACCGGTTGTCGGTGCGCTGGTGAGCGGCATCGTCGCAGTACTGGTCGCCCTGGTCGCCAAGGGCCCGATCGTCGCGATCGTCATGCTCGCCGTGGTGATCGGAGTGCAGCAACTGGAAGCCCACGTCCTCCAGCCGTTCCTGCTCGGCCGGGCAGTCAGCGTTCACCCGCTGGCAGTGATCCTCGCCATCGCGACCGGCGTAGTGGTCGCCGGGATCGTCGGCGCCCTGATCGCAGTACCGACAGCCGCAGTACTCAACACAATCATCAACCACCTAGCCGGCAACGACGTAGACCCAGAACCACCCCGCCCCATCCCCCGCCGCCGCCATCACCCCCCAGCCGGCGAACCGTCAGTCTGAGCTGGTACGCAGTACAGGAAAAGCAGCCGCCCTCCGGGACTCCCCGAGGGCGGCTGCTTTGGTGGTGCGGGTTAGTGCATCGAGGCGGCGGTGGAGGCCTCGAGGTTTTCTTCCTCGGGCTTCGGGCCGTCGGTGCGGCCGGCGAGGCGCTGCTCCGGGGTGATGATCGCGAGGATCAGGGCGATCACCAGGAAGGGCAGTGAGACCAGGAAGACGTCGTCCATCGCGTCGACCAGGCCGTGCAGGGCCCAGCCCTTCATCGGCTCCTTCAGGCTGTGCAGTGCCTGCACGCTGTTGGCCGCCTTGGCGAGTCCGTCGATCATGCTCTGGGTCGCGTTCGGGACGATGTCGCCGAGGTGGACCTCCAGCCGGCTGGTCAGTACGGCGCCGTACACGGCCGTACCGATCGCGCCGCCCATCGAGCGGAAGAAGGTCATCGTCGACGTCGCCGTGCCCATGTGCTGTCTCGGCACGCTGTTCTGCGCGGCGGTGACGGTGATCTGCATCGACAGGCCCAGGCCGGCGCCCATCACGAACATGTAGATCGCCAGCTGCCAGTACGGCGTGGTCAGGCCGATCGTGGACAGCATCACCATCGCGCCGCCGACCAGGACCGCCGAGATGATCGGGTAGATCTTGTAGCGGCCGGTCTTGCTCATCAGCTGACCGCTCGGGATGGAGGCGGAGAAGATCCCGATGATCATCGGCAGCAGCGCCAGGCCCGACCGGGTCGGCGACATATCCTTGACGGCCTGCAAGTACAGCGGCAGGAAGATCAGCGCGCCGAACATCGCGAAGCCGAGCAGGAACGCGTACGCCGCGTAGCCCGAGAAGATCCGGCCCTTGAACAGGTCCATCGGGATGATCGGCTCGGACACCCGCAGTTCGACGAAGACGAAGGCGACGGCGAGCACGACCGAGCCGATCAGCAGCGCGAGGGTGGTGCCGTTGCCCCAGCCGTTCTGCGGCCCGGACCAGGAGACGGCCAGCAGCAGAGCGGTCACCGCGCCGGTCACGATCGAGGCACCGAGGTAGTCGATCTTGTGGCTGCGCCTGGTGTGCGGCAGCTTGAGCACGGCGGCGACGATGCCCAGCGCGACCAGGCCGATCGGCAGGTTGATCCAGAAGATCCAGCGCCAGCCGGGGCCGTCGGTGAGTACGCCGCCGAGCAGCGGGCCTGCCACCGAGGAGAGGCCGAACACGGCACCGAAGTACCCCATGTACTTACCGCGCTCGCGCGGCGGGATCACGTCGCCGATGGTGGCGAACGCGAGTGACATCAGACCGCCGGCGCCCAGACCCTGGACGGCGCGGAAGCCGATCAGCTCTTCGATGTTCTGCGCCAGCGCGGACAGCACCGAACCGGCCAGGAAGGTGACGATCGCCGCGATGAACAGCGGGCGGCGGCCGTACAGGTCGGAGATCTTGCCCCACAGCGGAGTGGAGGCGGTCGAGGTCAGCAGGTAGGCGGTGACCACCCAGGACAGCTTGTCCAGGCTGTTGAACTCGCTGACGATCTGCGGCAGCGCGGTACCGACGATGCTCTGGTCGAGCGCGGCCAGGAACATGCCGGCCATCAGGCCGCCGAGGATCACCAGGATCTGCTTGTGGGACAGGTAGTTCGGAGTGTTGGGATCAGGCGCTGAGGCGCCGCCTGCGACGGCGGGCTCTGTGCTGCTCATGCGTTGTTCTCCACGTTCTGTGTGTCTTTGGGGCGCGCCGCGGCGGCAGCGGCGGCCCAGCCCTTGTCGGCCCAGGCCTTGCTCGCGCCGTCGCGCGCGTCGACGAGGCTGGTGACACCGTCGGCGAACCGGGTCATCAACTTCTCGAAGGTCTCGATGTCTGTGTCGGTCCAGCCGTCCATCGCTTGGCTGAGCAACTCCATCCGGCGCTTGGAGGCTGCTTCCCACTCCGCCGTGCCCTGCTCGGTCAGCTCGACCCGGAAGGCCCGGCCGTCGTCAGGGTCAGCGGAGCGGCGGACCAGTCCCGCCTGCTCGAGCGCCCGGACGTGCCGGCTGGCGGTGGAGGCGTCGATCTCCATCTTGCCGGCCAGGTCGGACAGTCGCAGTGCACCGTTGCACCGCAGGACGAACAGCACCAGGTGGGCGCTGTGGTCGATCGTGTCGCCGGGCTGCTTCGACTTCAGCCGGCGGCCGATCCGGGTGAAAGCGTGCAGGACGCCCTCCACCGGCGTCTGCGGCGCCCAGCCGCTCTCATTTACATGCATGGTGCAAGCATATACATGCTTGCGTGATACACGCAAATGAGTTTCCGCCGCTGAGGGGTGAGTGGCAAACGGTTAACTTCGCGTCCTCGAGCGGTCACGCTGAGGCAACCGGCGAGAATGAGGGCACCCGGCGAGAGTGGAGGACGGCATGCAGCAGGTGGCGGTGGTGACCGGTGGCGGTTCCGGGCTCGGGCGGGAGATGGCCCTGGCGCTGGCCGCGGCCGGGTTCCAGGTCACGGTCACCGGGCGGACCGAGGCGAAGCTCCGCGAGACGGCCGAGGCCGCGGCTGGAGTGGCGGCCGTCGGGTCGGTCGGGGTCGGGGAGGTGCGGACCGCAAAACTGGATGTGGTGGATGGTTCGGCCGTCTCGGCGTTCTTCGGGTCGCTGGAGCGGATCGATCTGCTCGTGAACAACGCGGGGACGGGGGCGCCGGCGGCCGCAGTACAGGATGTGACGGAGGAGGACTGGCGGCGGGTTGTCGACACCAATCTGACCGGGTCGTTCCTGTGCGCGCAGGCCGCGTTCGCGTTGATGCTCCGGCAGCAGCCGTCGGGCGGGCGGATCATCAACAACGGGTCGATCTCGGCGCATGTACCGCGTCCGCACGCGATCGCGTACACGGCCTCGAAGCACGCGATCACGGGGTTGACGAAGGCGCTGGAGCTGGAGGGTCGCGACCAGGGGATCACGGCGAGCCAGATCGACATCGGCAACGCGGCGACGTCGATGACCGCCAAGATGAGCGCTGGTGTGCTGCAGCCCGACGGCTCGACGGCTGTCGAACCGACCTTCGATCCCAAGATCGTCGCTGATCTCGTGGTCCGGATCGCTCAGTTGCCTACGGACGTCGCTATCCCGACGCTGACAGTGATGGCGGCCGGCATGCCGTTCGTGGGACGCGGCTAGAAGCGGGTCGTTGTCACACGAGCAGCGTCTCGAGTTCTGCAAGTCGGCTGAACATGTCGGGTAGGCCGCGCACGCCGTTGCGTACGGACTCGTGCGACAGCGCGAGATCAGGGCCGGTGCTCGCCTCGACACCGGCGAGGCAGCGGTGGATGTTCGACCTCGTGAACCCCAGCCAGCCGCCGATCATGAACACGAACCAGCTTGGACCCGACGGCGGCAGCACTCCGCCCCCTGCAACGTAGCCGTCGAGGACCGAGCGGAAGATCGCGGGCTCGATGTTGTCGAAGCCAGGACCCTTCGCGAGGCTCAGCGCGGTCGAACCAAGCTCACCCGCCAGGTCGAGCATCCCCGAGAGCTCCCAGTCGAGCACTACCGGCCGGCCGTCTCGAGCGAGCAGGTTCCACGGTTGGATGTCCTTGTGGGTCAGTACAACGGGGCCTGGCCGTTCGCAGGTGTCGACGAAGTGGGCAATCGCGAGGAGCGTCTCGACCTGGGAGGCGAGCTCGTCGGCCCACGGCTGCCCGGTTGCCACCGCCCGCTCGGCGAGCTCGGGCCAGTCCCGTGCCGCCGGGTCCTCGACCGGCACTTGGGTCCACTCGACGTCGAGCGCGTGGATGCGGGCGAGAATCTCACCGATCTCGAACGCGTACGCCGCCGACACCGGTGCTTCGGGCAGCTTCTCTCCCTCGACCCACCGATGGACGATCGTGTGCTGGCCGGCCGAGATCGGCTCTGGCATCGGGATGCCGGCGGCGAAGGCTGCCCGCTCGAACCTGAACACGTCCTCGATGCGGTAGGTCCAGCGGCGGTCGACGAGGTTCAACTCCTTCACCGCGAACGACCCCTGGTCGGTGTCGAGCCGGTACATCCGGTTGGCGAACCCGCCGTGGACACGGATCATCGGGCCGATCGGAGCACCGAGATGCGAAAGATTCACCTCACGCACTCTAGGAGTCGGAGTTCGTCGATGCACCCGGAATTGCCTGGGGGCATGTAGGCCGAATGGCTGCAGTAATGCAGGAGCCCGCGTGGGGAAGTCCAGCCCGACCAGCCAGCCGTCGATGTCGGTGGGGCGGTTTAGGGTCGTGGGGTGGCGGAGTCGCGGGAGTCGTTGGTGCGGGCGCGGGGGTTGCGGAAGTCCTATGGGGATTTCGAGGCCGTCGCGGGGATTGATCTGGATGTCTGGAAGGGGGAGGCGTTCGGGTTCCTCGGGCCCAATGGGGCGGGCAAATCGTCGACGATGCGGATGATCGGGGCGGTGTCGCCGGCCAGTGGGGGCGAGTTGCGGATCCTGGGGATGGATCCCGGCGTCGACGGGCCGGTCATCCGGGCGCGGCTGGGCGTGTGCCCGCAGGACGACACGCTCGACGTCGAGCTGTCCGTGCGGGAGAACCTCACGATCTACGGCCGGTACTACGGGCTGAGCCGGGCCGTGTGCCGGGAGCGGGCCGACGAGTTGCTCGAGTTCGTCGCGCTGACCGAGAAGGCCAAGGTCAAGGTCGACGAGCTGTCGGGCGGGATGAAGCGGCGGCTGACGATCGCGCGGTCGCTGGTGAGCAAGCCCGACCTCTTGCTGCTGGACGAGCCGACCACCGGGCTGGATCCGCAGGCGCGGCACCTGCTTTGGGACAAGTTGTTCCGGCTGAAGCAGGCCGGTGTCACCCTCATCATCACCACGCACTACATGGACGAGGCCGAGCAGCTGTGCGACCGGCTGGTCGTGATGGACGCCGGGCAGATCGCGGCCGAGGGTTCGCCGGCCGAGCTGATCCGGGAGTACTCGACCCGCGAGGTGACCGAGCTGCGGTTCGGCCCGGAGGTGATGTTCGCGGATCACGACGCGCTCGCGGGCAAGGTGGAGGACCTCGCGCAGCGCATCGAAGTACTGCCTGATCGGCTGTTGCTCTACACCGATGACGGGGAGCGCGCGGTCGCGGCTGTGCACGAGCGTGGGCTGGAGCCGGCCGCCGTGCTGGTACGCCGGTCGACGCTGGAAGACGTGTTCCTCCGGTTGACCGGCCGGACGTTGGTCGACTGATGACGGTCGTCGCAGTGGAGAACGGTCGTCGCCAATTCTACTACTGGGCGATGGTCTACAAGCGCACATGGAAGGGCAGTCTGGTCAGCAGCTTCCTGCTCCCGCTGCTCTACCTGGCCGCGATGGGGATCGGGCTCGGCTCCTTCGTCGACGACAACGGGTCCGGTGCGCTCGGCGGAGTCAGCTATCTGCAGTTCATCGCGCCCGGGTTGCTCGCCTCGACTGCCATGCAGATCGCGGTCGGCGAGTCGACGTACCCGGTGATGGGCGGGATCAAGTGGCACAAGACCTTCTTCTCGATGATCGCGACGCCGTTGCGGCCGGCCGACGTCATGTACGGGCAGCTCGCCTTTATCGCCTTCCGGGTGCTCACGACCTGCGTGGTGTTCACCGCTGTCATCGCCGCGTTCGGCGGGCTGAGGTCGGCGTGGGGCCTGCTCGCCCTGCCGGTGTCGCTGCTCGTCGGGATGGCTGTGTCGGCGCCGGTCTGCGCGGTCGCGGCCGGGCTGCACAACGACGCGGGCTTCGCGATGATCTTCCGGTTCGGCGTCGTCCCGGCGTTCCTGTTCTCCGGCGCGTTCTTCCCGGTCTCGCAGCTGCCGAACTGGATCGAGTGGCTCGCGTACCTGAGCCCGTTGTGGCACGCCGTCGAGTTGTCGCGTGACCTCAGCCTCGGCACGGTCGAGCTACTGCCCGCGCTCGGCAACCTGGCCTATCTGTCCGCGTGGTTCGCCGTCGGCACCTGGTTCGCGGTCCGCAACCTGACCCGGAAGTTGATCAGCTGATGGCGACTCTCACCGCCCGCGTGATTCCGGTGCGAGCCGGCAACGGCCGCCACCTGGTCGAGCGGAACTTCCTGGTCTACCGCCGATCCTGGGTCGTGTTCGTCTCGGGCTTCTTCGAGCCGGTCTTCTACCTGCTCTCGATCGGCATCGGCGTCGCCCAGCTGGTCGGCGACTTCAGCCTGTCGGACGGCACCGTGATCGGGTACGCCGCCTTCGTCGCGCCGGCGATGCTGGCCAGCTCGGCGATGAACGGCGCGATCTTCGACTCGACGTACAACATCTTCTTCCGGATGAAGTACGCGAAGCTGTACGACGCGATGCTCGCGACCCCGCTGCGGCCCTGGGACGTCGCGACCGGCGAGGTGACCTGGGCGCTGCTGCGGGGCGCGTGCTACTCGGCGATGTTCCTCCTGGTGATGCTCGTGATGGGGCTGATCCAGTCCTGGTGGGCGCTGCTCGCGCTGCCGGCGTCGGTGCTGCTCGGCTATGCGTTCGCCGGCGCCGGGATGGCGCTGACCACGTTCATGCGGAGCTGGCAGGACTTCGAGTTCGTCCAGCTGGCGACGATGCCGATGTTCTTGTTCTCGGCAACCTTCTACCCGGTCGAGACGTACCCGGGCTGGATCCGCTGGCTGGTCGAGATCACCCCGCTCTACCAGGGCGTCGCGCTGGAACGCGCCCTCACCACCGGCGCCGTCAGCTGGACGCTGCTGATCAACGCCCTGTACCTCGCGGTGATGGGCACCGCCGGCATGTACGTCGCGTCCCGCCGCCTCGGCAAGCTACTGCTCAAGTAGCGGCAGAGGTTGCTGCGGTGAAAAGCAAGCAGGCGGAGGTGGCGCCCGGGTCCTGGTGGCCGACGCTTCGTTCGCCGAGGTAGCTGGCGCGGCCCTTGCGGGCGAGCATGCAGATGGTCGATTCGCGGCCCGCTTCGGCTGCCAGCAGTCCGGCGCGGAAGACGTCGGGCAAGTCATACTGCGCTGCTGCCGCGGCGTCGATCGCGTCGACGCCCGGCGCGAGTACGTCGTACAAGGTCTTGTCGCCGGCCTCGGCGCGGCCGCGGGCGACGACCCCGGCCAGGCCGGCCCGCAGGCCGAGCGCGAACCGGCGGCTGTCCAGGTCAGGATCGTTGCCGATGGCATCACCAAGGCAAAGGAAGAAGCTGCCGAAGAGTGGCCCGGCGGCGCCACCGACCTTGCTCACCACAGTCCGGCCGACGTGGCTCAGCAGATCCCCGGGCTGCTGCGGCGCGGTCGCCAGCCCGGCCGCCACGACGGTGAAGCCGCGATCCAGATTGGTGCCGTGATCCGCGTCGCCGATCGCCGCGTCGAGCGAGTTGAGCTGGTCGTGGTGAGCGCTGACGAGTCCGCTGAACTCGTGGATCCAGCGCGAGAGCAACTCCACCGTGATGGTGTCGCTCATGCTTGTGCTGCCTGCCGGCTCGCAGCCCGAGTGCGAGACAGTGCGGCAAAGGTCAGCCCGGCCAGTACTCCGGCGCTGAGCTCGGCGAGCAGGTAGACGGGGAGCTGGGCGAAGTTCACCTGGCCGCCGGCGAGCTGCTGGATCAGCATCGGGCCGACCGTGCGCGCCGGGTTGATCGAGGCGCCGGTGACGGGCGCGACCGGGATGATCGCGCCGAAGACGATCAGGCCGATCGCGAGTCCTGCGAACCCGGGTGCGGCCTTGCGTTGCGTCGCGCCGAACACCGTCAGCACCAGGATGAAGGTTCCGACGAACTCGGCGATGAAGGCTTGCGGTACGCCGACGCCCGCGCCGTACGTCGCGACGCCGAGCCCGAGGTCACTCGCCTTCGACCCGAGGACGCCGAGGATCGCCGTGGCTCCGACGATCGCGCCGGCCAGTTGCGCTCCGACATACGCCGGAACCAGGGACCATGGGAACTTTCCGGTCGCGGCGAGACCGACCGTGACGGCGGGGTTGATGTGGTTGCCGGAGATCGGGCCGAGCGCGTAAACGGTGGCGATCACCGCGGCGGCGAAGGCGAGCGAGATCATCCCGAGGTCGGCCATCGTGAACGGTGCCGAGCCGTTCACGATCAGCGTCGCGGGGACGGCGCCGACACCGACGAACACCAGGATCGCGGTGCCGATCAGCTCGGTGGCCAGGCGCTGGGGCAGGGAGTTGTCGTCCATTGGGGAGTCCTTCCGGGAGCGACCGGAGTACGGCGTGGAAGTCTGAAGACCGTTCGACATTATCGAATGATTCTCGGAAGATACGCCTGTGGTTCACTGCTGTAAAGACTTGTTCGATCCACTGAGGGGAACTGGGATGATCCAGTCCGTCGACCGGGCGATCCGGATCCTCGGAGTGCTGCAGGGCGCGCGAAGGCTTAGCCTCTCCGAGGTCGCGAGCCGGCTCGAGCTGCCGCCGTCGACGGCGCACGGCATCCTCAAGACGCTGCAGGCGCACGGCATGGTGGTGCAGGATCGCGACTCGAACCGGTACCAGCTCGGGCCGGCCGTGCTCAAGCTCGGCAACGTCTACCTCGACACCCTGGAGCTCCGGTCTCGCGCGGTGACCTGGTCGGAGGAACTCGCCCGGCGCAGCGGTCACGCGGTCCGGACCGGAGTGCTCACCTTCGACGAGGTGGTGATCATCCACCACGAACCCAGGCCCGACGGCAGCCGGCAGATGCCCGAGGTCGGCATCGTGATCCCCGCCCACGCCAGCGCGCTGGGCAAGGCGTTGCTCGCGTTCCTTCCTGAGCAGGTGGATGGGCTGCTCGCCGGCGACAAGCTGCGCAGCATGACGTCCGAGACGCTGATCGATCCCGCCGTACTGCGCTCGCAGCTGACCGAGATCGCTCGGGAGGCGCTGGCCACCGAGCGGGAAGAGGCGGTGCTCGGCGAGGCGGGCATCGCGGCGCCGATCTTCGATGCGTCCGGGATGGCGGTCGGTGCCATCGGCATCGTCCTCCCCGCTGCCGATTGGCCGCCCGCCGAGTCGACCTTCACTGCCGTCCGCGAGGCGGCCCGCAACATCTCACGCGAGCTCGGCGCATCGCGCTGGCCCGTCAGCGTCTGACCCGAACCCCCGGTCCATCAACCCCGGGCCCTGGCCCGCGCGTCGCGCTCGACCGTGCTCGGCGCCCACCTCGGCAGGCCACGTTCGATGGCGTGGCCGTCCGCGCCCCCCTTTACAGCGAGATGAACAGCGACCTATCCTCGAAACATATTCGACATTATCGAATGGTGTTCACAGATCTCCGAAAGGGTTGCTGTCGTGAAGAAGCTCATCAATGCGCCGGCCGACGTGGTTCCCGAGATGCTGAGCGGGTTCGCGCTCGCCAACCCCGCGATCGTGCTGCTGGGCGACGGGGTGGCGGCCCGGGCCGATGCCGAGGAGTTGGGGGCCGCCGGGCAGGTCGCGTTGATCTCCGGTGGTGGGGCCGGGCACGAGCCGGCGCACGCGGGGTACATCGGCCGCGGGATGCTGACGGCCGCGGTGGCCGGCGATGTTTTCAGCTCACCATCGGCGGACGCGGTACTGACCGCGATCCGCGCGGTCGGCGGGCCGGCCGGCGTGGTGCTGATCGTGAAGAACTACACGGGCGACCGGCTGAACTTCGGGCTCGCCGCCGAGATCGCCCGCGGTGAGGGGATCCCGGTCGAGCTCGTCGTGGTCGCGGACGATGCCGCGCTCGCGGACAGCGACGACAACGCCGGTCGGCGCGGTCTCGCGGGAACGGTGCTCGTACACAAGATCGCCGGCGCCGCGGCCGAATCCGGACAGTCGCTGGCAGACGTCGCGCGGATCGCGCGGGCGGCGGCCGCCTCGGTGGCGACGATGGGGGTCGCGCTCTCCGGCTGCACGGTTCCCGCCGCGGGCAAGGCCGGCCTCGACCTCGGCCCGGACGAGATCGAGTGGGGACTCGGCATCCATGGTGAACCAGGCGTCGAACGCGGCCCGATCCCGACCGCCGACGAGATCGTCGACCGCTTGCTCGGCCAGCTCGTCGCCGACCGCGACCTGTCCAAGGGTGACCGCGTGGTCCTGCTGGTCAACAACCTCGGCGGTACTCCGGCCATGGAGCTCGGCATCATCGCTCACCGAGCCGTCGACTACCTCGCCGCCCAGGAGATCAGGCTCGAACGCCTCTGGGTCGGCACATTCCTCACCGCACTCGAGATGGCCGGCTGCTCCCTCTCCCTTGCCCGTGTCGGCGACCAGGCACTCACCTTCCTCGACGCACCTTCCGAAACCACCGCCTGGCCTGCCGCCCACCTCGGCCGAGTCTCCTCAAATCCTGCTGAGCCACAGCCGGCCGCCACCCCCTCGACGCAGTCCGCCTCCGGTTCGCCTGCGCTGGCCCACCTGCAGCCGACCACTGACGCGACCACGCCCTTCCATCCCATCGACGAATCGCTCTGGCGATCGGTGAGCGCCGTTTGCACTGCATTGATCGGCGCGGAGCAGCAGCTCACCGATCTCGACCAGCTCGTCGGTGATGGCGACCTCGGCATCAGCCTCGCCCGTGGCGCACGAGCCGTGCTCGCCGCCAAAGCCGACTACGACGGCACCGACGACGCTTCCGCTCTGCGCGGAATCGCCGCCACCATTCGTCGTACCGTCGGCGGCACCTCAGGTCCGCTGTACGCAGCCCTCGTACTGCGAACCGCCGCCGCCCTCACCGCCGGACGCTCCTGGCCTGAGTCCTTCGCAGAAGGCGTCGATGCCATCGCCGAACTCGGCGGCGCAAAGATCGGCGACCGCACCATGCTCGACGCGTTGCTCCCGGCGGCGGCCCAGCTGCGTACCGGCGTACTGGCTGATGCCGTGGCTGCCGCGCGGAAGGGCACCGATGAAACGGCCGGCATCCTGGCCCGCCGCGGCCGCTCGAGCTATCTCGGTGAGCGGGCTCTCGGCACCGTCGACCCAGGCGCCGAGGCCGTCGTCATCTGGCTCGATGCGATCGCCACCGAGCACGCAGCACTAGAGGTCAGCTGATCAACCCGCGGGGAACCAGAACTCGTCCGCGACCGCCACCCGGGGTAGCCCAGAAGGCAACACCAGAAGGGCTTCGTCGTCCGGACGCACCACCACCGCCGTGACTCTCACAGCACCCTCCCGTCACTGAACGGAGCGTAGTAGGTGAACGTTTGGTAGCCCACCGATTTACTGACCCGTCATGGACCATCCGGTCTATACCTTGGTCCTCGTGCCCGTGTTCGCCGCTTTCAAGGCCCTTGCCAATCGCAATCAACGTCCCTTGGTCATCACCCCCGACCCGACGCCGCGCAAGCGGCGGATGCCTGCCGGCCACCGCCAGTGGATCGAAGACTCGATGGACTGGTTGCTCGAGGAGTTCGGACCCGAGCTGCTGAACCAGCCGATCCTCCAGCCGGCCGATCTGATCCCTGCCGGCTACGACGCGAGCACTGAGGCAGGAAGGGCGTTGTTCGCGCAGATCTGCGAGCGGATGGCCATCGACGCCTCGAGCGTCGAGCTCCGGTTCGACCTGAACGAGGTCAGCGACCAGCTTCCTGACGACCTGCCGCTGGCCGACCAGCATCTGCACGAGCTCGTCCAAGGACAGTTCGGGCTGTGGCGCCAAGGCACCGACCGCAACCTGATCCGCGTCTCCGCGAGCCTGCTCGAACAACCCGATGTACTGGTCGCCGTCCTGGCCCATGAGGTCGGCCACGAGGTACTGCTCGGCTCGGGCCGGATCGCCACCTACCGGGTCGACCAGGAAGCACTGATCGACCTCTTCGCGGTCTTCGCCGGCTTCGGCATCTTCATGGCGAACGCCGCCCACGCCTCCATCCCGGACGGTGAAGAGGACCGGCAGGTCCCGCGCTTCTACCTGCGCGAGCACGCGTTGTCCGACTCACTCGCGTACTACGCCCTGCTGCGCAGCGAGCGTGCGTTGCCGTCCTGGCACCAGCAGCTCGACTGGCCGGTGCGGATCCGGACCGTCTCGCGGCTGCACAAGCTCAAGGAAGCACTGCAAACCGGTAGCTGATCGCAACCGACTGGTCGCCCGCTGCGTCCGAGCTGCATGTTCAAAGCTTTCAGAGCCCGGATGCGGCGACTCAAGGATCAGGCGGCCCTGGTCGAGCGGCTGAAGGCACCCGTGGAAGAGCTGCCCGGCGGCCAGGACCAGTGGATCCGGGATTCGATGGACTGGTTCATCGAGCAGTTCGGGCGCGACGTCCTCACCCGTCCGATCGTGTCGCCGTCCGCCTTCATCTCCGCCGGATACGACGGCTCGGAGGCGGCGGCGAGCGAGCTGTTCGAGCGAGTCCGCGAGGTGATGGGGGTACCGGCCGGCCGGCTCGAGTTGCGCTTCGACCTGGACGACCGCAACGCCGAGTTCGGCGAGGTCAGGCCGGTGCCGGTGCTGGCCGGCGCGACCAGGATGCGCTTCGGGGCGTGGCTGCCGGGCAAGGAACGCAACACCGTCTTCACCAGTGCGAGCCTGCTCGGCGAGCCGTCCGTCCTGGTGGCGAACTTCGCCCACGAGATCGGTCATGAGCTGCTGATCGGCTCCGGTCGGGTCAGTCGCACGCGTCCCGACCAGGAGTCGCTGACCGATCTCCTCGCCGTGTTCCAGGGCTTCGGCATCTTCATCGCCAACGCGTCCTTCGGCCGGGTGCCGGGCGGCGTACGTCGTACCGGGGCGATGTTCTACCTGCGCGAGCGAGCCCTGACCGAGGCTCTCGCGTACTACGCGTTCCTGCGTGGCGAGCGGACGGTCCCGGGCTGGGAGAGTGAGCTCGACTGGCCGGTGCGGTTCGGTCTGGCCGCCCGGCTGAGCGACCTCGAGGAGGCATCACAGCCCGGCAAATGAGCCCTGCAAATGGGCCCGCCGGAAGTACTGTGGGCTGGTGAGTATCAGCGCGGCTGAGATTGCCCGGGCAGCGGAGCTGCTGCACGACGTGGTGGCGCCGACCCCGTTGGAGTACTCGCGGTGGCTGAGTGACCTCGTCGGCGGCGACGTGTTCCTCAAGTGCGAGAACCTGCAGCGGACCGGCTCCTTCAAGCTGCGCGGCGCCTACGTCCGGATGGCGCGGTTGTCGAAGAAGGAGCGCGCCCGCGGCGTGGTCGCGGCGAGCGCCGGGAACCATGCGCAGGGGGTAGCGCTCGCGGCGCAGCTGCTCGGGATCAAGGCGACGGTGTTCATGCCGTACGGCGCACCGATCCCCAAGGAGAAGGCGACCCGCGCGTACGGCGCCGAGATCCGCTTCGTCGGTACCTCGATCGACGACTGTCTCACCGCGGCTCGCGAGTTCGAGGCGGAGACCGGGGCGATCCTGATCCATCCGTTCGACCACCGCGACATCGTCGCCGGGCAGGCGACCACCGGGCTGGAGATCGTCGAGCAGTGCCCGCAGGTGCGGACCGTCGTCATCCCGACCGGCGGTGGCGGCCTGATCGCCGGGATCGCGCTGGCGATGCAACGCGACGGGCTGCCGATCGAGGTGGTCGGAGTCCAGGCGAAGGGCGCCGCGGCGTACCCGGCGTCGCTGGAAGCGGGCAAGCCCGTGCAGCTGGAGAAGATGGCGACGATGGCGGACGGCATCGCGGTCGGACTGCCTGGCGCGGTCCCGTTCGAGGCGATCCAGCAGCACGTCGGTGAGGTGCTCACGGTCGACGAGAACTCGTTGTCGAAGGCACTCTTGCTGGTACTCGAACGCGCCAAGCTGGTGGTCGAGCCGGCCGGCGCGGCAGCCGTGGCCGCAGTACTGGACGACCCGAAGCGGTTCAAGCCGCCGGTCGTCGTGGTCCTGTCGGGTGGCAACATCGACCCGTTGCTGCTGATGCGGGTGATCCGGCACGGTATGGCGGCGGCCGGGCGGTACCTGTCCCTGCGGGTTCGCATCCCCGACACCCCGGGTGGGCTGGCGACGCTGCTGACCCGGCTCGCCGAGGTGGATGCCAACATCATCGAGGTGGTGCACGAACGCATCTCGGAAACGCTCAACCTGGACGAGGTCGAGGTCGCGTTGCAACTCGAAACCCGGGGTGAGGACCACCGCGAACGGGTATTGGCGAGTTTGAGCTCCAACGGATACACGTACACGCTGAACTGAGGAGTCTTGCCGTGAAGGTCGTTGCTCTAGCCACTGCAGCTTTGTTGCTCACGGCAGCCTGTACGCCGGGCTCCGACAACCCGGGCGGTGCCGCCAGCGCGCCGAGCACGGTGAAGACCGACGCGGCCGCCATGGGGGATGTCTCGCTGACTGTCTGGGACCAGGAGGTCCGGGGTGGTCAGGCGGCCCAGATGGCCGAGCTGAACAAGCAGTTCCAGGCGAAGTACCCGAACATCAAGCTGAAGCGCGTCTCGCGGTCCTTCGACGACCTGAAGACGACACTGCGGCTCGCGCTGTCCGGCAACGACGCGCCGGACGTCGTCCAGGCGAACAACGGGCGCTCCGACATGGGCGAGTTCGTCAAGGCCGGGCAGTTGGTGCCGCTGGACAAGTGGGCGGACGCCTACAACTGGAAGAGCCGGTATCCGGCGTCGGTTCTGCAGTACTCGCGGTACTCCGCGGACGGCAAGACCTTCGGCGAGGGCGATCTGTACGGCATGCCGCAGGTCGGCGAGGTCGTCGGCATCTACTACAACAAGACCAAGCTCGCGGCGCTCGGGCTCGAACCGCCGAAGACCTGGGCCGACTTCGAGAGCGCGCTGGGCAAGGCCAAGGCGGCGGGGGAGCTGCCGATGCAGCTCGGCAATCTCGACAAGTGGCCGGCCATCCACGTCTTCGGAACGGTGCAGGACAAGAACGTTCCGGCTCAGCAGATCACCATGCTCGCCTTCGGCCGGCCGGGCGCGAGCTGGAAGACGGCCGAGAACACCAAGGCCGCCGAGGCGCTGGTGTCCTGGGTGGACAAGGGCTACTTCAACCCGGGCTTCAACGGGCAGGGGTACGACCCGGCCTGGCAGGACTTCGGCAAGGGCAAGGGCGTCTTCCTGATCGCCGGCACCTGGCTGCAGGCCGATCTGCAGAAGGCGCTCGGTGACAAGGTCGGCTTCCTGCTGCCGCCGGGTGCTTCTGCCGATGAGAAGCCGGTGGTCACCGGCGGCACAGGACTGCCGTTTGCCGTTACGAACAAGGCGAAAAACCCGGACGCGGCCGCGGCGTACATCAACTTCATCACCAGCTCGGACGCGATGAAGGTCCTCGCCGGCACGGGCAACCTGCCGATCGCGGACACCTCGGCGCAGCAGGCACCGGCCGGGCTGGCGGGCGACATCTTCAACGCCTTCGGTACCGCGGTCAGCAAGGAAGGGCTGGTCCCGTACCTCGACTACGCGACGCCGACCATGTACGACACGATCGGTGCAGCGCTACAGGATCTGCTGGCCAAGAAGGCGACCCCGCAACAGTTCATCGACAAGCTCGAGGCCGACTACAGCAAGTTCGCAGGCAAGTGAGCTCACCTCCCGGCGAGCCGCGCAAGGTCGGCTACCTCTACATCCTGCCCGCGCTGCTCGTCTATGGAGCCTTCCTGCTCTATCCGCTGGTCCGGGCCGTGCACCTGTCGCTGTTCGAGTGGAACGGGATCACGCTCGGGAAATTCGTTGGCCTGAGCAACTATGCGGACGTCGTCGCGGACGCCGGACTGCGCGCGGCCTTCGGGCATGCGCTGGTGCTGATCGTCTTCTACTCGGTGCTGCCGGTGGTGATCGGTCTCGCGCTGGCGTCGGTGCTGCAGCGGGCCAAGGTTCGCGGGCTGGGGTTCTTTCGGACTGTGGTGTTCTTGCCTCAGGTGATCGCGATGGTGGTCGTCGCTGTCTCCTGGCGACACATCTACGCCCCGGATGGTCCGTTGAACGACGTACTGCGGGCCGTCGGGCTCGACTCGGTTGCCCGGGGCT
This sequence comes from Kribbella catacumbae DSM 19601, assembly GCF_000372465.1. Lineage (GTDB taxonomy): Bacteria > Actinomycetota > Actinomycetes > Propionibacteriales > Kribbellaceae > Kribbella > Kribbella catacumbae. The sequence goes on from NZ_AQUZ01000003.1 coordinate 42,256, forward strand.
GGCTGGGGGACTACACGTTCGCCTTGCCGGCCGTCGGGGTGATCGGGACGTGGTTCGAGACCGGGCTGGTCACCGTGTTGCTGCTGGCGGGGATGGCCCGGATTCCCCGCGAGCGGTACGAGGCGGCCCGGCTGGACGGGGCGGGTGCCTTCGCCGAGTTCTTCGCGGTGGTGCTGCCCGCGGTACGGGGTGAGATCGCCGTCGCGGTCACGTTGACGGTGATCGCGGCGTTGCGGACCTTCGACCTGGTCTACGTGACGACGAGTGGCGGGCCGGGAACGTCGACCAGCGTTCCGTCGTACGAGGTCTATCACCGGGCCTTCGAGCTCGGGCAGGTCGGTTCGGCGGCGGCGATCGGGGTGTGCCTGACGGTGCTGATCTTCGTGATCACACTGGGCGTCAACCGCCTTGCGGACCGGAGTACGGCGTGAGGGCGCCGCTGGCCGAGCGGGTCGGCAACTATCTGCTGCTGATCGTCTTCGGGCTCTTCGCGCTCGGGCCGATCGTGACGATCCTGGTGGCGGCGCTCGGGCCGGACGACGGCGGCAGCGGGTCGAGTGGGTTCGGGAACTTCGGCAAGGCCTGGGAGATCGGTCACTTCGGCAGCTATCTGCGGACCAGTGTCGCGGTGTCGGTCTCGGTGGTGGTCGTGAGTGTGCTGCTGTCTGTGCTGAGTGGCTACGCGTTCGGCACCATGCGCTTCCGCGGGGCAGGGGTGCTGTTCTACCTGTTCCTGGTCGGGATCATGATGCCGACCGAGGCGATCATCGTTCCCCTGTACTTCGACCTGCGCACGCTCGGGCTGACCGACACGTTCTGGGCGATCGCCTTGCCGCAGGTCGCGCAATCCGTTGCCTTTGGCACCTTTTGGATGCGGGCGTACTTCCGCTCGTCCAGCCGGTCGCTGGTCGAGGCCGCGCGGCTTGACGGTGCCGGGCCTTGGCGGACGCTGTGGCAGGTACTGGTGCCGCCGGCGCGTCCTGCTCTGGTGACGCTGATCGTGCTCGTGTTCATGTGGACCTGGAACGAGTTCCTGATCCCGCTGGTGATGGTGACGAGCGAGTCGCTGCGTACTGCGCCGCTGGGGCTGGCGTTCTTCTCCGGGCAGTACACGTCCGGCTTCACGTTGCTCGCGGCCGGTGCCGTGATCGTGGGAACGCCAGTGGTGCTGGTCTACGCGTTCCTGCAGCGCCACTTCATCGCCGGCATGCTGGAGGGCGCAGTACGGGAGTAGGTCAGAGCTCGCAGGTCTTCGTCAAGGGAGAGTGCAGGCGCTCGGCGAGCACGCGACGCTGGGTCGGCCGTGCTTCGGTCTGGCGGATCAGGCCCTCGTCGGTCAGCCGGACCGTGATCGCGCGGCGATCCTCGGGGCACATCTCGCGGGCGACGAGGCCCGCGGTCTCCAGCCGGCCGATCACGCGGGACAGGGCGCTCTGGCTCAGATGGACCGACTTGGCGATCGTCTGCACCTTCGCGGACTGCTCGGGCAGCTCGGCGAGCCGCTCGAGCACCTCGTACTCACTCATGCCCAGGCCGTGGTTCTGCAGCTCGCGGTCGAGCGCGCAGCTCAGGTCGGCATGGCGGGCCAGCAGCTGGCGCCATTCGCGGACATCGGCGCTGGTTTCACCAGTCCCAGCGCTGACCTTCGTCTCGGTCATGATGGGCACGTTATCATGCATCTGCATTCAATGCAAGCACAATTAATGAGTAGACATTAGATGCAGATGCATGCAATGCTCTCGTCTCGTGACACAAACAACGCAAACCACTGCACCGGCTCGCCTGACCTGGGACGCGCGCCTTTGGGGCGCCCTCCTCGTGGTCTGCGGCGTGATCTTCCTCGACGGCCTGGACGTGTCCATGGTCGGTATGTCGTTGCCCTCCATCGGGGCCGACCTAGGCGTCTCGCTCTCCTCTCTCCAGTGGGTGGTCACCGGCTACGTGCTCGGCTACGGAGGCTTCCTGCTGCTCGGCGGCCGGACCGCCGACCTGCTCGGCCGCCGTCGGGTCTTCCTGATCGCGCTCGCCGTCTTCGCCGTGGTCTCGATGCTGAGCTCCCTGGCCACCAACCCCGAACTGCTCATCGCGACCCGGTTCGTGAAGGGCATCGCCGCCGCGTTCACCGCGCCGGCCGCGCTCTCGATCATCACCACGACCTTCCACGAGGGCCCGGATCGCAACCGCGCCCTCAGTATCTTCACCACCTGCGCCGCCAGCGGCTTCTCGATGGGCCTGATCCTCGGTGGTCTGCTGACCGAGGTCGGCTGGCGCTGGACCTTCCTGATGCCCGGCCCGGTCGCGCTGATCGTGCTGCTGTTCGCCATCAAGCTGATCCCCGGCAGCCCGCGCGACGAGACCGCCGGCGGGTACGACGTACCGGGTGCTGTCACCGTCACGGCAGGCATGCTGACACTGGTCTTCGCGGTCGTCGGCGCCGAAGGTGCTGGTTGGGGTTCGTTCCGCACCATCGGGCTCTTCGTCCTGGCCGCTGCTCTGCTGGCCGCCTTCGTCCTGATCGAACTGAAGACCAAGCACCCGCTGGTCCGGCTCGGCATTCTCCGCGAGGGCAACCTCCGGCGCGCGAACCTCGCGATCATGACGGTCTTCGGGGCGTATGTCTCCTTCCAGTTCATCGGAACGCTCTACCTGCAGAACATGCTCGGCTGGTCGTCCCTGGAAACCGCGCTCGGCTTCCTGCCGGCCGGCCTGATCGTGGCCTTCCTGGCGCCGAACGCCGGCAAGGTGGCGGACCGGATCGGTACCGAGCGGATGGTGGCGACGGGCTTGGGGCTCTTCGTCGTCGGCTACGCGCTGTTCCTGCGGATCGGCCCGTCCTCCGACTACGTGGCGACCGTGCTGCCGACGATCGTGCTGATCGGTCTCGGCTTTGCGCTCAGCTTCCCGGCGCTGAACATGCAGGCGGTCAACGGGATCCCGGACAACGAGCAGGGGCTCGCGTCGGGGCTGTTCAACACCTCCAGCCAGGTCGGCGGCGCGATCGTGCTGGCCATCACCACAGCCGTCATCGGTAGTCAGTCGCATGGTGTGACTGCGCCGAGCGGGATGCTGTCGGCGTACAAGCCGGCCTTGGTCGTCATCACCGCCATCACCCTCGCCGGTCTGCTGATCGGCCTGGCTGGTCTCCGCGGTCTGGCCGCCCGGCGAGCGGCAGCAGCCGCCGAGATCGCCGAACTCGAAGCGGTCCAGAAAGAACTGGCGAACGAGGAGATGACTCCGGTCGCCTGAACACCACATAGAGAAGCAGTGCGGGTCACGGGCTACTCCGCCGTGACCCGCACTGCTGTTTAGAGCGGGCGCGCTAGGGCTGTGGCTAGGGCTATGGTCGCGGACATCGCAGTGAGCTCGACGGTCGCCAGCCGGAGCTCCAGGCCATCAGTCGCCCGCGGGTGGTGGCGCTCGACGGGCTTGGTGCGCTCGGCCAGCGGGGCTGCGGGGGTCGTTTGATGGGCTGCGTCTCCGGGGTTCAGGGCGTGGGCGGGGGAGTTGGGGGCGATCCCCGATTGGTTTCGACCCGTCTGGGTGCTGGACTGGGGGTATGAGCGATCAGAGCAATCAGAGCGACTACGACCGACGGGTCAAGGACATCCTCGACCGAGTCGCCAACGGCCACCTCACCACCGAAGAAGCCGCGACCCTGATCGCTGCCATCCCCAGCACCACCCCGACCACCTCCGCCGGTACTACGAGCCCGGCGGGAGCCGCATCCGCCGCCGACGCCAGCGACGCTTCCGCCGGCCCGGAAGCGCAGTCCAGCGGGTCGACGGGCGAGCAGTCACCTTCAGCCGGCTCGGACGCGCCTTCGCCGTCTGTCTGGGCAGACGTCGTCGACTCACCCGATGCCGCCTCCACCGCGGCTACCCCTGCGTCGCCTTCCGCGCCTTCCGCGCCAAAGCATGCGGCTGAGCCCTCGGCGAGCGGGGAAGGCAGTGTGGTGGATGACGCTGCGGTTGTGGCGGCGCCCTCGCCCGCAGAACCAGTGGTCGCAGAGGAGACGCTGCACAGCGATCTTGTAGTGCCCTCCGGAGTGCGGCGGGTGACCATTCGCGCGATCGGGCGGCGAGTGCGGCTGATCGGTGAGCCCGCTGTGACCGGGGTCGCGGTGGACGGTCCGCATGTGATCAAGCGCGACGGCGACACCCTCGCGATCAACAGCGAAGGCGATATGGGCGTCTCGATCGACGGGCTGAGCATGTTGCGCAACCCGACCGACCTCAAGTCCCACGTGAACGGCTTCGCGAAGGAGCTGTCCATCCGGGTCAACCCGCTGCTCCAGGTGGAGATCGAGGTCACCGGCGGCAGCGTGATCGCGGAACGCCTTCCCGGCCTCTCCCGCGTACGCGTCACAGCCGGTACTGCGAAGGTCACCGACGTCGACGGTCCGATCGACCTGCTCGTCCAGGCTGGCACCGCCACCCTCGACGCCCAGATCACCAAGGGCCGTTCTCGCGTGCGAGTCGAGTCCGGTTCAGCCAGTGTGACCCTCCGCCGAGGCTCCGACGTACGGGTCCACACTGAATCCCAGCTCGGCCGAGTCACCTGGGCCGGCGCCGTCTCCGGCCAGTCCAAAGACGTCGAGATCGGCCGCGGCCGCGCAGCCCTGGACGTCGAGGTTCTGGTAGGCACCGCCCAAATCACCTCCGACTGACCCACCCGGCGCCTGCCCTCCCAACCGCGAGCCAGGGCACCTGTTGGGGGTCCCGTTCTGGGCGGGGTTGGCGTGGGGGGTCGGTGGTGGGAGTCTGCGTGGTGGGGTCGGTTGTCTTGAGGTTGGTCGTCTTGCGGGACTCGTCGGCGATTCTGAATGCGGCTGGGTCGATCCCGCTGGCCGCGGCGACCCGGCGGGAGGCCTCTTGACGTAGTGACAGGACCATCTGCGTCAGCTCACCCTTGGCGGGGCCGGTGGCGAGCTTCTGGCCGAGGTCCGCGGCCTCCGCGACGCGGGTCAGCCAGATCGGCGGCATCGGCTTTCCGTCGACCGTGACCGAGTCCACCTTGGCCACTGTCTCTTTGACTGCCGCCAGGAAGCGGTCGCTCTCCTCCGCGGACCACGGCCGGTTGCGCTCGTCTTCGATCGCCTGCCGGAGCCCAGGCGGATTGACCCAGTTGCCCTGCTCGTCGACGCTGTTGCTGTAGAGCAGATCGCCGTTGCGCCGGTAGACCGCGACGGTGTCGAACGGTGCGGTCCGGTCGATCCAGCGCGCCACCTCGAGGACGCCGTCGTAGGTCTCGTCGTGGTTCGGGCTGAAGCGCCCGGATCCGCTCACCTCCACGGAATCCAGGTAGCGCGCCACCACGCCCAGCTTGCTCAGCGCCGCCGGAGCGGCGACGAACGCCGCGTCGATCCGGTACCCCGCGCCGTGGAAACGTTCGGCGAAACCCTCGGCCGCCGCCTGACGGCTCATCGTGCTGTCGAAGACCACCGAGAACCGCTGGTCCACGCAGTGGTCGAGGGCATCGCCCACCCAGGCCCGCGCATCCGGATCGGTGTAGAAGCACGCCGTGTCAGCGTCCGTGGCCAGCAAGCGCTGGTAGTCGGGGTGATGGACCCGCAGCGTGTCACTGCCGAAGCCTGCCGCCTGCCGCCAGTGTGGGTCGGCCGTGAGCACTCCGGTCATCACCGACTTGCCGGCGCCGGTCTGGCCGCCGAGCAACAGCGCCCGCGGTTTTTCCTGCCGTACCCCGTGGCTGAGCTCGATGGGATGATGACCTGTTCGAAGATCTCCCGGTACAGCGCCGGTGGCAGCCGGTACGCCGATGCGTCGAGCTCAGCTGCCACTGTTGTCTCCACCGGATCGCAGTCCACGGACAACCGGGCCGTACTTGGCGATGACAGCCTCGACAGCCTCCTGGTCACGAGGGTCGAGCGCGGCGCGTTCAGCGGCGTACTGGGTGGCTTGGCTGGTCCAGCGCTGGAGCTCGGCCGGGTCCGGCGTCTCCTTGTGCCGCTCTTCCGCAAGCTTTGCGGAGCACTGGCCGATCAGGTGGCCGAAGAGGTCTTGGGCCACCTCGTAGCGAACGCCTTCCTGCAGGCTCGGCCAAGGCTTGTCCGGCGGCACGTCGGTCACGGAGTGTTCCTCTCATCGGGGTTTCCGGCACTCATAGTAGGCGTCGCCCCGGGTCGTGCGGAGGGTGCGGAGCGGGGAGAAGAGGAGCCAGCCTGTGCCGAGGAGGGTGGCCAGGCCGGCCAGGAGCAGCGTGGGTCGGAGGCCGAGGGCGGTTGCTGTGAGACCGCCGAGGAGGCTGCCGATCGGGATGGCTCCCCAGCTGACGAAGCTCATGGTGGCGCTCACCCGGCCTTGGAGTTCGACAAGTACCGCCGAGCCACCGGCCACTGACCCCTGCAGCTAACGTCCGAAGAACTCGAGGGACGTCATCGACAGTTCTTCGGACGTAAGTGGAGAGAGAACACCCCGGGAGCCGACCTCGGTCCCGGGGTGCTCTGCGTCGAGAGGGGTCAGCCCTTGAAGGGGACCGCGGCGACGATTTCTACTGTGACGGGCTTGCCGTTGGGGGCCTGGTAGGTCGCCTTCTCACCCTTCTTCTTGCCCAGGATGGCTGAGCCGAGCGGGGACTGCGGCGAGTAGACGTCGATGTCCACCGACGTGTCCAGGGCGAGGAGCTCGCGGGAGCCGAGCAGGAACGTCTCGACGTCGTCGTCGCCGGCGAACCTGATCGAGACCTTCATGCCGGGCTCGACCTTGCCACCGGCCTTCGGGGTTTCGCCGACGCGGGCGCGGCGCAGCATGTCCTCGAGCTGCCGGATCCGGAGCTCCATCTTGCCCTGCTCGTCCTTGGCAGCGTGGTAGCCGCCGTTCTCCTTCAGGTCGCCCTCATCGCGGGCGTCGCTGATCCGCTGGGTGACCTCGGTCCGGCCGGGACCCTTCAGCTCCTCCAGCTCGGACTTCAGCTGCTCGTAACCATCCTGTGTCAGCCAGACAACGCTGTCCTCGTCGATCTTCTGCGTCACGGGCTGCTCCTTTGTCGATGGGATGGGTAGAAAAGCTTCAGGTCGCCGTCGACCGACGGCGACCAATCCACTGAGCGTAGCAAGCCAAGGCTCAGAACCCCACAGTTCTTCGCCTTCTCAAACAGTTGGCAAACGTTTACCGAAGCACCCGGGGGAATCGTTTGCCCTCAGCCGTAAGTGGGTAGGTCAGTTCGGCCGGTGAGCGTCGGCCGTGGTGCAACCAACCAGTACTACGGCTGTCGCGGCGCGCTGGGTGGTGAGGGTGGCCTCGATGGACTGCTGACGGGGTGAATCGGCCGGCACTGTGACGGTGATCTCGCCGACGATCGAGAAGTCGGACGCCTTCGCCTGCAGCCGGCACTGCGCCTCGACCGACTTGGTCCGGTCCACCTGGATCGTCGCGGTCGCCGACGTCGACGAGGCGATCTTGTAGCCCAGCAGCCGCGAGGCGACCGGCGGGTTCGACTGGATGAAGGCGACCCAGACCAGCCAGACGAGGGCGACCAGCGCGAGCGTGCCCACGATGCCGAGCAGCAGCGGTTTGCGGCTGCGGCCGGTGCGTCCGTAGCGGACGTCCAGGGCGGCTGAATGCGGGTCGGTCACTGGTTCTCCTCGGGCTTGGAGCACCATTGTGTCTTGTGACTGAAGATCTTCGCCTGCTGCATGTCCATGCTCACCCCGATGACGAGTCCAGCAAGGGCGCCGCATCGACCGCCCGGTACGTCGCCGAAGGCGTCGACGTGATGGTCGCCACCTGTACCGGTGGGGAGCGCGGCTCGATCCTCAACCCGAAGATGGACCGGCCGGACGTGCTGGCGAACATCACCGAGATCCGCCGGCAGGAGATGGACGCAGCCCGGGAGATCCTCGGGATCAGGCAGGAGTGGCTCGGCTGGATCGACTCGGGCTTTCCCGAGGGCGACCCGCTGCCGCCGCTGCCGGAGGGCTGCTTCGCCTCGCTCAAGGTGGAGGACGCCGCGGCTCCACTGGTGAAGCTGATTCGCGAGTTCCGTCCGCAGGTCGTCACGACGTACGACGAGAACGGTGGCTACCCGCACCCGGATCACGTGATGTGCCACCAGATCGCGGTGGCGGCCTTCGAGGCGGCCGGCGACCCGGACGCGTACCCGGACCTCGGTACGCCGTACCAGCCGATGAAGCTCTACTACCACCACACCTTTCACCGCGAGCGGATGAAGGCGCTGCACGACGCGATGCTCGCGCAGGGCCTGGAGTCGCCGTACGCCGACCGGCTGAAGGACTGGAAGCCGGATCCGGAGAACGAGAAGCGGATCACCACCAGGGTCGAGTCGTCCGCGTACTTCGCGCTGCGCGATCGCGCGTTGCTCGCGCATGCGACGCAGATCGATCCGGACGGCGGCTGGTTCGCCGTACCGCTGGAGGTGCATCAGGAGGCGTGGCCGACCGAGGACTACGAGCTGGCGCGCAGTCTGGTGGAGTCCGAACTGCCCGAGGACGACCTCTTCGCGGGGCTGCGCTGACGGCGGGTGGAGACGGTGAGACACTGGCAGGGTGACAGCGATGACCCAACTCCTGAGCATCAGGCCGCAAGCGACCGAGATCGATCCGAACTCGGTGCGTCCCGGCTGGGTCGCGCTGCTGATCGTGCTCGCTCTCGGTGCCGCCACGGTCTTCCTGTGGCGCAACATGGGCAAGCAGTTGAAGCGGATCGACTTCGATCCGGACGCTGGTGCGCGCGACCGAGCACCGTCCGACGTCCCGCCGGCCACGGACAACTCAGCGGCCCAGGCTGGCGCTGCCGAGCCGACGGCGACTGACGGCGACGACAGCTCCAGTACGCCGGTCGAGTCCGCCGACAACACCAAGCCCACAACGAAGTAACCGCCCGCCGCGTGCGGTGATGTCACGCGGTGTAGGGGCCCGTCGGAGTTGGTGCCTCAGGCAACGGATGGCGCTTCCCAACGATCCTGCGGGAGCGGCTGGGATTGCCGAAAGTCACGCTCAGGCAACCGTTTGCGCTGGTCTGGTCACGAGATGGTGTCGTGCCGGGACACTGTTAGATAGCTCACCTATAGTGTGCGCGTGTCCATCCAAGGCCCCGAGGGCGGGAACGGTCTGTGACCGCGACCCGCGCCGCCCGGCATCGCATGCCCGGTCGTCTGGTCGCGGGTGGTGCAAGCGCTGTCCTGGTCGCGACGGTGGCGATGGTGATCGCCCTGTACGCCGCCGGCAGCGAACCGCAAGGCAACGACGACGGCCTGGGTGGGCCGGGTGCGGTCGCCGAGTGGCTGCTGCCCATGTTCCGGTTGCTCGCCACGATGGCGACGGTCGGTTGCGCCGGCGCCTTGCTCGCGGCGGTCGTGCTGCTGCGGACTGACGGCGGTCCGCTTGGTCTGCAAGGTCGGCGCGCGATTCGCGATGCCAGCAACTCGGCGATCATCTGGGCCTTCGCCGCTTTCGCCGGCGCGCTCCTGACCGCCGCGATCCTGCTCAACACCCCGGTCGGCCTGCTCCGGCTCCGGCTGGATGACGCGCTCGGTGTTCCCGAGGTGAAGGCACTCCTGATCACCGGCATCCTGGTCGTCGCGCTGGCGATCGGCGTCCGCCGCGTCGAGACCTCCTCGGCCGCCGGACTCGGCGTCCTGGTGGCGATCGCCGCTCTAATCCCGCCCGCGCTCACTAGCTACCCCCGCAATGAGTCGTACGTCGTCCTCGCGGGCGCGGCCCTGATCATCCACGTGATCGCGGCGACCAGCTGGGTCGGTGGCCTGGCCGGCCTGGTCCGCTACGGGCGCGCCAGCCGCAACGGCCTCCCGCTCGTGCTCGAACGCTTCAGCCAGGTCGCTCTCGCGTCCTCGATCGCCTTACTGCTAAGCGGTTTGGTCAGCGCCGCGGGCCGCCTGGCCGCCAAGGGCGGTGGCTTCGGCTCGGTCTTCGACGCCCTCACCGCGGACGCGTACGGCGGCCTCCTGCTCGCCAAGACCGTCGCGTTCATCGTCCTCATCACCGGCGGCTGGCTCCACCGCCGCCACACCATCGGCGGCCTCGAAACCATCGGCAACCGCTTCTGGCAACTAGTAGCCGGCGAACTCGTCATCATGGCCATAGCCATAGGCCTCTCAGTAGCCCTGGCCCAGACCATCTAGCGTTGGGGGCATGGCCTCCAACGAGCTTGCCAAGTCCACTTCGCCCTACCTGCGGCAGCATGCGGGGAATCCGGTGCACTGGCGGGAGTGGTCGGAGGCGGTGTTTATGGAGGCGCGGGAGCGGGACGTGCCGGTGTTCCTGTCAGTGGGGTACTCCGCTTGTCACTGGTGTCAGGTGATCGGCGGCCCGCTCCAGGTGGGGGCAGTAGGGTTGAGATCCTGGAGATCTAGGCGCAAAGCGCTGCTTGGTGGCGCACGGCTCGGCTCTATTCCGCAGCGTTTGCAATGCTTAATGCATCACCCTGATGCATCGTTGGACACCCGAAGGGTATGACGGTAGCGAGCGGCCCTGCGCACTCAAGACTCATCACGGCTTCATGTCGTCCAACATTGGCCAGGCGAAACGCCGTCCGCCCTGTAAGCCGCTTCCGTCGACCTGGATCAAGTGAAGTTGCCCCGCGGACGACATCAGCGGTCAGCATCGTGCCCAGGCCCATGCGAGACGCCGCGTGCCACGAACCCGTGTCATCGGCCACTACGACTGAGACGGGTCAAGCCCAGCCCGCGACGAAGTCATGCCAAGCTACACCGCACTTACCGTCGCCCTGACCGCTGTCACAAGCCAGCCAGTAACCCTGTTCCCCGGCCGGAAAGGCACCCGCGACAGCGACGCCCTGCTCATCACAACCAAACCGATCGATCCCTGGGTCTTGCATACCGCGATCCGGAAATTCGAACAGCTAACCACCGGCGACCACACCTCGGACACGCTCGCAGCACTCCTGCCAGTGGGCATCACACCGCACATCAAGAATCTCGCCGACTTCATCGAGCGCGACAAGGTTACCCAGACAGTCTCAGCGCCTGGCTGGTTCTACCAGGCTGCCCGCTGGGAACTCGCACGCCGGATCGCCGCCGAACCACTGCTCATCGACGGCACGTATCCCATTCAGCTGAGAATGGACACCGAAGGCAACCTTCTCGCCTTCGACAACCCCATCAGCCTGCCGTCCGGGCAAACCAGGACCGGTCACGCCACGCAGTACGTTTCAACAGCCATCGTCACGGTGCCCGGTGCAGCGAACTTCTACCTCAGCCTCGATGGTCACGTGGCCCGTCACCCCACGACGTGGTCATTCGTGAAGAACGCCTATATCGACAGAGGCACCGGCGCGGCTGACCCGATCCTCCGGCTCCCGGTCCTGTCGCCCTATCCGAAAATAGGACGAGACCATGCCCAGACCAAAGGCCACGTCGCAGATGTCATCGATGCTCTGGGCCTGAGCGCGATCACGCTTCCTGCCGAATTCGGGGCTGAAGCCGGACAGGTACGCCCCATCGGCAAGCCGTTGTTCCACCCCACCGGCAAAGGGCCTGGAGTCAGATTCCTTTACCAGCTAGGCCAGCACGCGACACGGCAGCTCGGTATCCAGCCCCTGCGGTATGCCAAGACGCCGATGAGTGTCAAAGCATTCGACGATTACCCCGTCCCCGCAGCCAAAATCGACGGCGCAGTACTCGCCAGCGGTCTGCAGCACCTGCGCATCGTCTGCCTTTACTCCACACCGACCGTTCGCCGACGCATGCAAGAAGTCATGGCCACCTACAGCGCTGCCCCGGACACCTCGCTGGCAGGAATCCCCGACGGTCAAACCATTCACCTGACCGACAGACTGAGCGTCGTCATGGCAGCGGCCGGCCACCTCCTTGATCACGGCTCACAGCCTCGCATTGTCAACGGCCAAGCATGGCTGAAGGCACCGCCGGGGACCGGTATCGCTGCCCTGGCCGAGACATTCTGGGATCCCGAAGACCCGCCCAAGGACGACGCGAAACCGATCGTGCGGCGCCTCCTTGGAGAAGAGGGCATCGTCAGCCAGTTCATTAACTCCAACTGGACCCCCGCCAAGCCGAAAGCCGCCAACAAGGCGAAGACAAAAGATGCGCAGGGCAACGAAATGATAGTCAAGCCGAGGAAGGCCTCCGACTACCCAGCGATCGGCGCAATGCGAGATCTCTTTCGCCAGGCCGGCGTGATCGACGACCGCCTGGGGCAGGCCATGGTGAAGGGTGACACGGTGACGCTGGATCGATCGGCGATCCTGGTGGGGATCCATATCCGGCAGGACACACCACGACGACAACGCAATGGCTACAAACCCGCCAACAGCCTCGTAATTCGTCTCACGGCGCTTCATGCCGAAGCGGACCTGAACCAGCCATGGCGAGTTAAGAGTGCGGGCAAGCCAGGCCAGCCCTGGTTGAGCTACCGCGAGGCTAACGCCGAGTACTACACCGGTCCCATCGGAATGAAGGAACTGTCCCGCACAGCTGGCAATCGCGAAGCCGTGCAGGCCTACGTTGAACAGGCGCTACAGGCAGCCGAGTTTCCCAGCGACCGACCCGTGGTGCTGTTCGTTGACGCCGAATCCTGCAAAGGGCTCTGGTCCGGACTCAACGACACAGCTCTCGGCTGCGGACCGCTGCCCGGTGATTCCCTTAACCCCCCAGACCTTGCAGTGGTTCGCTGCGCCAGCGGACAGCGGGTTCCACAAGCCACACATCGTGGACACGGCACGCCGGTAGCCGACCCTCATCAACCGGCGCTGCCGCAGATGCAGGTATATGGACACAGCGAGAACGGAACAGGCAGTTGGGTCCTAGCGCAAGCGTCCAAGACCTACCGAGGCAAGTCGATCGGAGCAAAAACCGGCGCCAAATACACCCGGTGGACACTGCCGACCGATCGAGCGAAGTTCCACGCCGAAGACTGGCACGCGCTCACCATGATCGAGATCACGGTCGCACGACCAGGATCCTGGCAACCAAAAATTCTTGTAGAACTCACAGCCAGGCTGTGCCATCAGGCGGCTGCTTGGGACGACCGGACCAAGAAGCCGGTGCCACTCCACCTCGCGGAACGCTCCGATCTCGACCACCCACACAACCACGGAGAAAACACGTCCGGACCTGGAGCGTGAACCAGAGAGGGGCAGACGGCCCAGAGCTATCTGGAGGCTCGCAGCCATCAAGCCAGTGGCAGATCGCGACTAGCGGGGGTCGGACCCCGAACCGGGCGGGCCTCGTTCTGGGGGGATCACGGATGGTCTGTTGTGTGCCGTTTGCTGGCCGGTCGGGGTGGCGGCGCTGTAGTTCACGGTCGTGCGTGACGCTGTCCTATACCGAGCTTGGACAGTCTGGGACCCGTACAGCTAGTACAGGGCGCGGTCGGCGTAGCTGGCACCGTGGAGCTGTCTGATCGCGTCGAGAACTTGTCCGCGGCTGCTCGCGCCACCGGCGAGGATCGCCAGCTCCAGGTCGTCGGGTTCGGCCAGGAAGCCGTAGAGGCTGCGCAGTTGCTCGCTGAGCTCGTCCAGGCTGGGTGGCGGCACAGCGAGTAGACCGATGCTTTGTTCGTCGAAGTCGGCGGCTGTCCTGGCTCGACGCCAGAGTGCGGGGTCATATCCGACCGCACCGGAGACCGGCGCCCAGATCGTTGGCGGCGAGGCCAGACCGTACTGGTCGACCCAGTTCTTGAGTACGGTCAGGCGACGCACTGCAGCCCGGTCGAAGCTCGAGTGGGGGCTGTTGGTTGCGATCCACACCAGGTCGTAGACATCACGTGCGGGTGTGCGCCGGGTGAGGCGCGCGATCTTTTCGGCCATGTTCTCCGTGAGCGCCATCACCGGTAGAGCGGTCGGCAGGTCGTATGCGTCGTGGATGGCGAGCCGGATCCATCCCCGCTCGTCGGGTGGCAACCACGGGGCTGGTCCGATGTCGAGTTTGGTCGTCAGATTGCCGACCCCGCCGAACGGTGTGTCGTAGGCAACTTGGGGCCGTCCGCGATGGTCGTCGACGCGGTAGCGGAAGCCGTCGATCTCGAGACCGTCGATCTCACCGCGCAGCAGGTCGGACACAACGGCTGGGTCATCGGCGGGGTCACGGACCGAGAAGTCCAGATCGGTGGAAAAGCGTCCTGCGTTGCCCGCATAGAGCTTGCGCAGTGCGGTGCCGCCTTTGAAGACGAGGTGCTCGAATGTGGCTTGTTCGTGCAGGTGCGCCAGCAAGAGATCCTGCGCAACGTCGATCAGGGCGGCGTGCCGCCCGCCGGGTCCCTGAGGGGTGTGACGTGCCAGCCAACCAGTGGTGATGCGGCTCATGTCGCCTCTGTAAGTTCGCGGGGGTCGAATGGCAGTAGGCCGTCGGCCACGTTGAAGCGCTTGTCAAAGCGCCGGGTGACTCGGGATCGACCAAACCAGGTCACGTTCTTTGGTTTGGTCGGTTGCAGCAGGTCCGCTGTCTTCGGCGCGACGCCGCTGAGTAGATAGGCAAGTCGTGGGCGCACGGCAGTCGGTCGCCGGTGCAGTTCCTTGTCCAGATCGTTGACCGGGGACCGCTCGGCGAGGTCGGGGAGCGCCTCGGCGAACGTGGTCCAGTCCCGCACGTCGCCTGGCTTGGTCGCCAGGTGAGCCAGGATCGTGGCTGGCTGGTGGACCGGAAGTTGCTCGAGGGCCGCTGGGGTGAGTCGAGCGGAGAAATGCACGACTCGCATGCGCTGCTTGAGCGAGTCGGGGACCACTGTGTTGACCGGTACTGCGATCTCGTGGCGATCCGGTGCGCGCTCGGCCAATCCGTGGAGCCACAGGGCGCTGCCCAGGGCAACTGTCGCTGAGTGGTGACCAGCTAGCATTGCGGCCCGCAAGTCGATGAACGGGTCGCCGTGGCCGTAGGGTCCGGCGTGCGCACCGGGGGCGAACTCGTACACGCCGCGTTGCCCGGTGGGTAGTAGCCACCCTGCCTCGCGCAGCCGGCCGGCGAGCACCTTCGCGGGCGTTCGCAGCCCGGCCTCCTCGGCGAGGCGGGCAAGGTCGTCCATCCTGACCAGGGTGAGTTGACGCAGCTCCAGGTCAGCGACCAAATGGGCAAGTCCCCGCGACAGGGTCCGCGCAGGTACTGTCATGAGAACCTCCCAGGTAACCATTTCGGATACCAAGGTACCGCGTGTGACAGAACTGTCAAGCGATGTCCGTAAGTAATCAGATCGGATACCTTTAAGCTGTCTATGACAGTGGTGGCGAGGTCTCCTGAAGCGCGTCGCCATCCCTCTGCGTGTCAGGGTGAGTTGAGGCCAGAGGCTCGTAGCAAGTCCGCCCTTCAGCGCTCAACCCGCAAGCGAGCTGAGCGGGGAGATGCGTCCGAGTGCTGGCTGACCCGAAGTCAGGATGTGCCTCCTCTGGACGCACACGCCAAGTTTCTCTCAGCGAGCTTTCACAAGGCCTGACGTACCGGGATTGCGCGCTGCCGATTGGCGCGGACCTGGCGGACTTCAGCGGGTAAGCGTTACAGCGTCCTGGCAGGATAGTCGTGTGAGTCTCGTTGACGATGGCGGCCCTGACCTGCGTCGTGAGCTGTCCGAGCTTCGGGCCGAGCGAGACCGGTTGCGGGTCGAGAACGTGCGGCTGTCCCGTCTGCTGGAGCTGCGAGGCGAGGACACCACACCCGTGGCCGAGCAACTTGCGGCTCCTATCGGGCCTGGCGGTCTGGTGTCGATGGCGGGCACTGGCGCGACTGCAACCTTGTCTTACTCCTCGACGACCAACTGCCCCCGTCGCAGAGAAACGACGACCTGCTGGCCGAAACGACGGCGACTCGCCTGCATCTTCTAAGGCTGAGCCTGGGGCTGTGGGATGGCTTATCGGCGGCGGTGCGGCTGGCCGCGTTCCCACCAGTCGATGGCCTCGCTGTCCTCGGCCATGCGCCGGATGATGTGGGCGGTGAACTCGGCCCGGCTGCCGGTTGTCTGGCAGAACGTCCACAACTGCCGTGCCGCGCGCTGATACTGGTAGACCACCTGATCGACTTCGAAGGCGTCCAGCTCACCGCCGCGGTGCCGATCGACGGCCTCGGCGACCCGCTGGACCAGCGCCGCCAACTGCGCCTCGTGGTAGGTGGCGACCTGTTGGCATGCGGCTCGCCGCTCGGCCTTCGTACTCACGGAACAACGCTACCTGGTCCGGAGAACATCACCACGGCACTGGCCACCGCGAGGGGGCGATGTACTCGTGAATCAGATCGGTCACCGTCGCGATGTGGGCGAGGTCGTGGTCTGCGGTCATTACGGCCGCGTCGTTCGCGATGGCGTAGCCCGCGATGAGGATATCGAGCGAGTCCGCCGCCGGGCCGAGGTCTGTGCCCCGCAAAGCGTTCTGGATGTCGAGCACCAGTGATTCGTCCAGTGCGTGCCCGAGCAGGAACCCGAGGGAGGCTTGTGCGCCGAGTTAGCTGTCCAAGTCGGTCAGCGCCGCGATCCTGTCGATCATCGCGCCTTTTGCGTCGAGGCGATGAGACGGCGCAGTGCGAGATCGAGGACGGCACGGTTCGACCGTTCGCCGGTGAGCGGTCGGGCACGCTCCATCAGTTCGGGGTCCAGGTCAACGCTGGTCACGGCCATGATGGGCTCCTCTCGATACATGGGTCGTACTGGCCGCAACGTCGGCGACTGACCGGCTACGGCCGTGGAACTGTTCGGAGTGATTGTGCGGACGCCAGCGCTAGGTCCACGGATCGTCCTCGCGCGGGCTCAGCCCGGACTTGTGCCGGATTCGGCAAGACACACCGGCGCCACCGTTCCGGCAGGGAAGCCGCACGGAAGTCGGTTGACCGCAGATCGTGTGCCAGTCGCCGGTGTACTCGTTGCGTGCCAGGAACGCATCCTCACCGCTCTCCGTACGAGCCTTGATCGTCCGATTGGAGTAGGTGTGCTCGACAGCGAACCGGTCGGCACCATCGGGTATCCATTGATACTCGGGCGACAACTTCCTCCGCTCGATCTCCACTGCGGCGCCGAGTGCAGGCGGTGTGGCCAGGTCGCGTTCCCACTGCGCAGCAGCCTCCGCCTTCTCCTGCGCCGCACGGGCCTCTGCCTCTGCTCTCTCAATCTCCCAGCGGCTGCGACCCTCACGACGCTTTCGATGCGTGCCGCGAGGCTGCCCCTTGTCATCTACGCAGTGTTCGCCGGGTGCAGCTTCACAGGCGGCTCGGTCCACTCCTGCCCGATAACAGGATCGCCTATCCGGGCCCAGGCAATGGGCTCACCGCACCAGCCGTCGAAAAGAACCTCGCCACTCATCCCTTCATCTTGCCGTGCGACGCCGACCGATGACAGGCCCATCCACCAAGCTTCCGGCGCTGGTCGAGCCGGCGATAGGACCGAGGGCGGCGGCCTGCGAGCTGGACATCGAGACTCTGGGGGTATCGGTCAGCAGATCTCGTAGACTCGGAAATCATTGCCTAAGACAACGAATTGAACATGGCGGTCATGAGCCACCGGGCTCGGGGTGTTCGGAGAGGCCTTCTTTCGCGTCGCCAGCCCGAGAGTCCCCAACTAGGCTCGGACAGACGGCAATGCGCGGGCGACGTTCTGAGCCCGAATGCATGCTTGATGCATCACAGATGGTCGAAGTGATGCAACTATCACTGGAACGGAGTGACACGATGGTGAATCGCTTGGCGAACGCCACGAGCCCGTATCTCTTGCAGCACCAAGGGAATCCGGTGGACTGGTACGCCTGGGGTGAGGAGGCTCTCGCCGAGGCCGAGCGTCGTGATGCACCAATTTTCCTCTCTGTCGGTTACTCTGCGTGTCATTGGTGTCATGTGATGGCCCATGAGTCGTTCGAGGACGAGGTCACGGCCGCCTATCTCAACGAGCACTTCGTCTGCGTCAAGGTCGACCGCGAGGAGCGGCCGGATGTAGATGCCATCTATATGCAGGCAACGGTCGCGATGACGGGGCAGGGTGGCTGGCCGATGTCGGTGTTCCTGACGCCGGCGGCCGAGCCGTTCTTCTGCGGGACCTACTTCCCGTCCGAGCCGCGGCACGGGATGGCGACGTTCCGGCAGGTACTGGAGTCGCTGGTCAACGCCTGGCAGACCAAGCGCGCGGACATCGACAAGGTCGGCCGCTCCGTCGTCGATCAGCTTGGTGCCAGCACTCCAGCGGCAGAAGGAGCGATCGACGCGGCGACACTGGACCGCGCGGTCGCACTCCTGAAGGTGGACTTCGATCCGGTCGACGCCGGGTTCGGAAGAGCGCCGAAGTTCCCGCCGTCGATGGTGCTCGACTTCCTGCTCCGGCATCACCGGCGGACCGGATCCACGGAAGCTCTGGACATGGTCGCCCGGACCTGTGAGCGGATGGCTCGCGGTGGCATGTACGACCAGCTCGCCGGCGGCTTCGCGCGGTACAGCGTCGACGGGCAGTGGGTCATCCCGCACTTCGAGAAGATGCTCTACGACAACGCGCTGCTGCTCGACGTCTACACCCACTGGTGGGCGATCACCGAGGAGCCACTGGCCAAGCGGATCGCCATCGAGACCGCCGACTTCCTGCTTGCCGAGCTGCGCACGCCCCAAGGCGGATTCGCTTCCGCGCTCGATGCCGACACCGAGGGCGAGGAGGGCCGGTACTACGTATGGTCGCCCGAAGAGCTGCAACAACTGCTCGGTGACGATGCCGATTGGGTGATCGACCTCTGCGACATCACCGGCACCTTCGAGCACGGCACCTCCGTCCTCCAACTCCGTCGTGATCCCGACGACGCGGCCCGCTGGCGAAGAGTCCAGGCCGTACTACGGGAGGCCCGTCGCGGCAGGACCTATCCCGGCCGCGACGACAAGGTGGTCGCCGCGTGGAACGGTCTGGCGATCACGGGGCTTGCGCGGGCGGGCGTAGTACTGGAGAGGCCGGAGTACGTCGAGGCTGCGGTTGCCGCGGCTGGATTGGTCCGGGATGTTCATCTGGGCGAGGGCGGAATCCTGCGTCGCACGTCGCGTGATGGCGAGGTTGGGGGAGCGCACGGCGTACTGGAGGACTACGCCGCGTTCGCGCAGGCATGTCTGACTCTGTTGGGTGTCACCGGCAACAGTTCGTGGCTCGAGCTCGCGCAAAGCCTGCTGGATCGGGTGCTGGAGCAGTTTGTTGCTGAGGGCAGCTTCTACGACACGGCCGGTGATGCGGAGGCGCTGGTCTGGCGCCCGCAGGATGCGACCGACAACGCGAGTCCGTCGGGGGTGGCACTCGCGGCCGAAGCGCTCACCACACTGGCCTCGGTGACCGGATCGGCCCGCTATGAAGCGGCGGCTCAGCAAGCACTGCGGGCGTCGGCGGCGATCGCCGGACGAGCTCCGCGCTTCGCCGGCCGAGCTCTGGCGGTTGCCGAGACCGTTGCCGCGGGCCCACTGGAGATCGCCATCATCGGTGAGTCCAGGGAACTGATCAGAGTGGCTCTGAAGGATGCGCCGTGGGGGACCGCGGTGGCCACTGGTCTTACCGGGTCCGAGGTGCCGTTGCTGGCCGGGCGAGGGCTCGTCCGGGGCGAGCCGGCGGCGTACGTGTGTCAGAAGTTCACCTGCCGGCTGCCTGTCGTGTTGCCGGAAGACCTTCGGCGTGAGTTGAACCCCCCTCGCTGACAACGCGCGTCAGTGCGGGTTTTCCCTGCCGTTTCGCCGGAATCTCTTGACTCTTGGTCCGGCGAAGGACAGAGTCCTCCCTCAGTCGGATGTAACGGAACTCGCACGTACTGACACATATTGTCACAAGTGAGCAGTGGCACTGCTGCGCCAGAACATCCGGTCTGCCCCCAATTGAATTTGGTCGCTGCGCCCAAACAGCGACCACACCGTGAGGAGATGTTGTCTTGAAACGACTGACATCAGCAGGGGCGGTGGCCATCGTCGCAGCTGCGGGATTGGCGATGTCGCCCGCAGGAGCCGCCAACCGTACGGCCCCGCTCCCGGCATCCGGCTTCAACCAGCCGGCCGCCGTCCAGGCCGAACAGGCGCTGACCGCGCAGACGGCCGCAGCTCTCGGACTGGCCGGCGGTGAGGTGCTCAAGGTCCGCGACGTCGTCAAGGATGCCGACGGCACCGAGCACGTCCGGTACGACCGCACCTACAACGGTCTGAAGGTGGTCGGTGGCGACCTGATCGTGGAGCGCAAGAGCAACGCGATCAAGGGTGTCATCTACAACCGCGGTGCCAAGAAGGTCGGGGTCGCTTCGACCAAGCCGACGCTGTCGCAGGCCGCCGCGCTGGCCAAGGGATCGAAGGCGGCTGACTTCAAGGCCACCAGCAACAAGGGGACGCTGGTCGTCTTCGCCGCCACCGGCAAGCCGGTGCTGGCCTACGAGGTCGTCACGTCGGGCGTCAAGGCCGACCAGACGCCGTCCGTGCTGCACTCGTTCATCGACGCCAAGTCCGGCGCCGTCCTCGCCCAGGACGACGAGATCAAGACCGGTACCGGCAACTCGATGTACTCCGGCCAGGTCAGCATCGGGACCTCCGGCAGCTTCTCGATGTCGGACCCGAGCCGCGGCGGTAACAACACCACCGATCTGAACGGTGCGACCTCCGGTACCGGAACGATCTTCACCGACCCCGACGACACCTGGGGCAGCGGCACCACGGCGAACCGCCAGACCGCCGGCGTCGACGCGCACTTCGGTTCGCAGCTGACCTGGGACTACTACAAGAACGTCCACGGCCGCAACGGCATCTTCAACAACGGCCAGGGTGCGCGGTCCCGCGTGCACTACGGCAACGCGTACGTGAACGCGTTCTGGGACGGCACCCAGATGACGTACGGCGACGGCGCGAGCAACCAGCGGCCGCTGACCTCGATCGACGTGGCCGGCCACGAGATGAGCCACGGTGTCACCGAGGCGACCGCGAACCTGAACTACTTCGGCGACGCGGGCGGCCTGAACGAGTCCACCTCGGACATCTTCGGTACCGCGGTCGAGTTCTCCGCGAACAACGCCTCCGACCCGGGTGACTACCTGATCGGCGAGAAGATCAACATCAACGGCAACGGCACGCCGCTGCGCTACATGGACAAGCCGTCGAAGGACAGCCGCAGCGTTGACTGCTGGTCGACCAGCACCGGTGGGATGGACCCGCACTACTCCTCCGGCCCGCTGAACCACTGGTTCTACCTGGCCTCCGAGGGCACTGGCAGCAAGGTGATCGGCGGTGTGACCCACAGCAGCACCGCCTGCGACGGCACCACCATCGTCGCCGTCGGCCGCGACGTGGCCGCCAAGGTCTGGTACCAGACGCTGGCCACCAAGCTGACCTCCGGCAGCACCTACAAGGACGCCCGCGAAGGGGCGATCACCGTCGCCAAGACGCTGTACGGCAACAACTCGGCCCAGTGCCTCGGCATCCAGGCCGCGTTCAACGGCATCAGCGTTCCGGCCGGCGCCGCCACCTGTGGTGGCACTGTCCCGCCGACCGGTAGCGAGCGCCTGCTGAACATCGGCTTTGAGTCCGGTGCGGTCAACTGGACCGGTACTGCTGGTGTCGTCACCAACAGCGCCTCCAAGCCGGCTCGTAGCGGCAGCTGGAAGGCGTGGCTCGGTGGCAAGGGCGTCACCGCCACGGCGAACGTCGGCCAGTCCGTCGCGATCCCGGCCGGCGCCACCACCGCGCAACTGTCGTTCTGGCTCCGGATCGACACCAACGAGACCACCACCTCGACGGTGTACGACCGGCTCCGGGTGCAGATCGTGGATGGCTCGACCACGACCACCCTGGCGACGTACTCCAACCTCAACAAGAACACGACCTACACGCAGAAGACCTTCAACGTCGGCGCCTACGCCGGCAAGACGGTCACGGTCAAGTTCCTGGAGAACGAGGACGTCTCGCTGCAGACCAGCTTCGTCGTCGACGACACGTCGCTGATCGGCTAGTCAGCAAACAGTTTGTCCCACTGTGATTTCAGTCCGGGGCGTATGGCCTCGCCCAGGCCGTGCGCCCCGGACGCTTTGTGACACTCGCCTTTTGTGAGGCAAAGGAGTAGCCCCCATGCTCAAGTCCCCCCTGTACGGCGTACTCGGCACCGCCCTCGTAGCCGGCGCCGTACTCATCCCCGGCAGCAGTGCTCAGGCTGTCGAGTCACCAGACATCTCGGTCACCAACGCCAAGGCTCACCTGGACCAGTTCCAGTCGATTGCCACCAGCAACGGTGGTAACCGCTACACCGGCCGCCCCGGGTACCTGGCTTCGGCCAACTGGGTGAAGTCCAAGCTCGACGCGGCCGGCTACACCACCGTGCTGCAGTCGTTCTCGACCTCGGCCGGTACGTCGTACAACGTCATCGCGGAGTGGCCGCATGGCGATGCGAACCATGTCGTGATGGCCGGCTCGCACCTGGACAGCGTCAGCTCCGGGCCCGGGATCAACGACAACGGCACCGGCAGCGCGGGTGTCCTCGAGACGGCACTGGCCTATGCCGCCAGCGGCCAGGTGGCCAAGAATCGTTTGCGTTTCGGCTTCTGGGGAGCCGAAGAGCTGGGTCTGCTCGGATCGAAGTACTACGTCAACAACCTGCCCGCGGCCGATCGGGACAAGATCGAGCTCTACCTGAACTTCGACATGATCGGGTCGCCGAACCCGGGCTACTTCGTCTACAACGACAACCCGGCCGGCAACGGCGCGCGCGACGACCTGACCAGCTACTTCACCAGCAAGAGCATCCAGACCGAGTATGTCGACGTCCAGGGCCGGTCGGACCATGCGGCGTTCCGGTCGCTCGGGATCGCCACGGCCGGGACGTTCTCCGGTGCCGAGGGCACCAAGACGTCAGCCCAGGCGACGAAGTGGGGTGGCACGGCCGGGCAGGCGTACGACCCCTGCTACCACCGCTCCTGCGACAACATCAACAACCTCAACCTGACCTCGCTGGACCGCCAGATCGACGCGATCGGTCACATGATCTGGAACTACGCCCAGAAGGAGTACGGCGACCCTGAGCCGCCGACGGGTGACAACCTGATCAAGAACCCGGGCTTCGAGTCGGGTGCGGTGAACTGGACCGGTACCACCGGCGTGATCACCAACAGCAGCTCCAAGCCTGCGCGCACCGGCACCTACAAGGCGTGGCTGCAGGGCAACGGCCGGTCCAGCACGGAGAACATCGGTCAGTCCGTAGCCATCCCGGCGGCGGCCACCGCGGCCAGCCTCTCGTTCTGGATCCGGATCGACACCACCGAGACGACCAGCTCCACGGTCTACGACACCGTGAAGGTGCAGGTGGTCGACGGCTCGACGACGACCACGCTGGCGACGTACTCGAATCTGAACAAGTCCACGTCGTACGTACAGAAGACGCTGAACGTCCTTGCCTACAAGGGCAAAACGGTCACCGTGAAGTTCCTCGGCCAGGAGGACTCGTCCCTGCAGACGAGCTTCGTGATCGACGACGTCGCTCTGATCGGGGGCTAGCCGGCTAGGGCGTGTCTCCCGATTCCCTGCGTGCTGCGCGGCACTCGGCACGGCACCTCGCCGCACTGGAGCAAAGGCCACGATGGAAAAACATCGAGGCCTTCACTCCAGCATGCCGAGCTACCGCACCGAGCACCTGCTCGCTACTGCAGGGAATCGGGAGACACGCACTAGGCCGGCTTGCAGAGATTGCCGGGTTTGGTGGCTTCGGTGAGCAGTTTGCTCACCGGGGCCACCAGCGGCTTCAGCTTCGGGTCCTCGAGCCGGGCCAGACCGCCGCTGGCCGAGACCGCAACGATCATGTCGTCCGGGTGACGCACCGTCGGTTTGGTGATGCCGACCGAAGCCCAGTCGACCTGCTTGACCGCGTCGGTGAGGTCTGTGAGCAAACCGGCTTCCAGCTTGCAGCGCGATGGGACCTTGCCCATCGAGGTGACATTGGCGATGCCGTCGGTACCCACCACGACCGTGTCGTTGAACCCGGCGAAACCGCCTGTCCGGGTGACCGTGAACGGCAGCGGGCCGGCGCCGGGCGTCGCGGTCGGAGTACTGGTGATGGGTGCGCTCGGGCTGGGCATGGACGGAGTGCTGCCCGCGCCTGGATCTGATTCGTCACCACACCCGGCCAGGACCAAGCCCGCGGCGGCTGCCAGTACCAGTGCCCCGTGTCGGCGGTTCCGTTGCGCTAGCGGCGCCCAGGCACGCACCTGGACACCGCTATCGCTAACGCAACCGCCGACACGGGGCACTGCGATCCGGATGCTCTTCACACCCTCATACATACCCGGATGCAGGGTGACGGCAGACTTCGTGCATGGGCTGGTACACGAATGTCATCCGCTCGTTAGGGCACCGGCCGTGGTTCGCGACGGTCGGTCGCACTGCGGTACCGGTCGATCGCTGGCTGCAACGAAAGACCGGTGGCCGGGTCACGATCATCGGCCGTACGGCCTTGCCCACTTTGCTGCTGACCACCCAGGGACGGAAGTCAGGCCTGCCCCGGACCGTGCCACTGCTCTACGCACCCGACGGCGACGGTTTCGTCGTCACCGCGTCGAACTGGGGTCAGCAGAGCCATCCCGCCTGGTCGGGCAACCTGCTCGCCTGCGACCAGGCGACGGTGACCCTGCCTGGCGGACGAGAGATCCCGGTCCGCGCCGTCCTGGCAGAAGGGACTGAGCGGGACCGGGTCTGGCCTCTCGTCACCCGGGTCTGGCCGGCCTACGACACGTACGTCGAACGCAGCGGCCGGGCGATCCGGGTCTTCGTGCTGACGCCTAGTTGATGGTTGAGACCAGATCGACCAGGGCGCGGGTGAGCCGGACTCGCTGCTCGAACAGCTCTGGACCGCACTCGGTGGTCTTGCCGAGTTGCTCCAGCGGCAACGCGGTGAAGGTCGCCCGGGCCATCAGCGAGCCGAGGTAGCCGTACAGCACGTCGTCCTCGGTGACCGTCATCCCCTCCGCGGCCAGTCCCTCCATGAAGGCCGGGAGGATGACGGTGTGGATCGTCGGCAGTTCGTCGGCTGCCAGCTCCCCGGCGTGGGCCAGGCCCACCAGGAGCTGACCGAGGTCGAACCCGATCGCCTGCGGGCAGTCGAAACCCCAGTCGATCACGACGAACTCGTCCTGCTTGTCCTTCGGCACCAGCAGATTCTGCGGACTCGCATCCCCATGCTGATAGGTCTGTGGCAGAGCATCCAGCCGATCCAGTACTGCGGGCAGCCGGCTCCCCAGCGCGAGTAGCTCGTCCCGAAGCCCGTGATCGCCGGTCGAGCAGATCGCCTCGGCCAAGAGGGGGTGGCGCCAGGTCTGGTCGTTGGCCAGCAACGGAATCGCGCCCATGATCACCCGGCCGTTCGTGTAGTACCGCAGCCCGATCCCGGGTTCGTCCACGGTGCCCCGGGGGAGCAGCGGCTCGACCAGGTGGAGCTGGCGCCGGGCGGACAACCGGCCGAGCAGGTTGGCCGCGTGCTCGAAGCGCCCGAGCGGCCAGGCGCCGGGCAGCTGGATGACGTCTTCCATCCACAGGGTTGCCCGGTCGTCGTCGTACTCGCCGATCGAGTACATCTTGGGCAGCCGTAAACCGTCCGGCATCAGGGTTGCGAGGTTGCTCCGGTGGACCGCGACCTCGAGTTGCCAGGGCAGGTTCTCGACGAAGTGCTCGCGGAACGGCTCCGGGACGAGGTGGATCAGCGGCCAGTGCCGGGCCGACCGGAGCTTCTTGACGAAGGCGGACCACTCGACGGTCCGGCCGGCCACCGTGGCCGTGCCGGCGATCCGGAGGAGTTGCTCGGTGCTCGGCGTACCGATCTCGTAGTCGACCGGCTCGATCCGCGCGGAGCTGGGCTCCGCGTCGGCGTACCCGGTGATGTCGCGGACGAGCTGGGCCAGTGTGGGCTCGTCGGGTGCGTCCCGGCCGAGCGTTGCCAATCCGTCGCTGATCGTGTTCATGGGTGCCCCCCGGCGGTCTGCGGTGATGGTTCGATGGTGTCACCGAACCTTCAGCTCACCTTCAGATCGCCCGTTGGGGCCCCGGAATCAGCCCGCCCGGTACGTCGCGATGCTGACCGCGATGTAGTGGCAGATGAAGGCCGCCACGGTGCAGGCGTGGAAGATCTCGTGGAAGCCGAACCACAGCGGTGACGGGTTCGGCCGCTTGGTGCCGTAGATGACCGCGCCGATCGAGTAGAGGCCGCCGCCGATCGCGAGCAGCGTGACCACCGCCGCGCCGCCCAGATGGTAGAAGTCGCCCATCCAGAAGACCGCCACCCAGCCCAGGGCCAGGTAGATCGGGGTGTAGAGCCAGCGGGGGGCGTGCACCCAGAAGATCCGGAACAGGATGCCGATCAGAGCGCCGCCCCAGGCCAGGCTGAGCAGCAGGATCCGGTCGTTGCCACGCAGCAGCACCACGCCCAGTGGGGTGTAGGTGCCGGCGATCAGCAGGAAGATGTTGCTGTGGTCGAGCCGGCGCAGGATCGCCTCGCCGGTCGAGCCCCAGTAGAAGCGGTGGTAGAGCGCGGAGATGCCGAACAGCAGCATCGAGCCCAGCGTGTAGACGGCGGCGGCCCAGCGCGCGCTCGTGGTCGGCGCGAGACAGATCAGCACGATGCCGGCCGCGGTCGCGAGCGGGAAGGTGCCGGCGTGCAGCCAGCCGCGCAGCTTCGGCTTCAGTGGCGAGAGCCGGTCGCTCAGCCGGTGGTGACTGTGCTCGTGAGGGGTCGCATCGGGCGGAGTACTGGGTGCGGTCCTGGCCGTCATCGCCGTCCTCTCGCGTGCGGGGCGTCGGAATACTTACGCAACCGTAACCTACGGTTGCGTAGGTTCAATGGTCCATAAGCCTGAAATGTAGGCCAGATCACCGCCGGGTTCACTTCCCCCGGAGTGTCTGATGCTCGAACAACGGCAAAAGTTCGATCGCTCTGCGAACCGGAAAATGTCGGCTAGCCTCGAAGCCTGAGAGACATCGAGGAGAGCATCTGCTCATGCGGACACCTGGCAAGGCCAAGCTGCGCGACGTCGTCTACGGGCTGTACGAGCGCCGCCTGGCGCGATCGCTGTCGCCGGACCGGATGCCGCGCCACATCGGCGTCATCATCGACGGCAACCGGCGCTGGGCCAGGGCCGCCGGTGACCCGGTGTCGCGCGGCCACGAGGCGGGCGCGACCAAGATCACCGAGTTCCTGCACTGGTGCGACGAGGTCGGCGTCAAGGTCGTCACGGTCTGGATGCTGTCCACCGACAACCTGACCCGCCCGGCCGACGAGCTGGAGCCGCTGCTGCGGATCATCGAGCAGACCGTCGAGGAGCTGACCTCCATCGGCCAGTGGCGGATCCACCCGGTCGGCGCGCTCGACTTGTTGCCGGGCGCCACCGCCGAGGTGCTGAAGGGCGCCGAGGCCGCCACCCAGAACGCGCAGGGCCTGCTGGTCAACGTCGCCGTCGGGTACGGCGGGCGTCGCGAGCTGGCCGACGCCGTCCGCTCGCTGCTGCTCGAAGAGGCCGCCAAGGGCATCTCGATCGAGGAGCTGGCCGAGCGGGTCGACGTCGAGCACATCGCCGAGCACCTCTACACCAAGGGCCAGCCGGACCCGGACCTGGTCATCCGGACGTCGGGGGAGCAGCGGCTGGGCGGGTTCCTGCTGTGGCAGAGCGCGCTGAGCGAGTTCTACTTCTGCGAGGCGCTCTGGCCGGACTTCCGGCACGTCGACTTCCTGCGAGCGATCCGGAGCTACGCCCAGCGGGAGCGCCGCTTCGGGACGTGAGTACTGCGGCCTCTGGCGCACCCCGGCCGCACCGGCGGCACGTAGTACGGCGTCGGAGGTAGTAGGCGTACGTCGCTGCGCCCAGTGCTGCGCCCCAGACGACCCAGAGCGTGCCGGGCACCGTCAGGCCCCACAAGGATGCTCCGTCGTCGTCCGCCAGCCGGAGGTTCATCAGGCCGGCCGGGATCAGTACTACGGCCACGATCGACGCGGGGATGATCGCCAGCTTCGGTGGGATCCGCTGGCCGGCCTTGAACCAGATCCAGCGCGGATAGACCTCACCCCAGCGGCTCACCAGGCCGTGGGTGAGGATGCTGCCGCCGATGGCCAGGCCGGCCATCGCGAGACCCATTTCGAGCATGCCAGGCGTGTCGGCCATCATCTGGTGGAACTCGTCGGTGATGCCCAGCTTCCAGCCGAAGTACCAGGCGATCCGGGTGACCTCGTAGGGGATGTTGCAGACCGCGGCGATCAGTACTGCGCGACGGCCCCACCGCAGGGCGCCTTCGGGCGTCTGCCAGGCCTTGAGCGGCCTGTCGTCGCGTCCACAGTTGGTGCAGGCCTGTCGGCGCCTGCGGTGGTAGCTGACGGCCGTAGCGGCCCACAGGAGGCCGCCGAGGAACATGATCAGGATGTTCACGCGGTGCCAGTACAGGATGTCCCCGACGCCGTCCTGTGGGCCTGGAACGCCGGTGAAGGCGAAGACGAGGATCGCCGGGGACAGGGCGAGCATGCCGAGCGGTGTGTAGTCGGGGATGACGAGAGCCAGCAGGACCGCCATAGTGCCGCCGAAACCCAGGAGCAGCCCGCTAGCCAGGCCGCTGGTGACGCTGCGCCGTGTCATCACCAGTGCGGCCACCGCGCCGAGGAGGCCGAGCACGGCCATCACTGGGGCGACAGCGCCGACCCAGGCTCCTTCGAGCAGCGAGGCGGTCGAGTGGTCGTCGCCGACGCGGGCGAACGGGTAGCCGGAGCCGCCAGTGGCCCAGTAGATCCCCAGTACTCCGTAGGTCAGCGACCACAGCGAGGTGGCGTAACCGAGCGCGGTTTTCAGCATACGTAGAGCGTGCGGCGGCGTACCGGCGTACCGGCTCACTCCACCGGGTGAACGGTGTCGCCCGGTGGGGGGAAACGTGTAACAAGCCGTTAACCCCGGGGACGGGCGTGTCGGGCTGCGGCGTTTGCGCGACGGACCTACTCTCACTAGTGACGGTCGGAGGGGAAGCCGGCTGTCCGGGAGGCCCGATCAGATGAGACGTAACTGCTCGCCGGTAGCCCCATGAGGGGCCGAACGGAGTGCCCGAGACCTTCGGTCTCACCCTCGCTGATTTCCGGTCACGCAGGTGCTGCGTGGCGGAGGGGGTCTGCACCAGACCTCCGGGTCCGGACCCGGTCCAACACCTAACCACTGGTGGACCGGGCGTGGTGCACGCCGCGGTCCGAGAGGACGTGCTCCATGGCTGCCACCCACGCCAAGGCGTCAAACCCCTCATCCACGCCGGACCAGCGCACTTTTGTGCTGGACACCTCGGTCCTGCTGTCGGATCCGCACGCGATGGTGCGCTTCGACGAGCACGAGGTCGTCATTCCGGTGGTCGTCGTCACCGAACTGGAGGCAAAACGGCATCACCCAGAGCTCGGCTACTTCGCTCGCACCGCGTTGCGCTTGATGGACGAGCTCCGGATCCAGCACGGACGGTTGGACGCACCCCTGCCAGTGGGGGAGAAGGGTGGAATACTCCGGGTCGAGCTCAATCACACGGACCCGGAGAGCTTGCCGGCCGGTTTCCGGCTCGGCGACAACGACAGCCGCATCCTCGCGGTGGCCTGCAACTTCCAGGCCGAGGGCCGCAACGTCACGGTGGTCTCCAAGGACCTGCCGATGCGGGTCAAGGCCTCGGCCTGCGGCCTGGACGCCGAGGAGTACCGCGCCGAGCTGGCGCTGGAGTCGTCCGGCTGGACCGGGATGGACGAGCTGGAGGTGCCGACCAGCGACGTCGACAGCCTGTACGAGGACGGGGTGCTGGACATCCCCGAGGGACGTGACTTCCCCACCCACACCGGTCTGGTGCTGCTGTCCGAGCGCGGCAGCGCGCTCGGCCGGGTGATGCCGGACAAGCGGATCAGGCTGGTCCGCGGTGACCGGGAGGCGTTCGGCTTGCGAGGCCGGTCGGCGGAGCAGCGCGTCGCGCTGGACCTGCTGCTGGATCCCGACGTCGGGATCATCTCGCTCGGCGGCCGCGCCGGTACCGGTAAGTCGGCGCTCGCGCTGTGCGCCGGACTCGAGGCGGTGATGGAGCGCCGCCAGCACAAGAAGGTGGTCGTCTTCCGGCCGCTGTTCGCCGTGGGCGGTCAGGAGCTCGGCTATCTGCCCGGCTCGGAGTCCGAGAAGATGGCGCCCTGGGCGCAGGCGGTGCACGACACGCTCGGCGCGCTGACCAGCGGTGACGTGATCGACGAGGTGATGGACCGCGGCATGCTCGAAGTGATGCCGCTGACCCACATCCGCGGCCGGTCGCTGCACGACGCGTTCGTGATCGTCGACGAGGCCCAGTCGCTGGAGCGCAACGTGCTGCTCACGGTGCTGTCCCGGATCGGCGCCAACTCGCGGGTGGTGCTCACCCACGACGTCGCCCAGCGCGACAACCTGCGCGTCGGCCGGCACGACGGGGTCGTCGCGGTGGTCGAGAAGCTGAAGGGACACCCACTTTTCGCCCACGTGACGCTGACCCGGTCGGAGCGTTCGCCGATCGCGGCCCTGGTCACCGAGATGCTGGAGGACGTCCAGCTGTAGCTGCTCTGTAAAACAAAAGTAAGACTTTCGCGGTACCCGGTGCGGCCACCTGCCAGGTGGCCGCACCGTTCGTTGTGACGTTGTTGTGATCACGCTCTGATTAGGCCAGAGTATGTTCCTGTTGCAGCCGACGGGGGTCGGGTATCTCGGAAGGACAGATGAAAGCGAAGCGCTCTGTCGCGATCCTCGCAGTCAGTGGTATCGCCGTTGTCTCCGTTGTCGCGGGCCTGGACCTCTTCACCCCCGGTAGCAGCGCCGCGTCGGATCCGGTCTCCGGACGCGCGGAGATGGCTGTCCTGAACAGTGAGCGCGCGCAGGCCGCCAAGTCGCCGACCCCGAAGCCGAAGACGGCCGCCGAGCAGGCCCAGGAAGTCATCCAGCTGCGCAACCAGATCGAGGCCGTCGACGCCGCCCGCCGGGCCGCGCAGGACGCGTCCGACCAGAAGCAGAAGGCGAAGAACACCGCGCTCGCCCGCTACAAGGCGCTGAAGAAGACCGACGAGAACGCCCGTGAGGAACGCGCCAGCCGGGACGCCGAGCGCAAGAAGCTCGAGGGCACCCCGAAGGAGATCGCGAAGAACCTGCTGGCCGACCACGGCTGGGGCGAAAGCCAGTTCAGCTGCCTGGACAAGCTGTGGACCAAGGAGTCCCGCTGGCTGGTATCGGCGGACAACCCGACCTCCAGCGCTTACGGCATCCCCCAGGCCCTCCCCGGCAACCGGATGGCGGCGTACGGCAAGGACTGGCGCACCAACCCGGTCACCCAGATCAAGTGGGGGCTGGACTACATCGAGAACCGCCACGGCTCCCCGTGCGGCGCCTGGTCACACTCCAAGGCCAAGGGTTGGTACTGAGCGAGCTGGCACGGGCGGTCAGTGAGCGGGGCGAGCTCCTGCTGCGACGCCGACAGGACGGGGCACTCGAGCTGCGGGTGAACGGCGTGTTCGTGATGGACGACGCCGAGACCTCCAGCGAGGAGCTGCTCGCCTCAGCTGCCCTGGATGCTGTACTGCGGCCTGCGCGGGTGCTCGTGGGAGGGCTCGGGCTGGGCTACACCGTGCGGGCGCTGCTCGCCGATTCGCGGGTTGAGTCGGTGCTGGTCGCTGAGATCGAGCCGGCCGTCGTGCAGTGGATGCGGGACGGGCTGGTGCCGTCGGTGCTCGACGACGGCCGGGTCCGGGTCGAGGTCGGCGACGTGCGCGACGTAGTACTGGCTCAGGCTTTGGGTTCGCTGGACGGGCTGTTGCTGGATGTGGACAACGGGCCGGATTTCCTTGTTTACAACGAGAATTCTGCGCTGTATGAGAGCTCGTTCCTTGGCGAATGCAGGCGGCGGTTGGCTCCGGGCGGAGTACTGACGGTGTGGTCGTCGTCGGCGTCTGCCGCGTTGGAGGCGGTGATGCGGGAGGTCTTCGGCGGGTGCGAGGTGCGGCCCGTCCCCGTTCGGCTGCAAGAACGGGCCGAGACCTACTACATCTATCAGGGCAGCTCGTAGTCGATCGGCGGACAGGGCAGATCGACGTAGGCTGCTGGTATGGGAGACAAGGCGGAATTCAGGATCGAGCACGACACGATGGGCGAGGTCAAGGTGCCTCGCGACGCGTTGTGGCGGGCCCAGACCCAGCGTGCGGTGGAGAACTTCCCGATCTCCGGCCAGCCGCTGGCGCCGGCGCTCGTGCACGCGCTGGCCCAGATCAAGGCGTCGGCCGCGGTGGTGAACGCCGAGCTCGGGGTGGTGGACCACAAGCTTGCCGACGGCATCGTCGCGGCCGCGGACCGGGTCGCCGCGGGGGAGTTCGACGCCGAGTTCCCGATCGACGTGTTCCAGACCGGATCGGGGACGTCGACCAACATGAATGTGAACGAGGTGCTCGCCACCCTCGCCACCCGCGCGCTGGACGCCGAGGTGCACCCGAACGACCACGTCAACGCGAGCCAGTCCAGCAACGACACCTTCCCGTCGGCGATCCACGTCGCCGCGACGGCCGGCGTCATCCAGGATCTGCTGCCGGCGTTGGAGCACCTGGCGAAATCCCTGTCGCAGAAGGGTTCTGAGTTCGCTGAGGTCGTGAAGTCCGGTCGCACGCACCTGATGGACGCGACGCCGGTCACTCTCGGGCAGGAGTTCACGGGGTATGCCGCGCAGATCAGCCGGGGTGCCGACCGGGTCCGCGCGACACTGCCCCGGGTGACCGAGCTGCCGCTGGGCGGGACGGCGGTCGGGACGGGGATCAACACGCCGGCCGGATTCGCGGCCAAGGTGATCACCGAGCTGAACCGGCGGACCGGGCTGGAGCTGAGTGAGGCGGCCGACCACTTCGAGGCGCAGGGCGCTCGCGACGGCCTGGTGGAGTTGTCGGGTCAGCTGAAGACGATCGCGGTCAGCCTGACCAAGATCTGCAACGACCTGCGCTGGATGGGTTCCGGGCCACGTGCTGGGCTCGGTGAGATCGCGCTGCCGGACCTGCAGCCGGGGTCGAGCATCATGCCGGGCAAGGTGAACCCGGTGATCTGCGAGGCGACGCTGATGGTGGCCGCGCAGGTGATCGGCAACGACACCACCATCACGGTGGCCGGCGCCGGCGGGAACTTCGAGCTGAACGTGATGCTCCCCGTGATCGCCCGCAACCTGCTCGAGTCGATCCAGTTGCTGAGCAACAGTTCGCGGCTGCTCGCCGACCGCTGCGTGGACGGCATCACCGCGAACGTCGAGCACGCCCGCGCGCTGGCCGCGTCGTCGCCGTCGATCGTGACACCGCTCAATCGCTATATCGGTTACGAGAACGCGGCGGCGGTGGCCAAGAGTGCGCTCAAGCAGGGCAAGACGATCCGCGAGGTCGTGATCGAGAACGGTCACGTCGAGCGCGGAGACCTGACCGAGGCGCAGCTCGACGCGGCCCTCGACCTGCTCTCGATGACCCGGCCGGCCGGCTCGTGACGGCCGAGGCGACGACCGGGGTGGACCTGCACTGGCAGCCCGGTACGACGATCGAGTGGGTCTACGAAGGGACCGGCCGGTTCAGCCACCTGCCGAACGTGCGACCGATGACGGTGGTCCGCGACGACGAGGACGCGCTGGTCGCCTGGCTCGCGCCCGGTACGCCGGTGATCAAGCCGGTGCTCGTCGACGGCCGGGAGATGCGGCATGCGGGTCCGGAGCGGATGTTCACCGAGGACAGGGTGCTCAAGCTCGACATCTGGCACGGCACCGGCATCCTCAAGGTCTCACCCACCGGGAAGCCCTGGTCGGTGTGGCACTTCTGGTCCGCTGACGAGACCTTCCTGGGGTGGTACGTGAACCTCGAAGCCGAGCACCGCCGCGACATCGAGGCCCGCCGGACCAGCACGGTCGACTACGTGCTCGACCTGTGGATCCACCCGGACCGCAAGATCGACTGGAAAGACGAAGACGAACTGGAAGGCGCCGTCACCGCCGGCCGCTTCACCGCCACGGAGGCAGAACGCATCGTGGCCGACGCCCACACCGCAGTACGCGAGATCGAAGCCTGGGGCCCACCCTTCACCGACAACTGGCAGTCCTGGCGCCCAGACCCCCACCTACGCCTCCCCGAAGCGCCCACCGGCTACACCGTCACCCACATAGCGGAGGAGCTCCTGGGCTGAAACTCACCGGCCTCGCGACGCAACGGGTCGGTCACGAGGTGGCGCTTTTCGTGGGGAGCGGGTTTACCGTGAGAAATATGCACACCATCGAACTGAACGACGAGGAGCTGCGGCTGCTGCGATCGGCCGTGCGTTCCTACCTCCAGGCCTTCGGGCACAACGAAGCCGACCTGTTGCGGGCCGCGAAGCAGCTGATGGTCAAACTTCCGGAGCCGGTGACAGCCTCAGCCGGCTAGACCTCAGCTTCGTGGGCGGACTGTCAGTGGGACCGGCTTGCGGGTGTCGGTGAAGAAGTCGTTGCCTTTGTCATCGACGACGACGAAGGCGGGGAAGTCCTCGACCTCGATCTTCCAGACGGCTTCCATTCCGAGTTCGGCGTACTCGATCACGTCGACGGACTTGATGCAGTCCTGCGCGAGCCGGGCCGCCGGGCCGCCGATCGAGCCGAGGTAGAAGCCGCCGTGCTCCTTGCAGGCCGCCGTTACCTTGGCCGAGCGGTTGCCCTTGGCAAGCATTACGAACGAACCGCCGGCTGCCTGGAACTGGTCGACGTACGCGTCCATCCGCCCGGCCGTGGTCGGCCCGAAGGACCCGGAGGCGTAACCCTCCGGCGTCTTGGCCGGCCCCGCGTAGTACACCGCGTGATCCTTCAGGTACTGCGGCATCGGCTCGCCCGCGTCGAGCCGCTCCTTGATCTTGGCGTGCGCGATGTCGCGCGCCACCACCAGCGGCCCGTTCAGCGACAGCCGTGTCTTCACCGGCAGCTTCGACAGTTCCGTGCGGATCTCCGCCATCGGCCGGTTCAGGTCGATCCGGACCACCTCGGCCTCGTCCGCCAGGTGCTCGTCCGTGGTGTCCGGCAGGAACCGCGCCGGGTCGCGCTCGAGCTGCTCCAGGAAAACACCTTCCGGCGTGATCTTCGCCAGCGCCTGCCGGTCCGCCGAGCAGGACACCGCGATCGCGACCGGGCAGGACGCGCCGTGCCGGGGGAGCCGGATCACCCGGACGTCGTGGCAGAAGTACTTGCCACCGAACTGGGCGCCGATCCCGAACTCCTGGGTCAGCTCGAAGACCTTCTCCTCCAGCTCGACATCGCGGAACCCGTTCCCCAGCGGCGATCCCGTCGTCGGCAGCGAGTCGAGATAATGCGCCGACGCGTACTTCGCCGTCTTCAGTGCGTACTCCGCGGACGTCCCGCCGACGACGATCGCCAGGTGGTACGGAGGGCAGGCCGCGGTACCGAGTGAGCGGATCTTCTCGTCCAGGAACTTCATCATCCCGTCCGGGTTGAGCACCGCCTTGGTCTCCTGGAACAGGAACGACTTGTTCGCCGAACCGCCACCCTTGGCCATGAAGAGGAACTTGTACGCCGGATCCGCCGCGGCCGAGCCCGGCGTCGAGTAGAGCTCGATCTGGGCCGGCAGGTTCGAGCCGGTGTTCTTCTCGTCCCACATGGTCAGCGGCGCCATCTGCGAGTAGCGCAGGTTGAGCTTGGTGTACGCGTCGTACACGCCCCGGCTGATCCACTCCTCGTCGACCGCGCCGGTCAGCACGCCTTCGGACTTCTTGCCCATCACGATCGCCGTACCGGTGTCCTGGCACATCGGCAGCACGCCGCCGGCCGAGATGTTCGCGTTCTTCAGCAGGTCGAGCGCGACGAACCGGTCGTTGCCGGACGCCTGCGGGTCGTCGATGATCCGGCGCAGCTGGGTGAGGTGCGCAGTACGCAGGTAGTGCGAGATGTCGTGCATCGCCTCGGCCGTGAGCTGCTGCAGCACGGCGGGCTCCACCTGCAGGAAGGTGCGGCCGCCCGCGGAGAACGTGCTCACTCCCTCGGTGGTGAGAAGCCGGTACTCCCTGTCGTCGGCGCCCAGCGGGAGCAGTTCGGAGTAGTTGAAGTCGGCGGACACCGGCATACCTCCAGGCAAGTGGTCTCAGAACCCCACCAGCCTAGTTCCGCCCCGCGCCGGGCGTCTCGCTGGGTACTCGGGACGACCTCAGGGGGCAGCCGGGGTTATTCCTTATCGGCGAGCGGCCCGGGGCGGACGTAGAGTTTTACCGTGGCCCAAGACGACGCATCGCAGCCGAACCGCCCGCAGGACCTTCCGGCCGCGCAGCCGACCGGCGACGAGCTGGCGCTGCGCCGGCGCGTGTCGGACTTCGAGCGGGAGGAAGTCGCGGACGTACTGCGCGATGCGGCGGGCGAGGGCCGGCTGAGCTACACCGAGCTGGAGGACCGGCTGGAGGTCCTGTATGCCGCCAAGACCTATGGCGAGCTGGTCGAGATCGCCGCCGACCTCCCGAACGGCCCGACCGCGCCAGGCACCACCGCACCCGGTGCCGGCGTCGCGCCGGCGGCCCAGCCGGGGCCCGGGATGACGGTGCACGCGCCGGTCATCAACGCGTTCCTGTCCGAGGCCAAGCGCACCGGCGGCTGGCTCGCACCGCAGCACCAGGAGGTCAACGCGGTCCTCGGTGACGTGACGCTGGACTACACCGAGGCGCAGCTCCCGTACGACGAGGTCTACGTCGACGTGAAGTCGATCCTCGCCGACGTGAAAATCCGCGTACCGCAGAACGCGATCGTGCACCTGGACAGCAACCCGATCCTCGGCTCAGTCTCCGAGCAGGCAGCCGGCATCGGCGGCGTCATCGACCCGCCGACCACCCCACCCAAGGTCTTCCACATCCGCGGCACCGCCATCCTCGGCGAAATCAAGATCAAACGAGGCCCCCGCCTCAGCAAACGCCTCCGCCTCACCTGATCACTCATCCGCTAGTCGCCGATTACCCGGAGTGATCGAAACGTTATAGCATCCTTGCTATGATCTGGGGTACCGTTGAACTCGAGGCCGAGTTAAGGGCGTGGCTCGAGGACCTTCCGACTGAGCTCTTCGCGAGAACCGCCTTCTACATCGACCTGCTCGCTGAGCGAGGACCGCTGCTCGGTGAGCCGTATACGAAACAGCTCGACGGCAAACTCCGTGAGCTGCGGTTCTGGCTTGAGCAGGACGCGATGCGGATCAGTTGCTGGATCGCTACTGATCGGCGGATCGTTCTGCTGACGGTGTTTCGCAAGTCGAGGATGCGAGAGACTCGCGAGGTCGACAGGGCTCGCAGGGCCTTTCGGCGGTGTGTCGAGGAGTCGCACGAGGTCTCTACGGCTGAGGAGGTTTGAGGTGTCGGGTCGACAGGGCTGGGATGGGCTTCGGCGGGAGCGGATGGCTGAGCCGGGGGCGGAGCAGGCGTACGACGCCACTCGGCGCGCGTTCGAACTGGGGGCTGCTGTGCGTCAGATGCGTGAGGGACGTGGCTGGACCCAGACCCGGCTGGCGGAGGCCGCGGGGATGACGCAGTCGGCGCTGGCCAGGTTCGAGGCCGGCGGAACCGTGCCGACACTCGCATTGCTCGAGCGCATCGCCCAAGCCCTCGATGCTCATCTGGTAGTCAAGTTCGACCAAGACCATTCAGCCGCGTAGCCGGTCGGAAGCCGCGGAGGGCGCGGAGCCGGGTGGAGGGCTCGTCGACGGTGACGGCCGGGCGCTTGGGTGGAGGTGCCCTGTCTTCAGGGACACTTCAGCTATGACGTGGATCCGGTCTGCCCTTCGTCGGGGTCAGGGCATCAGGCCGGCTTCGGCGGCGGCCGGAGGTCGGGAGCCGCAGGGTAGACACGCTCGGAAGTCCGCCGATGGCCGGCGTCGGTGGGGTGGGCCGCTGGTTCCGGGGTCACTGGTGGGGTTCTTCTTGCTGATGACGCTCTGCTTCGGGTTTCTCGCCGGGACGTCGTGGCAGGACTCGCTGGCATGGGACGAGGCGACGGCGGTTGTCGACGGAACGGTGGTCGAGATATTCGAACCGGGCCTGATGGTGAAGGGCTCCGGCAGCGTCCTCGTCCGGTACGTCGCCGGCGGCGCGGAGTACGAGATCGAGATCGGGAGGGATCTCGGCGAGCACTTCCTGCGGTTGGGTGACGTCCTGCCGATCGAGTACGCCGCTGCGCGGCCGGGCCGGGCTCGTGCAGTGTGGGCGGTGGAGACTGCGCGCTCTGATCTCGGGTTGTGGGCCGTCACGGCCGGCCTGTTCGCAGTACTGGCGACCGCCAGCGGAGCCGGTTACCTGGTGGGGCAGCTACAGCGCGGCCGACAGTGATGCGGTCAGGGGCCCCAGGTTGCGGTGTGGTCGGCGACTGTGGGTGGGTCGGCGCCGTGGCGGGTGCAGGTGATTGCTGCGGCCTTTACTGCGTAGTCGACGACGTCGTAGAGGGTGCGCTCGTCCAGGCCCTCCAGCCGTACTGCGCCCAGCAGCCGGCGTGCGTGCAGGCCTGCGATCAGCGCCGACATGAACGAGTCGCCTGCGCCGACGGTGTCGACGACCTTGATCGCGGGCGCGCCCACCTCGACCCGCGCGGTCCGGCTGACGCCGATGGCGCCGTCGCCGCCGCGAGTGATCACTACGCACTTGGTCCGGTCGACACTCAGCAGCTCGGCCGCGATCTCGTCCGGCGACAACCCGGGCCGGAGGAACTCGCAGTCCTCGTCACTCAGCTTCACCAGATCGGCCGAAGCCGCAAGAGCCCGTACTGCGGCCCAGGTGCTCTCCGGATCAGGCGTGATCGTCGGACGCGCATTCGGGTCGAGTGTCACGGTGACCGGCTGTGACGCCAGTGAATCCAGGAAGGTGCGGATCGCCGCGGCACCCGGTTCGAGCACGGTCGCGATCGAGCCGGTGTGCACTGCCGGGCTGCCCCGTCGCAGGGAGAGCGCCGGCGGCTCCCAGGCGATGTCGAACTGGTACGACGCGACCCCATCGGCGTCGAGCGTGGCGGTCGCAGTACTGGTCCGGAACTGCGGGTCGACCGAGCCTGGTGAGAGCTGGACGCCGTTGCCGAACAGGTGCGCGCCGAGTTGGTCGCCGTACGGGTCGGTGCCGAAGCGGGTGACGAGCTCGGTCGGCAGGCCGAGCCGGGCCAGGCCGACCGCGACGTTGGCGGGGGAGCCACCCGGGGTCGCCTTGGTGCTGTTCTTCCCGTTCCGGCCGGAGCCCGAGCCGTTGCCGGTGGACACGATGTCCACTAGGGCCTCGCCGATCACGAGGACGGGTGCGGTCATCGGGCGTGCTCGAAGTCGATCGCCGAGTAGGCGCGCAGCTTGGACAGCTGGTGCTCACTCTCGATGCTGCGGATCGTGCCGCTGCGCGAACGCATCACCAGCGAGTGGGTGCGCGCGATCGAGCTGCGGTACCGGACGCCGCGGAGCAGT
The DNA here is from genome assembly GCF_000372465.1 of Kribbella catacumbae DSM 19601. Lineage (GTDB taxonomy): Bacteria > Actinomycetota > Actinomycetes > Propionibacteriales > Kribbellaceae > Kribbella > Kribbella catacumbae. The sequence goes on from NZ_AQUZ01000003.1 coordinate 81,599, forward strand.
TCGCCGTCGGTGATGCCGGTGGCGACGAAGAAGCAGTCGTCGCCGCTGACCAGATCGTCGGTGGACAGCACCCGGTCGAGGTCGTGGCCGGCGTCGATCGCCTTCTGCCGTTCCTCGTCGTCCTTCGGCCAGAGCCTGCCCTGGATCATCCCGCCCATGCACTTCATCGCGCAGGCGGCGATGATGCCTTCCGGCGTACCGCCGATGCCGACCAGCATGTCCAGGCCGGTGTCCGGCCGGGCCGCCTCGACCGCGCCGGCCACGTCGCCGTCGCTGATGAACTTGATCCGCGCGCCGGTCGCCCGGATCTGCGCGGCCAGGTCGTCGTGCCGGGGCCGGTCGAGCAGGACGACGGTGACGTCGTCGACCGGCGAGCCCTTCGCCTTCGCCACCCGGCGGATGTTCTCGGCGACCGGCAGCCGGATGTCGACCACGTCGGCGGCCTCGGGACCGACCACGAGCTTTTCCATGTAGAAGACCGCGGACGGGTCGTACATCGTATGGCGCGGCGCCACCGCCATCACCGCGATGCCGTTGGCCATTCCCTTGGCCACCAGCGTCGTCCCGTCGACCGGGTCGACCGCGACGTCGCACTCCGGGCCGTCGCCGGAACCGACCTGCTCGCCGTTGTAGAGCATCGGGGCGTTGTCCTTCTCGCCCTCGCCGATCACCACCACGCCGTTCATCCCGACGGTGCCGATCAGCGTGCGCATCGCGTTCACGGCCGCGCCGTCGGCGCCGTTCTTGTCGCCCCGGCCGACCCAGCGACCCGCCGCCATCGCGGCCGCCTCGGTGACCCGGACCAGCTCCAGGGCCAGGTTGCGGTCGGGGGCGTGCTCGCCGACCTCGAGATGGGCAGGGGGAGTGGTCGGGTCGTTCATGCCACGGATCGTAGCCAACGACCGGTGTGGGGCGACGATCGGTCTCGGGGGACACTGGTGCCATGAGCTCGACAAGTGAGGAGCAGGCGGCGAAGCAGCAGGCGGCCCGTGCGGAACAGGCCAGGGTGCGCGCCGAGGCCGAGGCCTACCGTGCGCAGAACAAGATCGACCGGGCCAAGGCGCGGACGCTGACCAACATGGTCTGGGCGCTGCTGGCCTGCTTCATCGTGGTCGCGTTCCTGGCGGTCGTCACCTGGCGGCCGAAGTCGGAGAAGATCCGCGCGGTCGAGTACGCGCCTCAGCTGACCGAGGCCCGGAAGGTCGCGCCGTGGATCCGCGGACCCGAGCCGATGCCGGCCGGCTGGACCGCGACCAGCGTGCAATTCCGGACGCCGGAGCAAAGCCCGATGACCTGGCACCTGGGAATAGTCACCGACCAGAAGAAATACGTCGGGCTGGAGCAGTCCAACGTCACCGGCAAGGGATTCCAGTCCGAGGAACTCGGCAAGACCAGCGACGACGGTACGTCGACCGTGGCCGGCGTGGTCTGGCAGCGCAAAACCCTGCTGGACCGAGAAGATGAGCATGCGCTCGTTCTGATCGGCTCGGGGGCCACCACGATCGTCACCGGGAATGCCGGATATCAGGCGCTTGAAACGTTCGCTGCTACTTTGCGCTGAATTGTGAATTCCAATCACCCGTTGACACGCTGAGCCTGGATGGGTTTTTATCGTCGGATCGGCCATCGACGAAGGAGCCTGGGATGGAACACATCGACCAGGTCAGGGGTTGAGCGGCCGTGTTCGTCACGGGGTTGGTGCTGGCCGCTGAGGGATCGCCGCGACTCGGTGTGCCCAAACAGTTGCTCGACTACCAGGGTGAGACCCTGCTCGGTGCCTCATTGGGGACCGCGCGGGACTGCGGCTTCGACCAGTTGATCGTGACGCTGGGGACCGCGTCCGAGCAGGTCCGCGAGCGCGTCGACCTGGACGGCGCCCGGGTCGTCGATTCGCCGCATGCCGACACGGGCAGTTCCTCGATCGTGCCGGCCCTGGACGTGGTGGACCGGCGTACGGACGGCATCGTTGTCTTGTTCGGTGATCAACCGGGCGTGACCTCGGCCACTGTCTGGTCGCTCGTCGCGGAGGTCGCCGGGCCGTCGACGCCGATCGGGGTGAGCCGCTACGACAACGGGCGGGGCAACCCGTGCTGGTTCGGCCGGGAGCTGTTCGGCGAGCTGCGGCAGCTGCGCAACGACCAGGACATCTGGGGCGTGATCGGGACCGGCCGCCACCCGGTCACCGATGTCGATGCCGTCGGCAACATTCCGCTCCGGGTCGAGAGCTGGGACGACTACCAGTCGCTGGTCGCCCAGCCCGATGCGCTCGGAGTCGAATCCCCGGTCGTGCCGCCGGCCGCCGTACCGACCCGCGGCCGGATCGGCCGCCGCAGCCTCCGCCGCCGCCGCGTCTAGCCGACGGGCTATTCGGCGCCCGCGAGGCGGAGGCCGATGACGCCGGCGACGATGAGGGCGATGCAGGCGACGCGGGGGAGCGTGAGTGGCTCGCCGAAGAACACGATGCCGAGGGTGACGACTCCGATCGACCCCAGCCCGGTCCAGACGGCGTACGCCGTGCCGACTGGAAGCCGGTCCAGGGTCTTCGCCAGCAGCGCGACGGAGATCACGCCGAAGACGAGTACGCCGGCCGTCGGCCAGAACCGGCTGAACCCGTCACTCGGCTTCAGGCTCAACGCGAACGCGATCTCGAACGCGGCGGCCGCGATCAGTACCAGCCAAGCCATCAGGCCGCCAGCGAACCGCGCTGATGGCGCAGGGTCACGGTCGCGACCCGGGCGCCGAGAGCGGCCGCAGTCCGCAGGTCCGTCTCCGGCGGCGCCTTCTCGGCGGACAGGTCGGCGTCGGACTGCGCCATCGCACCCAGCCAGCTGCCGAGCCGGTTGAGGTCCTCGATGCTCGCGGTCGACTCGGCCCAGCCGGGGTACACGTCGAGGCCGACCCAGATCATCCCGTGCTGCGCGGCGAAGACGGCCATGTCGACCAGGCTGTTCAGCTTGTCGCCGGACATCGCCTTGGAGTTGGTGAAGCCGGCGGCGATCTTGTCGCGCCAGCCGAGGTCGGCGGCCCAGACCTTCACGCTGGCCTCGGCGAACGCCTTGAAGACCGCGCTCGGGCTGCCCATGTAGGTCGGCGCGCCGAAGATGATCGCGTCGGCGGCGCCCAGCCGCTCCCACACCTCATCGGTCAGCTCGTCCAGCGGTACCAGTTCGGCGACAGCTCCCGGTACTGCGGCCGCGCCCGCCGCGACGGCCTCGGCCTGCCTCGCGGTGTGGCCGAAGCCGGAGTGATAGGCGACGGCGATCCGGGCAGATGGGTTGCTCATGGTGCTTCCTCCAAGGTCTTGAGCGGACTACAGTCCGTCTTATGAACGACCTTACCGGACTGCAGTCCGTTTCACAACGAAGCCTGCCGGTGCTGGGGGAACCACGCCCGGAACGCGCCGACGCGCGCCGGAACCGGCTGAAGGTGCTGGAGGCGGCGGAGCGGCTGTTCGCCGAGCAAGGTGTGAAGAACGTGTCGCTGGACGCGATCGCGGCCGCGGCGGGTGTGGGCAAGGGCACGGTCTTCCGCCGCTTCGGTGACCGGGCCGGCTTGGCGGTGGCGCTGCTCGACGAGCGCGAGGTGGAACTCCAGGCGAGAATCCTGACCGGCCCGCCGCCGCTGGGTCCGGGCGCGCCCGCGCTCGACCGGGTGAACGCCTTCCTGGCGGCGTACGTCGAGCTCCTCGATCGGCACGTCGAGCTCTTCGTCGACAGCGAGAACGCGTCAGACGGCGCCCGCTATCGAATCGGCTCCTACCGCCTTTGGCACCGCCATATCGCGATGCTGGTCGAAGAGGCGCGGCCTGATCTGGATGCCGACTACACGGCCCACTTCATCCTGGCGCCGCTTGCGGCCGACCTCCATCAGGCCCTGCGCGCGGAAGGCTTCACCCTCGCCCGCATGCAGTCGGGCCTGACGGCCGCAGCTACTGCTCTGCTTACTTCGTAGTCCCAGGCTTTTCTTCGTGGCTGGCCTGGGCTTCGGCCAGGCGTTGGCGGGCGCCGTCCAGCCATTGCTGGCAGGTGGTGGCGAGTTCTTCGCCGCGTTCCCACAGGGCGAGGGATTCTTCGAGGGTGGTGCCGCCTGCTTCAAGCTTGCGGACGACCTCGACGAGCTCCTCGCGAGCCTGTTCGTACGAGATCTCCGGGCAGGCCGCCGGTTCGGCGCTCTTGCTCACTTGCTCTCCTTCACTTCTACGTCGAAGCGGCCGTCGCTGACCCGTGCGTTCAGCACATCACCCGCAGACACCTGACCGACCTCCCGTACCGCGGTCCCGTCGGCCAGCTGGAGCACGGAGTACCCGCGGTCGAGCGTCGCCTTGGGGGACAGCGCGCGCACGCTGGCCAGCCGGTGTGCGAGATCGTCTCCGGCGCGATCCAGCCGATGGGTCAGGGTCCGCCGGCTCCGGTCGACCAGGGCGGCGATCTCGTCCGACCGGCGCTGCAGGTCCGTCGTCGGTGCGGCGAGGGCCGGACGGCTGCGGATCGCTGCGAGCGCATGCGTCTCGCGGTCCAGCCAGCCGCGGATCGCGCGCAATCCGCGTTCGCGCAGGAGCCGTACGCCGTCGAGCTCCTCGCGCACGTCCGGGACGATCCGCTTGGCGGCGTCGGTCGGGGTCGAGGCGCGCAGGTCGGCGACCAGGTCGAGGAGCGGGGAATCGGGCTCATGGCCGATCGCGCTGACGATCGGCGTACGGGCTTGGGAGACGGCGCGGATCAGGCCTTCGTCGGAGAACGGCAGCAGGTCTTCGAGCGAACCGCCGCCACGCGCGATCACGATCACCTCGACGGCCTCGTCGGCATCCAGCCGGCGCAGCGCGGTCATCACCTCGCCGGCCGCGGACGGGCCCTGGACCGACGCGTACTCGACCCGGAACGCGACTGCCGGCCAGCGGCGCTTGGCGTTCTCCAGGACGTCGCGCTCGGCGGCCGAGTCGCGCCCGCAGATCAGCCCGATCGTGTGCGGCAGGAACGGCAACGGCTTCTTGCGGTACGCCGCGAAGAGTCCTTCGGCGGCGAGTAGTTGCTTGAGGCGCTCGATCCGGGCGAGCAGTTCGCCGATGCCGACGTGCCGGATCTCGCTGACCGCGAGCGCCAGCGTGCCGCGCTTGGCGAAGAAGTTGGGTTTCGCGTTCACCACGACGCGGGAGCCGTCGGTGACCGGTGGATCCACCGACTCGAAGATCCGCCGGTTGCAGGTGAAGCGCAGCGAGATGTCCGCGTCGGTGTCGCGCAGGGTGCCGAAGACGGTCGTCATGCCCCGCCCCGCCGAGACGTCCGTCAGCTGCCCCTCGACCCACACGGCGCCGAGCTGGTTGATCCAGCCGGCAATACCGTTCGCAATAGTACGAACGGCCGCAGGCGCATCCGGCGAAGTCTCCAATGCCACCCGGCGACTCTACGGGCCCACACCGACAATCCCCGGCAGCCCCCAGTATGTTGCGCGCCATCCAGCACCCCGTACCTCCTCTTGGACATCGACGGGCCGAAGCCGCGGGGCGCCGTACGCAGCGATAAATCCTTTGCGTCAAGGGTGGATGGGCCGCATTCTTGAGGGAGTGAACACCTCCTGGTGAGGAGTCGCCCGGATAGGGCGGGCGACTCCTCAACTCCTTTTGATTGCTGGAGGCAACCAGGATGCCGGTTACGGTCCTGACGGCCCGAGCAGGTGGAGCATCGATCGGCGGATCAGGTCGTTGCGCATCGCCTGGGTGGTGAGTCCCTCGGCGCCGAAGCCGACGAACACCGTGTCCTGGGTGGTCACGCCGGCGCCTTCCTCGAAGGCGGTCTGCGTGCGGATCCAATCGTTCGGGTTGGCTGCGGAACCCTCGGCCGGGCCGGACACGGTCCAGCCGCCCAGGTCGGTTTCGAAGGACGTCTCGGTCGAGGTTGCTCCACCGATGGTGACCTTGGCGTCATCGAGGAAGACGCCCAGACCCTGTGTGCCCCAGTCACTGACGTAGCTGATCGAGACCTCGACCTGCTTGCCGGCATAGGCCGTCAGGTCGACGTTCCAGTCCTGCCAGCCGGAGCTGGTGCCGGTGGCGGCATGCCACGCCCCGCTGCTGCCGGTCGGCTCGCAGGCCGCGTTCTGGTAGTGAGCCAGGTGCGGATGCAGCTGTGCCACCCAGCCGGCCGGGCAGCTCAGGCCGGTGTCCTGCCCCGTATGCCCTCCGGTGTCCGGCAGCGTCGTCCAGTTGTCCAGGCCGACGGTGTGCGCCTCGACCATGAGGTAGTCCCAGTCGGCCTCTGTGTCGTACGACGCCTTGAAGGAGAGCGAGCCCGACGTCATACCGGTCAGGTCGATCGTGCGGGTCAGCCGCTTGTAGCTCACGTCCGCCCGTTGGCTGTAGAGGTACCAGTCACCGGTGAACGGCTCGTACGGCGCGCCCCCCGGCCGCTGCCACTTGAAGGGTGCCGAACTCGCGAACTGCGGGAACTGCGCGGGTGGCAGGAAGCTGGAAGTCAGCAGGAACGCCGCCGTGTGGTTCTGGTTGTTCGCGGAGTCGCCACCGTTGAGTGTTCCGGCGAACCCGTTGAAGGCGCCGCTGACCCCGGCGATCGGGAACGGCCCGGTGTCGCCGGTACCGCCGTTGTCGACGTAGTTGTAGGCCCCGAGCCAGTACTGCTGGAAGTCGTTCAGCAGGGGCAGACAGGGGTAGACCTGCGGAGTCCTGCACTCGGTTTGCGTTTCCTCGAACGGGTTGTACCAATAGACCCCGTCCGCGCCGGTGGCGAAGCCGGCGTACTTGCCCGTGTAGAGAAGCTTGCCGCCCTCGTTGAGGTAGTCGCGGACGCTCAACTCGAGGTCCAGTGCCAGTTCGGCGGCGGTGCCACCCACTTGGCCGACCTCACGGGTGATGATGTCGTCGCCGTGCTCCCAGACCACCGCCCGGTAGTGCGACAGCACGCCGAGGTGGTGCGGTGCGGTCCTGTTGTTGGCGTCCACGTCGTACACGTCCGAGCTGCGACCGGCGGCAGTGAGCGCGGCGGCGTACTCGTCGGCGTATTTGGCGGTCGTCACGCCCTGGACCGGGCTGAGACCCGTGACGTCCTCGGCGGCCAGGATCAGCACCGTCCCGCCGATATCGGCAGCGACCTTGTACGTGAAGTGGTCACTCGCGACCGGGCCCTTGCCTGGCTTGAAGCCGGTGAACCAGACCTCGACGGAGTCACCAGGCCTGGTACGGCGTACCGTCCCGCGGAACTCGGCGTAGTAGTCGCTGTGCGTATCGCCGTACCGCTCACCGCCGTTCCACTCCGCGACCGTGTCGCTGACGGTGCGGCCACCGTTGATCTTGTAGTTGATCCGCATGCTCTTCAGCGCCCGCTTCGCGGTGACTGCGACCGGCTGGGTGCGGCCGTGCGAGACCGCGAACGGGTCGATCACCAGGTCGGCGGCCTGCAGGCCGACCACGGAGACCGGGTCGTCGGGGTCGTGGGCCGACTTCGCGACCGAGAGCGCGAACGGGATGTTCTTCGCGAACTCGGCCTGGATCAGTTCCTCGTCGTCGGGGAAGTTGAAGCCGCTGACACAATCCTCGGGTAGCCACTCGTCGTTCGGGTCCGAGGCGGACACGACCTGGCAGGTCGTCATCTCCGGGGTGAATCCGAGGATGCCGTACGCGACCGTGGCGTGGGTGTCGGTGTCGCCGTTGGTGGTGTAGAGCTCCGCCGAGATGTCCGGGTCGTAGCCGGGCACCGCCGGGTTCGCGTCGTCGCCGACCATCGCTTCGTAGATGACGTCGTCCGGCGTGGGCGTGCTCACCTGCCAGCCGAGGCCGTACAGCAGCAGTTCGGCCGCGGAGTGGTAGTTGATGAAGTGCTTGAAGCGGATCTGCCGGAAGAGCCGGTCGAGCGCCTGCGTCTCGGGCTCGGAGTTCGGACCGGTACCGCGGAAGGTCTGGCTGCTCGGATCGGGTGATGAGCCTTCGTTGTCATAGCCCCACTTGACCGCGAAGTTGCGGTTCGGGTCCACGCCGTCCAGGCCGTCGATGACACCGTCGCCGTTGTTGTCCTGCAGGTTCTTGCGCCACAACCGGTTGTTCTCGGTGAAGGTGTAGTCGTAGCCGTCGGGGTTGGCCACCGGCAGGAACCACAGTTCGGTGGTGTTGACCAGCTTGGTCAGCTCTGCACTAGTGCCGTAGCCGTCCAGGTAGTGATGCATCAGCCGGCGCACCATCTCGGGCGTGATCCACTCGCGCGCGTGCTGGGCGCCGGCGTACAGCACCGCCGGCCGCGTGCCGTCCGGTAGGTAACGGGCGCTCTTGGTCACCTTGACCGCGTAGATGTTCTGGCCGTTGACGGACTTGCCGAGGTTGACCAGCTTGGCCAGCCCGGGGTGTGCGCGGGCGGTCGCGATCAGCTCGTCGCGGATGCCACCGGCCTCGCTGTACGAGCGGTAGACGGTTTGGCCGGCTAGGGCGAGCCGCGCGGCCTCGTCGGAGGCGTCCCGGCCCTTGACCTTCTTGACCCTCAGGTCGACGCCGTCGGCGCGCAGTTTGTCGGCCTCCAGGTCGGTGATGATCGCCTCGACGCTGACCTTGCCGTTCTTCGCCTCGCCGGTCGAGACGTCTTCGTGGTCAAGGCCGAGCTCCGCCAGCTTCTGCAGCTGGTCCGGGGCGAGGTCGCCGACGTACACCTCTAATCCGCCATCACCCCCTTGAGCCGGTCCGGCGGTGGCCGCTGGACCCGCAACCAGCGCGCCCGCGGCAAGTGCCAGTACTGCCAGGAAAACAGGTGATTTACGCATGTCGCCCTCCCCGGTCGACGGTGCATCTCTGTGCAGAGTCCAGCGGTCCGGGCCGGGAGTCAACAGCTCGGTCCGGGCGCGCGTTCTTGTCGCTCTGTGCTACCAGTTGATTGCGAAAGGCAATCGATCGCCGTGATGCTCTTCACCAAGCCGTTTCCGGGCCGTCAGCAGGTGGCCCGTACGATGGAGACTGTGACTGCCCAGCCTGAGAACACCGGAACGCCGACCGCGCTGAAAACGAAGCGGGTGCTGCTAGCGGCCCCGCGGGGGTACTGCGCCGGTGTCGACCGGGCCGTGGTGGCGGTCGAGAAGGCGCTCGACCTGTACGGGCCGCCGGTCTACGTGCGCAAGGAGATCGTGCACAACAAGCACGTCGTCTCGACGCTGCAGGCGCGCGGCGCGATCTTCGTCGACGAGACCGACGAGGTGCCCGAGGGCGAGACGGTGATCTTCTCCGCGCACGGCGTGGCCCCGGTGGTGCACCAGGAGGCCGCCGCGCGGCAGCTGAAGACGATCGACGCGACCTGCCCGCTGGTCACCAAGGTGCACCACGAGGCCAAGCGATTCGCCGCCGTCGACTTCGACATCCTGCTGATCGGTCACGACGGGCACGAAGAAGTGATCGGTACCAGCGGCGAGGCGCCGGAGCACGTTCACCTGGTGGACGGCCCGGGCGACGTGCCGAACGTCGTCGTCCGTGACCCGGAGCGAGTGGTCTGGCTGTCCCAGACGACGCTCTCGGTGGACGAGACGATGGAGACCGTACGCCGGTTGCGCGAGCGGTTCCCGAAGCTGCAGGACCCGCCGAGCGACGACATCTGCTACGCCACCCAGAACCGGCAGACCGCGGTGAAGAAGATGGCGCCGGACGTCGACCTGATGATCGTGGTCGGCTCCCGCAACTCCTCGAACTCGGTCCGCCTGGTCGAGGTCGCCCTCGAGCACGGCGCCCAGGCCGGCCACCTGGTCGACTATGCCGCCGAGATCGACGAGTCCTGGCTGGAAGGCGTCGACTCGGTCGGCGTCACCAGCGGCGCCAGCGTGCCCGAGCTGCTCGTGCGCGATGTGCTCAGCTGGCTCGCCGAGCGCGGGTACGGCGAGGTGCAGGAGGTCACCACGGCGGAGGAGAGCCTGGTGTTCTCGCTGCCGCGCGAGCTCCGTACCGACCTGAAGGCCGCCGGCATGGCGACCACAGGCACGTCCGACCACGCCTAACGGATCACCACCGGCAAGCTCTTCGTGACGGTGAACGGTCCTTTCGGCCCGCAGTACCGGACGGTGTAGATGAAGGTGAAGGTGCCGGCCGGGTTGTCGTCTCGGTCAGCAGTGCGAGGACCGAGGCGGCACTGTCTCGGTCAGCAGTGTGATGACCGGGCAGGGGCGAAAGGTTGAGTCGTGATCAGGCGGAGTCGAGGTCGTAACTGTTCTGTGCCGCCGAGATGGCCGGCATGTGCTCCTCGGCCCAGTCGCTGACGGCCCGGATCGGTCCGATCAGCGACTCGCCCAGCGGCGTCAGCGTGTAGACGACCCGGGGCGGTACTTCGGCGAAGACCTCGCGGGTGATCAGGCCGTCGCGTTGGAGCCGGCGCAGCGTCTGGGTCAGCACCTTGGGCGCGACCCGGCCGATGCCGTCGCGGAGCTCGGTGAACCGGAGCGGGCCCTTGCTCAGCAGCAGGACGGACAGCACGGTCCACTTGTCGCCGATGCGGTCCAGCACCACCCGGGTCGGGCAGTCGGGGTCGAAGACGTCGCCGCGGCTGAAGATCTTGGCGACGAGATGCTCTCCATTAGTAACCACCAGGTACTTATAGCACGTTGAAGTAGCTGGTTACCAATGGTTACTGTCGGCCGGGTTGAGTTCGGTCGACGAAGGAGAGTGGCAGTGAAGATCGCGATCTACGGTGCGAGCGGGATGATCGGCAGCCGGGTGGCGGCCGAGGCGGTCAGCCGGGGGCATGAGGTAGTCGGCATCACCCGGTCGGGTGGCGAGGTGCCGGCCGGCGTACGGGCTGTTGCCGGTACTGCGAACGATGCGGTGTCGGTGAAGGAGCTCGCGTCGTCGGTCGACGTACTGGTGTCGGCGATGGGGCCGAGCCGGACCGGGGGAGATCCGCAGAAGTTCGTGGATGCGATCGACACCCTGATCGCGTCGGCTGGTGGGACGCGGTTGCTGGTGGTCGGTGGCGCGGGCAGTTTGGTTGTCGATGGCAAGCGTTTGGTGGACGGCCCGGGCTTCCCGGAGATCTACAAGGCCGAGGCGCTGGTCCTTGCCGGGGTGCTCGACACCTTGCGTGCGACGCCGGCCGGTGTCGACTGGACGTTGCTGTCGCCCGCCCAGGTGATCGAGCCCGGCGAGCGTACCGGCGTCTTCCGCCTCGGCCTCGACGAGCCAGTAGGCCACCAGATCTCCGCTGAGGACTTCGCTATCGCGCTGGTTGACGAGATCGAGCAGCCGGCCCATTCCCGCCGCCGTTTCACTGTCGGCTACTAGCGACCTCTGCGGTGTAGAGGTTGAGGGTGTAGTCCCAGCCGGTGTCGTAGGCCGCGCGGGCCTCGGCGCCGCCGGGGTGGCGGTCCCAGCCGGTGTGGGTCAGTTCGACCTCGGTGCCGTCGTCGACCGGTTTGAAGCTGACGGTGATGTGGCCGGCCTGTGTCGGGTCGCTGCCGGGGTGCCAGGTGAAGGAGAGGCTCTTCGGCGGGTCCCAGTCGGAGATCGTGCCCCAGTAGCCGACCGGCCCGTCCTCGCCGTACTCGATGATCCGGCCGCCGACGGCGCCTTCGAGCTTGACGTCGGTCGCCTTGCTCTGGCCGACCGAGTGGGTCGCGAGCGGCCACCAGGCGCCCATCTCGGCGGTGAACAGTTCGAATGCACGGTCCGGGTCGGCCGGCACGACCACCCGCTTGGTCAGTGGCGCGATGCTCATGCCTGCTCCTTTTCGGTCTGTCGTACGTGCTCCGCGAAGGCGTCCAGCGCGTCACCCCAGAACTGATCCAGCCAGCTCCGTACCTCGTCGAGGCCGGCCCGATCGATCCGGTAGATGTTCCTCGTGCCCTGAGCCTCGTGGTCGACCAGCCCGGCCAGGCCGAGCACCTTCAGATGCTGGGAGATCGCGGGCCGGCTGACGGGCACCCGCTCAGCCAGCCCGGTCACCGAACTCGGCCCGCCGCGGCGCAAGGTCTCCAGGATCGTGCGTCTGGTCGGATCGCCGAGGGCGTCGAGCACGGCGCCGGCTTGGTAAGTGCCCACGAACGGTAAGCTCCCACTAACCATCTCGCCTGTCAAGGGCAGGGAGAACCCCGGGTCCCCCGCGCGGGCAGTGGCGGGAGACCCGGGGTCGCTGATCGGCCGGCCTTAGGCCGGTACCGGCTGTCGGTCAGTTGAAGGGGTCGAGGGTGATGTAGGCCTGCTGCGGGTTGCCGTCGTGGACGAGCGACTCGTGGGCGCCGACGTCGTCGAAGGCGAACCCGTAGGCCTTGCCGTCGACCATCTGCGCGTGGATCTTGCGGGAGTAGTGGTTGGTGACGTTGTCGAGGTAGAAGCCCGAGTTGTTCGCGTCGGGCTGGTTCGGGTTGGTCAGCAGCGTGGACCGGTTGAAGCCGGCGCACAGCGTGCGTGAGATCGGCCCGCGGACCAGGTCGTTCGGTGCGTCGAGCAGACCCGCGCAGCCGAAGATGCTGGCCGAGTTGGGTTTCTGGAACGAGGTGACCACCGCGCCGGAGGTGTTGGTGAAGTTCATGACGTTGCCCGAGACGCGGCCGAAGTACTTGGTGTTCGGCTGGTTGCCGAACGGCGTGACGGTGAGCGTCTGCGAGCTGTACTTCGACCAGACCCGGTTGACGTAGTCGTCCATGATCGAGGCCGGCAGCGCGCCGGTCTCGACCCCGTACGTCGGCGCGAGCGCCCGCAGTACGGACCCGTTGGGTGCTGTCTGGATCAGGTTCGCCCAGCCGCCGGGCTGGCCGCGGAGTGCGTTGAAGAAGTTGTTGTAGCCGCCGGGCTTGAGGTGGCCGGTGTTCTTGGTGCTGCCGTTCGCGAGTTGGACGCCGACGGCGTACGGGGCGGAGAACGTGTCGACCTGGGTGCTGTTGATCCACAGGCCGGAGTCGTTCAGCGTGTACTCGGTCCAGTTGAACAGGATGTTGCGGTTGGGGTCGCTCGGGTTCTGGACGGCCGGTTGCACCAGGCCACCGGTGGTCAGCTTGAAGACGAGCTTCTGACCGTAGGAGAAGTAGACCCGGCCGGAGAACTTCGGCATCCGGATGGTGATCGACTGGCCGTTGGCGGGCCCGGCGATGGATGCGTCGGGTGCCGGGGTGGGCGGGTTGCCGCCCGCGGGCCAGGCGTGGAAGGTGCCGTTCGCGTCGGCCCAGCCTTGCTGGCCGGTCTGCAGGTTGGTGCCGAGGTTGTAGATGTAGACGGCGTCGCCACGGCCGGAACTGTTGGAGATCTTCAGCGGAATGGTCGCCGGCACCGCGTCGGCCGGCATCGCGACGGTCGCGACGAGCCCGGCGGCGACGGTACTCGCGGCGGCCAGAACCGCCAGCAGTTTGTGTTTGATGCGCACAACTCCTCCTCAGTTTGTCCCGTGCGAGAGAAGGTGGAGCTCATCCGACGAGGGACGGTGGATCACCGGACGAGTGAGAGCGCTCTCATCGTTGGATCCTCCACCCAACTTGTCAACCTCTGACCCGTGGCGGCTTTCCGACGCTTGATATGCCCACTCCCTCGGGTTTCTGATGGGACTTGGCTGTCAATGCTGTGGGGCATGGGTCAGCACTTTGTGACGAGCGTCGAGTTCTCGACTGTCCGTACTCGGTATCCGCGGGTTGTCGGGCGGAACGCGCGGCTGGGCAGTCACGGTGATGGTGGTGAGGACGGGATCGTGATCGTCCGCACCGACACCGGGAAGGTCGGGTGGGGGCTGGTCGCCGGTCCGGTCTCGGCTGTCGACGTGGTCGGGCGGTCAGTGGATGAGCTGATCGATCCTGCTGCGGGTGTGCGGGATGACTCGCTGCGAGGGTTGGACTTCGCGCTGCATGACCTGGTGGGACAGATCGAGGATGTGCCGGTGCATGCGCTGCTCGGCGGACAAGGGCCGGCCACGGTTCCGGCGTACGACGGTGCGATTTACTTCGCCGATCTCGATCCCGACGAGGGTCCGCGCGGAGTGTCCGCAGTACTTGCTGACTGTGCTGCCGACGCTGCGGCTGGATATCGGGCGTTCAAGCTGAAGATCGGGCGCGGGAACCGGTGGATGGAGCGCGCGGCGGGTGATGCCAGGGACATCGAGGTGACCAGGGCTGTCCGGGAGGCTTATCCGGAGTACCGGATCCTCGTGGATGCCAACGACGGCTACGACTGCGACGGCTTCCTCGAGTACCTGCGGGCGGTCGACGACTGCCAGCTGTACTGGGTGGAGGAACCGTTCCTTGACGACCCGGACGACCTGGCTCGGTTGCGGAGTCATCTGCGGGAGGCCGGATCGGCGACGCTGATCGCGGAAGGCGAGAGCGATCCTGACCTGGAGCTCCTGCTGGAGATCGCCCGGCGCGGAGACCTCGACGTCCTGCTGATGGATGTGGTCTCGTTCGGGCTGACGAGTTGGCGCTCGGTGATGCCGGGAATCGCCGAGCTCGGCGTCCACGCCTCACCGCACGCCTGGGGACTACCACTCAAGACCCTGTACGCCGCTCAGCTCGCCGCCGGCCTGGGCCGCGTCGACACGGTTGAAAGCGTTCCCGGCGAAACGCTCGGCGTGGACACCAGCGCGTACCTCTGGCGAGACGGCGAACTCACAGTCCCCGACCGCCCCGGCTTCGGCCTGCCGTTGCCCAGCTAGTGGTGTGTCGCGTCAAAAACTCGGCACTGGCGGCGCCCAGGCGGGCACCTCGCCGCGTTGGAGGAAAGGGCACGATGGAAAAACATCGAGCCCTTCCCTCCGCCTTGCGAGGCACCCACCTGGACACCGCCAGCACTCGAGTTTTTGACGCGACACACCACTAGCCGGTTTGGGTGTCGAGGCCGGGCAGGGGTGGGGGCTCTCGGCGGGTCTTGTCGATGGTCGGGCCGGGGAGCCAGCGGTGGGTGTCGGGGGTGTCGTCGATGGCCAGGAACTCGGGAGCTGTCAGGGGACGGGCGGACGCCTCGATGGATTCCATCGCGGTGAGCTCGGCTTCGGTGACATGGAGGTCGCGGAGTTTGCGCGCGGTGGTGAAGACGCGGCGTTCGAAGGAGCCGACGGTGCTGTTGTAGGCGTCGACGGCTGAGGTCAGGGAGCGGCCCACCCGGCTGAGGTGCTCGCCCATGGTGCTGAGGCGTTCGTAGAGTTCGCGGCCGAGCTCGAACACCTGCTGGGCCGACTCGGTCAGGGCCGACTGGTTCCAGGCGTACGCGGCTGCTCGCAGGGTGGCGATGAGGGTCGTCGGAGTCGCCAGGATGACGCGGCGCTCAGCGGCGTACTCGAGCAGGCTCGGCTCGATGTCCAGCGCTG
Source organism: Kribbella catacumbae DSM 19601 (assembly GCF_000372465.1). GTDB lineage: Bacteria > Actinomycetota > Actinomycetes > Propionibacteriales > Kribbellaceae > Kribbella > Kribbella catacumbae. Next base: position 96,844 of record NZ_AQUZ01000003.1, read on the forward strand.
CCGAGAGGAACGACTCGCCGGGGACGAAGAGGATGACGAACTCCGGCGTCGACGGGAGTCTCGACCAGTACGCCTTCGCCGAGAGCTGATCGACGTGCGTGCGCAGGTGCCGCGCGTGGGCCCGCAGGCGTTCCTCGCGGAAGTCCGCGTCGTCGCTCTCCGCCGCCTCCAGGAACGCGGCCAGTGGCACCTTCGAGTCGACGACCAGATTCTTGCCCTCGGCAAGTCTCACCACCATGTCGGGGCGCAGCAGCCCGTCGTCCGTCGTGGTCGTCGTCTGCTCGGTGAAGTCGCAGTGCGCGACCATGCCGGCCAGCTCGACCGTACGCCGGAGATGCAGCTCACCCCATCGCCCCCGCACCTGCGGTTTTCGCAGCGCGGTCGACAGCGAAGCGGTCTCCCGGCGCAACGCCTCCCCGCTCATCCGTACTTCGTTCACCTGCTGGTGCAACTCGCTCTGCCAGGCAGCGCGGCCCTTCTCCAATTGGTTGAGTTGGGCATGCAATCGGTCGAGCGACTCCTTGACCACTGCCTGGCCTGACATCTGCTGCCCGACCGTGGTCCGCTCCTGCGTGAGCTCCACCACCCTGTCCTCAGCCGCGTCCCGCTCGGCCGTGATCCGCGCGAGCGAAGCACCGTCCCGCCCTCGCGACCAGAGCACGCCGAACACCCAGCCGAGCCCAAGCCCGACCAGCAAGAACACCAGGAGCAGCAGAACCGCAGTACCGGTCATGTCACAGACAGTCGCAGACGCCACCGACAATTTCCGGACGACAAGCCCAGACAGACGAAATAGCAGGTCAGCAGGCCATTGCCGGGAACGAGTAGCCCTGGGCCTTCAGCAACCGGAGGGCCTTGTCCAGGGCCGCCACGGTCTGCGTGCGGTCGCCGCCGCCGTCGTGCATCAAGATGATATTGCGGCGGTGAGCGTGGGTCATGATGTTGTTGACGATCGCCTGCGTGCCGGGACGGGCCCAGTCGCGCGGGTCGACGTCCCAGAGCACCTGGACCATGCCGGCCGCCTTGATATCGGCGCGGACCTTCGGGTTCGAGGCGCCGTACGGCGGGCGGAAGCACTTCGACTTCGGGCCGTCGAAGATCTCGTGCCGGCGGTTCTTGGCCGGGAGCGCGGTCAGCTGCGGGTGAGTGATCGAGTGGCTGCCGATTGTGTTGCCTGCGGCAAGGATTTGCTCCCGCAGCCCGGGGTGCGCGGCCTGCATCTTGCCCAGCTCGAAGAAGGTTGCGTGGGCACCGTACTTCGCCAGTACCTGCAGGATCTTCGGCGTCCAGACCGGGTCCGGGCCGTCGTCGAAGCTGAAGAACAGCACCTTCTTGTTGCCGGCTGCTGCGGCGGCGGTCGGATCGCCGGCCGGTGTCCGCGGCGTATTGGTGTCCGGCCCGCCCGGCGTACCGGGGGTGGGCGTGGTGGTCGGTGTCTCACTCGGCGTCGTGGACGGTGTGACATTGGCCGCTGACGTCGGCTTGGGCGGGGTCGTATGTCCTATCGCCAAGGCGATCAACGAGCCGATGACCAGAGCGGCCGCGGCCCCGGTCGCGATGATGGCGGCAAGCTTTCGGGACATGATGCTCCCTTGCAGATCAGGCGGATGTTCCCCAGACACGCTCCCCCTCAAGGAGCTTTCAGTAGATGAGACGCCCTAGGTCCTGACCCGGTTGGCAATCCTGTGTTGCGGGGAGATCTCAGTCGCTGTCGGAGTCGCTACGCTGGCCGGCGTACCGCGGTGATAAAGCCTTCCCTCCAAGGACTTCACGCTCGCGACCAGCACGAAACTCATGCTGACCAGCAGCGCCCAAGCGCCGAACTTCGCCGGGTGCACGAGCCGCCAGACGTCCACCTGGTCGGGGTAGTTCCACGCGTCCAGGAAGGTGCCGAAGTTCTCCGCGATCCAGAGGAAGAAGCCGATCAGCGCGAACGACAACGCCAGCGGCATCCGGTATCGCCGGGCGCCGACTGTGTAGAAGACCCAGGTGCGGCGCAGTACGAGCAGAAGTCCGAGCGCGATCGGGATGCGCAGATCCACGATCCAGTGGTGGGTGAAGAAGTTCGCGTAGATCAGTACTGCGAGCACAGTGGTGAGGATCGGGCGATAACCACTCACCCGCAGGTCGAATCGGCGCCAGGCCTGGCAGATGTAGCTGCCGACCGCGGCGTACATGAAGCCCGCGAACAGCGGCACCCCGCCGAACTTCGTCACCGCGTCGCCGGGGTACTGCCAGGAGCCGATCTGGACCTTGAACAGTTCCAGCGCCAGCCCGACGAGATGGAAGCCGAAGATCACCGCGATCTCGCGCCACGTCTCCAGTCCGGCCAGCCAGAACCCGAACGTCAGCAGCAGACAGAAGACCAGCAGAGCGTCGTTCCGGGCAATCGGGAGGCTGAGGTACTTCGAGACCGCGAGGCCGGCGAAGAGCGCGGCGGGGAAGAGACAGGAGACCAGTTGCGTCAGCCCGAACCGCAGGAACTGCGAGCAGGCGACCACAAGGCGTGATCGATGGCCGAGGCGAGCTGTCCAACTGGTCACAGACTGGAGACGCTGCTTGCCCTCGGCTGGTTCGGGCGCCGGCGGATTGGGGTGCGGCGGGTCCGGCCGCGTACTCTTGCTGCCCGTGGCACTTTCCATCGGAATCGTCGGGCTCCCCAACGCGGGCAAGTCCACCCTCTTCAACGCGCTGACCAAGAACAACGTGCTCGCGGCGAACTACCCGTTCGCGACGATCGAGCCCAATGTCGGGATCGTCGGCGTACCGGACGCGCGGCTGGGCCAGCTGGCCGAAGTCTTCGGCTCGGCCAAGCAACTGCCGGCGACCGTGCAGTTCGTCGACATCGCCGGCATCGTCCGCGGCGCGTCGGAGGGTGAAGGGCTGGGCAACAAGTTCCTCAGCCACATCCGCGAGTCGGACGCGATCTGCCAGGTCACCCGGGTGTTCCGCGACGACGACGTCACCCACGTCGACGGCAAGGTCTCACCGGCCGACGACATCTCCACGATCCAGACCGAGCTGATCCTGGCCGACCTGCAGACCGTCGAGAAGGCGATCCCGCGGCTGGAGAAGGAGTCGCGGCTGAAGAAGGAGAGCGTCGCCGTCCTGGAAGCGGTCCGCGAGGCGCAGAAGCAGCTCGAGGCCGGTACGCCGATCATCGCCACCAACGTCGACCGCGACGCGATCCGCGAACTGATGCTGATGACGGCCAAGCCGTACCTGTTCGTCTTCAACTGCGACGCCGACGAACTGGCCGACGAGTCGCTGAAGCAGCAGATGCGCGACCTGGTGGCACCGGCCGAGGCGATCTTCCTGGACGCGAAGTTCGAGGCCGAACTGGTCGAGCTCGGCGACGAGGACGAGGCCCGCGAGATGCTCGCCGAGATGGGCGTCGAAGAGCCCGGCCTGGACGTGCTCGCCCGCGTCGGCTTCGAGACCTTGGGCCTGCAGACCTACCTCACGGCAGGCCCCAAGGAATCCCGCGCCTGGACGATCAAGAAGGACGCCACTGCCCCCGAGGCAGCCGGCGTCATCCACACCGACTTCCAGCGCGGCTTCATCAAGGCCGAGATCGTCTCCTTCACCGACCTGATCGCCGCCGGCTCCATGGCCGCCGCCAAATCCGCCGGCAAGGTCCGAATCGAAGGCAAGGACTACATCATGTCCGACGGCGACGTCGTGGAATTCCGCTTCAACGTCTAGTTCTCGCTACGGATATGGGCTGGTAGTCGTCGACGTAGCTGAGCAGGACAGCGAGGCTGAGTAATTCGCCATAGCGTTCCTGAAGAAAGTCATACGGCTATGTGGCGTCCGCATCGACCGGGCGCAGTTCCTCAGGGCAGAACTTCACCGAAGAGGTATCGGTGCAGCCGCGATAGATCGAGCTGTCAGCGAGAATCCAGCGGTGGCGGGCATTTCGCCGGCCGTACTCGATGAGATCGCCAGAAGTGTTATCGAGTTCGAGACCAGAAAATCCACGGCATTGTCGTTCGCGGCCGGCCTGCCTGGCGGGTTTGCCATGATCGGCACGGTGCCTGCTGACATCACTCAATTCTATGTTCACGCCTTCAGGGTTATGCAGAAGATCGCCTACCTCTATGGCTGGCAGTCGTTCTTGGATGACATCGACGACTTGGATGATGAATCTTTGGGCATCCTCGCGGCGTTCCTCGGCATCATGATGGGGGTCGGCGGTGCATCGGTCTCAGTGGGTCTCTTTGCAACTCAAGTTGCCCGTCCCGCCGTCCAGAAAAAGATCGCAAGTGTGGCCCTGACCAAAACCGCGTGGTACGTCCCGATGAAGCAGACGCTGCGGGTTATCGGAGTGCACGTAACCAAGCAGAGCTTCGCCAGGACTGCGAGCAATGTCGTTCCGGTGGTGGGGGAGTGGTGTCAGGCGGCCTCACCTTTGTCACTCTCCGAAATCAATCGAAACGGCTCATCGAGCATCTCAGGGAGCTCCCACCTCCGAATGTCGACGCGGAGGTCTACCTGGCAGCCGTGAAGCGAGTCGATGAAATGGCGCCGAACAAGGCCAAGAACATAGCCGGCGCGATTGCCGGAACAGCAGGCGCCGTTGGGTCCAATGTAGCGGGGTTGTTCAACTCGAAAAGAAAAGAACAATCAAGCGAGGAAAGTCCCCAAAGCGAAGATTTGAACGGCGAAGATGCTTGAGGAGCAGTAGACATGCAGCATGCTTCCTGAGCGAAACATCTGTTACGTCTCACCTTCACGATGAAGCGATTAGGCGGCTAACGCCCGTACGTCGGCTACTACGTCGTCCACCATCAGATGGCAGCTCAACGACCCTCAGCCGAGCTTCTTCGCCGGGCCCCGGACGGGCGAGGCCACCGTCGGCCGGCCGGGGTTCGTGGTAGCCGTCAGTCGGTTGGCAGTTGGTCGAGGACCGGGGATGACGGCCGTTCCCGTCCGACGCCAGTTGACGTTGGTTGGCGAGGTGACTGGGTGGAGTTCCGCTTCACGTGTGGCCAGGTGCCTGAGCTGGTAGGTGCGCACTCCCGGCCAGTGTCTGCGTTCGAAGACACCGGCTCCTTGTCTTCGTTCGTGGACAAAGCCGAGCGCGCTCGGCCGCCGTCTTGGCCTGGTGGAATGCTCGGTAATGCCTGCTGTGGTCGGCGTTATTGGGTATACTGTCGTTTCTGGTCGTCATTAGCGTGCGGAGGTGAACGTCATGGCGCGAGCTCCAGTGCCGGCGAAAACCAGGCTGAGTGCTCAGCGGATCGGCGAGTACCTCACCGCCTGGCGCAAGCTCCAGAGCCTCACGGCCCAGCAGGTCGCTGATCGAGCCGGGATCTCTCGCGATACTTTGCGCGATCTGGAGAAAGGACAGACCACCGTAGGACTCGAGGCCTTCCTCAATGTTGCCCGCGTCCTTGGCACGCTCGATCGCGTGGTCGAAGCGCTGGATCCCTACGAAACCGACCTCGGACGCGCTCGTGCCGACCAGGTCCTTCCCAAGAGGGTTCGGCCATGACTGAGACGGTATTCGTCGCGGCCGACCTGGACGGGCAGACGGTCGAGGTCGGCAGTGCCTACTTCACCCGCCGCAACAACGTCACCACCACTGCGTTTCGGTACGACGAGGAGTACCTCGCTCGCCCTGGCGCGTACACCATCGATCCGTCCATGCCACTCCTGGAAGGCAATCACACGGTCGGTGGGCTGCCAGGCGCATTCGCAGACTGTTCGCCGGATCGTTGGGGCAAGAACCTGATCGCCAAGATGGTGCGCCTCAAGGCCTTGCGCGACAGCCGCACCGCGCCGTCGGTCAGTGAGGTCGACTACCTCCTCGGGGTCAGTGACCTGACCCGCCAGGGAGCGCTACGTTTCCGCACGGAACGCGACGGAAGCTTCCTCGACCCGGATCTGACCGTCCCGAAGTTGGTGGAGCTTCCCCGCCTGCTGCACGCGGCTGATGCGGTTGAGGCCGACGTCGACGATCTGGCGGCGATCAAAGACTTGCTCGATGCAGGATCAGGGTCGTTGGGTGGCGCACGGCCGAAGGCGTCCGTGCGTGACGGACAGCGGCTGCTGATCGCCAAGTTCCCTCACCACAACGACGAGTGGGATGTGATGGGCTGGGAGAAGACTGCTCTCGATCTGGCCGAGCGGGCGGGAATCGAGACTCCGACCAGGCGCCTCGTACCGGTGGGCGGAAGGAATGTCCTCGTCCTCGATCGCTTCGACCGCAATGGCGTGCATCGCATCGGCTACATCAGTGCGATGACGATGGTCGGAGGGCGGGATGGGGTGCCCGGAGACTATCTCGAGGTTGCGGAGACGTTGACGGAGTTCGGGTCCCAGACCACACGGGATCTACAGCAACTCTGGCGAAGAATCGTCTTCTCGGTGGCGATCCACAACACTGACGACCATCTGCGTAATCATGGCTTTCTGCGCGCTGGTCCCTCCGGCTGGAAGCTGTCGCCGGTCTTCGATGTGAACCCGAATCCGGATGCGGGCGCGCAGCGCGTCACCGGCATCGGTGGAGCAACTCGACAGGCCGACGAAGTGGAAGGACTGACCGCGTACGCCAGTTCGTTTCGGGTCGGGGTGGGCGACGCGAAGGAGATCGTCCGTGAGGTGCTCGACGCGACGTCGGAGTGGCGGCAGGTCGCGACCGGCAATGGTGTGTCACCCGGCGAGCTGCCGCGGTTCGTAGCTGCCTTTGACGGAATGCGCGAGCGCCTTGAACGTCTTGCTGGTTGAGCTGTTGTCGTTGCCAGAGCGCTGATCTGCCAGGGAATCGGTAGGTCGCCCGCCCTGCGGGGTGGTGGCGGGTGGCGACATCGTTGGGTGAGGGCGCTGTGAGCAGTAAGCGAGTGGAAAGCAAGTAGAAATCGTTGGTGAGTAGCTTCGCGGTGTCACTGCATAGATTTACAGATCGAAGATGATTCTGCGGCAACTCCGAAGACATCAGCTTGCGGAGACGAACGTGGGGCGCCGCGACGGGGTAGCGGCGCCCCAGTGTGCCGGCAGAAGCTAGGTCAGTAGGTCACGTACAGGTTGAAGCCGCCGAGGGACGGGTGGGCGGGGCATTCGTAGTACTGCGCCTTCGGGCTGTACCTGAGGATGCGGTCGCCCTCCCTTGCGCATTCCGGGTACGTGGTGAAGTGGCCCCTTTAGAAGGTTGCAGCCATGGCAGGCGTCGCGGTGGTGGCGGCGATGCCCACGGTGGATGCGGCCAGTGCGGTGATTGCGAGGAATTTCCTCATGTTTCTCCCGAGATAGTGGTCTAGTCCGCACGGGAAGATGGTCGTTCGAGGGTTCATCCTGCTGCGCTCCAGGAAATTGGTCGCTGGGGTGAGGGGTGGCGATCTAGGGTCGCTGGATGGTTGATGCGTTGTTTTGGGAGCCTCGGTTGGCGGCTGTTTATGATTCGCTGGAGCCGGAGCGGCGGGCTGATCTTGATGCCTATCTGGGGATGGCGGCGGAGTTCGGGACGGCGCGGGTTCTGGATGTGGGGTGTGGGACGGGGACGCTTGCGTTGTTGCTGGCTGGGCGTGGGGTTGACGTGGTTGGGGTGGATCCGGCGTTGGCCTCGTTGGAGGTTGCTCGGGGCAAGGTTGGGGCTGAGCGGGTTCGGTGGATTCATGGGGATGCCGCCGCGTTGCCGCCGTTGCAGGTGGAGTTGGCGGTGATGACGGGGAACGTGGCGCAGGTTTTTGTCGAGGATGACGACTGGGCGACGACGCTGGCCGCAGTACGGCGGGCGCTGGTACCTGGTGGGCGGTTCGTCTTTGAGACAAGGGATCCGGTACGGCAGGCGTGGCTGGGCTGGAATCGGGAGCAGACCTACAAGCGGACTGACTTGCCGGATGTCGGAGTGGTGGAGAGCTGGACCGACCTGCTGGAGGTCCGGCTGCCGCTGGTGAAGTTCAGGGGGACTTACGTGTTCGCCGAGGATGGCGCGACCTTGACCTCGGAGTCGACGTTGCGCTTCCGGACAAAGGCCGAGCTCGAGGAATCCCTAACCCAGGCAGGCTTCACGGTCGACGAAGTACGAGACGCACCGGACCGCCCCGGCCTCGAGTTCGTCTTCGTCACCAGAAGGCTCTCGTAGTACGGCCCGTCAGTTGGGGTGGAGCGGCCAGGGTGCCGGGCAGGGGATGGGGGTCACCGGCACCCTGACCTGTCAGGGGGAAACCACTTGGGGTGGGTGGCCGGGCGGAGCGTCGTACCGGTGTGCCGCGCTGGAGGGCGGTCGGGGTGGGGTCCGGGGCCTTGTTACTCACTGTACGTCGGGGCGCCAAGCCGTGAGGCGGCTCGGAGGCGTGAGAACCAAGGGATTGCTGCGGAGAGTTACGGAGCGGCGACCGGCTGGGTGCGGTCCGTGGCGAGTTTCACGGCGAAGACGGCCAGGGCGGTGCCGGTCACGTAGCGGTGGATGCGGGACCAGAGGGGTTTGCGGCTGAAGAAGACCGCTACCGAGCCGGCGGTGATGACGAAAATCGCGTTCACCAGGACGCCGACCGCCAGTTGGGTGAGGCCGAGGAGCAGGCTCTGGGTGCCGACGTGGCCGCGGGACGGGTCCACGAACTGGGGCAGCAGCGAGATGTAGAGGATCGCGATCTTCGGGTTGAGCAGGCAGGTCAGCAGGCCCATGCCGAAGAGTTTGCGGGGGCGGTCTGGTTCGAGCTCGTTCGGGGTGAAGGCGGAGCTGCCGCCGGGGCGGAGGGCGCCCCAGGCGAGCCAGAGCAGGTACGCCGCGCCGGCCAGCTTCAGCGTCACGTAGATCTCCGGGACGAGCGCGAAGAGGGTCGCCAGGCCGGCGGTCGCGGCGAGCAGGTAGACGAGGAAGCCGACGCCGACGCCCGCGAGCGAGGTGAGGCCGGCGCGGCGGCCTTGGGTGACCGATCGCGAGACGAGGTAGATCATGTTCGGGCCGGGGATGACGACGAGGCCGAGTTCGATGAGCGCGATCCCGATCAGGGCTTCCGTGCTGACCACCATGACTGTTCCCTCCAGAGGTCGCTGCTGCCTCAGCGAAACTAGCAGCCGCCGCGTCCAGCGCCAGGAGAGTTTTCCTACCTTGAGACGGTAGGACCCGGACCGCCACCACACACCAAGTCGCGTTTGACGGGGCCGGCTCGGCGTGGCTGGGCGGGCGGGGGCCGCCGGCGGGCTGCTTGGTGTGTGGTGGCGGTCCAGGGTCGGCTGGATCCGACAGTTTGAGGGCCCCGCCGATAATGGCTGGCGGGAGGACAGTCACAATTGGTTAGCTAGAGCCTGAACGCCTGACGGTTTGTGAAGGAGACGGTATGAGCGACACGCCCAGCAAGCCGGCTAAGGACGATCTGCAGAAGAAGTTCCGCGAGGCACTCGCCAAGAAGAACCAGACCCACGAGTCGCACCCCGGCAGCGGGCCGCGGCACGAGGGTGTCGGCGAGGCGCACAACGACAAGCAGAAGCGCCAGTTCCGGCGCAAGTCCGGCAGCTGATTTCCGCCGCCCATCCATCCACCTCGAGCCCCGGGTTGCCGCCCGGGGCTCTAGCTTTTCCCGGTACTTCGAAGTCCGTGCTGCTGAGGGCTGAGGGGGCTCGGTTATCGTCGGCGGGTGACTGTGCCGCTGCATTTCGCTGTCAAGACCCGGCTGGTCGGGCTGCTCGAACGGCTTGGTGAGGGCGCCGCGTTGCCGCCGGAGCGGACGCTGGCGAAGGAGTTCGGCGTCTCGCGGTGGACGATGCGGCAGGCGATCCGGGAGCTGGTCGCGGACGGCCGCTTGCGGGCGCGGCAGGGGCAGGGGACCTTCGTGGCCACGCCGAAGCTGATCCAGCCGCTGGCGTTGGTGAGCTACACGGAAGCGTTGCGGGCGCAGGGGCAAGAGCCGGGGCGCGAACTGGTCGCGTTCGAGGAGATCGCGGCGGATGGGGTGCTCGCCGAGCAGCTTGGGATTGCTGTTGGCGATGCGGTCCATCGGCTGGAGCGGGTGCTACTGGCGGACGGTCAGCCGATCGGCTTGGAGACGACGTACCTCGCGGTGGCGCGCTTCCCGACGTTGCGCGACGTGCTGAAGCCGGAGGGGTCGCTCTACCGGTGCCTGACGGATGAACTCGGCGTCCGCTTCGGCGAGGGGGAGGAGCTGGTCGAGACGGTGATCGCGACACCTCGCGAAGCCGAACTCCTGAAGGCCACCCAGTCGCTCCCGATGCTGCTCCTCCACCGCACCAGCCGCGACACCGCCGGCCGCCCGATCGAGTCAGTCCGCTCCCTCTACCGGGGCGACCGCGTCGGCTTCCGCGCCACCCTCCGGCCTTAACCCCGGTACTGCGCCCTCAGCCCGTACTGCGCCTCGCTGCGGCCCAGTGGTCAGACGGAGAGCCGTTCGGTCGCCACTGCGAGCCAGTAGTCGACTGCCCGGGCTTCGTCATGCCGGATGACCCAGTCGACCATCCGCAGGCTGAGGTGGGCCCGGTATGCCCGCAGTCGATCTGCCGGTACTGCGGCGGCGATCAGAGCGTCGAGGCGATCTCGTACCGCCGTGTCGGCGCAGCGCCACGTCAGGTCGAACGCCAGCACCTCCAGCGAGAACCAGCGGTCGCCACGCGCCCAGCCGTCCCAGTCGATGATGCCGGTCAGCTGGCCTTCCGTGTCGACCAGGACGTTGCCCGAGTGATAGTCGAGGTGCACCAGATCGTCGCCGGCCAGCACACCCGACCCGGCCCGGCCGATCTCGCGAACCTGGCCGAGCAAGCGGCGAGTCCGACCAGCGGACCATCCACGACATCAGGCGGCGCGCCCGGCAGCCGCTCCTGGACGACGGCGTACAGGTCGTCCACCTGCACAACCAGCTCGTACCGCGGTACTGGTATGCCGCGCGTCTTGACGAGAGCCAGCATCGCCGTCGTCGAGCGCAGGTGCTCGCCCGCACCGGCAGGGGCGTCAGCGGCCCGGGTGAGCACGCCCTCATGGCCGTCCGGCCAGCGAACGAAGGCGGCACCGACCTCGCCGCCCGGCGCCGCTCCCAACAGTTCCAGCGAGATGCCGTGCTGCCGGTTGAGCTCCTCGACGATGCGGGCGGCATCGAGGCGGGGTACCGGTGGCGGGATGTTGGACTGCGAACTCATGGCGTTCTCTTGATTCACCAGGGGAGCCAACCTATCGGCGGCGTCAACTGAAATTCGGTTGTGGTTCATGCGCTGGTCGGGGAGTGTGGGCTTGCCGGTAATTGGTCCGGACCAATCTTGGGGGTAGTTGAGCCGAGGGAGTGGTCTGGTGCGGGTCGTAGTGGTGGGTGGCGGAGTGCTGGGGACGTTTCACGCCTGGGAGGGGGTGAGGCGTGGGTACGACGTCGTGCAGCTCGAGCGTGAGCGGGAGGGGCGCGGCGCCAGTGTCCGGAACTTCGGGCTGGTCTGGGTGAGTGGACGGGCTGCCGGCGTCGAGCTCGAGACGGCGCTGCTGGCGCGGGACCTGTGGGAGAAGGTTCCGGGCATCGGCTTCCGGCCGGCGGGTTCGTTGACGGTCTGCCGGACTGAGCGCGAGCTGGCCGTGGCCAAGGAGGCCACGAGCAAGGACGGCGCGGGCGGGCGTGGATTCCAGTTGCTCGACGCTGAGCAGACGCGCCTTCGCAATCCGGCACTCAAGGGTGACCTGCTTGGCGCGCTCTGGTGTGGGCGCGACGCGATCGTCGAGCCGCGCAAGGTGCTCCCCGAACTGCGGGCCGAATTGGAGAAGTCCGGTCGCTACCAGTTCGTCCCCGGTCGAGAGGTCCGCGAGGTCGCCACCGGCGAGGTCAGGGACGACCACGGTGAGGTCCACGCGGCCGACGAGATCTTCCTCTGCACCGGCGCTTCGCACGGCGGCTTGATTCGGGAGCTGGCAGGCGAGTTGCCGGTCCGCAGGGTCCGGCTGCAGATGATGCAGACCGCTCCGCTGGACGAGCAACTCACGACGGCCGTGGCCGACGCGGACAGCTTCCGCTACTACCCGGCGTACCAGGGTCCGGCCCTCGACGTGCTCAACCAGGTGCCTCAGGCAACTGTTGCCGCAGACAACGCGATGCAGCTGCTCATGGTCCAGCGCGCGGATGGCGGGCTGACGATCGGTGACACCCACGAGTACGCCGAGCCGTTCGGCTTCGACGTGCAGAGCGATCCCTACGACTACTTGAAGACCACGGTCGAGAGCCTGCTCGGCCGCGAGCTGCCACCCGTCGTACGCCGATGGGCGGGCGTCTACTCGCAGTCGACCGAAGGTGAAGTCGTCGTACGGCGAACTGTCGGCCAAGGCGTCACCGTCGTCACCGGTCCGGGTGGTCGCGGCATGACCATGGCGCCCGCGATCGCCGAAACCAGCTACCTGGAGGCGGGACTGTGATCCAGCTGGTCGTACTCGACATGGCCGGTACGACGGTCGCCGACGACGGTCTGGTCGAGCAAGCCTTCACCCGGGCGATCGGTGCCCAGGGCATCGAGCCCGGCAGCCCGCAGTACGACGAGATGGTGCGCTACGTCCGGGCCACGATGGGCGAGTCGAAGATCACCGTCTTCCGCCACCTGCTCGGCAACGACGAAGCGGCTGCCCAGCAAGCGAACAAGGCCTTCGAGACCGCGTACGGAACGCTGGTCGACGAAGGTCGCAGTGCGCCGATCGACGGTGCCGAGGACACGATCCGCGAACTGCAGAGCCGCGGGATCAAGGTCTGCCTGACCACCGGGTTCTCGGAGACGACGCAGCAACGGATTCTGGCCGCCCTCGGCTGGCGGAACCTCGCCGATCTCACCCTCTGCCCAGCGCAGGCGGGCCGCGGCCGGCCGTACCCGGACCTGGTCCTTAGGGCCCTGCTCGAATTGAAAGCCGACGCCGTGACCTCCGTGGCCGTGGCAGGCGACACCGCGTACGACATGACCACGGGGATCCGGGCCGGCGCCGGGATCGTCGCCGGAGTCCTTACCGGTGCCCATGGCAACGATCAGCTCGTCGCCGCGGGTGCCACGCACATCCTCGAGTCGGTCCGGGACCTGCCCGGTCTACTCCACCACTAACCACACGGAGTTCTGATGTTCCGCTCGCGTGCTCTCACCGGTCTGCTCGCCGGTGCCCTGCTCACCTCGCTGGTCGCTTGTGGCGGTACCGGCGCGGCCTCGACCAACGACGGCGGTGGCAAGACTGTCACCGTCTACAGTGCTGACGGTCTGGCCGACTGGTACAAGACCAGGTTCGACGCCTTCACCCAGCAGACCGGGATCAAGGTCCAGCTGGTCGAGGCCGGCTCGGGTGAGGTCGTCTCCCGGTTGCAGAAGGAGAAGTCGAACCCGCAGGCCGATGTCGTCATCACCCTGCCGCCGTTCATCCAGAAGGCGTCGGCGGACAAGTTGCTGCAGGCCTACGCGGTGCCGGGCAGCGACCAGGTGAAGGGCCCGAAGGCGGCCGACTACGTGGCGGTGATCGACAACTACCTGAGCTTCATCGTCAACACCTCCAAGACCGCGCCGCCGAAGACGTTCGACGATCTGCTGGACGGCCGCTTCAAGGGCAAGCTCCAGTACTCGACACCTGGCCAGGCAGGTGACGGTACTGCGGTACTCCTGCTCCTGCAGCATCTTCTGGGCAAGCAGGGCGCACTCGACTACCTCAAGAAGCTCGAGGCGAACAACGTCGGCCCGTCGGCCTCCACCGGCAAGCTGCAGCCGAAGGTGAGCAAGGGCGAGATCTGGGTCGCGAACGGCGATGTGCAGATGAACCTGACCTCGATCGCGAACGACAAGTCGGCCTTCGCGCTGTTCTTCCCAGCCGCGGCGGACGGCAAGCGCAGTACGGTCGCGCTGCCGTACGTGATGGGGCTGGGCGCGGGGGCGCCGAACAAGGACGGCGGGGAGAAGCTGATGACGTATCTGCTCTCGCCCGAGGCGCAGCAGACCGCCTCCGGTGACGCCTTCGGGTTGCCCGCCCGGTCGGATGTGAAACCGGCCGACGCGAACTTCCAGTCGGTGCAGAAGGCAACGACCGGGGTGGAGATCTGGCAGCCGGACTGGAACGCGGTGCTCGCCGATCTCGACGCGGATGTTGCCGCGTACAACAAGGCCGTTCAGGGATGACTGTCCGGCTTGAGGATGTGACCGTCCGGTTCGGCCAGACGGTCGCGCTGGAAGGGCTTGACCTCACGGTCGCGGCGGGCGAGACGGTGGCGTTGCTCGGGCCATCGGGCTCGGGCAAGTCCACGGCACTCAAGGCGATCGCGGGGTTCGTCCGGCCTAGTCGCGGCCGGATTTGGCTGGCTGGCGCGGACGTCACCGACGTACCGCCGGCCAGGCGGGGGATCGGGGTGGTGGTTCAGCAGTACGCGCTGTTTCCCCATCTGCGGGTTGCCGACAATGTCGCCTTCGGTCTTCGTGCTGCTCGCAAGCCCAAGGCGGAGGTGGCCAGGCGGGTTGCCGAGGTGCTCGAGATGGTGGGGATGGCGAAGTACGCGCGCCGCTATCCGCGGGAGCTGTCCGGCGGGCAGCAGCAGCGCGTCGCGATCGCGCGGGCGCTGGCGATCCAGCCGCCGGTCCTGTTGCTGGACGAGCCGCTGGCCGCTCTCGATGCGCAGTTGAGGGCGGACATGCTCGGTGAGTTGCAGAAGCTTCGCCGCGAGGTGCCCGATGTCGCGATCGTCTACGTCACCCACGACCAGTCCGAGGCGCTCGCGCTGGCCGACCGGATCGCGGTAATGCGCGATGCTCGACTTGTCGACATAGCACCGGCCGCCGACTTGTACTCCGCTCCGCCATCCGCCTTCACCGCATCTTTTCTGGGCGGCGCGAACCTGCTGCCGGTCGAGGTGGTGGAAGGCGGTGTCCGCTTGGCGGGCCAAACGCTGGCGGGCCTCCGGCCACAGGCTGCAACTCTGCCGGGTGACGCCGGCGGGGCGAGCTACCAGGGCGCAGGCCGATCTGGTGCCGGCGGCCGAAGCGAGGCCCTCTTGCTCTGCATCCGCCCTCACGCCATCAAGCTCTCCGACCGCGTCGGCGAAGCCGACGCGGTCGGAGAGCGTGGGGAGGGTGGTGGCGCAACCGCCGGCGATAGCTGGCCGGGGGTGTTGGTGGGGGCGCAGTGGCGAGGGGCGTCTAGTCGGTTGACCTGTGTGATTGACGGGTTGCCCGCAGTGTCCGTGCAGGTGGACGTGCCGACGGGTGAATGCCTGCCTGAGGTTGGGGCGAAGGTGTCCATCGAGTTGCCGGTCGAGGCTTGCACGTTGGTTGCCGCGGAGGGGCGCTGATGGCGGTCGAAGCATTGAGCACACCGATTGCCTTAGGCAACCAAGCGCCGCCACAAAAGGTCAGTAGATCTGTCTGGCTATTGCCGCCCTTGCTGGTGCTGGCCGGACTGGTTGTCTATCCGCTCGTGCTGGTCGCGGGCGAATCGTTCACCGGTGGGTTCGCCACCTGGCGGGAGGTGATCGGCTCGGTCGAGTTCCGTGACGCGCTTGTTCGGACGATTCAGATCGCGGTGTGTTCGACGATCGGCTGCTTGCTGGTGGGGACGTTCCTCGCCGTGGTGATCAGCTTCGTGCCATTCCCGGGTGCGCGGGTGATCTCCGGGCTGGTCGACGCGATGCTGGCGTTGCCGTCGTTCCTGGTGGCATTGTCGTTCACCTTCATCTACGGAGCCGCAGGCGTCCTGGGTTCACTGGTCGGCGACAGTGGATTCCTGGCCACGCCCTGGGCCGTGATCGTTGCCGAGATCACCTTCTATACGCCGTTCGTGATGCGCCCGCTGCTCGGCGCGATGGCGCAGATCCCGCGCGTCCAGCTCGACGTCGCCGCGAGCCTCGGCGGTGGTCCCTGGCGAGTACTGCGCCAAGTCGTGCTCCCCGAGGTCAAGCCCGCACTCGCGGCCGGTGGTGGACTGACGCTGCTGCTGACCCTCAACGAGTTCGGCATCGTGCTGTTCCTCGGCGCGCGCGACACGACAACCCTCCCGATGCTCGTGCACACCAAGGGCATCGTGATGTTCGACTACCCGGCCGCCTGTGTGATCGCCGTCGTCCAGGTACTGCTGTCGATCGGCCTGTACGTCGCTTTGCGCGCGGCGCTGTCTCGGCAAGGAGGCGCTCGTGCTGCTCTGGACTAAGCCCGGCAAGATCGTCACCTGGATCGCCTTCGCGCTGGTGTTCGGCGTACTGGTGCTGGCGCCCTTCATCGTCGTCGCGGCAGCCGCCTTCGCGGGGAGCTGGAACGGAGTGTTCCCGTCGAGCCCGACCACCTCGCATCTCGCGGAGGCGTTGTCAGGCGACGAGTTGGCCTCGTTGACAGTGAGCCTGCAGACCGCGTTCCTCGGCGGACTGCTCGCCGTCGTACTCGGCACGTGGGCTGCCCTCGCTGCCCGGAATGCGCCGAAGCCGTTGGCGCGGTTTGCCGATGCGCTCCACCACCTGCCGATCGCAGTACCGTCCGTTGTCGTCGGGCTCAGCCTGCTGGTTGCCTTCTCGCGCCAACCGGTGTTGCTCAACGGCACCAAGTGGATCGTGGTGATCGCGCACCTCGTCCTGATGGTTGCCTTCAGCTACGGAACTGTTGCCGCGGCACTGCAACGGACCAATGACGCGTACGCCGAGGTCGCCGCTTCCCTTGGCGCGTCGCCGGCCCGCGTGCTCTGGCAGATCCGGCTGCCGATGTTGCGGCCGGCAATCGTCTCGGCAGCGAGCTTGTCGATCGCGCTGTCGATGGGCGAGGTCGGGGCGACGATCATGGTCTACCCGGCATCGTGGCGGACCTTGCCGGTGAGCGTGTTCGCGTTGACCGATCGGGGTCAGACGTTCACCGCGGCGGCGGAGTCGTTGGTCCTACTCGCGGTGACCGTAGTACTGGTCGTCACGCTGGATCGGTTGCGTGGCCGGTCGGTGGAGCGCTGACCAGCTCGGCCAGCCGGTCGAGCTCGAGTTCCCAGCCTTCCAGGTGACCGGTGGCGTCGTCGGGGCTGCTCAGCCCGGTATGGCTGAGCAGCATCCGGGTTCCGTCGGCGACCTCGGTCAGCTCGACCCGGACCTGCGAGGGCCCACCTTCGTGATCCCACTGCCAGGTGAACTCGAGCAGCTTGGGCGCATCGACCTCGGTGTAGCGGCCGCGAACGATGTACGGGCCCATCGTGACGACGTACTCGCCGCCGACCCGGACGTCGGCGTCGACCTGAAGGGCCAGCGCGGGGTTCGGGCAGTACCAGCGGGTCAGCAGCCCAGGCTGCGTCCACGCGTCGTACACCCGCTCGATCGTTGCCTTTAGCACCCGTTCGATCCGGATGTCAGTCGTCATTGTCACTCCCCAAGAGTTCTTCCAGCCGATCGACCGTGCTGTTCCAGTACGCCGTCAGGTCACCAAGCCAGCCCTGTACTTCGGTCAGCGCGGCGGGTTGCAACGTGCAGACGACCGTCCGCCCGAGCTTGCGCCGGCTCACCACCCCGGCGTCGACGAGCACGCCGACATGCTTGGTCATCGCGGGTGGTGTGAGGCGATGCGGCGCCGCGAGCTCACCCATCGTCGCCTCGCCCCGGCTCAACCGCTGCACGATCGCCAACCGAGTCGGATCGGCAAGCGCAGCGAAGGTCGAGGCCAGCGGCATGCCCAACACTTCACCAACCGGTGAACTATTTGTCAAGGGCATTCCAGGGCGGTCGCGTGATGCGTGGCTTGCCTGGTTAAGGCGACTGTGGATCGCGTCGCCGGGCTGCTTGAGGGTCCTAGTCGCGGCGGCGCGCGTCAAGAGCGCCTTCGGCGTCCCTTCGGGATCGAACAAGTTCGACTCTTGACACTCACCACCACGACCAGGGAAGGACGCAGCTATCCCGGAGCCGCTGGGAGGACTGGCCACAATCGGGGGGATCGGCACGCCCCGGCCGACCACCATCGGGGTACCGATTGCTAGGGCGACTCGCCTGGGTCGCCGCCCACCCGTCCCGCCGAGCAGGCCTCCAGCCGACCGACAGGCCTCCATCCTGCCGATCGGCGCCCAGTCATCCGCACCACTAGCGCCTTCTGGGGCCACTGGCGTGCTACAGCGCGCTAGCATCCCCATAAGGCGCTAGTGTCCCCCGATCAACCCGCTCCACACCGGCCAGACTGCACCGTCTCTGACGCATGCACCTGTCGCGCTAAGACGGGGATGGGGTTCCCGGACCGCCACGCACGCACCACCCCTCGCGGCTGCGGCGACACGCCGAGGTAACCGCTTGCCCGCCGATCTGGGTATGCATGGAGCTTCGTTGCCCCCAGCAACCACCCCAGATCGGGCGCAACCCGCCCCCTGACCCGCCCGCCCCCGACCAAGGCGACCAGGGACCCGACAGGCCCGACAGGCCCGACCAACATCACCCGGGGACTCGACCCACCTGACCCACGTCATCCCGCAAACTCGACCCACCTGACCAATATCCCCCGGGACCCGACCCGCCTGACCCAAGACGGCCCCAGGCTCATACCTCTCCGCGGGATCCGCGTAGCTGCGTCCTTCCCTGGTCGAGAGGGTGTGGGTCAGGAGTCGAACTTGTTCGATCCCGAAGGGACGCGAAGCGCTCTTGACGCACACCCTCTCGACTAGCACGCTCCCGCAGCGGAGACCGCGAACCACACCAGCCTTTGCCAGCACCCCGCATCCACACCGGCCTTGCCCAAGCACCCCGCATCCACACCGACTTTGCCAAGCACCCCGCGAACCACAGCGGCCCTAGGTCCCCGACTCCCGCTTCAACGTGTCCGGATCAAGGTGCCCATGGTTGGTCAAGGCCTAGAGAAGTTGGTTGAGGAGGTCTGCGGCTCGGGTGGCGCCGTCCGTGGCCACTGGGTGGTAGTCGACTGGTTGGGTGAGGCGTTTGGCGATTGTCTCGGCTAGGACGTGTGGGTCGGAGGCTTCCAAGTAGGTGAGGTGGTGGCCGGCGTTGTAGCGGTCGAGGCGGGTGCGGACGTGGTACTCCTGCTCGAAGTGGTGCTGGAGCGGGATGTAGATGAACGGCACGCGTTGTGCTGTGAGTTCCATGCACGTGGTCAGGCCGCCTTGGGTGATAGCTAGGTCGGCAACCGCCAGGTGCTGGGGGAGATCCGGCAGGTAGCCGCGGACGGTGACACCTTCGGTGGCGGGCAGCGTGCTTGGGTCGAGCCGCGGCCCGGTCACGAACACGAACTCCAGCCCGGGCACGAGCCGGCGAGCCAGCGGTACCGCGTCCAGCACCCGGCTCAGCAGGGCGGAGCCGACGCCGGAGCCGCCGACAGTCACCACGCACAACAACCGATCGCTGCGATAGCCAAGTCGCTCCCGAGACTCCCCAGCAGGCGGGAAGCCCGTTATGTAGCCGGTGAAGGTGTAGTTGGCCGTAGTCCAGTCGCGGATCGACGGAAGGCCGGGCCCGAAGGTCGCAGTGATGATGTCTTCGGGGTCGCCGACGAAGAGGGAGTGGTCACGCAGCCGGGGATAGCGCGCCCGGTGATCCAGCATCTCCGCGTTGTAGTCGGCCGTCAGGTGGGCTTCCGCGGCTCCGCCGTCGGGCATCGGGAGCCAGCCGACGAAGTCGGTGAGCCAGGCGTAGGAGAAGCGTTTGAGCTCCGGGTTCTCGTGCAGGAAGTAGTCCACCTCCCAGGCCTCGTCGCCGATCACCAGGTCGTAGTGCCGGTCGTCCACCACGTCGGCGAAGGTGAGGAAGTTCGCGACCAGGATCTCGTCCATCCGGCGGATCGCCTGGAACGCGTGCAGATCATGCTCCTCGGCCTCGAACTCCACATGCGCCGACTCGCTGATCAACCAGGACGACGCCGGATGCACCGTCTCCCCGGCGTCCTCCAGCACCCGCGTGACGGGGTGCTGCGCGAGCCAGTCGAGCTGCAGGTCCGGCCGGCGCCGGCGCAGTTCCTGGGCGATCGCGAGATCCCGCCGCGCGTGCCCGAGGCCGATCGGCGACGACAGGTAGAGGGCCCGCCGCGGCCGGTTCATCGCCCGCGTCCACGTGCGCCGTACCGGCTGTGGCGCTACGCGATCCACGAAGTCCTTGAGCAGCCGGTTGAACACCACTGGATCGCGCGCGTGCGGAGCGTGGCCGCCGCCCGCGATCGTGACCAGCGAACCACCAGTCAGCTCAGCGAGCCGAACCCCTTCGGCATAAGGCCGGATGGCGTCCTCTTCGCCCTGCACCACCAGCACCGGACACGTCACGTCGGGCGCACCCGGCGTACGGTCCTGTCGGGCTTCCTCGGTGTCCACCAGCACGTCGGGCGTGGTCTGCAGGCCCCACCGGATGCCGTCCTCGATCTGCTTGGTGGAGTGCGGCTCGCGGAACAGTTGCCCGAAGAAGTACCGGACGAAGTCCTCATAGCCACCGTTCAGCCAGTAGTGGCGGTTGTACTTCGCCCAGCCCTCGTTGCTTTCGTGCTGCTCGTTCCAGTTCCAGCGGGCGCGTTCCTCCAAGCTCGGCACGAGCCCTGCGGCAACACCCACGCAAGCCACCCCGAGTACTCGGTCAGGCTGCGCTGCCGCGAGCTGCAGGGCCCATGGGCACCCCCGCGAGAACCCGACGAGCACGCACTGCTGAACCCCAGCAGCATCCAGTACTGCGAGCGTGTCCGCCACGTACTCGCTATCCGCGTACGCCGCAGCCCCGGCCGGCCTGCTGGAAGCACCAGCGCCCCTGCCGTCGAAGGTGATCACCCGGAAGTGTCTGGCCAGGTAGGGCACCTGCGCTTTCCACACCCGCGACGGCACGATCGACCAGGTCGGCAGCAGGACGACCGTGGGCCCGCCGTTCCCCCTCTCGGCGGCGGGCCCGTCCCACACCTGGTACGCGATCGCCACTCCGTCCCGCTCGACCGTCCCCTGGTGGTCGGCCGGTAGAGCCGCTCGCTCCTTCATCTCGCCCCCTCAGCCACTACAGCCCTTATTTCGGCACTGTCTCAGGGCCGGACCTCGAAGACCAGGTTGAACGGGGTCTCGGCCGCAGTACGGAAGCGGGTGAAGCCGGCGGCCGTGGTGACGTCCCGGATCCGGGCCGGGCCGGCTTGCGTGCCCAGTGCGAGCCCGACGTCCTGGGACAGCGAGGCCGGCGTACAGAGCAGGGTGGAGAAGCCGTAGTACGCGCGACCGACCGGGTTGAGGTTGTCCTCGACACGGTCGCCGGCCATCGGCTCCACGACCATCCAGGTGCCGTCGGACGCCAGCGACTCACGTACCCGTTTGGCAGCGCCGACCGGGTCGCCCATGTCGTGCAGCGCGTCGAACGTGGTCACCAGGTCGTAGCCGCTCCCGCTGTACTGCGTTGCTGCCGCTACCTCGAATGTCACGCGATCCGCGACCCCCGCCTCAGCCGCGCGCAGCCGGGCTACCTCGATCGACTCCGGGTGGTAGTCCGAGCCGGTGAAGGTGGAGCGCGGGTACGCCTGTGCCATCAGGACTGTCGAGGCGCCGTGCCCGCAGCCGATGTCGGCCACCTTGGCGCCGGTCTCCAGCTTCTGCACCACGTCGTCGAGGGCGGGGAGCCAGCTGGTCACCAGGTTCGCGTTGTAGCCGGGGCGGAAGAAGCGCTCGCAGCCCAGGTGGACGTCGGAGCTGTGCTCGTGCCAGCCGATCCCGGCGCCGCTCCGGGCCGCCTCGATGGTCTGGGTGGTGTGCTGCACGGTGCCGAGAGCGATCTGGAAGAAGCCGGGCAGGAACGCCGGGCTGCTCTCGTCGGTGAGTGCTACTGCCTGCTCTGGTGGCAGCAGGTACTTGCCGGTGGCGGGGTCGTACTCGACGAAGCCGCCGGCCGCTTGGGCGTTGAGCCATTCGCGCGTGTAGTGCTCGCTGGTGCTCGTGCGGTCCGCTAGCTCGGCCGGTGTGGTCGCGCCCCCGTCGGCGAGTGCGCGGTAGTAGCCGAGGCGGTCGCCCATCACTACCAGCGCGGCGTTGAGTGTGGCGCCCACCTCGCCGACTGCCTGGCCGACGAAGGCCATCAGCTTGTCCATGTCGATCGCAACTGTGGTCATCTCAGTTCCCTCCCTGGATCTGTACGGCGAACGTAGGCGCGGGCTCCCCCCGCTCGCATCAGGTGACCTACCTAGTCAGTCGGTGATGTACTGCCGACATGCTGATCGGGCGGGAAGCCGAGCGGCGGGCGATCGAACGGCTGGTCGCGGGGGCGCGGGTGGGATCCAGCGGGGTACTCCTGATCACCGGGGAACCGGGAATCGGGAAGACAGCTCTCGTGAACGAGACGGCGGCACTCGCCGCGGATCTGCGCGTTCTGCGCGCCCGCGGCACCGAAGCCGAACGCGAGATCCCTTTCGGCGGCCTGCTGCAACTCCTCCGGCCCGCGCTCGGAGAGTTAGACCGCATCCCGGCACCCCAACGTGAGGCCCTTGCTGCAGCCCTCGCCCTCAGTACGGCCGGTTCCAGTCCGCAGGAGCGGTTCGTGGTGGGGGCTGCGACTTTGAGCCTGGTTTGCCGGTACGCCGAGGGCGCGCCGGTGGCGATGCTGGTGGATGACGCGCAGCTGCTCGATCTGCCGTCGGCGGAGGCGTTGTTGTTTGCGGCTCGGCGGTTGCTGGCTGATCCGATCCTGTTGGTGATCACCGCTCGGGCCGGTGAACCGCATCCACTCGCGGAGGCGGATCTGCCGCAGCTTCAGCTCGGCGGACTCGGCTTGGTGGCGGCTCGGGAGTTGGTGGGTGGGTTGCCGGTCGACCTGGTCGCGAGTCTGCACCGAACGGTCGCGGGCAACCCGCTAGCCCTGCTGGAGCTCGCAAGGGATCCCGAGCAGCTGCAACGCGTTCCGCCCGGCGTACCGGTTCCTGTGCCGGCTCTGCTCGCGAGTGCCTTTGCAGCAAGGGCAAACAAGCTCAGTGCGGCCGCACAGACCGCACTGCTGGTCGCCTCGGTGGATGACGGTGAGCTGAGAGTAGTAGCCCGTGCATGCGCCGACCTTGGCGTCGACGTCGCAGTACTCGCCGAGGGAGAGCAGGCATCGTTGGTGATGCTCAGAGACGGCCGGGTCGAGTTCAGGCATCCACTGGTCCGGTCAGCCATCTACGCGAACGCAGAGCCCGCTCACCGTCGTGCTGTGCACCTAGCGGTCGCCAACGCAGTACAGGACGACGACCGACGCGCCTGGCACCTCTCGGAGACAGTGCTCGGCAGCGACGACGCAGTAGCCGCCGCCTTGGAACTAGCGGGCAACCACGCCGTCGACCGAGGAGCACACGCAGTCGCAGCAACCGCCTTCGAGCGAGCCGCCCGCCTCACCGGTACTACGGGCGCTCGCGCGCTGCGGCTGCTCGCTGCCGGTCAGGCAGCTTGGTTCGCTGGACTGCCCGAGCGAGCAGACGGCCTACTCGATGACGCGCTGGCCCTCGACCCACCGCCGCGAGTCCGTACCCAAGCAGACGAGCTACGCGGCGACATCGCCCTGAAGTGCGGTTCGCCGGCCAGAGCCCGCGACATCCTCGTCGCCGCGGCAGCCGCCACCACCGATCCCGAAGCCGCAGTAGGCCTACTCGCAGACCTGGTGAACGCCTGCTTCCGGCTAGGCGACGCGACGACAGCCTTGAGAGCCTCAGACGACCTGGACAAGCTGCTGGAGGAGGTCGAGCGCCCAGGGATCCGCGTCATCGGTCTGCTGGCCAGCGGCGTCGCCAAGGTGCTTGCTGGGCGCGGTGGCACCGAGGAGATCCGGCAAGCCATCGAGCTGGCACCGTCGGTCGCCCTCGACCGCGACCGGCGCAGGCAGGTCTGGATGATGCTTGCACCGATGTTCCTGCGCGAGACCGGCACGGGTCGGGCATTGATCGAAGCGGCGATGCGGGAACGCCGGGACCAGGTCGCGGTCGGAGTACTGCCGGCTGTCCTGTTCCAGCTGGCCCGCGACGACGCCACCACCGACCGCTGGGCGGATGCGGCCGCGTCCTACGACGAAGGCGTCCGGTTGAGCAGGGAGACCGGCCAGACCACGGAACTCGCCATCAACCTCGCCGGGCTGGCGTGGTTGTCGGCGCACCAAGGGCGTGAGGCGGAGTGCCGTGCGCAGGCTGCCGAGGCGATGGAGATCTGCGAGGAGCGGCAGATTCACCAGGGCCTGGCCTGGTCGCTGTTCGCGCTAGGAGACCTTGAGCTAGGCAAGGGGAACCCGCAGGGCGCGCTGCCGCAGTACGAGCGGCTGGCGGAGGTACTGACGTCGCTTGGCGTGCTTGACCCAGACCTGTCGCCAGTACCGGAGCTTGTCGAGGTCTACCTGCGACTGGGGAGAGTCGAGGACGCGACAGCGGCGGCGCGGGCGTTCGCAGTACGGGCTGGTGAGAAGGGGCAGCCGTGGGCGCAGGCGAGGGCAGCCAGGGCGCTGGGACTGGTCGAGGAGGATGACCAGCGGTTCGTGGAGGCGCTGGAGTGGCATGCGCGGACACTGGACGTCTTCGAGACCGCACGGACTCGCCTGGTCTACGGAGCCTGGTTGCGGCGAGCAAGACGACGAGTGGATGCACGCGAGCAGTTGCGAGCCGCAGTAGCCGCCTTTGACCAGCTAGGCGCGCCGGGCTGGGCGGACCAGGCTGCTGCCGAACTGAAGGCGACAGGGGAGACCGCACGCCGCCGAGAGCCCAGTACTGCGGACGATCTGACCCCGCAGGAGCGGCAGATCGCTCTGCTACTCGCTGACGGTCAGAGCACTCGCAGTGTTGCGGCCCGACTGTTCCTGAGCCCCAAGACGGTCGAGTACCACATCCGCAACGTCTACACGAAGCTAGGCATTCACTCTCGGGCAGAGCTGGCCGCAGTACTCCAGGAGAGTGGTCCAGACCGCACGTAGGCTGACAAACGTGACTTCTCGGCACCCTGCGGATGAATTCCTGGTTCGGCCCCGCCTGAGCGCCGTTCGCCGATTCGGTTCGCCTTGACACCCGATGGCATGCTGGGCTGCGATGAACGAGTTGATGGAAGCCGCACGGCATATCCTCGGGATCGCCATGGCTTCCCAGTGGCTGATCCTGGTGCTCTTCCTGGCTGCCACGATCGACGCCGTCTTCCCGGTCATTCCGAGTGAGGGCCTGGTCGTCACCGCGGGGATGGCGGCCGCGGCCGGCCACCAGAACCTGCTGCTGGTGATCGTGGCCGCGATGACCGGCTCCATCATCGGCGAGTCCGTCTGCTACCTGCTCGGCCGCGGATCCGGTCCGGCACTGCATCGCTGGATGCGCCGCCGGGACGCCCGGCAGCGAATGTTCGAGAAGGTCTCGCACGCGCTGCATTCGCGCGGCGGGCTGATTCTGATGACGGTCCGCTACATCCCGGGCGCGCGGATGGTCGCGACGCTGACCGCGGGCGCGACGGCGTACTCGTTCCGCAAGTTCATCTTGTTCACCGCCGCCGGCGTCACGGTCGCTTACACCTATGTCGCGCTGCTGGGCTATCTGGGCGGCGACGCGTTCGCGCACGACTCGCTCAAGGCGCTGGCCTTCAGCCTGAGCCTGGCCTTCACCATCGGTCTCGTGATCGAGACGTCCCGCCGGATCGCGGTCCGGCGCCGAGCGGCCAAGGTCGCAGCCGGATAGCGATCACCCGTGAAAGAGTCGAGATCCCGTCCGAACACGTGAGATCGGACGGGACCCCGTCACCTTCCGGTCCGGTCGTCAGTGGCCGGCCGTCATGAGCTTTGTTGGCTCCGTGTCGCCAGTCGGCTCGGGCTGGCCGGAGTTGCGGTTCAGTAGCAGGAGCAGCGCGGTGGCGAGGCCGACCAGAGCGAAGATCGCGGTGGCCAGGAACCCGGCCTGGAACCCGTCGTTCAGCCCCTCGGCGCTCGTTCCTGTCGTGTACGCGAAGGCGACCGACGAGGCGATCGCGATGCCGAGTGCGGCCCCGATCTGGAAGACCGCGTTGTTGATGCCCGAGACGAGCCCGGACTCCTCGGGTTTCGCGCCGGTCAGCGATGCGATGGAGGCCGCGACGTTGGTGCTGCCGATGCCGGAGCCGAAGATGACCAGGCCGAAGAACAGGTCGCTCCAGTATCCGCCGTTCGGGTCGATCTGGGTCAGCAGCAGCAGACCACCGGACAGGAGCGCCATGCCGACGATCGCGATCGGCTTGTAGCCGATCTTGGCGACCAGCCGGGCGCTGACGTTCGCGCCGATGATCGACATGACGGCGTAGACCGCGGTGCTGAGTCCGAACTTGACGGCGCTGTAGCCGAGGACCTGCTGGGCGTAGAGCGAGGTGATGAGCGCTCCGCCGTACACGGCCATCGCGACGATGATCATCAGGATGTTGCCGCCGACCACGGTGGGTGAGCGGAAGATCCGCAGCGGGACCAGCGGGGCCTGCGACTTGGACTCGATGACGGTGAAGACGACGAGCAGTACCGCGGCGGCGACCAGCATCCAGATCGTCTGACCGCTGCTCCAGCCGACGAGCGGGGCCTCGGAGACCGCGTATACCAGCAGTGCGATCGCGGCCGTGATGGTCACGGCGCCGGCCGGGTCGAAGCGACGGCGACCTGGACGGACCGGCGTCTCCTTCAGCAGACGCGGGCCGAAGATCAGCACCGCGGCGACCACCGGGACGTTGATGTAGAAGATCCATTCCCAGCCCAGACCATCGGTGATCGGACCACCAATGAGCAGCGCCGCGGTGGCACCGAACGCGCCGATACCGGTCCAGATGCCCAGCGCCTTGTTGCGCTCGGGACCCTCGGCGAAGGTGTGCATGAGCACGGCCATGGCGGTCGGCGTCATGACGGCGGCGGCCAGGCCCTGGATGACACGGGCCGTGATCAGCACCTCGTCGGTCCAGGCCAGGCCGCAGAGCACCGAGGCGACACCGAACAGGGCGGTGCCGAGCAGGAACATCCTGCGCCCGCCGAGCAGGTCCGCGGTGCGCCCGCCGAACATCAGCAGTCCGCCGAAGCTCAGCAGGTAGGCGCTCATCACCCACTGGACGCCGCCGGGGCCGAAGTCGAGCTCCTGTTCGATCGAGGGCAGCGCCAGCATGACGATCTGTGAGTCGACGATGACCATGAAGAACGACGCCACCAGCAGGGTGAGCGCCAGCCATCTGTGTCGGTCGGGGACCGGTTCCTGACTTCTTCGTTTCTTGGTGCGTTCTTGATACATGGGAGTTCTTGTTGCCTTTCTTGGAGATTTCGTGGGTTTTCCGGCACCCAGCCGTGCTTCAGGGCAGCGCGAAGCTGCCCCTCGGCAGCCTTTGCTTGGATGGCGCGGCGGCGTTTCGCCTGGGTGAGCTGTCCTTTAGTGCGGAGGGGCCAATCTCGCGGTCAGACACATGCGGTCCAGCGCGTTCGCGACGGAGACCGCCATGATCAGGTTCGCGAGGTTGTAGGGGCCGAGCAGGTTCTCCGCCTGGCCGTACACATCGTCGGGTACGCCCTCTGGCCCGAGCCTGGTCATCACCTCGGTGAGTGCCAGGGCTGCCCGCTCCGACTCGGTGAACCGCCGCGAGTCGCGCCAGCCCGCCAGCTCGTTGAGCCGCTCCTGCTTCTCACTCAGGTGCAGCGCCTCCCTGGAGCGCTGGGCCAGGAAGTACGCGCAACCGTTGAGCTGAGCCACCCGGATCCGCGCCAGTTCTCGCAACCGGTCGTCGGTCACGCTTTCCCGCCGGAGGACGTCCTCCAGCTCGGACATCAGGCTGACGGCGCGTGGCGACACGGCCGCCAGGTCGATCCGCTGCCTGATCATCGTCTACCCTCTCGTTCGTCGTTCGCCCGCAGAACAGTGTGAATCGGACAGCTGACCACGAACAATGGCGACGTTCTTACCCTTCGGTAAGGTGCGCTTACCGAAGGGAGGTGCCGATGAACTGGCAGGAGCTGGAGACGTTCCTGGCGCTGGCCGACGAGCTGCATTTCGGCCGTGCGGCAGAACGGTTGCATGTGTCACGCGCTCGGGTGAGCCAGATGACCAAGGTGCTGGAGCGACGCGTCGGCGGTCCGCTGTTCGAGCGCACCAGCCGCCGGGTGTCGCTGACCCCGCTCGGCCGCCAGTTGCTCGACGACCTCGGCCCGCATTACCACGGCATTCTCGAAGCCCTGGCCAAGGCCGCCGACACGGTTCGCGGCACAGGCGGCGTACTGCGTGTGGGGTTCTCGAGCCCACTGGCCAGCGAACTGGTGATGACCATCGTCGACACGTTCCGCGGCGAGCATCCCCAGTGCGAGGTGCAGATCCGCGAGGTGCACCTGTCGGACCGCTTCGGGCAGCTGCGCCGGGGCGAACTCGACATCCAGCTCACCGAACTGCCTGTGGACGAGCCCGATCTGACCGTGGGGCCGGTACTCCTGCGCGACCCGCTCGTGCTCGCGGTGTCGAGCGGCCACCGCCTGGCCGGCCGTACGACGGTCTCGCTGGAAGACCTCGCCGACGACACCGCGCTGATCGTCGACGGCATGGACGGCTTCTTCTCGGACTGGCTCGTCCCAGAGCACACCCCGAGCGGCAGGCCCATCCGTCGCTCGACCATTGCCAGCTACTGGCAGGAGCTGCTCGCACTCGTCGCCGCTGGCGAGGGCGTCACCGTCGCCGCGGCCCAGGGGGCGCGCTACTACCCTCGACCGAACCTGGTCTACATCCCCTTCGAGGACCGTCCGCCCCTCGAGTACGGACTACTGTGGCGAGAGGCCGGAACGTCCGCTAAGGGCCTGGCCTTCATCCGGGTGGCGATGAAGGTGTCCACGGCCATCCACGGTCAGAGCCTTAGGTAGCCGTAGGCGTTTTGCCAGGTGCCGCCGGCCTTGATCCGGTCGACGATGAGGCGCTGCAGCTTCGTGTCCTGGGGGAACTTGTCCAGGTTGTCGAGGTCATGGCTGCGGAAGGTGAAGAAGATGGCGCTGTCCTGGGAGTCGCGCGGTTCGCCGTACGGGGTGAAGCGGCGGCCGAAGCGGACCATGTTCGACTCCGGCGGGAGGTTGTCCAGCAGGTACGGGTCGAGCAGCCAGGAGCCGAGGGTCGCGGTCTTCACCGGGTACTCCGGGAAAATGCGGGCGAAGAACTCGCGGGCCCGGGCGAAGCTGTCGTCGATCGACTCGGGAGTCAGCGGACCCGCCTCCGGGATGTGGACGCCGATCACCCATTCGCCCGGCTCGGTGCCTGGTACGGGATTCTTCTCCGGCACCTGGTGCAGCAGGAACTGCAGCCGGCCGAGCGCGTAGATCACGCCGGTCCAGTGGATCGACATCCACCAGTGCGTGGCCAGCCCGTACTCGCCGAAGGTCCGGCGATGTACGTCCAGTTGCCGGCCGAGATCGGCCAGCGTCGCCCAGCTGATCTCGTCGCTGATCCCGCGCTCCTGGTGGTACCGCCTGATGTCCGGCAGCGTCCGCAGGAAGGCCGCGACGCTGACCCGCGAGTCGTCAGGCATCTTGAGGCCGTCGTCCTCCCCAGGGAAGCTGCCGAGCGCGGCCCGCAACTGCCCGGCCAGCTCCTCGACGGCAGCCGGATCGGCCTCGAACTTCTCCGCGGCCTCCCGATCGGCGTCGGTGAAACCCAGCAGTCGGTATTCGTCAACAGTGGTCACGAGCTCAACCGTAGTCGTTGGATAGTTACAAGTCCTCAGCGTTCTTCGGCAAGCCCGAGGTACAGGATGGACGGATCGGCCGGGTTGAAGGCGAGGGACGGGATGCCGTCGTGGTCGTTGTGCTGCTTGGTCAGCTCGCCGGTGGACGGGCGGAAGCGGTACAGATCGGCTCCGTAGTTGGCGAATGACGTTCCGTAGGAGAAATAGAGCAGATCGGGGTCCACCGGGCTGGCCCACATCTCGTTGCCGTTGTAGAGCGTCGCGCGGGAGCCGTCGAGGACGGGCTCGAACTTCATCCCGCCGTCCTTCGACAACCAGATGTGCCGGGCCGTGACGGGGTCGTAGCCCTGCATCCAGACGATCGACGGGTCCGCGGGCGAGATCGCGAGGCTGAACGCGTTCACCCGGGTGACCGGATCGGAGTGCCGCCAGGTCCGGCCGGCGTCGAAGGTGACGTAGACGCCCTCGGACATGGTGCCGATCACGACATGGCCGGGATCGCGGGGATCGATCACCGCGTTGTAGACAAACAACTCCCGAGCAGCCGGTACGCCGATCCGTTGCCAGCTCATCCCGTCGTCAGTGGAGTCGTAGAGCTGGCCGTCGCCGGCCACCACCCGCAGCCGCCCGGGCAGCGCCGCGAAGGCGGACAACCCACCGCCGTCGATCGGGCCGGCGACCGTGCTGACCAGGTTGCCCTTCACGCGATGGATCGGCTGGTCGTTCACGCTGTAGACGTACGCCGTATCGGCCGGGCCCGGCGCGACGTCGTACGTGGCCAGGTCGTCCGGTGACTTGTCGAGCTGTTGCCAGCTGCAACCAGCATCGCTGGACCGCTGGATCGACTGCCGGCCGATCGCGACCAGCACGTTCGGCTCCTGCAGGGCGGCGACCTTGGCGTAGGTGACCGGCCGCAGTTTCTCCTTGGTAGGCGCGAGTTCGGCACCGTCGGACCTGGTGATGGTGACCGAGCCGTCGCCGTACACGGTGTCGCACTGCGGTGGATTCCAGAACCAGCCCGGATCACTCGACGCCGCGGCGGGCAACGCGAGAAGAGAAGTCAGCAGCACAACACCGGCACCCAGACGAAGTGAGGTCATCCCTCAGATGTAAAGGGCTGCCGCCCCGCGTCGCCAGCACTCACCGTGTCCGACCCACGCCATGACGTATACCAGCCATATCGTTGCGACTGTGCCCGGATACCTTCGTCGGCCAGGTGAGCGAGCCCACCACTGGTGGGCTTGAACACCTTCTGGTGACCTCGGACAGGGCACACCTTGTTCAAGGTCACCGTTGGGGGTCCGAGCCCACCACTAGTGGGTTCGGCTGACGGCCGAAAGGTCGGCGACGAGGCTACCTGGCACGAAAGGTCGACGACGGAGCCCCTGGGCACAACGCCGGGAGGGGGCCGGACGTCCGTGCATACCCAGGTCCGGTCAGCAAACGCTTCCCTCGGCGTGTCCTGGGATCGGGGCTGGAACGTGCGTGCACAGGCGTCCGCGCCCTCGCCACGGCGGCCGCATGGTCGAGTGCCCAGCCGTGCCCTGACTGCGGTTCGGCCGCGGCGAAGTACCTTCCCGAAGCGCTCGACCAACTGGCTTTGGGGCTAACCGGCGGCGGTGTCGATGTGGCGGGCCAGGACGAGGTCGTCGTCGGTGAGGCCGCCGGCCTCGTGGTTGGTGACCTTGAAGGTGATCGTGCGGTAGCGGATGTCGATGTCCGGGTGGTGGTTCATCGACTCGGCCAGCTGCGCGACCGTGGCGACCAGCCGGATGCCGTCCATGAACGTCGACTTCTCCACGCTGCGCACCAGCGCGTTGTCGACGACCTTCCACTCCGGCAGGTGGTCACGCAACGCGGCATCGATCTGGTCATCGGTCAGCAGCTCAGCCATGGCCACACTCTAGTGCTAACCGGCAGCCCCAATTGCTCAGCGGGTAACTGTTATCCGGCCGGCGGTGAGAAGGCTGGCGAGGGCGACGGCCGCGCTGGCGGTGATGATGGCGCCGAAGACCCAGGCGTCCGGGTCCGCGGCGTTGATGGCGAGTAGGGTGCCGCTGACGGCGAGGGCGGTGGAGATGCTCATCGTGCTTGCCATCTGGGCAGCGCTGACGTTGCGGCCGGAGTTGCTGTCATCGGACAGCCCGAGGGTGAGCACCGAGAGGCTTGACGAGCTGAGGCCCATGCCGATGCCGGCGATCGTCCAGCCGATCAGGCCGAGCCAGATGATGTCGCTGGTCCACGCGAGCAGGGAGGTGCCGGCCAGTCCCGCGACCATCAGCGTCAGGCCGGTTCGCAGTACGGTCACTCGCTGGATGCCGTGCTCGCGTCCCTGCAGCCAGGAGCCGAAGGCCCAGCTGACTCCGGTGATCGAGAGCGTGATGCCGGCCCGCGACGGGCTGAAATCGTGTTGCAGGGTGAGGAGCAGCGGGAGGTAGGCGCCAGTGCCCGCGAAGGCAGCGCCGGTCAAGCCGCGTACTACGACCAGCGCCGGGAAGCCGCGTCGCAGGACGAAGGTGCCTTGCGGCATCACCCGTACTGCGGCCGTGCCGAGCACAACCACGCTCACCACAATCGTCAGCCCGGCGACCACGCGATGGGCTTCGAGGTGGTCGCCGGCCAGCGTCATCGAGAACAGCGCGACGGATGCCGCGAACGCCCAGGGCAGGGCCGCCCGCCAGGCAGCCAACTCCGCCGCGTCCTCTGTACTCCGCTCCGGTGCGGGCGTCCGCGAGGAGTTCCGCATCGCGGGCTGGAGGAGGAGCCAGCTCGGCGGGAGGAGGAAGAGCGCGCCGAGGAAGACCCATCGCCAGCCGGCCTGCTCGGTCACGAGCCCGGTCAGCAACGGGCCGGCGACCGACGGGAGGATCCACATCGCGGCGAACAACGAGAACATCCGCGGGCGCAGTACGGCGGGCAGTGCTCTGGCGATGAGAACCATCAAGGCGACGTCGAGCAGCCCTTCGGCCAGCCCACTCAGCAGTCGCCCGGCAATCACCATCGGCATCCCGGTCGCCGTGCCGACGAGCAGTTGGGCAAGCCCGAACGCGATCGCACCGGCGCGCAATGCGGGGATCGGACCGCGACGGTCTGTCCACAGGCCCGCGATCGCCAGCGACACCAGGAAACTCGCGTTGGGTGCCGCGTTGGCGAGCCCGAAGGCGCCCAGTGCGTCGAACTCCCGGACCATCGTCGGCAACGAGGTCCCGACCGCCCGATTCTCGAACGCGGCCAGCGTCACCAACGCGATGACCCCGAGCACGAGCGGCAGTTGCGGTCCGCTGAACAACCGCGGCGGGGAAGAAGTCTCAGTCGATGACATGCGGGCCATCCTCAAACTTCAATCGAACTTGAAGTCAATTCACACTCGCGATCGGCTGTCGGGTAGCCGGAACACGAGGACGAGGACCCGCAGTACGAGGACGGCGCAGATTACCAGCAGGTTGTAGGCGAAGAATTGGTAGAGGCTGATCGACGCGGTGATCTGTGGGCCGCCCGGAGTGCCGAGTAGTAGCACCGCCATCAGGCCCGCTGTCGCGCCGAGGATGGCCAGCAGGGCTTGGTGCAGCAGGTTGGTCATGTGCCGGCGGTCGCGTTCGTCGGCGAACAGCCGGACGTTGAGCCCGAGTCGCCCGCTCTCCGCCGCGGCCGCGATCCGGTCGATCCGGCGCGGGAGTCGCCGGAGCATCGGCAGCAAGGTGGCGAGCTCTTCGGTCGCAGTACGGCGGAGGGCGTCGGGAGCCAGCCGGTCGGTGACGTGCGCGGCGGCGAACCGGCGTGACGCGGCGACGAGGTCGAAGCCGGGGAAGATCCGCGCGATCGTCCCTTCGACGGTGGCCAGGGCCCGGAACACCGCGGCCACCTCGGGCGGCACACCCAGCTCGTGCGAGGTGATGATCTTGAACAGGTCGTTGAACATCGCCGGTCCGAGCTGGGCGCCGGCGCCCAGATGGCGCGCCATGAACTGGCCGACCGCCCGCTCCAGGCTCTGCTCGTCGATCACATCCGGCCGGTAGACGATCTCCAGCAGGGCGTCGGTCGCGGCCACCGGATCGCCGTGGTCGACGGCGAGCAGGAAGCGCTGCAGCGCCTCGCGAGTGGACGGGGCGAGTCGCCCGACCGAGCCGAGGTCGAGCATGCCGATCCGGCCGTCGGTCAGCAGCAGGAAGTTGCCAGGGTGCGGATCCGCGTGGAACACGCCGTCGATCGCCACCTGGCCGAGCAGGCACTCGAAGAGCACCTTCGCCAGCCGGCCGGCATCCAGACCGCGCTCCGCGATCGACGGCGCCGCGCCGCCGAGCCCGATCCCGTCGAGGTGCTGCATGGTGAGCACGCGGCGGGTGGAGTACCGCGGATACAACTCCGGTACGACGACGTCGCGGTTGTCCGCCACGGACTTGCCGGCCGCGACGCTGGCCATGTTGCCGGCCTCGACGGTGAAGTCGAGCTCCTCGCGCATCGCGTCGGCGAACCCGGCCGCGAGCGAGCGCACGCCCATCGACCGGCCCCAGTCGGTGTTCCGCTCGAGCAGCCGGGCGAGCCGCTGGACGATATCCAGATCGCGCTCGACGACACTCGCGATGCCCGGGCGCTGCACCTTCACCACGACCGGTACGTCGTCCAGCCGGGCGGAGTACACCTGAGCCACGGAAGCCGCGGCGAGTGGCTCGGTGGTGAAGTCGGCGAACACCTGTCGCGGCGGCGCGCCGAGCTCCTCGGTGAGCACGACCTCGATCTGGTCCCAGGGCGCGGGGGAGACCTGATCCTGCAGCCGGCTGAGCTCCAGCGCGACCGACGCCGGGATCACGTCGCTGCGGGTCGACAGCACCTGGCCCAGCTTGACGAAGGTGACCCCGGCCTCGTCCAGCGCGAGCCTCAGCGATCGGGCGAGGTCGGCCTGACCGGCCGCGTTCTCGTGCGCGGGACGGCGGCGGCCGCGCAGGTACGGGCCGAGGCCGTGCTTGATGGCGATCCGGAGGATCTGCAGGTATCGCCGGGTGCGCGCGATCCGGCCGCTCAGGTCCCGTCGCAGATCACGGGCCCTGGGCAACGACCCGGTCGGCACCAGCGCCTCGCCGAGCACCAGGAAGATGAGCCCGGCAAGCATCGAGCAGAGCGCGGTCAACCCGAGAAACGCGATCGCGGCCCCGTTGGACCCAGTCCACGGCGGCGGCCCGGCCAGCGCATTCATCAACGGCCCGAACACCGCCAGCGTCAGCCCGGCCCCCACTGCCAACCGCCCGAGCCCGAACCGCACCCCCAGCAACCGCTGCGCCACCGGCACGAACACCACCATGAACACACCGATGTTGACCAGACCGACCACGACCACATCCATGCCCGGAACCCTAGGCGCTCACCGGCTCCACCCACCTCACCCACACGGGTGACCCACCTCCCTCCACCAGCACCCCCCGGACCGCCACCACTCACAAACCTCCTCTACGCAGCCCAAAGCCCACCCACGCACGCCTGGCGCGGGATGGCCAGGAGTTGCCAGGCGAGGTTTGTGAGTGGTGGCGGTCCGGGGCCCCACGCGCGAAGGCCGCCCGCAGCTGGTGCTGGGGCGGCCTTCGGGGGTGGTGGTCAGGCGGGGCGGCGGCGGATCTTGTTGCCCAGCCAGACGATCGGGTCGTACTTGCGGTCGGCGACTCGTTCCTTCATCGGGATGAGGGCGTTGTCGGTGATCTTGATGTGCTCGGGGCAGACCTCGGTGCAGCACTTGGTGATGTTGCAGAAGCCGAGGCCGTGCTGGTCCTGCGCCTGGTGCTGCCGGTCGGCGGCGTCGAGCGGGTGCATGTCCAGCTCGGCGATCCGCATCAGGAACCGCGGGCCCGAGAAGGACTCCTTGTTCTCCTCGTGGTCGCGGATCACGTGGCAGGTGTCCTGGCACAGGAAGCACTCGATGCACTTGCGGAACTCCTGCGAGCGCTCCACATCGACCTGCTGCATCCGGTACTCGCCCGGCTTCAGGTCGTCCGGCGGCGTGAACGAGGGGATCTCGCGGGCCTTCTGGTAGTTGAACGACACGTCCGTGACCAGGTCGCGGATCACCGGGAAGGTGCGCATCGGCGTGACCGTGACGACCTCGTCCTCTTCGAACGTGTTCATCCGGCACATGCACATCAGCTTCGGCATGCCGTTGATCTCGGCACTGCAGGAGCCGCACTTGCCGGCCTTGCAGTTCCAGCGGACCGCCAGATCCGGTGTCTGGGTCGCCTGCAGCCGGTGGATGACGTCGAGCACGACCTCACCCTCGTTGACCTCGACCTCGAAGTCCTGCAGGTCGCCGCCCTCGGCGTCACCACGCCAGACCCGGAACTTGCCTTTATAAGTCATGCCGGCAGTTCCTCCTCGGTCAGGTACTTCTTCAGCTCGTCCAGCTCGAACAGTTCCAGCAGGTCCTCGCGCATCGGGAGCTGGTCCTTGCGGGACACGTTCACGCTGCCGTCGGAGTTCAGGCCGCAGACCAGCAGCAGCTTGCGCCACTCGGCGTTCATGCCCGGGAAGTCGTCGCGGGTGTGACCGCCGCGCGACTCCTCGCGCTCCAGCGCCGCCTTCGCGACACACTCCGACACCGTCAGCATGTTGCGCAGGTCGAGCGCGAGGTGCCAGCCCGGGTTGAACTGCCGGTGCCCCTCGACCGTCATCTTCGCGATCCGGCCACGGAACTCGGCCAGCCGCGCCAGCGCCTGCTCCATCTCCTCGGCCTTGCGGATGATGCCGACCAGGTCGTTCATCGACTGCTGCAGTTCCTGGTGGATCGTGTACGGGTTCTCCCCGCCCTCGAGCTCGAACGGCGCCAGCGCCTCGGCCGCCGCCGTGTCGATGTCGTCCTCGGCGATCTTCGGCCGGTCCGCGCCGAGCGAGTCGACGTACATGGCCGCGCCGCTGCCGGCCCGGCGCCCGAAGACGAGCAGGTCGGACAGCGAGTTGCCGCCCAGCCGGTTCGACCCGTGCATTCCGCCGGCGACCTCACCGGCCGCGAACAGACCCGGTACTACGGACGACGCGGTGTCGGGATCGACCTCGACGCCACCCATCACGTAATGGCAGGTCGGGCCGACCTCCATCGGCTCGGCGGTGATGTCGACGTCCGCGAGCTCCTTGAACTGGTGGTGCATCGACGGCAGCCGGCGCTTGATCTCCTCGGCCGGGAGTCGCGACGAGACATCCAGGAAGACCCCGCCGTGCGGCGTACCGCGGCCGGCCTTGACCTCGGAGTTGATCGCCCGGGCGACCTCGTCGCGCGGCAGCAGTTCCGGGGGACGCCGGTTGTTGTCGGCATCCTTGTACCAGCGGTCGGCCTCTTCCTCGGTCTCCGCGTACTGCGCCCGGAACACGTCCGGCACGTACTCGAACATGAACCGCTTGCCCTCGGAGTTCTTCAGGACCCCGCCGTCACCGCGGACCGACTCGGTGACCAGGATGCCCTTCACCGACGGCGGCCAGACCATGCCGGTCGGGTGGAACTGGATGAACTCCATGTTGATCAGCGTCGCGCCGGCCCGCATCGCGAGGGCGTGACCGTCACCGGTGTACTCCCACGAGTTCGAGGTGACCTTGAACGACTTGCCGACGCCGCCGGTGGCCAGGATGACCGCGGGCGCGTCGAACAGGATGAACCGGCCGGACTCGCGCCAGTACCCGAAGGCACCGGAGATCGCGTCGCCGTCCTTGAGCAGCTCGGTCACGGTGCACTCGGCGTACACCTTGAGGTTGGCCTCGTAGTCGCCGGTGGCCGCGAAGTCCTCCTGCTGCAGCGAGACGATCTTCTGCTGCAGGGTGCGGATCAGTTCGAGGCCGGTCCGGTCGCCGACGTGCGCGAGCCGCGGGTAGGAGTGGCCGCCGAAGTTGCGCTGGCTGATCTTGCCGTCCGCCGTGCGGTCGAACAGCGCGCCGTAGGACTCCAGTTCCCAGACCCGGTCGGGGGCTTCCTGCGCGTGCAGTTCGGCCATCCGCCAGTTGTTCAGGAACTTCCCGCCGCGCATCGTGTCGCGGTAGTGGACCTGCCAGTTGTCGTTGGAGTTCGCGTTGCCCATCGCCGCCGCGCAGCCGCCCTCGGCCATCACGGTGTGCGCCTTGCCGAACAGCGACTTGCACACGATCGCGGTGCGCTTGCCCTGCTCGCGGGCCTCGATCGCCGCCCGTAAGCCGGCTCCGCCGGCCCCGATCACGACGACGTCGTATTGGTGTCGTTCCAGCTCAGTCATAAGAAGTCAGACGTCCGTATCTCAGTTGAAGAAGCGCAGATCGGAGAACCACCCGGCGGACAGCGACATGATGTACGCGTCGGTCAGGATCACGGTGAACAGCGAGATCATCGCGAAGGTGCCGTGCTTGGGGTTCAGCTTCGACACGAAGGTCCAGTACCGGTAGCGCAGCGGGTGCTTGGAGAAGTTCTTCAGCCTTCCGCCGACGATGTGCCGGCAGGCGTGGCACGACAGCGTGTAGAGCCACAGGAAGACCAGGTTGATCCAGATGATCACGGTGCCCAGGCCGATGCCGAAACCGCCGTCCTTGCCGTGGAAGGCGAGCACGCCGTCGTACACGTTGAGGACACCGAAGACCAGCGCGCCGTAGAAGAAGTAGCGGTGCAGGTTCAGAGCGACCAGGGGGAACTTCCGCTCACCCGTGTACTTCTTGTGCGGCTCCGGTACCGCGCAGGCCGCCGGCGCGAAGAACAGCGAGCGGTACCCGGCCTTGCGGTAGTAGTAACAAGTACCCCGGAAGCCGGCCAGCACCGCGAAGGTGATGATGCTGAACGGGATCACCCGCGGGAACTCGCCGAACCAGGTGCCCAGGTGGCTCGAGTTCGGAACGCAGGACTCGGTGATGCACGGCGAGTACAGCGGGGTGAGGTAGTGGAAGTCGTCGACCCAGTACCACTTGTTCATGAAGATCCGGATCGTCGCGTAGACGACGAAGAAGCCCAGGATCACCCCGATCCGCAGTGGCGCCAGCCACCAGCGGTCGCTACGAAGGGTCTTCTCCTCAATCTGTGCGCGGCCCGGCGCGCTCGTTCCCGTCGCCATCAGGGAGCGTGCCGGTCAGGAGCGCCGAAGCCTTCGTGCTCCGCGTCGGTCCACATGGACGCGTCGTATTCCACGTCGGGGATCTCCTCGAGTTCCTCCGGAACGGGTCCGGGTTTGTGATGAGGGTCGGGAGGGCCGAGCTCGGCCAGGTCGTCGCTCAGCCTGGCCACGTCCGACACCAATCGGCGAACGCCGAGGGTGTCACCGTACTCCTGGCTGAGTTTGCCGACGCTGGCATGCAGCGCTTCGAGAGCGCGTTGCACCGCTGCCACGGTGCTGTTGCCGTCACCCATACCGACTCCAGTGATGGTTTTGTCGCTGTAAGTATGGGCACACTTTGCCCCCGCGAGGCGCACAACGGAAGACCCCTCGGTACGGCGTGTTTCTAGTTAGGTTTACCTCAGTTGCCGATGGCCGTCGGGTGGAGTAAAGGGGCGAATCCGGCCTTCAGGACAAGGAGATTCGCGGGCGGCGTCAGTACTTGATACTTTTCCCGCCCCACCACCCCAGTCACTGCGACGTCACGCAACCCGGCGGGACGCGCGGGTGTGTCATATCCCTCCCACGACCAGCTGAGCACCTTGCCGCCGAGTACCAGGGCCGGCCGGCCGTCGAATCGGATCATCGCCCCGTCAGGCAATTCGTCCAGCTCGGCGATGGTGGTGCGTTGCTGCCGGGATCGTGGCTCGACGCGTTCGAGATGGAGTTGGGCGTCCATCGCGGCGGCTCGGGGACGCTCCGGCAGACCACGCGCGGCGGCCCACGCACCGGCGTACAGGAGGTAGTCGCGGCGGCGGCAGTACGCGCAGGGGCGGTGTCCGGCGGCCAGGGCGACGGCCTCGTCGAAGAAGAACAGTGCGGTCCAGCGGCTGGGTGGCATCGGGTCGCGCTGGACGCCTTTCCACTCCAGTACGCAGCAGATCCAGGCCTTCGACCGCCAGCGGGTGGCGCCCAGGGTGCGGTCGGGGCGGTGCAAGGTTCCGCGATTGCCCATCAACAGGCCACGACCTGACTCGGCCACGATCTCCTGGGTCGGCAGCACTCTGTTCTGTA
The DNA here is from genome assembly GCF_000372465.1 of Kribbella catacumbae DSM 19601. Classification (GTDB taxonomy): domain Bacteria; phylum Actinomycetota; class Actinomycetes; order Propionibacteriales; family Kribbellaceae; genus Kribbella; species Kribbella catacumbae. The sequence continues at coordinate 136,396 of NZ_AQUZ01000003.1, forward strand.
GCGGCACGGGACCATCATGGCCGCAAACATCTGACACAGTGCATGCCCATGAGTGAGCCGCAGATCGTCGTCGGCGTGGCCGTGATCCGGGCGGGCCGGGTGCTGGCCGCTCTTCGTCCCGGGCCGGACGGCGGCTGGGAGTTTCCCGGCGGCAAGGTCGAGGCGGGGGAGACCGACGAGCAGGCCGCGGTCCGCGAACTGCGCGAGGAACTGGCCCTCGAGATCAAGCCCGGCGCCTCGCTGGGTCCGGCCCAGCCGATCGGCGAGCGCTACCTGCTCCGGGTGTACGCCGCGGCGCTGCTGAGTGGTGAACCGGTCCTGCATGAACACAGCGCGATCCGGTGGGTCGAAGCAGCCGAATTGGCCGAACTGGATTGGTTGCCAGCTGACCGTCCGTTCCTGTCTGTACTACGCCAAGTAATCGATAACGGCACATAAGTGCGAGTGGCACTAAAAACGTTACTGCGCGTGGCACTAAATCCGTCACGATTCCGTGACATCGGCGCCAGCCCAGTGGCGTCCACACTGCGAGATCCGTAGGGTTCCCGGCAACTCGACCGTCGGGGTGACCGCGGTGCGATTCAAGGGGAAGGGCTACAGCAATGACGCTGGGGGTTTCGGAGGACCTGCCTCCCGATGGCGGTCTGCCGGCAGACGGTTTGGCCGAGACCGCGGAGGCCAAGCAGATCGAGGGTCGTTCCCTCGGCCAGATCGCCTGGGCCCGGCTGAAGAAGGACAAGATCGCCGTGATCAGCGCGGTCATCATCCTGCTGATCATCGCGGTGGCGATCTTCGCGCCGTTGATCGTGAAGATCAACGGCTTCCCGCCGGATCAGTTCAACAAGCTCGACTCGGACGGCAACCCGCTGCTGAACACGCGCGATGGCGGCATCCCGATCGGCGGCCTGTGGGGTAGCGGAACCAGCACCGAGCACTGGCTCGGCGTCGAGCCGCAGAACGGCCGCGACGTCTTCTCCCGGCTGGTGTACGGCACCCGGGTCTCGCTGCTGGTCGCACTCGGCGGCACCCTGATCGCGATCGTGCTCGGCACCGTGATCGGGATGGTGTCCGGCTACTTCGGTGGCTGGGTCGACACGCTGCTCAGCCGGCTGATGGACATCATGCTGAGCTTCCCGTCGCTGCTCTTCATCATGGCGCTGACGCCGGTGGTCGCGGACCGCGGTCAGGACCTGCTGGGCATACCCGACGACAACAGACTCCGATTAGGCGTGCTGATGTTCGTCCTCGGCTTCTTCGGCTGGGCCTACCTGGCCCGGATCGTGCGCGGCCAGACGCTGTCGCTGCGCGAGCGGGAGTTCGTCGAGGCGGCCAGATCGCTCGGCGCCGGTCCGATGTACGTGATCTTCAAGCAGATCCTGCCGAACCTGATCCCGACGCTGCTCGTCTACACCACCCTGCTGATCCCGGGCAACATCACCGCGGAGGCCGCGTTGTCCTTCCTCGGTGTCGGCATCAAGGAGCCGACCTCCTCCTGGGGCCGGATGATCGCCGACGCGTCGGACTGGATCGAGAGCAACCCGCTCTACCTGTTCTTCCCGGGCATCGCGCTGTTCATCACCGTGCTGGCGTTCAACCTGCTCGGTGACTCGGTGCGCGACGCCCTCGACCCGCGCGCCGGGAGGAGTTGACCCATGGGCCGCTATCTGATCCGCCGGCTGCTGCAGACGGTTGTCATCCTCTGGGTGATCAGCGCCATCACGTTCTTCCTGTTCTGGATCACGCCGGCGAACCCCGCCCTGCTGATCTGCGGCAAGAACTGCAACACCGAGACGATCGCGACGGTCAACGCCACCTTCGGGTTCGACGACCCACTGATCGTCCAGTACGGCACGTACATGAAGGGCCTGGTCAGCCCGACCGGCCGGGACATCGGTTCCGAGGGCAGCGAGCGCAACTGCGCGTGGCCGTGCTTCGGTGAGTCGTACCAGAACGGCATCCCGGTCTGGGACTCGATCTCAGACGCCTTCCCGGCGACCTTCTGGCTCGCCATCGGCGCCGCCACGATCTGGCTGTTCTTCGGGGTGATGCTCGGTCTGCTCGCGGCCTTGCGCAAAGGCAAGGCGCTGGACAAGCTGAGCGTCGGCCTGGCGCTGTTCGGCGTCTCGTTCCCGACCATCGTGTTCGGTTATCTGCTGTTGTTCCTGTTCATCGTCAAACTCAAATGGATACCGTTCCCCGACACGGCCAACGCCGCCCTGTTCGAGGTCGGCCCAGTGAAATGGCTGCAGTTCTACATCCTGCCGTGGATCACGCTGGCGCTGGTCTTCGCGGCGCTCTACACCAGGCTCACCCGCGCCAACATGATCGACACGATGAACGAGGACTACATCCGCACCGCCCGGGCCAAGGGCCTGGGTGAGGGCACCGTGATCTTCAAGCACGGGCTGCGGTCCGCGCTGACGCCGATCGTCACGATCTTCGGCCTGGATCTTGGTGGCCTGCTCGGCGGCGCGGTGATCACCGAACAGATCTTCAGCATCACCGGCCTGGGCAAGTTCGCGATCGATTCGGTGCTCGGCAACGACCTGCCCGCGATCATGGGCGTCGTCTTGTTCGCGGCGATCTTCATCGTCCTCGCGAACGTCGTCGTCGACGTCCTGTACGCCGTCATCGACCCGCGCGTGCGGTTGTCCTGACCCGACGAGGAGACAAGTGACCGAGTCTGTGACAACCACAGCGAGTACCAGCGCCGGGACCGGCAAGCCGTTCCTGGAGCTCAAGAACCTGCAGGTGCACTTCCCGACCGACGACGGCCTGGTCAAGGCCGTCAACGGGCTGAGCTTCACCCTGGAACGCGGCAAGACGCTGGGCATCGTCGGCGAGTCCGGCTCTGGCAAGAGCGTCTCGAGCCTGGCCATCATGGGTCTGCACAAGGGCAGCCGGGCCAAGGTGGGCGGTGAGATCTGGCTGGACGGCGCCGAGCTGGTGGGGATGTCCGTGCCGGAGATCCGCCGGCTGCGCGGCCAGCAGGTGGCGATGATCTTCCAGGACCCGCTGTCGGCGATGCACCCCTTCTACCGGGTCGGCGACCAGCTCGTCGAGGCGTACCGGGTGCACAACGAAGTACCGAAGTCGGTGGCCAGGAAGCGCGCGATCGACCTGCTCGACCGGGTCGGCATCCCGTCGCCGGACAAGCGGTTCTTCGACTACCCGCACCAGTTCTCCGGTGGTATGCGGCAGCGCGCGATGATCGCGATGGCGCTGATGTGCGACCCGCAGTTGCTGATCGCGGATGAGCCGACCACCGCCCTGGACGTCACCGTGCAGGCGCAGATCCTCGACCTGATGATGGATCTGCAGAAGGAGTTCAACTCCGCGATCGTCATCATCACCCACGACCTGGGCGTGGTCGCCCAGATGGCGCAGGACGTGGTGGTCATGTACGGCGGCCGGGTGGTGGAGGCCGGCCCGGTCCGGGAGATCTTCTACCGGCCGGAGATGCCCTACACCTGGGGTCTGCTCGGTTCGATCCCGCGGGTGAACCGTGGCGGCGACCACCGGCTCAAGTCGATCCGGGGTACTCCGCCGTCGCTGATCAACCTGCCCAAGGGATGCCCGTTCCAGCCGCGCTGCGACTACCAGCAGCACGTCGAGGGCCACTCCTGCACCGGTGAGGTCCCCGACCTGCTGCAGATCGGCACGGAGGACCACCGGGTCCGGTGCCACATCGAGACCGGGCAGCGCAAGAAGCTGTTCACCGAGCAGATCAAGCCGAACCTGTGATGCCGGCATCGAAGGACGAGGAGCGATCGTGAGCACGTCGACGGCGGCTGAGCAGGTCATCCGGGCCGGGCAGGGCGAGGCGCTGCTGGAGGTCAAGGGACTGCAGCGCTACTTCCCGGTCACCCGGGGCATCGTTTTCCAGCGGCAGGTCGGCGCGGTGAAGGCGGTCGACGGTATCGACCTGTCCATCCATACCGGCGAGACGCTCGGCGTGGTCGGTGAGTCCGGTTGTGGCAAGACGACCACCGGCCGGCTGGTGACCAGGCTGGACGAGCCGACGGGTGGCTCGATCACCTTCGAGGGCGAGGACCTCACCCATCTGAGCCGCGCGAAGATGCGGCCGTTCCGGCGCGAGATCCAGATGATCTTCCAGGACCCGTTCTCGTCGCTGAACCCGCGGCAGACGATCGGCACGATCATCGCGGCGCCGTTCCAGATCCAGAAGGTGGACAGCGAGGGCGGCACGAAGAAGGCCGTCCAGGCGCTGATGGAACGCGTCGGGCTGAACCCCGAGCACTACAACCGGTACCCGCACGAGTTCTCCGGTGGTCAGCGGCAGCGGATCGGGGTCGCCCGGGCGCTGGCGCTGCGGCCGAAGCTGATCGTCTGCGACGAGCCGGTGTCGGCCCTCGACGTCTCCATCCAGGCGCAGATCGTGAACCTGCTGGAGGACCTGCAGGACGAGTTCAATCTCGCCTACCTGTTCATCGCCCACGACCTGTCGGTGATCCGGCACATCTCCGACCGGGTCGCCGTGATGTACCTCGGCAAGGTGGTCGAGGTGGCGGATCGTGACGAGTTGTACAACCATGCCCGGCACCCCTACACCCACGCGCTGTTGTCGGCGGTCCCCGAAGCGGACCCGGACGCGCTGGCGCACCGTGAGCGAATCCGGCTCACCGGGGACGTGCCGAGCCCGCTGAATCCGCCGTCGGGTTGCCGATTCCGGACCCGATGCTGGAAGGCGCAGGACATCTGCGCCGAGCAGGAACCGCCATTGGTGCAGATCGGTGCACCGGGTCACCAGGCGGCTTGTCACTTCCCGGAGGAGCGCGATGTGATCTGAAAACTACGGAGAGTAGCTGAAAGATCTATCGATGGCAATGAACCAATCACGATCTGGTCACCGAGCCGAATGCTCGTTGCGCCACCTGTGGATCCGTGAGTTGATGACCGCGAATTGACGCCAGATGACCTATCCGGCCGCCGCGACCCGGCGTGGAACGTCATGACAAGGAAGGAACTACTGGCTATGAAGTACGCCAAACGAGTAGGACAGGTAATTGCTGCTGGGGTCACCCTGACCCTGGTGGCGACCGCCTGCGGCGGCGGCAGCGATGACGCCGGCAGCCCGACTACTACAGGCACGGCCGGGGCCAAGGGGGGCACCGTCACCGTTTACCACGTCAACGACGTCGAGCACCTCGACCCGCAGCGTAACTTCGTCACCGACTCCAGCATGATCGGCAAGCTGATCACCCGGACGCTGACGGACTACCGGTACGACGCCAAGGCGAAGAAGATCGTCCTGGAGAACGACCTGGCTGCCAGCTACGAGTCGACCCCCGACTTCAAGACCTGGACCTTCAAGCTGAAGGACGGACTGAAGTACGAGGACGGTTCGCCGATCGTTGCCGCCGACATCAAGTACGGCGCCGAGCGGTCCTTCTCGGCCGACATGCAGGAGGGTGCGCCGTACGCGCACGAGTACCTCGACTGCCCCGGCTACAAGGGCCCCTACATCGCCGGCAACAACGGCGGCAAGGGCTGTACCGGGATCGAGGTCCCGGACGAGAAGACGGTCGTCTTCAAGCTGAACCGTGCGGTGCCGACCTTCGAGGGCACCGCGAGCATGAAGGTCTGGTCGCCGGTCCCGAAGGCCAAGGACACCAAGACCGCGTACGACAACAAGCCGGTCTCGACCGGTCCGTACAAGATCGAGTCCTACGTCCGCAAGAAGACGCTGGTGCTGGTCCGCAACGAGAACTGGGACCAGAAGACGGACCCGCTGCGTAACGCGCTTCCGGACAAGTTCATCTTCAAGTTCGGTGACGCCGAGGCGACCGTCGACCAGCGGCTGTTCGCCGATGGTGCGGCTGACAAGAGCTCGGTGAGCTTCGCCGGTGTCCAGCCGGAGAACATCGCCAAGACGAACGGTGCGACGGTCAAGGACCGGGTCGTCGAGTCCGAGGACATCTGCCGTCGCTACGTCGCGTTCAACCAGCAGAAGCCGCTGCTGAAGAACCAGAAGATGCGCGAGGCGCTGTACTACGGTCTCGACCGGACCACCTACCGCGACGGTCGTGGTGGCGAGCGGCTGGCCGCGGTGGTCGACTCGATCATTCCGGACGACATGGACGGCTACAAGGCGGAGGAGCACTTCAAGGCTCCGCCGGAGGGCGACAAGGAGAAGGCCAAGGCGCTGCTGACCGAGGCCGGTTACAAGGGCGAGAAGCTGACCCTGGGCACCGCTGACTCGGGTCTGGCCGTCAAGGCTGCCGAGGCCGCGCAGGCATCCTGGAAGGCTATCGGCGTCAACGTCGACATCCGCAAGATCCCGGGTGACAACTACTACTCGACTCAGCAGGAAGACAAGTCGGCGACCGATCTGATCACCGCCGGCTGGTGCTACGACTGGGCGAGCCTTGCGACCGTCGTTCCGCCGGTTCTCGGACCGGACACCACGGCGCCGAACAAGGCCGCGCAGAACAACTACGGCCGTAGCAACGTGGGCTGGGACAAGATGGCCGAACTGGCCAAGGAGACCGACAAGGCCAAGCTCACCAGCGGCCTGTCCGACCTGTACGCCGAGATCATGAAGACGGCGCCGCTGGTGCCGACCGTTCAGGACCTCAACGTGTACGTCGTCGGCTCCAACATCGACAACGGCGTGGCAGACCCCAACACGGGTGGTCTGATCGACCTCACCCAGATCGGTCTGAAGAAGGCCAACTGATCGAGGTGCAGGACCCATCGCCAGGTAGGTGATGAGAGGGGCGGTTCCCTTCGGGGAGCCGCCCTTCTTCCTTGTCCAAGTCCTGGGATCAGGTGGAGCGGAGGAGTTGCTCCAGGGCGGCGGCGCCGTGGGCGTCGTGCTGCTCATGGATGGACAGGGCGATCCGCCACTCGCGCCGGGCCTCCGGGAGACGGCCCTGGGCCCGGTGGACCTCGCCGAGGCTCTTGCGGATGTCCGCCTCGCACAGCCAGTCGCCGTACTGCCCCGCGATGGCCAGGCCCTCGCTCTGGGCGGCGATGGCTTCGTCGTACCGGCCTTGCGCCATCCGGAGGCGGCCGAGCTCGTTGAGTACTTCGGCCTGCGGGATCGCCGTGCGCGCGATGCGATAGAGAGTCAGACTCTGGTGCAGGGCTTCGCAGGCGACGTCGTACTGGCCGGCCTCGCGGTAGGCGACGCCTACGTTCTGGGCGATCATGCCGCGGTACTTCTCCTGGCCCGGCTCGACCAGGATGTCCATCGCCTCGTCGAACAGCCGGCGGGCCGAGTCGGCCATCCCGGTCTTCAGGTAGAGCATGCCGAGCGCCAGGCAGGCCCAGGCCGCTCGCGGCGGGATCCCCAGTCGCAGGCCGATCTCGCGGGCGCGTTCGGCGTACGGGATGCCGTCGGTGGTCCGGCCGGTGCGTTCCAGGACATGGCTGAGGCTGCTCAGGCAGAGTGCTTGGAGGTTGCCGTCGCCTGAGGCCTCTGCGGAGTCGACTGCCCGGCGCAGAGGAGCCACGGCTTGCTCGTGCTGGCCCAGCTCGGCATGAGCGGCGCCGAGGTCGTGCAGCACTAGGCCTTCCGCGATGCGGTCGGGTCCGCCGCTCACCAGGCGCAGTACGGCCTCGTTGGCTTGTAGCCACTCGAGCCAGGCCCGGCGGAGGGCGTAGTACGCGTTGAGGCCGACAGTGAGCTGTACTGCGAGGCTGGGCTGGTCCACGGCAGCCTGCTGCACGACGCCGACCAGGTTGGCCCGCTCCTTGTCCAGCCAGGTGAGTACGTCGTCCTGGCTGGACAGGTCCTGCGCGCCGGTGAGCCACTCCTTGTCGAGCCACCCGTCACGAGTCACCCCGTGTCCGGCGTACTCGCTGGCCTTCCAGACAACGGCGGAGACCCGCCTGATCCACCTGCTGTTGGCAGCCGCCTTGGCCGGCTCGGTCAGCATCTGCTCGGCCAGCTCACGCGCAGCCACTCGTACGAGGTCGTGCAGCCGGTACAGCCCAGGGCTGGGCGTCGCGAGCAGGTGCACGTCCACCAGCCGCTCGAGTACTACGACAGCCTCCGGCTCAGGACTGTCCGACAGGGCAGCCGCCAGTGCCGAGGTGAGATCTACTGAGTCCGACAACCCAAGCAGCGCGAACATAGTGACGGCCTGTACGTCGATCGGGTCGTCGCTGCCGGCCAGTTGCTCGATCGACAGCACCAGCGTCGCCCGTACGCCGGAGTCGTCCAGCTGCAGCTCGTCCAGCCGGCGACGGCCGTCCGCCAGCCGCTCGGCGAGGTGGGCGACCGGCCAGGTCGGGCGGGACGCCAGCCGCGCACCTGCCATCCGTATTGCCAGCGGCAGGCCACCGCACTGCCGCACCACCTCCGCGCAGTCGCTCTCTGGCGCGTCTGGGCGCTCTGAGATGCGACGGAGCATCTCGATGGACTCCTCCAGCGGCGGCTCACCCAACTGGAACTGGCGGCCACTCAGCCCGGCCATGCTGCGGCGACTCGTCACGATGGCCGCACTGCCGCCGGAACCCGGCAGCAGCGGCCGGACCTGCTCATGGTCGGAGGCGTTGTCGAGCAGTAGCACCAGGCGGCGGCCTGCGAGCGCAGTACGGAAGCGGCCGGTTGCTGTCGCCAGGTCTGCGGGTGGGGTCTCGCCCAGGTCCTCCAGTAGGTAGGTCAGGGCGTCCAGGGGTTCTAGTGGCGGGCCGATGCCGAAGCCGCGCAGGTCGAGGTACAGCTGGCCGTCCGGGAAGTGCTCTGCGACCTGGTGAGCGGCGTGGATGGCCAGAGTGGTTTTGCCAATGCCACCCATGCCGGTGATGGCTGTAACGCTGGCGCCCTTCACAGAGGCCAAGTGCTTGGTCAGCAGCTCCATCTCCCGGACCCGTCCGGTGAAGTCGCCACTCGCGAACGGCAGCTGCCTGGGCGAGGCCGCCAGGGCTGGCTTGGGTCTGGTCTTGTCGCTGCGGCCGCGGCGGGAGGCTGCGGAGGCCAGAGCGGCCTTCTGGTCCGCGTCCAGGTGGAGGGCGTCGGCCAGGGCCTCGACCGTGCTGAGCTGCGGGTAGCGCCGGGTGCCGCGCTCGAGGGTGCTGATCGCCTGCACGCTGATCCCGGAGCCGGCCGACAGCTCGTCCTGGGTCAGGCCGGCGGCGGTCCGGTGCCGCCGGAGCAGGGCCGCGAACTGCGAGTCCACTCCTGTGACCTCCAGCGATCGCCGACTTTTGTATGGGTGAACTGTATGGGTTGTACCTGGTGACCCGGTCGGGGCCGGTCGAGGATTGGACCTGCACGTCGACTGGGGAGGAGATGTTGATGTCGGTTTACCAGGCTGTTCCTGTGGTGCGACGCGAGGACTTCGCGCCGGAGGTCGTCTGTGAGGTCTACGAGCTGCGGTCGCGGCGCCGGACGCCGGCTGTCGCGAAGGAGCTCACCAGCCGCCAGGTCACCATCGGCCGGCTGATGGCGACCGGAGCCAAGGATGCCGCGATCGCCCGCCAGCTGGGGCTCTCGCTGCGCACGGTCCGGGCCGAGATCAGTGCGCTGATCGCCGGGCTCGGTGCCAGGTCACGGTTCCAGGCCGGCTGTCTGCTGGTCCGCCGGTTCGGCTAGGACCCAGCGGCTGATCCAGGGCCGGGAAACTGTCCGGAGGCCCACGTAGGCTGGCGATATGAGTGAGCTTCCCGACCGCAGGCTGCTGCTGGTCCATGCCCATCCGGACGACGAGACGATCAACAACGGCGTGACGATGGCGAGGTATGTCGCCGAGGGAGCGCAGGTCACTCTGATCACCTGCACCCTCGGCGAGGAGGGCGAGGTGCTGGTCCCGGAGCTGGAGCACCTGGCCTCCGACCAGAGCGACGAGCTCGGCAAGCACCGGATCGGCGAGCTGGCGGCCGCGATGGACGAGCTGGGTGTCACCGACCACCGCTTCCTCGGCGGCCCGGGCAAGTACCGCGACACCGGGATGATCTACGACGAGCAGGGCAATGCCGCTGTCCCGCCGGAGACCCGGTCGGACAGCTTCTGGCAGGCCGACCTGCTGGCCGCGGCGAACGACCTGGTGCCGGTGATCCGCGAGGTTCGCCCGCAGGTCATGGTCACCTACGACCAGTACGGCAACTACGGCCACCCGGACCACGTCAAGGCACACCGCGTCGCGACGTACGCCGCAGCCCTGGCCGCGGCACCGTCGTACCGGGAGGACCTGGGGGAGGCCTGGGACATCTCGAAGGTCTACTGGCTGGCGATGGCCGAGTCGGCCATGCGGGAGAGCCTGCGCAGGCTTCGCGAGTCGGGCGACACCACGACGTTCGAGGGGCTGGACCCCGAGGGCCCACTCGGCCCGTACGTCACACCGGACCGCTACGTCGACTGCGTGATCAACGCCGAGGAATACCTCGATCGCAAAATGAACGCGATGAAGGCCCACGCCACCCAGATCACCCTCGACGGCCCGTTCTTCGCTCTCTCGAACAACAACGGTCTCGAGATCTGGGGCAGCGAGGCCTACCGGCTCGTCAAGGGCACGGCGGCCCCGGGGCCTGACGGCGTGGAGAACGACCTCTTCGCCGGTCTGTGAGTCCATCAAGAGAGATAGTTGTGGAAATTGGTTCGGCCGTCAGTTCCGATCCCCGTCAGAGGTCGGCCCCGAGTGATTGGTGACTAATCTTTTGGGGCGACCGTTGGCCGACAATCGACCTGTTGCGCGCGAGAAAGCGAGACGGATAGCAGTCGCCATGAACGCTGGGCGGCATGACTATCATCGTCGGCCAGATGGTTCGTGGAAGATCGGCCCAGGTTCGGGGAAGGTCACAGCCCCTTGGGGCTGCAAAGGGACCGCAAACAAGCCGAACGCTCACTCATATCCGCCGGGGTTGGGATGGAGTGCGAAGCAGGTTTGTGCGGGTGATTCGGAGTTCAGAAGGTCTGTGCATACCTCCAGTACCTCGACTACTACGGGAAGTGGACAAACCGGTCCACTAGGAGTTGCAGTCGGGAGACTGTTGCAACCACGATGTACTGGGGTGACTCCGACACGTGCGCCCACGCCGGCCGCGGAACGTACCGTACGTGGGGGATCGGCTCGCTTGGCCTGACGGCGTGCAGAATTCTGCCAGCGCCTACTCGGACTCAGTTGTCTTGTGTTGAAGCTGAGACCCCAGACTCGGAGGGCGAAGATGAGCACCTGGTCGATGTCTGACCAGTCACCACAGCCGGTTGGCTCGTTCAGAATCTCGGATGTTGTGGTGGCGACTCTCGCGTCAACCGGAGCTCTTCGCTTCGCCCCTCGCTCTCTGGACTGCTGGATCGCACGTGAGCAGATCGCCGTGCGTTCCGGCAGCGGAGAGCTGCTATGGGTGGAGGATACGGACCCTGCAAACATTGGCCCCGACGCTCCGTCCCACCTGATCGACCTGCCGGTACCGGAGGTCCTCGCGATTCGAGATTTATCTTCTGTGTGTGGCTGGCTGGGCGTTACGATGCCGGCGGCTGCAGCGGGTATTTCCTGTGAGTTTCTCGGGCGCCCGACCCAGCGGTATGAGTTTCGCCATCCTCGATACAAGAGCATTTCAGTCATTGAGGATGATGAGACCGGGCTTGTCATGGAGGTGCAGGCTATGTCTGCCGAGCACGGCGAACAGCATCTTCAGGTCACCCGCTTCAGCGTTGTCCCGTGGAGATCCGAGCTCTTCCCGCCTTTCGAGGCATCCCCCGCTGGCCCGTTGGGCGATAACGGCCCTTAGGGGCCGGCTTTGAGCGGTTAGCCCGTGATCGTGGGGTGAGGCCGCCGCGCTAAGCTAAGAGCGGCATGGTGAGGAGCCGCGACCTACTGGCGTGAGCGGTTCCACACGCTCAGTTGAGGCGTCAACCTTCCGGGGGTCTTAGGCTGCTGGGGTGAACCCGGATCCCAGTGGCAGTGTCGACGCCGGGGCGTTCCGTGCTGCGATGGGCCGGTTCGCGTCGGGCATCACAATCATGAGCACGATGCAGGGCGGGGTCGCGCACGCGATGACCGCGAACGCGTTCACCTCCGTCTCGCTGGATCCGCCGCTGGTGCTGGTGTGTGTCGACTACGCGGTCCGGATGCACGACGCGGTACTGGAGCGTGGGGACTGGGCGATCTCGGTACTGGCCGACACCCATCGGGAGATCGCTGAGCGGTTCGCCAAGTCGGGGCGGGACCTGTACAGCCAGTTCGACGGGATCGGCACCCAGCCGGGGCCGAAGACCGGCTGCCCGCTGATCGAGGGAGCGCTCTCCTGGCTCGAGTGCCGGACCTGGGCGACGTACCCGGGCGGCGACCACACGATCGTCGTCGGCGAGGTCCTGAGCCTCGGCACCGGCGAGCCGGATGACCCCTCGGCCCTGATCTACTACGCGGGCGGGTACCGGGCACTCAAGGGCAGATAAACCTGCCCTGTCCTGTAGTCTGTGCCGTTGCTGTCACATGGTTTCGAGCAGGAGGACTTCGTCCGGTGGGGAGAAAGCAGCTCGCGGGGATCATCGCCGCGGCGGGGCTCGGGGTGCTCGTGGTCGGTTATGGTCTGGCGTTCGCGCTGACCGGCGACAAGGTGCCAGGGGATACGACAGTGCTGGGGATCTCCCTCGGCGGACTGTCCGAGGACGACGCGAAGGCCAAGTTGCAGGCCGGGCTGAAGGATCGCCTGGTGCTGCCGATCAAGGTCAAGGCGGGCCCGTCGACGTACCAGGTGAAGCCCGCTGAGGCCGGCCTCACCCTCGACGTGGACGCCACCATCGCCGAGGCGGGTGCCGGGCGCAGCCTCAACCCGGCCCGGATCTGGCAGGGGATGACCGGCGGCGACGCGGTCCAGCCGGTGGTCGCCAAGGACGAGGCCAAGCTGAAGGCCGCCATCGAGAAGCTGGCCACCCAGGTCAACCGGCCGGCCACCGAAGGCACCATCACCTTCGTGAAGGCCAAGGCCGTCCAGCACCCGTCGGCCGACGGCCTGCAGGTGGACAACGAGAAGGCCACCGAGACGGTCGTCTCCGGCTTCCCGTCGGACGGCAACCCGAAGGACCTGCAGGTCAGCGTGACCAAGCCGAAGGCCGGGAGCGAGGCCATCGACAAGGCGATGACCGAGTACGCCGTGCCCGCGATGTCCGGCCCGGTCCGGCTGACCGTCGGGGACAAGAGCGCCGACCTGCAGCCGGAGGAGATCGCTCCCGCGCTGACCCTGGTTGCGAAGGACGGCGGCTTCACGCCGAGCCTGAACGCAAAGCTGCTGGAGCCGCTGTTCGTCGAACGGTTCAAGAAGCTCGAGACACTGCCGAAGGACGCCACGGTGCAGATCGTGGCCGGCAAGCCGAAGGTGATCCCGGCCGTCGACGGCATGGTCGTCGCCCGCGACAAGGTGGCCCCGGCGATCCTCGCGCTGCTGCCGAAGCCGTCGGGTCAGCGGACCGCCGCGGTCGGCCTCTCGCACACCAAGGCCGCCGTCACCACCGAGGCGGCCACGGCGCTGGGGATCAAGGAGGTGATGGGGCAGTTCACCACCAAGTTCCCGCACGCCACCTACCGCAACGTGAACATCGGCACCGCCGCCCGCAAGATCAACGGCACGATGCTCAAGCCGAACGAGATGTTCAGCCTGAACAAGATCGTCGGCGAGCGGACCAAGGCGAACGGGTTCACCGAGGGCAACATCATCAACGGCGGCAAGTTCGTCCTGGACCTCGGCGGCGGCGTCTCGCAGTCGGCCACGACGACCTTCAACGCGGCCTTCTTCGCCGGCCTGAAGGATGTCGAGCACAAGGCGCACAGCGTCTACATCAACCGCTACCCGGTCGGCCGCGAGGCGACCGTGGCCTGGCCGTCGGTGGACCTGAAGTTCCTCAACGACTCCGGGCACGGCATCCTCGTGCAGACCCTGTTCACGGCCTCGACGCCGAACAGCCCGGGCGTCATCACGGTGAAGATCTGGGGCACCAAGGTCTGGGACATCACCGCCGGACAGTCGGAGAAGACGAACTTCCGCGCCCCCGGGCTGGTCTACAACACCGAGCCGAACTGCCGGGCGCAGGCGCCGACCGGTGGCTTCGACATCAAGATCTACCGGTACTTCGCGAAGAACGGCCAGCGGGTCAAGACCGAGTCGTTCGTCACGAACTACAACGCGGCCGACGATATCCGCTGCGGTCCGAAGCCGGGTACTACGCCGCCCACGCCGCCGGCCTCGACCGACACGCCACCGACGCCGAGCACGGGCAAACCGTCCACCACCACCCGCCCACCCAGCTGAACCATCGTCGACCGGGCCGTCCCGGTTCGGGGCGGCCCTTCGTCCTGTCCGGCCCGGGTTCAGGCGCGGTACAGGGTGTGGAGGTTTTCGGCGACCTGGTGGAAGAGGTCCTCGCCGATCGCGGCGCCCTCCCGGCGTACCTGGGCCGGGTCGACACGCAGTACGCGATCGAGTCGTACTTCGCTCTCGCGCTCCTCCTTGTCCCAGAGGCCGCCGCCGATGTCGAGCCAGACCCGCCCCCAGCGCGCCTCGTCGGCCGCGTCGCGGTCGTGGTCCTTGCTGGTCAGGATCAGCGCCAGCAGCCACGGCCCGTCCGAGCCGACGACCAGCACCGGCCGGTCCTTGCCGCGGTGGTGGTCCTCCTCGAAGGGCACCCAGGTCCAGACGATCTCGCCCGGGTCGGCGACCCCGTCGTCCGGGTGCGGCGTGTACTCGACGTGCACCGTGCCCTCGTAGTCACCCGCGTACTCCGGTCGCGCCAGTTCAGCCATGGGCCGACGATACCGACTCCGCGCCCTCACACCGGGGTGTCGCGACACGTTGAACTGCTGTGCACCCAACCACCCAGTCTCCCCGGACCACCGGCCGTACGGCGATCCTCGCGGTACTGCTGACCGGCCAGTTCATGGCCAACATCGACACCGCCGTCGCCAACATCGCGGCTCCGTCGATCGGCGCCACCTTGCAGGCCTCGGAGGGCCAGGTCGCGCTAGTGGTCTCCGGGTACGTCGTGGCGTTCGCAGTACTGCTGATCACCGGGGCCCGGCTGGGCTCGTCGTGGGGCTATCGGCGGGTGTTCCTGCTCGGCCTGCAGGTGTTCACGGTCGCGTCGCTGGCTTGCGGGCTGGCTCCGGAGATCTACTCGCTGACCGCGGCGCGGTTCGTCCAGGGTGCCGGGGCCGCTCTGATGGTGCCGCAGGTGCTGAGCGGGATCCAGCTGTACTTCGCCGGCCGCGACCGGGTGAAGGCGCTCGGGTACTTCTCGATCGCGCTGTCCGGCGGCGCGGTGGCCGGTCAGATTCTCGGCGGACTGTTGATCGCGGCCGACCTGTTCGGTACGGCGTGGCGGCCGATCTTCTTGATCAATGTGCCGATCGGTGTGGTGCTGCTGGTGGTGGCGCTGCGCCGGCTGCCGGCCGATACCGATACCGATGCCTTCGCCGAGCAGCGGCAGTCGATCGAGCTTCGCGGGGTGGTCACCTTGTCGGGTGCGGTCCTGCTGGTGATCGTGCCGCTGCTGCTCGGCTCCGAGCGCGGCTGGCCATTGTGGTCCTGGATTTGCCTGGCTTGCAGCATTCCTGTTGTTGTCTTGTTCGAGCTCGGCGAGCGGCGTACGGCGGCACGGGGTGGGCGCCCGCTGATCGCTCGCCCTGTACTGCGTACTCCTGCCGTGCGGGCCGGCTTGCTGGCTCACGGGCTCACTACTGCGACCTACTTCGCCCTGCTCTTCGTACTCGCGCTCTACCTGCAGCAAGGGCTCGGCAAAGGGCCGGCGTACTCGGGCTTCGCCATGGTGGTCTGGGTGGCCGCCTTCGGGCTGGCCGGGCCGATCCTGCCGCGGCTGCCGGAAGGGTTCCACTGGATGCCGGTGATCGGGTGCCTGGTGCTGGCAGTTGGCTACCTGGCTGTGTTGGCCTACCTGTTGCTCGGTGGGCTGTCTGGGCCGCTGCTGTTCGTTTTGCTGGGGATTGGCGGGCTAGGGCTCGGGTTCAGCTCGAACACGCTGATTGGCGCGATCACGTCCGCCATGCCAACGCAGTACGCGTCGGACTTGTCTGGAGTGGTCACGACCAACGCGCAGCTGTCTGGGGCGCTTGGGGTCGCGGTGGCCGGCTCTGTCTACGCGTCGCTGGTCGGTGGGACTACATCAGCCCCGGGTGCGCTCGGCGTAGTACTGGCTGGGTTTGCCGGGCTTGCGCTGGCGGGCGCTTGGTCAGCTCGGCGGCTGGTTCGTTAGGTAGCGGTAGCGGTAGGCCACGGCGTACCCGAGGCTGGTGTAGGTGGTCAGGGCCGGGACGTTGTCCTCGACGACCTCCAGATAGCTGCGGCGGCCGCCTAGCTGCCCAGACCAGCGGGCAAGGCCCTGCAGGACGGCTGTACCGAGCCCACGACGCCTGTACGCCGGGTCGACTCGTACTGCGTCTACTCCCAGCCAGTGGCCGGTCATTGCGCCACGGCCGACTGCCACGACCTTGCCGTCGAGCTCCACAGAGGCGAATGCCGCCTTGGGCGCACCCTCCATCACTGCCGGAGCTGCAGCTGGGGGAGTGCCCTCGAAGGCCGCTTCGTACCAGGCCGCGTCCGGCTTGTCGCTGACGGTGACCTTGTAGCCGGGCGCGGCATTCACCAGGTCCAGGGTAGTGTGCAGAACCAGTACGTCGCCTTGCTGCGGCCGGGCGTCGACCCAGCCGAGCTGACCGAACTCTGCGGCCTCCGGGCTCTCCAAGCGGACCAGGGCGAGCGGGGGAAGGCCGCGCTCGGTGTAGAACGCCTCCGCCCGCTTCAGAGCCTCCGAGACAGGCATCTCGGGGTCACCGGCCGGCAGGAGGGAGTTAGCCCGGCCGGTCCAGCCCTCAGAGGCTCGCAGGAGCCACTGGCCGACGTACGAGGTCTCCACGGCAGGTCGGCCGAGTGCAGTGGTGAGGAACAGTTGCTGGACGTCCACAGGGCGCAGTGGCATGGGCGGGATCCGTTTGGCTGCTGAGACGGCTCCCGAATGGATCTGGTGGAGCGTACTGTCAGAGTGCCGGACAACCAGCGAGCCAGCGTCGTATGCCTGCAACACCCCGAGCACATCGGTCAACTGGCCGCCCGGAAGCCGGTGGCGGACCACGACACGGTGGCCGATATCACGGGCACTGAGGCCTGACACAATACGGACTCCTGGCAGAGTGGGGCTGGGACTACCGTGATACTAGGTAGCCGCACCACCATATGAGCATCGGAAACATCGCACCGCAGCATCCAGTCCGCTGCGCCTGCTGGCTATAGGAGGAGTACCAGTGACCTACGTCATCGCGCAGCCGTGTGTTGACCTCAAGGATCTCGCCTGCGTCGAGGAGTGCCCCGTCGACTGCATCTACGAGGGCAACCGGATGCTGTACATCCACCCGGACGAGTGCGTCGACTGCGGAGCGTGCGAGCCGGTCTGCCCGGTAGAGGCGATCTACTACGAAGACGACACCCCGGAGCAGTGGAAGGACTACTACACCGCGAACGTCGACTTCTTCAACGACCTAGGCTCCCCCGGCGGCGCCTCCAAGATGGGCAAGATCGACAAGGACCACGCCTTCATCGCCGCGCTGCCCCCGCAGGAGCACGACGAGTAGGACTTCGAGCTTGTTCGAAGCACCCGGGCGATCCTTCGATCCCCGGGTGCTTCTTTTGCTTTGGCATCATCGACCTGAGGGAGGTCTCTGATGCCGGCTCCGTTGTCCCCACGCTTGGCTGCGATCGTCGACGCCCTACCCCTCACCCCGGGCCTCCGCGTCCTGGAGTTCGGCTGCGGCCCCGGAGCCGCGGCTCGCGAGGTTGCTAGACGAGTCGGCCCGACCGGTTTCGTCCTGGGCGTCGACCGCTCGGCCAAGGCGATCACCCAGGCCCTGGCCGGGGGCCGGATGCCGGGTCTGGCGTTCCGCCAGTCAACCATCGAGTCCTTCGAACTGGCGCCCGGCGAACCGCCGTACGACCTGGCCTTCGCCATCCGCGTGGGCGCTCTGGATGGACGCCATCCCGAGCTGGAGAGCCTGTCGCTAACACGCATCGCGGCAGCCCTCACCCCCACCGGCCGCCTGCTCATCGACGGCGGCAGCCCACTACGCGAGGTCAGACTCTGACCTGCTGCTCGATGACGTCGCCGCCGACCACCTGGGCCCCAACCCGGGGGCCCTCGACCTCGCCGCCCTTCGCCCTCCGCTCCCGCCCCGCCCCCGGCCCCGCCCCGGCCCCGCCCCGGCTTCGGCCCGCCTCTCGGTGTGCTTCACCCCTCCTCCGGGGCTTCGCCCCCTGCTCTGCCAGGGGGCGAACCCCATCACGAGGAGCGAACCCCTCCGCCGCTGGCGAACCCCTCGGCCCGTGGCGAACCCCTCGGCCAGGGGGCGAACCCCTCCGCCCGTGGCGAACCCCTCCGCCCGTGGCGAACCCCTCCGCCAGGGGGCGAACCCCTCCGGCCGTGGACGAGCCCTCCGCCTGCGTGGGGGGCTACTCGTCGATGACGTCGACGTGGACGTGGTCCAGGTGCCGGAGGGTGTCGTTGTTGCCCGGGCGGTCTGGTGCGGTGTAGTCGCGCCAGCCGCTGTCCGAGCGCCCGCCAGAGGTCCAGATCTTGTCGCTGAAGATGACTGTCCGGATGCCCAGCATCTCGGCTCGGGCGACCAGGTACTGCGCCAGCGCCCAGCCCTTGACCGTGTTGGCGGTCGAGATGGGTTTGACGAAGATGTCGACGGCCCGACCCTCGTAATGGGCCGAGCCTTCCATATGCCCAGTAGTCACCCCGCCGGGCTGATACCCACCGGTCGAGAGCTTGCCAAAGGTCGCCGCCAGATCCTTCCGAACCGTCTCGGCGCGTGGCGTCAGCCCGTTCCGGCCCATCACCTCAGCAGGCAGCGACGCCGTGTCGACCGTGCAACTGAACGACGCCTTCGACTGCCCCGTCAACGCGGAGGCGAGAACACGCGCATCCGCCTCATGATCGGCATACGCGTTGGGGAAGGCGCTCCGCTGCACCCGATCAGCCGCGACCGTCACAGCCAACGTCTGGTAGTTCTTCACCTTCACCAGAGCGTCATAGAACTTCGCCGCCGAGTAGTGCGGATCCTGCACCTGCGTCGCCGTCCCCCACCCCTGCGACGGCCGCTGCTGGAACAGCCCGAGCGAGTCCCGGTCCCCATGCGCCAGGTTGCGAAGCCCCGACTCCTGGTACGCCGTAGCCAAGGCGATCGTCGCAGCCCGCGCCGGCAGCCCACGGCGTACCGCGATGCCGACGATGATCGCCGCGGACTCGGCCTGCTCCAGATCCAGTACTACGGTCCCGCCGCTGACCGTCGCCTCGCACTGCTCGCGTGGCGGCAGCAGCGGTCCGAACTCCTTGCCGCTGATCCAGGAGATCCCGGCACCGACGGCAAGCGCGAGCGCACCCACAGCTCCTATTGCGACCACAGCGCCACGCTTCATCGGCATACCCGTCCCAACGTGCGGGGATGGCGCCGAGGTTCCGGAGGCACTGCGGAGTGATGGTTCACGCTGAGTATGACGTGCTGCCGCTCGCGTTGGTTGGCGTGATCCGTCACGCGTTGGCGTGCAGTGCTTCGTTCAGCGTGATGCCCTCACCCTGGCGCGGGCGGGCCTCGACGGCGCCGGTGACGGAGTTGCGCAGGTAGAGCAGCCCGGGCTGGCCGGACAGTTCGCGCGCCTTCACCACGGTGCCGTCGGGCAGCGTGACCTTCGTACCGGCGGTGACGTAGAGGCCCGCCTCGACCACGCAGTCGTCGCCGAGTGAGATGCCGATACCGCCGTTCGCGCCGAGCAGGCAGCGCTTGCCGATCGAGACGACGGCTTTCCCGCCGCCCGACAGGGTGCCCATGATCGAGGCGCCGGCACCGATGTCGCTGCCGTCGTCGACGACCACGCCGGCCACGATCCGGCCTTCGACCATCGAGGTGCCGAGCGTGCCGGCGTTGAAGTTCACGAAACCCTCGTGCATCACAGTCGTCCCCGACGCCAGGTGCGCGCCGAGCCGGACCCGGTCCGCGTCGCCGATCCGGACTCCGGACGGTACGACGTAGTCGGTCATCCGCGGGAACTTGTCCACACTCGTCACGGTCAGGTGCAGCCCGGCGGCGCGGGCGCGGAGCCGGACGTTCTCGATCTCCTCGACCGGGACCGGGCCGTGCGAAGTCCAGGCGTTGTTCGGCAGCGCGGCGAAGATGCCGTCCAGGTTGACGCCGTGTGGGCGGACCAGCCGGTGCGAGAGCAGGTGCAGCCGCAGGTAGGCGTCAGCGGTGTCAGCCGGTGCCTCGTCGAGCGTGATCGCGGCCCGCACGACCGTACGGCGTACCTGGCGGAGGTCGTCGTTGCCCTCGGCAGCGATCAGCTCGGCCGGCGCCTTCGCGTCCGCGGCCGGTTCGCCCAGTTCGGGGGCTGGGTACCAGACGTCGAGCACGCTGCCCGAGGCAGTGACGGTGGCGAGGCCGAAGCCCCAGGCGCGGGTGGCGTTCTCAGTCATACCCAAAGCCTGCCAGACGCCCGGTCACCTATCGTCGACACCCACCTGATCATTCGCCCCCTTTTCACCCTCGCTCGCCCTGCCCGCAGCATCGGACAGCCCGCAAGGAGGGTGAAAAGGGGGCGAATGATCAGGTGGGTGTCTCGCTAGCCTCGAACCTGCCGGACTTGACGACGGAAGGAATCCAGTGCCCATCTCCCTGATCCTCGACACCGATATCGGCACCGATGTGGACGACGCCCTGGCGCTGGCAGCCATCCTCGGTTCGCCGGAACTCGACCTGACCGGCGTGACGACCGTGTACGGCGACGTGCTGCTGCGGGCCCGGATGGTCGCCAGGGTGGCTCGGGTCGCCGGGCGCGACGTCGGGCCGATCGTGCCGGGGCGGAGCGCGGCGCGATCCGGCCGGGAGGTCTTCTGGGCCGGGCACGAGGGCGCCCTGATGCCCGATCTCGACCAGGAAGAGGTCAGCGACGCCGACCCGATCGCCTTGCTCGCCGAGTCGTCGACGGTGCTGGCGATCGGGCCGTTGACCAACCTGGCCGAGGCGGTCGAGACGCCCGGCAACGAGCTCGAGCAGATCTTCCTGATGGGCGGTGACTTCAGAGCCGGCAAGGTGGAGCACAACATCAAGTGCGACGTCGCGGCGGCTGCGGCCGTTTTCGCGTCGGGCCTACCGGTGACGGCGATCGGTCTGGAGCAGACCACGCGGCTTCGGCTGGACGCCGCAGTGGTGGCCGAGCTCGAGGGCGCGGGCAAGCTGGGCGAGCTGCTCGGTGCCGAGATCCGGCAGTACTGGTCCTACCGGGAGCAGGACTTCAACGTGCCGCACGATCCGGCGGCGGTGCTGATGATGGTCGAGCCGGAGCTATTTTCGTTCGCCACCGGCCAGATCGTCGTGGAGGATGACGGACTGACGCGGTTCACGGCGGATACGTCGGGTCCGCATCGGATCGTGACGGATCTGGACCCGGAGCGGGTCGCCCGCGGGATCGTCGACCGGATGCTCGCCGCCATCGCCTGAACTGGAGGGATTTCCGAATGCTCCCCGTCTGGCTGGAGAAGATCGCCGGACCTGTCCTGGCCGCTACCCAGGCGCCCGCCGTCAGCGAGCTCAAAGGCGAGGTACTCCGCGAGTGGGGCTCGTCGGAGGTCTGGCGGCTGTCCTACGGATTGCGCAGCGTGATCGCCAAGCGGGGCAGCGATGCGCAGACGACCGAGGGTTCGGCGTACCAGCGGTTCGTCGTGCCACTCGAGTTGCCGGCGCCTCGGCTGATCCACCTGGCAGAGATGGACAACGCCGTACTGCTGGTGCTGGCCGATGTCGGCCGGGTGAATCTGGAGCAGGAGCCCACGGCGGAGGGCTTCCTGGCTGCGACCGAGCTCCTGGCCGCCGTCCGTTCCAAGCCGGTTGATGCGCCGAGCGAGTTCACCTCGGAGCACCTGCTTGAGTTTGTACGCCGAAGTCCCGCCGACTCCGAGCTCACCAAGCGACTCGAGTCGGTGGTCGCCGCCAGGCTCGACGAGTTGCATCAGGACGCGCCTGCGCGCGTAGTACATGGTGACTATGTGCCGAAGAATCTCGTCACCGAGGGCACCCACTGGACCATCGTCGACTGGCCGCTGGCGTATGCCGCTCCGCATCTGAGTGATCTCTACACCCTGGTCCGCGATGCCGTTGCCGTCGGCCACCAATCCGAGCCGATCGTTGCCCGCTACATCGATGCCGCAGGCACCGATCCCGAACTGGTCCGGCGGCAACTCGCGATCGGTGGAGTCGCCTTCATCCTCCGTGCGCTGACCTGGGTCGTCGAGGAAGGCGTACGGACCGTGCCCTCGTCGACGGAATGGGTCGCTCCGCTGCTGGCAGAGCTGACCGACGTTGTAGGAGACCTGTGATGAAGCTGCTCGTGCTCGGCGGGACCAAGAACCTCGGCCGGCACGTGGTCGAGGCGGCGTTGACGTCGGGCCATGAGGTGACCCTGTTCAATCGCGGCCGGACCAACGCCACGCTGTTCCCTGAGGCGAAGCACCTGCGCGGCGAGCGATCCGCACCCGATGCGCTGGCAACGGGGGAGTGGGACGCGGCGATCGACATGTCCGGCTTCCTGATTCACGACGTACGCCGAAGCGCTGAACTACTGCGCGACCGCGTCGGTCACTACACCTTCATGTCGTCGATCGCGGTCTATGCGAGCAAGACGACGCCGGGGATGACCGAGGATGCGCCGCTGTTGCCGTGGCCGGTGGGCGTTCCGGAGGATGAGTTCACGATGGACCTCTATGGTCCGTCGAAGGTCCAGGCCGAAGCCCTGCTGGCCAAGACTTTCGGAGCGCGGACTGCGGCCGTGCGCTCCGGTTTCGTCGTCGGGCCTTACAACCCGGACTTCGGCAACTGGGGCGAGGCGCTCGCCACCGGCAAGCCGCTCGAATGCGCTGCCCGGCCGGACCAGCCGATCCAGTACGTCGATGCGCGCGACCTGGCCACCTTCCTGCTGCGTCTGACCGTCGACGGTCGCGGTGGTGCTTTCAACGCGGTCAGCGCGTCGATGACGATGACGGCACTCGCTGAGGCGTGGCGTTCCGTAGTACCGGGGACTACGCCGATTGTCTGGGATCCTGCCGAGGACCGCTTCCACCTGCCGCATGACGGCTCGAACGATGGCACCTTTCAGCTGTCCAACGCGCGGGCGTTAGCGGCCGGGTTGGAGCTCCGTCCGGCTGAGGAGTCGGCGCGGGCCTGCGTCGAGTGGATTCAAGCTGGAAATACGCCACCACCCCCACCGCACTAGTTGACCGTCCCTTCCTTCGCCTTCAGCTTCTGATCGCGCTTTGTTGCTGGCGGCAATCGTCGCGTGCACGCAACCTCGGACACGTAATCAGGTACGCCCGCTGCACCGTGTGAAGGATTATTGCCACGGAGCGGCAAGAATCCTTCACGCCCTGCAAGTGATGGGGGCGCGGGGTGCGAGGAGTCCTACCCGTGGTGGCCTCGGGCGGGTTCTGAGGGGTTGGACCGAACGACGAGGCCTTCGATGGTCCGGAGCGCCGCATCCGGCTGAGCCGGAAGGGTCTGGCAGCAGACCTGGCGTTCTCTCCGCGGCCATCGAAGGCCTCGTAGAACCCAGAATAGCAGGCTGGGTCAGGGCTTCTTGGGGGCTGAGGTGGCTCGGATGTGGAGTTCGGTGCGGAGGGTGACTGTGGATGGGGGGCGGCCGGGGGAGGCTATGCGGTCTTTGAGGAGGAGGCCTGCGGTGCGGCCCAGTTCGTAGGTGGGCTGGGCGACGGTGGTGAGGGAGGGGACGACCAGGTCGGCCCAGGGGATGTCGTCGAAGCCGACTACGGCGATGTCGTCGGGGGCGCGGAGGCCTCGTTTGGCCAGGCATTCCAGGGCGCCGACGGTCATCAGGTTGTTGGTGACGAAGAGCGCCTCGGGGCGTTCGGGCTGGTCGAGCAGGCTCTCCATCGCCGCGAAGCCGCCGGCCTCGCGGAAGTCGGCGTGCCGGACCAGGTCCTTCTGGAAGCGGATGCCCGCGCCGCGCAGGGCCGAGCGGTATCCCGCGAGCCGATCCATCGCAGTACTGACGCGTCGCGGTCCGGTGATGCAGGCGATCCGGCGGTAGCCGCCTTCGATCAGGTGGTTGACGCCTTCGAAAGCGCCGTGCTCGTTGTCGACCAGGACGGTGTCCGCCTCGATGCCCTCGACCCGGCGGTCGATCAGCACCATCGGGGTCTTCGCCTCGTCGAGCTGCTGGACGCCCTCGGCGGTCGACGTCGGGGAGATCACCACGCCGGCCATCTGCTCGGTCAGCACCGCCGACGCGTACGCCGCTTCCTTGGCCGGGTCCTCGTCCGAATTGCACAGTACGACGTGGTAGCCCTCGGTCTGCGCGACGTCTTCCAGGCCGCGCACGAGCGAGGTGAAGAACGGGTTCTCGATGTCCGAGATGACCACGGCCCACAGGTTCGTGCTGGCGCGGCGCAGGTTCCGGGCGACGCCGTTCGGCCGGTAGCCGAGTTCCGCCACCGCCGCGCGGACCTTCTCGGACAGCTCCGGATCCACGTTCCGGCGGCCACTGAGTACCCGCGACACCGTGGCCGGCGATACGCCAGATCTACGCGCGACGTCGTAGATCGTCGTCATTCTCGCTCCCCGCTTGAGGCCTAACTGCCGTCTGGACGGCACAAGGATCTCACGACGGCGGCTGTCCCACCGGGAAAGGTGACGCCTCAACAGGTTGCGCGTCGAGCAGCGCCTGAGCGGCGGCCCGGTCGGGGCACGAGGTCGCGGCGCCATGCATCGTTGTAGACAGCGCACCCGCGGCATTCGCCAGCCGTACTGCGTCCGCGAGCGTCGCGCCGCCGGCCAGAGATGCCGCGAGCGACCCGCAGAAGGCGTCACCGGCACCGACCGTATCCACCGTCGCCACCGCATGAGCCGGCACCCGGATCTCCAGATCCGAACCCGCCCTCGAGCCGCCGCCGAAGCCAGCGCCGCCGCCGAAGCCAGCGCCGCCGCCGAAGCCAGAGCCGCCACCGGATCCAGAGCCCGCCCCGAAGGGCGCACCTCCTGTTCGATCCAGGACGAACACACCCCGCGAGCCGAGCGTGATCACGCAACCCCGCAGATCCCACTCGTCGGCCAGCCGGCGTGCGATCGCCGGTACCTGGCTTTCGTCGTCGCAATCCAGCCCGGTCAGCGCCGCCGCCTCCACCTCGTTCGGCACGAGGACGTCGACGAAGGCTGCCAGCGACGAGTCGACCGGCCCGGCCGGCGCCGGGGTCAGGATCGTGGTGACACCCGCGGCCGAGGCGAGCCGGAGGGCAGCTCTGCTCGCCTCGACCGGGAGTTCGAGTTGAACGCTGAGGACCGCGCTGGAGGTCAGCGCCGACGCGGCCGCCTCGACATCGGCCGCGGTGATCGCCGAGTTCGCCCGCGACACGATGATGATCGAATTGCTCCCGTCCGGCAGCACCAGCGGAAGCCCCACCCCGGTACCGAGCTCGGGATGCCTGACCACCCAGTCGGTGTCCACGCCGTCCGTCTTGAGCAACTCGAGGAACTCCTCGCCGTACCGGTCGTCGCCGATCGTGCCGACGATCGCAGTACGGGCTCCCATCCGGGCCGCGGCGATCGCCTGGTTGACGCCCTTGCCGCCGAGGAACTCCGCGAAGCCCGTGCCGTGCAAGGTCTCACCAGGCATCGGCCGACGCTCCGCGCTAGCGACCAGGTCCTTCATGAACGACCCGAGCACGCACACGTCGTACCGGCTCACGCCTCCTCCCCAAGCCCGAGCAGCTTGCGCCCAAGCGCCCCGGAAGGATGGAACCGCGCGAAGTCATGCTGAGTGAATTCCCGCAGTACTACGAGCGCGCAGGCGAGCGCATCGCCCATCACCAGCGCAGCCGTCGTGGACGCCGTCGGTGCCAGGTTCAGCGGGTCGGCCTCGCGCAGCACCATCGTGTCGAGCGTGTAGGTGGACAGTCGCGCCAGCGTCGACTCCTCGCCACCCGTCATCGCGATCACCGGGATCTTCCGCTCGGCGAGCATCCGGGCGAACGCGCACACCTCGGCGGTCTCGCCCGACGCCGACAACGCCAGAACCAGGTCGCGAGAGGTGACCGCGCCGGAGTCGCCGTGCAACGCGTCGCCCGCATGGATGAACGTCGCAGGCGTCCCGGTCGATGCCAGCGTGGCAGCGATCTTGCGTCCGACCAGCCCCGACTTGCCGAGCCCGGTGACGACCAGGTGCCCCTCACAGCGGGCCACAGCGGTCAGTACGTCGAGGAACACTCCGTCGAGCCGTCCGGCCAGTGCGGAGACGGCAGCCGCCTCGGTCTCGATCGCAGTACGCGCCGCCGCCAGCCCGCGCATCACCAGCTCCTGCGGCAACTCCGTCCGCGGCCGTGGCTGTTCGGCCGTGCGGTGGGTGCCCGCTCGGTTCGGCACTACTGGCATCCTCGACCCGCTTCCGGTCCAGAGTCAGAAATCGATTTCCGAAGAATAGGCAAGGCGGCGACATAGTGTCAACGTCTGCATCCTGTTCAAAAACAAGCGTGAACGGCAGATCTGATCAAATCGGTGACACCGGGACTCTTGACCGTTCCAGGTCACAATCGTAGATTGCGAGAAATCGATTGCCCAGTCTGGCCACTGTCGCCGGCGTATCCGGGTGACGCGTCGGCGGGTGCGAATACGACGTACACCTGACCTTCCCGCCGGTGGAGACCGATGGCGTTCGGGTGTTGACCCAGACGGTGCCGGTCACGCCGGGAGCGCAGTACACGTTCGGATCGTGGATCAACGCGTCGGCGAATCTGCCGGCCGGTGGCGGGCGGTTCGGAGTACGGATCGGCACGAAGGTCCTGGGGGAGAAGTCCTTCGGAGCTTCGAACGGGTATGTGCACCACGAGGTGCCCGTCACGATCCCGGCGGGAGTGCATGAGGTGACGGTCTACGCCGGCTTCACGGCTCCCGGCGTCGACACGTTCATCCAGGTGGACGACTTCACCGTGGGCTGATCGGAGTCAGTCCCGACTGTGAGACCACCGCCACCTTCGCTGGAACCTGGCCATATGCATCAGGGGTCAGCGGGTGCGCCCGGCAGGCGGTGGGCCAGGCCACCTTGAACGGCCGATGCGTGGGAGGCTGCGATCGTGTGTGCGACGACGAGTGCGGATCGAGCCGGTTCTATCTCCATGGCGCCGGAGGTGACGTGGCGGAGTACATCCTCGGCGAGTGTGGGTAGCCAGTCGTCGTGGGCATGGCGGCTCTCCGGCGTCTCGGCCAATTGCCAGGTTCGCCGTCCGGTAGGGCCCTCCTCGATGAGGACGTCGCCGTTCAGGACGACCGAGCCGTGCGTTCCGGTGAGGCTGTACGTGCTCCTGCGGTGCGGCGCACGCCACGAGAGCAGAATGTGCGTTTTGATCTGGCCGCTCATGTCAAGTACCAGCTCGACGCGATCCTCCACCTCCCGGGTGCTGAATTCCATTGTGCAGCTGACCAGGTGGACTCGCATCCTGGTCAGCCATTCAGCGAGGTAAATACAGTGTGGGCCGTGGTCGATAAGGACACCTCCTCCGGAGACGGCGGGATCGCGACGCCACGACGGGTTCCAGTCCGCAGATCCGCTGGCCGATTCGGTGCGTTCGATTCTCATGTCGAGGCGCTGCAGCGGTCCGATTCGTTCGGGAGCGCCGCGCTCGCGGAGGCGCTGTAGCAGCGGCGCGTGTAAGTAGTTGTGGCCCGGGTAGATGATCCTGCGGCGTTGCCGGGCAAGTGCGACCAGCCTCACGCCGTTGCCGGGGTCGAGGAAGGCCGGCTTCTCGCAGAACACATGAGCGCCGCGCACGAGCGCCTGCTCGATGTATGCCTCGTGGCTAGTCGGCGGCGTGCAGATCAGCGCCAGGTCGATGCCGGCGATGCCGTCGAGTGCGGCGGCGATGGCAGCGTGTGGGAAGCGGGCACGTGCGGCGTCGCGCCGTGATGGCGTGGGGTCGACGATGGCCACGATCCGGGTCTGCGGCATTGCGTCGTAGCACCGGGCATGGGCTTCGCCTGCCCGCCCGTATCCGATGACGCCAACGTTGATCATTTCGGGGTCTGGTGGCGCTGTAGCACCGACACGAAGGTGTCGACGGCCGCGGTGAGTTCGGTTTCGTCAGCAGTGAGCGGTGGGTAGAGCCGCAGGGTGTGCCCGCCGGTCATGACCAGCACTCCGGCGGCCACGAGTTGCTGGAACACCTGGCGCAACTGCTCCTTGCCGGTGACGTTCAAGCTGACCCCGATGGCCATGCCGACGCCGTGGACGCTGCTGACCAGTGCCAGGTCGGCGAGGTCCTGGCGGAGGCGGGTGAGCATCCGAGCCCCTACCTCGTGTGCCCTCTCTGCCAGTTGCTGCCGGTGCACAGTCTCGGCCACGACGGCGACGGCGCGGCACGCGAGCGGAAAGCCTCCGTAGCTGGAGGAACTGGCACTGGGCGCGCCGAACGGGCCTCGCCGCATGAGCTTCGTCGGGGCACAGATGGCGGAGACGGGGTAGCCGTTGCCCAGCCCTTTGCCGAGCACGACGATGTCGGGGCGTACATCCGGCTCGACGCTGGCGAAGACAGCGCCGGTGCGGCCCATGCCGGTCATGGACTCGTCGGCGATGAGCAGGGCGCCGTGTTCGTCGGCGAGGCGGCGCAGGGCAATGAGGTAGCCCGCAGGTGGCACCACGTTGCCCGCGCGGCCTTGGACGGGCTCGACCAGGATCGCCGCGAGGGATCCGATGGACTGCTCACGCAGGATGTCGCGGGCGAGGTCGACGCAGGCGAACCCGCAGGACGGCGAGGTCAGGCGCAAGGGGCAACGTGAGCAGTCCGCGTACGGGGCGCTGATGCTGCCGGGCGCGGTTGGTCCGAGGCCCGTGCGTGCCCCGCTGGTGTGCGCCAGGCTGCCCAGGGTGCGGCCGTGGAACGCCTGCCAGAAGGAAAGGATCTCGAAGCGGCCCGTAGCGGACTTCGCCAGCCGGATGGCCGATTCGACGGCCTCGCTGCCACTGCTGTAGAGCTGTACGCGGTCAAGGTGGGCCGGTAGTAGTTGCCGGAGCAGGCGGGTCATTTCCAACCGTGCGTCGGAGGCATGTGCTCCGATCATCCAACTGCCCATCTGCCGGGTCATGGCCTCGACATATGCCGGATGCGAGTGGCCGAGGAGGTTGACGCCGGCGGCGCCCATAAGGTCGGCGATCCTGCGCCCGCTGGTGTCTGTGAGGTGCATTCCCGCTGCTTCGATGACGGCGAGGCCTGCCCACCGAACCGCCTCGGAGATGCCCGGCCCGAGGACGGTCAGCTCCTCATCCCAATGCGACTGGCCACTCACGATTTCTTCTTCCCGGCGCTGGTCGACGCCACCCGGAATCCACCCGCTGGATGGCGATCGGTGGCGAGCATGCGATTGCGGGTGAAGGAGTTCGCGCATTCGGTGGCGTAGTAGAAGGCTCCGCCCCGGATGACATATCGGCCTCCCGGTCGGGTGCTGGCCGCCTCGCGTCCGTCGTCGGGTTGATAGGGATAGCCGAATGTCGGCTGATGTCCGCTGTGCCCCCAGAGACTGCGGGTCCATTCCCAGACGTTGCCGATCAGATCCTGACAGCCTGGCTCGTTATCGCTTTGAGGGGAAAACTGGCCGGAGGCAACGACGGCCCCGATGCCCGTGGCGCGGATGTTGGCTCGACGTGGATCAGCGATGTCTCCCCAGGGATGACGCTGGCCATAGCCGTTGCTTGCTGCCGCTTCCCACTCGGCTTCGCTCGGCAGGGTGATGCGCTGGCCAGGAGCGAGCGCTCCGGTGTGGTGCCAGTGGCGAGTCAGCCATGCACAGTAGCGCGAGGCGTCGAGCCAGGACACCATGACCACGGGAAGGTCGTCCAGCCACAGCGAGTTGTCGGCCTGCCAGTGGTCGGGGCAGGGGCCGCCCTCGGCTGCGAGAAAGGCAAGGTATTGGCGGTTGGTCACCACAGTGCGGGCCAGCCGATACGGCTGCAACCGAACACTGTGCCGGGGGCGGCAGTCGTCCTGGCCGTCCGGTGCGTCGACGCCCAGGACCACATCGCCGCCGCCGTGCGGCAGTAACTCGGGCACCGCCGGTTCCTTCAGCGCCGCCTCGTGGATGTCGCATGGGACGACGCCGCCAGTCAGCAACTGCCGCAGTGAGGGTTGCCGGTCCTGCCGTGACATCGTGTCGGCGTAGCCACGGACGGCCTCGGCGCGGTCTCTGGTCGCCAGCCGCAGGAGGCTGTCGCGCGCGAACGGGGTGGACGGGGCCAGTGCGGCGAGTTCGGTGACCGCATCGAGGCGAGAGCCGGGATCCGGGGACGAGAGATCCTCCCGGACGTAATCGGGCAACTGCTCGCCGATGAACCTGGACCTGACTACAGCCGGGCTCGCGCAGACGGTGAGGTGCGGCCTCCCGCCTGCGGCGACGATGCGTTGCTGGGCGACGTCCAACAGTTGTGGCACCGACTGCTCGGTTCCCGAGGCTGCGAGGCCGCCGAGGACCGCCGCAAGGGCGTCGTGGCAGGTGCTCTCGGGCCACGCATCCGCGGCGGACCGCGATGCGAGCACGAACGCGCCGGTAAACGCGGGGGCGACGGTGCCCGCGGTGTCCCGAGGTGAGACAAGGTCTGCGCACACGATGACCGGTTTTCCCTCTCCTAGGCGAAGGGCCGCCGACAGTTCATCGATCCGGAGCATGCTGGTGGGGCGTCCCGACACGGAGCCTGGCAGCGCCAACGCGGTGATCAGGCCGTCGCGGCGGGCGAACTCGACGACGTGGCCCGCCAGGCAGACCAGCAGCACAGCCCTCCCGTCGAGAGCCTTCCTGGCATCGTCGACGGCGCGGCGGGCGGCGGCGGGACTACCGAGGCGCCTGTCGCCAATTACGATGATCTTGCTGTCGAAGCGCTGGCCGAGCTGCCAGAGCAGCTCGGCCTGTACGTCGCCGTGTGCCGCCCAGCCGATCGCGGGCAGATTCCGGTAGGTGGTCGGCGCGATGAATATCGCGCCGATACTCACAGGTGGTCGTGTAGCCATGTCACCGTCTCGCGGTACACGACCTCTCGTTCCTGCGGTTCTTCGAGACAGTGATCGCCGTCGGGTACCCCGACCAACTTGTGTGGTCCTGAGAGCAGGTTGGCCGCGCGTACGCTTTGCCCGAACGGCACCTCAATGTCGGCTTCCCCGTGGACGAAGAGCACCGGAGTGGACAGGCCGCGCAGCGGGACGCTGACGTCCTGCACCTCCCGCAGTTCGTCGAGGAACGCCAGACCTATCTGCTCCCCGTCGAGATCCACCTGACCGTCGCGCCGTGCCGCGCTCACGTTTTCCTCACTCAGATAGGACTCGAACGCCCCGTCGAGCAGCCAGATCGCCGGCCACAGCAGTACGACAGCCCGGTACGCCGGGTCGAAGCCAGCCAAGCCGACCGCAGCACCGAAACTCTCCCCGATCAGCCCCCAGACACTCGGCTGGTACCCGTCATCGACGAAACGGCGCACCGCTCGCAGGTCCTCGACCTGCCGGACAATGGTCATGTCCCGGTAGCTGCCGGTACTCTCGCCGCAGCCGCGGAAGTCGAAGCGCACGGACGCGATCCCGGCAGAGCAGAGATGTGCGGCAAGGTCGACGTAGAGGTCAGCCGGCCCGTCCTTCTGCCCGCCCGGGCCACCGTGCAGCATCATGACCATGCGTTGTGGCGACCCGGTGGGCGGGGTCGCGACGACGACCGCGAGCTCGTCGTCGCCGACACCAACTCTGTGACATTGCTCCTGGATCATCGACAACCTGCTCCTCACTCTCTCGGGGTCATGATCAGTCGCCGCCGACCGTCTGACTAGTGAACCTGACTCTCGGACGCCGGTACGCGGCCAGCCACAACCACGGCATGAGCAGTGCTCGAGTCGCATAGCGCGAAGTGGCCTCCGCTTCGGACTGCTCACCAGACAGTGACAGCTGTCGTGCGTCCGCGGCAGCCTTACGCGCGTGCCCGCGCGCCTTAAGCACGTGCCCCCGGAACAGGCTCAGCCGAGCATCGGTGAGATCGATGCGGACCAGTTGGCGTACGTCGCGGTACTCCTCAGCGATCTGCCGCGCCTGGCCAAGTAGAAGGCCTGAATCCGTGAACGCCCGCCGCATCAGGGTCACCTCCGCCAGGTCCCTGATCGCGTACGCTTTGCCCCGCTCCCAGGGCAGCTGCTCGCAGGCGTCCAGAAACCGGCGCACGGTCTGCTCGCACGAATCCAGCTCGCCCAGATGCCAGTGGGCGGCCCCAACTAGAGACTGTACGTCGATCATATTGTTCGGGTCGCCGGCTGCCCGCGCCATCTCCTCGGCATCCTCCTGAGGGTTCTTGACCACCGCGAGGGCTTCGGCCGTCTGACCGGCCCGGAACAGCGCGAAGCCGACGCATCGCAGCTGTCGCGCGATCTCCCGTGCCGATCCGGACTCGCGGGCGATGCCGAGCCCCAGTTGAGCCGTGCGAGCCGCTTCCGCGACCTCACCGCGCACCGCGTGCGTCGACGAGATCACCGACAAGGCCAGCGAACGCTGCTCGTCGCGCCCCAACGCCGTTGCCGCCTCGTACGTCGTCCAGCCAAGCTCGATACGATCGTCGAACAGTCCTAATGTGAAGAAGATGTCGAGCGTGACCTCGAAAAGCTTCACGCACTGCTCGTACGCCCCATGCCGGTGAAGATCGTGGATGAGTAGGCGAATGGCCTCGATGTGTGTACCGGCGCCGGCCGCGTCCTCCCAGTCCTGGCTGAACCGGGTTATGAAGTGCTCCGCCAGCCGTCCCGCGAAGGTCGCGGTGTCGTCAGCCGCGGTGTGGTTGAGCACGAACAGGCGCAACGCGGCAGAGCAGGTGTACACCGTCACGCCATGCTGCTGGCGCGACGCGAGCAGCCCATCGGACCACAACCGCTCGACGAGGGCCTCCACCTCGGCTGCCCGGACCGCGAGCCCCGCTCGCAACTGTTCCACGTCAGCGTTGCCACCCAGATAGGCGCACACACGCAGCAGGCTGCGCCCAGTCTCGTTCACGTCCTGCCACACAGCACTGAATAACGCATCAGCCAGCTGCGCCGACCCGCCCTCAAGCTGACCAATCCTGTCCGAAAGGTTCCGGCTATCTCGTGAACAGGCCAGCACGAACAGCTCGATCGCCCGAGGATTGCCGCCCAGCAGCCGATGGATACGCTCGAACGTTGCCGCGTCGGCGCCGATGATCTCCGGCACGCTGCGACGCCGGGCCTCCCGAAGAAGCAGCTCCTGCATGTACTGCAACTGCAGCTCCTGAAGCAGCACTCGCGGCGCCGGCAGCCGCCCGGGTGTGTTGGCGCTGACGATCGCCAGCGAGCCGCTCGGCAGGGTCTTGAGGAAGTCGATGAGATGCTGCGCATCGGTGGCGGTCAACCGCAAGTTGTCGATCACCAGGACAGTCGGATGATCGGCCAAGTGGGCACGCAGCGCCTCGGCCTTGTGCTCTGCTGGAGCTGCTGACAGCGTCGGACTTCCGGTGGCGAGCCCGAGCGTACGTGCGAGGTCCGCGAGACTGAGCACACTGTTGTGCGCGTCGAACCAGACCAGAGAAGTGAACCCGCGTCCAGGCTTCCTCGTCGATCGGCGCTCGGCAAGCCGATGCGCGACCTCTGTGGCCAGAACGCTCTTGCCGACGCCAATGCTGCCCTCGATGGAAACCAGATACTCGCCGCGGTCGAGGTAGCGCAGAGCCTGAGCCACCTCGTCGCTCCGGTCGACGAGCTGAGTACGAGATGGCAGCAGCACCCGCGGCTTGCCTTTCCGGCTCCTGTCAGACCGGCGGAGGCGCGCGATCAAGGGCGGCAACCCCATAACCGCGGCGACCACCGCCAGTAGCCCGGAGATCAGGCCAAGCCATTCGCTCGCCCCGGAAGTGAAGCCACCCATAGCACAGACCTCACTCACGCACCATCATCACGGTCAGTCATTTGCCGGCAACAGAGCGACGAACGCTCCCGTCAGTCTCACTCAGGTCCACGAAGGACGCAACGTGGAATCGACGTTCTTGAGTGAGCCTCCGGAAACTTGGTTCATCAGTCTCGGCGACGTCGGATAGAACCCGCATGTGGACGCGGCCGATGCCGACACGGATGGATGCGCTCCATCGAATCGGGGCCGATCCAAGCGGTAGTTGGTTTCCGAAGATTGCCCTGGGTGCTTAAGCCAGCGACTCTTCGATCACCGTTGCGGACCACCACCGATCGCCACCACCTGACAATCGCCGACATCGGCACAACCAAGGAAACACGGAACACCCCGCCAGGCAGGCCGGGCGATCACCCGCGCCCACCAACCCCCAACAGAGCCCCCAAAGAGACCGACCGCTCAGCCCCTGCTTTTCACCAACCAGTCGGTGGATCGAGGTTAAGGCGCAACCGTCGGCCAAGGCGCGAACCGTCGGCCAAGACGCAACCGGCGGCTACGGCCAGGGGTTGAGGTCTGGGAGGTCGCCTGCGATCGGCCGCACGGGTGTGCGGCCGGCGAACCAGGCGGTGAGGTCGGAGAGGGTGCCGGTCAGGACGTGGTCCGGGCCGGTGCCGTTCTCCCAGCGGGTGTCGCCGGCATCGAGGACCAGCCGGAGGCCGTCCGGAGTACGCGGCCGAAGGAAGTCGAGCAGGTGCAGGCAGAACTCCTCGGACCAGCCGTCCGTGGTCGGCTCCAGCGCGAGATCGACGGTGTGGATCTCGAACTCTCGCCAGCCGGTGTAGACGGTCGCAGCCAGATCGCTGTTGCGGTGAATGACGGGTTGCGTCCAGTCGTCGACCTTGCTCCAGGCGGCGAGCAGACCTTCGCTCGCCGTGCGCACGTGCTGCTTCAACTCGTCAGCCGGGCGGCCGGAGCCCGCCTCGATCGCGGAGTCCCTGGCCGGGCGGCCGCCGTCGTACATCTCGACCCCACGGCCGGCGCGTGCCTCGTCGACCTGCCGCGTCATCGCCTCGCTGAAGTTCGCGATATGCGTCAGCACGTGCCCGCGCGACCATCCCGGCAAGCCGGACGGCGCCCGCGCCGCTTCGTCATCAAGGCCGGCCAGTACTGCGTTCAGCCGGTCGATCGTCGCTTCGACATCAGGTTTCAAGGTCACGAGTCGAACCCTAGGTGTCGATTCACATGGCAGCAACTGACTTTCCCATTAGAGTTGGCGGTATGAGCATGCTGGCCCTCGACCTTGCCGCGACCATCCGGCATGACGGGCACGGTGGCGTCGCGGACGGGCTGGCGACTCTGGACGAGACCCGTGAGTGGGTCCAGGCGAAGGGGCCGTTGGTCGCGGAGGTGCTCGGCCGGCCGTTCGATCCGGCGATGCTGCCGGTTGACGACGACGTACGGGAACACCTGGTCGGCGTACGGCGTGCGGTGCGGTCGCTGTTTGCGCGGGCGGTCAGCCCGGCGCCACCGAGCAAGGCGGATGCGGACAACCTGCTAGAGCCTGCCGAAGCCCTTCGCCTGCTGAACGAGGCTGCCGACGAGCTGGGCACCACTCACCTCGAGTGGCCAGCGGAAGGTGAGCCGGCGATGCGTTGGTCCGGGCGGTCCTCCGAGCCGCGGGCCCTCCTGCTGGGAGCCGTCGGCCGCTCTGGGATCGACTTCCTCGCCGGACCCGAGCGCCTGCGCCTCCGCGCCTGCCCAGCTGCCCGCTGCGTCAAGTACTTCCTCCAGGACGACCCCCGCCAAACCTGGTGCTCCCCGTCCTGCGGCAACCGCGAACGCGTCAACCGCCACTACCAGCGCAAACACGCCGGGTGACGGCAGCCCTTCGGTGAGTGACGCGGGATGTCGGTCTGGACCACTAGCCTTGAGGTATGAGTTTGGCGCGGTTCAAGGATCTGTGTGTCGATGTCGGGTCGCCCAGTGTGATGACGTCCTTCTGGGGGAACGTGCTCGGCCTGACCGCGCCTGCGGACAACCCGGAGGTGCTGGTCGGCGACCGGCCGGAGAAGACGATCTGGATCAACCGGGTGCCGGAGCCGCGGACGGTGAAGCAGCGGGTGCACTTCGACGTGCACACCCACTCGATCGAGGAGCTGGAGCGGCTCGGTGCGAGCGTGCAGAGCCCGATCACCGAGCAGCAGTACTGGGCTGTGATGACGGATCCCGAGGGCGGCGAGTTCTGCGGATTCGTGCGCGAGAAGGTCCCGGAGTACAGGTTGGTGGAGTTGTCGGTGGACTCGGCCGAGCCGGAGTCGCAGGCGCGCTGGTGGGCCGGGCTCGTCGGTGGCGACGTCGGGCACGAGCCGGACAAGCCGTGGTACTGGTTGGAGAACGTGCCGGGGCTGCCGTTCCCGTACTGGACGTTCGCGCCGGTGCCGGAGCCGAAGACGGTGAAGAACCGGATCCACTGGGACGTCACGGCCGACGACCTGCAGCCGCTGCTCGCCGCGGGTGCGACACTGCTGCGGCCCAAGGACGACACGATCGGCTGGCACGTCTGCGCCGATCCCGAGGGCAACGAGTTCTGTGTCTTCCTACCCCCGGTTGCTGAGGAATCTGATGGCGAAGCTTGATCTGCACCTGTCCGGCCCCGACCTGTGTACTGCGCTGGTCGACGTCTCCTCGGTCAGCGGTACCGAGCAGGAGCTGGCCGACGCCGTCGAGGATGCGCTGTCGGCGTACCCGCATCTGACCGTGTCGCGGCACGGCAACACCGTCGTCGCCCGGACGGAGCTGGGGCGCGCGGAGCGGATCGTCATCG
Source organism: Kribbella catacumbae DSM 19601 (assembly GCF_000372465.1). Taxonomy (GTDB): domain Bacteria; phylum Actinomycetota; class Actinomycetes; order Propionibacteriales; family Kribbellaceae; genus Kribbella; species Kribbella catacumbae. Next base: position 173,106 of record NZ_AQUZ01000003.1, read on the forward strand.
CGGGCCATCTGGACACCGTGCCGCTGAACGACAACCTGCCGGCTCGCCGGGCGGACGGGCTGATCCACGGGCTCGGCGCCTGCGACATGAAGGGCGGCGTCGCGGTCGGGCTGCGGCTGGCCGCGACCCTGACCGAGCCGAACCGCGACATCACCTACGTCTTCTACGACTGCGAAGAGGTCGAGGCCGAACGGAACGGGTTGTTCAAGCTGACCCAGACCGATCCCGAGCTGCTGCAGGGTGTGTTCGCCGTGGTGATGGAGCCGTCGAATGCGGTCGTCGAGGCGGGCTGCCAGGGCACGATGCGGGTGGAGGTGACCACCCGGGGCGAGCGGGCGCACTCGGCGCGGTCGTGGATGGGCAAAAACGCGATCCACGAGGCCGGCGAGATCCTCGACCGGCTGGCGACGTACGAGCCGCGGCGGGTACCGATCGACGGGCTGGAGTACCGCGAAGGGCTGAACGCGGTCGCGATCAGCGGCGGGGTCGCTGGCAACGTCGTACCGGATTTGTGCACGGTGTCGGTGAACTACCGGTTCGCGCCGAGCCGGTCGGAGGCCGAGGCGGAGGCGCATGTCCGCGAGGTGTTCTCGGGGTACGACGTGGTGGTGACCGACTCTGCTCCTGGTGGATTGCCGGGGTTGGAGCGGCCTGCGGCGGCTGCGTTCCTGCAGGTGGTCGGGGGAGAGCCGCAGCCGAAGTTCGGCTGGACCGATGTCGCGCGGTTCACGCTGCTCGGGGTGCCGGCGGTGAACTACGGGCCCGGGGATCCGCTGCTAGCCCACAAGCAGGAGGAGTTCGTGCCCGAGGCGGAGATCGAGCAGTGTGAACAGCGGTTGAGGAGTTGGTTGACGGCGTAGGGCCGACCCGGGTTTCGGCAGGCCAGTGCTGGCCCGCCGCACTAACCTGGGGGGTATGGCAGACCCATCGATCCACCCCGACCGTCCGCAGGGCTCGCAGCAGCGGGGGCCTGTCGTGATGCGGCGCAACCAGGTGCAGCAATCGACCTCCGAGCAACGGCTGCTGGACAGCCGCGGGCCGTCGGACTGGGTGCACACCGATCCGTGGCGGGTACTGCGGATCCAGTCGGAGTTCATCGAAGGGTTCGGCATGCTCGCCGAGCTCGGGCCCGCGATCAGCGTCTTCGGCTCGGCCCGGACCAGGCCCGACGACCCGATGTACGCCGCGGCGGAGGAGACCGGCCGCAAGTTGGTCGCCGCCGGTTATGCGGTGATCACCGGTGGTGGACCGGGCGTGATGGAGGCGGCGAACAAAGGTGCCTCCGAGGCGGGTGGTGTGTCGGTCGGGCTCGGGATCGAGCTGCCCTTCGAGAACGGCCTGAACGAGTGGGTCGACATCGGGATGAACTTCCGCTACTTCTTCACCCGCAAGACGATGTTCGTCAAGTACGCGCAGGGGTTCGTGGTGATGCCGGGCGGATTCGGCACCCTGGACGAGCTGTTCGAGGCGCTCACGCTGGCGCAGACGCGCAAGGTCACGTCGTTCCCGGTGGTGCTGTTCGGTACGTCGTACTGGAGCGGGCTGGCCGACTGGCTGCGCGACACGATGCTTGCCGACGGCAAGATCTCGCCGGCGGACCTGGACATGTTCACCATCACCGATGACGTGGACGAGGCGATCAGCTACATCGTGAAGGCCGGCGAGATGGCCGACGCGGCGGCCGAGGAAGCTGCTGCCGCGGCGGCGCGGGATGTGGCGCAGACCGACAGCCCGGAGGCGCGAGAGCGGCGGGAGGCGGATCGGCTCGGGTCGGACGGCAGCTGAAACTCGCTCTTGACAAGGGGCGACCTGCCCGTGGTTGTGCGGTGTTGTCCGTCGGCCCCTGACCGGGGTGGCGGGGCGGGGACGGAGAATACATGGCACGATCGGTCACGTGATGTGGTTCTTCGGGCTGATTGTCGTGCTCCTGATCGGAGCTGTTGCCGTCGTTGCGTCGGGACGGTGGGGTGCCATGGCGCCCGCGTACGACGACCGGCCGGACCTGACCGTACCGGCGCGGCAAGCGCTCACCGCCGACGAGCTGGAGCGGGCCCGCTTCGGCGTCGGCCTGCGCGGCTACCGGATGGACGAGGTGGACACCCTGCTCGAACGGGTGGCGCGCGAGGTCGCCGAGCGGGACCGCCGGATCGCCGACCTGGAACGAGCCGTCAGCCCCATCATCCACGGCCCGGAAGGCGCGGGCTTCACCTCCCGCTCCGAGTACACCACCGCAGACTTCGACGACACCGGCTACACCAAGCCCATCCTCGTAGGCGGCGACTTCCCCCCGGGCCAGGCAGAGCTGGCGGCACCTACCGCACCCGAAGCCCCCGCCCAGCCTGAAGCGCAGGTGGGTTCCCAGCCTGAGGCTGACCTGCAGGGCGAGCAGGTTGCTCAGCCAGAGGTAGTGACTCCGTCTGAGGAATCTGACGCGGCGGACGGCGTACAGGGGGAGGGGTGGTTTGAGGAGGAGGCGGCGCCCTCTCCGCTCCATGACCAGCCGCAGCCTCCGGTGCCGCTCCCGCCGCTCCTGCAGGAACTCGTCCACACCCACGAAGAGGACGAACCCGAGCCAACCCCGTGGTTCCAGGCCAAGGAGCCCCCGCCGGACCACACCGCCGCAGACCCCACACCCGGTACCCCGGACGCTCCCGGCAGCCCGGAGGACGAGGGCGACCCCGGTGACGCGGATGACGGGCAGCCGCGGGGGCGGCACAGTGCTGCACCTGATGTGAGCGCAGTACAGCGACCCAACTGATGTCCTGCCACGCGGAAGCGGCCGTCGACCTCCCGCTCGACCCGCAAGCCGCCTGGGACACCGTGATGGACTGGAACGCCCAATCCGCCTGGATGCTTTTCACCCGCGTCTGGGCAACGGACAACAACGGCCAGGGCATCGGCGGCGGCGTCGCGGCCCGCACAAGTGTCGGTCCTCTGGGTTTCACTGATGACATGGTCATCACGCACTGGGATCCTCCGCGCGAATGCACGGTCAAACACCTCGGCACGGTCGTCCGCGGTACCGGCACCTTCGTCGTCCACCCGGCCCCAGCCGGCAGCACCTTCGTCTGGTCCGAAGACGTCATCCCACCGCTGGGACGACTAGGCCGTACTGCGTGGCCAGTGGTGCGCCCCGCGTTCGAGCTGATGATGCGCATCTCGCTGAAGCGCCTCGCCGCGGTGGTCGCGAGATGACCGTGACCGGCCCGGACGGGCAGCCCCGCTGCACCTGGGCGACTTCCGCACCGGAGTACATCCGGTACCACGACGACGAGTGGGGCCGGGAGATCCGCGACGACGTCGGCCTGTACGAGCGGATGACGCTGGAAGGGTTCCAGTCGGGCCTGTCCTGGATCACGATCCTGCGCAAGCGGGAGAACTTCCGGAAGGCGTTCGCCAACTTCGACCCCGAGCGCGTCGCGGCGTATGGGCAGGATGATTTCGACCGACTGATGGCCGACGCCGGCATCGTCCGCAACCGGCTGAAGGTCAACGCGACGATCACCAACGCCCAGGCTCTGCTGGCGCTGGAGCCCGGCGAGCTGACCGACCTGCTGTGGTCGTTCCAGCCGCAGGAGCGGCCGGCCCCGCAGACCAGCTCCGACGTCCCCGCCACCACGCCGGAGTCCGTCGCGATGTCCAAAGCCCTGAAAAAGAAGGGGTTTGTCTTCATCGGCCCCACCACTAGCTACGCTCTCATGCAGGCCACCGGCATCGTGAACGATCACCTCGCCGACTGCATAGCCCGCTGAATGACGTCGGGACGGATCACTTGCCCTGGAAGGTGGGCTTCTCCTTGGCGACGAAGGAGGCGACGCCGTTGCGGTGGTCCTCGGTGCCGCCGGTGAGGTTCATCTTGCCGGCCTCGAACTCCAAGGCTTCGGCGAGCGTGCTCGTGGCGGAGTACAGGATGGACTGGCGAATGGCGCCATAGGCAACCGTCGGTCCGTTGGCGAGGCGGGTGGCCAGCTCGGCCGTGGCGGTGGCGAGCTCCTCCGCCGGCACCACGGACGTCGCCAGCCCGAGCGTGAGGGCCTCGGCCGCCGGGATCGTGCGGGGGAAGTAGAGCAGCTCGGTGGCTTTCGCCTGGCCGATCAGCCGGGGGAGGGTCCACGAGATCCCCGTGTCGCAGGACAGCGCGATGCCGGTGAAGGCGAAGTTGAAGCCGGCCGTCTCGGCGACCACCCGGAAGTCGCAGGCGAAGGCCATCGACGCGCCGGCACCGGCCGCGACTCCGTTCACTGACGCGATCACGGGCTTCGGCATCCCGGCCAGCGCCAGCGCGATCGGCGCGTAGTGGTCGGGGACGGTGCTCCACAGCGCGTCCATATCCCCGGACTGGAGCAGCCCGACATGCTCCTTCAGGTCCTGCCCGACGCAGAACGCCCGGCCGGTACCGGTCAGCACGACACACCGGACGGCCTCGTCCTCGGCTGCCGCCTGGACGGTGTCCCGCAGCGCCACCTTGGTCGGCGTGTCGAGCGAGTTCATCGCCTCCGGCCGGTTCAGGGTGATCGTGGCGACGCCCGCGGTCACGTCGTACGCGACAGAGTCACTCATCGTTGCTGGCTCCCAACATTCGGTGATAACAGGTCAGTGAACAGTCAGGCAGTTGTCCACGAAACGCCCGGCCGCGTGGCCCAGCCGGGTGGCGTGGAAATCGAAGAACGCGGCGGCCCGCGTACCGGCCCAGTCGTCCGGCAACAGCTCGGCCGGCAGACCGGGATCCACGAACAGGAACTTGCGCCATTCGTGCACCAGTTCCGACCGTACGGCGAACGCCTGCTCGTCGGTGACGTCGTCCCCGGCGCTCTCGGCCAGCGCCTTCGCCTCGTTCAGCCAGGCGTCGTACGACGCGCCGAGCTCGTCCAGCTTCCAGACCCGCCGGGCGAAGGCGGCCGCGTCGTCGTCGACCGGCGCGCGGAACCGGTCCACGGCGATCCCTTCCAGGTCGAGGATCTGGTCCACCTCGGCGTCGTTGCGCAGTCCGACCCAGGCGGCGTCGGACAGCGGAGCCCAACCCAGGAAGGAGAGTTGGCTGGCCAGCTGCTCGCGGCGGCGCGCGTTCGGCACCTCGCGCAGGATGCCCAGATGCCAGTGCTGGTCCCAGTCGCCGCGATTGTTGCCCTCGGACCCGGTCCGGTAGATCCGGGCGGCGGCGTCGTCGAGGCGGCGACGCGCCCGGGCGGTCAGTCCGTAACCAGGTTGTCCGTCGATCCGGACCGGCTCGAGCCAGCCCTGCCGGACCATCCGCGACACGGCGGTCCGGACGGCCGGCGGATGCACGCCCAGCGGGGCGAGCAGCCGGACCAGGGCGGCCACCGGTGCGCGCGCTCCACGCGCTCGCAGGTGGTCGCCGTACAGGTCGAAGAGGGCTGAACGGGCGTGCACGAGACCTGAGTCTGCCGTATGGTGCACGGCTCTGGCCCGCGATCGGGGATAATGGGTCGAGATACACAGTGCGATGCGCGCCGACGGCGCATCACTGCACGGGCGCCGGCGACGGATGGCCCGCGTGGTGTCGTCGCTCAACACCGAAGAGGGCAGTATCCAATGAGGGAAGGGGTGCGCGCATGGCGGCGATGAAGCCGCGGACGGGCGATGGTCCGCTCGAGGTCACCAAGGAGGGCCGGGGCATCGTGATGCGGGTTCCGCTCGAGGGCGGCGGTCGGCTCGTCGTCGAGCTGAACGCCGATGAGGCGACCGAGCTGGGGAACGCGCTCAAAGCCGTTGTCGGCTGATCCGAACTCCTCGGGGTGCTCCAGTGCACCCGTAACTACTCCACGACCCCGGTGGGTGCCTTTTCCGGCACCGGCCGGGGTCGTTACGGTTGCCTTCACAACTTTTTGATCAAACAGTGAGGACGTCAGGTGGCTCGCCGCAGCAGCGCCCGTAACACCTTCCCGACCCTGCCTGCCGTCGTCTGGCAGCCCGGGCTCCCCGTCCATGGGTCCCACACCTGGGTGATCGTGGTCGGCGAGGCGGGCCTGCCGAATGCCGCCAAGGAGGCCGGTGAGCGGCTGGGGGTCGACCTCGACCGGCTGCTCGAGGCGCAGCGCGGCACCGGGTTCAGCCCCGCGGCGGGGGCGACAGCGGCGTACCCGCTGCTGACCGGTGAGGTCGCCGAGGTGCTGCTGGTCGGCGCCGGCGACGGGTCCGCCAAGGACTTGAGACACGCCGGGGCGGCGATCGCCCGGTTCGGCCGGGGCAAGGACGAGCTGACCACGGTTGTTGCTGAAGGCATCGACGAGGAGGCGCTCCAGGGGTTCGCCGAGGGCCTCGTGCTCGGCTCCTTCACCTTCACCCGCAAGACGGTCGATCCGGGCAAGCCGGCGGTCGAGCGGATCGTGCTGACCGACGGTACCGAGGCCGATCGCGCCGACGTACTGGCCCGTGGCGTCGTCATCGGCCGGACCGGCTGGCTGGCGCGCGAGCTGGCCACCACCCCCTCGAACGAGAAGGACCCGGCGTGGATGGCCGCCCGGGCCACCGAGCTGGCAGGCCAGACCGGTCTGGACGTCCAGGTCTGGGACGAGAAGCAGTTGGAGGCCGACGGGTTCGGCGGCATCCTCGCGGTCGGCAAGGGCTCGACCCGCCCGCCGCGCCTCATCCGTCTCGACTACACCCCCGACGGCGCGACCAAGGACACCCCGTACGTCGTCCTGGTGGGCAAGGGCATCACGTACGACACGGGCGGCCTGTCGTTGAAGCCGCGCGAGAGCATGGTCTCGATGAAGCGCGACATGACCGGCGGCGGCTCGGTGATCGCGACCATGTCGGCCCTGCGCGAGCTCGGCGCGCAGGTCAGGGTGACCGGGCTGATCTGCTCGGCGGAGAACATGCCCTCGGGAACGGCGTACCGGCCGGACGACGTGATCCGGCACTACGGCGGGCGCACGACGGAAGTCAAGAACACCGATGCCGAAGGCCGGCTCGTACTGGCTGATGGGCTCGCCTACGCGGTGAACGAGCTGAAGCCCGACGTCCTCGTCGACGTCGCCACGCTGACGGGCGCGATCAAGGTCTCGCTCGGTTCGATGCTGTACGGCGGCTTGTTCGCTACCGACGACGGGCTCGCGGCTCAGCTGGCCGAGGCCGGTGAAGTGTCCGGCGAGCGGCTGTGGCGGATGCCGCTGCCGGACGTCTACACCGATCTGATCTCGACGCCGATCGCGGACTCGGTGAACAGCTCGAAGGGGCCGGGCTCGATCACCGCGGCGCTCTTCCTGAAGGCTTTCGCCGCCGACCTGCCGTGGGCCCACCTCGACCTGTCGAGCATCGCGGAGTCGCCCCGGGACGAGCTCGAGTACACCCTCGGCGCTACCGGCGCCGGAGCCCGCCTGCTCACCACCTGGCTGACCAGCAAGACCCCCACCGCGGGCATCGGCTGATCAGCTGAGCAAGCCCACATGTGGTGGGCTTGAACACCATGTGGTGACCGTGAACAAGGTCCTTCTTGTTCACGGTCACCGTCTTGTGTCCAAGCCCACCAGATGTGGGCTTGGCGCTTACGGGGTCAGGGACTCGTAGAGGGCGACTGTTCGGTCTTCGACGACTCGCGGGTCGAGGCGTTCTGGGGGCCGCGCGCGAGAACGTAGACGAACAGGGCCGCCATCACCGCGAAGCCGGCCCACATGGCCTGTTGCCAGCCGTCGACGAAGGACTCCTGTGCGGCCCGAATGAGCGCCTCAGCCTGCGGGCCGGCTCCCTCAGCAGCCGCGATGGCGTTGGCCACGCCCTCACGAGCGGTGTCGGCAGCGCCCTCGGGGACACCAGGCGCAGCGGCGAGCCGGCTGTCGATGGCGCTGCGATAGCCGGCCGACAGGACAGCTCCGAGTAGCGCGACGCCGAGCGCAGTACCGAACTCTCTGGTGACGTCGTTGAGAGCGGACGCGACTCCTTGACGTTCGCGGGGCAACGCCGTGGTGATGGCTTCGGTGGACGGGGTCATCGACAGGCCCATGCCTAGTCCCATGGCCAGCATTCCGGGTAGCACCGAGAGGTAGCCGCCCTCGACGGAGACGAAGGTGGCCATCAGAGCCAGGCCCGCGGCGCCGAGGAGGATTCCGGACGCCATGGTCGAGCGGCTTCCGATCCGCGCGGCAAGTCTCGGAGCCAGGCCGGAGGCGACCATCATCAGCAGCGCCATCGGCATGAGCGCCAGGGTCGAGCGCAGACCGGACCAGCCGAGCACTGCCTGGAAGTACGGGAAGAGGACGACGAAGATGCCCGCCTGTACGCCGAAGACGGCCAGCAGCGACACGGAACCACTGGCGAGTCCGCGCTCCCGGAAGAGCCGGACGTCGAGGAGCGGAGCGCGTTGACGCAGTTCCCACCCGATGAAGCCGACGGCAGCAAGGGCGCCGACGAGCAGACTCAGCAGTGTTTCGGGCGCCGTCCATCCCTTCTCCGGGCCTTCGTGGAGGACGAAGATCAGCCCGAGTACGGCGACCACCGACGTCAGCGAACCGATCAGGTCGAAGCCGTGCTCGGAGTCTTCGCGCGAGTTCGGGACGGACCGCAACGCCATCGTGGCGGCGGCAAGCACGAGTACGACCGGTAGCACGAAGAGCCATCGCCAGGTCGCCAGGTCGACCAGTACGGCCGAGAGGTACATCCCCAGGATGCCGCCACCACCGGCGACTGCGGTCCACACCCCGATCGCCTTCGAACGCTCCTGGTCGGGGAAGGTCGAGGTGATGACGGCGAGGGTGACCGGCATGATCATCGCTGCGCCCACGCCGCTGAGCAGCCGGGCGGCGAGCATGAGCTCGGTCGAGGTGGCGAGGCCGGCCGCCGCGCTCGCTGCTCCGAAGACGGCCAGGCCGGTGAGCAGTACCGGCTTGCGACCCCACCGGTCGCCGATCGCGCCGAGCGGCAGGAGCAACGCCGCCAGGCTGATCGTGTAGATGTTGATGATCCACAAGACGGTGCTCTGTGAGGCGCCGAACTCGACGGCGAGCTCTGGTTGGGCGACGTTCAGCCCCGAGACCGAGGCGATGACGGCCATCAGGGCGATGCAGACCGCGATCAGGATCGCGCGACGCCGGCGGGGGTCGTGGATGGTCGGGTCCGCGGGTCCCGCCGGGGCAGGGTGGTTCGTGCTCATGAGTTCCTCTCGCGTGGGTTTCTTGACGAGCGTGCGAGCATGAGGACGGTTGAGCAAACTTCGTTGCCGAATGGAAAATTGACCCAGATGAATGAATCGGTGGACCGCACGCTCGAGGCAGTGGGCCCGAGACTGAAACAGCTCCGGCAACGCCGCGACGTCACGCTCGTCGACCTCGCGGCGGAGACCGGTATCTCCACCAGCACCTTGTCCAGGCTCGAAGCGGGTCTACGACGCCCGACGCTGGAGCAGTTGCTTCCGCTGGCTCGCTTCTACGGCGTCACCATCGACGAACTCGTCGACGCCCCACCCACCGGCAATCCGCGCATCGCCCTGCGGCCCATCAACGGCAGCGACGGCTCGGTCATCCTGCCCCTGACCCGCAGGCCCGGCGGCATCCAGGCGTACAAGTTCGTCCTTCCGGCAGGTGCCGACGATGCCGAGCCCGAGCTGCGCACCCACGAGGGCTACGACTGGGCCTACGTCCTGAATGGCACCCTGCGCCTCGTCCTCGGCGAACACGACCTCATCCTCGAGCCCGGTGAGGCCGCGGAGTTCGACACCCGTACTCCGCACTGGTTCGGCGCCACCAGTTCAGGCCCGGTCGAGTTCCTCAGCCTGATCGGCAAACAAGGCGAACGAGCCCACATCCGGGTAGGCCCGAAGGCTCGCTCGTCAGAGTAGCCGCGGGTGAACCAGCTTCGCACCGGATCAGCTCTGGGGTGATCAGCTGAGCAGGGACTCGTAGAGGGCGACGGTCCGGTCGGCGACGGCGTCCCAGCCGAATTCGGAGACGGCTCGGGTGCGGCCAGCCTTGCCCATGGCCTCGGCCTTGGACGGGTTGGCCACCAGGTCGTTGATGCGCTCGGCCAGCTGGCGCTCGAAGGTGGCCGTGTCGTTCTCGTCGTAGTGGACGAGGGTGCCGGTGACGCCGTCGTCGACGACCTCGGGGATGCCGCCGACCGCGCTGGCGACGACTGCTGTCTCGCAGGCCATGGCTTCGAGGTTGACGATGCCCAGCGGCTCGTAGACCGACGGGCAGCAGAAGGCCAGCGCGTGGGTGAGGACTTGGCGGACCTCCTCGCGGGGGAGCATCTCCGAGACGACGAAGACGCCGTCGCGAGCAGCCTTGAGCTCGTCGATCAGGGCGTCGGTCTCGGCCTTCAGCTCGACCGTGTCCGCCGCGCCGGCCAGCAGGACGAGCTGCACCGAAGGGTCCAGCTGGAGGCCGGCGCGGAGCAGGTGCGGGACGCCCTTCTGGCGGGTGATTCGCCCGACGAACGTCACGTACGGCCGGTTCAGGTCGACGCCCAGCCGCTCCAGCACGTGGGTCGCCGGGTCCGGGTGGTAGAACTCCGCGTCGATGCCGTTCGAGATCACGTGCACCTTGGCCGGGTCGATCGACGGGTAGCAGGCGAGGACGTCGTCCCGCATCCCCCTGCTCACCGCGACCACGGCGTCCGCTGCCTCGTACGCCGTCCGCTCGGCCCAGCTCGACACCCGGTAGCCGCCGCCGAGCTGCTCGGCCTTCCACGGCCGGCGCGGCTCCAACGAGTGCGCCGTGACCACATGCGGTACGCCGTACAGGAGCTTGGCCCAGTGGCCGGCCATGTTCGCGTACCAAGTGTGGGAGTGGACGAGCTGGGAGCTGCCGACCGCGGCCGTCATGGTCAGGTCGGTGGAGAGGATGCGCAGTACCGCGTTCGCCTGCGGGATCCGCGGGTCGTCCTCGGAATGGGCGATCGCGCCGTTGCGCGGCTCACCCATGCAGTGCACGTCGACCTCAAGCAGCTTGCGCAACTCGCGAACGAGGAAATCCGCATGCACCCCCGCCCCGCCGTACACGTCCGGAGGGAACTCACGCGTCAAGATCGCGATCTTCATCCCCCGACCCTAGAGCATGTCGGGCAGTCCCCTGCGTGCTGCGCGGCACTCGGCACGGCACCTCGCCGCACTGGAGCAAAGGCCACGATGGAAAAACATCGAGGCCTTCACTCCAGCACGCCGAGCTACCGCACCGAGCACCTGCTCGCGACTGCAGGGGACTGCCCGACATGCTCTAAGCCACTTCACGACATCCTGGTCGGGACCCAGAAGCGCAGTTTGCCGTGGCGTTCGTCTTCGAGTTCGCCGCCGGCCGCGAGGATGACTTTGCGGGAGGGGTCGTTGTCCGCGTCGCAGGTGAGCAGAGCGGGATCGATGCCGAGCCGGGCGGCGATCGGCAGGGACTGGTTCAGCATCTGGCTGGCGTAGCCGCGGCGCCGGGCGGATGGGCGGACGCAGTACCCGATGTGGCCGCCGAGCTCCACCAGTGGGGGCGTCAGGTGGTGCCGGATGGACAGCCGGCCGAGCCAGTCGACGCCGTTGTCGACGAACCAGAGCACCGTCTGGTGCACCAGCCCCGGCGCCAGCTTCGTCTCCGGATCCGCCTCGGCCCGGATCGCTTCCACCAGCCGGCCGAACTCGGCGAGGTCCGCCGCCCTGTCCCGGCTCCAGTCCTCCTCGACCCCGATGATCGACCGTGCCCCCATCCACCGCTCCTGCTCCGGCCCCAGCTCGTCCCAAGCCTCGAGGAACGAACGGTGAACGACAGCAGTGGGTTCGATCAGGATCGGCATACACCCAGTGTCACGACACTCGCAACCGGCTTATGCAACGGGCCTTGGAAAGCTAAGGTGCGGACATGGCGAAGGCACCCAGAGTTCTCGGAATCGTGCTGGCCGGTGGCGAAGGGAAGCGGCTGATGCCGCTCACGGCGGACCGGGCCAAACCGGCCGTGCCGTTCGGGGGCAGTTATCGCCTGATCGACTTCGTGCTGTCCAATCTGGTCAACGCGGGGTACCGCAACCTGTGCGTGCTGACGCAGTACAAGTCGCACTCGCTGGACCGGCACGTCACGATGACGTGGCGAATGTCCACCCTGCTCGGCAACTTCGTCACCTGCGTGCCGGCCCAGCAGCGGCTCGGCCCGCAGTGGTACCAGGGCAGCGCCGACGCGATCTACCAGTCGATGAACCTGATCAACGACCACCAGCCCGACATCATCGTCGTGTTCGGCGCGGACCACGTGTACCGGATGGACGCCTCGCAGATGGTCGCCGACCACATCGCGCGCGGCAACGGCGTCACCGTGGCCGGCATCCGGGTACCACGGGTCGAGGCGTCCGAGTTCGGCGTGATCAAGACCGCCGACGACGGGCACACGATCGCCGAGTTCCTGGAGAAGCCGGCCGATCCGCCCGGGCTGCCGGACTCCCCGGACGAGACCTTCGCGTCGATGGGCAACTACGTCTTCAGCGCCGACGTCCTGGTCGAAGCCCTCCGCAAGGACGCAGCCAACCCGGCTTCGCGACACGACATGGGCGGCGACATCGTCCCGATGCTGGTTGCCGAGGGCAAGGCCGGGGTCTACGACTTCAAGGACAACGACGTACCGGGTGCGCTCGACCGGGACCGCTCGTACTGGCGCGACGTCGGTTCGCTCGACTCGTACCACGAGGCGCACATGGACCTGGTCTCGATCCAGCCGGTGTTCAACCTCTACAACTCCGACTGGCCGATCTTCACCTCGCACCCGCAGTTGCCGGGCGCCAAGTTCACCGACGACGCGACCGTCGGCGAGACGATCGTCTGCGCCGGCTCGATCATCACCGGCGCAGGAGTGGACCACTCCGTGCTCGGCGCCAACGTGATCGTCAGCTCCGGCGCGACCATCGAGCGCTCGGTGATCATGGACAACTGCAAGATCGGCGCCAACGCGGTACTGCGCAACGTCATCCTGGACAAGAACGTGATCGTGCCGGATGGCGTGCAGATCGGTGTCGACCCGGATCAGGACCGCGAACGCGGCTTCACCGTCAGCAAAGGCGGCGTGACAGCCATCGGCAAGGGCACGGTCATCGCCCCGTGAGTTCGGCTGAGGCTGAGGCGAAGGCGCTCGATGCCGGCGATCCGGGGCATCGGGAGCTGTTCGACATTCCGCCGGCGGATGGTGGCGCCTTCCCGGAGGTCGCGTACTTCGCCGGCAACTCGCTCGGGTTGCGGCCGAAGGCGACGCGGGTGGAGCTGCTCGCGGATCTCGACTCGTGGGCCGAGCTCGGCGTCGAGGGGCATCTTGACGCGGCCCGGCCGTGGTTGCCGTACCACTCGTTGCTGACCGGGCCGGCTGCCCGGCTGGTCGGGGCGCTGGAGAGCGAGACCGTGGTGATGAACTCGCTGACGGTCAACCTGCATCTGCTGATGGTGTCCTTCTACCGGCCGGCTCCGGACCGCTTCAAGATCGTGATCGAGGATTCGGCGTTCCCGTCGGACAGCTACGCAGTACGGTCGCAGGCTCGGTTCCATGGGTTCTCGCCTGATGAGGCGGTCGTGCGGCTCCGGCCGCGGCCCGGTGAGGATGTACTGCGTACCGCGGATGTCGTCGAGCGGATCAGCGACCCGGATGTGGCACTCGTGCTGCTCGGCGGGGTGAACTATCTGACCGGCGAGCTGATGGACATCCCGGCGATCACCGCGGCCGGTCGTGCGGCAGGCGCCGTCGTAGGCTGGGACCTCGCGCATGCGGCCGGGAACGTGCCGTTGTCCTTGCACGAGTGGGATGTGGACTTCGCCGCCTGGTGCTCGTACAAGTACCTCAACTCCGGGCCTGGTGCGCTCGCCGGGGTTTTCGTTCATGAGCGGCATCTCGATGCTCCGTTGCAGCGGTTCGAGGGTTGGTGGAGCACCGACGCGGCCAGTCGTTTCGAGATGGCTGCGGAGTCGCGTCCGCCCGCGTCCGCCGATGCCTGGCAGGTGTCGAACCCGCCGATCTTCTCGATGAGCCCGGTGCGGACGTCGCTCGAGTTGTTCGACCAGGTCGGCATCGGAGTACTCCGCGAACGCAGTCTGCGGCTGACGGCGTACCTGGAATCGCTGCTGGCTCTCATCACCCCGACCAGGCAGTTGCAGGTGATCACCCCTACCGATCCTTCGCGACGGGGCGCTCAGCTCTCGTTGCGCATCGGCGGTGGTCTGCGCGCCGGGGAGCTGGCGAAGGTGCTTCGCTTCGAGTTCGGAGTGATTGCTGACGCCCGCGAGCCCGACGTACTGCGGCTGGCGCCTGTGCCGCTCTACTCGCTGTACCACGACTGCTGGCGCGCAGTACAAGCGCTGGCCGAGGCTGTCCCGGAGAATGCATGAGCGAGCGTGTTGCCATCGTCGGTGCCGGTCTGGCCGGGAGCCTGCTCGGGTGCTACCTGGCGCGACGCGGGTTGTCGGTCACCCTGTACGAGCGCCGGGCGGATCCGCGAGCCGGGCAGCCCGAGCGTGGCCGATCGATCAACCTGGCGATCTCCGAGCGCGGGCTGGACGCGTTGCGGCGGATCGGGCTGGTCGACCAGGTGATGGCCGACGCGTTGCCGATGAAGGGGCGGATGATCCATCCGGTCGAGGGGCCGCTGGACTTCCAGCAGTACAGCGCCTCGGGGGAGCGGGCGATCAACTCGATCAGCCGCGGGACGCTGAACAACGCGCTGCTCGACGCGGCTACGGCGGCGCCCGGGGTGGAGGTGCTGTTCGAGCACCGGCTGGTGGAGCTGGACTCGGCTTCGGGGGCGATGGTTTTCGAGACGCCTGCGGGCAAGGTGAAGGCGACGGCGGACGTCGTACTGGGTGCTGATGGTGCCGGGTCGGCGGTCCGGGAGCAGTTGCTCGCCGAGGGTGCCGTGGGCGAGGACGTCGACTTCCTGGACTACGGGTACAAGGAGTTGAGCATCCCTGCGGTGGATGGGTCGTTCGCGCTGGATCCCGGTGCGTTGCACATCTGGCCGCGCGGTACGTCGATGATGATCGCGCTGCCGAACCCGGATCGGTCCTTCACCTGCACGTTGTTCTGGCCGGCCGGGAGTTTCGATGCCTTGAGCAACCGGGAGTCGATCGAGCAGCACTTCCGCGAGCACTATCCGGATCTGTTGCCGATGGCACCTTCGCTGGTGGACGACTACCTGCACAACCCGGTCGGCGTACTGGGCACGGTGCACACCCAACCCTGGCAGGCGCACGGCCGTACTGCGCTGATCGGCGACGCGGCCCACGCGATCGTCCCGTTCTACGGCCAGGGCGCGAACTGCGCCTTCGAAGACGTGGTCGAACTCGACCGCTGCCTAGCCGACACCGGCGGCTCCTGGGCCCGCGCCCTGCCTCTCTACGAACACCGCCGCCGCGAAAACACCGAGGCCATCGCTTCAATGGCGCTCGACAACTTCGTAGAAATGCGCGACAAGGTCGCCTCCCCAGCCTTCCGCCTGGGCAAACGCATCGAACACACCCTGGAACGAGCCCTCCCCGGCCGCTACGTCTCCCGCTACGAACTAGTCTCCTTCACCACCACCCCCTACGCCGAAGTCCACCAACGAGTCCACCGCCAACACCAATTCCTAGCCGCCGCAGTCCTACTCGGAGCAGCCGTACTAGGCGCCGCCACCCGAATAGCCCGCTCCGGCCGGAGAACGCCATGAGTGCGGGGTTGTGGCAGCCGGGGCTGTTGACTGGGCAGCCTGAGTCTGTCGGCCTGCTAAAGAACTTCGTTGACGGCTCCTTTGTCGAAGGCGGCTCGACCTTCGCGAAGTTCAGTCCGGTGACGGGGGAGCAGATCTTTGAAGTAGCTGAAGCGGATGCGGCGGCGGTAGATGCAGCCGTGTTGGCGGCTAAGGCAGCGCTCAAAGGTCCCTGGGGGCGGATGAGTGAGCACGAGCGGGCGGTCGTGCTCCGACGGGTGGCTGACGAACTGGAGCGGCGCTTCGACGACCTGGTCGCCGCCGAGGTGGGCGACACCGGCAAGTCGATCAGCCAGGCGCGCACGCTCGACATCCCTCGCGGCGCGGCGAACTTCCGCTCCTTCGCGGACTTCGCGACCACCGCCTCCACCGAGTCCTTCACGACCGTCCTCGCCGACGGCCGCCGAGCGCTGAACTACGCCGTCCGCAAGCCGGTCGGCGTGGTCGCGATCATCGTGCCCTGGAACCTCCCACTCCTGTTGCTCACCTGGAAGGTGGCGCCGGCGCTTGCCTGCGGCAACACTGTGGTGGTGAAGCCTTCGGAGGAAACCCCCTCCTCGGCAACCGTTCTCGCCGAGGTGATGGCCGCGGCCGGCGTACCGCCCGGGGTCTTCAACCTCGTGCACGGCTTCGGCCCGTCCTCCGCCGGCGAGTTCCTCACCAAGCACCCGGGCGTCGACGCGATCACCTTCACCGGCGAATCCGCCACCGGTACGGCGATCGCCAAGGTCGCCGCCGACGGCGTGAAAGCGGTCTCCTTCGAACTGGGCGGCAAGAACGCCGGCCTGATCTTCGCCGACGCCGACCTGGACGCGGCAGTCGAAGGATCCGTCCGCTCGGTCTTCACCAACGGCGGCCAGGTCTGCCTGTGCACCGAGAGGCTCTACGTCGAACGGCCGATCTTCGACGAGTTCTGCACCCGCCTGGCCGCCCGCGCCGCCGAACTCACCTTCGGCTGGCCCTCCGACGAGGCGACGGCCAACATGCCGCTGATCTCCAAGACCCATCGCGACAAGGTCCTCTCGTACTACGACCTGGCCCGCGCCGAAGGAGCCGAGGTGCTCACCGGCGGCGGCGTACCGGCGTTCGGTGATGCCCGAAACGGTGGTTGCTATGTGCAACCAACCGTGGTCACCAGCCTGCCCCCGGATGCCCGGACCAACACCGAGGAGATCTTCGGCCCGATCTGCCACATCGCGCCGTTCGACACCGAGGACGAGGCTTTCGCGCTGGCCAACAACAGCCAGTACGGGCTGGCGGCAACGGTCTGGACCCGCGACGTCGGCCGCGCCCACCGGGCCGGCGCGGAGCTGGAGGTGGGCATCGTCTGGGTGAACACCTGGTTCCTCCGCGACCTCCGCACCCCCTTCGGCGGCACCAAGCTCTCCGGCATCGGCCGCGAAGGCGGCAACCACTCCCTCCACTTCTACTCAGAACTAACCAACGTCTGCGTGGAGCTGTCATGAGGGCGCCAAAAAAAGACCCGGCCCACGAGGGGCCGGGTGCGTTATGAGTGCATCGTACTACAGCTCACCAGCCGGACGGTTTGGTATAGCGGCCGGCGGGGTCCCGAAGTTGGTGGACCTGAAAGTCTCTCGGGGTGAGCTTGCGCCACCAGTGCCGGCCGGCGCCGGTGATGTACTTGCCGTACTCGATGTAGTCGACACTTCCGGCTGCGACCAGCGCTTTGAGATAGACATCCTGCTCGGCGAATCCGGCGGGGTTGAAGGACTGGTCGATTCTGGCTGTGCAGTAGACGATTCGATCGACGACAGCGCCTGTCCAGCTCTGTTGTTCCGCGACAATCGTCGACACCAGGGCGCGGATATCGAGCCAGCGCCAGCCTGGCGTTTTGCCCAACTGATGCCAGCCTCCGTAGTTCAGATTGTAACCGTCGATGTATACGCCAACTCGCATAGTGACGAACCCTGCCGTCGGGCGAGGACAGAAAGCGTGGTCGAGGGCCCGGCTGTGGACGGAGAGGTCTCATGAGGTCTACGGCGAAGCTGGTCGCGGGGAAGGCGAAGCCGCGGGGGCGGTTCCCGCATGTGAAGGTGGCGAACGGGCTCGCGTATGTCTCGGGGACGTCTAGCCGGTTGCCGGACAACACGATCGCGGGGGCGTCGGTCGACGAGTTCGGGACAACCACCCTCGACATCCGGGTGCAGACGCGGGCGGTGCTGGAGAACATCCGGGACATCCTGGCGGCGGTCGATGCCGGGCTTGAGGATCTGGTCAGTCTGACGACGTACCTGGTGTCGATGAACGACTTCGGTGGCTACAACGAGGTCTACGGCGAGTACTTCGACGAGACCGGGCCGGCGCGTACGACGGTCGCAGTACATCAACTGCCGCATCCTCAGCTTTTGATCGAGATTCAGGCAATTGCGGCCCTCCCGGCAAACCAACACAGTCCGCAAAACACTGGAGAGGTGAAGTGATGGCGAATCTGGAGTCGACGAACTTCCCGGAGTGGATCGAGCAGAACAAGCACCTGCTGAAGCCACCGGTGGGCAACAAACAGATGTTCCCGACCGGCGACGACTTCATCACCATGGTGGTCGGTGGGCCGAACCAGCGGAGCGACTTCCACGTCGACCCGTACGAGGAGTTCTTCTACCAGATCAAGGGCACGATGCACGTCGACGTGATGACGGACGACGGGCCGGGCCGGGTGGACATCAACGAGGGCGAGATGTGGGTGCTGCCGCGCAACATGCCGCACTCGCCGCAGCGGGACGCGGACTCGATCGGCCTGGTGATCGAGCGAGTCCGCGAGCCGGGCACGCTGGAGAAGTTCCGCTGGTACTGCGCCAACTGCAACGCCATCGTGCACGAGGTCGAGCTGCAGGTGACCGACATCGTCGCGGACCTGCCGCCGGTCTTCAAAGCCTTCTACGAAAGCGAAGACGCCCGTACCTGTCCCGAGTGCGGCACCGTTCACCCAGGCAAGGGCTGATGCGGACGGTCGACGTCCACACCCACCTGGTCCCGAAGGGCTGGCCGGACCTCGCCCAGGCCTGCGGCGGGGACGGCTGGCCGTGGTTGCGGGTCGACTCCGAGCGGGACGCGATGATCATGGTCGGCGAGAGCGAGTTCCGGCCGATCGGGGCGCAGGCTTGGGATCCCGCCACCCGGCGCGCGGATATGGATGCCGATGGCATCGAGTTGCAGGTGGTCTCGCCGACGCCGGTGTTCTTCGCCTATGAGCGGCCGGCGGACCAGGCGGTCAAGGTGGCGCGGATCTTCAACGACCTGACGTTGGAGACGCTTGCCGGTGACAACAGACTCGTACCGTTCTGCCAGGTACCGTTACAGGATCCGGACGCTGCCTGCGCGGAAGTCGATCGTTGCCTGGCCGCCGGGCATGCCGGGGTCGAGATCGGCAACCACGTCGGCGACAAGGATCTCGACGACGCCGGGATCGTTGCCTTCCTCAAGCATTGCGCCGAGGTCGGCGCGCCGGTCCTGGTGCATCCGTGGGACATGCCGGGCGGGCCACGGCTCGACCGGTGGATGGCTCGCTGGCTGACCGGGATGCCCGCGGAGACCCATCTGTCCTTGCTGGCAATGATTCTGGGCGGTGCGTTCGACGAGTTGCCCGAGTCGTTGCGGATCTGCTTCGCCCACGGTGGTGGGAGTTTCGCCTTCTGGCTGGGCCGGGTGGAGAACGCCTGGCAGCGCCGTGGCGACGTAGTACGGGGGAAGTCTCAGCATCCGCCAAGCCACTATCTCGGGCGGTTCTCTGTGGATACTGTGGTGTTTGAGCAACCAGCATTGCGGTTACTGGTTGAGACCCTTGGTGAAGACCAGGTGATGGTTGGCAGTGATTACCCGTATCCGCTCGGTGAGCGACCGGTCGGAGAGGTTGTCCGGCGGGCCGACTGGCTCTCGGACGGTCAGCAGGTCAAGCTGGCGTCAGAGAACGCCCTGCGTTTCTTGGGCCTAGGTATCTGACTGGGAGGTCTGATGACTGAGGACCGCTCCGTACTGTCGCGTGAGGCACGTGAACCGGACGAGGAGCTGCGGTACGGCGAGCATGCGGACCAGGTGGTCGACGTCTGGCACGCGAAGGAGTACCGGCCGACGGTCGTGTTCATCCATGGCGGGTTCTGGCGGCCGGAGTACGACCGGACGCATGCCCGCCCGCTCGGCGAGGCGCTCGCCGACGAAGGGTGGCCGGTGGCATCGATCGAGTACCGGCGCGAACCAGGGCAGCCCGATCTGACCGCCGAGGACATCCGTGACATGCTCGACAGGTTGCCCGACCTGATGGACCTGCACGCCGGCTTCGTACTGACCGGGCACTCCGCGGGCGGCCACCTGGCTTTGTGGTCGGCGGCAACCTTCAACCCGGTACGGCTACGTGGCGTGGTCGCGTTGGCGCCGGTGGCCGACCTGCTGATGGCCGACCGCCTCGGGCTGGACGACAACGCAGTACAGGACTTCCTCGGCGGCGGCGTCCGCAACGACCTCGACCCAACCCACCTCCCGGCCCCGATCATGCCGGTCTCCATCGTCCACGGCACCACCGACAAGCGGGTCCCGATCGAAGTATCCGACTCATACATCACGGCCCACCCCACAGCCCGCCTCATCCCGGTCCCTGGCGCAGGCCACTACGACGTGATCGACCCGCGAACCCCCGCCTGGCACCAGGTAACCGCCGAACTAACCCGCTTCAGCAGCTAACGCCTGGCCGGGAGGGTCAGGCGCGTTTGACGGCGGCTAGGAGGCCGTTGCTGGTGGGGAGGAGGGCTGAGGTCAGGTCGTCGTTGTCGCGGATGGCCCTGATCAGGTCGCGGACGGCGGTGGTGTCGGGGTCGCGGTGGGACGGGTCGGCGACTCGGCCGCGGAGGAGGGCGTTGTCGAAGGCGACGACGCCGCCGGGGCGGAGGAGGCGCAGGGCCTCGTGCAGGTACGCCGTGTACTCGCGCTTGTCCGCGTCGCAGAAGACCAGATCGTAGTGGCCGTCGGTGAGCCGGGTGACCACGTCCAGCGCGGAGCCGGCGATCAGGCGGAAGCGGTTGGACGGGATGCCGGCGTCCAGGAAGGTCTTGCGGGCCAGGCGCTGGTTCTCCGCGTCGAGGTCCACGGTGGTCAGCGTGCCGTCGGAGCGCATGCCGCGAAGCAGCGCGAGGCCGGAGACACCCGTACCGGTACCGATCTCGACGACCGCCTTCGCACCCGCCGCGGCGGCCAGCATGCTCAGCGCGGAGGCCGCGCCCGGGCCGATCGAGGAGATGCCACTGTCCTCGGCGCTCGCCCGCGCACCGGTGACGACCTCGTCTTCACCGGTGTAGTCCTCGGCGTAGGCCCAGGACGTGGGGTCGATGCCCGTGGCGATGATGCCCTCCTTGATCGATGCCGCTGCGGTACTCATCCCTGCGCTGGTCATATATGGCGAAGCCTAGCGTCCCGAGGCGTCCGCTCAGCGCCTCCCGCGCGGAGGTTGCGCACTCCTGCTCGTAACTTGGGCCCCCGAGCAGATATGATCGTGTTGACTAGGCAGCAATCACCCGTCGAAGGAGGTACGAGCAGATGTCAGGACCGAATGACGTCGATGCCGGCTTCCTTGAAGATCGCCAGCTGCTCCTCGTCGGCCTGGGCGTCGGTGACGAGGGTGTCGATCTCGCTCAGCTCGCAGATCCGGGCGAAGGCGCGCTGGCCGAGCTTGCTCGAGTCGGCCACCACGACGACCTTGGCGGCCCGGCTGACGATCAGCTGGTTGATGTTCGCCTCGCCCTCGTGGTGGGCGGTGGCGCCGGTCTCGTCGATCCCGTCGACGCCGATGAAGGCGATGTCCAGCGACAGGTCGGCCAGGATCCGGTGCGACAGCGGGCCGATCATCTCGTACGACTGCGGCCGCGCGACGCCGCCGGTCAGCACCATCTTCACGTGCGGGCGGACGATCAGCTCGTTGGCGATGTTCAGCGCGTTGGTGACCAGGGTGAAGGCGGGCTCACCGTGCTCGGCCGACAGCTCCGGCCGGGTCGCCAGCGTGCGCGCCACCTCGGAGATCGTCGTCCCGCCGTTCATCCCGATCACCATGCCGCGGCGGACCAGGGTGGCCGCGGCCTGCGCGATCCGCTGCTTCTCGGAGGCGAAACGCGCGGTCTTGTAGCGCAGCGGCAGGTCGTAGGACACCGCGTTGGCGACTGCGCCGCCTCGGGTCCGGGTCAGGAGCTGCTGCTTTCCCAGGTGGTCCAAATCGCGCCGGATCGTCGCCGCGGACACGTGCAACTGCACCGCGAGCTCGTCGACATCGATCGCGCCCTTCTCGGCGAGCGATTCCAGCAACGTATTCAGGCGTTCATAACGCTTCACCCGGGCGTCCTCCTTCGCACAATCGGTCAGCCAGACGGCTGCCGGTTGGCACCATTCGATCACGTTCGAGCAGTTTCGACCATTACATCTCCGGAGACGACATGACCGACACGCCATTCGTGAGCACTGAGATCGCCACTCAGCCCGACCTCTGGCGGCAGGTGTCAACCGGTTTCGCGCAGTACGGTGGCGCATTGCCCAAGCCTGGTCAACGCGTGGCTGCCGTCGGCTGCGGCACATCGTGGTTCATGGCGATGGCGTACGCCGCCCTGCGCGAGGACCTCGGCCAGGGCCTGACCGACGCGTTCGCCGGGTCGGAGTTCCCGTCGGGACGCGAGTACGACGCGGTGGTGGTGATCAGCCGCTCCGGTACGACGACCGAGGTGCTCGACCTGATCCGTACCACCGAACTGCCCACGATCGCGATCACCGCGACGCCCGGTTCGCCGATCGTCGAGCTGGCCGGCCACACCATCATGCTGGACTTCGCCGACGAGCAGTCCGTCGTACAGACCAGATTCGCCACCACAACTTTGGCGCTGCTGCGGGCTTCGCTCGGGCAGGACCTCTCGCAGGCCGCCGCGGACGCCGAGGTGGCCCTCACGATCGACGTGGACGAGCTGGCGAAGCTGGAGCAGGTCACGTACGTCGGGACGCGCTGGACCGTCGGGCTGGCGCACGAGGCGGGCCTGAAGCAGCGCGAGTCGGCGTCGGCGTGGACCGAGGCGTACCCGGCCATGGACTACCGCCACGGCCCGATCGCGATCGCGCAGCCCGGTCGTGGCGTCTGGATCTTCGGCGAGCCGCCCGCCGGCCTGGTCGAGGACGTGGCGGCCACTGGCGCGACGATCGTCCACCACCCCGAGCTGGACCCGATGGCTTCCCTGGTGGTGGCCCAGCGAGTCGCGGTGGCCAAGGCGCTCGCCCTCGGGCTCAACCCCGACCAGCCTCGCAGTCTGAGCCGCTCGGTCATCCTGGACTGACCATGGGTCGGGCCCGGCCGGATGACTCCGGCCGGGCCCGACACAGGTAAGTAGCTAGTGGCGTGTCGCGCCAAGATTTTGACGCGACACGCTGCTAGAACCAGACCTTGCTGGTGACCGCGGTGGTCAGTTGGGCGATGCTGAATGGCGGTTCGGGGGCCAGCATCGGTCCGAACTTGAGCGCCGTGTTGTACGACAGGATGGCGATCTCGTAGCCGTCCTTGGTGAGCAGCGATGCCGACTGGCAGACGCCCGGCTGCTTGGCGGAACCGACCGACCGCCAGGTCATCAGCACCGTCCCGTCGGGACGTTTCGTGCAGGTGAGTGACAGAGCGGCCCCGTTGGCTTCCTGGAGCGCGTTGCACCGCCCTACCGGAGTACCGGCGTACGCCGCGAACCCGACGGACGTGGAGAAGCCGTTCCACAGGAAGTGGGCGTACTGGCTCTCCTTGCCGTTGTCGATGATGCGGCCGGTTCGCGCCTCGGCAGGGGTGACCTTGCCGGGGTGGAGCTGGGTGAACAGACCCGGCAGGTCGGCAGCCTTGACCGGGATGTCGGCGACCGCGCCGCCCAGCGGACCGTTCTTGGTCGGCTTGGTGGGCGGCTTGGCGGTCTTGGCCGGGGCCGCGCTCGGTGTCGGGGCCGTGCTCGGGTTCGAGGCTGCGCTCGGCGTCGAGACCGCAGTACCGGCGGGTGCGCCGGCTGGGTCGAACCCGGCGCCGCCGAGGTTCGGAGTCAGGTTCACCGCGGCCCCGACGATGCCGGCGACGGCGACGGCCGCGGCAGCCGCAGTACCGATGGCGTTGCGGCGCCGTCTGACCTGGCCGCGTTCGATGCTGCCCCGGACCAGCACGGCGACGTCGGGCTCGAGGTGCGTGGTGGTGTCGTGGAAGAGCGTGGAGACCTGGCCGTCGCTGTCAGTGGTGTTGTCGTCGTACATGGTCAGTCCTTTCCTATCCTCAGTGAGTCGTCGGCCAGCCCGCGGATCCGTCCCAGTGCGCGCATACTGCGGTTGCGAACCGCCCCGGCCGAGATGCCCATCCGGTCGGCGACCTCGTCGATGCTGAGGTCTTCGAGGTAGCGCAGCACCAGCACGACGCGGTCCGGTGGCGGCAGTTCGGCCATCAGTTGCAGGAGGGCGAGCCGGACGCTGGCTCCTGTCGCCGGATCGGCGACCGCTTGGTCGGGCACGTCGGCGTACGGCTGCTCGCCGTCGCTGCGGCGGCGTTTTCCGCCCAGGAACGTGCGCGTCAGCGTCGTCTGGGCGTAGGCGGCGGGATTGTCGATCCGGCCGAACGGCCGTCGCCACCGGGCGTAGACCTTGGCGAGGGTCTCCTGGACGAGATCCTCGGCCTGGTAGTGACTGCCGCAGAGCAGCCATGCCGAGCGGTAGAGCTGGGCGGCGCGGGCATGGGCGAACTCCTCGAACTCCTGCTGATGATCTGGTCCCCTGGGGTTCGGCATCGTTCTCCTCGGTTGGCGTCACCCTTTTCGATGCACAGCGCGGTACGAATGTCACACGCCGGACGAGATCGTCCTGATCTGACATCCTCGACGAGTGACCAACGACGAGCGCTTCGAAGTCAAGTGACAGCTGGCCGCCGCGCCCGCGGGCACGGGGCAAGGTCAACTTCCCGGTCATCCCCGAGGCAGGTCTGCGCGCGACGCTGGGCGTCCTGGCACGCACAGTCGAGCAGCGGTGACAGGGGTCACCAGCACCCACCCCAGGCGGCTGTAGAGAGCTCGGCCATCGGCTGTGGCGACCAGTACTCCGGTCGTGGTGCCGCGGGCGACTGCTGCCTGCGCCAGAGCCTGCATGGCGATCGACCCGAGGCCACGGCGGCGATGCTCGGGCTCGGTGATCACCTGGTCGATCACCGCGTACTCACCGCTGAGTGCAGCCTTGCCCCGTGCCGCCAGCTCTCCCCGCTTGCCGAGCACTACGTCGACAACACTCCCGGTCTGCACCGCTTCCAGCTCGTACTCCGGTGCGCAAGCCGGCAGCTCGGCCGTCAGGCGAATGCTCATCAGGTACTCCGTCGGCTGGACCTGCCAGCGCTCGTCAAGCGGCACAGTCGCCGGATCCGCGCAGACCTTCAGCCAGGTGTCCGGTGCCGTCAGGCGGGCGGCCAACTCTGGAGCGTGGGTTGGAAGCACGTAGCGCGTGAGGTGCCCGGGTAGACCGACATCGATGCGGTAGCCCTCGGGGACCTCTACTGGCGCAGGTGTTCCGCGGGAGATCGCCCAGCCGTCGGCCCATGCTCTAGCCAGCGTTCGCATGTGCCACCGCCTTCGGGATGGAGAGATAACCAAGGGCTGACGCAGCGACCAGACCTGCGGCCACTACCAGCAGCGCAGTACGCGTGCCCACGGTGGGAACCAAGAGGCCGGCGGCTGCCTGGCCGAGGGCGGCCGCGCCTACTCGAAGGCTGGCTGCTGTGGTGCTGACTCGACCTTGCAGGGCCGCGGGGGAGTACTGCTGTCGAGCAGCGAACATGGCGGGGAGCATCGGACCTTCCAAGAGACCTGTGGCGACTGCCAGTACGAGTAGAACGCTGAAGGTGCCCGCCAGTGGCCAGGCAGTGAAGGCCAGGCCATAGGCAGCCACTGAAAGCATGACGACGTACTCCGGTCGCCAGCGCGTCTGCAACCGGCTCAGGAGAAGCGCAGTGGTGACGCTGCCCAACTCCAGTGCTGTCCAGAGATAGCCGGCCGCCGACCGTGGAGCACCAACGGACGCCATGTGCAGCGGCAGGGTGATCAGCAGCATCCCGGTGACGCCCATGAGCACGGTTGTCGTCAGTGTCGACGCCCGCAGGCGCGGAGTACGGGCTAGGTGCACGAGGCCGGCTACTACTGAACCTAGGAAGGGCTCGTGCGTCGAAAGGGCTGCAGGTAGTGCGGGTAGGCGTCCGATGGCCAGGATGCTGAGTGTTGCCGTCACAGCGATGACTACGGCGGCTGCATCTATTGACACGGTTGCAGCGATCGTTGCGGCCGCCGCCGGGCCGGTGATCGTGGCTGCGCCGAAGCTGGCGGCCTCTAGCGAGTTGGCCCGAGCGAGCCGCTCTAACGGCACCAGACTCGGCAGCATGCTGGTGAAGCCGCCACTGACCATCGGCAGCGTTGTACCGGCTACTGCCGCGAGTACTGGCGTCACCCAGTGAGCGCTGTGGCCGACCACCGCGAGCATCGACACCATGACGGCGCCCAGGACGGCCTGGTTGAGTGCCAGCGCAGTACGCCGGTACTGCGTCCTGTCGAGCCAGGCGCCGAGCAGTGGGCCGGTGACGATCGCAGGAAGGGCGTAAGCGGCTCCGGTGATGCCGGCCAGCGCTGGGCTGTCGGTGCGCTCCAGTACGAGCAGGACAAGCGTGAACGCGACCATCTCGTCGCCCACGCGCGCCAGCGTCGCCGCCACGAAGTAGCTGATCGGCACGGCGCCTCCTGTAACGCATAGATCGAAGTTACGCGTTACGTTAGCAAAGCCGTTACGATCGGTCGAGTGGAGACTCTGACGACCCCGGACCGGATGATCCGGCTCGCGGTGGATCTGGTGAACACCAAAACCCTCGACCCGGAGCAACTGACCTCACCGGCGGCCCTGAAGCAGTTCCTGCTCGACCATGGCGAGCCGACGGCGACCGTGGACGAGGACGACCTGGCGGCTATGAAGGCGATTCGCGAGCGGCTCCGTCCGGTCTTCCACGCCGAACCGGGCGAGGCGGCCCGGATCGTCAACGAGTTGCTCACGGAGTACGCAGTACGGCCGTATTTGTCGGATCACGACGGGTCGCCGTGGCATCTGCACGTGGCCAAACCCGAGGCGACCTGGGCTGAGTGGCTCGCCGCTGGGTCGGCCCTCGGCCTCGCTGGATTCGCCGCCGGGCACGGCTTCGAGGCGATCGACACCTGCGCCGCGCCGGACTGCGAACGCGTCTTCGTCAACGCGGCCGAGCGCCGGCCCCGCCGGTTCTGTACGCCGACCTGCTCCAGCCGCACCCGCGTCGCGTCGTACCGGGCCCGCCAGGCGGCGCCTAGGATCGAACAACAGGACCCGGGAACAGAGGAGCGCGCGTGAGTCACACCGTCGTGGCAGAGCTGGTGGCGAACGTCCAGTCGGTCATCGCCAAGGCCGGGGACACGGTGGGGCCGGAGGACACCCTCGTCATCCTGGAGTCGATGAAGATGGAGATCCCGGTGCTCGCCGAGGTGGCCGGCACGATCAGTGAGATGAAGGTCGCCGCGGGTGAGGTCGTCCGCGACGGCGACCCCATCGCCGTGATCGAAGAAAACTAATGCCTCGCGTCCTCCCACCTGATCATTCGCCCCCTTTTCACCCTCCTTGCGGGCTGTCCGATGCTGCGGGCAGGGCGGAGAGGGTGAAAAGGGGGCGAATGATCAGGTGGGAGGACGCTCAACCAAAATGGCCGCTCGAGCGTCTTCATCAGTGAGAGCCGGGAACTTCCGGATCGCGGAGGCCGTTGACTCGTCGTACTGGCATCCCAGGGTCGAACCAGGGTGTACCCGACGTGCGAAGAGGACGGTGAACGCGGCACCATGGTGTTCTCACTCGTTGCCGAGCGGACCCAGGGAGGCGTTGCCGTGAAGCCGGTCGACATCCCCATGGCGCCTGCTCCGAGCCCGCAGCATCAGCCGGAGGCCGAGGCGCTGCCGTCCTGGGACGAAATCGTCCGGGCCCACTCGGCCCGCGTGTACCGGCTCGCCTACCGCCTGACCGGGAACAAGCACGACGCCGAGGACCTGACCCAGGAAGTCTTCGTCCGGGTCTTCCGGTCGCTGTCGTCCTACACCCCGGGCACCTTCGAGGGCTGGCTCTACCGGATCACCACCAACCTCTTCCTGGACGGCGCCCGCCGCCGGCAGCGGATCCGTTTCGACGGCCTGCCCGACGACGCGCACGACCGGTTGCCTTCCAAGGGCTCCGGCCCGGCCGAGAAGCTCGACCACGACTTGTTCGACCACGATGTGCAGGGCGCGCTCGACGCGCTGCCGGAGGACTTCCGTGCGGCCGTGGTGCTCTGCGACATCGAGGGCATGACGTACGACGAGATCGCCGACGTGCTGGACGTGAAGCTCGGCACCGTCCGCAGCCGGATCCACCGCGGCCGCTCGATGCTGCGCAAGCACCTCGAGCACCGCGCGCCGCGGTCCGGTCAGACCCGTATCAGTGGCCCGCCGGCTGACGGGCCCTTCCTTGCCGGGGGCGACCGGTGACTCTGCAGCATCCCCTGGACAAGCTGAGCGCCGTCGTCGACGGAGAGCTCGACCACGACTCGCGCGACAAGGTGCTGAGCCACCTGGTCGGCTGCGACACCTGCCGCGGCGAGGTCGAGGCCCAGCGGCGACTGAAGGCCCGGCTGGCGGCGATCAGCGAGCCAGAGCCTTCCGTTGACCTGATGCAGCGTCTGATGGGCGTCCCGTCGTTCTCGCCGGAGCCGCGCGAGGAGATCCGCCCGGTGCTCACGCCGGCGTTCACCCTCAGCCCGCAGCGCTCGGCCTTCCCGGCGGCCCGTGGTGGCGCCACTCGGCCCGCCGCCCGTACTGCGACCCGCAGCCGTCGGCGTGCCGGCGTACTGGGTGCAGCTGGCTCTGCGGCAGCAATGGCCTCACTACTCGGTACTGCGTTCGTCCTGGGCGACCCGGCTCGATCGGAGCAGCCGCCCGCGCTGCAGCCGCCGGTGGCGAGCTTCTCCGCCGACCACGCAGCCAGCGCCGGTACGCCGTACGCGGACCCGGTGGCGCTGATGAACTCGTTCAATGGGGCTGGATACGCCGGGCTGAGCCCGACGCTGCAGCCGGTGGCTTTGACGGGGCGCTGATAAGTGAGCCTCTCCCGGCTCGCCGTACTGATCGGCACTGCGCTGATCGGCTTCGGCCTGCCCATGCCCGCTGCGGCCACGCCTGCGCCCGCCGCACAGCGTGAAGACAACCCGACCGCCGTCGCCTGGCTGGAACGCGCTGCGGCGGCGCCGGACCGGGTGTCCTTCCATGGCACCCAGATCATCACCTCCTGGGGACCGCAGGGCGCCAGCTCGGCCATGCTCGACATCGTGCACGCCGCCTCGCAGGGGTCGGAGATCAGCGTGGTCGGCCCGGCCGCCTCTCCTGGCGCCAAGGCGTTCGTGCAGCGCGGCAACCACGCCGTGGGGCCGACTGTCGACGGCGGGCCGCTCGCGCTGCTCAAAGCGACGTACGAGCTCGTCTACAAGTGCTGCACGGACACGATCGGGCGGACCGCAGTACTGATCGAGGCGCTGCGGGCCGACCAGACGCTGGCTGCGCGGTTCTGGATCGACCAGGCGACCGGGCTGCTGCTGCAGCGGCAACTGTTCAGTGACGACGGCAAGACGATGGTCCGGGCGACCGTGTTCACCGACCTGGAGATCGAGGACTCGGAGTTCCTCGGACACCTGCCACCGATGGCTCCGGGCAGTGTGGAGTCGGTGGGGATGGGCAACGTCGACGGGCTGCGCTCGCAGGGCTGGACTTGCGCGCCGACGCTCCCGTCGTCGCTGCAGCTCTACGACGTCCACCAGGACCAGGCGACCAAGTCACTGCAGTTCTCGTACTCCGATGGGCTCTTCAACGTCTCACTGTTCGAGCAGCGCGGGGAGCTCGACCCGGCGGCCGTAGCCGGCTACACGGCCACTACGACGGCTGACGGCGCCCGGATCTACCAGCGGAACGGCATGCCGTCGTACGTGGTCTGGTCATCTGATGGGATCGTCTACACGCTGGTCGGGGACCTGCCGTTCGATACGCTCGGGAAGGTGGTTGCAGCCTTTCCACACGTGCCTCCACCGAAGGTGACCGCGGTCCAGCGGGTGGGCACCGGACTGGCGAAAATCGCGTCTTGGCTCACTCCGATGGGTGCGCTTTCCCGCAAGCTGGGATAATCAATTCTGGGAGTACCTCCCGGCACCCCGGTGCAGGCTGCTCCCGACACCGAGACGACGACGACGTGAGGCGGGCACCGTGAGCTGGGATGACGCCGAGCCGACCGTCCGGAACCCGCGAGACCCCGCGGCCCCGGACCCCACCCAAGAGGCCCCCACCACAGGCCCCGCAACCCCAACAAGCACGGCCAGCACGTCCGACAGCGCGCCCACGGGTTCTGCACTCGATGGTGCCCTCATCGGCGCTACGTCTGGGCCGGACACTGCGTCGGCTGGTACTGCCACCGCTGGGTCCACGACTGCACCTGCTGCGCCAGACAGCGCGTCAGCCGGTACTACGCCCGCCGTGGCCTCTGCTTCGGCCAGCCGCCCCACATCGGGCGGATCGGGCGCCGACCCGACTCTCACTGACGCCACTCTTGCCGACGCAGCCGCGGCCATTACGGCGCCCACGCCTGTCACCCCTGCGGCCGCAACCACATGGCAGGCGCCTGGAGCCCCCGCGCCCGCTGCGCCCGCGACCGGCGCGCCCGCATCCGCGTGGCCGGCGCCCGCTGGGCCTATGACTGTCTCCGCTTTGATGCCGCCGAGTGCCGGCGCCGGGGCGGCTCCGATTCCGGCTCCGGGGAGCAGTTCGGCGTACCGGCAGAATGGTGGACGGTCGACGACCCAGCGGAGCTTCGGCAAGCCTGAGCCGCAGGAGCCGAGCTTCCGGCCCGCCTACCCGGGACAGGCGTGGCCGACGCAGCAGCCGACGTACACGCCGCCGCCGCCGCTCGACTGGCACCAGCAGCAGGCCCGCGCCTACACCCCGGTCCCGCCGCAGAAGAGCAACAAGGTGATCGGTCTCGCGGCCGTAGTCGCCCTGATCGTCGGCCTGATCGCCGGCGGAGGTGCGGCCGCCGCAATAGTCGCCCTGGACAACAACGGCGTCGTGGACGACCAGTCCGGCCCACCGATCGGCCAGGGCGCCGACCCGAAGATCAAGACCGGCTCCGTCTCAGCCGTCGCCCAGGCCCTGCTGCCGAGCGTCGTCCAGCTGAAAGTGGAAGGCGCCGACGACTCCAACGCGACCGGCTCCGGCTTCGTGATCGACGGCTCCGGCCACATCCTCACCAACAACCACGTCGTCTCGGCCGCCGCGTCCGGCGGCTCGATCCAGGTCGTCACCCAGAAGGGCAAGACCTCCACCGCACGCCTGGTCGGCCGCTCACCGGCGTACGACCTGGCGGTGGTCCAGGTGGTCGGCCTGGACGCGCCTTCTGTGCAGTTCGGCCAGTCGGCGGCGGCCATCGTCGGGCAGGACGTGGTGGCGATCGGTTCGCCGCTCGGCCTGGCGGGCACCGTCACCTCCGGCATCGTCTCGGCCAAGAACCGCCCGGTCACGGCCGGCGGCGAGGGCGAGATCTCCTACATCAACGCGCTGCAGACCGACGCGGCGATCAACCCCGGCAACTCCGGCGGCCCGCTGGTCGACATGGAGGCCCGCGTGATCGGCGTGAACTCCGCGATCGCGACCGTCCGCGGCGCCGAACCGGGCAGCAGCGGCAACATCGGGCTCGGATTCGCGATCCCGATCGACCAGGCCCGGCGTACCGCGCAACAACTGATCGCCTCCGGCAAAGCGTCGTACCCGGTGATCGGCGCGAACGTGGACATGCAGTTCGAAGGCGGCGCCCGCGTCAGCGAGGTGACGCCAGGCTCGCCGGCCCAGCGCGCCGGACTGCGCACGGGCGACGTGATCACCCAGATCAACAGCCAGCCAGTGGACACCGCCGAGGCGCTGATCGTGGCGATCCGCACGCACCGGCCGGGGGAGAGCGTCCGGCTCGACGTCGAGCGGTCAGGCAAACCACGCCAGGTCACAGTGACCCTAGGCCAGCAGACCGGCTGACCCGGCCGAGCGGTTGACCAGCCGCGGGCTACGCTGTCCGCGGCGTTTCGGAGAGGTTCGGAAAGGTGGGGACATGTTCGGCATCGGGCCGCTCGAACTGGGCGTGATCGCGATCGTGGCCATACTCGTCTTCGGCCCCGATCGGCTGCCGGAGTTCGCCCGCACCGCCGGCCGGCTGCTGCGGCAGGTCCGGCAGATGGTCAACAACGCCCAGAACGACCTGCGCGAGGAACTCGGCCCCGAGTTCGCCGACCTCGACGTCCGCGACCTCAACCCGCGCAGCTTCGTCCGCAAACACCTCCTCGACGGCATCGACGACGACTTCGACGACAAGCCGGTGTCGAACTCCGACGACCTGAACACCCCCCAACGCCTCCCCGCCGGCGCGCGGGCGCCGTTCGATCCCGAAGCAACCTGAATCACCCAAGCCACTCACGACACCATCACCCTTCAGCACTTCCACACTGAAATACGGCGCCGCCTGGACATCGAGTACGAGCCCTACGACGAATGGGACCCACTCCGCATCTGGCGACAACGCGACGCTCGACGAACCCCACCCACCCGGCCGCAGACCGCGGGCGGAAGCCCTCTCAGATGGTGGTAGTGCCAAGGTCGCGGACGATTTCGACGAGGGCGCGGATGGCGTCGGTTTCGGTGTCGGTTCGCCAGATCAGGGCCCATCTCAGAGGTGGACCGTCGTGGACGGGCAGGTAGGTGATGTCGGGACGAGAGTGGTAGCGGGTCACGTGGGAGCCCAGGATGTGGATGGCACCGCCGGTTCCGACGTTGGTGAAGATGTCGTCGAGGCTGGCGCCGGGCTGTGAGCGGCGTTCGATCGGGCGGTTGCTGGGTGTGTAGAAGGGGATGAAGGCGTTTTCCCAGTACTCGGGGAGGGGCTGGGCCGAGCCGATGACTCCGTAGTCGCCGAGGACCTCCAGAGAGACCGATTGGTGGTCGGCGAGGTCGTGGTTGGGGGTGACCAGGACGACTCGGGGTTCGGTGAACAGGACTGGGCTGATGGACAGGTCGGGTTCTTCGACGGGGAGCCAGGCGACGAGGGCGTCGATGTCCCCGGCACGGAGCGGCTCGAACGGGTTGATGAAGGGGTTGTGGCGGATGTGCAGCCCCCACTCGGGGTGGCGGGTGCGGAAGGCCTGCCAGAAGGGTCGCAGGTCGTGGGCGTTGCTGGGGATCATGCCCACGCGCAGTACGCCGGACTCTCCTTGGGCGGTGAGTCTGGCCCGCTCCAGGCTCGCATGCAGGCCCTGATAGACCGGCTGCAGGTCGTCGCGCAACTGCTGTCCGACCGGGGTCAGGCGGACCTGGCGGCGGTTGGAGCGGTCGAACAACGGGGTCCCGATACGGCGTTCCTGCTGGCTGATCGCCTGGCTGATCCGAGCCTGGGACACATAGAGCCGGGCGGCGGTCCGGCCGAAGTGCAGCTCCTCGGCCAGGGTCAGAAAGATCTCGATGTCCCTAAGTTCCACTCTGTTCCCATCTGCGTTATAAGCCCCAGGTTATCGGAACACGCGGAATCCCCTGTTGATGCCGGTACGTCACCACTCCAGAGTGGGACACGTCCAGAACCGCAGGTGGAAGGAGCAGGATGCTCGACATGACGGCGATGTACGCGATGCACGGCGCGCTGCGCCGGGAAGCCGAGCACCTGGCCGAAGTCACCACCCGGGTCGGCACGGACCCCCGGGCCGTCCTGCGCACCGCCGCCGGCTGGGAGCTGTTCAAGACCTCGCTCCATGCCCACGACTCCGCCGAGGACGACGCACTGTGGCCCGTCCTGCGCCAGGCCCTGGCCGGCCGGCCGGCCGATCTGACGCTGTTGGAGGTGATGGAGGCAGAACACATCGCCCTCTGCCAGGTCATCGAGGCGATCGACGAGGCGCTGGGCGAGCCAGAAGAAGGGCTGGGCCGGCTCGGGGACCTCACCGATTCGCTGGTCACCGGCCTCAGCGGACACCTCAGGCACGAGGAGGACCAGGCGCTTCCGCTGATTCAGGCGGTCGCCACCCAGGAGGAGTGGACGCGCTTCGGGCAGGTTCACGCCCAGCGGATCGGCGCCGGCGTACCCAGAATCCTGCCGTGGCTTCTGGACGGCGCGAGTAGCCAGGTCGTCGCCGCGATCCTGGCGCAACTCCCCGAACCTGCACGGCAGGCCTACGAACACCAGTGGCGACCCGTCTATGCGGCCCTTGACCTCTGGCATCACCGAGATCCAAAAGAACATTCGAACTACAACTAGCCCTGGCGACCGGTCTCACCGGCCAAGTCGGGGCGGCATCGGTCAGGATTCGAGAAGCGCGGGTCGGGGCGCCGCTTCTACCGTTCAGGGAACACAGGCGCCGGGGTGGCGTCCGGCCGTACACCACATAACAACCGACAATCAAGGAGTAGGACATGAAGGCACACGTCAGCTCGATTCTTCTTGGCGTCCGGGACATGGACCGGGCCAAGGAGTTCTACACCGAGGGGCTGGGCTGGAAGATCCAGAGTGACTTCGGTATCTCGGTGTTCTTCGCATCGGATGGCGCCTCGCCGGTCGGCTTCTACAGCCGCGAAGGCCTGGCCGCTCAGGTGGGCACCGGCCAGGAAGGCAGTGGCTTCAGCGGACTGGTTTTGACCTACGTTGTCCGCAGCCAGGGGCGGGTTGATGAGATCATGGCGGAGGCCGAGAAGGCCGGCGCCACGGTCCTCAAGCCTGCTGGCGCTCTGCCGTGGGGCGGGTATGGCGCTACCTTCGCCGACCCGGACGGCTACATCTGGAGTCTCGGCTACAGCGACCAGGGAACCGACCAGCCCTACGCGGAGTAGCCGCGATCTCTGTCGGGATCCCGTGGTGAACCGGCAGGACGAACAGGAGAAGATCATGAAGTTTCGGGCCTGTGTTGAGCCACCTGAGCCCATGCGGGGTCTGGAAGTTCCGCCCGAGGTGGTCGCAGCGCTCGGCGAGGGCGTGCGGCCGCCGGTGACGATCACGATCAACGGGCATTCCTGGAAGAGCCGGGTCGCCCTCCTGCGCGGCCGCCACCTGCTCGGCCTCAGCAACGCCAACCGGCAGGCCGCAGGAGTTGCGATCGGCGAGATGGTCGAGGTCGAACTGGAACTGGACACCGAACCACGCATCGTCATCGAGCCAGCAGACTTCACCCAAGCCCTGGACGACGACCCCGCCGCCCGCGCCGCCTACGACAAGCTCGCCTACAGCCACAAACGCGAGCACGTGCGCGCCATCGAGAGCGCGAAGAAGCCCGAAACACGGCAGCGGCGCATCAACAAGGCCATCTCCACCCTGCGGCACTGACCCCCGAAAGCAAGACACCCGCCGCAACGCCATCGCCGCGCGGAGGTATCACCCTGCCCAACTCCCCCCGAAGGAAAGAACATGTCGAAACGACTCATGACCTGCCTGTACTGGTTCCTGGCTTTTCAGTTCGCGCTGGGAGCCGTGACCAAGTACTGGCCAGGCGACACGATATTCAGCTCGGCGTACTCCGTGAAGTTCGCCGAGTGGGGATACCCGTCCTGGATGCGCTTCGCGGTCGGTGCCCTGGAAGGTGTGGCCGCCGTCCTGCTGGTGATCCCCGATCGGCGGACACGCTTCCTGGGTGCCGCAACGCTGATGTTCGTGCTTACCGGCGCGGTCACCACCCACATCGTCAACCACGACCCGGTGGTGGAAAGCTGGGCCGCGCCGACCCACCTCGTCATCATGGGCATTCTCGCGCTGGCCAACTGGCCCGCCGACTGGAGAGACCTCCTGCGGGTTCCCGCCCCGCCGGCAGGAACACCACTTCAAACGATGTGACGACTCGCCAACCTCGACGACGGCACCGTGTGACTGCCGGGCCACGGCGACCGACTTTCCTCGCCCGTATCCGAAACAGGGAGAACCGCTCGGTGGTCACCACAGAGATGTGCTTGAGCGCCAGCTTCGCTGCGAGCAATCCGCCCGACGAATTCTCAGCGATCCTGTCAACCCCCACGTCAGACGAGGCAACCAGATGCCACCCTCACGGAGAACGGACACCCTCCTTCGACCAATTCCCCCACGCCATGGGATACACGCGGAAGGTGAATGGAATGAAGGGTCATCAGAAAATGGCGACGTTCGGCTCTGCAGTTGTTGCTATTGGAGCGCTTTCGATGGGGCATATCCCCATTAGCAGAGGCGAGTCCCAGGTTCGAAGGTCTCTCCACCGGCACCATGCTGAACCGCCACCCTTGTCCCACCGGGCCTGTGCGCCAACGTCGGGAAGCGTGGCTGTATAACCTCACCAGCGGGACCATTCGCCTTGGTCGAGGGAGGGCGCATAGGTCAAAACCAACTGGTGGGCCGGCGAACGGCGCTGAGCAGGACCGGCTTCGCTGTCCAGAGTATCGGCGAGGTGTAGACCCAAATATCAATTCAGTCGATTGCAAAACGACCTTTCTCTGGGAAGTCCCCTGGATTCGAAGAGCCCCGGACACTGCAAGTTCCGGTTTGCCTTCCTGATGTTCGACGACTCCCGATCCCAGCAAATCTTCAAGAGAAGTGCCGGTGAACTCGACGTGACGAGACAGAGCCTCGCAAACGATTGACCTAGATGAATACCCGGAAGCACGTCGAGGTTGGCGGTCGTGTGCTGTTGCCAGGCGGGTGTTCAGCAAGCAAAATCGAGCACTGTGGGCGATCTGACGCTCACGGGGGTGTTTCCGACAAGGGGGGTTCTGAATGCGCTTTGTCATGCGTTTTTTCCGATCGCGGCGGGTTATCGGTGTCGCTGCGACAGTGGGGTTGTCGTTCGGTGCGATGGCGGCCGGCAGTGGGCAGGCCTGGGCGGCTTATTCCGGGTTCGGCTGGGAGAGCGGTGGCGTCCAGGGGTGGGCGGTCGACTGGGATGGAGCGGGGATTTCGTCCTCGACGACGTACAAGTTCGCCGGCACCCGGTCGCTCAGGCTTCCGCAGTCGGGTGAGCAGTACGCGGGCTACCACTCGCCGTCGGATCTGACTGGTCTCGCTGTCGGCTCCGTTGTGACCTACAAGGTGTACCTGCCGGCCAGCGCCAACCAGCCGGTGGAGGCCAAGGGGTATGTCACCGACGGCAACAACGGCTCGTTCATCGAGCGCTTCGGCCAGGAGAAGGTCCTGACTCCGGGCGCGTGGACCACGCTCACGCTGACCGTGCCGGCCGTCACCAGCATCGAGTACATCGGCCTGGAGGTGGACAACCCCGGCTGGACCGGATCGGTCTACCTGGACGCCGTCAGCTGGACGACGCCGTAGTTGATCCGCAGGCCGAGCCGCCCCGGCCGTGAGCACCAGCCGCGACCGGGGCGGTGACGCTCACAGTTTCCGCTGTGAGCCGCCAAGGTCGCTTGCGAGTCGGCTGACCAGGAGATCGCTGGACGGGTGCCACACCAGCGCCAGGCTCAGGTGTGGTGAGGCAGCTGAGGTCATCCCCGCTGTCACCGGGAAACTGTCGGCCACCCAAGAGACTTAGACCGGCAAATCTTCAAGAAAAGTGTCGGAGGGGCGTGCGACGCTGAGTTGGTGATCAGACGGTTGCGGGCTCGGCAGGAGTGGCAGTTCTTTGCGGTACTGCCGCGGGCCAGCATGCCCTTGGCCGTGGCGTGGTGGCTGCTCGTGGTGGCTCGCGGGGCGTTGCCAGCGGTCTTCGCAGTCGCGATGGGGCGGGTGATCGGCACGGTTCAGCGGCACGGTGAGCTGGCGGGGTCGTTGGTACTGGTCGGGGTCACCTTCGTGTTGTTGCAAGTGTTGATGCCGATCCATCAGGCGGTCAGCTCGAATCTCGGCAGCAAGGTCGCCGCGTGGCTCAACGACGAGCTGGCCACGGCATGCGTCGAGCCGCCGGGGATCGGACACCTCGAGGACGCCGCGCTGGCCGAGGATCTGGAGGTGGCGCGCGAGTTCGACCGCGGCCAGACCGGGCCGCCGATGTACCTGAACGTCGACTTCCTGGCGGGCGGCCTGGTGGAGCTGGCCGGCGGATTGGCTTGTGCGGCGGTGCTGTTCGGGTTCAACTGGTGGGCCCCGCTGGTACTGGTCGTGGCGTGGGGTGCGACGCACTGGCTGCTGCGGGAGAGCGGGATCTGGCGCGATCGGAACACCCAAGAGGTGCGATCGGCGCAGCGGCATGCGACGTACGCGTACCAGTTGGCGGTGGATCCCGAGCCGGCCAAGGAGTTGCGGATGTTCGGGCTGGCCGACTGGGTGCTGCAGCGGTTCGTCGAGCGGAGGCGGCGGCTGTTCAGCATGCAGTATGAGGCGACGCGCCTTCGTGAGCAGCCGTTGGCCTGGAGCCTGTTGATCGTTGCTGTGGGCAATGGGGTGGTCTTCTGGGCGCTCGCCTCGGCAGCACTCGACGGGCGGATCGGTCTGGACGGCCTGATCACCTATGCGCAGCTGGCGATCGGCGTCAGCATGATCGCTTTCGGCGGCCTCAACTGGGTCCTTGACGGCGCGGCCGCACCAGTGGTCGCAGTACGCCGCCTCCGCGCCGCGATGGCACCCGCCGGCGCACTCACCGCACCTCGTGGTCTACTCACCACGCCTCGCGAGCCGGTCACCGCAGTCCGTGGTCCAGTCGCCGCTGCGTCCGGCGACCTCCGCATCAAGAACCTCACCTTCGGCTACCCCGGCACGGAAGCCAAGGTCTTCGACGGCCTGAGCCTTGCCGTTCCTGCTGGTACTTCGCTGGCGGTGGTTGGCCGTAACGGTGCGGGAAAGACGACGCTGGCCAAGTTGCTCTGCCGGCTTTACGACCCGGACAGTGGTTCGATCGAGGTGGGTGGATCCGAGTTGCGCGACCTGGATCTGGACGCCTGGCGCGAGCAGATCACCGCGGTGTTCCAGGACTTCATCCGCTTCGAACTGCCCCTGCGGAACAACGTCGCACCAGCTGGGGCATCGGATGAGGACATCCTCGAGGCGCTGGCCGACGCCGGTGCCGACCATCTGGCCGAACTCGACACCCCGCTGGCCAAGGGGTACGAAGGCGGTACCGATCTATCTGGTGGCCAATGGCAACGAATAGCCCTGGCGCGAGCCCTCTGCGCAGTCCGGCAAGGCGCCGGGCTGGTGTTGCTCGACGAACCCACCGCCCAGCTGGATGTCCGCGGCGAGGCGAAGGTGTTCGACCGGATCCTGTCGGCCACCCGTGGCGTGACCACGATCCTGATCTCCCACCGCTTCTCCACTGTCCGCCAGGCCGACCGCATCTGCGTCCTCGAGCAAGGCCGGGTGCTGGAGCTCGGCAGTCACGACGAGCTGATGGCGCTGAGCGGCCGCTATCGCACGATGTTCGACCTGCAGGCCAGGCGATTCACGGCGGATGTCGACGAGGAGGGGATGAGCTATGAGGTCCTCTGACGAGATCGAGATGCCCCGCGCGATCCCGGCGATGTGGCGGCTCTGCAAGCTCGGCTACCAGCACGAGCCCGGCCTGCTGGTGTTCGCGTTCTCGATGACCCTGCTGGCCGCAGTACCGGATGCCTTGCTTGCCCTCTGGCTGAAGATCCTTGCTGACGGTCTGCTGCAAGAGGACCGTGCGAAGGTCATCCTCGCCACCGCAGGGATCGCCGTGTCCGTCACTGCGACCTGGTTGCTTCGCACTGTCAGCACCAGGGTGTCCCGCCGCTTCCGGGACCGCGTGACGATCGCCCTGGAGGCACACGTCGCCAGGCTGCAGGCATCCGTGGCCACGATCGAGCACCACGAGCGCCGCGACTATTTGGACCGCCTGTCGGTACTGCGCAAGCAGGTGTTCGTGCTCGACCACATGTACATGTCGCTGTTCTCCACGTGCGGCTGGATCCTCCGGCTCGGCGTGACGGTCGCATTACTCGTCTCTATCCACCCAGTGCTCGCTCTGCTCGTGCTGTTCGCAGTACCGACCGTGGTGACGTCTGCCTGGCGCCCAGGAGTCGAGCGAGTCATCGAGGAGCGCAACGCGTCGTACAGCAGACTGGCGGACCACCTCTTCCGTACTGCGACCACTGCTGCCGCCGGCAAGGAGGTCAGGGTGACAGGGATCGGCCCGGACCTGGTCGCCCAGCGGCGTGAGGAGTGGGAGCACTGGTACCAGCCGATCGCGGCAACGCGTTGGGTCAGCGCCACGTGGCATGCGCTGGCCTGGGCGATCTTCGCTGCGGCGTACGTCGGTGCCGTGGCGCTTGTCGCTGTCGGGCTCAACGGGTCTGTCGGCGACGTACTGCTTCTGCTTGCGGCTGGCGCCCGGCTGTCGGCGTACATAGGCGCCACTGTCGGCGAGATCGGATTCCTGCGCGGCATCTGGCTCGACGGCTCGCGGCGCCTGGTCTGGCTGGAGAACTACGCCGCGGCTTTCGATGAGGGCGCGGAGGACGACGTACCGGAGCGTCTGCATGACGGCATCCGGCTGGAGCACCTGACTTTCGCCTACCCAGGCACCGATCGGGCGGTGCTCGACGACGTGTCCGTCCACCTGCCCGCCGGCCGCGTGATCGCGATC
Source organism: Kribbella catacumbae DSM 19601 (assembly GCF_000372465.1). Classification (GTDB taxonomy): domain Bacteria; phylum Actinomycetota; class Actinomycetes; order Propionibacteriales; family Kribbellaceae; genus Kribbella; species Kribbella catacumbae. The sequence goes on from NZ_AQUZ01000003.1 coordinate 213,379, forward strand.
GTGGGGGAGAACGGCGCGGGCAAGTCAACGCTGGTGAAGCTGCTGGCCAAGATGTACCAGCCGACGTCCGGCAGCATCCTCGTGGAGGGGCAACCGCTGGAACGGCTCCGGACGGTCGACTGGCGCACGCGGATCGCGGGGGCGTTCCAGGACTTCTTCCGATTCGAGTTCCGCGCGCAGCACAGCGTCGGCCTCGGCGACCTTCCCCGGTACGACGAGAAGCCCGCGGTGGTGACGGCGGTCGGTCGTGCGGGCGCCCAGGACGTGGTGGATCGGCTGGCCGCCGGATTGGAGACACAGCTCGGACCGACGTGGCCGGATGGGGCCGAGGTCAGCTTTGGCCAGTGGCAGAAACTCGCGCTGGCCCGGGGCTTCATGCGAGACCAGCCGCTGCTGCTGATCCTCGACGAGCCAACCGCGGCACTGGACGCAGAAACCGAACACGCCCTCTTCGAGCGCTACGCCGCATCAGCCCGGAACAACACCGACGGCCGGATCACCATCCTCGTCTCGCACCGATTCTCGACGGTCCGGATGGCCGACCTGATCGTCGTTCTGGACGGCTCACACCTAGCCGAATCAGGTACCCACGAACAACTGATGGCCAACAACGGCCCCTACGCCTCCCTCTACCAAATCCAAGCCAACGCCTACAGTTAACTCACCCCACGCCGGCACCCCACCTAATCCGACGCCAAGAGGTCGTAAACCACCCGGTTGTCGAGAAGCCCGCTGCCCAGGGCGAATGCCTCGCGATCCGTCCCGGCGTGTTTGAAGCCGGCTGACTCGGCCACCCGGCGGGCCGCCTTGTTCGTGGCGGCGGTGCGGACTACCAAGCGCCGGCTGCCGAAGCCGCCGTCAGCTGTCGGCGTGAAGAACCACTGCGAAACCCGTCGCAACGCCTCGCCCATCAAGCCCCGCCCTTGCGCGTCGGGGTGCGCCCAGTAGCCGAGCTCGCCCTCGCCATCATGCAGGTTGAACAACGTTAAGTTGCCTAGAGCAACATCTGAGTCGAGATCCGCCAAGCACCAGTTGAACCGGAGGCCGGCGGCCGCCTGCGAGGTCATGTCCTTCAGCCAGAAGCGGGCGTCCTCGGCGGTGAAGGGCTGCGGGATGAACGGCAGGAAGTGCGCGGTCGCCTGGTTGGTTCGGGCGGTGGTGATCCGGTCGACCTCGTCGTCGCGCCAGGTGCGCAACCGAAGCCGTCCGGTCTCCAGTACCGGGTTCTCGAACCACCGCGACGACGGCTCGCGGGGATCAGTAGGCGTGATCCAGCCGGTCCACGCGTCGGTACGCCGTCCGCCGGTCTCGGCCATGCCGGGAATCGTAGGCCCGAAGTGGAAGCCGGTGGCCCAGGCGACGCGGCGGGAACCCCAGTTCCCGTCGACCGCCCACCAATGGATCACGGCGAAGCCGCAGGTGGAGAAGCCGAATTCGAGCGCCAGCCGGACCGCCCGCGCGGCGACTCCGGTGCCACGAGCCCACGGGGACAGCCCGAAGTGCACACTCGCGTTGCCCATCGCATCGGGCTGCAGGCCGACGGTACCGGCATACCGGCCTTGGTACTCGATGACGAACACCAGCCGGGACCCGCTGGCCCAGGACTCGGCGATCCCGTACGCGATCCAGTTGCGGGCGTCGTCGGCGTTGAAGGAGGTGTCTTCGGAGGTGTAGCGCTCGACGGCGCCAGGGACGTCAGCTGGGTGGGGCGCGCGCAGCGTCACCACGCCATCGGTCAGGACCGGTGTCTCGACAGGAAAAGGCACCCGCGCAGTCTGACGAAAACGCGCGGCCCGGGCAATCACAGCTCAACGACTACCTCCGTGGAGAGCGGGCGCGTCGACTGCTGGCGCCGCCGGACCAACGAGCGAGATCTCCGCGCACACCCGTACAGCAGGCCAGCGAGCGAACCCTGGAGAGGGCGCGCGAGTGACCCCTGAAGCGGTCAGCGATCAGCGGCCGACGGGGGACAGGCCCAGTTGGCGGCCGAGGAGGCCTCGGGGCTTGCCGCCGAGGCGTTCGGCGATCTCGCCGAGTACCAGCGCGGCCGGGGTCTCCGGGTCCGACTTCACCAGCGGCTCGCCGATGTCGCCACCACTACGGAGGCGCTCGTCCAGCGGTACCTCGCCCAGCAGCGGAATCTCGTACCCAAGCCGCTGAGACAACGTCGCCGCCACTCGCGCCCCACCACCGGAACCGAAGATCTCGATCCGGTGCTCGGGACCGCAGTGCGGGCAGGGCAGGAAGGACATGTTCTCGATCACGCCGGCCACCCGCTGGTGCACCATCTGCGCCATCGTGCCGGCCCGCTCGGCCACCTCGGCGGCGGCCTCCTGCGGGGTGGTCACGACGATGACCTCGGCGCTGGTCAGCCGCTGGCCGACCGAGATCGCGATGTCGCCGGTACCCGGCGGCAGGTCGAGCAGCAGGACGTCGAGGTCGCCCCAGTAGACGTCGGCCAGCATCTGCACCAGCGCGCGGTCCAGGATCGGTCCCCGCCAGGCGACGACCTGGTCGCGCTTGGGCTTCAGCATGCCGATCGAGATCACCTTCACGCCGTGCGCGGGCACCGGCATGATCATGTCGTTCACCGCGGTCGGCCGCTCGTCGGCGACACCGAACATCGCCGGGATCGAGTGGCCGTAGATGTCCGCGTCCAGGACGCCGACCGACAACCCCTTGGCCGCCATCGCGACGGCCAGGTTCACCGTCACGGACGACTTGCCGACGCCACCCTTGCCGGACGCGATCGCGAACACCTTGGTCAGCGAGTCGGCCCGGGCGAACGGGATCTCCTTCTCCGCCACCCCACCGCGCAACTGGGTCTGCAGGGCGGCGCGCTGCTCGGCCGACATCACGCCGAGCTCGATCTCCACGCCGGTCACACCGTCGAGCGCGCTGACGGCGGCGGTCGTGTCACGACGCAGGGTGTCCTTCATCGGACAGCCCGCGACGGTCAGCAGGATCTTCACCGCGACCACGCCATCGGTCTTCACGACGACGGACTCGACCATGCCCAGCTCGGTGATCGGCTTCTTGATCTCCGGGTCCATCACGCCACCGAGCGCGGCGGTCACCTGATCAGCAGTTGGGGCCATACACACCAGGCTACGTGCTCCCCGCACACCCACCCATTCCGGTCCATGTGACGTAGCTCCGGCAAGGCAACCCTAACCAGCGCCCTGGACTGCGGATCGGGGGTTCAGACCCGGTCGTCCTCGCGGTCTTTGAGTTCCAGTTCGGCCAGGAGGGTGCGTAGTTCCGAGCGGAGGAAGTCCCGGGTCGCTACCTCGCCGACGGACATTCGCAGGGCGGCCATCTCGCGGGCGAGGAACTCCATGTCGGCGCGGGTCCGGGCGTCCACGTCGCGGTCGCGTTCGTACTGGACCCGGTCGCGGGACTCCTGGCGGTTCTGGGCGAGCAGGATCAGCGGGGCGGCGTACGACGCCTGCAGGCTGAGGGCGAGGGTCAGGAAGATGAACGGGTACTGGTCCCAGCGCAGGTACTCCGGCGCGAAGACGTTCCAGGCGACCCAGAACAGGATCGTCGCGGTCATGTAGACCAGGAACTGCCCGGTGCCGAGGAAGCGCGCGATCCGTTCGGACATCCGGCCGAACGCGTCCGCGTCGTACGCGCGGCGCCGCACGATCGTGCGGCGCAGTTCGCGGGGGATGTCCAGCCGACCCACAGTGGCCGGCCGGGTCAACCGGCGCTCGTCGGTACTGCGGTCGTCACGGGCCATGGCCGTCCACCTCCTGCTGATCGGGTTCGCGCCAGTCGTCGGGGAGCAGGTGATCCAGTACGTCGTCGACGGTGACCGCGCCGAGCAGCCGGCCCTCGTCGTCGAGTACCGGTGCCGCCACCAGGTTGTAGGTGGCGAGGTACTTGCTCACGGCATGCAAACTGTCGTCCGGCCGGAGCCCGTCGAGATCGGTGTCCAGGACGCCGGAGACGAGTGCGGACGGCGGTTCGCGGAGCAGCCGCTGGATATGACCGATGCCGATGAAACGGCCGGTCGGCGTCTCCAGTGGCGGCCGGCAGACGTAGATCATCGCGGCCAGCGCGGGGCTCAGTTCAGCGTTGCGGACATGCGCGAGCGCATCGGCGACGGTGGCGTCGGCGGGCAGGATCACCGGCTCCGACGTCATCAAGCCGCCGGCCGTCCGCTCCTCGTAGGTGAGCAGCCGGCGGACGTCCTCGGCCTCGTCTGGCTCCATTAAGGTCAGCAGCCGCTCGGCTATGTCGGTCGGCAGATCAGCGATCAGATCGGCCGCGTCGTCGGGTGACATCTCCTCGAGCACGTCCGCGGCCCGCTCGGTGTCCAGGCCGGCCAGGATCTCCACCTGGTCGTCCTCGGGCAGTTCCTCCAGTACGTCGGCCAGCCGCTCGTCGGGCAGCGCGGCAGCGATCTCCTTGCGCCGCTTGGGCGACAGTTCATGCAGTACGCCGGCCAGGTCCGCCGGCTTCATCGACTCGAAGGCCGCGAGGATGTGGGTCGCGCCCTGACCTTCCTCCATCTGCGCGAAGCCGCTCACGTCGGCCCAGTCGAGCACGTGCGACTGCCCGCGACGGCGCCGGAACCGCTTGCCTCCCTCGGCGACGGCCACCTTGGACAGCACCCAGTCGCGCGTGCGCCATTGCTCCATCGCGAGGTCGAACACAATCGCCTCGGTACCCGTCTCGCGGATCGTCACCGTCCGGTCCAGCAGTTCGCCGATCACCAGTACTTCGGTCGGGCGCTGCTGGAACCGGCGCATGTTCACCAGCCCGGTGGTGATCACGTGGCCGACGTCGACCGAGGTCACCCGCGTCATCGGCAGGAAGATCCGCCGCCGGGTGAACACCTCGACCACCAGCCCGAGCACGCGCGGCGGCTGCGTCCCCTGCCGGAGCATCACGATGACGTCGCGAACCTTGCCGACCTGGTCCCCGTTCGGATCGAACACGGGAAGACCAGCCAGCCGAGCCACGTAAACGCGTGATGGAGGGCCGCTCATACCTCGAAGGCTAATGCCCCAGGCAGGCTCTCCCCGGCCGGGACATGGCTCAGGTCAGCTTCGGCCTGCGCTTGGAGCGCTTGTGGAGGGTGATCGGGCGTTTGCCGCGGGTAGTGGCCGGGCTGCCCGTGGGCGGCTCCAGGCGCAGGCGGCCGTCGTAGCGGCCGGTGGTCTCGGTGAGCTCGCCAGTGGGCTCCAGGACGAGCAGGTCGGCCTCTGTCTGCCAGCGGTCGAGTTGGGTGTCGAGACCGTCCGCGTTGAGCCGCTCAGTACGCAGTACCTGGGCTGCGGCGGTCCACTCCTCGCTGCCGGGCTCCAGGCGGCGTACTGCGGCAGTCCACCCGGCCAGACGGTTAGTAGCGGGCTTAGCCGGTACTACGACCTCCGCCGTCCCCGCCTCGGCCAACCCGGGCAGCGGCTGCTCAGCACTGCCAGCCCTGTCAGCCAGTACTACGTACGTGCCGTCCACTGTGGCAAACCAAGCCGGGGCGGGTCGTCCGCCGTTCCAGGACAACCAGACGAGCCCGGCCTTCTTCATCACCCCGGCGATCTCTGCAACAGCCTCGTCAGTCGTCACCCGAACAGGGTGTCACAAGTCGCGGAGCGCAGCCTGTGCTCCCGCCTGGAACCGGGTCCGCGCGCCGAGTTCGTGCATGAGCGCGGCCAGTTTGCGCTGAGTAGTCCGCGGGCTGACCCCGAGCTGCCGGGCGATCGCGTGGTCCGTGAGCCCTGACAGCAGCAGCGACGTCAGCAGGTGGGCTTCCGCCTGGTCGTCGGCTGCAGCGGGCAGCGAACACTCCCACAGCCGCTCGAAGAGCTCCACATAGGCGTCGAACAGCCCACACGGCTGCAGGATCGCGGCACTGTCCTCCCCGAGCACTATCAACGCCAGCCTGTCGTCGACGAAGTAGATCTCCATCGGCAGGACCGGCACCACTCGCACCTCGCCAGCTGGGTTCCCCGGCAGCGCTGCGGCCTCATAGATCGTCCGGCACTCGGCCTGTACGTCGACAGGTGCTTGCGGAGCTCGGACCAACCTGCGGAGCTCGGACCGAGCCGCCTGCTGGACCTGAACGAGCCGCTGCCCCACAGCTTCCGCGCCGCTCACGTATTCGACCAGTGTCGGCGTCGGCGAGGTGACATGCTTGCGGTAGGCAACTTTGAGAGCTGCGATGTGCTCGCGGGCCTCTCGCAGCTTCCGCTCGCGGTCGAGCAGCAACACCTCCAGCGCGATATCTGGAGCCACCGCTGTGTAGACGCCATCGACGAGCGTCGCCAGCCCCTTCTCCACCAGCGCCGCCAGCGCGTCGCCGTCCGGTACAGGTTCGTGCGCGATCAGATCCCGGTACGCCGCCTGCTCGGCCGGCGTCAGCCCCAGCGCTGAAAGGTCATCCGTCATGTGGTTCCAGCCATCCCCGTCGTACGGCCTGGTAGCCGGCTTGGAACCTGGTGTCGGCTCCTAGCCGCTGGCGCAGCCGGTCGATCCGTGAACGCACGCTGCGCTCGGTCCACCCCAGCTGCGCGGCGGTCTCGCCATCCGTGAGGCCTGACATCAGGAGGGCGAGCAACTCGCGTTCCTGCTCGGTCGGGCCGTCCGTGCTCCCCGACTGCCCGGCGTACGTGGCTAGTGGGACTGCCCTGCTCCAGAGCAGCTCGAACAGCGTCCGCAAGGCGGCGATCAGGGTCGGATCGTGGATCAGCAGCGCAGCCGAGTACTTCGTCGCACTGATGTCGATCGGTACGAAGGCCATCGGCCCATCGGTCAGGATCAGCTTCATCGGTACGTGCCCGACCCGCGCCTGCTCGCCATCGTTGACGCCGCGTACGCGCGCCGCAATCCGCCCTGGCCGATCGACGGACCTCCGCCGGTCGTAGAGGATCCGGAAGCCGATACCGTCCCCGAGCTGCTCCAGCTCCTCCTGATGCACCTGACTCGGGTCGTCCATGAACGGCGGCGCGTCTGCGAAGCACACCTCGCTCTTGGCGGTCCGGATGAGCCGCTCGATCCCAGCGGCGATCTCCGGCTCTCCCCGGAGTACTTCGATCAGCTCGGGCGGCTCGCTGCGCGCAGTACTGGTGTGGAAGTGGGTGGCGAGCAGCACCGTCTCCTGCCGCGCCCGGGCCAGCTCCAGCTCGCGGTCGCGGACCAGGAGCTCCAGGGCGATGTCCGGTGGCAGCACGAGGTACCGCGGCGGGTCGGAGGGCATCAGCGTGATCAGGCCGAGCTCGACCAGACGCTTGGCGGCGATCGGGTCGCTCACCTCGGCCTCGGTCACCGGCCGGCGGGACACGAGCTGTTCGTAGAGGTCCTGCTCAGCATGAGTCAGACCGAGAGGCTCCAGCACGGCACGATCATCACCCACGACCGGGTCGTTCCCGGCCCGGTGACTCCCACCACATCCACCGGCTGGCGTGAGGGATGTCACCGGCCCGCACCGACTCGTTTCGCCGTACGCTGCGAGTGACCGACGGGTAACCAAGACCTTAGGATGCGGCGATGGCTGACGAGACAACCACCGGCAAGGCCTTCCGGAGCAGGCGTTCGTGCCTGGCGACGCCGGGATCCAACCCGCGCTTCCTCGAGAAGGCCAAGGGCCTGGACGCCGACCAGGTGTTCCTCGACCTGGAGGACTCGGTCGCGCCGATCGCCAAGGTGGACGCGCGCAAGAACATCGTCGCCGCGCTGAACGAGGGTGGCTGGGGCAGCAAGACCCGCGTGGTCCGGGTGAACGACTGGACCACCGAGTGGACCTACGCCGACGTGATCGAGGTCGTCGCCGGCGCTGGCGCGAACCTCGACTGCATCATGCTGCCGAAGGTGCAGACCGCCGAGCAGGTGGTCGCGCTCGACCTGCTGCTGACCCAGCTGGAGAAGGTGCACGGGCTGGAGCAGGGCCGGCTCGGGATCGAGGCGCAGATCGAGAACGCGCTCGGCCTGACCAACGTGAACGCGATCGCCGCCGCCTCGCCGCGGGTCGAGACGATCATCTTCGGCCCGGCCGACTTCATGGCGTCGATCAACATGAAGTCGCTGGTGGTCGGCGAGCAACCGCCCGGGTACGACGTCGGCGACGCCTACCACTACATCCTGATGCAGATCCTGATGGCGGCCCGCGCCTACGGGAAGCAGGCGATCGACGGGCCGTACCTGCAGATCAAGGAGCTGGACGGCTTCCGGCGGGTGGCCAGCCGTTCGGCCGCGCTCGGCTTCGACGGCAAGTGGGTGCTGCACCCGGACCAGATCGCCGCCGCGAACGAGGTCTACTCGCCGCGGCAGGACGACTACGACCACTCCGAGAACATCCTCGACGCCTACGACCACTTCACCTCGGCCGCCGGTGGCGCCCGCGGCGCGGTGATGCTCGGCGACGAGATGATCGACGAGGCCTCCCGCAAGATGGCACTCGTCATCTCCGCCAAGGGCCGCGCCGCGGGCATGACCCGCACCAACGTCTGGAAGCCCGAGGACTGACCCTCGCCTCGGCTCAGCCGAAGGTGAGGACCTTCAGGATGCGGATCGGGCGGACCGGCGGGCCGTCCTGGTCCGGGTCGGCGATGCCGGCCTTGACCATCCGGTCGAACGCGGCCATGCCGTGGATCACCTTGCCGAGCACGGTGTAGTTCGGCGGGATGTTGGCGAACGAGTGCACGACGAAGAACTCGCTGCCGTTCGTCCCCGGCCCTTGGTTGCCCATGGCAACGGTGCCGCGCGGGTAGGTCTCCTTGCCGGTGACCTCGTCCGGGAACTTGTACCCCGGTCCGCCCTCCTCCTGCCGGTAGATGTCACCGCACTGCAGCACCCCGAGCCGCGCGGAGTTCGTCAGCCGGAAACACTGGGTCTTGTCGTAGAACCGGCTCTTGGTCAGGTGGACGAAGTTCGACACCCCGCACGGCGCGTTCGCCCGGTCCATCCGGACCACGAACGACCCGTAGTTCGTCGCGAAGAACACGTCGACGGTGCCCTTCGCGACGGCGATCGGCGAGGGAAGGGTGACCGGCTTGGCCGCCGGGTTCTCCGGCGTCGGCGTGAACTCGCACCGCACGGTCGGCAGTTCGTGGCCGGCCGGTACTGCGGGCGCCGCGCCCGCTGTGGTCGAAGTAAGGGACGCCGCGGCGAGGCCGGCGACGACCAGCAAAGACAGTCTGCGCAACATGAACAGCAACCTAGCTTGCAGTGACATCGCTGTCACCGGATTCTCATGGTCCACCCACCACTACCTGTTCATTCGCCCCTTTTTCACCCTCACCATCCAGCCGACAGCGCCGGGTTGTCGCCAACGAGGGTGAAAAAGGGGCGAATGAACAGGTAGTGGCGGCAAGGTTTGCTGAAGGAATTGGCTGTGGACTCGCTCTGATGGAGCAGGCCGCCTAGGGTAGGGCGGCGATCCGGCTGACAGGTGTAGTGAGGTGTTGTTGTGAACGGCGAGGTACTCGCGGGGCGCTATCGATTGCTGGCTCCGCTGGGGCACGGCGGCGCAGGCGAGGTGTGGCGAGGCGAGGACACGGTCCTCGCGCGGCCGGTGGCAGTGAAGTTGCTGCGCCGGCTCGAAGGCGACCCGATGGACGCCGCCGAGCGGTTCCGCACCGAGGCGCGCGCCGCGGCTCGCCTGACCCACCCGAACGTGGTCGCGACGTACGACGTCGGTACTGCGAACGGCCAGGTGTTCCTGGTGATGGAACTCGTCGACGGACCCGACTTGGCTCAGCTGCTGCGCTCCAAGGGGTTGCCGCCGGAGCGGTTCGTCGCTGACATCGCACTGCAAGGTGCACGCGCGCTGGACGCCGCCCACGCCGCCGGGATCGTCCACCGCGACGTGAAGCCGGGCAACCTGCTGCTGGCGCCCGACGGCACCCTCAAGATCACTGACTTCGGTATCGCCCAGGCAACCGGCATGGACGGGGCGACCGGGCCGGTACTGCTCGGCACTGCCGGCTACGTCTCGCCCGAGCAGGTGCGAGGCGAGCGTGCGACGCCCGCGAGCGACTGGTACGCCCTCGGCTGCGTCCTCTACGAACTACTCGAGGGCACGACGCCTTTCGTCGGAACAGACGTCATGGACGTCATGCGCCAGCATCTGGACACCACCCCACCCCCGGTACGCCGTACTGACGCGGCGCCCGGGCTCGCGGACCTGGTCATGGCCCTACTCGCCAAGAACCCCGCGGCCCGCCCCTCCTCGGCAGCCGCAGTACTCACCTACCTGAACCAGCCTGCAGCTCCAACAGCAAACAACAGCACCCAAGTCCTACCAACCCTCCTTGCGGGAGGGCTGGCAGGTGGCGCGGGCGAGGCGGGCTACGGCGCCGGCGCTGGAAGCGCGGCAGTCGCCAGCGGAGCTGGTGCGGGCGCGGCGGAGCTCCCGCCTGCCGCCCGGATCCTGCCCGCTGGAGCGTTTGATGAGCGCGAGGAGGCTATGGAGCCGCCTCGGCGGCGGGTGCCCTTCGCTAAGGCGCTCGTGGCTGTGGGAGTGCTGGTGGCCGGTGTGGTGATTGCGGCGTTGTTGAGGGAAGGCGTTTCCTCTGACCCGACTGCCAAGGCCGGCGGAGTGCCGTCTACTACGCCGTCGGCCACCGTGAAGCCGGTTGTGAAGCCCAAGCCGACTCCTACGCCGAGTAAGACGCCGACGAAGAAGGCCACTCCCAAGAAGACGCCCAGCAAGATGCCCTCGACTCCGCAGGTCGGGAGTCCGGAGTCGCTGCGGGCTCTTGCGCAGTTGGTGCGCGAGCACCAGCAGGAGCGTGGCATGCGGACAGCGCGTGAGGCGGCCAAGGATCTGGACCAGGCCGCCAAGGCTCTGGAGGAAGGCGACACCGACGAGGCCTCGCAGCAGTTCCAGCAGGCCCGGAACCGGCTGATCGAGGCTCAGCGGGACGGACGCTGGCAGTCCACGCCGCAGATCTCAGTACTGTTCGCCGCCATCGGCCGCACCCTTCCCCGCGAAGGCGACGGCGACGGCGACAACCCCAACGGCTGGAACCCGAACGAGTAGAACCCCGCGCCCGCAGTACGGCGTGAGGCAGGTGACGGTCCGGAGGTGGCCGGTGTCACAGCGGGTGTCAAGCTCGGCCGCGATGCTGGGACCCGCGATACTCACGAGTAAGTGTCGCGGGCCGACGGAAGGAGCGCCGCTGATGAGCAGGTTGCAGCAGACCGAGGGACTCACCGACATCCAGGAGGAGATCCTGAAGACGGTCCGGGCCTTCGTCGAGTCCGAGATCCTCCCGGTCGCCACCGAGCTGGAGCACAAGGACGAGTACCCGACCGCGATCGTCGAAGGGCTCAAGGAGCTCGGCCTGTTCGGGCTGATGATCCCGGAGGAGTACGGCGGTCTGGGGGAGTCGCTGCTGACCTACGCGCTCTGCGTCGAGGAGATCGCCCGCGGCTGGATGAGCGTGTCCGGCATCATCAACACGCATTTCATCGTCGCCTACATGCTGTTGCAGCACGGCACCGACGAGCAGAAGCAGAAGTACCTGCCGCGGATGGCGACCGGCGACGTTCGCGGCGCGTTCTCGATGTCCGAGCCCGGTTGTGGCTCCGACGTCGCCGCGATCAAGACCAAGGCCGTCAAAGATGGCGACAGCTACACGATCAACGGCCAGAAGATGTGGCTGACCAACGGTGGCACGAGCAACCTGGTCGCAGTACTCACCAAGACCGATGAGGGCTCCGACTCGGTCTACAAGAACATGACCACCTTCCTGGTCGAGAAGGAGCCGGGCTTCGGCGAGGTCGACAAGGGCCTGACCGTGCCGGGCAAGATCGAGAAGATGGGCTACAAGGGCGTCGATACGACCGAGCTGATCTTCGACGGCTACCAGATCAGCGCCGATCAGGTTCTCGGCGGCGTACCTGGCAAGGGTTTCTACCAGATGATGGACGGCGTCGAGGTCGGCCGGGTGAACGTGGCCGCGCGCGGCTGCGGGGTGGCCCGGCGCGCGTTCGAGTTGGGCATCTCGTACGCCCAGCAGCGCGAGACGTTCGGCAAGAAGATCGCCGAGCACCAGGCAGTGCTGTTCCGGCTGGCCGACATGGCGGTCAAGGTCGAGGCCGCGCACGAGCTGATGGTGAAGGCGGCCCGGAAGAAGGACTCCGGCTCCCGCAACGACTTCGAGGCCGGGGTGGCGAAGTACCTGGCCAGCGAGTACTGCTCGCAGGTGGTCGAGGACTCGTTCCGGATCCACGGCGGCTACGGGTTCTCGAAGGAGTACGAGATCGAGCGGCTGTACCGCGAGGCGCCGATGCTGCTGATCGGGGAGGGGACGGCCGACATCCAGCGGATGATCATCGGCCGTCGCCTGCTCGAGGACTACAAGCTGTGAACCGGCAGCTCTGAGCCGTCCAGCAAGGCCTGGCCAAGCGGAGTCAGGTCGTGCAGGACGGCTTGGCCCGCCCGGCGGGTGGTGATCAGGCCGGCCTCTCGCAGGATGCCTGCTTGACGGCTGGCTCCAGCCAGGGAGATCTGGCAGCGGCGGGCCAGCTCAGTCGTCGTACACACGTCCGCGATGGCCGCTAGGGCAGCCGCACGGGTGGTGCCGAGCAGCGCGGCCAGCGGCTCGGTGCGGGACTCTTCTGTCGTCAAGTGCAGTGCGCCGGGAACCGTCCGGACCGGGTAGACGAGCACTGGCGGCAGCATCGGGTCGAACAGCTTCGTCGGCGTCTGCCAGCAGAACAAGGACGGCTGCAGGCGAAGGCCGCGGCCCTCCAGGTGCAGGTCCCGCTCGGCGAAGCCCATGATCTTCAGCACCGGCCGGTCCCACCTCACGGCGGGGTGCAGGTTGCTCAGCAGGTCGTCGACGCCGGCGCCGGTCAGCCGGCTGACCTGCTGCTGCAGGTTGCCACGGACCGTGGAGCGGATGGAGTCCCAGTACGGCGCTATCGCGTGCCGGTGGTAGGCCCGGAGCGACTGGCCCAGGCCCGTGACCGCGTCGCGATGTCCCGCGGCCAGGTCGCGGGTCCAGCTCGTCCCGGGACGACGGATCAGCTCCAGCTCCCGGCGTACGCGGCGTGGCGATGCCGTCAGTACCTCCTCGACTGCGTCATCGAAGCTCCCACCCGCGTGCGCGGGCGTCAGGAAGTCAGGTGAGTAGCCGCGGGGCGGTGCGAGGTGCAGCAGCCGCTCCGCATGCCGCGGGAACTGTCGCCGCGTCCGCTCACGCCAGAAGCCGTAGTGGCCCACGCCGTCACGGCCCTGGAGTTGGTGCAGGCTCAGCAGCACCTCCCAGAGCGGGTCCGGCTCCTCGGCCAGTGTCGTCCGGGCCAGGTCCTGGCCGGTGAAATGAATCCGCAGCAATCGGAACGCCCCCTCCTGATCTCGGGCACCATCTTGCCGGTACTGCCTGTCATCGGCCTGTCACGCTTCTTACGGTCCCCGCGATACCCTGCGACCCTGCGGGCTGGGGAGCGGAGGCAGATGTCACAGCGGGCCGTGCCTGAACCGGGGGCCGCGATCCGGCTGCTGGGCGGGGCTCGATCAGGCGGAGCGCGGCTAACTCACTCTGGGCCTCAGCGTGTCGGTACTGCGGGCCGCTGGCTCTGGCGGAGGCTGCCGGAGCCGTGGCCGGACAGTAGCCAGATGCCGAGCTGGGTGATCTCGTGCCGCACCGCTGCGCCGATCCGCCGGGTGGTGATCAGCCCTGCCTCGCGCAGCACTGTCGCCTGGTGGCTGGCCGCCGCCGGGGAGATCTTGCAGAGCCGGGCCAGCTCGGTCGTAGTACAGCCGGTCACGGTGGCTTCCAGTGCGGCGGCCCGAGTGGAGCCGAGCAGTGAGCCGAGAACGTCCGCCGAGGCGCCGAGGTCGGCTCCAGCCTGACGCAGGATGCCCGGCGCGTGCTGGATCGGGTAGACCAGGATCGGCTTCAGCTCCGGATCCCGCAGCTTGGTGGGCACCTGCCAGCAGAACGCGGACGGCTGCAGCTCGATACCGCGCCCGTCCAGGTAGAGGTCGCGGTCCTGCATGTCCAGGACCTGCAGCACCGGCGCCACCCAGCGGACCCGCGGGTGCAGGGTCGACAGCAGCCGGTCGACGCCGTGCCGGGCCAGGGACTCGCCGCGGTGCGCGTGGTCGGCGGAGACGTGGGTGCCGATCGACTTCCAGAACGGCGCGATCGCGGCGTCGTGGTACGACCGGATGGCCCGTCCTAGCTTGTGCAGCGAGCTGCTGTCGCCCTGGGCGAGCTCCCGGGTCCACGGCGAGACCGGGCGGTACTTGCTCAGCAGCTCCAGCTGGCTGCGCAGCTGCTGCCGCGGGGTCGACAGGGTCATCTCCAGCCCGGTCTCGAAGTCCGGCGCGGACTCGGCCGGGGTGAGGAAGTCCGGGGAGTAGCCCTTCGGCGGCGTCAGCTCGAGCAGCAGCCGCATCTGGTCCGGCGACACCTTGGTACGGACCGAGCGGCGCCAGTCCTCGAAGATCAGCCGACCCTCGGAGTGCTGGAGCATGTGCAGGCTGAGCAGGATTTCCCAGGACGGAGCAGGCTTCGTCGAGACCGTCGTGCGTGCGAGATCGCGCGGGGTGAAATGAATGCGAAGCACAGCGCCCTCCCTGGTCCTGAGCGTCTCCGACATCCGGTCGATGCTGCCCCCGATGCCGCGGTCGCAGGCTGTGGCGGACTGCTGACCGAACGCGATGGACCGATTGAAGCAGGTCGGTTCAAGCCCCCACAACCGTTTGAGTCACCCTCCGGCGGGGCAGTGGTGGCCATGGCAAAAGGTTGCCATCTGGCCGCGGAGCCGGTAAAAGCGGCTCAGTTGATGACGGTGCGGCGTCAGAGCCAGCGATTCCGCTTGAACAGCAGGTAAAGCACCGTACAGACCGTCACCATCAACGCGAGCACCCCGTAGTACCCGTATTTCCAGGTGGTCTCGGGCATGTTGTCGAAGTTCATCCCGTAGACGCCGGCGATCAGGGTCGGCACCGCGAGGATCGCCACCGTGGCGGAGATCCGGCGCATGTCGTCGTTCTCCGCCACCTGGACCTGGGCCAGCCCGGCCTGCAGGATCGAGCTGAGCAGCTCGTCGAACGAGACCACTTGTTCCTTCACCCGCAACAGGTGGTCGTCGACGTCGCGGAAGTAGTTCCTGATGTCGTCGCCGATCAGCGGATGCCGCAGGGTGGACAGCGCGCGCATCGGGCCGGTCAGCGGCGCCACGGCGCGCTTCAGCTCCAGGACCTCGCGCTTGAGCTGGTAGACCCGGTCGATGTTGCGCCAGCCGCGCGGGCTGAACATGTCGCTCTCGATCAGGTCGATATCGGCCTGTACGGCGTCCGCCACGTCCAGGTAGCTGTCCACCACGTGGTCGGTGATGGCGTGCAGGACGCCACCCGGGCCGGCCGCCAGCCGGTCCGGCTCCTTCTCCAGCCGCTGTCGCAGGCCGGCCAGCTCGCCGTGGTCCCCGTGCCGCACAGTGATCACGAAGCCCGGTCCGCAGAACACCATCACCTCACCGGACTCGACCACCTCGCTGGTGGCGGTGAGGTCGCCGTGCGGGACGTACCGGACCGTCTTCAGTACTGCGAACAGCGTCTCGTCGTACCGCTCCAGCTTCGGCCGCTGGTGGGCCTCGGCGGCGTCCTCGAGAGCCAGTGGGTGCAGCCCGAACTCGCTGCCGATCACTGCCAGTTGCTGGACGTTCGGCTCGAACAGGCCGATCCAGACGAAGCCGTCGCCGCGCCTGGCCCGGGTGAGCGCGTCGACGTACGATCCGGTCCTGGTGTCGCGGCGGCCGCCACGGTAGTAGGCCCAGTCGACCAGGGCGCCGTCCAGCTTGCCGCTGCCGACCAGATCGAGGGGTGCCGGAGCACCGGCGGGACGCCTGGCGAAGGCACGTCCAACGCGGCGTGTCGCGCCCAAGTCCCACTTCCGCCCGGTCATCGAGGCGAGGCTATCAATGTGCCGTCACCAGCCGTCGGCAATGATGGAGTTGGAAGCAAGCGGAGAGGAACGACGATGACCACGCAGGGCATGCCCTCGATGGACCCCAGACCGACCGGTTTGACGATCGGGACGTACGACACGTACCGGGAGGCGCAGCGAGCGGTCGACTACCTCTCGGACGAGAAGTTCCCGGTCGAGCACACCACCATCGTCGGCAACAACCTTCGCCAGGTGGAGAAGATCACCGGGCGGTTGAGCTGGGGCAAGGCGATCACCGCCGGTCTGGCCAGCGGTGCCTGGTTCGGTCTGTTCGTCGGTGTCCTGCTCGGGCTGTTCACCAGCGGCAACGGCGGTTGGCTGGCCGCCCTGATCACCGGTGTGGTGCTCGGTGGGCTCTTCGGGATGGCGTTCGGCGCGATCGGCTACGGCCAGCTCGGCGGCCGCCGCGACTTCACCTCCCGCACCGCGGTGGTCGCGACGACCTACGACGTCCTGTGCGACTTCAAGTACGCCGAAGAGGCCCGCAACCACCTGGCCAAGCTGGCCCTCAAGGGCGAGGTCGCTCCGCGCCTGCCCGAGCAGTCGAACTAGGAACAAACCCAGTCTCCTCCTGGATGGCCGTTGCTTCGGCAGCGTGGCCGGCGGCGGGTTCCAGGATGGCGAGGAGGAGCAGAGCGCGGCAGGCGAGGATGCGAAGGCCGAGCTGGCGGGCGGACGACAACGCCTGCTTGGCCAGCTCCGTGGCTCGTTCCGGTTGCCCTCTGCCTTGATCGGCTTCCGCCAGTCCCAGCACCGACTCCGCGACTGTCGCCCGGTGGCCGTTGCTCCGGGCGATCCCGCCGGCGGCTTGGTGGTAGCGAGCGGCGTCGTTCCAATGGCCACGCCGGCTGCAGATCGTTCCCAGGGTGTTCAGGGCGGCCGCTTCGTGCCAGGGCTGGCCGTTCCCGTGGCTGCGCGTCAGTGCTCGCCGGGCCCAGCTCTCGGCTTCCTCCAGGTAGCCCAGATCGGCGTAGAGCAAGGCAGCCTCGTACTGCTGCGGCAGTGACTCGTCCTCGGTCTCCACTGCTTCGCTGAGGTCCACCTCGGCTTGCACCAGGTCGCCCAGCAGCCGATGAGCGACACCGCGGTTGAACAGGGCCACTGTCCTGCTGCGGTTGTCGGGCGCGATGGCGGCTGCCTCGTCCGCTGCCGCCAGTGCCGCGTCCAGCTCACCCAGGTTGCACTCCGCGTTGCTGAGGCTGTTCAGCGCGTTGACCAGAGCTCCAGGGCGGTCGAACTCGCGCAGACCCGTCACTCCACGGTTCAGCAGGTCTGCGGCCTTCCGTGACTCGCCCATGTCGTCATAGGCCATCCCCAGGTTGCACAGCAGCGCCGAGTAGCCAAGACCGAACCCTGCCCGGGCATAGAGCTCCGCAGCCTGGCTGGCCAGTTCAATCGCCGCACCGTTGTCGCCAGTGACGAACCGCAGGGCTGCGAGGCTGTGCAGCATCGCACCCTGCCCGGCAAGGTCGTCGGTGGACCGAGCGGCCGTCATCCCGGCCAGCACGGCCGCTCGCCAGGCGTCGACTCGATGGTTGACGGTCAGGTACTGCCTGAGGACGTCAGTCAGCTGCCAGGCGACCTGGACAGGCCCGCGCTCGACGGCACGCTTGACTACGGCGACCAGGCTGGCCTCCTCCTGCTCCAGCCAGGCCTGCGCCTCATCCGCAGTACTGAAGACCTGTGGACCCAGCAGGGGAGTCAGCCGGACAGCCGGCAGGTAGCCGAAACGAGTGGCGGCATCAGTGGTCGACAGGTACCACTCACACAGCCGGAGCCAGGCTGCTTGGGCTTCAGGCTCCACCTCTGCACGCTGTTCGGCGTACAGGCGGATTAGGTCGTGCATGCGGTACCGGTCGGCTTGGCGGACCAGCAGGTTGGCGCTGACCAGACTGTCCAGCAAGGAACCCGCTTGCTGCGGACCTGTGCCGAGTAGTGCGGCAACGGTTGCGACAGTCACGTCTGGACCGGGCACTAGTCCCAGCAGTGCGAACAGGCGTCGTGAGTTGGGTAGCAACCCTTCGTACGAGCGGGCGAACGCGCCCTCGACAGCTGCATCGGGCTCACCGATTACGGCCAGCGCGAGCAGCCTGTTGCTGCCCCGAAGCTCCTCGACGTACGCGGCGATCGAGTCATCCGAGCGCAGAGCCAGGTGGCCGGCAGCGATCCGCAATGCGAGCGGCAGGCAGCCACACAACCTGGCGAGCTCCTCCGTGGCGTACAACTCCCGATCGACCCTCTCGGAGCCAACCACAGCCCGCAGCAGGTCAACAGCCTCAGCCAACTCCAGTACTGCGACAGTCGTCCCCAACGCACTGTCGAGAACGCTCAACCCAGCAAGCTCGTTCCGGCTCGTCACCAGTACTGCGCTCTTGCGCGAGCCCGGCAACAGCGGCCGGACCTGCTGGGAGTCCTTGGCATCGTCGAGCAGGATCAGCACCTGCTTGTCGGCCAGCAGTGAGCGCAAGCGAGCCGAGAGCGTGTCAGCGTCACCCGTCAGTACCTCAGAGCCCGCTAGCTCGAGCAGCGAACGCAGTACCTCGAGAGGATCTCGCTCGGAGTCCCCAGCACCATCCAGCCGCAGGTACCACTGACCGTCGGGATACCTACTCCGCAGCCGATGGGCCACCCGCACAGCCAGGGCTGTCTTGCCCGCACCCGGCGCCCCGCTGATAGTGACCACCGGTACTGCGCCAGGGCTCGTCAGCCGGGCCACGATCGCATCGACCTCGTCCTGCCGACCGACGAAGTCCCCGATGTCGAGAGGCAGCTGCCGATGCACCTGCCACTCAGCCGGCGCTGCTGGCCGCTCATTCGCCTGCCCGGCCAGCACGGCAAGGTGGACGCGCCGGATCTCCTCGCCGGGGTCGATGCCCAGCTCGTCCCGCAGCAGGCCGGCCACCTGGTGGTACGCCGCGAGCGCGTCCGCCTGCCGAGCCGAGTTGTGCAAGGCGAGCATCAGCTGGGCCCAGAACCGTTCCCGGAGCGGGTACTGCTTCGTGAGCGAGGTCAGCTCCGGTATCAGCTCCGTGTGCTCCCGCAGCGCCAGTCGTGCGTCGATCAGTTGCTCAGTGACCCGCAGCCACTCCTCCTGCAGCACCATCCGCTGGTCCCGGACCACCGGGTAGTCCAGCGCGCCGGTCAGCGGCGCGCCCTCCCAGAGCCGCAGTGCCGCCGTCAGGTCGTCGATGGTCCCCGCGGCGGCCAGGAGCCGGAACTGCCGGAGGTCCAGCTGGTCGTCGTCGACGTCGAGCCGGTAGCCGCCGATGACGGTCTGCAGCCCGGAGTCCGGCCCGAGAATGGCCCGCAGCCGCGACACCGTGGTGTGCAGAGCGCGTTGTGGCTGCGCCGGCGGCTCACCACCCCATAGCCAGAGGACTAGTTCCGAGAAGGTGACGGTCTGGTTCGCGTTGACCAGCAACGCCGCCAGCAGGGTCCGCAGCCGGGGTGCCCCGATCGGCACCGCTCTTCCCTCTTCAAGGACCGCGATGGGGCCCAGGAGACGGAAGGCGGGATTCATGCACGTCAGTGTCTCCCGACCAAGGGTCGATTCCTTCCAGCAGCGCGTGCCCCAGAGAGGTTGCCTGATGGATCACCGACTTCCCCTGGCGATGCGACACGATCAGCCCCGCGTCCCGCAGTACTGCGGTCTGGTGGCTGGCCGTCGCGAGGGTGATGTCACACGAGCGCGCCAGCTGGGTCGTGGACGAGCCCTCGACGGTCAGCGCCAGTACTGTCGCGCGGGTCCGGCCCACGAGAGCGGCCAGCCGCTCCTGGGTGTCGGCGCCCGACCGGTCCTGGTGCAAGAGCCCGCCGGCTCGCTTGATCGGGAACACCAGCACCGGCGGCAGGTCGGCGTCCAGCAGCGTCGTGGGTGCCCGCCAGCAGAAGTACGACGGCTGGAGGCGCAGGCCCCGGCCGTTCAGCCACAGGTCTTGGTCGGGGAAGGGAGAGACCTCCAGTACCTGGCCGTGCCAGCGCGTCTGTGGGTGGATCCCCGCCAGCATCGACGCGACACCGCCGGTAGTCAGCTGCTGCATCCGCTGCCGGTTGTCCGCCTGCACGGCAGACCGCAGCGACGGCCAGTACCCCGCCAGCGCGGAGCGGTGGTAGACACGGACCGAGTGGCCGAGGCGGTGCAAGGTCTCCGGCCGCGCTTCCGAGAGCTGCCGCACCCAGGTGACCGCAGTACGGCGGGGAGAGAGCTTGGACAGGTCGGTACGCACCTGATGACGTGGTGCCGACAGCATCAGGTCGACCGCGTCGCCGAAGTCGCTCGACTGGCCGGAAGGCGTGAGGAAGTCGGGGGAGTAGCCCAGCGGCGGAGCCAGCGCGGTCAACGGCCCCACTGCCTGCCGTGGAAGCCTCCGGCGCATCCGCTGGCGCCAGGCGCCGAAGGCCAGCGGCCCGTCCTCGACCTGCAGCATGTGCAGGCTGAGCAGAACCTCCCAGAGGGGATCCGGCTCGGCCGCCAGCGTCGTCCGGGCAATGTCCTCGGCAGTGAAGTGAATCCGCAGCATGCTGTCCTTCCCCAGTCCAGGCCCCGAAGGCCCGGGCACAGTGACAGCACCAGGGAAACAGCAAGCCCTTACCGATCGCTCACCTCTGGGTGACGTATCTCTCCCGCCCTGTCACACGGCTGAGAGGAAGGCCACGCGGCGCGGTACTGCCGCTCGGCCCCCGGATTCGGCAGCATGGGGGCTCACTGGAAGGAGCAGGGATGCAGTTCGGTCGTAGTTACGAGGAATTCGAGGTCGGTGCGGTCTACAAGCACTGGCCCGGCAAGACGGTCACCGAGTCCGACGACCACCTGTTCTGCCTGCTCACGATGAACCACCACCCGCTGCACCTGGACGCCAACTACGCCGAGCAGACCACCCAGTTCGGCAAGAACGTTGTGGTTGGCAACTACATCTACTCGATCCTGCTCGGTATGTCGGTCCCGGACGTGAGCGGCAAGGCGATCGCCAACCTGGAGATCGAGTCCCTGCGGCACATCGCGCCGACCTTCCACGGCGACACCATCTACGGCGAGACGACCGTGCTGGACAAATGGGAGTCCAAGTCGAAGGACGACCGCGGCGTCGTCTACGTGGAGACGAAGGGCTACAAGCAGGACGGCACCGTCGTCTGCCTGTTCAAGCGCAAGGTAATGGTCCCGAAGAACTCCTACCTCGAGGCGCGAGGCGGCGACCAGCCTGCCCGCCCCACGCCGCTCGACTGACCCCCTGCCCCTCGACCTTGCGATCATTCGCCCCGTTTTCACCCGCCCTGCATGTCGGCGACCACGGCGCAGGCTGGCGAGCGGGTGAAAACGGGGCGAATGATCGCTGGGGTGGGGTCAGGTCAGGTACAGCTCGATCACCGGGACCAGGACGTCGGGGCGCTGGGTCGGGAGTTCCAGGGTCAGCGTGCCGGGGGCGAGCCCGCCCATCGTGGTGTTCTGGGCGGTCTGCTCGGGGTCGGTGACGGTACGCCGTACCTCGGACGCGTCGTGCAGGAACTGGGCATAGCGGACCTTGCCGGCCATCCCCGGCAGGTGCAGGTGCTGCATCGGCCAGGACAGGACGTGCAGGTAGAGCCGGTCACCCCGTTGGGTGAAGCGGCAGTCCTGCGGTGCTTCGAGCTCGCTCGGACCGGCACCGTGCACCGACCGGCTGTGCAGGCGGGTCCACCGGCCGATCTCGCTCAGCGTGTCCAGCGCGCGCGGGTCGAACTCGCCTCGCCCGGTCGGGCCGACGTTGAGGAGCAGGTTGCCGTCCTTGGAGACCGAGTCGATCAGCATCCGGACCAGCAGGTCCGGTGACTTCCAGTCCAGGTTGTCGCGGTCGTATCCCCAGCTCCCGTTGAGGGTCTGGCAGGCCTCCCAGACGACCGGCTGGCCGTCTCGTATCATCGGCCCGCTCGGCTGGTACTGCTCCGGGGTGACGAAGTCGCCGGGGATGTCGAGCCGGTCGTTGATCAGGATGCCGGGCTGCAACTCCCGGACCATCGCCATCAGTTCCTCCGAACGCCAGTCGTCCCTGCCCTTGCCGTGCCCGTCGCGGCCGTCGTCGTACTGGCGTCCCGGGTAGGAGAAGTCGAACCACATGATGTCGATGGGGCCGTAGTTGGTCAGCAGTTCCCGCGTCTGCGCGTGCAGGTAGTCGGCGTACACCCCGATGTCCCGGCCCGCCGCCTTCGCGATCGCCTCCTCGTCATCGCGCTGCGGGTGCACCAGGTCGATCGGGAACTCCGGGTGGTGCCAGTCGATCAGCGAGTGGTAGAAGCCGACGCCGAGCCCTTCGGCCCGGCAGGCCTCGACGAACGGGCCGACCAGATCCTTGCCCCACGACGTTTTCGCGACCGTGTAGTCCGACACCTCGGAGTCCCACAGGCAAAAACCCTCGTGGTGCTTGGTGGTCAGTACTGCGTACCGCATTCCCGCCTCGCGGGCTGCCCGGGCCCAGGCGCGCGGGTCGTACAGGTCGGGCTCGAAGTGGTCGAAGTACGGCTGGTAGTCCTCGTCCGTGAGCCGCTCGCGGTTCTTCACCCACTCGTGCCGGGCGGGCAGCGAGTACAGGCCCCAATGGACGAAGAGGCCGAAGCGCCAGTCCTTGAACTTGGCGACGGACGGAGTCAGGTCGGTCATCGTTATCCCTGTTCTCTGGTACGAAAGGGCTTACCTGCCACCGAGACCGGTGACGAGCAACCCGCGGACGAGGTGCTTCTGCAGCAGGATGACGAGCAGCACGGTCGGCAGCATGGCCAGGACCGAGGCGGCCATCATCAGGTTCCACTGGGTGCCCTGCTGGCCGATGAACTGGGCCAGCCCGAGCGGCACCGTGCCCTTGTCCTCGACGCTGTTGATGATGACCAACGGCCACAGGAAGCTGCCCCAGAAGGAGATGAAGGTGAAGACGGTCAGTACCGCGAGGGCCGGCCGGGCCAGCGGCAGCATGATCCGGAAGAACGAGCCGAACGGCCCGCAGCCGTCGACCCGGGCAGCCTCCTCCAGCTCGGCCGGGACGGTGAGGAAGAACTGCCGGAGCAGGAAGGTGCCGAACGCGGTGAAGGCCCACGGCAAGATCAGCGCCCAGTAGCTGTCCACCCAGCCGAGCGACTGCATCAGCCAGTACATCGGCACGATCAGTACTTCCTGCGGCACCATCAATGTGCCCAGGAACAGCACGAACAGTTGCTCACGGCCCCTGAATCGCAACCGGGCGAACGCGTACGCCGAGAGGCTCGAGGCGACCACCACCACCGCGGTCCCGGCGATCGCGACGAACAGGCTGTTCAGGAAGTAGCGGCCGAACGGCGCGAAGGTGAACGCGTCGGCGTAGTTCTGCCAGCGGATCTCGGAGCCGAACAGTTCCGGTGTCGGCGTGAACACCTCGTCCGCCGGTTTCAGCGAGGTCGAGACGGCGTACAGCAAGGGCCCGAGGAAGGCGATCGCGACGATGACCAGCAGGACGTGCGAGACGCCGCTGCGCACCTTGCGGACGGTCGTACCGGTGTCAGACGTCATAGTGCACCCACCGCTTCTGGCCGAAGAACTGGATCGCGGTGATGCCCATGATGATCACGAACAGCACCCAGCCCGCGGCCGAGGCGAGTCCCATGGTGAGGAACTGCCAGCCCTGGTTGTAGACGTACATCACGATGGTCTGGGTGGACACGCCCGGACCGCCCTGGGTCAGGATGAACGGCTGCGCGAACACCTGGAACGAGGTGATCAGCGTCATCGTGGTGGCGAAGAAGAGCGACGGCGTGATCATCGGCCAGGTGACGTAGCGGAACCGCTGCAGGGGACCGGCCCCGTCGATCTGCGCCGATTCCAGTTGTGACTGCGGCACCTGGTCCAGCGCGGCGGAGAAGACCAGGAAGTTGTAGCCGAAGCCTTGCCAGACCGACATCGCGACGATCGCCGGCATCGCCCAGTTCGACGAGCCGAGGAAGTTCGGGGCGTCGATGCCGAACCAGGTCTGCATCCCGCTGTCCAGCAGGCCGCCCGGCTGGAACAGCAGCCGCCACACCATCACGTTGGCGACCATCGGCGTCATCACCGGGATGAAGAACAGCACCCGGAACGCCTGCCGGCCCTTGATCGCCGGTCCCAGCCAGACCGCCAGCCCGAGCGAGATGACCACGTTCAGCGGGACGTAGAGCAGCACGAACAACGCGGTGTTCAGCACCACCCGCCGGAACACCGGGTCGCTCAGCAGGTGGGAGTAGTTGTCCCAGCCGAGGAACTTGCGCTCGCCGAAGACCGGCCAGTCGAACAAGCTGATGCCCAGCGCCATCGCGGTCGGGAACAGCGTGAACAGGGCCAGGCCGACCAGGCTCGGGGCCAGGAAGATCCCGGCGTACCGGCCGTCGCGGCGCAGCGCGGGCCGCCGCCCCGCCGGGGCACTGCCCGGCGGGACGTGCTCCGGCGGAGCGACAGTCGCGGTGCCCATCAGGAGCCAGCGCCCGCCTGGTCCTGGATGGTCTTCAGTGCCTGGTCAGGCGGGACCTCGCCGTTCAGTGCCTGGGTCCCGAACCGGGTGAGCAGGTCGGACACCTTGACCCAGTTCTTCGAGGTGACCAGCGGGATCGAATTCTCCGAGGCGTAGTCCAGCGTTTCCTTCGCACCGTCGATCCCCGCGGCGGTGAACCAGGCCGGGTGCGCGGCGGTGCGGGCCGGGTACGCCCGGCCGGCCGCGGCCAGTGTGGTCAGCGGCTTCTCACTGGTCATCGACATGATCGCCTGGAACGCGGCGTCCGGCGTCTTGCAGGACCGGGCGATGCCGAAGCCCGAGCCGGCCGTGTACGTCTTGGAGCCGTCCGGACCGGCCGGGATCGGCGCGACGCCGAGCTTGAACTTGACCTTGCCCTTGGTGTCGATCAGCGACCAAGGCCCGTTCAGCTGCATCGCCGCCTTGCCGGAGGTGAACTGCGTGGTCTCGAAGTCCGTGGCGCCGGACGGCACCTGCGGCGCGATCTTGTCGGTGCGGACGAAGTCTGCCCAGCCCTGGAAACCCTCCACGAACTTCGGGTCGGTGAGGTTCAGTTTGCCGTCGGCGAGTGGTTCCGCGCCTGTCAGGGTCCGCACCCACGACGTCACGCCCAAGTCGCCGGGTGTCGTCACCAGGCCGGTCTTGCCGGCGGCGGTCAGCTTCTTCGCGGCCGCCTTGAACTCGTCCATCGTCCAGCCCGGCTTCGGGTCGGCCACCCCGGCGGCCTTGAACGCGTCGCGGTTGTAGAAGATCACCATCGGGCCGGAGTCGTACGGGATCGCGATCTGCTTCCCGTCCACCTTGAGGCCGTCCATGATCGGCTTGTCGAAGTCCTCGGCCTTCAGCCCGTACTTCGACATCAGGTCGTCGAGCGGGAGCATCGCGCCGGCGTACGACGCGGTCCGCAGGCTCTGCATGCCGATGATGCAAGGCGCCTTGCCGCTGGCCAGCAGGGTGCCGATCTTGGACCAGTAGCTGTTCCAGTCGGTGCCCTGGAGCTTGACGGTGATCCCCGCGTGGTCGGTGTGGGCCTGGTCCGCGACCTTCTGCCACGCGGCTTGGTCCTCGGTGCCGCCGACCCAGAACTGCCAGGTCAGATCGGCCTTGTCCGCTGACCCGGACTCGCCGCCCGCGTCGTTGCCACCTCCGCACGCGGAGAGGATTCCCAGTGCCAGGACCGCGGCGGCGGCGACCAGCCGGCGTCGGGTCCGTACTCGTGTTCCGTTCATCCTGACCTCCACGGCAAAAAGTCGATTCATCCGATCTATAGGTGCTTTTCCTGAGGAGAGTCAAGGTCTCAGGCTCGGTTAAATGACTTAAATGGCCAGATCTCGACGAATAGCGAAGCAGTCGCTACGGTGATAGACATCCGATGTATGCGGGGAGGTATGCATGCGCGTCACCGATGAGGCGATCGACCGGATCAAGCAGATGATCGTCGCCGGCGAGCTGCGCCCGGGGGACCGGCTGCCGCGCGAACCGGACCTGGCGGCCCACCTCGGGCTGTCCCGCAGCTCGCTGCGCGAAGCGGTCAAGGCGCTCGCGCTGATCCGGGTCCTGGATGTCCGTCAGGGGGACGGGACCTACGTGACCAGCCTGGACCCGACCCTGTTGCTGGAGACGATGGGCTTCGTCCTCGACCTGCACCAGGACGCGTCGGTGCTGGAGTTCTTCGAGGTACGGCGAATCCTCGAGCCGGCCGCCGCGGCGCGGGCCGCGGTACGGATGAGTGACGAGGACATCGCCGTACTCCGTGACTTGCTGGACGAGCTCGGCCCGGAGCCGTCGGTGGATGCGCTGCTGGCCAACGATGTCGAGTTCCACCGGCTGATCGCGGCCGGCAGCGGCAACCGGGCCCTCGCCTCCATCATCGACAGCCTCCGCCAGCCCACCTACCGGGCCCGCGTCTGGCGTGGTCTGACCCAGTCGGACGCCGTCGCGCGAACCGTCGCGGAACACCGGGCGATCCTGGCCGCGATCGCCGGCCGCGAACCGGACGTCGCCCGGTCCTGGGCGACCGTGCACATCGCCGGGGTCGAACGCTGGATCCAGGAAGCGGTCAGCCTCGACTCGGCCGGAACTCCAGCAGAACCGCGGCAGGCATCGGCAAGGTCAGGGTGAGCTCGTCGCCCTCCCGTTCGACCGCGTCCACCCGCAAACGGCTCCGCTCCGCCAACTCAGTCCACTGCTCATCGGTGGGCCAGTCCCCAACCTTCAACTCATCCGCCAGAGCCACCAGATCTCCTGAGCCGGTGCCGGGGGTGAGCCAGGTGGCAGTTGCGGACCAGCTCGGGTCCACGCCCGGGACGGACAAGGTGAGCTCGCGCGTCAGTTCGGCCGCGCCACCCGACTTGGACTGGTCCAGCGTCAGGTTCCACACCAGCACGGCGATCCGATCGCGATCCCGCGACGCCCACGCCTCCACCAAACTCCCGCCACCATCACCCTCGAACGCAACCGGAAGCTCAACCGGCCCGAGCCCGCTCAGCAGCGACATCGCGTGAAAGCGCGGCTTCGCCAGCCCACCCACGGTCTGCAGCCCGAACCCACCATGAAGCAACCGCGGCGGCCGCCCCAGCTCCTCGAAGTGGTCCGACGCCACCCAATACGCCAGCGCATCCACCCGCCCGGCCGCCGACCGCATCCCGCGCAGCAGGAACACCCCGGAGAACACCGAGTCGTTGATCGGGTTGAAGTGCGTCGGCGTCACTCCCCACTCGGTCCACAGGATCCGCGCCTTGCTGAAGCCATGCCGATCCAGCGACGCCTGTACGTCGAGCGGCGGGCTCCCGTAGGTATGCGTAGTGACAAAGTCCACCGGCGACCCGCTCGAGGCGGCATGCGCCAGCAGATCGTCCACCCACCCGGCGGCGGCCGACGAGGGCCCGCCAACGGCGAGCCGCTCGTCGACGGACTTCACCGCGGCAGCGCTCACGTCGTACAGGTGCATCCATTCGGCCTTGGTGCCGGACCAGAAGACCTCGAGGTTGGCCTCGTTCCACACCTCGAAGTCCCAGCCCAGTACTTCGTCCAGTCCGTACCGCTCGACGAGATGCCCGACGAGCGCACGGACGAGGTCGTGCCAGTGCTCGTACGATTTCGGCGGCGAGATGATCGCGCCGTACTCGAAGACGGTCTTCGACGGATCCGCCGCGAGATCACGCGGCATGAACCCGAGCTCGACCACCGGCCGCAGCCCGAGCCCGAGCAGCTTGTCGTAGATCGCGTCGACGACAGTGAAGTCGTACTGCGGTTCGCCATCCACCTCGGTGTAGACGCGAGTGTCATCGTGGAAGATTGCATGCGCGCGAACCGTCCGGACGCCGATCTCGTCATGCATCCGGCGCAACGCCTGCTCCAGCTCGACCCCGATCTCGCGGCCGCCGCTGAGTTCCTTGCAGAGCAGCTGACTGAGCCGTTCACTCCCCACCATCGGCACCCATGGCCGGTGCAACTCGGTGCCCTCGGCAACGGCATCCACGGTGACCCGAATACCAGGCACGTTGTCACCGGCAACCAACGGCATCGCCTCCACCGATGCGCCCGGCCGCCCGTGCACAGTCACCTCAGGAACACTCGCCACCGCGTATCGGTACGTCGTACCGGGCGTGCAGGTCGTGTCGACATACGGTGGGGACGGCACGGACAGGAGGTCGCCGCTGTGGTGGTCGACCGGTTCGAGTGAGGCGTCGTCCAGGCCGCGCAGGATCACGTACCCGACCGCACCCGGCACCGGCGACCAGTCGACCGTGACCTGCCCGACGCCGCCCACCGCCGTCACCGACGCCGGTGGATCGAGGTCGGGCAACGAGACCGCGCGGGTCTCGTCGCTGCGAAGGGCGATCCGCTGGTCCCAGTCAGCTTTTGCGTTGCTCTGCATACAGATGGCTCCCGTTGTGGTCAGTCGAGTCCGACGGAGAACTGCTCCATCGCGATCAGTGGGCGGACCCGGCGAACCACATCGCCGACCGCGAAGTTGCGCCGGATCAGGTCGTCGGCGAAGACGTTGCCGATGGCACCCATCACCATCGCCTGGTCCAGCGACAGGTACCGCCTGGCGATCAGCCCCGACCGGACCGCGACCGAGTCGAAGAACCCGCCACCGCCGTACGCGTGCAGCCGCGACTCGATCCGCGCGAGGTTGTCGATCGCCTGCTTCGGCGCGTACTGCATCGCAAGGAAGGCCGCGTGCGGGGTGACCACGCCATCGCCGTACGTCGGGTTGGGGTTCGTCCCTTCGCGGCAACCGTCGAAACCCTTGTCGTAGTTGGTCGCCTCGAGGTCGGAGGGGTAGCCACCCGGATCCATCCCGATCGCGTCGACGCCGTAGACGGAGTACCCGCCCTTCGGGTTGCTCGCGGGGGAGAAGCCCCAGTACCCGTACTTCGCGTCGTCCAGCCCGTGCTCGATGTGCGCGCGCACGGTCAGCGGGTGGTTGATCCCCCAGCTGCGCGGCGCCCAGCTCGACTCCGGCACGAACAGGTCGGGCATCAGCGACTCGAACATGTCGCCACCCCACGACGGCACCAGCCGCATCCCGCGGTACGAGTAGCTGCCCTCGAAGACGTCGATGCCCAGGTAGGTCCGGTGCACGCCGACCGGTTTCTGCTCCACCCAGGCCCAGTCGCAGGACTCCGGGAAGGTGCGGTAGGTGGCGAAGTACTGCTGCGGTGGGACCTGCCCTCGGGCGATGCCGATGTACGGCGCGATCCGGGCCTCGGTGTTGCAGGTGTCGTAGTGGAACTTGCGGTAGTACACGTCCGGGCCGGTACCGGCGTGGTTGCCCTTGTCGATCGCCTCGTCCGGCGGCGAGGTCTCGAAGAAGCCGCCGCGCATCAGGCCCGCTCCGAGCCCGGGCCGGGCGTCGGGGTTGTAGTAGTAGGCGAAGTTCATCTTGGTCAGCAGCGAGTCCGCCAGCCGGCGAACGCGCGGCTCGGCGTTGCGGACGACCATCAGCGCTGCCGCGAACCACCCGTTGTCCACGCTGGAGACGAAGGGTGTGATCGGCTTGGTGCCGTCCGGATCGACCGTCAGGACCGCGCCGGTCGCCTCGTCGTACCAGTTGAAGTACATCCCGCTCGGCTCGTGATGGTCGACCCGGGCCATCGTCGTCAGCGTCTGCGTTAGCCGCCGGACGGACTCCTGCGGCGAGATGATGCCGAGCTCACGGGCGACCAGCGTGCTCCACAGGTAGCCGCCGATGTTGGTCGGCGACGTGTACCGGCTGCGCACGGGGTTGGTGACGGACTCCCCGATGTTGTCCGCGGGCAGCCCGGTCCGCTCGTCCGTCATCGCGACCAGGCTGCGCCAGGTGTCGCGAGCCCAGCGGCCGACCAGGGCACGGTCCTGGCGACTGGGGTGCCACCCGCCACGGAGGAGAGCGGCGGGATCCGGCGTACCGGCGTACGAGCTGGTGGTCAGGCCGGCGGATCCGGCGAGGGCGGCAGTGCCTGTGGCTGCCAGTAGCATTCGTCGGCTGATGTTGGCGGTCATCCGAGCCTCCAGAGTTATTTGATGCCGGTGATGGCGATGCCCTTGGTGACATGGCGCTGGAAGGCCAGGAAGATCACCAGCACCGGTACGACGACCACGACCGCGCCGGCCATCAGCAGGCCGAAGTTCTGCGCGTTCTGTCCGGTCGAGTACAGCGCCAGGGCGACGGGAAGGGTGTACTTCTCCTCGGTCTGGGCGACCACGAGGGGCCACAGGAAGTTGTTCCAGGAGCCGAGGAAGGTGAGGATCCCGAGGGTGGCCAGCGCGGGTCTGGTCAACGGGAGCATGATCCGGGCGAAGATGCCGAGCTCGCTGCTGCCGTCCACCCGGCCGGCGTCCATCAGGTCGTCGGGCAGGCCCTGGAAGAACTGCCGCATCAGGAACACCCCGAACGGCGAGACCAGGAACGGCAGGATCAGGCCGGGATAGGTGTTCGCCAGGCCGGCGTTGGTGACCAGCACGAACAGCGGGACGAAGGTGACCACTCCGGGCACCATCAAGGTGCCCAGGACCAGGACGAACAGCGCGGTCCGGCCGTGGAAGTTCAGCTTGGCCAGCGCGTAGCCGACCATCGAGCAGAAGATCAGGTTGCCGGCCGTCACGGCGAGCGCGACGATCGTCGAGTTGAGGAAGTAGCGCGGGAAGTTCGCCTTCGCGAACAGGTCGTCGTAGTTCTGCGTGGTAGGTGCCTCGGGCAACCAGGTCGGCGGGACCCGGAGCAGCTCGCCCTGGGTCTTGAAGCTGCCGAGGAACATCCACAGGAACGGCGCGGCCACCGCGACCAGCCCGAGGACCGCGATCACATAGACCCACCAGGTCCGGCGCATCACTTCTCCCTCAGCAGCTTGAACTGGATGAAGGTGACCACGGCGATCACGACGAACAGGATGTAGCTCATCGACGTCGCCAAGCCGTAGTTGCCGAAGCCGAACTGCTGGTAGGTGTACATCGACACCGACACCGTGCTGTTCAGCGGCCCGCCCTGCGTCATCACGAACGGCTCCTCGAAGAACTGCAGATAGCCGATCCCCGTGGTCACGCTGGTGAACAGGACCGTTGGCCTGAGCAACGGCAGGATCAGGTACCGGAACCGTTGCCAAGAGCCCGCACCGTCGAGCTGGCCGGCCTCCTCGACGGTCTGCGGGATGCCCTGCAGCCCGGCCAGGAAGATGATCATCGCCGAGCCGAAGTTGCGCCAGACGGCCATCATGATCAGCGATGGCATCGCCCAGGTCTTCGACGCGAGCCAGTTCGGCCCGTCGATGCCGACCCAGGACAGGACCGTGTTCAGCAACCCGGCCTCAGGCGCCAGCACGAACCGCCAGATCACCGCGATGGCGACGATCGAGGTGATCACCGGCAGGTAGTAGCCGACCTTGAACAAGCTCTGGAACCGCTTCACGCCGCGATCCAGCAACAGCGCCGCCGCCAGCGCGAGGACGAGCGTCAACGGCACCCCGACCAGGACGAAGTACGCCGTGTTGAGCGCCGCCTTGCGGAACGTCTCGTCCTGGAACGCCTTGACGTAGTTGCCGAAGCCGACGCCGTTCACCGCGAACGGCGTCCGCAGATCGCGCTGCCTGAGATCGGTGAAACTCATCCCGAGCGACCCGAGCACGGGGCCCGCGGTGAAGGCGAGGAAGAGGGCGACGAACGGCAGCGTGAGGATCCACGCGGCCGCGGTCTGCCGCCCTCGCGCTGACACCGAACTCATCAGCTACCGGTGCCGATCGCCGCGGCCTTGGTCTGGATCGCCTTCGCGGTGTCGGCGGGGGACTGGCCGGCCTTGGCCATCTTCTCCACCTCGGCATCGAAGGCGGTGGCGACCTGCTCCCAGTTCACGATCGCGGGCGGCGCCTTGGCATCCTCGAGCTGCTTGCCGAACACCGGCAGCAGCGGGTCGCTGGCGATGCTCGGGTCCTCCCAGGCGCTCTTCACGGCCGGCAGATCGGTGGACAACTTGAACCACTGGGCCTGCGTCTTGGCGTCGGACAGCCACTTCACCAGCTTCCAGGCGCTGTCCTTGTTCTTGCTGTTCTTGAAGACGACGAAGTTGCTGCCGCCGACGAACGACGTCGCGGTCTTGTTCTTCGGGAGCTGGAAGACGCCGATGTTCGGCTTGATCTTGTCGCCGCCGAGCTTGGCCACCGAGCCGGCCATCCACGGACCGGAGATGAACATCGGCACCTCGCCGCTGACGAACTGCGCCTCGGTCTGGTTCGGCGGCAGGTCGGTACCGGCCAGCTTGTCGGTGAAGAAGCTCTGGTAGTACTTCAGCCCCTCCTGCATCTCCGGGGTGTCGAACGTGAACTCCTTCTGGTCGTCACCCGTGATCGACGCGCCCGCGGACCAGGCGAACGGCATCACCGTCTGCCAGGACCCGGTCCCGCCCGGCTGCAGATTGATCCCGTACTTCGCTCCCGCCTTCTCCTTCATCGCCTTGGCCATCGCCTTGAGTCCGTCCCAGTCGGCCGGCGGCGTGGTGATCCCGGCCTTGGCGGCGAGGTCCTTGCGGTAGTAGACCAGCCGCGTCTCGACGTACCAGGGAACGCCGTAGCTGGTGTCGCCCACCTTGGTGGTCTCGTTCGCGCCCTCGAAGAACCCGCTGGTGTCGATCCCCGATGGTGTCGGATCGAGCGCGCCGAGGTCGGCGAACTCACCCATCCAGGTGGTGCCGACCATCGCGGCGTCCGGCAGTGTCTGCGCGGTGATCGCGGTGGTGAACTTGCTGTGCGCGGCATCCCACGGGATCGGCGTGACCTTCACCTTGACGCCCGGGTTGGCCTGCTCGAAGGCGGCGGTCAGCTTGGGCAGGTTCTCGCCCTCGGTGCCCATCGCCCAGACGGTCAGGTCGCCGGTGGCGGGTCCTTCGCCGATACTGGTCGTTGCCTTGGGCGCCGATTCGGGGGAGTCCTCCGTGGAGCGGCCGCAGCCGGTCAGCGCGAGAGCTGTCGCCGTGAGAGCCGCACCGCCGATCACCAGTCGGCGGCGGGTGGTCTGGATGAACATAGGTCGTTTCTCCTCAACCGGTTGGTCGTGCTGCCTGTGTTTCCCCCGGTCCTGTGCCGCAACTACCCCGCAGCACAAGCTCTGTCCCCAGTACGTCGTTCCGCGCCCGCGTCCGCTCGCCCGTGATCCGCTCATGCAACCGCTGAGCAGCCAACCGCCCCAACTCGGCCATCGGCTGCCGCACAGTCGTCAACCCCGGCGACACATACCGAGCCGCCATCACGTCATCCCACCCGGTCACCACAACGTCATCGGGTACGCCGACGCCGCCCGCGGCCAACGTCTTCATCACCGCAAGCGCCAACTCGTCATTGGCACATACAAGGCCGTCCGGACGCCCTGCAGACCAGCGCCCCTCGCCTCCTGCCGCCCCGCCGTCGGCTCCACCGGCCGCGCTGTGCTCGGCGCCCCCGCCGTGCCTTCCCGCTGCCAGGCCGGTTGCTTCCAGCAACTTTGTTGCGAACGCTGCACCCGCCTCCTCGGTCAACGGCATCCGCTCGGGCTCCGGCACCTGCAACCCCCGGGCGCGGAGCGCCGCCGAGAAGCCCGCGTACCGCTCGGACACGTCGTACGAGCTGGCGGGATCTCCAACGAACAGTAGGTTTTGGCGGCCGTGCTCCAGCAGGCGGTTCGTCAGCTGTTCCGCGCTTGAAGCGCTTTCACTCCGTACTGAGTCGCAGCCCGTGAGCGGCGGATGTGCGACCAGCACGATCGGCACATTCGCCCGCCGCAGATCCTGGACCGCCGGCAGGTCGAGCGCGTTGCCGTGGACAACGATTCCGTCGACTCGACCGGCCAGATCCCGCAGGCTCTTCAGCGGGTCCGGGTTTCCGTGGGTGACCGTCAGGATCACGCTCTGACCATGCTCGCCGGCCCACCGCTCGTACCCCATCAGCAGATCGCCGTAGAACGGGCCGGCCAGGTCGGGCAGCACGAGCCCGTGCGCCTCGTGACGTTGCACCGCGAGACTTCGGGCGGCTCGCAGTGGCACGTAGTTCAGCTCGCGCGCCGCCTGGTCGACCTTGGTCCTGGCCTTCGCCGACACCGGCCCAGTGCCTTGCAGGACACGCGAAACCGTCGCGATCGACAGCTGCGCCAGCGCCGCGACGTCGTAGATCGTCGCGGGTCTGCCGGTCGGTCCGGACGGCATCCGTGGTCTCCTGTCGCCAAAGTGGAAGCGCTTACAGTTTCCGACCCTGCCTTGTTCCGGTGCTGTTGGTCAAGGGTTCGTCCAGAGGTGAACAGACTTTCTGCGACGATGTCCGGGTGAGCACACACGCAGAGTCAGCGGAGCGGAAGGACCGGCTCTGGCTGGTCCGGCACGGCGAGACCGAGTGGAGCAAGTCGGGCCGGCACACGTCGACGACGGACCTCCCACTGACTCCGGAGGGGGAGCGGATCGCGGCCTCGCTGACCGACCGGCTGGCGGGTCAGGAGTTCGATCTGGTGCTGACCAGCCCGCGGCAGCGCGCCCGGCGTACGGCGGAACTCGCGGGGTTCGGGAAGGCCGAGGTGGACGACGATCTGGTCGAGTGGGACTACGGCGACTATGAGGGCATCACCACTGCGGAGATCCGCAAAACCGTGCCCGGCTGGACGGTCTGGGCGCACCCCACGCCCAACGGGGAAGCCCCGGCGCAGGTCTCGGCCCGCCTCGACCGCGTCAACGCCCGGATCGCCGCCGTCGACGGCGACGTCCTCGTCTTCGGCCACTCCCACGCCCTGCGCGCCTTGACCGCCCGCTGGCTGGAACTCGACGTCACCGAAGGCCGCCACTTCGTCCTCAACACAGCCACCGTCTCCATCCTCGGCTGGGAACGCGGCTCCCCAGCAGTCCACCAGTGGAACGCCTGACCCGATGTGTCCCGACCGACAGGACATAGTGCCGATTCTGGGGTCCGGCGGGTTGGCACTGAGCGTGACCTTTGGGCGTGGGTGTGACTATGTCCTGTCGGTCGGGACAGCAACCAGGTTGACGAGTAGCTCGACGCGGTTCTCGTGGTGGTCCGGTCGCAGCCGCTTGCCGGCCTGGAGTGTGGCCAGTCCGTGGAGTGAACTCCAGAAGAGTTCGGCAAGCGTCTCGGTAGCGCCGTCGGCGTACGGGTCGACTGCGGCGAGGAAGACGGCGAAGGCCGCGCGCAGGCTGGCGGGGATCTCGCCGACGGCAAACGTCAACTCGCTCCGCCGTACGAACATCGCCTGATACAAGGCCGGATGCTCACGAGCGAACGCCAGGTACGCATCCGCCAACCCCCGCAACTTCGCCCGCCGAACACCCTCCGTCAGCGCAACGGTGAGTTCTTCGAAGCCCTGGAGGGCGACCGCGGACGCGATGGCGTCCATGTTCTTGAAGTGGCTGTAGAGGACCGGCTGGCTGTACTCGACCTTCTCGGCGAGCTTGCGGGTGGTGACCGCGTCCCAGCCCTCCGCCTCGGCGAGCTCCCGGGCGGCGTCGACGATCAGCCGGCTGCGCTCCTCGCGCGCCTTCTCTTTCCTCTGCTGGGCTGGCATGACCCTGACCCTAGCATCGCTAGACAATCTAGCGACGGCAGCGCTAGCATCGCTATGAAAGCTAGCAACGCTAGAATCGCTCCCTTCGCCTTCCTTCCTTCCTTCCCTTGCATTGGAGAAACGACATGACCCTGCGCCGCCTGACCACCATCCTGACCGTCGTCCTCGGCCTCGCGCCGATCACCTTCGGCCTGAATTTCCTGCTCGACCCGCAAGGTGCCGCGAGCGGGTTCGGCATCGACCCCTGGCCGACCGGCAACGAGGCCGGGTACTTCGCCGTCAAGGCCGGCCGCGACCTCGCCTTGGGACTGAACATCCTCGTCCTGCTCGCGCTCGGTCAGCGCCGCGCGACCGGCATCGTGATGGCCCTCGTCACGCTCGTCCCGATCGTCGACATGGTCACCGTCCTCACCCATGGCGGTTCGGCCGCCACGGCCCTCGGCATCCACGGTCTGACCGCCGTCATCGTCGCGATCGTCGCCGCCCTACTCCTGCGGGAGCGCCCGCTCGTAGAGGTCGATCGCGCAGTACTCCCGAAAGCCGAGGCCGCCATAAACTGACCGCCCAGCAGGCGACGCCCCCAGTACGGCGTACTGGCTGCCCGAGTCCCGCGCCTCCCGCAGTACGGCGGCCGTGATCGCGGCGCCTATCCCGCGTCGCCTCGCCTCGGGCACTGTCATCACGAAGTACAGGCCGGCCACCCCGGCCGCGAGGAACACCGTCGCCGTGGCTACGGGCTGATCACCGAGATAGCCCAGATAGTGCCGCCACGGATCGGTGACGCCCAGTCGCCGATAGACCTCACTCACCCACCGCGCTTCCTTTGGGCCCTCGCCGAAACCCCGGCCCAGGGTGTGCTCCCAAACCCCCAACTCCGCAAGGCCGATCCGCTCGACCCGCAGGCCGGCCGCCTCGGCCTCCCGCAGTTCGGTGAGGCGGAGGGCCATGCCTGGTTCGCTGCCGGCGTGAGAGAAACCCGCGGCCAGCAAGCGATCGCCAAGGTCCAGCGGCCGCATCGACGGACCGACGTGCCAGCTGCCCGGTACGCCGTGATTCTTCAACTCCTGTAAGGATTCCGCGATCACCTGATCGGCATCGTCAGCCGCGCAGGACACGACCGCGTTGTGGTAGTCGATCGGCGATCCACCGATCGTCCACCGCACCTCATGGTCGGACCGCTGGCGCCCACCACCCGCGGCGCCCATCGCCAGCAGCAGTTCGGCGGCGTTGTCCTCGATCGCGCGGATCAGCTCGGCGTCGTCCATCTCCGTAGTCTGCCGTGATCGCACCGACAGGTTCGAGTGATTAGGGCGTGTCTCCTTGTCTCGTGCGTGCTGCGCGGCACGGAGACACGCCCTATCCCGGCAACGCGTTCCATTGCGCCAGCGTGGAGGCGAGCAAGGTGGAGGTCGGCAGGTTCTCGAACTCCTCGCGGTTCACGAACCGGGCGTCCAGCGCGTCGTCACCCGCCGTCAGCGTGCCACCGACCGACGCCGCCTGGTAGTCGCGGATCACGTACAGCTTGCCGTTCGGGGCGTCCCGTTCGACCTCGCCGACCAGCTCACCGACCTCGACCCGCAGGCCGGTCTCTTCGGCGACTTCCCGCGCCACGGCGGTCAAATCGTCCTCGCCCGGCTCGACCCGGCCACCCGGCAACGACCACAGTCCGCGGCCCGGTTCTCCTGCTCGCTGGATGACGAGCAGCCGGTGCTGTTCGTCGTACACGAGAGCGCCGACACAGTCGACCCGTTGCGGTTCCATGGGGAAAACCATAGGGCCGTCGCCCGGCCCGGATAGCATCACTGCTGACAGTTGTCCAGAGAAGGGATCCCGATCACTCGTGCGCATCGACCTGCACACCCATTCGAACCGCTCGGACGGCACCGATCCGGTCGACGTCCTGATCGCGCATGCGAAGCGGGACGGGCTGGACGTGATCGCGCTCACCGATCACGACACGGCCGACGGCTGGGGCGAGGGTCGGCGGGCCGCCGAGGACCTCGGGATCGGCTTCGTGCCGGGGATCGAGATCTCCTGCAAGCTGAACGGCATCAGCGTGCACCTGCTCGGGTACCTCCTCGACCCGTCGTACCAGCCGCTGGCCGGCGAACTGGCCACGGTCCGTGACGGCCGGACCGACCGGATCCCGTCGATCGTTGCCCGCCTCAACGGCATGGGCGTCGCGCTGACCGTCGACGAGGTCCTCGCCCAGGCGACCGGGACGCCGTCGGTCGGCCGCCCGCACGTCGCCGACGCGCTGGTGGCCAACGGTACGGTCGCGGATCGCGGTGAGGCGTTCGACCGGTTCCTGGCCGACGGGCGCCCCGGGCACGTCTCGCACTACGCGATCGAGCCCGGCCGTGCGATCGACGTCGTCCGCGCGGCCGGCGGCGTACCGGTGATCGCTCATCCGTGGGGCCGGTCCAGCTACAAGGTGATGACCCCGGCGACGATCGCGCGCCTGGTCGCCGATCACGGACTGGCCGGAATCGAGGTCGACCACCAGGACCACTCACCGCAGTCCCGTACTGCGTTGCGCGCGATCGCGCAGGAGCTCGGCATCATCTACACCGGCTCCAGCGACCACCACGGGGTGGGCAAGATCGACCACGATCTGGGCGTCAACACGACCGAGCCGGAGCAGTTCGAGCGGCTCCTCGAGGTCGCGAAGGCGAACGCGGCGGCCGCCGCCGACGCGACGGTGCCCGAGGCGTACCTGCCGTGAACGACGTCATCAACCTCTCGCTGCTCAGCTCGGTCTTCGTCACGCTGTTCGTGATCATGGACCCGCCGGGCACGGTGCCGGTCTTCATCTCGCTGACGGCGGGGCAGTCGCGCACGGTACGGAAGAAGGCTGCCTGGCAGGCGGTGCTGGTCGCGTTCGGCGTGATCGTCGTCTTCGCCATCTTCGGCCAGCAGATCCTGAGCCAGCTCCACATCTCCCTGCCCGCGCTGCAGTGTGCGGGCGGCCTGCTGCTCCTGCTGATCGCGCTGCAGTTGCTGACCGACACGGCCGAGGACCCGGTCCAGACGAAGAACGTGAACATCGCCTTCGTGCCGCTCGGTACGCCGCTGCTGGCCGGTCCGGGCGCCATCGTCGCCACCATGGTTTTCGTCCAGCGCGCCGACGGGGCGCTGCCGGACGTGGTCGCGATCTCGGCCGGGATCGTGCTGATCCACGTGGTGATGTGGCTGACCCTGCGGTTCTCCGGGCTGATCATGCGGCTGCTGGGCGAGAACGGCGTCCTGCTCGTCACCCGGATCGCTGGTTTGCTGCTCAGCGCAATCGCAGTACAACTGGTCGCGGACGCGGTGACAGACTTCATCAAGGCAGGCTGACCTGACGCTGCCCGGGATGCCGACTCAAGGCACCAGCTGAGATCAGCTGGTGGCTCGTGCCAGCCGGATGTGCGTGGCGTACCAGCGGGAGCCAGCACTCTGGTGCCATGAGTGTGAAGACTGCCGGCCGGGCGGCCGTGCCCGGCGCAACGCTGTACTACGAACTGTCCGGCAGCGGTCCGATCCTGCTCCTGATCGCCGGGGGAGACGCCGACGCCGGCGTCTTCGACGGCATCGCGCCGCAACTCGCCGCGCAGTACACAGTCGTCGCCTACGACCCCCGCGGCAACTCCCGCAGCCCATACGACGGCGACCCGGTCGACGAGCGCGTCGACCTCGCCGCCGAGGACGCCCTGGCCGTACTCAACGCAGTCGCCGGCCGCGCCCCCGCACACGATGACGAACCGGCGTACGTGTTCGGCACCAACTCCGGCGCGATCACCGCGATGGAGTTACTGATCCGCCATCCCGACCGCATCCGCCGGCTGATCGCCCACGAACCACCCGCCATCGAATTGTTGCCAGACGCAACCGAAGCCCGGGCGTTCTTCCGCTCGGTGCACGACGTCTATCAGCGGGAGGGACGGACGGCTGCCGACCGGCTGCTCCTCGACGCTCAGACGCCGGACCTCCGTGAGGTGAGCGAGCCCAACGGCGACGTCTTCTACGCGCACAAGCTGCTGCCCTTCAGCAGCTACGTTCCGGACGTCGCCGCGCTGGTCGCCCTCGAGGACAAATTCGTACCGGCCGTCGGCAGCGAATCCTCGAAGATCCTGCCGTCCGATCCGATCCTCGCGCTGGCGGACCGCGTCGGCTGGAACGTAATCGCCTTCCCCGGCGGACAACGGGGCTACAGAACTGATCCGTACGAGTTCGCCACCCTGTTGCGACGGGTGCTGACAGGAGACCTGCGATGACCGCGAAAACCCTGAACAAACTCCCCGTCCCCGGCGCCACCCTGCACTACGAGGTAACCGGCTCCGGCCCCATGCTCCTCCTGATCCCCGACGGCGACAGCGACTCCGCCGCCTTCGACACCATCACCGGCAAACTAGCCGCCCAATACACAGTCACCACCTATGACCCCCGAGGCAACGCCAGAAGCCACACCACCCCACCCACCAGCCACCACCCCACCTCCCCCCGGTACACCGCCGACCCACCTAGCACCCAGCCCAACGACGAGCCCGCCTCTGTCCCACCCGCCACCCGGCACACCGGTGAGCCCGCCCCGGCCCTGCCCGCCACCGGGTACGCCGGTGCCCCGCCCAGCACCCGGCCCGACGGCGAGCCCGCCCCGGCCCTGCCCGCCACCGGGTACGCCAGTGCCCCGCCCAGCATCCGGCCCGACGGCGAGCCCGCGCCCGTCCCGCCCACCACCCGGTACACCGGTAACCCACCCAGCGCCCCGCCCAACGACG
Source organism: Kribbella catacumbae DSM 19601 (assembly GCF_000372465.1). GTDB lineage: Bacteria > Actinomycetota > Actinomycetes > Propionibacteriales > Kribbellaceae > Kribbella > Kribbella catacumbae. The sequence continues at coordinate 253,543 of NZ_AQUZ01000003.1, forward strand.
AGCCCGCCTCTTTCCCGCCCGCCACCCGGTACGCCGGTGACCCGGTCGCAGTGTCCACTCTCGATGCGTTGGCGCTGATCGACCTGATCTCCCCGACCGCCCCGGCCTTCGTCTTCGGCACCGGCGCCGGCGCGATCACCGGGCTCGACCTGATCACCCACCACCCCGACCGCGTCCGCCTGCTCGTCGCCCACGAACCACCGTGCATCGACCTACTGCCAGACGCCGCCGACGCACGCGCCTTTTTCGAGGACGTCCACGACACCTACCGCCGCGAAGGCGTCGCAATGGCGCAACTCCTGTACGCCGGAGGCACCGGCCTCGACGAGGACGACCTCCCCGCCCCCGAGGATCTGCGCCCGGAGTACCGCGAGTTCCTCGACCGAACAACCGCCAACGCCGAAACCTACTTCGCCGGCAAACTCCTTGCCTTCATCAACTACCACCCAGACCTGACCGCCCTGGCCACCCACGCCACCAAGATCGTCCCGGCAGCCGGCCGCCAAGCAGCCAACCACCTCCCGGCCCGCCCCATCGCAATCCTGGCAACCCACCTCGGCTGGCCAGTAGTAACCTTCCCCGGCGCCCACCCCGGCTACGCCAGCCACCCAACCCCTTTCGCCACCCTTCTAGCCCAGGTCCTGGAGGCCGAACTCACCTAGCCCCACCAGTAATCCTACTGCTTTCCCGCGTTTCCTGAGTGTGAGGTTTTCCCTTGTGGATAAGGGGATTCCGGCCCAGAAACTGTCGGTGACCTCGTCTAGTCTTAGCGGTATGGACAGGCGTGCGGCGGTGTTGATGAGTGGCAGTGAACTGCTGTCGGCTTATGACGCTGTGCATGAGCAGGTCGCCGAACTGGAGGCCTACGGTGCCGAGTTGCTGGGCAGGATGGAGGAGACTGGTCATGCGAAGGAGATCGGTGCCACTGATACCGCGCGGATGATCGCGGTCCGGTACCGGTTGGATGCGGCCGAGGCGCACCGCCGGGTCAAGTTCGCCAAAGCCTTGGGCAAGTACGCCGCGGTCGCTGCGGCGCTGCCGAGTCCCGGCAGCACCGACAGCACCGGCACCGACAGGGACAGGGACGGTGCTGATGGTGTGGTGTTGCATATGGGGCAGGCGCGGGCGATCGTGTCCGCGCTGGAACAGCTCCCGGCCAGTGCGGGTGTGTCGGTCGAGGAGCTGGTCGAGGCCGAACGGGGCATGGTGCAGGCCGCCCGGCACATGTCGCCCAGTGATCTGCAGGCGATGGGTGTGCAGGTCCGCAACATCTTGGACACTGACGGCCCTGAGCCGCGCGAGGACGCCGCCCGCCAGCGTGAGGACCTGTGGTTGAAGAAGACCGAGGACGGCGTGAGGTTCGGTGGCACTCTGGCCGCCGAGAACGCCGAACTGCTGCAGACTCTCGTCCAGGCCGGCGCCAAACCTCACAAGACCGTCGATGGCGACCCTGATCCCCGCTCTCGCGGCAAACGCCAAGCCGACGCCCTGGTGGACGTTCTGAACATCGCGGCCGGTACCGGTGACCTGCCGACCCGGGGCGGGATCAAGCCGCACATCACCGTGATGATCGACCTGGACGACCTGATCCAGGCCGGGAAGAACACCACCGGCGACCTCACCTTCGGCCACGGCCTGTCCGCGAGCGCGATCCGGCGGCTGGCCTGCGACGCCGGCGTGATTCCCGTCGTGCTCGGCTCCGACAGCCAACCATTGGATGTCGGCCGCGAGGCCCGGTTCGTCACCGATGGGCTGCGCAACACCCTGAACCAACGCGACCGCGGCTGTGTCGTGTGCGGCGCCCCACCGATCTACTGCGACGCCCACCACCTCACCTCGTGGCTCGACGGAGGCGTCACCAGCATCTCGAACCTCGTGCTGCTATGCCGCGTCCACCACACCGCCTTGCACGACGGCCACTGGACCATTCAGCTGGTCGACAACCAGGTTCAAGTGTCTCGCCCCACCTGGGCCGACCCGCCACCGCGCAGTACCCGACAACCCGCACCGCCCAGCCCACCGGCAGCCGCACACCCCACGCCGCCGGACGCTGACACCCGCACCACTACCGACGACGCCGCACCCACGGACGCCACCACCGCACCCGCACCCACCACCGCCGACACAGCACCCGCGGCGACCGACACCAACACCTGCACCGCCCCCAACGCCGACGGCGCCACCGCGTCGCCGACTAACGGCACCAGCAATTCACCCGCAGCCGCCCGGACCTGGCCGCACACCGGCAACGTCCCCTGGATGACCCCCGAGGAAGCCGCAGCCCTCAACCCCTGGGGGGACAGCACCGACACTCCCTCCCGCACCGACGACCCATCACAAGCCCAGCCAGCCTGAATGAGGCGACCGAATGGCCCCTGCCAGAGAACACGGGCAAGATGCCATCGACAGCAGAACCCAGTACTCCCGCCTCCGCTTGAGCTCATCTCGATGGCGTCGATCCATTGGCGGCCGCAGCGCGAACAACCACTGGCAACCTCCAAACCTGCAGGCGACTTATCCACAGATCTGAAAGCCCACCCCACCGGCCTGCTCTGCCTCACTACGGTCGAACCACCGACCGAAGCAGGGGAAGACATGCCGCCCGGCCAACCAAGCCTCGAAGGAGTACCAGAACCGCTGGAGCTGCTTCACGCCTTCGCCAGGAGCGGGGTGGTGGACTGGGATAGCAACCTGCCCTCGGCTGCTGAGATCGCCGGACGGCAAGGGACTATGGCCGCCGAGCGGAGCCTGCGGCTGCTGGAACGCGCGGTTGTTACTGAGCCCCGCGTCACCTCCGAGTTCTGCGCCGCAATCGGGCCGGCTGGATCCGCCTATCAGCTTGGTTCCAGGATCAAGTCGCCCGAGTCGCTGGCACGAAAGCTCCGGGACGGCCAGCGGTCGGGCCGGGAACTGCCACCCGATGATCTTCTCCGCTACACGGTGCTCACCCAGCATCCGGACTCGCTCGTCGCCACGACCAGGCAGACCACCGACGAGCTCAGCCGAGCAGGTTGGCGGATCACGTATGCCATGCAGTCGTACACCGAAGGCTCGCGATACAAGGGGATCCACACCTACTTCGTGACTCCGTCTCAGGACAGAGTCGAGGTGCAGTTCCATTCGCTCGCATCGGTGAAGGTCAAGGAAGCGACTACGCCGTACTACGAGATCGAGCGCAGCGCCGGCGCAACGTTGAGTCAACGCAAGGCGGCGCGGATGGAGTGTGTATGGCTGTCCGCCACTCTCGCTGCCCCGCGAGGCATCGACAACCTCAAGGTGTTGGACGGGATGCGCGTCGAAGTCAACAACTACAGTGACTCCCGGCAGCAGACGAAGTCGAACTCGTCGGGCAAGGCGGCAGCCGCCGGGCGCCCGAGCGTGAGTCAGACACCGACAACGACCAGAAGTGACGGGGTTCAGCGATGAAGCTCTACCTGGTGAAAGAGCGCGACCGAATGGTCTGGGTGGCCGCACTGGCCGATGAAGTGATGTACAGCTACGTGGCCAACACCGGCAAGTTCCACGATAATCTTGCCCTGCGCAACGATTTCTACATGGAGCGCCACTTCACCTACACCGAGATCGGCAGCGCCCAAGCACAACGCCTGATCGACACCGGCCTCGGCCACCTGGACGAAAACGCCTACACCGAAGCCTTGGCCGAATGGCGCGCCGACCCCAAACCTCTCGACCCTACCGAAGTCCTCTCTATGGCCGCTGGCTTCAATCCCTGAGTGGCGGGATCAGCCGATGAAGCTCTATCCGGTCAAAGACGGGGACGAGCCGGTCTGGGTGGCGGCATTGGCGCACGAGACGATGTACGGCTACGTGCCCAATACCGGCAAGTTCCACGACAACAATGCCTTGCGCAACGACTTCTACATGGAACGTGACTTCAGCTACGAGCCGATCGGCAGTGCCGAAGCCCGCCGGCTGATCGATGACGTGCTCACACCCTTCGACGAAGAGGACTTCGACGAAGTACTCACCGAGTGGCGCGCCGACGCCAAGGCTCTCGACCCTGCCGAAGTCCTCTCGATGGCGGCTGGCTTCAATCCCTGAGTGGGTTATCCACAGATCTGAAAATCCACCCCACGGGGCTGCTCTGGCTTACTACGGTCGAAGTATCGACCGAAGTAGGGGGAACAGATGCCGCCCACCCCAGGAAGTCTGGAAGAGGTGTTGGAGCCGGATGAGTTGCATGCGCGGTTTTCGGCGCATCGTGAACTCGACTGGGGAGATCCGGTGCCTTTGAAGAAGGAGATTGCGGAGGAGTTCGGGGTGGCGGCGACGGTGCGGAGCCTTGCGATGCTGGCTGAGGTTTGCGAGGTGGAGCGTGTGGTGACTGAGGACCTCGTTGCTGCCGTACGGCCGGGGACTGTCGCGTACCAGTTGGAGTCGAGGGTGAAGTCTCCGCAGTCGCTTGCGCGAAAGCTCAACAAGGCAAGCACCTATCGGTCGACCTTGCCGCAGCCGGAGGATCTACTGCGCTACACGGTTGTAGCGCCAGAGCCGGATGACCTGGTTGAAGCGGCCGGTGACACGGTGGAGGCGCTCCGGTCGAGAGGCTGGGCTGTGGAGTCGGCGCATCACTCCTACGCCGGCGGCAGCAGGTACAAGGGGTTGCACGCCTTCCTGCGTACACAGGGCGTTCTCGTAGAACTTCAGATCCATTCTCGCGAGTCGATCGACGTCAAGACCCAGACGACTCCGCTGTACGAGGTCGAGCGTGATCCGCGGCAGGACAAGGAAGCTCGCGTCGGTGCCCGCGACCAATGCATCGCCCTTTCGGATGGAATGCGTCAGCCCGCCGGGATCGACGGGCTCCGCGAGCTCGGCGGCGTACCGGTGGCGGTCAGAAGCTACGGTAAGTCGCGCGGGGGACCGGCGGCACGTCCCGACGCCGGGAGGTCTCCGGCAGAGACTGGTCCGGCGCCCCAGCAGCAAACGACGAATGCCGAACATCGAAAGGGGATGTCGCGATGACAAGGCTCTTCCTGGTCACCGAGGATGGGGAGCAGATCTGGGTGGCGGCCCTGATCGATGAGGACATCTGGACCTATGTGCCGAACACCGGGCGGTTCCATCGCAACGACGGCTTGCGGCACGACTTCTTCATGCTCAACGAGTTGGAGTACGCCGAGATCGGGCTCTCGGAAGCTCGCCGCCTGATCGCCGCCGGCGTCGGGACAGTCACCGGGGAGTGGCGGGCGGACGCCCTGGAAGCCTGGGAACAGGACCGCGAGGCGTTGACCCCCGAAGTCGTGTTCGCCTCACATATCGCTGACCTCGCTTGACCGGTGGGGTGTGGCGTAGAGGCGGGCGATGATGGATTCGATGGTGGGGTCGGAGATGGAGAGGTCTACGAGGGGGTAGGAGGCGGCGATCTGGGCTACCAGTGGGGCGGCGCTGGTGGTGGGTGGGAAGGTCAGGTGCTGGCGGGGGCCTTCAGTTTTGGTGACTGTGGTGCCGGGGATTTCGATCGGGGGGAGGGAGGTGGCCAGGTCGACGATCAGGGTTCGGGGGGCCGACTGGCTGGCTCTCAGGCCGGTGAGGGTGCCGTCGAAGACCTGGTGGCCGTGGTCGATGACCATCACCCGGGAGCAGAGGGCCTCGATGTCGTCCAGGTCGTGGGTGGTGAGGATGATCGTGGTCTGGCGTTCCTTGTTGACCTGGGCAAGGAATTCGCGCAGCCGGGCCTTGCTGATGATGTCCAGGCCGATCGTCGGTTCGTCCAGGTAGACGATCTCCGGGTCGTGCAGCAGCGCCGCCGCGATGTCGCCGCGCATCCGCTGACCCAGCGACAGTTGCCGCACCGGTACGTCGAGCAGGTCGCCCAGATCCAGCAGTTCCACGAAGGTCGCCAGGTTCTCCCGGTGCCGGGCCCGCGGTACGCCGTACATCTTCTGCAGGACCGCGAAGGAGTCCTTCAACGGCAGGTCCCACCAAAGGGTCGTGCGCTGCCCGAAGACCACCCCGATCCGCTTGGCCAGCTTGAGCCGGTTGCGGGACGGGTCGACGCCGGCCACCCGGATCGAGCCGCTGGTCGGGACCAGGATGCCGGTGAGCATCTTGATCGTGGTGGACTTGCCCGCGCCGTTCGGCCCGATGTAGCCCATCACCTCACCGGGTTCGACGGTGAAGGACAGCCCGTCGACCGCGCGCACCTCCCGCCGGGTACGCCGGAAGCCGGTGCGGCTCGACACGGTGAAGGCGCGGGACACGTTCTCCAGTTCGATCACGGACACTGCTAGCTCCCTGTACTGCGGTAGCGACGGAGCCCGCCTCGCCAGGCCAGCGACGCCAGCGCGATCATCGCGATGGCGACCAGCGGCGCGAGCAGGCCGATCCAGGACGGCAGCCCCAGCGGGGCGGGTTTGCCCAGCACGTAGAGCACCGGGTAGTAGTTCACGAAGGCGAGCGGGACGATGAAGGTGACGGCCCGGACGACGTCCTGGCCGAAGATCACCAGCGGGTACTGCGTCAACTGCTGTCCGCCGTAGGTGAACGAGTTGGACAGCTCGGCAGAGTCGATCGCGATGAACTGGAACGCGGCACCGAGCACGAAGATCGCACCGAAGATGATCGTTCCGGTGATCAGCGACAGCCCGAGAACCAGGCCCTTGGCAACGGTCCAGTCGAGCTCGGTACGGGACAGGGCGACGGCCAGGATCAGCCCGGCCTGCAGCGGCCGGCCGACCCGCCGCAGCACGAAGTCTCCTGCCACTGCCTGGAGGAAGGCGGGCACCGGGCGAACCAGCCAGACGTCCAGTTCGCCGGTCCGGATCCGTTGCCCGACCTGGTCGATCGACCCGGTCAGCAGGTTCGCCAGCCCGAGCGTCATCGATGCCGTGCCGTAGAGGATCGCCATCTCGCCCAGACTGAAACCACCGAACGACTTGAGATGGCTGAACATCAAGAACACGGCGGCGAAGTCGGTTCCGGTGATCAGTACGCCGGTCAGCACGGTCAGCGCGAACGACAACGGATAGGCCAGCCCGGACCGCATCCACATCATCACCAGCAGCCAGTACTGGCCGGGCCATCCCAGGGCTCTCCGCAGCGCCGATTCATCCACCGGCGATCACCACCTTCCGCGTCGCGAAGTACGTCGCCAGCTGTCCGGCCAGCACCAGAATCAGGATCCAGACCAGCTGGAAGGCCAGCGCGGAACCGACCCCGCCCGGGTTCCGCCCCAGCCACACATCGATCGGCACCTGCAGAGTCGCCGCCCACGGAGTGGCCCGGGCGACCTCGCCGATCCAGCCGGGAAACAGCACCAGTGGCAGGGTCGATCCGGAGAAGAACAGCGACATCGCCATCGCCAGGTTCGCCACTCCCCGCGAGTCGGTGATCCAGAACCCGGACAGCGCGACCAGGTAGCGGACCCCGAAGCTGACCGTGATCCCGAACGTCACCGCGACCGCGACCGCCAGCCACTGCAGCGCCGACGACGGGAAGTTCAGGTTGAACACGAGCGCCCCGACCAGCAGCGGAGCACCACCCCTGAACAGCAACTGAAAAGCGGCCCGGCCCGCGTCGACGGAGAGCCACCACAGCATCAGGTGGGTCGGCCGGTACAGGTCCACCGCGATCTCGCCGGTACGAACCCGCTCGCCGAGCTCGCCCGTCGTGGTCGCGCCGAAGATCCCCACCGGCAGCAGCAACCCCTGCTGTAGCCAGACGAAGGTGAGCGCGTCGGACACGTCGTACCCGCCGAGGCCGGGCCGTGCTTCCCACAGGGTCAGGTAGACGCCGCAGAAGATGAAGCCGAACACCGTGTTGGTGAAGGCACCGGACAAAGTGGCGATCCGGTACGTCGAGAACCGGCGGAACGACCGCACCGCGATCGCCCAGTAAACGCCCACCGCAACCTCCTTTCGAACAACGTGAGTGGTGTCCGAAAGGGCCAAGCGGCACGCAGAACCGCCCCCGATCCAGCCAGACCGGGGGGTTCGGACACCACTATGGCGGCATGCGAAATCATGCCGTTGTCAAGACAGGAGTCGGACCGTACGCCGGGCCGCCGCGTACCGTCAACTCGATTACGGGCCATGACTTGGCGTGCTGAGCCTCGTTGACTTGCGGGAGGGGCCCAACCGAACGACTGGTTTCGGGGTAGACAAGGTATGCCGACGATGACGGATGAGCCAGTGCCGGCGCACGCCTCACCCGGAGACGGGGCGGGGTTCGTCGACTGGGTGCGGCCGCACCTGCCGGCGATGGCCAGACTGGCGGCGCGCCTCGCGGTCGGCGCCGACCGCGACGACATCGTCCAGGAGGCGCTCGCGCGAGCGTGGACGAAGCGGCATCAGTACGACGGGACGCGGGGGACCGCGTCGTCGTGGCTGCTGGCGATCACCGCGGACCAGGCCCGTAAGGCGGTCCGGCGATTGCGGCCGGTCGCGGAACTCGCGGATCACGACGAGGCGGTCGCGCGGCCGGATGTCGAGGCGCGCGTCGACGTCGACCATGCCCTCGACGAACTGTCAGCCCGGCAAAGGCTCGCGGTCGACTGCTACTACTTCGCCGACCTGTCGATTGCCGACACCGCGGCGGTGATGGAGTGCTCCGAGGGCACCGTCAAATCAACTCTTTCCGACGCGCGGGCCCGCCTGCGCTCCTTGCTGGAGGTCAGCGAATGAACCCGACCGACAAGGTCGACGACCTGCTGGCGAAGGCCGGCGCCGAGTGGCGCGCGGGCCAGCCATCTGCCCCCGAACCGGATCTCGACCGCATCACCGGCGCCAAGACGAGCGCACAGAAAAGGCGCCGCTGGGTGGTCCCTGCCCTGGCGGCGGCGAGCGTGGCCGCCATCGCGACCGCCGCTCTGATCGTCCTGCCGGACGGCCAGGAGCCGACAGTCGCCCCGCCACCGAACACCAAGGCCGTCCCGACCCCGATGACCGCCGGAGGCACCGTCCAGGCCGGGAAGCCGAGCCCCGACGACCTTCTGGTCCGCAACGGCGACCGGGTAGAGGTCAACGGTGGCATCATCGCGGCACCAGGGCAGCAGCCCGTGTACTGCCCAAGCCGTCCGGTAATCGCGATCGGCTACCCGCCGGGCAAAGAGCCCGCGCCGAGCTGCCCCGCGGAGTACGCGGTCAAGCTCACCGGTCTCGACCTGGACCGGTTGAGCCTGAAGACCACCAAGGGGGTCCGAAGCGGAGTCGCTCACCTGGTCGGGATCTGGAACGACAAGACGATCAAGGTCGAGGAGCAGAGTGCCTACCGGCCGCCGGTGCAGGCACCCCTCCCGCCCTTGCCCTGCGCCGCGCCGCCCGGCGGCTGGCCGTCGCGACCGAGCAACATGTTGACCCAGCGGGTACAGAACTTCCTCGACGCCAAAGCCGATCAGATCTACGGCCCGATCACCTTCTATCCCAACGGCCACAGCCGGAAGGCACCAGTGGTGTTCTCGATCGGGGTCGCGCACGGTGACCTCGAGGCCTTCCGTAAGACGTTCGAGACCATCCACGACGGCAACCTCTGCCTGCACCCGGTGAAGCTCAGCCGGACCGAGAACGAGCGGATCGGCAACGCCGTCAGCACAGTGATGCAGAAGCGCAAGGACCTCGGCATCTACAGCGGTGGCGGGCAGGGCTTCGACGGTGACCGGATCGGGGTGTCGATGCTGGCGTTCACCGAGCAGGCGAAGTCCGCTTTCGCGCCGGTCGGCCTGGAGTATCTCGACCTCGACGTCGCCGTGAAACCGGTGCGCTGACGGAGTTTGCCAACAGCAACGACCGCGGTGACCTCACCGCTGGGTATCTTTCCAACCGGGCTGAACAGCCCTGGCGCCACGGTCCTGGACCATCGCCGGGCCTGTTGCACCAGGCCGGCGATTTGAAGACGCGCCGGGCAGCAGCTCCCATTCTGCCCGGCGCGTCACCGTCAGCTCAGCAGGTCGACGAGCGCGTCGCCACGAGGAGTGCGCTGGATGCGGACCTCGCGGCCGGCCCGCTGCCGTAGTACGAGACCGGCCGCGGCCAGCTGGCTGCAGTGGTACGTCGCTGTGCTGGGTCCCGCGGTCAGGAGTTCGGCCAGGCCGCCCATGCTGGTCGGGTGGTCCAGCGCGCGAAGGATCGCGGCCCGGATCGGCCCGATCAACAGGGTCAGGCTGTCGGTCGCGGACTGCGGCGAAGCGCCGAGGCGGTCCAAGCCGGGGACGGGATAGCCGAGCCAGGCCCGTTCGGGCTCGTCGAGGTTGAAGATCGAAGCAGCCGACCCGGACACGAGCGGGACCAGCACGATCGGCCGGTCGTCCAGCTCGACCCGGTACGGGTGCCGGTCGGACAGGTAGAGCGTCTCGGCCTGGTACCGGACCCGGTTGCTCAAGTCCGCGAACAGCACATCCAGGCCGCCCGTCACCGCGGCGACCCCGATCCGCTCGGCCTCGCGGGTTCGGAGCGCGCTGGACTGCTGCCAGATCGGCGAGTACGCCTGCCACGCCGCAGACAGCAGCCGGACGTACAGGCCTAGCCACTTCCGTGGCTGCCGGAGCGCGCCCCGCCAGGGCAGCGGAGGCTCCTCGGGCGACAGGAGCTCGACGCCCTCGCTCAGGTCGTCCGGCGACAGGTCCGCGACTCGCGCGAGCTGCTCAGGGACCGGCGAACCGTCGATGCCGAGCGGCGTCAGGCAGGCCGGCAGCAGCGCGCGGGTGCGGTCGAACATCGGGATCACGGCCTGCGCCGCATCGGCAGGCAGCCTGCTTCGCACGCTCCTGATCCAGTCCGGCGCGATGCCCTGGCGCGGACCACCGAGCGCGTCCACCACCAGTGAGATCAGGCTGGCCATCGGCGCGGGTGCCACCGAGACCCGGACCCGATCCAGACTGCCCAGGGCGAGTTCCGTGTGCCGTGGACTGTGCGTCGGCTCGGAGATCACTTCCGCGGTCATGGCGCGTCCCACGAACAGCTCGGCTCGGGCATCAGTAGTCCCTCCGCTCACCATCTTGGACTAGACCAGATTAGGTCTGCCAGGAGGCCATCAGTGGAGAGCTTCGGTTCTGATGGAAACGGTTGTCAGTGCTGGTGAAAGAAGTCCACCAACAGCCGCGCAGTCGCCGCCGGCTGTTCGATCGCGGGGGAGTGAGCGGCATCCGGCACGATCTGAGCCCGTACGCCGAGCCGCTCGGCCATCTCGTCCTGGATCGGCAACGGCCAGCCGTCGTCGGCTTCGCCGTACAGGACCTGGGCGCGTACCCCCGATGCGGCCAGCTTCCCGGTCCGGTCGTCGGAGTCGGTCAGGTGCCGGGTGAAGGCGGCCAACCCGGCCGGCGAGTTGCCGGTGAACCGCTTGCGCAGGAAGGCAGCGATCTCCTCGGCCGGCTGCACGTAGCGGAGTGCCTTGCTGTCGTGCTCCAGCTTGAGGTCGTACACCTGCTCGATCGGCAGGTTGTCCAGCCCGAAAGCGAGCATCTGCAGCCCCTGCACGACCGCCTCGTCGCTGAAGGCGCCCGGACCCGAGCACAGCAGCGTGATCGTCGAGAACACGCTCGGATCCGTGAGCACCGCCTCCCGGGCGACCAGCCCGCCGAACGAGTGCCCGACCAGTTGGCTGTAGCCGCCGAGCGCCTTGCTCATCGCCACGACGTCAGCACCGAGCTCCGGCAGCGTGTACGCCGATGGGTCGTCCGGGCCAGGCGTCTCGAACTGGCCCCGCAGATCCACCGCGACCGCGATCCACCCGTACCGCGCCAGGTGGTCCACCAGTGGGGTGAAGTCCTCCTTGCTGCCGGTCCATCCCGGGACGAGCAGTACCGTGCCTAGCGGCGTACCGATGTCGGGCCTGGCCTGCAGCGTGGCGAAGCTGCCACGATCCGTCTCCAGAGTCGCGGGGCGAACCCCGTCGGGCAGTGTCAGCGTGCGCGGCGTACTCACGAGTCCAAGGTATCCGGTACTGCGGCTCGCTCGGGCGCAGCGTCCCAGCAAGCCGGCCGTCAGGCCGATGATCCTGAGACCTCAACAACACTTTAAGTCAAGGCTCGCCCCGCCGGGCCGGGCGTTTCGCGGTGCGGCACAATGGCCGGGTGCCTCGCACACTCGCGGTTGCCAACCAGAAGGGCGGCGTGGCCAAGACGACCACGGTTGCCTCACTCGGCGCTGCCCTGGCCGAGCTCGGTCAGAGCGTCCTGCTGGTCGACCTGGACCCCCAAGCCTGCTTGACGTTTTCGGTCGGTCTCGACCCTGAGGACCTGGGCAAGTCGATCCACCACGTGCTGCTCGGCGGGGTGAAGGCGCGGGACGTGATCGTGCCCTCCGATGAGGGCCCGGACCTGCTACCGGCGACGATCGAGCTGGCCGCGGCGGAGGCGAGTCTGGCCGCCGAGAGCAATCCCCAGCACCTGGTGCGGACCGCGCTGCGGCCAGTCGTTTCGGCGTACGACTGGATCTTGATCGATTGCCCGCCGACGCTCGGGTTGTTGACGGTGAACGGGCTCTCGGCGGCGACGGATGTGCTGATTCCCTTGCAGTGCGAGACTCTCGCGCACCGCGGCGTCGGCCAGTTGCTGGACACCGTGCACGATGTCCAGCGGCTGACCAATCCAGGCCTCGAAGTGCTCGGCGTCCTGCCGACCCTCTACGACGGGCGCACCACGCACGCGCGGGCGGTGCTGGAGACGATCGCCGAGACCTACGCGCTGACCGTGCTCGCCCCGGCGATCCCGAAGTCGATCCGCTTCGCCGAGGCCCCGGCGATCGGCCAGACCATCCTCACCACCGCACCCCGCTCACCCGGCGCCAAGGCCTACCGAGCCCTGGCCGAGTCTCTGCTCTGACTCCCGGACCGCCGCCACTCACAAACCCCTCGTCAGCCCTGTCTTCGGGTGATGGCTGAGCCTGCGCGAGGGCTGCTGGCTGAGGTTTGTGAGTGGTGGCGGTCCGCGGAGGTCAGGAACCGTCCGGGTGTTTCGGCAGCGGCGGGGTGCTGCCCGGAGTGCCGGCGCCGGCGGTGGCTACCGCGGGGGCCGTCGAGCGGCGGAAGCGGTTGCGGAAGCGCCAGATCGGGTAGCCGATCAGGGCTAGCGCGATCAGGAACGGGAGCATCGCGCCGACGGCCGTCGCGAGTGCGGAGAACGTCTTCGTGAAGGCGTCCCAGCCGTCACGCAGGCCGGACAGGAAGCCGTTGCCCTCTGCCTTGGCGACCTCCGGTTCTTTGCCCTTCTCCGCGAGCGTCAGGGTCAACGTCGCGAGCTCGGTCTGCAGGGCGAGGTTCTTCTGCTTCGCCAGCAGGGCTTCGAGATCGGCCTCGCGCCGGGTCAGTTCGCTTTCCACCGAGACGATCTCGCCGATCGTGTTCGCCTTCGCCAGCAGCGCCCGCATCCGCTCCAGGCTGGCCCGCTGGGAGCCGATCCGGCTGTCGACGTCGATGACCTGCTCGGTCACATCGCTGGACTCCTGATGGATCGCGGTCCGCTTGCCGAGCCCGGACAGCTTTTCGATGGCCGCCTCGTACGACGCCGTCGGCACCTTCAGCACCAGGTTGGCCTTCGTGATCCGGCCTTCGTGGTTGCTGGTGGTGTCCTCGGACGCGACCTGACCGCGCAGGCTGGTGATGACGCCGATCGCCTTCTGGCGCTGGCCGCTGACGTCCTCGTTCTCGACCGCGACGGTCAGCGAACCGGTCTTGATGATGGCCCGGCTGATTGTCGGCTGTGCCGCCGGCGCACCTGCCTTGCCTTCGGAACCTGTCTTGCTGTCTGACTCCGCGTTGCCCTGCGACCCGGGCTTGTCGGCCTGCCGGGGAGCCGCCGCGCCGCTCGTCGACTCGCTGTCGGAAGCGTCCGCACTGCAACCGGCCAGCAGAACGGCCGCGGCCAGGAAAACTCCTGCAACCGCGGCCGATATACGCATCCTCGTCATCGCCACACCTTTCCTCCCACGATGGTTACCGTCGTGGAGAGGACGGCCCAGGGAGGGCGGGTGTTGCGGCCGGCGGTCACCGTTCAGGCACGGAGAGGCGACGAACTGGTCTCGCCGCCGACGGTGACTCGCCGGTTACTGATCGTTCACTCAGGTGAGGTGAAGGTCGGCACGACGACCCCCGCCGCGCTCTTCTTCACCACAGCCTTCTTCGCAGCCGGCTTCTTGGCCGCCGCCTTCTTGGCCGCTGCCTTCTTGGGCGCCTCGCCACTCTCGGCCGACTTCTTGACGGCGGTCTTCTTAGCAGCCGCCTTCTTGGCAGGTGCCTTCTCAACCGCAGCCTTCTTCTCGGCGACCGGCTTCTCGGCGACCGGCTTGTCAGCGGTCTTCTTGGCGACCGCCTTCTTGGTGGCTGCCTTCTTTTCAGCGGCCGGCTTCTCGGCAGCCTTCTTGGCGACAGCCTTCTTCTTGGCAGCCGGCTTCTCGGCGGCCGGGGCCTCAACAGCCGGTACGTCGTTCGCCGGCGCCTCGGCAGCCTTCTTGGCAGTCCGCTTGCGAGTCGCCCTCTTCGCCGGCGCCTGCTCAACCGGAGCCTCAACCGCACCTTGCACAGCCGGAGCTTCAGCCTGCTTAGCCGGAGCCGGAGCCGCTGCCGCTGCCTGCTCAGCCGGAGCCTCGGTCACCGCCTGCTCAGCCGACACAGCACCCGCCTCCGAGGAGTTGGTGCGACGGCGCCGCGTGCGGCTACGAGGCTTGCGATCCGCAGCCGGAGCCTCAGCAGCCTGCGTCGACGACTCAGCGGTCGGCGGTACTGCGGTCTTGGTGGTGACGTCTGCGTCCGACTTCTGCTCAGTCGACTTCTGCTCAGTCGACTGCTGCTCGCCACCCTCGACCGGCTGACCCGACCGCAACCGGCGCCGGTTGCGGTTCGGCCGCTTCCGCGCCGGACGCTCGCCACCGGTCGCGACACCGCTGTCGGCCTTCGGCTCGCTGTCGTGGCTGCGAACCCTGTCCCGGTCGCGATCCCGGTCACCGTCGTGGCTGCGGACCCGATCGCGGTCCCGCTCGCCACGGCGTCCCGACGGCTTGTCCCGGGTCGTCCGCTCCTGCCGCTCCACCGCTTCGCGCGGCGGCTTGATCCGCCCCTTCGCCCCGGTGGGGATGCCCAGGTCGTGGTAGAGCTCGGGCGACGTCGAGTAGATCTCCTGCGGCTCGTCGTACGGCAGGTCGAGCGCCTTGTTGATCGTCTTCCAGCGGACCAGGTCCGCCCAGTCGACGAAGGTGACGGCGATGCCGCTCGCACCGGCCCGGCCGGTCCGGCCGATCCTGTGGATGTAGGCCTTCTCGTCCTCGGGGCAGGTGTTGTTGATGACGTGCGTGACGCCCTCGACGTCGATGCCGCGGGCGGCCACGTCGGTACAGATCAGCACGTCGATCTTGTCGCCACGGAACCGGGTCAGCGCCCGCTCGCGGGCCTGCTGGTTCAGGTCACCGTGGATCGCGGCGGCCTTGAAGCCGCGGTCGATCAGGTCGTCGGTGAGCCGGGACGCCTCGCGCTTGGTCCGGCAGAAGATCATCACCCGGCCGCGGTCGTCGGCCTGCAGGATCCGGGCCACCACCTCGGGCTTGTCCAGATCGTGGGCCCGGTAGACGAACTGGGCCGTCGTCGGCACCATCTGGGTGTCCTCGTGGGACTCCGCCCGGATGTTCAGCGGGTGCCGCATGTGGGTGCGGGCCAGGCCGATCACGGCCGACGGCATGGTGGCCGAGAACAACATGGTCTGGCGCAGTTCGGGGGTCTTGCGCAGGATCCGCTCGACGTCGGGCAGGAAGCCCAGATCCAGCATCTCGTCGGCCTCGTCGAGGACGAGCACCTTGACGTGGCTCAGGTCGAGCACGCCGCGGTTGGCCAGGTCGAGCAGCCGGCCCGGCGTACCGACGACGACGTCGACACCGGCCTTCAGCTGGTCGAGTTGCGGGTCGTAGGCGACACCGCCGTAGATGGTGAGGATCCGCACGGTACGTACGGTGGAGGCGGTCGTGAGGTCCTTGGCCACCTGGATGGTCAGCTCACGGGTCGGGGTGACGACCAGAGCCTGCGGCTTGCCGGGGGCGGCCAGCTCCTCGTAGTCGGCTTCACCGGGGGAGATGGTGCGCTGCAGCAGCGGGATACCGAACCCGAGGGTCTTACCGGTACCGGTACGGGCCTGGCCGATCAGGTCGGTCCCCAGCAGTGCGACGGGGAGCGTCATCTCCTGGATCGGGAAAGGCTCGATGATGTTGACGCGGTCGAGCGCGTCGCAGATCTCGGGCAGAACCCCGAGCTCTCGGAAGGTGGTCAGGCTGATCGCCTCTCACATGCTTGATACGGACAGGTTGCAACAGTGGCCGGGTGGGCGTGGTCTGCCCTACTTTTCACGGCGCGGGACACTGTGCAAGCGGCTCGCACCAGCTGCCCATCTGGGCGCGTCACCGGCGAAACACCGTCCAGTGTAGCCGGAATAGCCGCCACGGCTCGCTTCGTCGCATTTCCACCTCTCACGCTGGAAGGCCGATAGTCTTCGCCGCATGACCGAGCATCGCGAGGGAATCAAACAAGACAGCCCGACTTGGAGCCTCGCGAACACCGCAGCGAAGCGAGGATGTTCGTGAGTGAGATGACGGCCTTTGATGATCCTGCCTACCGGGCCGCTGCGGTGGATCTGCTGGGCGTTCTGGCGTACGGCGAACTGACCGCGTTCGAGCGGATCGCCGAGGACGCCAAACTCGCCCCCACCCTGGACGACAAGGCCCAGCTGGCCCAGCTGGCGACCACCGAGTTCGGCCATTTCGTCCAGTTGCGGGACCGGCTCGTCACCCTCGGGGTGGACCCGATGGACGCGATGCAGCCGTTCGTCACCCCGCTGGACGCCTTCCACGACCACACCGCGCCGTCGGACTGGCTGGAGGGTCTGGTCAAGGCCTATGTCGGCGACGGTCTGGCGAACGACTTCTACCGCGAGGTCGCGGCGTACGTCGATGCCGAGACCCGGGCCTTGGTGCTGGAGGTCTTCGCCGACTCGGGGCAGGCCGAGTTCGTGGTGGACCGGGTCCGCGCCGCGATCGAGGAGGACCCGAAGCTGGGTGGCCGGCTCGCGCTGTGGGGACGCCGCCTGGTGGGCGAGGCGCTCAGCCAGGCCCAGCGGATCGCCGCCGACCGCGATCCGCTCGCGGCACTGCTGGCCGGCAGCGTCGACCGCCCCGGCCTCGACCTGGCCGCGATCGGCCGGATGTTCACCCGCCTCACCGAGGCCCACACCGCGCGAATGAACGCCCTCGGCCTCCAGGCCTGACCCCACCACTCTTACGTCCGAAGAAGTGTCGATGACGTCCCTCGAGTTCTTCGGACGTTAGCGGCAAAGCAGAGCGGCCGCCTGCCCCGAGTGGGGTGGCGGCCGCTGTGTGGGTGCTGCTCAGACTTTTGTTTTGCCGCTGTTGCGTGCCGAGATGATGGCGACGACGACCGCGGCGCAGGCGATCTGGATCAGGTACTGGACCCAGTCCGGTCCGTCGGTGTCCTTGACGTCGAGGAAGTAGGCGATCAGACCACCGATGAAGGCGCCGATGCCGCCGCCGAGGATGGTCCAGCCGAGGCTGATGTTCTGCTTGCCCGGAAGCACGAGCCGGGCCAGCGGCCCGAAGATGACTCCGGCGATGAGGCTGACGATGATCATCCAGACCCAGTACACGGTTCCTCCTAGAGGGGAGTGGCTGACCTGCAGCCGACTGGTGCCCAGTCCTGAAACAGGACCACCGACCGCGCAGGTCTACCTCTCATCGTCCTCGGTTCGTCGCACTCCGCAACCAGGACACGCCACCGTGTCCGGACCGATTCCGAACTCCGGCCCGGATCTGGATCAGATAGCGCCGAAACCGACCTTGCGGATCGAGACCTCGCCGATCTCCACGTACGCCAGCCGGTCGGCCGGGACCAGCACCTTGCGGCCCTTCTCGTCCGTCAGCTGCAGCAGCCCGGCCTTGCCGGACAGCGCGTCCGCGACGGCCTGCTCGACCTCTTCAGGGCTCTGCTCGCTCTCGAGCACCAATTCGCGATTGGCGTGCTGAACGCCGATCTTGACCTCCACGAAACCCTCCCGGGCACGTTCCGACCGGCGGCTCTCGCCGGTACCCGATTCGAGCCTATCCGCTGCGGACCCCGGGTTCTCACCCGTCCGCCCACAGCAGAACCTCCGGCCCGGTCACCGGTGCGGGACGCGGCAGCCCGCAGTACGGGCCGGTTAGTCAGCTCTCGGTGCGGGGGAAGCCGCGGATGCCGCGCCAGGCGAGGCTGGCGACCAGGTCGGCGGCCTGCTCCTGGGCGAGCGTCGGGTTGTCGGAGGCGAGCCAGTACCGCGCGCTCACCTGGGCCATTCCGACCAGGCTGACGGCGAGCACCATCGACTGTTCCTTGTTCAGGCCGGCGTCGGCGCTGATCACCTCGGAACAGGCTTCGGCGCAGGCATGGGTGACCCGGTCGACCCGCTCACGGACGGCGGGCTCGTTGGTCAGGTCGGACTCGAAGACCAGCCGGAAGGCGCCCTGGGCGTTGGCGACGTAGTCGTAGAAGGCGTGGATCGTCGCACCGACCCGCTCCTTGTTGTCCTCGGTCGAGCGCAGCGCCTCCCGGACCGAGGCGACGATCGCCTCGCAGGAGGTGTCCAGCAGCGCCAGGTACAGCTCCAGCTTGCCCGGGAAGTGCTGGTAGAGCACGGGCTTCGAGACGCCGGCCCGATCGGCGATGTCGTCCATCGCGGCGGCGTGATAGCCGTTCGCGACGAAGACTTCCTGGGCCGCCTCGAGCAGTTGCGCGCGGCGGGCCAGCCGCGGCAGGCGGCTGCCGCGCTTGGGCGCAGTCTCCGGTGTCGTCGACACGTCGGGCTCCTTCGATGGTGCGGCTCGGGAGTCGGGCCCCCGGATAGTTGAACCGAATCCTACCCAGCGGTGTGTCCGGTCAGTAGCTTCGCACCGGCGACACCGGTATCCGGCCGGTAACCAGACACCGGCTAGCGGTAGTCGCCGTCGTCCATTTCGCCGGCGGAGCGGTGCTGCTCGGCCACGTCGGCCGGATCCGCGTCAGCCGGTACTTCGTAGTCGTCCTCGCGCTCGTCGTCGGCGTCGGAGCCGGCCGGTGGCAGGCGCTGGTCGAGGACGTCGGCCTCGGGTGCGTCATCGGGCCGGTCTGTCCCGAGATCGGGCAGATCGAGCGGTCCGGTGCGCAGGGCGTCGGGATCGCTGGTCATCTGGCTCTCCTTTCAGGCGCATGCTCGGTTACGGCAGCCTCGGTTACGACGGTAGCGGCTGCGGGTCGTCGTACAGGCCTTCGAGCACGTCGCCGTACTCGTCGATCCGGGCCAGTACGTCGGCCGGCAGGAAGGTCAGGTCGGCCGTGTCGGTGGCGGCGGCGACCTCGTCCCAGTCGATCGGGGTAGAGACGCGCGGCTCTTCGGCACCACGCAGCGAGTACGGCGCCAGCGTGGTCTTGGCGCTGGCGTTCTGGCTCCAGTCGATGAAGACCTTGCCCGGGCGGAGCGCCTTGGTCATGTTGGCGGTGACGTTCTCCGGCAGTGCCTCGGCCAATTGCTCGGCGAGCTGCTTGGCGAAGGCGCTGGTACTGCGGGACGAGGCCGGCTCGATCGGGACGTACAGGTGCATGCCTTTGTTGCCGGAGGTTTTGGGCCAGCCTTCGAGGCCGAAGTGGTTCAGCAGTTCGCGTAGCGCGAGCGCCACGTCGCAGCACTCGACGATTGTGGCGCCCGGGCCCGGGTCGAGGTCGAAGACGATCAGGTCCGCCATCGGCTTCTTGCCATCGTCCGACAGCCCGATCCGCCATTGCGGCACGTGCAGTTCGAGCGCGGCCAGGTTGGCGAGCCAGACGACCGTGGGGATGTCATCGGCGATCACGAAGTCGGCTTCGTCCCGCCCGGTGGAGCTCCCCGGGGTCGGCAGTGTCACCGTGCGGACCCAGTTCGGAGTACCGCGGGGTGCGTTCTTCTCGAAGAAGTACGCCGCGCCGGTGCCGTCGGGCCAGCGCTTACGCGTCAGCGGCCGGTCCTGGAGATGCGGCAGCAGCAGTGGCGCCACCTGCAGGTAGTAGTCGATCACCTCGGCCTTGGTGAAGCCCGTCTGCGGGTACAACACCTTCCCGAGGTTGGTGAGCTTCATCGTCTGCCCATCAACCTCAGTGGTCAGTTGCTTTGGAGCGGCGCCCATGAGACCTACCATGCACTAGTGGAGAGTTACGGGGCGGTAACCGGCGCTTCGGTGCCGTTGGGGGCGCAGGAGTGGCCGGCGCGGACCGTGCGGATCGCGGGCGGCGAGTTGCTGGTCAGAGACACGCCGGGGGCGGCGAAGGAGCTACCTCCCGCGTTGTTCGTGCACGGTCTCGGCGGGTCGTCGCTGAACTGGACAGCACTCGGGTTGCTGCTGAACGACACGGTTCGCGGCCTCGCACCGGACCTGCCCGGCTTCGGTCGTACGCCGCCCCTGCCGGGTGTCAGCGGCATCCGGCAGCAGGCCGAACTGCTCAGTCACCTCATCGACTCCGAATTCGGCCAGCCGGTCCATCTGTTCGGGAACTCGATGGGTGGAGCGGCCGCGGTGGCTCTGGCGGCTCAGCATCCGGAGCAGGTCGCATCGCTGACCCTGATTTCCCCGGCGCTACCGGATCCCAGAGCGTCGGCCATAGCGGTCTGGTTCACCGCACTGGCTACCCCGCGACTGGGCAAGGTCGTCCTCGAGCGGAGCGCCCGATTGCCGTTCGACCGGCGACTCAAGGCGGGGATGTCGATGATCTTCGGCGATCCGCGGTCGCTGGCGCCCGAAGTACTGCAGGCCTATGAGAAGGAGTTGCGCAGGCGCGACAGTCAACCGTGGGGATATGAGGCGACGATGGAAGCGGCTCGTAGCGTGCTGTTCTCCTCGCTGGCGCCGCCGCGGCGATCGTTGTGGGCCGATGCGGCCAGGGTTCGCTGTCCTGTCCAGCTGGTCTACGGCGGCAAGGACAGACTCGTCAACGCGAAGATCCGGACCAAGGCGCAGCGCAGCTTCCCTGACGCCCGGCTGCTCTACCTGCCGAAGTCCGGCCACGTCGCGCAGATGGAACACCCGCAGGAAGTCGAGCGAGCCTTCCGGCAGCTGATCGGCTAGCACCGGACCGCCACCACTCACGAACCTCGTCTGGCCGGTGCTGCCCAGGCGTGGGTGGGTGCGCCGAGGGCGGTGTGGAGCAGATTTATGAGTGGGGGCGGTCCGGGAAGCTAGCGACCTGGGTAGGCAATCGGCGCGGCGAGGTCATCCCGCGGGATGATCCTGCGACCATTTCGTCGCCCGCGACAACTATTGCCCCGGCTCCGTCGTCAGCAGGGTGAACTGTCTGCCGACGAAAGGACCGCTGTGCGGGTATTCGGAAGAGCGGGGCTCGTCGTCGCACTGCTAGGTGCGGCACTGCTTGCCCCGGCCGGCCAGGCGCAGGCCGCGCCTCCTGACCAACCGGTTGCCAAAGGCAAGAATTGGGAGATCCACCCGGAGGCCGGCGGCTACCGGGTGACTCTGCACCTCGGCGCGCCGGCGCCGATGCGCGGCGCGCTGCCGCTGATCGCGGTGAACGGCAAGCCGGTCGGGGTGGCGAAACAGTCGCCGGACCGGCGTACCGTCTCGGTGGTCACCACGGACCCGTCGGTGCCGGCGGCGAAGGATGTCCAGCTGGTCTGGTCGGGGGATCTGGCCCGCAACCAGGGCAAGAAAGGCAAGAGTCAGGCCGGTGGGGTGACCACCGACAAGGAGTGGCTGAAGGCGCCGCTGGGCCCGCCGCTGGCGGTCGATCCCGGTGCCACGGGCAAATATGCCGTCGAGACGGCGGAGTACAACCTGGGCGACCAGGTTGTACTCCTGCCCGGCCTTGGTCAGAAGGCCGAGGTTCTCGGCAAGGTCTACTCGCCGCGCGGTGCGCTCGGCCCCCGGCCGCTGGTGGTCTTCCTGCACGGCCGGCACGCGGTCTGCTACGGCGATCCCACCGAGGAGCCGACTGCTCCGTGGCCGTGTGCCAAGGGTGAGAAGCCGATCCCGAGTTATCGCGGGTACGACGGTCCGGCCAAGGCGCTGGCCAGGAACGGCTATCAGGTCGTCTCGATCAGCGCGAACGCCGTGAACGCCTTCGACGACGGCGTCTACGACCAGGGCGCGCAGGCACGGGCCGAGCTGATCCTTGACCACCTGGCGCTGTGGAAGAAGTGGTCGACGGTCGGCGGTGGCCCGTTCGGCAGCAGATTCGTCGGCAAGCTGGACCTGCAGAACATCGGTCTGATGGGTCACTCGCGCGGTGGCGAGGGCGTCGCCCGCGCGGCGGTGCTGAACGCCGGCCGCGGCGGCCAGTACGGCATCCGCGCGGTGCTCCCGCTGGCACCGACCGACTTCGCGCGGGCCACCGTGCCCGGAGTCGCGATGAGTGTGATCCTGCCGTACTGCGACGGCGACGTGTCCGACCTGCAGGGGCAGAAGTTCTACGACGACACCCGGTACGCCGTCACCCGTGACGCCGCGGCCCGCTCGACCGTGACGATCCTCGGCGCGAACCACAACTTCTTCAACACCGAGTGGACTCCGGGCCAGTCGGTCGCACCGTCGAACGACGACTGGTGGGGCGAGGACGACAAGGCCGCGCCGTGCGGAGCCAAGTACGCGGGCCGGTTGACGGCCAAGGAGCAGCAGGCGGTCGGTACGGCGTACGTGGCCGGCTTTTTCCGGTTGCAGCTCGGGCAGGAGACCAAGCTGCTGCCGCTGCTCGACGGGTCGAACGCACATCCGGCCTCGGCCGGGCGGGCCGTAGTACGGGTCGTGTCACAGGCTCCGGAAGCGTCGCGGCGGGATGTGAACCGCCTCGACCAGGCACTGCCGGCCGGAGCGGTCACCGGCAGCGTCAAGGCGACAGTGTGCGCCGGGACCGATGAGGCCTCCCGTGCCCAGCCTGCTACGTGTGTGAAGACGGGCAACAGCTGGGATTCACCGCACTGGGTGGAGGCTTGGTTCGCCCAACACACGCCGACAACTGCGGTCACCAAGCTCACGTGGACCGGCAGGAACGGCGTAGTACGGATCAACCTCGGTGCCACTCAGCGAGACGTACGCCGGTACTCCGTACTGACGTTCCGAGCGACTCCTGACCCGTCTGGTGCGCCGAAGACCGACCTGACCGTGCGAGTCGTGGACGGCAAGGGCCGCGCCGCCGCAGTACCGGTGTCGGCTGTCAGTGACGCTCTGCTCCGGATGCCGGGCGCGCCTGGTTTGGGGCTGCCGAAGAACCTGCTGCGTACTGTGCGGATCCCGACCAACTCGCTGAAGGGGATCAACCTGCGCGACGTTCGCGCGATCGAGCTGGTGACCGACAAGGTTGCTTCAGGGTCGGTGTTCGTGAGCGACCTGGCGTTCTCGACCCCGGGCCTGGGCAAGTCGGCGCCGTCGCGGTTGGTGCGAGTGTCGGCGTCCAATGTCGGCAAGGTGCAGGAGGGCAACTCGGGCACCAAGAACGTCGACTTCTGGGTGACGCTGTCGCGGCCGAGCCCTCGCCCGGTCAGCGTGTACGCCGAATCGAGTGGTGACCTCGGCAACTCGGTCGGCTCGGTGGTCAAGCACCTGGTCTTCAGGCCGGGTCAGACCAAGCAGAAGATCACTGTGCCGATCACGGGCAACACCCGGGACAGCTACGACCTCGTCTTCAGCCTGGTGCTCTCGGCGCCCCAGGAAGCGTTGCTGGGGCAGTCGTTCGGCAACGCTGAGGTGATCGACGACGACCCGACCCCGACCCTGACGGCCGGCCCGGCGAAGGCGGCGGAGAACGCGGGCCTGCTGAAGTTCCCGCTGAAGCTGTCCGCTCCGAGCGACAAGTTCATCTGGCTCGACGGTGAGCTGAAGGACGGCACCGCCGTGATCCGCAAGGACTTCACGACCCTCGAGGACGACGGCACCTCCAACCCGCCGGACCGGGCCGTCTATGGACAGCTCGAACCAGGCCGGACCACGGCGAACATCGAGGTCAAGCTGGTCGACGACAAGGTGAAGGAAGCGACTGAGACCTTCACCGTCGGTTTGACCTCGGTCGAGGGCGCCGACTTCAAGCTGCCCGCCACGCTGACCGGCACGATCACCGACAACGACTGACCCCAGCTGGCAACGACTGACCCCACGCTGGCGCCGTACCTTCTCCCGGGTGCGGCGCCAGCGGACTCCCGGGTGCGGCGCAGCGGCGTACGGCGGTCATCGGTGAGACTCGCGTCCCGGGATGCGGACCTTGCTGGGCTGCCCTGGAGTCGTGCGGGAACATGGGAGAGGGACAACGGGTTGAACCCTGGAGCCCCGCGATTTTTCCCGCTGACGAGGAGTCTCACGTGCCACAGCTGCCACCGCTGGTCGAACCGGCCGACGAGCTGACCATCGACGAGGTCCGCCGGTATTCGCGGCACCTGATCATCCCCGAGGTCGGGATGGCCGGGCAGAAGCGGCTGAAGAACGCCAAGGTGCTGGTGATCGGCGCCGGCGGCCTGGGCAGCCCCGCGCTGCTCTACCTGGCCGCGGCCGGCGTCGGCACGCTCGGCATCGTCGAGTTCGACACCGTCGACGAGTCGAACCTGCAGCGCCAGATCATCCACGGCCAGTCCGACGTCGGCAAGTCCAAGGCGCAGTCGGCCAAGGAGTCGATCCTCGAGACCAACCCGAACACCAACGTCGTGCTGCACGAGGTCCGCCTCGACAACGACAACGTGTTCGAGATCTTCGAGCAGTACGACCTGATCGTCGACGGCACCGACAACTTCGCCACCCGGTACCTGGTGAACGACGCCGCGGTCCTGCTCGGCAAGCCCTACGTCTGGGGCTCGATCTTCCGTTTCGACGGCCAGATCAGCGTGTTCTGGGCCGAGCACGGCCCGTGCTACCGCTGCCTGTACCCCGAGCCGCCGCCACCCGGCATGGTCCCGTCCTGCGCCGAAGGCGGCGTACTGGGCGTGCTGTGCGCGTCGGTCGGCGCCGCCCAGGTGACTGAGGCGATCAAGCTGCTCACCGGCATCGGCGACCCGTCGCTCGGCCGGCTGAACATCTACGAGGCGCTCGACCTGAACTGGCGCTCGCTGAAGGTCCGCAAGGACCCGAACTGCGCGATCTGCGGCGAGAACCCGACCGTCACCGAACTGGTCGACTACGACGCGTTCTGCGGTGCGATCACCGAGGAAGCGGCCGACGCGGCCGTCGGCTCGACGATCTCGGTGAAGACGCTGAGCGAGTGGATCAAGCTGAAGGACAACGGCGAGAAGGACTTCCTGCTGGTCGACGTCCGCGAGCCGAACGAGTACGAGATCAACCGGATCCCCGGTTCGGTGCTGATCCCGAAGGCCGACTTCCAGACCGGCGTGGCGCTGGAGAAGCTCCCGCAGGACAAGCAGTTGGTCTTCCACTGCAAGTCCGGCGTCCGCTCCGCCGAGGTCCTCGCCATCGCCAAGGGTGCAGGCTTCTCCGACGCCGTCCACGTCGGCGGCGGCGTAGTCGCCTGGGTCGACCAGATCGACCCGTCCCAGCCCACTTACTGAGTCACTCCGCAGCCCCGCCCCGTACTCCGGTACGCGGGCGGGGTTTCGCGTCGTCTTTCTGCAGCAGATCGGCACAGACTTCAGACCTGAAATCAGTACAGATTTCGGGTGTAGCCGATAGGTTCGCGCGGTGACTACGAGTAGCCAAGGCCAGCGCCTGCCTCCACCCTTCAGCGTCGGCGAGTTCCGGCTCGAGCTCCCGCGAATCCTGGAGAGGCTCCGCAAGGCGCCGACCGCAGGACCGGTCACCGTCGGCCGGCATCGGCGTGTGGAGGCAGTCATTCTGAGCCCCACCGAGTACGAGTGGCTCATTGGGTCCGCACGAAAGCCGGCTGGCGGAACGGAAGAGGACGCCGGGTGAGCCGTCATGTCTACGTCGATGAGACGAAGCAGCGTGGCTATCTGCTGGTGGCCGCGGTCGTCGTGGTCGGGGATCTGTGCACTCTTCGTAAGGAGCTGCGGGCGTTGGTGCTGCCGGGACAACGTGCACTCCACATGAACGCGGAGCGAGACGCCCGCCGCCGAGCGATCGCCGACACGATTGCACGCATGAACATCGAGGTCACCGTGTACGACGCCGGCAAGCGCTACCGGACCGACCGTGACCGGCGAGCGGCCTGCCTAGGTGGGCTGATCGCCGACGAGTGCCGCCATCACCGATCCCGCATCACGCTCGAGGTGGACGAGACTCTGCGCTCCTGGGACAAGCAGCGCCTCATCGAGCTGACCCGGGCCGCGGATGCCCGCAGCCGGATCGAGTACACCCATGCGACTGCAGCCGCGGAACTGCTGCTGTGCATCCCGGACGCGGTCGCCTGGTGCTGGGCCAAAGGTGGACACTGGCGGGAACGGATCCGCCCCGTCGTGACCGGAGTCCGCGAGGTCTGATCCCAGAAACGCGCGAAGCCCGAGCGCCACGGTCGTCCGGCCGGGTCTCGGGCTCACTTCCTGAAGCTCAACGCTCCAGGCACGTACCACGATACCACTCGACCACTCGGTGCCGAGGATGGTTTCCCTCTCCGGCGCAGGTTATGCCTGCGGGCGTGCGCCTAAACAGAAGGCAGTTCCGGCGCCCACAGCTCGGCTGTCTGGACAACACGCATGCCGACCGACTCGTAGAGGCCCTGGGCCTGCGTTGGGTTGCTGGTGTCCACGTGCCGCAGGGTGTCGGCTAGCCCGGCCGCAGCGTCGGTGGCGAAGGCCTGCAGCCCTATCGGGTCGGGAGTTTGCGGGTCCAGGCGTCGGCGATCTCGATCGTGCGCATGCCCACGGACTCGTACAGGCCGAGGGCCGGCGTCGGGTTGTTGGTGTCGACGTGCAGCATCGTCCCGTCGAGGCCGGCCGCGGCATCGGCGGCGAAGGCGTAGCGGAGCAGGTACTTCGCCAGGCCGAGTCCGCGCGCTTCGGGGCTGACGCCGAGCCGGCCGATGTACCCGCAGTTGTCCGTCTCGACGAAGCTGTCGTTGCAGTCGCTGGCGGCGAGAGTCACCCCGTCGCGCTCGACCATCGTCAGTTGCGGCCAAGCGAACTGCGGGCTCTTCTCGTGGTTCGCCAGCCATTCGTCGTACGGCGGAAGCGCCGCGCTGTCCTGCCCTTCGAACGCGGCCGACATCAGTGCGTGGTACGCCCGCCTGGCCGATTCGTCGAAGGCGCCGGCGCGGACCGTAGTACCGGCTGGTGGTTCTGGCACGAGCACCGGGCCGGTGTGGTCGATCCGCAGCTGCAGGTACGACGTGGCGAACTCGTACCCCTGGTCGCTGACCACCTCGCGCAGCGCCTCGTCCGCGCGGAACAGGCTGACCTCGACGGTCACCTCGGTCTGACCGTTCTCGCCGGCTAGATCTCGGGCCCGTTCAGCGCCTGTTGTGACCAGCCAGCCCGCGATCGCCGGATCCGGGGTGATCACGCTCAACTGGACGAACCGGCGATCCCCGCCCGGCAGGACGAACGCGAATCCGGTGACCGCGCCCGGGCGGCCCAGGACCAGCCAGCCATCCCGCTCGGGGGTGAAGGTCGGCGTGCCGAGCGCCTCGGTGACCTCCGACAAAGTGACCACCGGCCGGCCGAGGAGCTTCGTGAAATAGTCCACGGCGAGCTGCAGGATCGCATCGGCGTCCTCCAGTCGCGGCGGGCGGACCGTGAGGCCGGCGGGGAGTTCGCTCATTCAGTCATGGTGGCCCAGCGCCGGTTCAAAACGGCATCCGGCAGCCTGTCACGGCTTCAACGCCGGCCGGTTCCCCGTCGACCAGTACTACGTCCGGCTGGTCGTCGCGGCCGGACACCGTGCGCATGTAGCCGACAGCGTCGGTGCTGACGGTGGCGATCGGGTCGCCCTGGCCCAGGCGATAGGTGCCGCCACCCGCGCCGGTCAGAGTGAGAACGATCGGCGTGCCCTTCCAGAACGGCCCGTCCTCGAGGTCGAGCATCACCTGGGCGATCAGCTCACCGGCGTACGGGCCGGCGTCGAACTCGCGGCCGAGTGCCTGGCAGACGTCATCGCGATGCATCCACAGGTCGCGCGCGAGCAGGATGTCCTGGATGTAGCCGAGGGCGAGTTTGTCGAAGCCCGGAATGCCCTCCACCTTCACCTGCAGCTTGCGGATCAGGGCAGGGTTCCGGCTGATGGTCCGCGTCGCCTTCGCCCACAACCGGTCGAAGCGCCCGCGCAGGACGTCGGGCGGTGTACCGCGATGGTCGTCGGCCTGGATCAGCATGTGCGCGTCCAGCAGGCCGACCGTCGGATAGACCCGGCGGGCGCGACGGTCGCGGAGCGGGAAGGACCAAGGCTTGTTGACGTCCTCGGCCTGCCCGCACAGGTGCCCGACGATGTCGGCGACGTCCCACTCCGTGCAGACCGTACGACGCTGCCACTCGGTGCCGTCGATGGTTGCCAGCAAGTCCTGCCAGGCTTGGATCTCCGCATCGCGGTGACGCCGGGCGGTGGCCCGGTCGGCGCGGGCGATCTCCCGCGCGGCTAACACTGTGGTGCTCATTTCGTTTTCCCCCTGGTCGGTTCGTAGCGCTGGTAGAACATGTCGAGCACGACCGGCATCAGCTTCATGAACCGGCCGCGCTCGAAGGTCGCCTGCGGTTCGTTCGCCAACTGCTGGGACAGCACGCCCGCGGTCAACGAGGTGAATAACGCGAGCCCGTCGTCGCTCACGGCCTCCTGATGGAGCCGGCCACCGTCGACCTCCTGCTGGAGATACGACTTCAGGTCCGTCAGGCCGTCCACTGCTGGGGCGAATGCCTCGGGCGACGGCTCGAAGCCCGGAATCGTCCGCCAGAAAAGCAGCTGGGTCAGCACCTGGTTCTCCATGCACCACCGGCTGAAGGCCGTGATCCCCAGCTCGAGCTGCTGCTCGATGGGTACGCCGGCCCGCGCCGCGCGCTGGGCATCGCGGACCTGCTCGGCGCCGCGCTGGAACAGGGCGTCGTAGATCGCGAGCTTGGACGGGAAGTACTGGTACAGCGACGGCGGCTGCAGGCCCAGCTGCCGGGCCACCGCGGACAGGCTCAGCGCCGCGACGCCCTCGGTCTCCATCAAGGCGATGGAGATGTCGAGGATCTCGTCGATGGTCTGCTGCCGTCGCTTGCTGCGGCGATCGAGGCCGGTGGTGCTCATGTCTTGAGGAAAACCTAATGGTCGTAGGGAAGTCAATACCTCGTAGAATCTTGGTTTCCTGTCCCCGGGCCCGCGTAGGGTCGGAACATGTGCAGAAACATCACCGTTCTTCGTGGACTTGAGCCGGCGGCGACCTCGGAAGAGATCTACGCGGCGGCTCTGCAGTACGTGCGCAAGGTGACTGGTGTCGGCTCGCTCAGCGCCACCACCCGCGGCCCGATCGAGCGGGCGGCCGCCGAGGTCGCCAAGATCACCGAGGCCCTGCTGGAGGAGATGCCGGAACGCCGGGTCCCGCCGCAAACCGTGCCGCCGCTGCGCAGACCCGAAGTACGGGCTCGTCTCGGCCTGGACTGACGCACGTGGGGGGCGTGCCTGGCTGGCTCCGGCAGGGGCTGGTCTTCGGTCTGATGGTGGTCGGGGTCGTGCTGGCCCTGATCTGCGTCAACGCCGAAGCCGAGCTCCAACGCCGCCGCCAAGCGGCTTGCGACGCCTCACTCTCACTGCCTCCGAGCGCCTATGTGCTGGGTGCGGCTGGGCTGCTTGTCGGCATGCTCGCCTTGCTGTTGCTGATCCGGTGGTTCGGGCGGAGCCGGCAGGTGATCGCCATCGTGCTGTACACGACGGCGGTGGCGGGTGTGGTCTTCGAGGCGTTCGCGCTGATCACTGCCCTGCAGGACCCGGGTGCTTGCGGTCGGTCCGCGACCTGAGTCTGGCTGGTGGCGGCGCGATCCCGTGCCCTGCTCGATCGTGCTGTTTCCGGGGTGCGCGTCCTGCGGTAAGTTGCGCTTGGAAAACCCTTACCGAGGAGGCTGCGGATGCGGTTCGCGATCAAGACCAGGCCCGAGCACACGAGCTGGCAGCAGTTGCGGGACGTGTGGATCGCGGCCGACGAGTTCGAGGTCTTCGAGTCGGCCTGGCACTGGGACCACTTCTACCCGCTGAGCGGCGACATGGCCGGCCCGAACCTCGAGGCCTGGACGTCGCTGGCCGCCCTCGCCCAGGCGACCAAGCGGATCCGGGTCGGCTGTCAGGTGACCGGCATGATCTACCGCCACCCCGCAGTACTGGCGAACATGGCGGCGACCACCGACATCATCTCGGGCGGCCGCCTCGAACTCGGCATCGGCGCCGGCTGGAACCAGATGGAGTGCGACGCCTACGGCATCGAGCTGCCCCCGCTGAAGGAACGCTTCGACCGCTTCGACGAAGGCGTCCAGGCGCTGCTCGCACTGCTCACCGAGAAGTCCGCCAACTTCGACGGCCAGTACGTGAAACTCACCGACGCGTACTGCGAACCGAAGCCGGTCCAGACCCCACACCCGCCCATCACCATCGGCGGCAAAGGCCCGAAGCGCACTCTGCGCGCAGTGGCCCGCTGGGCCCAGCACTGGAACGTCATCGTCCCCAGCCCCGAGGAATGGCTGCCCCTCAAGGAAGTCCTCGTCGCGCACTGCGATGACCTCGGCCGCGACATCTCCGAAATCACCTGCTCGGTCAACGTCCGCATCGACCCGGACGTGCCGCTGGGGCAGGCGATCGACAACGCCGTCGCCACCGCATCGGCGTACGGGGAAGCGGGGGTTGACCTGGTCGTCCTCAACCTCCCACTGGACGCGCCACCCGCAGTACTGGAACCCCTCGCCAAAGCCCTCACCTGACCTTGTCGGCGGGGATGGATAACGTAGCCCCCGTGGATCGGGAGGAGTACGTGGAGGCCGTGCTGGTCGCGGTCGAGTCAATCCCGCCCGGCAGCGTAGCGACGTACGGAGACATCGCCGCCTACGTAGGCCAGGGCGGCCCACGCCAGGTCGGCGCCATCATGCGCGAATACGGCGGCGGCGTCCCCTGGTGGCGAGTAATCCGCTCCAGCGGCATCCCCGCCGACGAGGTAGTAGACCAACAACTCCAACTACTCCGCGGCGACGGAGTCCGAGTAACCAACGGCAAAGTAGACCTCCGCCAAGTCCGCTGGACCCCAGACGGCTAGCCCCATCCCACGCGCTCCGACGGCCTGGATGTTGCACTCGAAGACGAGCCCTATTTGAGCCACCAGGCCCATCTCCCTCTGGCCTGAGGAGGATTTCCCCCCCGGATCCGGACATTTGCCTCCTCAGCCCCGGCAAAAACCCTCCCCAAGTGGCAGATGGGTCCAGATGGCCACTCGTGAGCGCAGGAGAGCTGTCGATCACTGAGCCCGACTAGCGGCCTTTTGGACCACTAGCACCTTGTAGAGCCTGTTGCGAATTGGCTCGGCAGCGGNCGATTGTGTGCCGACCGACAGGAAGTAGTCGACCGTTCGGCCGCGCGCCACGCTCACGCAGGCCGCGGCCGGCCGCAGAACCGGCACCACTTCCTGTCGGTCGGGACACAACGCGAACCCCAGACCCATTTCCCAACAGGCTCTGTAGGAGGCCAGGGGTCGAATAACCCACCATCGGCGGGCCGCCGCACCGGCCTTCCGCCGTACCGGGCATCGCGAGCCTGGCGTGGCTTGAGGTCTGCCGGGGCCGACTAACCTCCAGCGGTGGCAGGGTGGGGGGGCGATCACCCCGACCCTGCCGTTGCTTCAGCCGCGGACCAGATAGCCACGGATGAAGGTTTGTTCCACCTTGTTTCCGTTGGTGTCTGTTGCTCGGGCGCGCAAGGAGACAGCGCCGCCGGGTGGGTTGGTCACCGTTGTCTGCCAGTCGTCACCCCTCCGGACGACCTTCGCGGGGTGCCAGGTGGTTCCGTCGTCGGTGGAGGACTCGATCTGGAGTGTCTTCACTCGGCTTGGTGCTGCGCCGGGCTGGCGTTGCACGGTGATCGGGATGATGAAGCCGCCGGGTCGGGCTCGGTTGTGGTCGTCGAGGGCGGGGTGGAAGTGCACCGCCATGAACGGTAGTGAGGCGACGCCCTCGACGTGCGAGGAGTGGAACGTCCACTTGCTGTCGAGTCTCGTCGACACGGCTGTCCCGGGTGTCTCTACCCGGCTCTCGAGCTGGTACGTCGCCGCGCCAGCAGGTACCTCTATCGCGAGGTAGCTGGCGCGCGGCCAATCCTTGAGCAGCTCGCCGTTGCGATAGAGCTTGGCCGATCCCGCTGGGAGCTTCGGCTCGTTCATGTGCAGCGGATGGTTGTCCGAACGCAGACTGAGCCCGAAGAGCAGTTGGTCGCCAACCCGTTGCGCGCCCCGCGCCAGCCCGTTCGGCATCACCGGTCCCAGGGTGAGGCGTGGGCCGAGCACTCCCTTGTTCCACTCCTGCCGATAGGTCCGGCCAGCGCGAAAGACCGACCGTTCCGAGCTGAACAGCAAGCTCCCGATCGCACCGGATTCGGACCGAGTCACCAGAGTCGATGACCACTTCAAACCACCAGCCAGGAAGTACTCAGTACGCCGTACCGGCAACCCGCTGGTCAGCTCTTGTGCACCCGACGGCGGTACTGCGTAGTCCAGCGTCGTCCCGGCCGGCCGTACGCCATGACTGGTGACCGCGATCCGTGGCTCCGCCGCATCAGTGGCATAGCCGGCCTTCACCGTCGCGAACTGCTCCTGCCGCGTCCTCAGCCGTACGCCGTCCAGCGCGCGGCCAAGCCGGTAGTCGGCCAGGTTGTACTCATATGGGCTGTTCGCGAAATCCCCGGCCGGCCCTGGTTCGGCGAATCGGCCATAGGCGACGCTGATCACCTCTTCGGGATCGGCCGCGGTCTCACCGAGCTCGGCGATGTAGACCGGGTTCTGCGCATCACCCGGCATGAAGTAGGTCAGCACCGAAGCCGCCCCCCGGAGCGTATCCCGCGCGACCACGACACTCAGCTCCATCAGCCGAGCTGTTGCCTTAGGCACCGACATCTCGACCGGCTTCGCCTTGCGGGCGTCC
The DNA here is from genome assembly GCF_000372465.1 of Kribbella catacumbae DSM 19601. GTDB lineage: Bacteria > Actinomycetota > Actinomycetes > Propionibacteriales > Kribbellaceae > Kribbella > Kribbella catacumbae. The sequence continues at coordinate 286,505 of NZ_AQUZ01000003.1, forward strand.
AGCACGAGCTCACGGTCCCGCTGATGGTCGAGCACCGAGTGCACGAGCATCGTCCAGTCCTTGCCGGTCGCAGTACTGAAATCCACGACCGTGTACTTGCCCGGCGCCAGCCGGAGCTTGGCCGTGCTGGTCCCGGCGCCGTAGACGTAGTCGCCGCAGTACGGGTCGGCTCCGCAGTCGCCGATGCGATCGAAGAAGGTGATGTGCTCCAGGGGAGCCTTGCCGTCGCGGCCGATGTTCGTCAGCCGGACGTCGTAGCGCTCGGGCTCCTTCTCCACTCCGAACGGCGTGCTGACCCTGGCGCCATCCCCGGTCGCGACGAGCTGCCCGCTGAACCTCCCGATCGGTACGGCGGCCGACCTCGTATCGGCAGCGAGCGTCGCATCCGCAGTACCACCGGCCGGTACTACGATCCGGCTCGGCGTCACCGTGAAGAGACCGGCCGGCTGGTCGGCCACCTGCAGATCGAGCGTGACCGGACTGCTGCCGGTATTGCGATAAGTGATCGTCTTCGACTGGACGGGATCGTCCTCATGCGGCCAGGACGCCAGACCGAAGCTGATGCTCGACGGCGAAGCGACCACCTGCTGCTTGATCGCCTGAGCGACGTCGACTCGTCCGGCGCCCTGATCGAACCCGCTGACCCCCGGCGTCGTCTTGGCCGAAGCCATCAGCGCAGCTTTGACCTGCGCCCCGGTCCAGTCCGGGTGCTGCTGCAACAGGATCGCCGCAGCACCGGCCAGATGAGGAGTCGCCATCGAAGTACCCGACATCGAGACGTACTGTCCGTCGCCCCCGTCGCCCCCGTCGCCCCCGTCGCCCCCGGTGCCAGCTGCCTTCGCCGCAACGATCTCTACGCCGGGAGCAGTCAGATCCGGCTTCGTCAGGGTGTCACCGACCGTCGGCCCGCGACTGCTGAACTCGGCAAGCCCATCCTCCTTGTCGACAGCCCCGACGGTCAGTGCAGCCGCCGCGCTCCCCGGAGACTGAATCGTGCCGGCGCCACCCGCTCCGCTGTTGCCGGCCGCGACGACAAAGAGCGTCCCGTACTGCGCCGAGAGCGTGTTGATGGCTTGCTCGAGTGGATCTTCACCCGGCGCGTCAGTGCCCCCGAGGCTCAGGTTGACCACGGCCGCGCGCTGCTCGACGACGGCCCACTCGATCCCGGCCAGAATGGCGTCCTCCGGGCAACCGTCCTCGCCGCAGACCTTGGCGTCGAGCAGTTTCACGTCCGGCGCGACACCACGGTAGGAGCCGCCCGACGCGGCGCCGGTACCGGTCACCGTCGAGGCCACGTGCGTTCCATGGCCGACCTGGTCGCCGCCGTTTTCGTCGACGAAGTTCTTTGCCGAAGCGACCTTACCGACGAGGTCGGGGTGCTGGGCGTCGATCCCCGAATCGACCACCGCGACCGTGACGCCGCGTCCGGTCAGCCCTTGAGACCACGCAGCCGGTACGCCGATCTGCGGCACGCTGCGATCGAGCGTGGTCCGGCGAATGCCGTTCAGCCAGACCTTGGTGATGCCGGAGCCTCGCCGCAGAGAGTCCCAGAAGGCCACGGAATCCCGCTTCGACTCGAGGACAGAGAAGCCGGTGATGCTGGGAAGCTCGCGACGGTTGCTCAGACCGGCGAGACCGGCGCCCGCAGTACGGCTGGATGCGGCCCGCTGCACGATCAACGGCAACTGCGAACGGCGGGCATCGTCGTACCCGAACTCCAGCAGCGTGGTCACGTCGAACAGTCGCGGGTCGAGCTTTCCGGCGGCGAGCAGGCCGACGGCATCCGCGGGGATCACGCGCACCCGGCGTCCGGCTTCTGCCGAGATCCGGAAGCGCATGGACTTGCGGCCCTCGGCAGGGATGACTCGCGGTGGTTCGCCGGGCGTGAGTTCGACCCGATCTCCGGTGATCAACGTCACCGTTCCGCTGACTCCTTCGGGAGTTGGGGCCGGCGCCGCTTGAGAAGGAAGGGTCAGCAGACTGCCGAGCAGGCCTAGAACGGCCAACGTGGGCACAGTTATTCGCATTCGGGATGGCTCCTCAGGTATCCGCGGTCGGGCCTCGAGCCGGATCGGCGGAAGGCTCTCACCGTTATCTAGGGGCCAACCCGTACCTCCGGTTGCACCGACTGTCGGTGGCGTCTGATGGGATGGGGCGATGGTCAGCAGATCCGGTTCCAGATATCGCTTGGTGCGAGGTGACGGGCGGCAAGCCCGGGTCACCGAGGTGCCGGTGCTGGATGCTGATCAGCAATCGGTGGTGGATCATCCGGGCGGGCCGTTGCTCGTGCTCGCGGGGCCGGGCACGGGGAAGACGACGACGCTGGTCGAGGCGGTCGTCGATCGGGTCGGCAATCGTGGGCTGAGTCCCGACGAGGTGCTCGTGCTGACCTTCGGGCGGAAGGCGGCGACCGAGCTTCGCGACCGGATCACCGCACGTCTCGGCCGGACGACGCGGGTGATGCCGTCGATGACGTTTCACTCGTTCTGCTATGCCTTGCTCAGACGCTTCACCCCGGCAGACGCTTTCGACGTACCGCTGCGGCTTCCTTCCGGACCGGAGCAGACGCTGCGGCTGAGCGAGTCCCTTGGCGGGAGCCGCGAGGTCGGCGTGACCAAATGGCCGGCCAGTCTTCATCCGGCGCTGAAGACACGTGGATTCACCGACGAGGTCCAGGCCGTCATCGGCAAGGCACGTCAGCTCGGTCTCGACCCGGAGGACCTGTCCGCGGTCGGACACTCCGCGAGCCGGCCGGAGTGGGTCGCGGTCGGCGACTTCTTCGAGGAGTACCTGCAGATCCTCGACCACGAGCAGGTGCTGGACTACTCCGAGCTGATCCATCGCGCGGTCATCCTGGCGCAGCAACCGCACGTCCAGGCCAGGCTCCGCGAGGAGTTCAAGGCCGTCTTCGTCGACGAGTACCAGGACACCGATCCCGGCCAGACCAAGTTGCTGCAGGCGATCGCCGGCGACGGCCGCGACCTCGTCGTCGTCGGCGACCCGGACCAATCCATCTACACCTTTCGCGGCGCCGACGTCCGCGGCCTGCTCCGCTTCACCGACGAGTTCCGTACTGCGAACGGCGCCGAAGCCGCCCAGATCGCCCTCGCGACGACCCGCCGATTCGGGACGACGCTGCAACGCGTCTCGCGCAACGTGGTCAACCGCCTCGGCGTGCCCGGCACGCTCGACCGCGACACCTTCGAACGCTTCCGCAATCCCGACGCGAGCTCCTGCGTCTACGGTGCCGGCAAGGTCGAGGCCAACCTGTACTCGACGAGCGGCGCCGAGCTCGAGCACATCGCCGACCTGCTCCGCCGCGCGCACGTGCAAGACGGTGTCGGCTGGCATGAGATGGCCGTCCTGGTCCGCTCCGGCAGCCGCTCGATCCCACCCCTGCGTCGCGCTCTCGCTGCCGCGGGCATCCCCGTCGACGTCGCCGGTGACGAGTTGCCGCTGTCGCGCGAGCCCGCAGTACGGCCGATGTTGCTGGCCTTGCGGGCAGTCGCCGATCCTGCGTCGCTGACCGTCGACGTGGTGCGGGCGCTAGCGTTGTCGCCGCTGGGTGCGATGGATGCGGGGCAACTGCGCAGACTTGCCCGGGTGCTGCGAAAGCGCGATCGCGAGGTGGCGGGTGGTCAGCGGTTGCCGCGATCGTCCGACGAGTTGCTTCGCGAAGCGCTGATGAACCCGCTGCTGCTGGACGAGCAGGCCTCGCCGGCCGAGGCGCGCTTCGTCGCCCTCGGTGAAAGGTTGCTCAAGGCAAGAAACATCGTGACCGCGGGCGCCGCGCCGGACGAGGTGATGTGGTCGCTGTGGTCGGAGTCGCCCTGGCTGCGGCGGCTCCGCGGCCAGGCGAACAGCGGCGGCGAGGTCGCCCGTACCGCGAACCGCGATCTCGATTCGCTGTGTGCGCTGTTCGACGCGGCGAGCCGGGCGGAGGAGCAAATCGGCTTCAAGGGCGTGTCGACGTTCCTCGCCGAGCTGGAGGCGCTGGACATCGCCGGCGACAACCGGTTCGACGCGACGTACCGGGAGGCCGGGGTGCAGCTGATGACCGCGCACCGGTCGAAGGGTCTGCAATGGCGGCTGGTCGTCGTGGCGAGCGTGCAGGAAGGGCAGTGGCCGGACCTGCGCCGGCGCGGCTCGCTGCTCGAACCGGACAGACTCGGCCGGGACGGTTTGGTGGCGCCGTTGTCGGCCGGCGCGATCCTCGCCGAGGAGCGACGGCTTTTCTATGTCGCGATCACCAGAGCCCGGGAGCGGCTGATCGTGACGGCAGTGCAGGCGCCCGAGGCCGACGGCGATCAACCCTCCCGATTACTTGCCGAGCTCGACATTCCTTTGAAACTAGTGGCCGGACGGCCGCGACGACCGCTGTCATTGCACGGCTTGGTCGCCGACCTCCGCTGCGTACTCGCAGACCCGGCGTCGTCACCGGCGTTGAAGCGAGTCGCGGCGGATCGGCTGGCGAAGCTCGCCGACGCCGCCGACGACCGGGAGTATGCGCTGGTCCCGACGGCTGACCCGCAACGCTGGTGGGGCGTGCGTGAGCGAACCAGGTCGGAGCGCCCGATCACGGACCCGGAGCTGCCGGTGCCGTTGTCGGGGAGTGCGCTGACGACGATCGTCGACTGCCCGCTGCGCTGGTTCCTGCAGCGTCGCGCCGGCGGCGAAACCCCCAGTACTTCGGCCATCGGCTTCGGCATGGTGCTCCACACGCTGGCGGACGCCGTCGCGACCGGGACGCTGCCACCGGACATCGACGAGCTGAACGGCTGGCTCGACAAGGTGTGGACGCAGCTCGAGTTCGAGTCGTCGTGGATCTCCGACCGGGAGCGCGTCGAGGCGGAGCAGGCGTTGCGGCGGTTCGTCGCCTGGCATCAAGGGCGGCCGGACCGGACGCTGCTCGGCACCGAAGTGGAGTTCGACGTACTGCTGCCCGACGAGGACAAGCCCGCAGTACGGGTGAAGGGCCGGATGGACCGGCTGGAGCAGGACGGTGACGGCGCGATCCGGGTGGTCGACCTGAAGACCGGCCGGACAGTGCCGACGAAGCCGGCGCTGGAACGGCATGTGCAGCTGGCGATCTACCAACGCGCGATCGAGTCCCGCCAGCTGAAGAAGCTCGGTGAGGAGCCGCGCAGCGGTGGCGCCGAGCTGGTGCAGTTGCGCCACGACGACATCGGCCTGCCGAAGGTGCAAGGCCAGGCGCCACTGCAACCGGACGAGGACGGCCGCACCTGGCTTGACGATGCCGTCGAGGACGCCGAAGCGATGGTCCGCTCCGAAGAGTTCATCGCCAAACGCAATCCCGGCTGCGACCGCTGTGAGGTCCGCGCCCTGTGTCCCGTCCAACCCGAAGGCCGGGAGATCGTCTGATGAGAGCCAAGCTGGAGACGACGGCCGAGCTGTGCGAGCTGCTCGAGATCCCGTTCAGCGATCAGCAACTGCAGGCGATCACGGCACCGTTGGCGCCGGGCGTGATCGTGGCGGGCGCCGGGTCGGGCAAGACGACCGCGATGGCGGCGCGCGTGGTGTGGTTGATCTGCACCGGTCAAGTGCAGCCGGAGGAAGTGCTCGGGCTGACCTTCACCAAGAAGGCCGCCAACGAACTCGACGTACGGATCCGCGACGACCTCACCAAGGCCGGGGTGCTCGGCTCGACGCTCCCGCCCGATCAGCACCCGATCCTCGCCGCACACCTGCGCAGCAACATCCCGAACTGGGAGCCCGAGGAACCGGGCGAGCCCGTCGTCTCGACGTACCACGCGTTCGCCGGCACGCTGATCGCCGAGCACGGTCTGCGTCTCGGACTCGAACCCGACGTCCGGGTGCTCGCCGACGCGACCAGGTTCCAGCTCGCCGGCCGGGTCGTCCGGCGCTCCAACGGGCCGATCCGGTTCGCCTCGCATCACGTGCCGACCCTCGTCAACAGTCTGCTGGCACTCGACGGGGAGCTCGCCGACCACCTGCTGGGCGCGAACGAAGTACGGGCTCATGACGAGGCCGTACGGGCTGAGGTCGCTGCCGCCCGGAAGCAGACGGTCGACGTGAAGAAGCTTGCCGAGACCGCGTTGAAGCGCGGTGAGATCCTCCAGCTCGTCGAGGAGTACCAGGCCTACAAGGGCGAGCGCGGCGTCGTCGACTTCGCGGACCAGATGGCGCTCGGCGCGCGGCTGGCCGAGGAGTGCCCTGAGGTCCCGGTGATCGAGCGAGCGCGGTACAAGGTCGTGCTGCTCGACGAGTATCAGGACACCTCGGTCTCCCAGCGGCGAATGCTGACCGCACTGTTCGGCGAGCACGGCCATCCGGTCACGGCCGTCGGCGACCCTTGCCAGGCGATCTACGGCTGGCGCGGCGCCTCGGTCGCCAACCTGGACGAGTTCCCCGAACATTTCAAGAACGCGGACGGTACTCCGGCCCACCGCTACGTGCTGAGCGTCAACCGGCGCTGTGGCAGCAGGATTCTCGCGGCGGCCAACCAGCACGCGGCCGAGCTCTACGAGCAGCACCCCGGCGTGATCCCGCTGGAGGCGCCACCCGACGCACCCGAAGGCGCGATCACGGTCGGCCTGTTCGAGACGCGCTCGAAGGAGATCGAGTGGGTCGCGGACGCGATCGTCGCCGCCCACAAGACGCCGAACCGCCGATGGAAGGACATCGGCATCCTGATGCGCACCAACGTCGACCTCAGCGCGGTGCACGAGGCGCTGATCGCGCGCAAGGTCCCGGTCGAGGTGGTCGGCCTGGGCGGTCTGCTCGCGCTGCCCGAGATCGTCGACGTCGTCGCCACCCTGCAAGCGGTCAACGACCTGACCGCGAACGCCGCGATGCTGCGGATCCTGACCGGCCCGCGCTACCGGATCGGTCACCGGGATCTAGCCTTGCTGGCCAACCGTTCCCGCGCTCTTGCTGACGCCGGCGATCGTCCCGCCGCCGACGATCTGGTCGCTGCCCTGGACGCCGCCGTGGCCGGCATGGATTCGACAGAGGTCATCTCACTGGCCGAAGCCGTCGACGATTCCGGCCCGGCCGGCTGGGGGTACTCGGCGGAGGCGCTCGACCGGTTCAAGGAGCTCTCGGCCGAGCTGCGCGAATTGCGTGCGCACGCGGGTGAGCCGCTGCTCGACCTGGTCCGCCGGGTGATCGCCACAATCGGGCTCGACGTCGAGCTCACCGCGACCCCGGACCACGTCGACTCCGGCCGGCGGGACCACCTGGCCGCGTTTTTGGATGCCGTGGGCAACTTTGCCTCCACCGAGTCGACCGGCTCGCTGGACGGTCTGCTGGCGTACCTTGCGGCGGAAGAGGAGTACGCGGCCGGCCTCGACCTCGCAGTACCGAGTGAAGCGGATTCGGTGAAGCTGCTGACCACGCACCGCTCGAAAGGTCTCGAGTGGCCGATCGTGTTCGTGCCGACGCTGGTGAACAAGGTGTTCCCGTCGGACCGCGGCCGCGACAAGTGGACCACCAACGCGAAGGTGCTGCCCTGGCCGTTGCGCGGCGACGCCGACACGTTGCCCGACTTCCATGACCTGTCGAACGCCGGGCTGAAGGCCTTCGCCGACGAGTGCAAGGACGTCAACGCACTGGAGGAACGACGCCTCGGGTACGTCGCGTTCACGCGCGCCAAGGAGATCCTGGTCGCGACCGGGCACTGGTGGGGGCCGACGCAGAAACGCCCGCGCGGGCCCTCGTCGTACCTGGAGACCCTGAAGAAGCACGCGGGGGAGCGGGTGATCGACTGGGCTCCGCAACCCGAACTGAACGAGGAGAACCCGGAGCTAGCCGAGCAGAAGCTCGCGCCCTGGCCCGCGCCGTACGACGAGGCCGGCTACCAGCGCCGCCTCGAATCGGTTGCACTGGTGGAGCAGTCACGCGCGGAGGGCCCGTCGCAGGAAGCCGAGGACTCGCTGCTGCTCGACGAGCAGGCGACCGTCGCGCGGTGGGACTCCGAGCTGGAGCGATTGTTGTCAGAGGCAAGGGAAAGCCGGAGCCGCAAGGCGTACGACGTCGCGCTGCCCGCCTCGTTGTCGGCGACCCAGGTGATGCGGCTGGCCAAGGACCCGGACGGGCTGGCGGCCGACCTGGCCCGGCCGATGCCGCGCAAACCCAACCGGGCGGCGCGATTCGGCACCAGGTTCCACGCCTGGGTGGAGAGCTACTTCGGCCAGCAGTTCCTGCTCGACCCCGACGACCTGCCCGGCGCCGCCGACGAAGGCATCGTCGACGACACCGACCTGATCGAACTGATGGACGCGTTCCGGGTCGGCCCGTTCGGCGAACAGATGCCATACGAGATCGAAGCCCCGTTCGCGCTGGCGATCGGCGGCCGGATGGTCCGCGGCCGGATCGACGCCGTCTACCAGGTCCTCCGCCCGGACGGCTCCCGCGGCTACGACGTCATCGACTGGAAAACCAGCCGCAGCGAAACCGCCGACCCCCTCCAACTAGCCATCTACCGAGTCGCCTGGGCCGAACTCCTCGGCATCCCCGTCAACCAGGTAGGCGCAGCCTTCTACTACGTCCGCACCGGCGACATCATCCGCCCCCCAAACCTCCCCGACCGCACCCAACTGATCACCTTGCTGAATGGCTGACGGGGACACCTATTGCGGCCCGTCACTCCTCGTCGACTAGGTCGGCGGCAACAACCCGCACAGAGAACGGCAGTTTGGCCTCGAAGACCTCTTCGCCGTGCACGACAGCCTGCCTGACATAAGAACCGCCGGACAGCTCGAGGACCGTCAGCTCCACCTTCACTGGGTCGAAGATCCAATACGACGTAACACCGGCCTCTTCGTACACGCCACGCTTGAGTAGCAGATCCTTCATCCGTGTCGAGGACGACAGAATCTCGACAGCCAGCAGTAGTGGCTTCTCGATCCCGTTCGGGCCGACGTCTTCCCGCCGGCAGACAAGCACATCCGGTTGCAACGACCGTTGCGCGGTCGGCCGGAAGTCCAGCGGGGCAACAAATACCTTCAGGCCTTTAGGGCAAGCCGCCAGCAGGCGACTACCAAGTTCAATGACCGCCGTCTGATGGAGCATGTCCCGAGTTGTGTGGAACTTGGGTGACGATCCACGGTGAACTCTAGGCGACGGCACCGACAGTTTCTGTGTGGTCGGTGGTGTCGGGGTGGGTGTGTCGGTGGAGGGCGGCGACGAGCTGTGGCATGTGTTTGTAGCCCTTGATGCGGCGGAAGGATCGTTCGGCGTTGAGCATGCCGGCCGCGGTCCAGCGCAGCACCATGTGCCCGTCGCGCCAGCGGGACACGTTGCGGTTGGTGGTTCGGGCGATCGAGATCATCGACTCCACGGGGTTGGAG